>NZ_FOPS01000002.1 GCF_900113545.1 Neisseria elongata subsp. elongata | reverse complement strand
AAACCGCTCACGTCCAACTTGTCGTAGCTGCTCAGGCTATCCGTGTAAACAATGCTGTCCGGCATGATTTTCTTTTTGATAACGGGCATCAAAGTATCAGACTTGGCATTATCCACCACAACGGTATAGACCCGTCCGTTGCGTTTCAGAATGCCGAAGACAACCACTTTTCCTGCCGCACCGCGACCACGTCTGCCTTTACGCCGTCCGCCGAAATAGCTTTCGTCCAGCTCGACAGGGCCTTTAAAAACCTCATCGGCAGCCAAGGCCAAATGATGGCTGATGACCATACGGATTTTACGGTAGAAAAAATAGCGGAGTTGGGTTGCATGCGCAAAATATCGGCGGCAGAACGGGCGGTAACTTGGAGCACAAAAAATTCAAGTAGTTTCTTTTGAACTCTCTTGCTTAATTTACAATTGCTTATCTGCATTTTCGTAGCCTAGCATAACTGCCAATCTACGTCAGCTCCCTGTTATTATGTCATTCAACAAAATATGCGCTGAGATCGACATAAGATAGCCAAACTCATCCATGCTGATTATATAATAATTTTTGGGACTATACTAGATTAACCCTAGATTCCACACCAATCCCGCAGGGTTTGAAGCTGCAGGAACGGTGTGCCGAAGTTAAACCGAAATTCGCATTCTTTCAAAAACAGAGAGAAAGATTTGCAATCAATTCCGTTGTATTTGTATAAGACACGTTTTTCCTGGTTCCAAAAATTCTTAATACCGTTAATGTGGTTTTGACGGTCGGCAAATTCCTTGAAATGGTTGATGCGGTGATGGATAAAACCGCTTGCGTCCAGTTTGTCGTAGCTGCTCAGGCTATCGGTATAAACAATACTGTCAAACATGATTTTCTGTATAATAACAGGCATCAAAGTATCGGGCTTGGCATTGTTTACAGTAATAGTCTAGACCCGTCCGTTGCGTTTCAGAATGCCGAAGACAACAACTTTCCCTGCCTCACTGTGACCGCCCTCGCGGTGTCCCCCGAAATGACTTTCGTCCAACTCGACAGGGCCCTCAAAAACCTCATCGGCAGCCAAAACCAAATGATGGCTGATGCCCGTGCAGATTTTGCGGTGGAACAGTTTGGCTGATGAAGTTTTTAATAGTACTATTGAATTGGACAAAAGTTATTTCGCTGGATGCAATAAAGGCAGATGCACACATAGTGTGACAAGTAAAGTAGTGGTATTGTATATCCTGAAACAACAAGTCAGTTTAACTTTGATACGCCATTCCAGCAGCTTACAATCTTGCGGAGTTGGTATGAGATTTAGGACAGATCTGCATCAATCCCATAAAATTGCATCTACACCTTCTTGAGTTAAGCACAATCATTGAAAATGATACTACATTATAATTATATTTTAATTAGTGATATCATTTACAATATAAAACTTATATCAACCTAAACTACCAAAATTACATTTCGGAGCTAAAATGACTATCCTCCTGACCGGCGGAACCGGCTTTATCGGTTCACACACCGTTATCTCGTTGATTCAATCCGGCTTTGATGTCGTGATTTTAGACAACCTGAGCAATTCGTCCGTAAAAATCCTGCCGCGTTTGCAGCAGATTACCGGGAAACCCGTGCAGTTCTACCAAGGAGATATCCGCGATCGCGAAATTTTACGGCGGATTTTTACCGAGCACGACATCGATTCCGTCATTCATTTTGCCGGCCTGAAAGCGGTTGGCGAGAGTGTGGCCGAACCGATCAAGTATTATGACAACAATGTGTCGGGCAGTTTGGTGTTGGTCGAAGAAATGGCAAGGGCGGACGTATTCAAGATCGTTTTCAGCTCTTCGGCTACGGTATATGGCGACCCGGGAAAAGTCCCTTACACGGAAGACATGAAACCCGGCGACACCACCAATCCCTATGGCACATCCAAGGCTATGGTGGAACGGATTTTGACCGATATCCAAAAAGCCGACCCTCGTTGGAGCGTGATTTTATTGCGTTATTTCAACCCTATCGGTGCACATCAAAGCGGCTTAATCGGCGAGCACCCTAATGGGATTCCGAATAACCTTCTGCCGTATGTCTGCCAAGTGGCCGGCGGGAAACTGCCGTTTCTTTCCGTATTCGGCGATGATTATCCGACTCCTGACGGCACGGGTATGCGCGACTATATTCATGTGGTGGATTTGGCGGAAGGCCATGTTGCCGCAATGAAGGCCAAAGGGCATGTTCCAGGCGTACACCTGCTGAATTTGGGGTCGGGGCGTGCGTATTCGGTGTTGGAAATTGTCCGCGCCTTTGAAGCTGCTTCGGGCTTGACCATTCCTTATCAAATCAAGCCGCGCCGCGAAGGCGACTTGGCCTGTGTATATGCCGACCCTGCTTATACCAAACAGCAAACCGGCTGGAAAACCAAACGTGATTTGACCCAAATGATGGAAGATGCCTGGCGTTGGGTGAAAAACAACCCGAATGGTTATGAAGACTAGCATTCAGGCCGTCTGAAAACTTCGTCGAAACATTTTTATCCAATATTTCCTCAGGATTCAACATGACCGTATCCATCAATTCGATTACCGTCACCAACAACGCACCGTTCGTCCTATTCGGCGGACTGAATGTATTGGAAGACCTGGATTCCACGCTTTATGCCTGCGAACAATATACCGCCGTTACCGAAAAACTCGGTATCCCGTATGTATTCAAAGCTTCGTTCGACAAGGCCAACCGCTCGTCCGTACACTCCTACCGTGGCGTCGGGTTGGATGAAGGCATGAAGATTTTTGCCGCCGTCAAACGCGAATTCGGCGTGCCGGTGATTACCGACGTGCACGAACCCTACCAATGCGCGCCGGTGGCGGAAGTATGCGACGTCCTGCAACTGCCCGCCTTCTTGGCACGCCAGACCGATTTGGTGGCGGCGATGGCGGCAACCGGCCGTGTCATCAACATCAAAAAGCCCCAATTCCTCAGCCCTTCGCAAATGAAGAACATCGTGGAAAAATTCAAAGAAGCCGGTAACGACAAACTGATTCTGTGCGAACGCGGCTCGAATTTCGGCTACGACAACCTGGTGGTAGACATGCTCGGTTTCGGCGTTATGAAGAAAAACTGCCCGGGCGTACCGCTGATTTTCGACGTTACCCACTCCCTGCAAACCCGCGATTCCGGCTCTGCCGCCTCCGGCGGACGGCGCGAACAAGTATTGGACCTGGCTTTGGCCGGCATGGCGACGGGATTGGCCGGCCTGTTCCTTGAAGCCCACCCCGACCCGGACCGCGCGAAATGCGACGGCCCCAGCGCACTGCCGCTCGCCAAACTGGAAGACTTCCTGCTGCGGGTCAAAGCGGTAGACGACCTGGTCAAATCCTTTCCGGCCTTAGACATCCAATAATAGATAAGGCCGTCTGAAAACACCGTATCCGACACAGAAAGGTTTTTCAGACGGCCTCATACCATACCGGCCATTCTTTTCTATTTTCAAACCATCAGAACCCATACAGAGTGAAAACCGCCCTTATCTTCTCCCGAGGCATCCGCAACACCCCCCATTTATCGGCCTTTTTGCCTGATTACGACCTGAAAAAAACAACACCCCCGCAAACCGTCATCGGCTGGGGCTACAAACCGACGGCGGACAAAGCCCGTGCATTTGCCGCCGCACACAACCTGCCCTACACCGCCTTGGAAGACGGTTTCCTACGCTCGCTCGGATTGGGCGTCGAAGGCTACCCGCCCTTGTCCCTCATCATCGACGACATCGGCATCTACTACCACACCGCACAACCTTCGCGTCTGGAACAGCTCATCATGCAGGCCGACCGCCTGCCCGCAGAACTTTCCGCACAAGCCGAAACCGCCATGCGGCTGATTGTCGGAAACCGCCTGTCCAAATACAACCATGCCGCAGACTTTGCCGAAACAGACGCATCAAAAAGGCCGTCTGAAAAACCGATTGTCCTGCTGATTGACCAAACCGCCGGCGACATGGCTGTCCAATACGGCGGCGCGGACGAACAAACCTTCCAAACCATGTTTCAGACGGCCTTACAGGAAAACCCACAAGCGGAAATCTGGATTAAAACCCATCCCGACGTTTTGAGCGGCAAACGCAAAGGATACCTGACCGACATCGCGCAACAAGAAAACATCCGCCTGCTGGCCGAAGACATCCACCCGATTTCCCTCCTGCAACAAACCGACAAAGTCTACTGCGTTACCTCGCAAATGGGTTTTGAAGCCCTGCTGTGCGGCAAACCCGTAACCACCTTCGGCCTGCCCTGGTATGCCGGGTGGGGCGTTTGCGACGACCGCCATCCCGACATCGCCAAACTCGAACAATCAGGCCGCCGCACCGGCAGAACGCTGACCCAACTGTTTGCCGCCGCCTACCTGCAATACAGCCGCTACATTAACCCCAATACAGGCCAAAGCGGCACCATCTTCGACGTTATCGGCTACCTCGCCCGCGCACGCCACCTGAACGAATACCTGCGCGGCAACCTCTACTGCATCGGCGTATCCCTATGGAAACGGGCGGTTATCAAACCGTTCTTCAACGTCCCGGCCTGCCGCCTGCATTTTGTCCCCACGGCCGATAAAATGTTGAAAATCAACCTGCCGCCCGATGCACGCCTGCTTGCCTGGGGCGGCGGCAAAGAAACGGTTATCCGTTTGGCCGAACAACTCGACCTGCCCCTGCTGCGCATGGAAGACGGCTTTATCCGTTCCGTCGGACTAGGCTCCAACCTCGTCCCCCCCCTGTCGCTGGTAATAGACGACATGGGCATCTACTTCGACCCTGCCCGCCCATCAAGGCTGGAACACTTCCTGCAACACCGGCACTTCGACGAATGTGACCGCGAAACAGCGCAAAACCTGCAACGCGAACTCATCGAAGCCAATATCAGCAAATACAACGTCGGCCGCATCGAAACAACACAAAGGCCGTCTGAAAAACGCATCCTGCTTGTCCCAGGGCAAGTTGAAGACGATGCATCCATCCGCTTGGGCGCGCCGGAAATCTGCCGCAACCTCGACCTGCTGCGTACAGTCCGCGAGCGCAATCCGGATGCCTACATCATCTACAAACCCCACCCGGATGTCGTCAGCGGCAACCGCATCGGTGCCGTCCCGCCCGAAGAATGCGCCCGTTACGCCGACCAAACCGCCGCCGAAACCGACATCCTCACCTGCCTGCAACATACCGACGAAGTCCACACCATGACCTCGCTTACAGGCTTCGAAGCCCTGCTGCGCGGCAAAGCCGTCCACTGCTACGGCCAGCCGTTTTATTCGGGCTGGGGCCTGACTGGCGACGAACACCCCCTCCCCCGCCGCACACGCAAGCTAGAATTATGGCAACTGATTGCCGGCACACTCCTGCACTACCCGCTCTACATCCATCCCGACAACCAAACCATGACGGATGCAGCCACCGCTGCAGCCATACTGAAAAAAAATAAAGAAATACAGAAAAGCGGCAAACTGAAACAGAGCTGGCCATCCAAACAACTCAACAAAATCCGCCAACTGTGGCGCTCGCTTAAATAACGTATAAAAATAGCTTATAATACAAGGACGCTCACCAAACTATCTGACAAAAAATATAGAAATAATAATGGCTGGAATTAAAAGCAACCTGCATACCCTAACCGATTCGGCCGACCGTATCCTGCTGCTGCAAGGCCCGGTCGGACATTTCTTTCGGGACTTCGCCCGTTGGTTGGAACAACGCGGCAAACAAGTCTTCAAAATTAACTTCAATGCCGGAGACGAAGCCTTCTACCCTGCCACCATCCCGAACACCCATGCCTACCGCGGCAATACCGAAGACTTCCCTGCTTTTCTAGCCAAATTTACCACTAACAATAAAATCGATACCATCGCCTGCTTCGGCGACACACGACACTACCACACCGTCGCCCGACAACTTGCCAAAAATACGGAAGGCATCCGTTTTTGGGCTTTTGAAGAAGGCTACTTCCGGCCTTTTTTCATCACTCTGGAACAAGGCGGCGTCAATGATTTTTCCCCCCTTCCAAAAGAAGCTGGATTCTTTCAGACGGCCTACCCCCGCTTGGCCGAACAAGAATACCGCAAACCGCCAACCGTTCCCGGCGGCTTCCTGCCCGTTGCAGCCGCAGCCACGCGCTACTATGTGGCAGCCAACCTGTACCGCAGCCGCTACCCGCACTACACCCACCACCGCCCGTTCGACCTTTGGCACTACATCAAACTTTGGAGCCTGTCCGGCATCAAACGCGCCAACTACTGGTTGAAAGACAGCCGTTTTGCCAAACGGGTGGAATCGGGCGAGTTCGGCCGTTTCTTCGTTGTTCCCCTGCAGGTTTTCAACGACAGCC
The DNA here is from genome assembly GCF_900113545.1 of Neisseria elongata subsp. elongata. Lineage (GTDB taxonomy): Bacteria > Pseudomonadota > Gammaproteobacteria > Burkholderiales > Neisseriaceae > Neisseria > Neisseria elongata. Next base: position 287,564 of record NZ_FOPS01000002.1, on the reverse strand, counting down.
AAGTCCGTGTGCACAGCGACTTCTCTTCCGTCCGCAACTTTCTGCTGCACGTCCTCACATCCTTTTTCTTCCACGCACCTCAGAACACCTCGCTGCTGATCAAACACCACCCGATGGACCGCGGCTTCATCGATTACAGCAAAGTCATCAAACACTTCATCAAAAGGCATCCGAAACTTAAAGGCCGCATCCACTACGTCCACGACGTCCCCCTGCCCGTCTTCCTGCGCCACGGCACCGGCATGGTGACCCTCAACAGCACCAGCGGCATTTCCGCCCTGGTGCACAACATGCCCGTCATTACCCTCGGCCACGCCAATTACGACATCCCCGGCCTGACATTCCAAGGCAGCCTGGCCGAATTCTGGCAACGCCCCATCCCTCCGGACGCAGAACTGTTTCACGCCTACCGGCAATACCACATGAACGTGACACAAATCAACGGCAGCTACTACAGCCACGTCAACCTCCAATAAAACAAACCAAAGGCCGTCTGAAAACACATTTTCAGACGGCCTTTTTCAATATATCTGCAAGAAATGTCCGGCAGCATTATCCAAACGGTTTATTTCTAGCACAAACGGTTATTATCGGCTAGAATCAACAACCTTCTGTTAAAATAAGAAATCCAAGCAGACACTGACCATGACAGAAACCGAAAACGCCGACTCTATCTTCCAACAGGCACAAAAGCTCCTAACAGCCATGCCGCCTGACTACGCAACAGCGCTTCCCCTGCTCGAGCAAGCGGCGGAGGCCGGTCATGCCGAAGCAGCCTTCCAACTCGGCGGCTGCATGCAGTACGGCATGGGCACGGACCCCAACCGGGTACAGGCCACCTACTGGCTGCGAAAAGCAGCGGAAGGCGGCCATACCACGGCACGCTACAACCTTGCCCTACTGCGCGAAGACAACGGCATCAACATCCAATCCGTCCTGCCCGCCTACCTCTCACTGGCCGAAGAAGGCCATACCGACGCACAAGTCCGCGTCATGCACTACTACGCCGAACAAAAAGACGACCGCGCCCTCTACTGGGCCAAACAAGCGGCACAAAAACACCACCCCCAAGCCCAACTTTTCCTTGCCCAGCACTACCAAAAAGACGGCAGCCTCAACCTGCCCGCCGCCCACCAGCTTTACCAACAGGCTGCCGCGCAAGGCATCGTATCCGCCCATTGGCAACTGGCCAACCAATTCCTGCACGGACAAGGTGTCGTCAAAAACCACACCCAGGCACTCTACCACTTACGTATCGCCGCTAATGCCGACATACCCGCCGCCCAAGCCGAACTGGGCAAACTCCTGCTGGAAGGGCAACACTTGCCTGCCGACCCGGAAGAAGGCATCAAATGGATCAACAAAGCCGCCCGACAGGAAGACGACAACGCCTGCGCCTTTTTAGCCAAACAATACCTTATCGGCGCCAACCTGCCGCGCGACTATAAAAAAGCCGCCCTTTTTGCCGCCAAAGCCGCCCGGCACAACCATCCCGACGCACTCTGCCTCTTGGGAGACATCCGCCAATACGGCCTCGGCATCCATGCCGATCTGGAAAAAGCGCGCAGCTATTACGAACACGCCGTCAAATACGGCAGCCTCGTTGCCATGCAGCGCCTGCTGATGCTCGACTCCCGCAGCCACGTTGCCAACCCCACCTACAACCAAGAAGTCCTCGAATTCCAACAATCCGTCGAACGCAACTACCAATCCGGTTTCGCCCTGCACTACGGCATAGGCGTACCGCAAGACTTTGAAAGCGCGTTCGCCTACTACTCGCTGGCCGCCCGCAACGGCCACCCCAAAGCACAAACCAACCTCGGCATGATGTACTACAACGGCGAAGGCATAGAGGCCGACCCCAAACAAGCCGCCCGCTGGTTTACCCAAGCCGCCACCCAAGGCGACACCACCGCCCAATACAACCTCGCCTGCCTGCACTACTCCGGCACCGGCGTCCCGCAAGACACAGCCGTCGCCTGCAAATGGCTGCAAACAGCCATCGACAGCGGCCACGAACACCCCGAACAACTGCGTGAAATCATCCGACAATGGCGCGAAAACCCCTAAACACAAATCAGGCCGTCTGAAACCTTTTCAGACGGCCTAATTTACCGTATAACCGCCCAAACCGATTAAAAATCCGCCCGCAACCCTAAAAAAGGAAACCGCCATGACACTGCGTACCGACAACACTGCCTGCCTCATCGTCGACATCCAAGAACGCCTGACCCCGGCCCTGCACGAAGCCGAACGCTTCACCGCCGCCTGCACACTCCTCATCCAAGGACTGCACGCCCTCGGCATCCCCATGATGGCGACCGAACAATACCCCCAAGGCCTCGGCACCACCCTGCCGGAAATCAAAAGCCTGCTGCAAGACACCCCCTTCGTCGAAAAAACCCGCTTCTCCGCCGTCCTATCCGAAACCGAAGACTTCATCCGCCGGCACAACACGCAAAACATCGTCCTCATCGGCGCGGAAACCCACATCTGCATGCTGCAAACCGCACTCGACCTGCGCGCGCAAGGACTGAACGTCTACATCCCCGCCGAATGCGCCGCCTCGCGCAACCCCGCCAACAAAGCCAACGGCCTCGAACAAATGCGCGCGGCAGGTGCAACCGTCGGCAACGGCGAAAGCCTCCTCTTCACCCTCCTCCGCGATGCCAAACACCCGGCGTTCAAAACTATCTCCAAACTCGTCCGATAGGCCGTCTGAAAATGAACGGCTACCGCATTACCGAAGCACGGCAAGACGACCTGGCCGCCATCGTAGACATCTACAACAGCACCATAGACAGCCGCCTTGCCACCGCCGACCTCAGCCCGGCCACCGTCGAAAGCCGCCAAAGCTGGCTCGATGCCCACGGCGGCAACCGCCCGCTCTACGTCCTGAAAAACCAAGAAGGCGAACTCCTCGCCTGGGGCGGCTTCAGTGACTACCACCCGCGTGAAGCCTACCGCATCACCGCCGAAATCAGCATCTACGTCCGCCACGACATGCGCGGAGTCGGCGTCGGTAAAATCCTCGTCCGCTACATGCTGGAAAAAGCCCCCTCCTTAGGCATCAAAAACATCATCGCCGTCATCTTCGGCCACAACCACGCCAGCATCCGCCTGTTCCACACCTTTGGTTTCCAAGAATGGGGGCGGCTGCCGCAAGTCTGCAACCTCGAAACCATGCAGGCCGACATCGTCCTTTTGGGCAAAAAAACCATCAACTGAACCACAGGCCATCTGAAAGCGCAGCCCCGACAACATAAAACCACACCTTCAGACGGCCTCCCATTCGGCAAACCCGCCGACAAAGCGTACAATCACCCGTTTTCCATCACCCTTCCCGCCATGCAACGCACCCTCTCCGCCATCGCCGCAGGCCGTCTGAAAAACCACCTCAAACGCGGCGGCCTCATCGCCTACCCCACCGAATCCTGCTACGGGCTCGGCTGCCTGCCGACGCACACACAGGCACTGAAAAAACTCATCCGCCTCAAACGCCGCCCCCAGCACAAAGGCATGATCGTCATCGGCGACAAACTCGACCGCCTCCGCCCCCTTTTACAACCCCTCGGCGAAACCGACCGCCGCCTGCTCGAAAGCCAATGGCCGGCACGCAAAACCTTCCTCCTGCCCGCCGCCGACCGCATCCCCACCCTGCTGCGCGGCCGCAACCGCCGCAAACTCGCCGTCCGCGTCCCCGACCACCCCGGCGCACGCAACCTCTGCCGCCTGCTCGGCCAACCGCTGGTATCCACCTCCTGCAACAAAGCCGGCAAACGCCCCTGCCGCAACCAACGCGAAGCCCGCCGCCAATTCGGCCGCCACGCCCTCATCATCGGCGGCCGCTGCGGCGGCGCAAAAAAGCCCAGCCTGATTATCGACTGGGAAAACGGCAGACAACTGCGCTGATCCGCCCGAACAAACCCGCTTGAACCGACAAAAAGATGGGCTTCGCCACCGAAATTATAGTGGATTAAATTTAAATCAGGACAAGGCGACGAAGCCGCAGACAGTACAGATAGTACGGCAAGGCGAGGCAACGCCGTACTGGTTTAAATTTAATCCACTATAAAAAACTATCCGCCTTCTTAAAGAAACAAGGCTTCTTAAGCGTACCGCAAAACGTCGTACGCGGCATGCGTTCATGGGTCAAAGAACCGGACGGTGAGAATTTGGTTTAGCAGCCAAAGCGGCCATCTGATTGTTGCGCCGCCGCGCAATAACGACGACAGCCGGGAACGCACCGCATTGGCATTCGGTATCCCGCTAGATGAAAATTGGGATTTGGAAACCGGCTTTTTCGATAAATACATCAACAGGCTCACCAACTGACTGCCGAGCGCCGCCTGTTTAAAAGATGCCGTCATCAACGAAATGCGCAATCCCAGCGAAATTGCCACCGCCGGCATCAACACGGCCAGGGAACCGGCCCTGCGCGAAATACGCGTACTCGAAGCATTCCATCAATTACGACAATCGGAAGATTTTTCCGAATTGTGCCGAATCAGCCAAAACGCCTGGTTTCAGCAAAAAGAGATTTATAACCTCGATGCCGAATCGGCAGAAAAATATTTAAAGCCTTATGCCGATGAAATCATTATGGAATATATCGACAGCTACACATCCGGCCTCAGCATGTTTTTGGCCACATACAGCGCATTCCGATAACGGGCACGATTACATGATGAAGGCCGTCTGAAAACGCAGACCGGGCTTTCAAAACCGTTGAAACATTTTTTTCAGACGGCCTCATCCGTTTCCGCGCCTTCCGTGCATACCGCCCCGCCCGGCACCTTATCCAGCCGCCAATTTGCCGCTGCCCAATCCAACAAATCCTTAGGCTTGTCCACATCGGGGGCGGGCGGCAGGTTCAGATAGGACGACACCTGCCGCAGCAAAGACTCGCGGCGCGACAAATCCAGTGCGGGGGCGAGCGTCTGCTTCGACCACTTCTGCCCGTGGCGGTTCACCAGCAGCGGCAAATGGGCATACTGCGGCGTCGGCACGTTCAAGCAATGCTGCAGCCAAATCTGGCGCGGCGTGGAAACCAGCAAATCCTGCCCGCGCACCACATGCGTTACACCCTGCGCCGCATCGTCGGCCACCACAGCCAGCTGATACGCCCAAAAACCGTCGGCACGCAGCAACACGAAGTCGCCGATGTCCCGCGCCAAATCCTGCGCGTAACGCCCCACCACCGCATCGTCAAATGCTACTTCCCCCTCCGGTACGCGCAAACGCCAAGCAGGCGGGCGGCCGCTTTCAGACGGCCTCAAAGCCGGATTACGGCAGCGACCGTTGTAAACAAACCCGTCCGCACCTTGCCGTGCCGCACCCTGCCATTCGCGGCGGCTGCAATAACACGGATACACCAGCCCTGCCGCTTTCAGACGGCCCAAAGCCTCCGCATACACATCATGGCGGCGGCTTTGATATTCCACCGCGCCGTCCCACTCGAAACCGAACGCCTCCAGCGTGCGCAAAATATCGTCTGCCGCCCCCGGCATCTCGCGCGGCGGGTCCAAATCCTCCATCCGCAACAGCCACCGCCCGCCGGCGGCGCGCGCATCGGCATACGAAGCCAGCGCGGTCAGCAGCGAACCGATGTGCAGCCGCCCGGTCGGGCTGGGCGCAAAACGTCCGATATAGTTCATATCCATCAACACTTCATGCTCAAGTTTCGCCGATCGGCATACCGACTCAAAACCAGGTTTCATCTTTGAAAAACAAAGCAGCCATTCCCATACGCCCGATATAACGGATTAAATTTAAATCAGGACAAGGCGACGAAACCGCAGACAGTACAAATAGTAAGGCAAGGCGGGGCAACGCTGTACCGGTTTAAATTTAATCCACTATAAAAAACCGTACCGCTACCATGCCTTGGCCGGACAGCCGACAATAATTTCCAATAAATTGGGCAACCCTACACCTTCATTTTAACCCGTATGCGCCGCCTAAATCAGGATTTGAAAACCTATGTGCGCCAATCTGCAAACCCTGCACCATTGCTTTTTAACGGCTTTAAGCGGGAAAAGGCCGTCTGAAAACCTGATTGACGGTTTTCAGACGGCCTCACATTTCAAATCACGGCTCAAAATCAAAAGCCGCCATCAATACCCTTATAGCGGACGCGGAGACATCCGGGTAAAAAAATACCATCTATACCAAGGGGAAAGTATAGATGGCCAAACACATTACGGGAAAACGTCTTACTCACATGTTTGCTAGGAAGCAAACGTCTGTCAGACGGGACAAATAGTAATCAACTCCCGTTGTCTTCCGTATAAAAAATAAACAGACGGTTGATAAATAAAATAAACGGCATTCCTCAAGTCAATTTATTTTATTGTAATAAATTGCCATTCGCCGGGTGCGAGATGCTCGGCAGACCATTCGCCGAATTTCAGGCGGTGCAGCGTTTCCACGCGGTTTCCTGCAGCCGCGACCATGCGTTTGACCTGATGGTATTTGCCTTCGGTAATCGTCAGCAGCAATGTGTGCGGATTTTCCAGCACTGCTTCGGCAGCCTGCACGGTTTCATCGTCGTCATGGAGCAATACGCCGTTTTTCAGGCTTTGGCAGAAAGTTTCGTCGGCGGGATGTTTCAAGCCGGCGCGGTAGAGCTTGGCCGCTTTGTATTTGGGCGAGGTCATGCGGTGGTTGAACTGGCCGTCGTTCGTAATCAGCAAAACGCCGGTGGTGTCGGCATCCAAGCGTCCGACGGCCTGCATGTCGATGTTGCGCATGTGGTCGGGAAACAGGCTGAACACGCTCGGATAATCGCGCGGTTTGTGCGAGGTTTCGTAATCGGCAGGTTTGTTCAATACGATATAAAAGTAAGGCTGGGGAACGGCTTGAACGGCTTCGCCGTCGATGTGCAGGGTGCGGACTTCCGCAGGATCGATTTCGCTTTTGCCGTCGTTGCGGATTTCGCCGTTGACGGCAACGCAATCGTTATCAATCAGCCATTGGCATTGTTTGCGGCTGCCCAATCCTTGGGCTTGTAGATATTTGAGCAGTTGCATGGTTTATCGCGTGATGTTTTCAGACGGCCTCAATTATGCCAAAGAAGGCCGTCTGAAAAAAGGCGGCAAAAAAATCGCCCCTGTTACCAGGGGCGCAAAAGGAACACAAACCACTACCAAAACTTTTACATTATCCCGAAGCCGGACAAACACGTTCTGCCGCAGGATATAAGGCGCGTTGCAAGAGTTGCGGGGACAACGCGGAATCAAATTTGTCGCTGATACTTAATCTGCCCTGCTCGGGACAAAGCTCCAACAGGCGGCAGTTGCAATCGATGCCTTCTGCCTCCCGACACCTCCGCCGCAGGGCGGCACAGGCATCCCGGTAAACACATTCTTTGCAGGAAACTTCCCGCGTCCGGCCTATCCAGCTCAAGCGGATATCGGCCTCTTCATCTTCAATCAGCACAATGCCGTTTTGCTTGTTCAGCGCAGGGCATTGCTCAGGTACGGCAAAATAATAATGACCGTCCACATGGGCATATACGCTGCAGAAAACGGCCGGTTCGGCATCATCCTCCGCCTGGGGCACGGCCAACCAAGAAGAAAAGGTCTGGCGGTGCAGCTGTAAAATATCCAGGGCAAAGAGTTTGAACATCGTTTCGGACATTTCCCCCTCCTTGCTGCGTTGTTGTCTGCTTTCGATGTGGCGTATATTAGCCGAACTTTTTTGAAAAATCAAACGATAATTATTAGCAATAAGGAATTTATATCTATAATATTGAAATTAAAAGAAATAAATTTCAAAAAAATTTATTCGGAATATAAAAACCGTTTTAATTCCTTGAAAACCACGCTTTCAGACGGCCTCTAACTATGCGTGCAGCCAAAGCGGCGGCCATAGGTTAAAATGGCGGGCTGCCCGATTGGAACCAACGAAAGGATTGAAACATGGCGCGGGAAAGACAGATTATTTTGGATACGGAGACCACGGGCCTTTATGCCGACCGGGGCGACAGGATGCTGGAATTTGCCGGCATCGAAATGAAAAAACGCCAGCTGACCATGAATAACCTGCACCTCTACATCCATCCCGACCGCGACATCCCCGAAGAAGCGGCGGCGGTGCACGGCATCACGCTCGAACAGCTTGAAGAACGCAACGCACCGAAATTCGAGCAGGTCGGCCGGCAAATCGCCGACTTCCTGCGTGGGGCGGAACTGATTATCCACAACGCCCGCTTCGACGTCGGTTTTCTCAATATGGAATTTGCCCGCATGGGGCTGCCGAGCATCGAAGAACTCGATTGCGAAATAACCGACACCCTGGCCATGGCGCGGGAAAAATTTCCCGGACAAAAAGCCAGCCTGGATGCCTTGTGTAGCCGCCTCGACGTAGACCGCAGCAAGCGCGTCCTGCACGGCGCGCTCATCGACTGCGAACTGTTGGCCGAAGTCTATCTGGCGATGACGCGCGAACAATTCGACCTCGTCGGGGCGGAAGAAACGGCTGCCGCCGCGCAGTCCGCCGATACGGGCATAGCCGTTCAGACGGCCGGCGGCGGCTTGAAAATCCTGCGTGCCGATACCGAAGAAACCGCCGCCCACCTCGAATATCTGGCCGAACTCGACAAAGCATCTGGCGGGCAATGCCTCTGGACTGCGGCAAAAACGGAGCAGGCATGAAACGCCGCAACATCGCCCTGATTCCCGCCGCCGGAACCGGCTCGCGTTTCGGCGCGGGCAAACCCAAACAATATGTCGAAATCGGCGGCAAAACCGTTTTGCAACACACTTTGGACATCTTCCTCAGCCATCCCCTGATAGACGGCGCGGCAGTGGTATTATCGCCCGACGACACCCGCTTTCAGACGGCCTGTAACGATGAAAAACTGACCGTACTGCACTGCGGCGGCGCAACCCGCGCCGAAACCGTCCGCAACGGCATTGCCGCCCTGCTGGAACGCGGCTTGGCCGACGGAACCGACAACGTCCTGGTTCACGATGCCGCCCGCTGCTGCCTGCCGCCCGAAGCCCTGACGCGCCTGATAGAAACGGCGGGCGGAACCGCGCAAGGCGGCATTCTGGCCGTTCCCGTCGCCGACACGCTCAAACGTGCCGACGGCGCAAACCATATCGGCGAAACCGTTTCCCGCAACGGATTGTGGCAGGCGCAAACGCCGCAGCTCTTTCAGACGGCCTTACTGCACCGCGCGCTGTCGGCAGAAGATTTGGACGGCATTACCGACGAAGCGTCGGCGGTGGAAAAACTCGGCGTGCAGCCGCTGCTGGTACAAGGCGACATGCGCAATTTGAAGCTGACGCTGCCGCAGGACGAATTTATCGTCAGATTGCTGTTACAGGCCGTCTGAACCTTTAAATAGCCATCATCAGGAAATAGAATGTTCAAGCCATTGATGTTTTTATTCCTTGTTTTCCAACTTCTTCCGGCCGCCGCCGCACCTGTTGCAGGAGGATGCGCCGTCCCCGTGCGGCAGCTCGACATCGCGGGCATCAAACTCGGCGAACCGGCCGCCGCGCTGCAAAAACGATTTCCGCAAGTTATGCCGCTGTCCGAGGGGAACAGGCATTTTTTGTTTTTCCCGCCCGACAGCGGCGCGGCATTTGCGCCGGATATCGCAGACATCTTTCTTGAGCACGGGGGCGGCAAAATCACCGGCATTTCTTTAAAATACCGGGATGACGAAACCGATTGGCCCGCCCTGCTCAAAAACCTACGCGCACGTTTCGGGTTGCCCCAAAACGGTTGGGACGAGGGCACATTTTCGGAAACCGCCGTTTATTCGTGCCGTGATTACGGCATCGTGATTTTCCCCTTGCCGGACGGTAATGTGCACGGCGCAGTGCTGAGCGTGCATACAAACCCCGACGGGCGGCCGTAATCCGTCGGAAGGCCGTCTGAAACATCATCTGCCGTCCGCCATTTTCAGACGGCCTCATCAATAAGGAACACCAAATGAACATCCGCATCGGACAAGGCTACGATGTCCACCAACTCGTCGAAGGCCGCGATTTGATACTCGGCGGCGTACACATCCCGTTTGAAAAAGGCCTGCTCGGCCATTCCGATGCCGACGCGCTGTTGCACGCGCTTACCGACGCCTTGCTCGGCGCGGCGGGCTTGGGCGACATCGGCAGCCATTTCCCCGATACTGCTGCCGAGTTTAAAGATGCCGACAGCCGCGTATTGCTGCGCGAAGCGTATCAAAACGTGCAGGCGTTGGGCTGGCGCGTTGTGAACGTGGATACCACCGTCATCGCGCAAAAGCCCAAACTCGCGCCGCACATTCCCGCTATGCGCGCCAACATTGCCGCCGATTTGGGCATTCAGACGGCCTGTGTGAACATCAAAGGCAAAACCAACGAAAAACTCGGCTACCTGGGGCGCATGGAAGCCATCGAAGCGCAGGCGGCGGTATTGCTGATGCGCGACGGCACGCCCGCCCCCGCCGCTTTTCAGACGGCCTGACCCTATGGACAACCGCAAACTGCCCGCAAACCTGCCGCCCCTGCACAGCCCCCTCTGGCTGCCCGGCGGCCACCTGCAAACCGTGTATGCCAAACTGTTGCAGCGCACCCCTCCGCCCTACCGCCGCGAACTGCTGCCCGACAGCGGCGGCAGCGAACAGGCGGCTTACGACTTCGTCGATGCGGCAGACGCGGAAGCCCCGCTCGTCGTCCTGTTTCACGGCTTGGAAGGCAGCAGCGACAGCCACTACGCCGTCGAAATGATGCACGCGGTGCGCGAACGCGGCTGGCACGGCGTGGTGGCGCATTTCCGCAGCTGCGGCGGCGTGCCGGCCGAAAAGAAATACCACAGCGGCGACACGCGCGAAATCGCCCACATGCTCGGCCTGCTGGCCGCCCGCTACCGCCGCATCTACGCCGTCGGCATCTCGCTCGGCGGCAACGCGCTGGCCAAATACCTCGGCGAACAAGGACGCGCCGGACAAGCGGCCGTCCCGCAGGCCGCAGCCGCCGTCTCCGCACCCGTCGACCTTCCCGCCTCGGCCGCCGCACTCGAACACGGCCTGCCGCGCCTGCTCTACACCCGCTATTTTTTAAACAGCCTGCTGCCGAAAGTGCCGCCGCTGCCGGATGTCCGCATCCGCACGCTGGGCGATTTCGACAACGCCTACACCGCGCCCCTGCACGGTTTTGCCGACAAAGACGACTACTACCGCCGCTCCGCCGCCAAACCCTACCTGCGCGACATCGCCGTACCGACCCTGCTGCTGAACGCGCGTAACGACCCCTTCCTGCCCTCCCGCTTCCTGCCGACGGCAAACGACGTTTCCCCGCAAGTCTGCCTGCTCCAACCCGAACAGGGCGGCCATGCAGCCTTCGTTTCAGGCGGCGGCCGCGGCCACCTGCGCTGGATGCCGCAAACCGTACTGCGCTTTTTCGAGCTGGCGTCGGACGGGCTTTGAAACGGAACGCCGGCAGATTCGTTTCCGGCCATCCCGCCTTTACAGCCACCTGTCTGCATATTTGGACAGCCCTTTTCCCTTTTCAGACGGCCTCCCTATGTCTTCCGAACTCACCCTGCTGCATTTCCACCGCAATCTGCGCCTGCACGACAACGCCGCCCTACACATTGCGGCAGGCCTCGATTGCCCGACGGTGGGCGCGTTTGTTTTCCCGCCCGACTGCAATCCCCGCCAGCGCGTTTTCCTGCGGCAGACATTGGCCGAATTGCGCGGCGAGCTGGCCGCGCTCGGTATTCCGCTGCACGTTTTTACGGGCGATGCCGCCGATGCGCTGAACGGCCTGCTGGCGCGTTACCCGTTTGCCGCCTTCGTCAGCCCGCTGCCCGTCCGCCGCACAGCGGGCGAACGGCTGCCCGCCGTATACCGCGTGGACGAAGGCCTACCCGTTTTGTCCGTGCAGCCCGACGGCCTGCCGCCCGATTTCGCCGCCTACCGCACGGCCTGGCTGCAACAGGCGCGTCAGGCCGGAATCCTGCCGCCGCCCGATGCCGCCACCTGGCAGGCACGGCAAACGCGGCTGCCCGCCGAATGCCGGAACGTGCCGCCCCTGCCCGATGCGCAAGCCGTACCGTTGGCCGCACAAGGCGGGGAAGCGGCGGCACGGCGGCTGTGGGCGGGTTTCCTGCCGCGCCTGTCCGACTATCCGCTGCACGGCGGCTTCCCGGCTAAAAAAGGCGTATCGCAACTGTCCGCCCACTTCTGCTTCGGCACCTTGTCCGTTAGAGAGGTGTGCCGCGACATCCGCGCAGGCGGACAAGACGGGGCGGCATGGCTGGACGGATTGGCCCGCCGCGCCTACTGCCGCCGCGCCTTGCCGTTTTCAGACGGCCTGTTGGAATTGACCATGAAAGAAGGCAGGGCGGCACTGCATTGGCTGCAACCGCCGAAAATGATTCGGGAGACGGACGGGAGCGGCGGCGAAGCCTTGATACGCTGGCAGGAGGGGCGGACGGGCGTGCCGATAATCGATGCCGCCATGCGCGCCCTCAACGGCGGCGGCAGCCTGCATCCCGCCCTGCGCCGCCTGTGTGCCGATTTCCTCACAGGCCGTCTGAACATCTCGGCGGCGCACGGGGAAGCCTGTTTTGCCGCATGGCTGACCGATTACGAATATGCCGTCAATCACCACAATTGGCAGCAGGTCGACCGTCTGAACAACCCGTTTGCCGAATCGCTGAACCTCGACCCCGACGGCCGCTTCATCCGCCGCCACCTGCCCGAGCTGGCGCACCTGCCCGCATCCGCCCTCCACGCCCCGCACCTGGCCGGCAGTGATGTCGAAACCAACGGCTATCCGCCGCCCTGCGTGCAGGTTTGAGCGCGCATCGAAAGGCCGTCTGAAAACCGAAAAACAGTTTTTCAGACGGCCTCAAACATGTTTGGCGTCGGGCGCGGGCGGTACGGAATGCGCCAACCCGTTATTCGGAAAGCGGGGCTGCCAGTGAACTGTTTAAAAAATATAGTGGATTAAATTTAAATCAGGACAAGGCGACGAAGCCGCAGACAGTACAGATAGTACGGCAAGGCGAGGCAACGCCGTACTGGTTTAAATTTAATCCACTATAATCGCTTCATCTATCGCGGCAATTTCACTATACTGCCGCCGTTTCCATTCCAACCGACGGAGCTTTGATATGCGGGTTTTACTGGTTGAAGACGATGCCATGATTGCCGAAGCCGCCACCTGCGGGCTGAAAGACGGCGGTTATGCCGTCGATTGGATTAAAAACGGCGGACAGGTGGCCGCGGCGGTACAGGCGCAACCTTACGACCTCATTCTGCTCGACCTCGGCCTGCCGGGCTGCGACGGCTTGCAGGTTTTGGCCGAATTACGGGCGACGAGCTGCTCCGTGCCGATACTGATCGTTACCGCGCGCGACGACCTGCACAGCAGGCTCGGCGGGCTGGACGGCGGTGCCGACGACTATATCGTCAAACCGTTCGACATGGCCGAACTGCAGGCCAGGATGCGGGCCGTCCTGCGGCGGCACAACGGACAAAGCCAAGCCCTGCCGGGCAACGGCCTGCTCACACTCGACCCGGCAACCCGCAGGGTACGGGTGGCCGGACAGGAAGGCAACATCATGTTGAGCAACAAGGAATTTGCCGTTTTGCAGGCACTGCTGATGCGTCCCGGCATGATTTTGTCGCGCACCGATTTGGAAGACAAAATTTACGGCTGGGGCGAAGAGGTGGAAAGCAACGCGGTCGATTTCCTCATCCATGCGCTGCGTAAAAAGCTGGGCAAAGAGCACATTCAAAACGTGCGCGGTGCCGGCTGGCTGGTACCGAAAGGCGATGAGGCCGTCTGAAACACTGCTTTGGCAAAATGAAAAGGGCGCGGCGGCAAAAACCAAACGTGCCGCCATCCGGCCGGTTGCCCGTCCCGCCGTTTTCAGACGGCCTTTCAGTCTTTTGCATATTGAAACGGCGGCAAATCCCGCACAAGCCGCTGCCCTAATGGCGATAACGGCCCGTATCACTTACAATTCAGCGCGGACGGGGACCGGATAATGTCGGGCTACATAAACATCGCCGACGTTAGCGGCCCCGTATATCCATGCGTTCCAGTTGTCTATCAGCCACTGCCTGTCGATACCTGCCGAACCAACCGCTTCGGCCTCTTTGGGAAGCTTGACTAAAATCAGCCCCGCCTTATGGCCGGTGGAAACGACGAAACCAAATTTCCTGTCGCTGTCCGGAAATTCAACCAACATCAAATCAACATATTTTTCATGCGGATATGAACCGGAAAAGCGCAAAACGGCACCATGCGCCAAATTGCCGCGATAATGAACCAATTTCTGCATCCTTGCATCCCTATCTCATGATTACTGCCAAAATCCTGTTTGCCCCATGACCGATTCCGTTTCCTTCCTCACCCTCTTCCTGCTCGGTTTTTTCGGCGGCGGCCACTGCGTCGGCATGTGCGGCGGCCTGTCGTCGGCCTTCGCCCTGCAACTGCCGCCGTACATCGGCCGTTTCCGCCTGATTGTGCTGCTCAACCTCGGCCGGATATCCAGCTACACCGTCATCGGCCTTTTGGCGGGCGCGCTCGGCCAATTCGGCATTTCGCTCGACCAAACCCGCACGCTGCAAACCGTCCTCTTCACCGCCGCCCACGTCTTACTGCTGCTGCTCGGCCTTTATCTGGCGGGCTTATCTGACTTGGCACGCCGCATCGAAAGCGCGGGCAAACCCGTCTGGCGGCGGCTCAACCCGCTGCTCAACCGCCTGCTGCCGATTAAAAGCGTACCGGCCTGCTTCGGCGTCGGCCTGCTGTGGGGCTGGCTGCCCTGCGGCCTGGTTTACAGCGCATCGCTCTACGCGCTGGGCAGCGGTAGCGCATGGCAGGGCGGGCTGATGATGCTGGCCTTCGCCTTCGGCACCCTGCCGAACCTGCTGGCCATGGGTTGGTTTGCCGGACAACTGAAATCCCTGCTGCAAAACCGCCGCGTCCGCCTGTTTGCCGGCCTGACCGTCTGTGCTTGGGCGGTGTGGCAGCTGGTGAAGGCCGCACGGCTGTTTGCCCTGTCTTAGGGCGGATGGGCTTTGCCGAAACCGTGCATTGGTTCCGCAGCCCCTCCCTTCTTCGGCGGCCTTGTGTTCACTTGATTGAAACCACGTTTCAGCTTCGCAGAAACTTTTGCTTTCAGACGGCCTCAAATGACAAATTCCATATCATCCTCAGCCTGTTTCCGGTATTGCCCGGGCGAAATGCCGTAAGCCTTTTTAAACGCCTTGCCGAAATGGGTTTCCGAACCGAAGCCCACCGCCAACGCTATGGCCAGCACCGAATCCGACCCCTGCTTCAACATTGCCGCCGCCTGCTGCAGACGGATTCGGTTCACAAAGGCATACGGGCTCATGCCCGTTTGCGCTTTAAACAGCCGCATCAGCTGCGCGCGCGACACCGTGGCCGCCGCCGCCATTTCTTCGATATTCCACGCCCGCTCCGGCTGCGCCAACACCGCCTGAATCACACCGCGCAAACGGCGGTCGTGCCAGCCCTTCAATATGCCGTCCGGCAGCGTGGGTATGCGGTTTTCCGATAAAAACGTCCGTACCAATAACACCAGCAGTACCGTCGACAGCGCGTCCACCACCGACTTGGAGCCGTGCTGCGGCCGTTCGGCCTCCTGCTGCAAAATCGCCACCACGCTTTGCAACGCGGTATGGCGCATATTCAGAAACACCGTTTCCGGAAGGCTGTCCATCAAATCGGCCTGACGGTCGTAATCGAAACGGGCGCAAAACAAGCTCAAATCCGCCTTGCCCGACCCGCTGCGTTTTTGCGTAAACACACCGTTGGACGCTATCTCCACCCCCGCGCCCGTATTGGCGCAAGCCGCATCACTACTCAAAACATGGCCGATTTTGTGCGGAAAAAACACCACATCGCCGCTGCCCAGCAGGCGCGGTTTGTCCATACCGTCCACCTGAAGCCAACCCTCGCCGTCCGTTACGATGTGCACCAAGGCCTGACCACGCCGCGCCTCATGCCGCACATACCATCCGCCCTGAAACAGGCATTGCACGTCCACACTGCCGCTGATTTGCGCCAGCGACACCAGCTTGTCGAGAATATCCATTTTTACGCCACCAAATGATACGATTTGCAGATTATTTTAATACAAAACGCGCAACAATGGCCGCCGAAATCCGAACCCGGACACACTTAACCATACGGATACGGTTCAAATCGGGATAAGGCGGAGAAACGCCGTCCCGATTCGCAGCCAATCCGCCATCAGGAGCAAATCATGTTTAAAGACTGGAACGAACACACCGCATTGGTCAAAAAATCCTTCGGCGAAATGGGTAAAAAACACCCGAAAATGCTGCAAGCCTACGGCGCACTCGAGCAAGCCGCAGCAGCAGAGGCACTGGATGCCAAAACCCGCGAACTCATCGCCATCGCCGTAGCCGTGACCACCCGTTGCGAAAGCTGCATCAGCGTCCACACCGCCGCTGCCGTTAAAGCAGGAGCCACAGAAGGCGAAATCGCCGGCGCATTGGCCACAGCCATATCGCTCAACGCAGGAGCGGCTTATACTTACGCCCTGCGCGCCTTCGAAGCCGCGGAAAGCCAACGCTAAAGAAAGGCCGTCTGAAAACTCAACTTCCCAACGGAAGTTGAGTTTCTGCGCAGCTAAAACGGAGTTTCTGCGAAGCTAAAACAAAGTTTCCAAAGGAAGCAGAGTTTCTGCAAAACCAAAGCAAAGCTTCACGAAACCCGAACGCCTAACCGTCAAACAGAAAGAAATGTCATGAAAAAACAAATCCTGACCGCGCTGCTTGCCGCAGCCATGCTCTCCCCCGCCGTTTACGCCGCCGACGCGCACGCCGCCGCACACCCGGCTCCGTCCGTCCAACCTGCCAAAGCAAAAGGCATCTGGATAGACGTGCGCACGCCGGAAGAATACCAAGAAGGCCACCTTGCCGACGCAATCAATATCCCGCACGACCAAATCGCCAATAAAATTTCCGCAACGGCTGCCGACAAAAACGCCCCCATCCACCTCTACTGCAAATCCGGCCGCCGTGCCGGACTGGCCAAACAACAGTTGGAAAAAATGGGCTACACCAACGTCAGCAACCACGGCGGCTATCAGGATTTGCTGGCCAAAGGCATGAAATAACCGCCCTTCCTCCCTATATCACGGATGAGGTGCGAACCGGCAGGGCGGCGCTCCCCTGTCCTCCTGCGCCATATGCGCCCGCCCATCTGCGGCCTCTCCGCTGGCCCTGATTCGAATTTCATCCGCCACATCATCCGAGGCCGTCTGAAAACGCAACTTCCGCCAGGAAGTTGCGTTTCTGCGAAGCTAAAACGAGTTTTCCGAAGAAAGGCAAGTTTCTGCCGAGCTAAAACGAGTTTTCCGAAAGAAGACGAGTTTCTGCGAAGCTAAAACACAGCTTCAACGGAATAAAACCGTGTTTCAGACGGCCTCAAATCCATCCTACCCCGACACGGAGCATTCAAAATGAACCTCAAAGCCACCTCACTGCGCGCCATTGCCTTAGCCATCCTTCTCGGCACGGCTGCCTGCGCCGCGCCGTCCCAACTTTCCGCCAAAAAGGAGCAAGCCATGCCTTCCGTCCACAGCATCACCAGCCGCTACAGCTTCGATGATACCGTTGCCCGCCTGCAGGCAAGTTTCCTCGCCAAAGGCATGAGCATTTTTGGCATCATCAACCACCAGGCCGCCGCTCAAGAATCAGGATTATCCATGCAGCCGGCTACCGTCATCGTCTTCGGCACGCCCCAAGCCGGAACGCCGCTGATGGTCAAAGACCCCGAATTTGCCCTGCAATTGCCGCTGAAAGTGCTGGTTACAGAACAGGACGGACAAGTCAAAGTCGTCTTCAACGACACCCGTGCCCTGATTCAGGGCAGCAAAATCAACTTCTCCGACGTGGAAAACAGCTTGGCCAATGCGGAAAAACTGATTGCAAAAACCGTAACGGAATAAGCCGCAGCAAAATATCAAAAGGCCGTCTGAAAACCAGGAAACGGTTTTTCAGACGGCCTTCTTTTGTCATTTGATTCGTTAGAACAATCAACGACGCTGAGGATTGTAACGTTTCTCCAACGAGGAGAAGAACCAGCTCAGGCAGATGGTCATCAGCAGATAAATCAGCGCGATGGCATACAGCGGTTCTTCGTAAATTGAAAAACGTCCGGAAATCGTGCGTTGTACATAAGTCAATTCAGCCACGGCAATGGAAGAAAGCAGCGAACTGTCTTTCAACAGCGTAATGAACTCGTTTGCCAACGGCGGCAGCATACGGCGGAAAGCCTGCGGCAGAATCACGAAACGCATCGCCTGCGGATAAGTCAGGCCGAGCGAACGCGCCGCCTCCATTTGGCCTTTGTCGATAGACAGGATGCCCGCACGGAAAATCTCGGTGATATACGCTGTCGCATTGGCAGTCAATGCCAAAACACCCGCCGTAATCGCGCCGTAGTCGCGCCGCATGGCGATTGCCTGCTCCCCATTCACCAACCAGCCGTGTTCGGGATGAATCAGGGCCACGCTCCAAACGTAATACCAAATAAAAATCTGCACAAACAAAGGCGTACCGCGAAACAGCGTTACATACAGCAGCGAAACGTTCCGCAGTAGCCAGGCCAAGGCCTTCAATAGCGGCCCGCCCTTCTCGAAACGCACAATCCTCGCCAGCGCACCAAGCAACCCCAGCAGCGTACCGCCCAGTGTGGCGACGAAGGTCAGTCCCAAAGTAGTCAATGCCCCTATCAGGAACATCTCGCGGTATTCATAAATAATATCGAAACGGAAACTCATATAACAAACTGCCCGACAGTTGTAACGGAAAGCAAAAACGGCGTTGCGCCTTTTGCATGGGAAACCGCGCATTTTACAAGAAAAAACACCGCCTGAAACATTTAATTGCCGCCGCACTCCCCGCCATACTGTAAGCACCCGCCAAATCCGTTTACAATAGCCGCTTTTTTCCTAGCGGCAACCCTATGAAAATCCTCCTTGGCGGCACGCCTGT
The DNA here is from genome assembly GCF_900113545.1 of Neisseria elongata subsp. elongata. Taxonomy (GTDB): domain Bacteria; phylum Pseudomonadota; class Gammaproteobacteria; order Burkholderiales; family Neisseriaceae; genus Neisseria; species Neisseria elongata. Next base: position 268,558 of record NZ_FOPS01000002.1, on the reverse strand, counting down.
GCAAAACGCCCCGCCCGCAGCCGTTACCATCGGCAACTTCGACGGCGTGCACCTCGGCCACCGCCACATCCTGCAACGTCTCAAAAGCGAGGCCGCCGCACGCGGCCTGCAAAGCACGGCCGTCGTTTTCGAGCCGCAACCGGCCGAATTCTTTGCCCGCCTGCGTGGCAGCGAACCGCCGCCCCGCCTGACACCGCTGCGCGACAAGCTGCGCCTGCTGCACGAAAGCGGCTGCGTGGACAACGTCCGCGTATTGCGTTTCAACCGCGCATTTTCACAAATGCCCGCCGAAGACTTTATCGAACACATCCTGCAACGGGAATTAAACACCCGTTATCTGCTGGTCGGCGACGATTTCCGTTTCGGCCGCGACCGCGCGGGCAGTTTCGACCTGCTGCAAAACCACAGTGGCTTCGTTACCGAGCGCACGCCGAGCATCCTCGTGGCCGGCATCCGCGCCAGCAGTACCGCCGTGCGGCAAGCCTTGCGCGAAGGCCGTCTGAAAGAGGCGGAACAGATTTTGGGACACGGCTGCGTCCTGAGCGGGCGGGTTGCCCACGGGCGCAAGCTGGGACGGACAATCGGCAGCCCTACCGCCAACATCCACCTGCCGCCGCACCGCTATGCCTTAAACGGCGTTTTCGTCGTCGAAGCATCCGGCACGTTTGGCAAACGGCGCGGCGTGGCCAGTTTCGGCCTCAATCCCACCGTCAGCGATTCGGGCAGACAAAAGCTGGAAGTCCACCTGTTCGACTTTTCGGGCAACCTCTACGGCCAACGGCTGTTTGTCCGTTTCCTGCACAAATTGCGCGATGAAGAAAAATTCGGCGATATGGAACAACTCCGGCGGCAGATCGCCGCAGACATCAGGGCAGCCAAAAGCTGGCAGGCCGTCTGACAAATGCGAAAAGTTATAAATAGGAATGACAACTGTCAGTGAAAAATGTATAATCCGCGTAATTTTTTGCAAACAGCACAACCTTGTTTCAGGAGTTTGAATGAACCAACCGTCCAACCCGCTGCTGAACCAGCAGCCGCAATATCACCAACCGCAACAATTCGGCCAACAGCAGGCTCCCGTCATGACCATTGGCGACTGGATTGTGACTTCCATCGTTTTGGCCATTCCTTTGGTTAACCTGATTATGGCTTTCGTGTGGGGCTTCGGCAGTAATACCAACCCCAACAAAGCCAACTACTGCAAGGCCTGGCTGATTTTCATAGCCATCGTGGTCGCGCTTTATATCCTGCTGGTCGTATTCGCCATCGGCGCAGGCGCGGCTGCCGGCCAATACCAATAAACTGAAACATTCCAACAAAGAGGCCGTCTGAAAACCTGTTTCCGGGTTTTCAGACGGCCTCTTTGTTTGCCGTCCGATATTTTTCAGACGGCCTGAGAGCGAAACGGTATAATCCCGCCTTTTGCAACCAAACAAACCGATACAACAAAAGGAACCGCCATGCTGCTGCCCGAACAGGTCAAAGAACTGATTGCCGCCATCGTCCCTTGCGAACACATCGAAGTGGAAGGCGACGGCCACCACTTTTTTGCCGTCATCGTCTCATCCGCCTTCGAAGGCAAAGCCCGATTGGCGCGCCACCGCCTGATTAAAGACGGTTTGGCCGAAAAACTCGCTTCCAACGAACTGCACGCCCTATCGGTTTCCGTTGCCGCCACGCCTGCGGAATGGGCTGCACGCGGCTAACCGCCCACCCTTCCCGTTCCCACCGAAAGTAATCCATGGACAAACTTAAAATTTCCGCCAACGGCCCCTTAAACGGCGAAATCACCATCTCAGGCGCAAAAAACGCCGCCCTGCCGCTGATGTGTGCCGGACTGCTGACCGCAGGTACGCTGCGGCTGAAAAACGTCCCCATGCTGCGCGATGTCAAAACCACGCAGAAACTGCTGCAAGGCATGGGCGCACGCGTTTTAACCGACAATGTTTCCGAATTTGAAATCAACGGCGGCACAGTCAACAACACCTGCGCTCCTTACGAGTTGGTAAAAACCATGCGCGCTTCTATCCTCGTCCTCGGTCCGACCCTCGCCCGCTTCGGCAAGGCGGAAGTCAGCCTGCCCGGCGGTTGCGCCATCGGCTCGCGCCCCGTCGATCAGCACCTGAAAGGGCTGGAAGCCATGGGTGCGGAAATCGTCATCGAACACGGCTACGTTAAAGCTTCAGGGCGTCTGAAAGGCGCGCGCGTGGTTATGGACATGATTACCGTGGGCGGCACGGAAAACCTGTTGATGGCCGCCACATTGGCCGAAGGTACCACCGTTTTGGAAAACTGCGCCATCGAACCCGAAGTTGTCGATTTGGCAAAATGCCTAGTCAAAATGGGGGCGAAAATCAGCGGCATCGGCACGCCGACCATGACAATCGAAGGAGTAAAAGAACTGCACGGCTGCGAACACAGCGTCGTTCCCGACCGAATCGAAGCGGGTACGTTTTTATGCGCCGTCGCCATGACCGGCGGCAAAGTCGTACTGCGCAACGCCGCTCCCAAAACCATGGAAGCCGTCTTAGACAAACTGGTGGAAGCCGGCGCACTTATCGAAGCGGGCGACGACTGGATTTCCATCGATATGAAGCGGCGGCCGAAAGCGGTAAACATCCGCACCACCGAACATCCCGGCTTCCCCACCGACATGCAGGCTCAATTTATGGCCATGAACGCTGTGGCGGAAGGTTCTTCCAAAGTGATTGAAACCATTTTTGAAAACCGCTTTATGCACGTTCCCGAGCTCAACCGCATGGGTGCGGATATTTCCACCGAAGGCAATACCGCTTTCGTCAACGGTGTGGAAAAACTCTCCGGCGCAACCGTGATGGCAACCGATCTGCGCGCCTCCGCCAGCCTCGTCATTGCAGGATTGGCGGCAGGCGGTGAAACCGTTGTCGAACGCATCTACCATCTCGACAGAGGTTACGAACACATCGAAACCAAACTCGGCCGCGTCGGTGCGAAAATCGAACGGATTTCGTGATTTCGTTTCCCTGTTTTCAGATGGCCTCCCCTCTGCGGAAGGCCGTCTGAATTGATAGGGGCGATTCAAATAAACTCTTCCCCTCAGCCTCCGTTAGCCGGCACAGTCGGAAATAGAAAAAGCCGAGTTCCGCAATATACGGAACCCGGCTTACATATAGGCCGTCTGAAAAACCTTAAAGCATCTGTTTGCTTGCTTCATTCTCCAGACAAACAATCTTTACAAGACCGTCTTATCACTCGTCGTCATCATCCTCGTCATCCAACTCAAAACCGCTGGGGTTTGCCTTCAAAAAGGCTAATTCTTCAGGAGTGCTTTGACGGTTTAAAATGGCATTGCGGTGGGGATAACGCCCGAAACGGTCGATGACCGCCTTATGACGCTCCTCCAACCGCACACTCTTCGGTGTACCGAACCGCTGGAACAAACCGCGCGCCACAGTATGGATATTACGGTTTTCACTGTGCAGGAAAGGCATGAGGATAAACTGACGTTGCTTGGCCTCCAAAAAAGGGAAAGACTGATGCCGAACAGCTTCCTGCGCCAGCAACAATGCCATACGGTCTTGCGTATAAGCGTGCGGCCTGCCGCGGAAAATCAACCTTGAAAACTGGTCAAGAATGATAATTTCTGCCAACCGCCCTTGTATGGTATCCCGCCAGTCCGATAATTCGCAATTAACAGCATCACGGAAAATCCGCTCATACATCACGCGGACTTTCGTATCCAGAAATTCGCTATGTTCAAACCAATGCCGTTTAACTTCTTTACTGAACCAAAAATCCAGAATTTCTTGCGGGGTTACATACATCAGCTGCATCATGCTTCCTTTTGAAACAAAGCGGTTGAATAGAAAGGAAGATGATTGTATTACAAACGGTCTCTTGCTTATTTCATTTAGGTTTATCGGTTATTTTTAAAAACAAACGGTCATATTTTCAGATTAACGCGTAATTTATATGCAACATACTGATTTACCTTATCATTGTAGACAATCTAAAAGGCCGTCTGAAAACCAATTTTCAGACGGCCTTTTAAACTAAGACTTAAACGTAATTCCTTGTTTCGCCCTGCCCGTCAATATTATCGGCACAACGGGCGCAAACAGTTGCATGTTCTGCCACTGTTCCAACATCTTCGGTGTAATGCCAGCAACGTTCGCATTTTTGCCCGCCGCTAACATGCACATCAACCGACAAGGCATCTCCTTCCTTAACTACGGCTTTCGAAACCAATAAGGCAAAACGCAACTCTTCGCCTAATGCGGACAATGCAGCGGCCAAATCGGCATCGGCAGTAATCTCCACCTCTGCCTGCAACGAAGAACCCAGCGACTTGTCCGCACGCAACGGTTCGATTGCGGCGGTAACGGCATTACGCGCCTCGCGTATGGCCTGCCATTTCTTCACCAGCTCCGCTTCGCTGGCAGCCGGCATTTGCGGGAAATCATGCCATGTATGGAACAACACGCTGTCTTCTTCGCCGCCGCCAATGATGTCCCAGGCTTCTTCTGCAGTAAAACACAAAATCGGCGACATCAGCAAAACCAAGCTGCGGGTAATGTGGTAAAGCGCGGTTTGCGCACTGCGGCGGGCATGGCTGCCGGCCTTGGTGGTATAGAGGCGGTCTTTTAAAATATCGAGATAGAACGCACCCAAATCCTCCGAGCAGAACGACACAATATCCTGTACTGCAAAATGGAAGGCATAACGCGGATAATAATCGCCGGCCAGTTTTTCCTGCAGTTGGCGCGCCATTACCAAGGCATAACGGTCGATTTCCACCATATCTGCCTGCGGCACGGCATCTTCAATCGGATTGAAGTCGCTCAAATTGGCCAACAGGAAACGCAATGTATTCCGCAAACGGCGGTAGCTTTCGGTTACCCGTTTCAGAATTTCTTTTGAAATGGCCAATTCGCCGCTGTAATCGGTAGCAGCCGTCCACAGGCGCAGAATATCCGCGCCGAATTCGTTATACACTTCCTGCGGCGCAACCACGTTGCCTAGCGATTTCGACATTTTTCTGCCGTTTTGATCGACAACGAAACCGTGCGTCAGCAACTGTTTGTACGGCGCACGCCCCAAAGTGGCGCAACCGGTCAGCATGGAAGATTGGAACCAACCGCGGTGCTGGTCGCTTCCTTCCAAATACAAATCGGCCGGCCAAGCCAATTCTTCGCGCTGCTTCAGCACGGAATAATGCGTCGAACCCGAATCAAACCATACATCCATTGTATCGGACAGTTTGTCGTAATTTTCGCAATCTTCCGCACTCAGTAACTCGCTTTTATCCAAGGCAAACCATGCCTCAATACCTTTTTCCTCAATGCGCTTGGCCACTTCCTCCAGCAACCGTGCCGAATCGGGATGCAATTCGCCCGTATCTTTATGCACGAAAAAGGTCATCGGCGTACCCCAGAACCGTTGGCGCGAAACCACCCAATCAGGACGGCCTTCAATCATCGCCTGCAAACGCGCACGACCCCACGCCGGGAAAAATTCGGTATCGTCCACTGCCTTCAATGCTTTGTTGCGCAGGGTTTTGCCGTCCGCACCCTCTTTATCCATGCCGATAAACCATTGGCCGGTAGCACGGTAAATCAAAGGGGTTTTGTGCCGCCAACAATGGGCATAACTGTGTTCGATTTTGTTGTTCGCCAATACCCGCCCTACTTCCTCAAGCCATCCGACAATTACAGGATTGGCTTCCCAAACCGTCATGCCCTCAACGCGCGGTGTTCCGGCAATATAACGCCCTTGTGCGTTTACAGGGTTAAACAGTTCGATGCCGTATTTGATGCAGACGAAATAATCTTCCAAACCGTGCGCCGGCGCAGTATGAACCAAGCCCGTACCGGCCTCGGTACTCACATGTTCGCCGTTCAACAACAGAATATCGCGATCTAAAAACGGATGGCTCAATTGCAGGCTTTCCAACCTTGCCCCCGTTGTTTCCGCCAAAACCCGGAGGCCGTCTGAAAGAGATTCATCATCGGCTCCGTCAACCAACAAGCCGTAGCGCTTCAACGCATCACGCGCCAAATCTTTAGCCAAAACCAAATTCCCTTTCGGCGTGGCAATCAGTTGATAAACGATATCCGCTCCCGCAGAGACAGCCTGACTGGCAGGCAGCGTCCAAGGCGTGGTCGTCCAAATGACGGCAAAACTGTCCCCGGTTAATTTTTTCAAACCAAAGGCAGCAGCCACGGCACCATTGCTTTTAAACGGATAGGCAACATCGATGGCCAAAGAAGTTTTATCCTTATATTCTACTTCCGCTTCCGCCAACGATGATCCGCAATCCAGGCAGAATTGAACGGGCTTTGCCCCCCGATACAGATAGCCTGCCCGGTAAATTTCCCCCAGAGTACGCACCGTGTCGGCTTCGGTTTGATAATCCATGGTCAGATAAGGGCGTTCCCAATCACCCAACACGCCTAAACGGATAAAGTCTTTTTTCTGCCGCGCAATCTGCTCGGCAGCGTAAGAACGGCACAACTCGCGGAATTTCGCCATAGGCATTTCACGCCCGTGCAACTTTTCCACCATTACCTCAATCGGCAAACCATGACAGTCCCAGCCCGGTACATAAGGCGCATCAAAGCCAGCCAAGGTCTTACTTCTCAGGATGATGTCTTTCAGAATTTTATTGACGGCATGACCGATATGGATATCGCCATTGGCATAAGGAGGACCGTCGTGCAGGATAAATTTCGGCCTTCCCTGCATTTTTTCGCGCAGTTTCTGATAACGCTTTTGCTCATACCAGCTTTTCAGCCATTCCGGCTCGCGTTTGGCCAAATCGCCACGCATGGGAAACGGCGTATCCAATAAATTAACGGTTTTACGGTAATCGGTCATTTTGTGTCTCGGAAATAGTGGAATATAAAAACCGGCCTTTTTAGGCCGTCTGAAATTCAAGGCATAGCGCATTGTAGCGGAAACAGCCCTTGATTATAAGGGCATGTGCAAGGATTGCGGAAAGGCCGTCTGAAACAATATTTTCAGACGGCCTCAATAACTAAAAAAGAGCCTGCAAAGCAGGCTCTTTAGCAAACAATTCTAAATTTAAATTAGAATTTGTGGCGCAGGCCAACCAAACCAGCGGTAGTTTCTACGCGGTAAGTTTCTTTATGACCAGATTTCAACCAACCGGCTTGAGCAAATGCAGTGGTACGTTTAGAGAAGTCATAGTCAGCACCAACGATTACTTGGTCGTACTGAGTTTGTTTTTTCTCAGCATCAGACAAGTGTTTGCCAGCAGTTTTGAAGCCGTGAGCGTAAGAAACTTTAGGCGTTACATTACCAAATTTGTATGCACCAGTAACAGCCAACTCGTGAGTTTTCAGGCCAGCAGAACGGTCAGCAGAAGCATTATAAGCATCGCCAGTCAAAGCTGCATGGTAGCTTTCTTGGCTATCCCAACCGTTAGTGTACTGGTAACCACCGCTTACAAACAGGTTGTTCGCATCATAACCGGCTTCAATACGGTGAGCTTGACCTGACTTGCTGCTTTGTGCGCCAGTAACTGGGTTAGTTGCTACATAAGCAGATTTTTTGTAACCGAAACCATACTGAGCAAAGAAGCCAGAGTTTTCATAGTTCAAACCGGCATAGTAACCTGCATTGTCTTTAGCAGCGTCATCACGACCAGAAGTAGGGTTACCGACGCCGCGCACTGTATTTACAGCATTGTCACGTGGAGTAAACTGAACGTTTGCGCTGAAGCCTGCGAATACCGGAGAATCGTAGCGTACAGAAACAATTTTCTGACCGGTACGGGTAAAGATACCTAAGCCCAAAGCGTTGTTGTTGTATTCCCAAGCATCAGTTTTATCCATTTCGTCCAACTGGGTGCTCATTTTACCAGCGCGGAAAGTACCGGCGGTAGTCTCCAAACCGATGTAAGCTTGGCGGTTACCCCAACCTTTATCAGTACCGGCAACTGAAGTTTTTTGTTCTACTTTCCAAATAGCATTCAAGCCATTGCCCAAGTTTTCATGACCTTTGAAACCGATGCGTGAACCGAAGTCGGCAATCTGAGTCACAGTATGGCTTTTCTCAGTAGTAGTAGTTGTTTTTACTTTAGTCTGACCGGTTTCAACACCAGCTTTGATGGTACCGTACAGAGTCACGTCTGCCATTGCAGCAGTAGACAAAGCAGCCAAAGACAGAGCAATCAGAGTTTTTTTCATTGCTGTATTCCTTTTCTATGTTTAAGAAAATCAGGCGAAACCGGATGACTCCGATTAAGCTGTTGCGTTTATCGCCGTTGCCAGCGATTACATGGCTGTTAATATAAATGTTCCGCCACAAAAAAACAAACTTTATCGGCGTTTCCCCTGCACGAATGCAGCAAAAAGTGTGTTATTTTTCCCACAAATATTGTTTATTTGCTTTCGTTTCATGGCGTTGCCTGAAATTTCATGTTGTTACAACTTTATCCCTTAATAGCTATTTATTGCGCAATCACCCACACCCAATTACGCCCGCATCAGGCATCCGTACTACTGCCGAACGGGAAAGGCACTGCAAGACTGACTTTGCGGCAGGAGAGGCCGTCTGAAACCTGACTGCAGGCATAACGGATTAACTTGATATCACCAATTCGGCATCAAGAAACCAAAAGGCCGTCTGAAAGACGTTTTACAATAAAACACCTTTCAGACGGCCTTCCGTTGTTTTTAACGGCATTTGTTTCTAGACAGCCTGCCGTAGCTTCCGACTATATTTTGAATGGCTTTGATATCGGCATCGTTCACAGTCATGAATGTAATCTGCATTTTGGCAACACTCTGACCTCCGGACGAACCTGAATTCACCTCGCGCAACTGGCCTGTGAAACCCGCACCCTGCAAACGGTTTAACAATGCTTGGGCTTGCGCCTTGTCGGACCGGATGCCAATGCTGATGCCGCCTTCCATCAATACGGTATTGAAGCCTTTGCTTTGAAGGGCCTGCATTTGGCTGCCGGCATCGATTTGAATCGGCGTCCAAACCGCATAACTTGTTTTGCTCCTTACCGCTTCTTTGCGCTCTACCGTGCGGCTGGCCGCATGCGGCCAACGGTTTAACAGCCCTTTTATTCTGTGATAGTCGTCTTCCGGCAGGGAAACATTAGCCGTTGTTACACAGCGGTTTCCCTGTCCTGCCTCTGTCATGACGGGCTGACGCTCAAAGTTGCCCTGATTATTATTGCCCTGTGCATACTTGCTGCGCCGCATGGCTTCTTCTTTGGCCTGAATTTGGCGGCGGTTTCTTTCATCCTGCAATCTGGCTATCTGTTTGGCCGTATCTTCTTCGGTATCGGTGGGTTCGATATAGACATCGGCTGCACCGCCGTTGTCCGTCAACCAGTTGCCCGACGGGGCGGACGCAACAGCAGAGGCCGGCGTTTCGGACGCACCTGCATCGGAAGGTTTGACCATGGGCTGCGGCAAGTCGGCGGAATCACGCGTCATCCGGGCACTGGCCTCTTTCCTTTTGGCCATCATTTCTGCCTCTTGTTTTTCCATGACTTTAGGCAGCGTCATGCCGCCGAATATTGCGATATTCAGCGCCAACAACGCAAAAAACAACCATTTCATTCTTGTCCCACCCAGCTTAACAGGCCATAAATGACCAAATTATCTACGATTTTAATGTCATTGTCTAAAACAAACGCTTGCGGCAGAGCCTCGGCCACTTTGGCCGCACCACCTCCGGTGAGGATGACATCTACTGTTTTTTCGCCGCCGATTTTTTCTTTCAGACGGCCGTGCATCAAAATAACGGCTCCGCAGACCGCATCCATCATACCGCTCGCCAATGCGTTGGACGTGGTGGTCGGGAAGGGATAAACGCGCCCGATTCGCCGGTTTAGATTGGCGGTTTTCATGGCCATGGCCTCTTTCATCAAATGAAAACCGGGCATGATGCTGCCGCCGAGATAACTGCCGTCATCGGTTAGCGCGTCTATCGTTACGGCCGTTCCGCAACTGACGACCACGCAGGCATTCCGACTGAATCGGCGGCTGCCCAATGCGTTAAACCAACGGTCGGAACCATGTTCCGCAGGATTGCGGTAGTGATTACGGATACCCAAGGCATGGGGCATTGACGGCAGCCATTCGATTTCTGCCGCCAACTTCTCCTGCACCAGTGCCTTCTTTTCATCACCGCACACCGCACTGCCGACTATCGCAACGCCGTTACCGCCGAAATGCCGCCAGTCTTCGCCCAATTGCTGCAAATCACGATACGGTGCGCCCGAAACATTGCCTATTTTGCCGTTTTCCGCCCACGCCCATTTCAGACGGCTGTTACCGCCGTCCAACAATAAATAGCGCGTCGCCGCCCTACCGGCAGGCGCAATGCTTTGACGCAGACTGATTTCGCCGCTGGCTATCCGTTTTTCGCCTCCGGCCGTCTCCAGCCGCAATACGCCCTGTTCGGTCACACCGAGTACAGTGCCTTCTTCCAGTACTTGCCCGTTATGCAGCAGACGGACGGAAGCACCCTGATCACGGTTGGCCGCCTCATAAGCCGCAAGGAAAGGGGCGAAACCGTGCACTGCAAATTCGGACAATATGCCGTCTAATTCGCCCAGCAGGATTCCGAGCAATTTGGCGGCACTCGGCGGCACACTTTGACAGGCGGCTTGCACGGATGTGGCATTCTCGATCTCTTTCGGCAAGACAAAATTCAAACCTATGCCGATAACGGCGGCCGTTTTACCCCCGCTGCGCATGGTTTCAATCAAAATGCCGCCCAATTTGTCGCTGCCGACAACCAAATCGTTCGGCCATTTGAGTTGCACCGGCACACCCAGCCGCCGCAATGCATTGCAACAAGCCAAACCGACTGCCAGCGACAAAGCACCCAATTCGCCCTGCTGCCGTTCGAATACCCAACCGAAACTGAATGTCAGGCATTCGCCGATGCGGCTGTACCAACTGCGCCCCTGCCGGCCCCGCCCTTTGGTTTGCTCGTGCACAATACACAGATAACGGTGGGCGGCATCAATATCGCGCTTTGCTGCCATCAATACCGCATCATTACTTGAAGGATGGGTATGGAGCAGTTCGGCACGGAAACCGCCCGCAACGGCAGACAGGCACTCGTCCGAAAAAACAGCCAAAGGCCGCACCAAACGCCAATAACCGTCCTGCTGGCGCAACAACCCCCGGATATGCGCGGGCATTTTCAGCCATAAACCGTTCAACTGCTGCGGTTTCACACCCGCCTTCCCGGCCAGTGCCGCGATATGTTTGGGCAGGCCGTCTGAAAGCTCGGCCAGCAACCGCCAATGAACAGCCTGCATTTACGCACGCTCCGAAGCGCGGATTTTTGCCAACGTCTGAGTAGTGGAAGTTTGATGCAGGAAAGGAATCGAATAGACTTTCCCACCCCTCGCCAACGTTTCGGCAGAGCCGACGATTTTCTCCACCGGCCAGTCGCCGCCTTTAATCAGAATATCCGGCCTGACCAGTTCGATAAGCTTGAAAGGCGTATCTTGATCAAACCAAGTAACCAAATCGACGCTGGACAATGCCGCCGCCACTGCCGCCCGATCGGCCAGCGTGTTAATCGGCCTGTCATCACCCTTACCCAGCCTCCTGACCGACTCGTCGGTATTCAACGCCAACACCATGGCCGCACCTGCCGCCCTGGCCTGCGCCAAGTAAGTAACATGCCCCCGATGCAGGATATCGAAGCAGCCGTTGGTAAAAACCAGCGGCCGGGGCAAGGCGGCGATTTTCGCGGACAGCATATCAGGAGGGCAAATTTTCCCTTCAAAATCAGGCAGCGGCCAAGTTTGCATTCTCTTTGTACTCAACTGAAATAAAGGGGCAAATCATACCGAAAGCATGGTAAGACGGCAATCCGCCGATTATCGGCATCGCTTTCCGGCTTTAACTGCCGTTTCCTGTTTCAGACGGCCTGCCTGAAACCTGAGACCGTCTGAAACAGCGAGCTGCACCATAGCCATGCCAGCCACACCGGAAGCAAAAATAACAAAACCCGCCTCATTAAAGAGACGGGTTTTGTTTTGATTTTGGGGTGGCTGATGGGGCTCGAACCCACGACAACCGGAATCACAATCCGGGGCTCTACCAACTGAGCTACAGCCACCACAAGAAAACTTGCCGTTTTGGCACGCCCGACAGGAATCGAACCTGTAACCGCCCGCTTAGAAGGCGGGTGCTCTATCCGGTTGAGCTACGGGCGCATCAACCTTTGCGTGCTAATTTTATCGGGTTTCTGGTCGGGGCGGTGGGATTCGAACTCACGACCCTCTGCTCCCAAAGCAGATGCGCTAACCGGGCTGCGCTACGCCCCGACGAGAAGAAGCGAACTATACAGAAAGCTTTATTTTGCGTCAAGCGTCCGCGCCATGTTTTTTACCAAACCGACCATACCGTTCTATTTTTAAAACGTATTTATCTTCCACCGCACATTTCGACACCACCACGCACGGATGCAATTATGAAAAGTACGGCAAAAAATGCCATAATGCCGCCTTCCCGTTTTCTGTTTGAAAGGTTTTCCATGTCCGCACAAATCATCGACGGTAAAGAAGTTGCACGGCAAAGGCTGTCCATGCTGGCCGACCGCGTGGCCGAACGAAAAAACAAAGGGCTGCACACGCCCTGCCTGGCCGTAATATTGGTTGGCGACGATCCCGCCAGCGCGGTTTACGTCCGCAACAAAAAAATCGCCTGCGAAAAAGCGGGATTCGAATCGCGCTCTTATGAAATGCCGTCTGAAACCACGCAGGACGAGCTGCTGGCATTGGTGGACGAATTGAACGGCAATCCGGATGTGGACGGCATTTTGGTTCAACTGCCGCTGCCGAAACAGATAAACAGCCAGGCGGTTTTGGAGCGCATCCTGCCGCATAAAGATGTGGACGGCTTCCATCCTTATAATGTCGGCCGCCTGGTGGTAAAAATGCCGTTGATGCGCCCCTGCACGCCCAAAGGCGTGATGACGTTGCTGGAAAGCTACGGCGTGGAAGTGGAAGGGAAAAAAGCCGTCGTCGTCGGCGCGTCGAATATCGTCGGCCGGCCGCAAATGCTGGAACTGCTGCTGTCCCGCGCTACGGTTACCATCTGCCACAGCAAAACACGCAATCTGGCCGAGGAAGTGGCGTCGGCCGATATTGTGGTGGCGGGCGTCGGCATCCCGAATTTCGTCAAAGGCGAATGGATCAAGCCCGGCGCGGTGGTTATCGATGTCGGCATCAACCGCTTGGACGACGGCAGTCTGTGCGGCGACGTTGAATTTGAAACGGCAAAAGAACGCGCCGCCATGATTACGCCCGTTCCCGGCGGAGTGGGTCCGATGACGATTGCCACACTGCTGGAAAATACCCTCCATGCCGCCGAACTGCACGACTGATTGAATCATAGGGTACAGGCCGTCTGAAAAGCATTTTTCAGACGGCCTGATTAAAGAAACGGCCATTCCAATAAATTTACATTCCGGGAATTTTTATGTTCGACCCATTCTACTCCTACGAAGATGCCGGCGAAGCCGCCGACAACACACTTCCAGACACCCCGACCGCCATTGCCTGCGGCGACATCAACCTCAACCCGCAAACGTTTGCCGCGCTAGACGACGAACCGTTGCGGAAAAGCGAAATTCTAGCCACCGCCCGCATGTCCGCCATACACGGCTGCAAACAAGCCGGCCTGCTGCTGCCGATGCATCTGCCCGCGCGGCTGACCGATGTCAAAGTACAGTTCGACTTCGATGCCGCACTCTGCCGCATCGGCGTAACGGTCAGCGTTTCCGCAAACGATGCCGACAGCCTCGAAATGGAGGCCTTATCAGGCGTGAATACCGCCCTGCTGTCGATTTACAGCGCATTGCGGCATCACGACAAAACCATGATTCTGACCCAAGTCCACCTGCTCGAACAGCATGACGGAAAAAGCAGCCCGTTTATTTTCGCCAACGAATACGAGAACCTGAGCCTGTAATGGACGACCGCGACCTCTTACGCTACAGCCGCCACATCCTGCTCGACGAAATCGGTATCGAAGGGCAGGAAAAACTTTTATCGTCCGCCGCATTGGTCATCGGCTGCGGCGGCCTGGGCACGGCCGCCCTGCCGTTTTTGGCTGCGGCGGGCGTGGGCCGTCTGATTTTGGCCGACCACGGCGAAGTCGATGAAACCAATCTGCAACGGCAAACCGCATTCAATGAAAGCGACATCGGCCGCAACAAAGCCGAAACCTTGTCAGGCCGTCTGAAAAGCATCAACAGCCGCTGCGAAACCGTTGCCCTGCCGCATTATCTGGACGGCGACGAACTGGCGGAGCAAGTCCGCCACGCAGATGTCGTGCTCGATTGCAGCGACAATTTCGCCACCCGCCAAGCCCTCAACCGCGCCTGCGTGGCAGCGGCCAAACCCTTGGTTTCCGGCGCGGCAGCCCGCTTCGACGGCCAGCTGGCCGTCTACCGTCCCGACCTCTCCGGCTCTCCCTGCTACGCCTGTTTATTTGACGACGGGCAGGCCGACGACGGGGCATGCGCCCTGTTCGGCGTATTCTCGCCGCTGGTCGGCGTCATCGGCAGCATGCAGGCCGCCGAAGCCTTGAAAATCCTGCTCGGCACCGAGCCTCAGGAATACGGCCGGTTGCACGTTTACAATGCCCTGAGCGGCCGTTGGCAGTCTTTTGCTTTGACAAAAAACCGGCAATGCCGAGTTTGCGGCCCGAAGGCCGTCTGAAAACACCCGCCCCAACCCTCAATCCGAAACCGTCCGTCCGCCGAAATACCTTTTCAGACGGCCCGAACCGAAAGCCCGAATATGCGCGCTGTGATTCAAAAAGTTACCCATGCCGAAGTAGATGTTTTAAACGGAAACACCCGTGAAACCGCCGGACGGATTTCAGACGGCCTCACGGTACTGCTGGGCGTCGGCACGGAGGACACCGAAGCCGATGCCCGCTACATCGCCGACAAAATTGCCACATTGCGGATTTTTGAAGACGGCGACGGCAAATTGAACCGCTCGCTGCAAGACACTGGCAGCGCGGTGCTGCTGGTTTCTCAATTCACACTCTACGCCGATGCCCGCAACGGCCGCCGCCCTTCTTTTTCCGCCGCCGCACGCCCCGAACAGGCCGAACGCCTTTATCAGGCCGTGGCGGATTTGCTGCGCGGACACGGCCTGACGGTGGAAACCGGCCGCTTTCAAACCCATATGCAGATTACGCTGTGCAACGACGGTCCGGTTACCCTGCTGCTCGACTCCAACAAACTGTTTTAACGAAGCTGACGGAACAACCGGCGCAAACCGACAGGCAGAAAGCGGCCAAAGAAATCAAAAAGCAACCCTTTCCGCCGTCGTCAGGCCGTCTGAAAGACGTATCTGCGACAAACGGTATTCTGCAAACCACTCATTTAAAAGACTTGATGGGCACGGCCTCAAACCGACAAATCAGGCCGTCTGAAAACCAATCCGGCAAACACACGCCTTTTTCATTACACTGCAATAGGCAAACCGATTGATTTCGCTTGCGATTTAAAACACGCCTTCCTCATACGCCAAAATGCCGAATCAGTTGCCCCCTGATTAAAACCAAACCATTCCCCAATACGTTTATGACCGTATGAAACAGAAAAACCGCCCCAACGCCCTGCCCCTCGGCCTGCTGCTGATTGCCGTCGCCCTGCTGGCCGCCAACCTGCGCGCGCCCTTGGCCGCACTCGGCCCTTTGGTCGGGATGATACAGGCCGATTTGCGGACTTCAGGCACGTTTATGGGCATTGCGGCCGCCCTGCCCATGCTGGCTTTCGCGCTGTTTTCGCCTTTCGCACCGAAAGCGGCGCGGCGTTTCGGCATGGAGCGCGTATTGGCCGCATCCCTTGCCTTGATGATTGTCGGACTGGTTTGCCGCTCGTTGGGGCCGTCTGAAAGTCTGCTGGCGGGAGGAGCGCTGCTGTTGGCCGCCGCCATCGCCATGGGCAACGTGCTGCTGCCCGCGCTGGCGAAACGCAATCTTCCCAGCCGGGTCGGCTTGGCGGTTGGCACGCTGTCGGTGGTCATGGCCTTGTCTTCGGCCCTGGCCGCATCGGCTTCCGTTCCGCTGGCGGAATATGCGGGCTGGCAATGGTCGCTGGCGGTATGGCTGCTGCCCGCAACGGCCGCATTATGCGTATGGCTGGCCATAGCGCGCCGCGCGGGTGCGGAAAGGCCGTCTGAAAATATGCTTTCAGACGGCCTCACAGGCAATATATGCCGGCTGCGTTCGGCTTGGTGCCTCAGCGCGTTTATGGGTTTGCAGTCCCTTCTGTTTTATTCGCTGGTCAATTTCCTGCCTTCGGTGCTGATGGAAAAAGGCATAGGAACCGCCGCCGCAGGCAATTATGTCGCCTTGTTTCAAATCGGCTCCCTGGCCGGCAGCCTGTCGGCATCGTTTCTGTTCGCCCGCATCAGGCACAGGCAGTGGTTCAATCTCGGCTTAAGCATGATGATGCTGGCGGGTATCTCGGGCTTGTGGCTGATGCCGGCCGGCACCGCCCCGCTGTGGATTCTCTTGGCCGGTGCGGGCACTTCGGGCTGCTTCGCGTCCGCCTTAATGCTTTTCGCGCTCCGTTCGTCCGACAGCCGTACCGCCGCAGCCCTCTCCGGCATGGCGCAAACCGTCGGTTATTCCATTGCCGCCGTCGGTCCGCTTGGCATGGGCCTGCTTTACGATGTTTCCGGTTCGTGGTCGGCATCATTATCCGTTTTAAGTGTGCTGATGCTTGCCGAATGCGTGTTGGCATGGTTTGCCGCCCGTCCCGACATCATCCGTTAAAGGAATCATGATGTGAAACTTGATGTTATGTATTCTGTTACTTTCAGCCCGCGCTTCAGCCGAAGTGCGCTTTTACGGCAGCCTCGGCAGCGGCATTGAAAGCGGACGCTTCCGTTGGAACGGCCAAAGCACCACGCAAACTGCCGTGCGCGATTTGGATTCATATGTCGGCATTCAAGGCAGGCATCCGATTGGCGGGCAAAATGCACCCGGCTGGGAATGGGCCCAACCACCCCTTCCCGCCAATAACCTAACAGACAAACAGCAATTATGGCAACCACGGCAACCGGCAGATTTTGCAGACCCGTCGAACAAACCCATACTCCCGCGTGTTGCGCCGTAAATTTTCAGACGGCCTCATAATGAAATAAATGCTTTGTGCACGACATGGCTTGCGCCTTTTATACAAGCGCAACAAACTGACTAGAAAATTCTTTATTGCTTTAAAAAATGGCAAAAAGTTCAGGCAAAATGATCAAAACCATATTTTTCCAATACAATCTGCCCTCCTTCTTCATCCAAAATACGGATACCTTTGCCCGCCACCACCCTTCCTATCCTACTGACGGGTACGCCGCACTGCCGGGCTAACGCTTCAATCTGTCCACGCCGCCCGGCATCCGCGGTAAACAGCAGTTCATAATCATCTCCGCCCGCCAAAACACACTGGTGCAACTGTTTTGATGACAGGCAATCCCTTAATTCAGGCAACACGGGAATATCCTGCCAAAAAATCTCAGCACCCGCTCCAGAAGCATCTAGGATATGCCCCAAATCCTGTATCAGGCCGTCTGAAATATCCTGCGCCGCATGAGCCTCCGCCAGCAAAGACTGTCCCAAACCTACCCTTGGAATCGGACGCAGTAAAGCCTGCTCGCATTGCCGGAATACAGCCTGAGGCAAAACAAAATTACCCAGCAAATGTTGCAATGCCGCTGCCGCAGAACCGAGTCGGCCCGAAACCCAAACATCATCGCCTTCTCGGGCTGCACAACGCAACAAACCACGCCCTTTCGGCACTTCGCCGAAAATCGTTATATTAAATATCCAATCCCCTTTAGTCGTATCTCCGCCGATCAAAGAAATGCCATATTCATCACAAAGTGCATAAAAACGATTGCAAAAAGACTTCAACCAATCCTTATCCAAAACGGGCAACGCCACACTTAAAAGCACCCACTTCGGCACCGCCCCCATCGCCGCCATATCGGATAAATTAACCGACAAGACCTTATGCGCCAAGTCTTCGGGTTTTGTATCAACGAAAAAATGCCGCCCGGCCAACAACATATCACTGCTGATACACAGATCCCAATCAGGTCTCGGACGGACAATCGCAGCATCATCTCCAATACCCAACAATACCGATGAGTCGCCCTGATTTTTAATAAGGTATTGCTCTATAAAATTAAACTCGTTCATTCTATTCCTCTTGTTATTTAAAACTCGCACACATCAACCACTATTGCGGAATCACTAAATAAAAGATACGCGATCGATTGACTAATAATTGATACATAGCAACAAGCGTTGAACAGTAAAAGCAGTACAGCCAGACAAACTTGAAACGTAACGGAAAATAAGTTGATCTGCCAAATCACCAATTCCAACATCCACATATTAGATTCATTATTCCTACTTTAACAGGAGTAATAAAAGTGAAATACCTATGCCGCACCTGGCGTAACAATAAAAAACCCCGCAAATTTGCGGGGTTTTCAAAAATCATCTTACCAGCGAGTGTAACCGTGGATGTCTGATCTTTCGCCAGGCAACCAGTGGCTGTCACTAGAAGGACGCTCACCAACGGCTTCGGAACCGGCAGAAACTTGTTTTTGTACCAAGCTGCGGATCTTAACGTCTACACGGCGATCAGGCTCGATACATGCAATCAGAGCAGCGCGTTTTTTGGCTTTAGATACTTTTTTGCCCAGTTTAGAAACTTCAGCTTCACAAGTAGCGGTCATTTGAGCTTGAGACTCACCTAAACCTACAGCAGAAATCTTGCCTGCGGGTACGCCTTGGTTAACCAAGTAGTTCGCTACAGCATTGGCACGACGCTCAGACAAAGCTTGGTTGTATTGCTCTGAACCCATAAAGTCAGTATGACCTTCAACACGAACAGCCTGAACGTTAGCATCAGACAAACGGGCAGCCAAGCTATTCAGGGTTTCAATAGCCTGAGGACGCAGATTGTCTTTATCGAAGTTAAACAGAGTTTTAGCTGACAAAGAAACAGTCTCGTCTACATACTCAGGGGCAGCAGGAGCTTGAGCAACCGCATCACCGCACTCAACACGGCCTTGTGTTTCCTTATCAAAATAAGTGGTTTTCCAGCATTCTTCGTAATTGTTACGAACAATTTCTTGAGATTCACGGCTAACGACATATCCGTGTTTGGTATGCGGCTCGCTGGCGGCAAGAGTATTGGCCGAAGCAATAGCGGCAACGATTAATGCACCTAATTTAAGCTGTTTGGTCATTATTATTCCCTCATCAAAGATTGTTAATGCAATGACCCAAAGACCATTACAAAGCACAACATAACAGGCCGCTGAACTTAACGGCAACCAGAATATCTAAGGTCGTACTATAAAAAAACCCGACACAAACTGTCAATATCCCATTAAAAATTGCCCGAAGGCCGCCTGCTTCCTAGCTGTGCATCATGCCGAAAAATCAATTCCGTGTCATTCATTTACTGGTGAAAGTACTACTCTTGCCACTCCCAGTTGCACAAAAGCAACAAGAAATTACATCTTTGGATAATCCCAATCTGTTTTATGCCCTTCTCCCGATTCGCTGGCGATTTACCAAAATAATCGCCGCAAGCGGTCATTTCTTAATTTAAGTTTGTTTTTATGTTACATTCACGCTCTCAAAACAGCCCTGCCCTACCCTTTCATCCGAATCATTCTTCAACATTATGAAATTACAACAATTACGTTACGCACTTGAAGTTTACCGGCATAATCTGAACGTTTCCGAAGCTGCCGAGGCCCTGTTTACTTCTCAGCCCGGCGTATCAAAACAAATACGGCTACTGGAAGAAGAACTGGGCATTCAGATTTTTATCCGTAGCGGCAAACGGATTATATCCGTGTCACAACCAGGCAAGGCTGTGCTGCAAACGGCAGAGCGCATCCTCCACGACATCCAAAACATCAAAAACATCGGTTATGAGTTTACCAAACAGGATAACGGCGTTTTAACCATAGCCACCACGCATACTTTGGCACGCTACATATTGCCGCCCATCATTGCGGAATTTATCGGCATGTATCCCAAAGTCAGCCTGAATATCAAGCAAGGGACGCCTTCCGATATACAGCAAATGGTTTCTGAAGGGAAAGTCGATTTCGCCATCACGCCGGAATTGCCCGAAACAATTGAAGAATTACGCAACATTCCGTGTTTTCGCTGGCATTACGGGCTTATTGTTCCGAACGACCACCCCCTTCTTGACCACAAAGGCGCACTCACCCTCCCCCTGATTACCCAATATCCTTTAATCACCTATGAATTCGCCTTCAACCAAGGAACCAATATTGTCCGTGCATTCCATAAGGCCGACATACCGCCGCCGAATGCCGCACTTTCGGTTGCAGACAATGACGTGCTTAAAACTTATGTCAAACTCGGACTCGGCATTGGGATCATGGCCAAAGCGGCCTACGAACCGAAAACCGATTCGGATTTGACCTTAATCGACATCTCGCAGCTGATTGAACCCTGCTATTCCGGCCTGTTATTCCGACCGGACAGCTATTTGCGCGGATATATCTATGACTTTATCGGCTTATTCAATCCAAGCCTGACAAAAGAAAGATTGGACCAACTGTTGTACGCGCCGGTTATCGAAGATTTTTCCATTTAAAACGACAAATAAAAAAACACAGAACCTAAAAGTTCTGTGTTTTTTTCAGACGGCGTGAGAACCGCCCGATACCATCTGATTTAACATTTCCGGCTTCAGCAGCCTGATGTGTTTATGCTCAACCATAATCAACCCTTCCTGATGAAATCTCGATAACGTCCTACTGACCGTTTCCAGCTTCAAACCCAAATAGCTGCCGATTTCCTCGCGGGACATCCTTAAAATAAAATCATTGGCGGCAAATCCCCGATGATGCAGACGCTGCGACAAATTCAGCAAAAACGCCGCAATCCGCTCTTCTGCCCGCATATTGCCCAGCAACAGCATCACGCCCTGATCACGAACAATCTCCCTGCTCATCAAGCGGAAAAAATGCGTTTGAATGCTCGGGATTTCCTTACTCAACGCCTCCATATACCCGAAAGGCAACTCGCACACCTCACTGTCTTCCAGAGCCACCGCATCGCAGCTATGGGAATGCGTACAAATGCCGTCCATCCCAATCAATTCGCCCGACATAAAAAAACCGGTAACCTGATCCCGACCGTCTTGGGAGGCAACCGTTGTTTTAAAAAAGCCGGTACGTATCGCATATAGCGAATGGAAGGATTCACCCGAACGGAATAAAAACTCCCCTTTTTTCAACCTGTGGCTCTGTTTGATGACCGTATCCAACTGCTCAAACTCATCCGGCCGCAAACCGACAGGCAGGCACAACTCACGCAGCGAACACGTCGAACAGAGTGTTTTCATCGGTTGTAACAAAGTGTGTGCACCCATGTAATATATCCTTATTGTTGTATGCCAGACAAACTGTATACAATTCGGTCTTGACTCACATCAAGGCGTATCCGCCAGCTTTATGCGATTCTAACAAACAACTACAAACTTGACCAATATCAAACCTTACCCTCATGAAAATTATCCGAATTTCTAACGACGAACAACCCGAATTCGACCGGAAACTCATCGCCTCGCTGCCCGCCAGCGGTCCGCGTTACACTTCCTACCCGACGGCAGACCGCTTCCATAAAGATTTTAACGGGCAAGAATACATCCGAACATTGGAACTGCGGCAGGCAGGCGCGTTGAACAAACCCCTGTCGCTCTACATCCACATCCCCTTTTGCGACACCATCTGCTACTACTGCGGCTGCAACAAAATCATCACAAAAGACAAAACCCGCGCCGACGAATATCTGAACTACCTCGAACGCGAAATGGACTTGCTCGCCCCCCACCTGAACGGCAAACAGCCTTTGGCGCAACTCCACTTCGGCGGCGGCACGCCCACCTTTCTTTCAGACGGCCAACTCGACCGCGTATTCGCCATGATACACCGCCATTTCAACCTGCTTCCCGACGGCGAATACTCCATCGAAATCGACCCGCGCAAAGTCAGCCGTGAAACCGTCCTGCATCTTGGCAGGCTGGGCTTCAACCGCATGAGCGTCGGCATACAGGATTTCGACCCCAAAGTGCAGCAGGCCGTAAACCGCATCCAAACCGTCGAAGAAACACGCACCGTCATCGAAGCCGCCCGCGAAGCCGGTTTCAAATCCGTCAGCGTCGATTTGATTTACGGCCTGCCGCACCAATCGCTAGAAAGCATCAAACCCACCATAGACACCGTATTGGGCCTGGACCCCGACCGCCTCGCACTCTACCACTACGCCCACCTACCGCACATATTCAAACCCCAACGCCGCATCGACACCGCCGCCGTTCCCAACAGCGAAGAAAAACTCGACATCCTGCAATACGCCGTGCAACGCCTGACCGAAGCCGGCTACATCTTCATCGGTATGGACCATTTCGCCAAACCCGACGACGAACTTTCGGTTGCCCTGCGCGAAGGCTTTTTGCAGCGCAACTTCCAAGGCTATTCCACCTACGCCGACTGCGACCTCATCGCTATCGGCGTATCCGCCATCGGCAAAATCGGCAGCACCTACGAACAAAACGAACGCAACATCACCGACTACTACGCCGCCATCGACCAAGGCCGCCTACCGATTATGCGCGGCTACCAATTGAATAAAGACGACATCCTGCGCCGCAACATCATTCAGGACTTGATGTGCCGTTTCGCCCTCGACTTCCACGTTTACCAAGACATCTTCGGCATACCTTTCGAACAATATTTCGCCACCGAATTGGAAGACCTGAAACAAATGGCGCAACTGGGGCTGGTCAAACTGCACAGGCACAGCCTGCAGGTAACACCCAAAGGCCGCTTCCTCATCCGCAACATCGCCATGGTATTCGACTACCACCTGCGCCACCGCGAAACCACCGCCCAATACTCGCAAACCGTATAAACCCGCCCGGCGACGCCAAACTTTCAGACGGCCTATACCCAACAGGCCGTCTGAAAACATCATCTCCTACGGATTCAAAACCTTATAGTGGATTAAATTTAAACCAGTACGGCGTTGCCTCGCCTTGCCGTACTATTTGTACTGTCTGCGGCTTCGTCACCTTGTCCTGATTTAAATTTAATCCACTATACAATCTTCTCCAACGGCTTTTTTCAGACGGCCCCAACAACCCCCTTAGTGCTACGCACCCATCACGCACTCTGCCCAAAGACATGAATAGGCCGTCTGAAAACAAACCCTGCCGAAGTCAAAATGCCACGCCCTGCCGCACACTTTGTAAACAATTTACGAAAAAACTTTACTTTTCCACAAGGCAGGTTTAAAAAGCGCATTTCCCCCCGCAACCGCAAAACAGCCCGGATAGAGGCTGCCTTATCTGCGGTACGGCACAAACTCAAACACGGAGATTAATCATGAAAGTAGGTTTCGTCGGCTGGCGCGGCATGGTCGGTTCGGTTTTGATGCAGCGTATGAAAGAAGAAAACGACTTCGCCCACATTCCCGAAGCGTTCTTCTTCACCACTTCCAACGTCGGCGGCGCGGCACCTGATTTCGGTCAGGCGGCTAAAACATTATTGGATGCAAACGACGTTGCCGAACTCGCCAAAATGGACATTATCGTAACCTGCCAAGGCGGCGATTACACCAAATCCGTATTCCAACCCCTGCGCGACAGCGGCTGGAACGGCTACTGGATTGACGCGGCGTCATCCTTGCGCATGAAAGACGACGCGATTATCGTCCTCGACCCTGTCAACCGCAACGTCATCGACAACGGCCTCAAAAACGGCGTGAAAAACTACATCGGCGGCAACTGCACCGTTTCCCTGATGCTGATGGCGCTGGGCGGCCTGTTCCAAAACGATTTGGTCGAATGGGCGACCAGCATGACCTACCAAGCCGCATCCGGCGCGGGCGCGAAAAATATGCGCGAACTCATCAGCGGCATGGGCGCGATTCACGCCCAAGTAGCTGACGAGCTTGCCGATCCTTCCAGCGCGATTCTCGACATCGACCGCAAAGTGTCCGATTTCCTGCGCAGCGAAGACTATCCGAAAGCCAACTTCGGCGTACCGCTCGCCGGCAGCCTGATTCCGTGGATTGACGTGGATTTGGGCAACGGTCAATCTAAAGAAGAATGGAAAGGCGGCGTGGAAGCCAACAAAATCCTCGGCCGCAGCGACAATCCGACCGTAATCGACGGTTTGTGCGTCCGCATCGGCTCTATGCGCTGCCACAGCCAAGCCATCACCCTGAAGCTGAAAAAAGACCTGCCCGTTTCCGAAATCGAAGCGATTTTGGCAGGCGCGAACGACTGGGTGAAAGTCATCCCCAACGAAAAAGAAGCCAGTATCCACGAGCTGACGCCCGCCAAAGTTACCGGCACGCTGTCCGTCCCCGTCGGACGCATCCGCAAACTGGGCATGGGCGGCGAATACATCAGCGCGTTCACCGTCGGCGACCAGCTGTTGTGGGGCGCAGCCGAACCTCTGCGCCGCGTGTTGCGCATCGTGTTGGGCAGTTTGTAAGATTCTAGGTCAAACAAAAAAAGCAACGGTTTATCCGTTGCTTTTTTACGTTTAATCAACAACAAGAAAAGCTATGGCAGTCAGTCGTCCTGATTTTGATTGATTCGCCGTATGTGAGGCCGTCTGAAAAAACTGTCGTCCGTTAAAAGGCATAACGCGGCATAGCGGGCAATTTGCATTGCGTTTCCATACGGCGGGTTTCATTCCACAACCTGTTGAGTTCCAGGCCGGTGTCTTGCTCCTGCAACATAGCCAGTTCTACGGCGGCATAGCCTTTCCAGTCAGCCCTGGCGACTGCACATTTGCAGGCTGCATCATGCTGTTTGTCATATAAAACAACACAGTCTTGCGTAACCGCTTTTTTCAGACTGTCCAAATCGGCATATCTGGCACGGCTTGAGGCAATGGCATATTCGGCCGCCGTCTTATATCGGCGCACATCAGGGCGGGATTTTTCCGACCATTCCGTGGTATGTTCGCCCACCGGAGTAAAAGCGGCGGTATGAATAAACGAGTTTTCATACTTATCCGGGCCGGGCAAAAAGGCATCAGCCCGAACAGCCTGGGCGGATAAGGCCAATATACAGCAAGCCAAAGCATAAAGTTTCATTGCATATCCTTTCTTGACGGATTGAACCGCGGCAAACTTTTCAGACGGCCTCCCCGGGAGGCTGCCTACGTTTAATTTTCCAAGCAGATTTTCATCCCTCCAACCGGCACGGCAGGTTCAAAACAGAAGATGCCGCTTGAAGACAAAAACACGGCAGGCTTTGATATAAAGCTTGTTACAATAAGGAGCCGTCTGAAAAATTATAGTAAGTCCCCCAAACCGGTACAGCCCCCTGCCTTGGTTTCGCCCGTTTACCCCGTCTTGTCCAAGCTTGCCCCATACCGCCCGATTAACCTTCAAGGCCGTCTGAAAACCAAAACGGCTTTTCAGACGGCCTCCCTGACGGACTTCATCATGCAGCCGACCTTAGACGTTATCATCCCCTGCTACAACGCAGCAAACACATTACGCGCGGCCGCCGAAAGCGCGCTTGCCCAAAGCGTCGTCCAAACCGTTTGGCTGGTGGACGACGCTTCCGACGACGGCACACCCGACATCATGCGGGAATTAGCGGCACAATATCCGCAAATCCGTTGCGAATATCTGCCGTCCAACGGCGGCGCAGCACGCGCACGCAACTGGGGCGCACTACAAAGCCAGGCCGACTTTACCGCCTTTCTCGATGCCGACGATGCATACGAGGTTTCAGCCCTTCTCCCCGCCTATACGGCGTTAAGCCGATTTACCTACCTGAGCCTGGTTCGGCTGAAACTGCGCCCGGTCGGCTTCCCAAACCGTTATCTCACCCATCCCGACTTCAATCGGGCATGGCAGCAGCTGGAAATGACCGTAGGCGGCAACACGGTTTTCCGCCGGAATACCCTGCTTGCCTGCGGCGGTTTCCCACAAGACGAAATATTCCGAACTTTCGGCGGAGAAGATGCCGCTTTGGGCATTGCCTTAACCCGCAGCAGCGTGGTCGGCACGTTGTTCGGAGAACAAGATGCCGCCGTGCGCCACACCTACCGCCCGAACATTCATGCCGAACGCCTGCTGGAGCTCGCATTATTCGGCATCTCCGATCAAAAAATCACAACAAAACATTTCCAACAGGCAGAAGCCGTTACCGAACGTATTTGCCGAAAATTGGAAGAACTCAAACTGCAGATTGCATTGGAACAAAACGGCATCATGCCACTACTCACTTCTTATGCGGACTAAAACCTTTCCAATACGATACAGCGCAACTAACGTAACAATGCTTTATAAAACAATCATATAGAAAAATGCAAACGAATCAGAAAATTCAATCCAACGAAAATAGAGGCCGTCTGAAACACCTTCCCAAGCCCAAAAAGGGAAAAGGCTTGGTAAAGATTACCAAGCCTTTTATATTTTTGGTCGGAGTGAAAGGATTCGAACCTTCGACCCCTTGCACCCCATGCAAGTGCGCTACCAGACTGCGCCACACTCCGACGAAATAAGGATGCGGATTATAGGGAAATTACACTTTGCTGGCAAGTGCTTTCTCAATCCTATCCAATAATGCCGCCAAGCCGACGGTCATTTCTTCGGCGGTTGCCGCCGGATTACCGGCCGCATCCAACCCGTTGCGGTTAAACGTATCGACAAACGGTGAAAAAGTCGCACATAACTGCCTGATTTTCACGACATCGGAACGGGTATAAACATTACCGCCATATCCGATGACCAAACCGTGCTCATGCTGCCAATCGGCAAACTGGGCCGGATTGATTCGAGCCAGTTCGCACAATTCTTCCAAACTGAAATAACGTTTGGCCGGGATCGGTGGCAAATTATCGTTGCTACTGTTTGTCATAATAATGTTCCACCATGCCTTTCAATTTTTGGCTGGCATGGAAAGTTACTACGCGGCGGGCGGAAATCGGCACTTCTTCGCCTGTTTTGGGATTGCGGCCGGGACGTTGCGGTTTGTCGCGCAACTGAAAATTACCGAAACCGGAAATCTTGATTTCTTCACCGCGTTCCAATGTAGTGCGGATTTCCTCAAAAAACAGCTCAACAATTTCTTTAGCATCGTTCTTTGTTACGCTGCTTACCTTTTCAACCAAAATATCGGCCAATTCTGCTTTTGTCAGTGTCATTATCTTTTACCTTTTGTTTGCGACAAGGGGCGGATTATCGCAAAAATATTTTTCATATTCAAGAAAATATGGACTTGCATTCATAAAAAGGCAGAGTGTCGGCCGCCTCCGGAAATCATCTGCCTTCAACTCGTCAAAACCGCTTGGCTACGCCCGCAATTTCGCGCCCACGCCTTCCGCCGCCGCCACCAGTTCGGCCACAATCGGTTCGACCACTTCGTCGGTCAGCGTGTCTTCCGTGCTTTGCAGGATGACTTTCAACGCCATGCTTTTGTGGTTTTCCGGCAACCCTGCGCCGCGATACACGTCAAACAACGTAATTTCGCGCAACATAGGCTCGCACACGGTGGTCAAAGCAGCCTGCAACTGCTCGAAGGTGGTGGCTTCGGGCACCACAAACGCCAAATCCCTGCGCACCGGCTGGAATTTCGATACTGCCTGATAGCGCGTTTTTTCGCGTTCCAACACGGCAGCCATGTCGATTTCAAATACCAGCGGAGCTTGCGGCAAGTCGTATTTTTGCAGCCATTTCGGATGCAATTCTCCGACAAAACCGATGACTTGGCCGTCTGAAACGATATTGGCGGCGCGGCCGGGATGCAGGGCGGAATGTTCGGTTTTGACAAACTCAACTGCTTTGTTTTTCAACAGATTTTCTACATCGGCCTTAATGTCGTAAAAATCCGCGTTGCGCGTTTTCTCGCCCCATTGCTCGGGCATCGCCGCGCCGTACCACAGGCCGCCGATGCGTTCGTTTTGTACAAACAGGCCGTCTGAATCCTTGCTGAACACGCGGGCGATTTCAAACACGCGCACGCGGTTTTGCTTGCGGTTCAGATTGTTTTGCAGAATTTCCACCAAGCCGCCGATGAGCGTAGAACGCATCACAGCATACTGCGCCGCCAGCGGATTTTGCAGGCGGATGGGATTGGCGTTGGCGGCAAAATCGAGTTCCCACTGCTCGTCAACGAAGGCGTAGCTGACCACTTCGCGGTAACCGCGCGCCGCCATTTCGTTGTAAACGGCAAAACGCGGACGGCGGGTTTCGGGCAGCGCCAGCATTTTCAGACGGCCTGACGTGTAATCGTCAGGGATATTTTCATAGCCGTAAACGCGGCCGATTTCTTCAATCAAATCGGCCTCGATTTCGATGTCGAAACGGAAGCTCGGCGCAGTAACTCGGAAGCCTTCCGCCGTTTTTTCAGGCTGCAAGCCCAAGTGCTGCAAAATGGTTTCCACCTGTTCGGCGGGAATGTCCACGCCCACCACCGTTTTCAGACGGCCTAAACGCAATTCGACCTGCTTCGCTTCAGGCAATTCGCCCAACGCTTCCACCATTTCGCCTGCCGCACCGCCGCAGATTTGCAAAACCAATTCGGTAGCGCGTTCGATGGCATCAGCCTGCAAACGGTAATCCACGCCGCGCTCAAAGCGGAACGACGAATCCGAACCAAAACCGTATTGGCGCGACTTACCGGCGATAACAGCAGGCGCAAACCAAGCCGCTTCCAGCACGATATTTTGTGTGTCGTCTGAAACCGCGCTCGCCGCGCCGCCCATCAGTCCCGCCAAACTCAACGCGCCTTTTTCATCGGCGACTACCAGCGTGTTTTCAGACAGGGAGACGGTTTTCTCGTTCAGGCATTCCAGCGTTTCACCTTCGCGTGCGCGGCGGATGTGCAGGCTGCCTGAAAGTTTGTCGGCATCAAAAACATGCATCGGCTGACCGATTTCCAGCATTACATAATTGCCAATGTCCACCAGCGCGGAAATACTGCGGATGCCGCTGCGCTCCAAACGCTGCTTCATCCAATCCGGCGTAGCGGCGCGCGCGTTCACGTTTTCAATCACGCGGCTGATAAAACGGCCACAATCGGCAGGCGCATCAATCTGCACGGGCTGTTTGCGGCTACCTGTGATTGGCGCGGCATGGATTGCAGGCTGCTTGAACGCGCAACCTGTCAGCGCGGACACTTCACGCGCAATGCCTTTGATGCTCAGGCAGTCGGCACGGTTCGGCGTGATTTTCAGCGTGAACACCGTATCGTCCAAATCCAGATATTCGCGGATGTTTGCACCGACGGGAGCGTCTTGCGGCAGAATGTGCAAGCCGTTCACGCCGTCGTCGGGCAGACCGAGTTCGTCGGTGGAACACAACATCCCGTTCGACACCACGCCGCGCATCTTGGTCGGCTTGATTTTGAAATTGCCCGGCAACACCGCACCCGGCAATGAACACGGCACTTTGATGCCCGCTTTTACATTCGGCGCACCGCACACAATCTGCACCAATTCGCCCGTACCCGCATCGACTTGGGTAACGTTCAAACGGTCGGCATCAGGATGTTTTTCAACGGATTTCACTTCGGCAATCACCACGCCCGTAAACGCAGGCGCGGCAGTCTCGGCCTCTTCCACTTCCAAACCGGACATGGTTAACAGATGTTCCAGCTTATCGGCGGAAAGTTCGGTATCGGCTTGGGTTTTCAGCCATGAGTAGGAGAATTGCATGTTATGTTCTCAATCAACTAATTAACTTTTTATCAGATTTTGTTTTCAGACGACCTGTTTGCTTGGGAGTGTAGGCTGCTTTTTAACTTTGTTAGGGCAGTTTCTTTTAGGCAGCCTGCACAATCATTTCGCAAACTGCTTCAAAAAGTTCAAATCGTTATCGAAAAACAGCCGCAAATCATTCACGTTGTAACGCAACATGGCGAAACGATCGAGGCCGATGCCGAAGGCGAAACCGGTGTATTTTTCGGGGTCGATATTCACGTTTTTCAACACGTTGGGATGCACCATGCCGCAGCCGCCGACTTCCAGCCATTTGCCGTTTTCGCCCATGATATCGATTTCAGCGGACGGTTCGGTAAACGGGAAGAAAGATGGACGGAAACGTACCTGCAAATCATCGCGTTCGAAAAAGCGGCGGATGAAATCGGTAAACACGGCTTTTAAATCGGCAAAAGTCACGCCCTCTTCTACCCACAAGCCTTCAGCTTGGTGGAACATGGGCGAGTGCGTAGCGTCGCTGTCCACGCGATAGACGCGGCCGGGGGCGATAATGCGGATGGGCGGCTCTTTTTTATCGAGCATGTAGCGGATTTGAATCGGGGAAGTGTGCGTACGCAAAACATCGCCGTTTTCAACGTAGAACGTATCCTGCATGGCGCGTGCCGGGTGGTTTGCAGGAATGTTCAGGGCTTGGAAGTTGTGGAAATCGTCTTCGATTTCCGGGCCGTCCGCCACTTCAAAACCCATGCCGTGAAAGAGTTCGACCACGCGCTGCAAAGTCAGGGTTACGGGATGCAGACCGCCATTTTCCTGCGCGCGTCCGGGCAGGGTAATATCGAGTGCTTCTGCGGCAAGTTGGGCTTGCAGTTTGGCTTCGTTGAGCGCATCACGTTTATTGTTAAAGGCCGTCTGAAACTGGTTTTTGCATTCATTGATATGCGCACCTATGGTTTTGCGCTCTTCAGGCGACATTTGACCTAAGGTTTTCAGAAGTCCGGTCAACTCGCCGGTTTTACCAAGATAACGGGCTTTGATTTGTTCTAGAGCGTTGAAGTCTTGCGCGGCTTCTACTGCGGCAATGCCTTCTGCAACGATACGGTTTACATTTTCCATAGTGGTTTTATCGTCTGTCGGTTGATGATGGGTCGTCTGAAACAATGAGGCCGCCTGTATGGTTTGGTGTTGCCAAACTTTTCAGACGACCTTTTATCGTTTACGGCCAATCCGTTTGATAGAATCGGCGTATTTTAGCGCAAATCAATTCAAAAAAATAGACTTTAAAGAAAGAAAATCAATCACATAGACTTTATTCAAACAAAGAAAAAAGGAAGCCGTAGCTTCCTTTTTAAATTTTTTGAATTAAGCAGCCAAAGCAGCTTTGGCTTTCTCAACCAATTGTGCAAAAGCGGCTTTATCGAATACAGCCAGATCAGCCAATACTTTGCGGTCGATTTCGATAGAGGCGCGTTTCAGACCGTTCATAAATTTGCTGTAAGACAGACCGTTTTCACGAGCACCTGCATTGATACGGACAATCCACAATTGACGGAATTGGCGTTTGCGTTGACGACGGTCACGGTATGCGTATTGACCGGCTTTCATTACCGCTTGTTTGGCAACGCGGTATACGTTTTTACGACGACCGCGGTAGCCTTTGGCTAACGCGAAGATTTTTTGGTGACGGGCACGAGCGGTTACACCGCGTTTTACGCGTGGCATATTCTAAACTCCTTAAGCGTAGGGTAACATTTTAGCAACAGAAGCCAAATCGCGATCGTTTACCATAGAGGTACCGCGCAGTTGGCGTTTGTTTTTAGTGGTCTTTTTAGTCAAGATGTGGCGTTTGAACGCATGAGCGCGTTTTACACCGCCGTTACCCAGTACTTTGAAGCGTTTTTTCGCGCTAGACTTGGTTTTCATTTTAGGCATGGGAAAACTCCATTCGTTATTAGATAAGGCATCAGGGGGTTTTAAAACCATGGGTTTCAAACACTTGAACCCAAAATGCCACGGTTTTTGCCGCCAATCAAAAGCTTACCCCGAAGCGGCAATCAGAGTAAGCTGAGAATTATAACTTTATTTTTTCTTCGGTGCAATCATCATCACCATTTGACGGCCTTCCATTTTAGGGAAGGATTCGATTTGAGCCACTTCCGCCAAATCCTCTTTCACGCGCTCTAAAAGTTGCGCCCCGAGTTGCTGGTGAGCCATTTCACGTCCGCGGAAACGAAGTGTTACTTTGACTTTATCGCCGTCAGCCAAGAAGCGGTTGATGTTGCGCATTTTGATTTGATAATCGCCTTCATCGGTACCCGGACGGAATTTGATTTCCTTAATTTGTACCTGCTTCTGGTTTTTCTTGGCTTCGTCGCGTTTCTTGGCTTGTTGGTATTTATATTTACCGTAATCCATCAGTTTGCATACGGGTGGTTTGGCAGTAGGGGAAATCTCTACCAAATCCACATCCTGCTCTTCGGCCATAGCCAAAGCTTCACGAACCGACACAACACCAAGCTGTTCGCCTGACTCACTGATTAAACGCACTTCTTTGGCGGTAATTTCGCCATTGATTCGTGCTTCGCGTTCTTGAGCGATGATGAATACTCCTATAAAAATTAATGGTTGACGAGGGCGTCCGCGATTTCTTGCTGCAGTTGTGCAATGAAATCATCGAAATCCAAAGAACCCAAGTCTTCTGCTTTGCGGCGCACGGCCACTTTGTTTTCTTGCTTCTCTTTATCGCCGACAACGATTTGATAAGGGAAGCGGTATTGGCTGTTATCACGGATTTTGTAACTGATTTTTTCGTTACGCAAATCCAGCTCTACACGGAAGCCAGCAGCCTGCAATTTGGCAGCCACTTCACGGCAGTAATCCGCTTGATTTTCGGTGATATTCATAATCACCATTTGAACCGGCGCCAACCACAACGGGAAAGAACCTGCGTGGTTTTCAATCAGAATACCGATAAATCGCTCCAAAGAACCCAAAATGGCGCGGTGCAACATTACCGGACGGGCGCGGTCATTGTTTTCGGTTACATATTCTGCATCTAAGCGCTCCGGCAATACAAAGTCCAGTTGCAGCGTACCGCACTGCCAAGAACGCCCCAATGCGTCTTTGACGTGATATTCAATTTTAGGTCCGTAGAACGCGCCTTCACCTGGCAACTCGTCCCATTCCACGCCGCAAGCAGTCAATGCTTCGCGCAGACCTTGTTCTGCCTTATCCCACACGTCGTCCGAACCGGCGCGCTTCTCAGGACGCAGTGAAAGCTTGACGGATACATCATGGAAACCGAATTGCTTGTAAATACGAACCAACAATTCATTGAATGCCCGCGCTTCGCTAACAATTTGATCTTCAGTGCAGAAAATATGCGCATCATCTTGTACAAAACCGCGAACACGCATCAATCCATGCAATGCACCGCTCGGCTCGTTACGATGGCAAGAGCCAAATTCAGCCAAGCGCATCGGCAAATCACGGTACGAGCGCAAGCCGTTATTGAAAATCTGGACATGTCCGGGGCAGTTCATCGGTTTAACCGCGTATTCGCGTTTTTCCGAACTGGTTACGAACATATTGTCTTTGTAGTTATCCCAGTGACCGGATTTTTCCCAAAAGGTTTTATCCATGATTTGAGGAGTTTTGACTTCCTTGTAACCGGCGGCATTCAGCTCTTTGCGCATATGCTGCTCAATGGTCTGCCACAAAGCCCAACCTTTGGGATGCCAAAACACCATACCCGGTGCTTCGTCCTGCAAGTGGAACAAATCCAGTTGCTTGCCTAATTTGCGATGATCGCGTTTTTCTGCTTCTTCGATACGCTGGATATAGGCTTTTAATTCGTCTTTTGTCGCCCAAGCCGTACCGTAAATACGTTGCAGCATTTCATTATTGCTGTCGCCGCGCCAGTACGCACCTGCCAACTTGGTTAACTTGAAGTTTTTCAGGAAGCGAGTGTTCGGAACGTGCGGACCGCGGCACATATCGACATATTCCTGATGATGATACATACCCATAGCTTCAACTTCAGGCATATCGTCAATCAGGCGTAGTTTGTATTCTTCACCGCGATCTTGGAAAATTTTGATGGTTTCGGCACGCGGAGTCATGACTTTGACTACATCATAATCCTGAGCAATCAATTCTTTCATGCGCGCTTCGATGGCAGCGACATCTTCAGGCGTAAACGGTTTTTCCGTAGCAATATCGTAATAAAAGCCCTCTTCAATGACGGGGCCGATAACCATTTTTGCATTAGGATAGAGCTGCTTGACCGCATGACCGACAAGGTGGGCGCAAGAGTGGCGGATGATTTCAACGCCTTCTTGATCTTTCGGGGTAATGATTTGGACGGTTGAATCTTCGGTAATCGGATCGCACGCATCGACCAATTTGCCGTTTACCTTACCCGCCACCGTCGCCTTCGCCAAACCTGCTCCGATAGACGCGGCAATCTGTGCCACGGTAACGGGCGATTCGTACTGGCGGACTGAGCCGTCAGGCAAGGTAATGTTCAACATCAAAAAGCTCCAAAACATTAAAAAATAACGGCAAAAAATGCCGTTTGAAAAATTTGGTAGGCACGATTGGATTCGAACCAACGACCCCCACCATGTCAAGGTGGTGCTCTAACCAACTGAGCTACGTGCCTGTATTTGAGGAAGCGCGAATTGTAGCCGAAGGCGGGCAAACTTGGCAAGCGTATCCGACACTCTCGCATCCGGTTTGTTGTTTTCAGACGGCCTCTTTCTGCACATCCTTCCCTTTTTGACCGAAATAGACAAAACCAGCCACACCTAACAACACCATCGGCAGACTCAACCACTGCCCCATCGACAAACCGAAAGTCAGCAGGCCGAGATAGTCGTCGGGCTGGCGGGCATATTCGGCGATGAAGCGGAATACGCCGTAACCCGCCAAAAACAACATAGCTGTTTGCCCGACCGGCCGCGGTTTGCGTGAGAACCACCACACCAGCACAAACAGCATCAAACCTTCTAAAGCAAACTGGTACAACTGCGACGGATGACGCGGCAGAGCGCCGTATTGCAACAGCCATTCTGCCCACTGCGGATTACTTTGCGCCAAGTGCGCATCGACTTGCGCCGCCTGCGGGAAACCCATCGCCCAGAAATTCGACGGATCAGTAACCCGCCCCCACAATTCGCCGTTGATAAAATTGCCGATACGCCCCGAAGCCAGTCCGAGCGGCACAAGGGGAGCGATAAAGTCCAATACTTGCATCCATTTCAAGCCCTTCCTGCGGGCAAACAGCCAACTGGCGGCGACCACGCCCAAAAAACCGCCGTGAAACGACATGCCGCCCTGCCACACCTTAATCATTTCCGCAGGGTGGCTGAAATAGTATTCCGGCTGATAAAACAGCACGAAACCAAGCCGTCCGCCCAAAATCACACCCAACACACCCCAAGTCAGGAAATCGTCCAACATTTCGGCCGTAAACGGCGTGTTACCCTGACGGATACGGCGGCGGCCCAGCCACATGAACAGCACGAAGCCGACGATATAACTGAGTGCATACCAGCGCACGGCCAGCGGGCCGAGTTCGAAAGCGGCAGGATTGAATTGCGGGTGGATAAGCATACGGTATTCCTTGATTTTGGCAGGCGGCCATTATACGCAAAGCATCCGACGGCGCAAAACGCGCCTTTCAGACGGCCTCTCCTCCCGCAAACGTGCGAATTTCCGAACCTGTGGTTTATAATGGCCCTCCGTTTCCCAACCCACCCTCCGGCAACAGCTATGACCACCTTAAAAAACGACACTTTCCTCCGCGCCCTGCTCAAACAGCCCGTCGAATACACGCCGATTTGGATGATGCGTCAGGCGGGGCGTTATCTGCCCGAATACAAAGCCACGCGTGCAAAAGCGGGCAGCTTCATCGATTTGTGTAAAAACACCGAATTGGCGACCGAAGTCACCATCCAACCTTTAGAACGCTTCGATTTGGACGCGGCGATTCTGTTTTCCGACATCCTGACCGTTCCCGACGCCATGGGCTTGGGACTGTACTTTGCCGAAGGCGAAGGCCCGAAATTCGAACGCGCCTTACAACACGAAGCCGATATCGCTAAGCTGCAAGTTCCCGACATGGAAAAACTGCAATACGTTTTCGACGCGGTAACTTCCATCCGCAAAGCGCTAAACGGCCGCGTACCGCTCATCGGCTTCTCCGGCAGCCCGTTCACACTCGCCTGCTATATGGTCGAAGGCGGCAGCAGCAAAGAGTTCCGCACCATCAAAACCATGATGTACTCGCGCCCCGATTTACTGCATAAAATCCTCGACACCAATGCCCAAGCCGTTACCGCCTATCTCAACGCCCAAATCGACGCGGGCGCGCAGGCAGTGCAGATTTTCGATACTTGGGGCGGCGTCCTGAGCGATGCGGCGTTTAAAGAATTCAGCCTCAAATACATCCGCCAAATCGTTGCCGGATTGAAACGCGAAAGCGAAGGCAGACGCGTTCCCGTCATCGTGTTTGCCAAAGGCGGCGGACTGTGGCTGGAAAGCATGGCGGAAATCGGCGCAGACGCCTTGGGCTTGGACTGGACGTGCAACATCGGCGAAGCACGCCGCCGCGTCGGCAACCAAGTCGCCCTGCAAGGCAACTTCGACCCGTTTGCCCTCTTCGGCACGCCCGAATCCATCCGCACCGAAGTCGCGCGCATCCTCGCCGACTACGGACAAGGCAGCGGTCATGTGTTCAACCTCGGACACGGCATCAACCAACACGCCGACCCCGAACACGCCAAAATCTTAGTGGATACCGTACACGAACTGTCGCGCCAATATCACGTTTGATTAAATGTAGGAAATAAAGAGGCCGTCTGAAAGCGAAACCTTACTTTCAGACGGCCTTTCCTCAACAAACAGCTCATACAAAGCGGCACATAAACAGACTTTGCCAACCGAACCCATTGAGGCAACAACCGCTCCAAATCGAACCGATCCGGCAAAAGGCCGTCTGAAAAATCAAACCGCCATCCGGAAGCAATACATAAAACGGCATGAATGCCACTCAAGCCGCCCTCACCCGCAACCGCCCGAAAGGACAGCCCGTGCAGTGGAAAAAATCACTGAATGAAATCGAAGAAATGGTTTGCCGGCAAACCGAACGGCACATCCGCATCATACAAACCGGCCGCAACACCATCCGCATCGAAGACAAAGTCGGTTTGGATTTGTTTTTGGAACATGTGTATGATGACGGCCTTTTGTTTGGCTACCGCCTGCCGTTCGGCCTGAACGCCATCGCCAAAACGGCAGGCAAAATATTGGCCGGCCGGGTTCGGACCAAAAAATTGAATTGGGATGCGGAAAAGCAGCAAATCCGCGCCAATCTGTCCGTATTCGGCCAAATCAAACCTCTGTTCGCAAACCACAAACTGGTTTCGGCAGAAATCGACAACAACCAACTGTGTTTGAATTTTTCCCCTAAGGAAACCAACCCATGACGTTCAGCGACTATTTTATAAACTTAGTATTAAGTGCCGTATTGATTATCGGTGCCTACCAATTTTACTTCTTCACCCAGCGGCACCCCTTGCGCAAACCCATCGTATGGGACTCCGTCGTCGATGAAGAAATCCCCTTCCGCCCGCGCTGGTCGTGGGTGTACAGCTTCCTCTACTATCCGGCCATCCTCTATCTCAACCTGATTGCGACCGACCACCGCCACTTCATCATGATGGCCTTCAGCTTCTTGGTCCTACTGTTTATGCAGATGCTGTTTTTTTGGCTGCTCCCCGTCTCCACGCCGCCGCACTGGCGCAATATCAACCCTGGCAAAACCCCGTCGGAATGGTTTTTACGGTTTGTGCAGAAATTCGACCAATCCAGCAACTGCTTCCCCAGCATGCACGTTTCCGTCGCCATGCTGACTGCGCTGCACGCCATGCCGGTCATGGGCGGATGGGCATTCCTTTTTCCCGTTTTAATCGCGGTTTCCTGCATATTTACCAAGCAGCACTATCTCATCGACCTGCCGGCCGGTGCCGCACTGGGCGCGTTTGCCTATTGGCTGTACCTCTCGGCAGCCTGAAGGGCAGGCACACGCGGCAAATATCTGTTATACTGTTAATGGAAATTATTGGCTGTTGTAAACAATCTATAAAAAACACAGAAATTACTGCTTCACGGAATTCATTAACCCGAAAACGGCCTTTACGGTTCGTCCGAATTTGAGACAGGTCGATAGTGCGGCAATGGCGGGGTTTGGATACGGCAATAGAAGTGCCCGACCAAAATCCCGTCCGTTTCGGAACCGCCCCGTTCGAAAGCCAAACCCGGCCGAAACCGCAGGCATCCCGTGCCCTGCCGTCGATTTACAAAGGGAGAACACCATGAACGAAAACGAAATATCTGTCAAACAGCCGCCGCGACTGTTTTCCAAAACACAAAAAATCCTTGCCGAACTCGAAGCCAACCTCAACGGCCCGCTGCTTTGCTATTGGAACAGCAATGGCGGCAGCATCTGCCGCAACGACGTGCTGGCCCTTTACCGCATCCTCGAGCACGTCGATCAGCACGACACCGTTTACCTGTTCATCAAAAGCGACGGCGGCTCCGGCAAAGAAGCCCTGCGCATGATCAACCTTATCCGCAGCCACTGCCGCAACCTGGTCAGCCTCATCCCGCTGCAATGCGCTTCGGCCGCCACCATGATGGCCATAGGCGCGAACGAAATCCACATGGGTTCGATGGCCTATCTCAGCTCCGTCGATACTTCCCTCACCCACGACCTCTCCCCGATAGACCGCGATAACGATCGCGTTTCGGTCAGCCTCGACGAACTCAACCGCGTCGTCAAACTGTGGAAAAACAACACGGAAGACACCGGGTCCAACCCCTACAAATCCCTGTTCGAATACGTCCATCCCCTGGTTATCGGCGCGGTGGATAGGGCCGAATCGCTATCGATCAAACTGTGCGAAGAACTGCTGTCCTACCACATCATCGACCCCGTCCGCGTCCACAGCATCGCCGAAACCCTCAATTCCGGCTACCCCACCCACAGCTATCCGATACTGACCAAAGAAGCCCGCCGTATCGGCCTGAACGCCCGCGAACTCGACAAACCGGTAAACGACCTGCTGCTCGCCCTAAACGCCTGTTACAGCGAAATGGGACAGCGCGCCGTTACCGACTTCGACGACACCCGCTCCCACTCCAATGAAATCCTCAACATCTTGGAAGCGCGCAACGTTCAGGTCTTTTACCAAAACGACAAAGAATGGTTCTACCGCACAGAAGAACGCCGTTGGCTGACCTTAAACGACAACTCCAACTGGCACGTTACCGAATCCATCAAAGGCAAAGTGCAGCATTCCATCCTCCACCTATCCTAAACGGAAGGCCGTCTGAAAACAGGCAACCCGCCTTTTCAGACGGCCCCAACATAAAACACCACCGGCAAAACCATGATGCAAACCTGGACAGAAGCCCTCGGCACAGAAAAGCAACAACCCTATTTCCGACACATCATCGGCACCGTCAAAGCCGAACGAGAAAGCGGGCAAACCGTCTATCCGCCTGCCGCCGACGTCTTCAACGCCTTCAAAGCCACCGAATTTAGCCAAGTCAAAGCCGTCATCCTCGGCCAAGACCCCTACCACGGCGAAGGACAGGCGCACGGACTGGCCTTCTCCGTCCGTCCGGGCATCGACATCCCGCCCTCCCTGCAAAACATCTATAAAGAACTTGCCGACGACATCCCCGGTTTCCGCATCCCGAACCACGGCTGCCTGCAACACTGGGCGGAACAAGGCGTCCTCCTGCTCAACACCGTCCTCACCGTCCGCGCCCGCCAAGCCCACTCCCACGCCGCACTGGGCTGGGAAACCTTTACCGACACCGTCATCCGCCGCCTGGCCGAACAACGCGAACACCTCGTCTTCATCCTCTGGGGCAGCCACGCGCAGAAAAAAGGCGCATTCATCGACCGCGGCCGCCACCTCGTCCTCACCTCGCCGCACCCCTCCCCCCTGTCGGCCTACCGCGGCTTTTTCGGCAGCAAACCCTTCTCGCAAACCAACGCCTACCTGCAAAAGCACGGCCAAACACCGATAGACTGGCAGGTGTAACTGCAAACAAAAGGCCGTCTGAAAACACCTTCAGACGGCCTCTCCGATTTCCAGTATCATCACGCCTTTACACAACCGCAACCGAACATGAAAAAAGCCAAACGCTACCCCTTCCTCAAACTGCAACGGCAACGCTTCGCCCTGCATTTCGACAACCAATCCTCCGCCGCAGGCCTCCCCTCCGAGCGCGACTTCTACCGCTGGGCATGGCAGGCGGTCAAACAGCACCACCGCCGCGCCGACATCTCCCTGCTCCTGCTCGACGAAGAACCCGCCCGCGCTTGCAACCGCGATTATAGGGGCAAAGACTACGCCACCAACGTCTTGAGCTTCGCCCTCGACGAAGGCGAAACCATGTACGCCCCCACCCTTTCAGACGGCCTGCACGGCGATTTAGTCATCTGCCCGCAAGTCGTCTTCAAAGAAGCCGCCGAACAAGGCAAAACACCCGAACAACACTTCGCCCACCTCACCATACACGGCGTTTTGCACCTGATGGGCTACGACCACATCGAAGATACCGAAGCAGAAAAAATGGAAGCCCTTGAAACCCGCCTGCTAAATCAGTTAGCATACCCCGACCCATACTCACAGGACGAACAATAATGGATGACAGCCCGTCGAAACCCAACTTTTTCGAACGACTCATCAGCCGCATCAACGGCGACGCACCCGATACCGCCGAAGGCGTATTGGCCTTCCTGCGCCAAGCGCACGAACAACAGGTATTCGACACCGACACCCTGCAACGGCTGGAGAAGGTACTCGACTTTGCCGAACTCGAAGTGCGCGACGCCATGATTACCCGCTCGCAAATGAGCGTCATCAAATCGACCGACAGCCTCGAACGCATCATCCCCTACGTCATCGAAACCGCACACTCGCGCTTTCCCGTCATCGACGGCGACAAAGACACCATCCTCGGCATCCTGCACGCCAAAGACCTGCTCAAATACGCCTTCAACCCCGAACAGTTCAACCTCGAACAACTCCTGCGCCCCGCGTTTTTCGTCCCCGAAGGCAAATCCCTCAACGCCCTGCTCACCACCTTCCGCGAGCAAAGGCTGCACATGGCCATCGTCATCGACGAATACGGCGGCACATCCGGCCTCGTTACCTTTGAAGACGTCATCGAAGAAATCATCGGCGACATCGAAGACGAATTCGACGAAGACGATTCCGCCGACAACATCTTCGCCGTTTCCGCCGAACGCTGGCGCATCAACGCCGTAACCGAAATCGAAGACATCAACGCCTTCTTCGGCACGGACTACCGCAGCGAGGAAGCCGACACCATAGGCGGGCTGGTCATCCAAGAACTCGGCCGCCTGCCCGTACGCGGCGAAAAAATCATCCTGCCGCCGCTGCAATTCACCGTCGCCCGCGCCGACCACCGCCGCCTGCACACCCTGATGGCCGTGCGTGTGAAGGAATAAATCCGCGGATACAAAACGAAAGGCCGTCTGAAAACCGGAAAACGGTTTTCAGACGGCCTTTATCGTTATTTTCGTTACATTAGGCTGTAAAGCGGGTAACCCTTGGGCACGACATGTGCCTTCCCGTTATACGGCATCAGGTATTTCTGCCGCCGGTATCGCTTCTTGCCCTGCGTTCCGCTGAGTGAGGCTTCAACCGCCCACACATCAAATTCGGGCTTCAAACGGCGGTTGAAAGAAACATCTGCGTCCAAAGAGGTTTCCATTTCTTCGCAATGGCGCCGCTCCCGCCCTTTGTATTCTTTGCAATTTCCGTAATGAGCCCCGTTGTCCAAACCAGTCGGAATGTAGCTGTTGGCGATACGGTTGTGGTTGTCGCTGAACAGCAAAAACAATCCTGTCACTGTCGAACCTTGTCCGGTATAGGCCGTTTCGACGGCATAGCCCCAATTTTGCCCGCCTACCTGCATAAACCGCCAATCTTCGGCATCGGGCGTTTTACCCCACGCGCCGACTTCATCTTTACCGTGCAGCTTGATTGCCCACTGGTCGCCCTCCTTCTGCAAAACGAACACTTCTGCCAGGCCGGACGATGCATGCGAATCGTTTATCCGTTTTTCTTCAAGGTCGTAGGCAAAACCCGTATAGAGTTCGTAGCGCGTGGTTTTGCCGTTGCGGGTAACGGTATGTCCGGCCGCGCGTTTCATACAGTAGGCCGTATTTCTAAGATTCTGACTGTCCTTGGGCGGGTCGGACAGTTGGCATTTTTCGGCCGCCACAGGGCGGTTGTAATGCTGTTCGATTACATGACGGATGGCGGCATCATCGGCAGGTGCCGCCAAAGCCGGCACGGCCAATACGGCCGGGATAAGGGTGGAAACGATGCGTTTCATTCAAAACTCCTGATTTTGTGTTTGATGCGTAGAACGGACGGTCAAACGGTTGCCCCGCCGCAGCGGGCAAAGAAAAGGCTTACGCAAAGCCTGCCACTCCGTTCGTCCGCAAAAAATTGCGGCGTGTTTCAGGCAAAGGCCGTCTGAAAACCGAAAAATCGTTTTCAGACGGCCTTTGACAAAATTCAGCCCCATGCGGCAAGAAATTCGCGCCAATGTTCCTGCCCGTCTGCCAGCGTTTGCAGATAATTTTTCAGACGGCGGATTTCCTGCTCGTACTCGTCGCCGTCCAACGCGCCGCTCATCAGGCGGAAACGCAGGTACATCAAATAAGTATTGGCCGCATCGGTTTCGCAGTAGTCGCGGATTTCTTTCAGACGGCCTTCATGAAACGCCTGCCAGACTTTACTGCCGTCCATGCCCAATTTTCCGGGGAAGCCGCACAGCTTAGCCATATCGTCCAAAGGCACATTGGCACGGGGCTGGTAAAGGGCGAGCAAGTCCATCAAGTCGCAATGGCGGTTGTGATAACGGCTGATGTAGTTGTTCCATTTAAAATCGCGGCTGTCGCCGAAATCGCCCTCGCCCATGTCCCAATAACGGGCGGCCGTGATGCCGTGTATCAGGGCGCGGTAGTGCAGCACGGGCAGGTCGAAACCGCCGCCGTTCCAGCTCACCAGCTGCGGCGTGTGCGTTTCAATCAGCTCAAAAAAACGCGCAATCACCGTTTCCTCGTCGTCGCCGATTTCGCCTATCGTGCCGACGTGGATTTTGTCCTGCCCCCAACGCATACAGCAGGATATGGCCACCACCTGTTGCAAATGGTGTTGCATAAAATCGCTGCCTGTCCGCGCACGGCGTTTCTGACGGGCGAATTCCACCACCTCCGCGTCCGCCACTTCCAACGGTAAGTCATATAGCGTGCGGATGCCGCGCACATCGGGAACCGTCTCAATATCGAAAGCCAAAATCGGTGTCATACTCGTATTCTCGCTGGGAATCTGACCATAATTGAGCGGATTGTGCAGCAAGGCGCGACTTTTGTCATGCAAAATACTTAGCCCTGCGCGCTTTTTTTCGGCATAATACCGACCCGGCGACAACGCCCGAATTTTATTGAGAAAACGAAAGCCAACATAAATATGAAAAGAAACACCCTCACCGTCCTGGCCGCCGCCCTGCTGATTGCCGCCTGCGGTCAAAACCAGGTCGGCGCAACCTCAGCGCAAGCCGCCGGCAAAACAGCCATCGGCGCAGGTTCGGCGAACGGCAAAACCGATGCTTCCGTCGAACAAACCATCCGTGGAAAATTAGAAAAAGCCTACGCCGAACAGCAAATTAAAGTGCTGTCCGTCCACCCTACCCCGCTGGACAACCTGTATGAAGTCGTCTTGAGCGGCAAAACCGTCATCTATACCGATGCCAAAGGCGACTACATGATTGTCGGCGACTTCATCGACATTAAAAATCGCAAAAGCCTGACCGACGAGCGCACGGCACAATTGAGCGCGGTCGAATACGACAGCCTGCCTTTCGACATGGCGATTAAAGAGGTACGCGGTAACGGCAAACTCCAAGTAGCCGTTTTCTCCGACCCCGACTGCCCGTACTGCAAACGTCTGGAGCATGAATTCGCCAAGATGACCGACATCACCATCTACAACTTTATGATGCCTTTGGCCAGCCTGCATCCGGACGGTGCGCGCAAAGCCCAACAGATTTGGTGTCAGCCCGACCGCACAGCCGCTTGGACGAAATGGATGCGCGAAGGCAAAATGCCGCCGCAAGTTCCCGTATGCGATAACCCTGTCGATGAAACCACTTCTCTGGGCGAACAGCTCGGCT
The DNA here is from genome assembly GCF_900113545.1 of Neisseria elongata subsp. elongata. Taxonomy (GTDB): domain Bacteria; phylum Pseudomonadota; class Gammaproteobacteria; order Burkholderiales; family Neisseriaceae; genus Neisseria; species Neisseria elongata. Next base: position 224,499 of record NZ_FOPS01000002.1, on the reverse strand, counting down.
TCCACGGCACGCCAGCCATCGTCTTCCCCAACGGCCGCACACAAGCCGGTTATACACCGATGCCGCAACTGGAAAAAATCATCAAAGACAATCAGAAATAAGCTGAAAAGCATACAAAGGCCGTCTGAAAACCTGAAATTAGGTTTTCAGACGGCCTTTTTGCAAAAGGGGATGTCCGAGATAACGAGGACAAATCATGCTTTACCAATTTTATTTTAAAATAGGACAAGAACTTTTATTCCACTGCCGTTTAAACGCCACTCGCACCCCTTCAAATACAACTCAGAAATACCCTTGGGGAATACCGTTAAACTTGCGTAAATGACGTTTTGCCTGATTCCCCAAGTTCTCAATTCCGTTAATATGATTTTGTCGTTCTACAAAATATGTGCTGTGATTGATATAAAAATGACTAAATTCACTCACATCCAACATATCATAACTGCGGTAATAATCCGTACGAACAAGGGGCTGCCATAGATTAACCCTAAATACAAGATGATTAAAAGATGAAAAAAATATTTTTATTTATTACCTTGTTTTTATTGCTGCCATTATTGACTTTTTTAATTTATACGGAGATTCCTTATAGTGGGTGTTTAAATTACAAGCCAGCTAAAGAATCGGAATTTCTACGAGTCATTGATGAATTGTCTGAGGAAAATACAAGGGAATATTTATTAAAGCGTAATCTTGTTGGCGGATATACATGGAAAGATTTTGAATATAGTCCTTACGATTTTACGGCTGATGGCCGATTAGATTTTATTTATAAGGATCAAGATGAATATATATGCGATGCAGCACACGTACTGTTATCCCAAGATTATGATCAATCCCAAAAGGCATATACAATTTTATTGATGCAGCATACTTCGATTAGAGAGCATTTATACTTAGCAAAAATTGCGAATCAATCATATGGTCAAAAGATACTAACAGATAAAGAAGCATTAATTAATTTGTTTTATTCGCCAGACTTACATGGAACCGGAACAAACGCCAAATACCGATGGCTGCCGGCATGGAGAAGGGAATTCGGCAAATATGCTGAAAAAATGCTGACCGGAGAGCAATTAGAAATTATAAATAAAAGATTATTTTTTAGTGAATGGTAGAAACCTCGGGTTAGCATTTAATGATCATAAAGGCCGTCTGAAAACCGCTTGCGGGGTTTTCAGACGGCCTTTATTATCCGAAAAACGGCATTACAAAATCTGCAAGCCTTCCATACTCGGCAACACCTGATTGTTCAACGCCGCATCAGACGCATAAGACAGCGCGCCTTGATTGCCGTTGAAATCCGACAGAATGCTGCTACCGGCAAAACCGTCCGGTGAAAGCAAATCCGACAGGCTCAATTTGCTGCCGCTATCGGTCAAACCGACTTCATGGACATCGTGTTTTGCCAAAGCCAGAGTCAATTTTGCCTTATGGCTGTCCACTTCCGCCTGATATGTCGAAAGCAGCGGTGCTTTCGCGCCATTGTGCGTATTGCCGTCGGCGGATTGCAAAGCAACTTCACCGCCGGCTTTGATCAGCCAGCGCGGCCACAAACCGCCGGTATAGCCGTCCCAAGTGGTGCTGTGTAAGTGGTTGCCGTTTATTTCGGCTGTTGCCTTATGCGTGGTGTCGTTGTTGACGACGATAAAGGAATGCTGCGCTTCGCCGTTGCTGGTCAGCTCGTTACCGGAAATATCGTAATGCTCGGCGTTGCCGCGTACATAAATGGCTTCGGTTTCACCATAATTTTCTTTGCCGATTTCGATTTCATTGTCTTTAATCGTTACCGAACCGCGCAGGCTGTTAACGTGCGTTTCTTTGTCTTCGGCCACCACAATGGCGGATCGTCCGGCGGAAATTTCATCAATATGGGCTTTGTTGCCGCTGATGTTTACCGTGCCTATGCCTTCGCCCAATTCGCCCGTTACACGATTTTTGGTGTTGTTGATGACGGCAATCAGCGATTTGGTGGATTTGCCTTCCAATGTGTTATCGACAATATCGACGCGGTAATTGGTTTTACTTTCATGGTTGCGGAATTCAATGCCGAAGGTCTGCATATTGTCTTTATAAACATCCAAGCCTTTGATGGTATTGCCGCTAACGGTAAATTTACCCGGCACGTCGCTTTTGAAATCGCGGAATTGTGCATTGGTCATCAACTGGATGGCCGAATAGCCGTGGTAGATGACCTCATAGGGAAAGTTATCGCGGTTGCCGTCGTCTTTTTCCAATCGGAAATCCGCATCCTGCACGATGGTATTACCCTTAATCCTCACATCATCCATTACAAACTGGCGGTTATATACGCCGATGCCGTACAAACGGTCGCCATTGGATTGGTTGTTGGCAATGGTAATGTGGTTGCCGTCGTGGATGTCCAACCCTTTTCGGTAGTTGTGATCGGTTTTATTATTGGTAAAGGTAATACCGTGATTATAACTGCCCGCCATGGAAGCAATGCCGTAACCGGTGCCGCCGTCGGCTTCATGGCCGTTGCGTTCTAACACATTGTTATCGGCGGTAAAGTCTTTCTGATAGCCGAACATCGCCCCTGCCACCCGGTTATGGTGCAGATAGCTGTCTTCGAGACGGTTGTGTTCGCCATAAGGCAGGTGTTCGTAATCCTCATCCACTTCGCCCAGAATCCGCCGTCCCTTAAAGGTGCGCCCCGTGGCCGAATGCGGGTCTTTCTCCAAGGTTTTAGTGGAACTGAAGAACACGCCCGCCCTGTTGGCACCGGATACTTCGACCGAACGGATGGTGGTGTGGTCGGCATCGTTTACCATAATGCCGTTTACTTTGCCGAAATAGCTGTAACCTTCGCGATAAAAATCATCGGCGGTATATTTGACCGACAGATTGGCGATGGTAACGCCGTCTACGCCGTCCACCAATACGCCCGCATCGCGGCGGATGTCCATTTCGTTGGTGTTGGAATTGAACACGCCTTCCTGCACTTTGTCGAAACGAATTTCCGTTCCCTGCCCGTTCTGACTGCGGCCGACCATGCCGTCACCGAACAAGCCGCCGATATGGCCGACTTTTTTATCAATGACAATTTGGTCGGAAACGTACAGCGTGCCTTTCAAATGGACAAATACACCCTTGGCATCGGGATTGGCCGCTTTCAATGCCAAACTTTCTTTTTCCGCCGCACGCAAGGCTTCCTGTATGGCGTGCAGGCTGTCCGTTTTGCCGGTGGGATCGGTACCGAATTCGGATGCGTCTATATATTTGCCGTATACGGGATGATCATGCAGGCTATAGCCGCCTTCAGCCGTGGCCGGGGTATCCGGTTTTACATTAGGTTTGGGAGGCTCAACAGGCTTCGGCTGTTCGACTGGTTTCGGCTGTTCTACAGGTTTCGGCTGCTCGACAGGTTTCGGCTGTTCAACAGGTTTCGGCTGTTCAACAGGCTTTGGCTGTTCGACAGGCTTTGGCTGTTCAATAGGCTTTTCAGACGGCCTCTCAACCGGTTTTGGCTGTTCTACAGGTTTCGGCTGCTCGGCAGGTTTCGGCTGTTCCACCGGTTTTGGCTGTTCCACAGGCTTTTCAGACGGCTTCTCAACCGGTTTCGGTTGTTCGACAGGCTTTGATTGCTCTGCCGGTTTCGGCTGCTCGACAGGTTTTTCAGACGGCCTGTTTGTAGCCGCGGGCTGTTCGTTTTCAGGAGTTCCCCTATCGCCCTTACGCACAGCCGCGCCCAAGGCTGCTGCACTGAGGCCGGCAAACAAGGCAGCACCGCCCTTGGAAGGCATTGAAAGGAAAACAGCATCGGCAGTTTTAGCATCAGCAGTCGGAGTGAAAGAAGAAGTTTCGACCGGCTGGGGATAATCAGCAGCCGGTAGGGATTTTTGAGGAAGGTAAAGAGCTTGAGGTGGCGATGATTGATAAACGTAATAATCTTTGATAATGGCCGCCGCTTTATCCTGGACTGCAGGATGAATCAGCAAATCCTCGCCTTCCCGAGAAAACAAAACATCTTCAGGCAAACGGCCGTTTTCATCGGCCAATTGAAAGACGGTATCTTTGTCGGCTTGGAGATACAGCGGTTGCTGTTGGTTTAATGGATACTTCCGGGGTACGGATGAAGAGGAGCCATTGTCCGTATTGCGGACGGCTAAGGTGATTTCAGACATATTTTTTCCTGTAATGTTTTAAATGTACGGCTTTATCCTGCAAGGCATTTTGCCGTTTATTGATTTATTTTTTACGTTACTTTGTTATCAGCAATAGTATATAGGCAAGTCATCCTACCTCCAAGCTTTATTTTCAACCGTTTATTTTATGCAACACTCGTCATAAACCGTATCCGGATTCACTTTCACGCCAGCATGATTGGTTGTTCGGCGTACAAGACGAGGAAAGGCCGTACTGGTTTAAAGTTAATCCACTATACTTTTCAAACTATGCGCTTCAAATCCAGCCCAGCGTATTGGCAAACACCAGCAAAATCGCCACCGGCGCGAGGAAGCGCAGGGCGTTGAGCCACAGTACAATCACGGCCTGCGGCACGCTGCTGCCTTCGCGCATGTGCTCCAATACATCGCTCTTCTGCCGTATCCAGCCCACAAACACCGCCACCAAGAGCGAGCTGATCGGCATAATCAGCGCGGTAATCATGTAGTCCCACAGATCGAACAGTGTTTTGCCGAACAGCTTCCATTCGGAGAGTACGCCGAACGAGAGCGCGGAGGGGATGCCGACAATAAAAATTGCCGTGCCGATTATCCAAGTGGTTTTGCTGCGTTTGCTTTCGTCTTCGCGGATGGCGGCGGCAATCACGGTTTCCAGCATGGAGAAAGCGGAAGTGAGCGTAGCGAACACCACCAGCAGCATAAACACGGCAAACAGAATTTGCCCCAACGGCAGCTTCATAAACACGGCGGGCAGCACCACGAAAATCAACCCCGGTCCCTGTCCCGGCTCAAAGTTGAAAGCGAACACGGCGGGGAAAATCACCAAACCGGCCAACAGAGACACCAGCAGGTTCATCCACATAATACTGTTGCCGGAGCGGAATAAATCCTGTTTTTTATCCAAATAGGCGGCATAAGTAATCATGGTGGACACGCCCAGGCTCAGTGCAAAAAAGGCCTGTCCCAGCGCGGTGAGCATGGTTTGCGGCGTGAAGTGCGACCAATCGGGCTTGAGCAGGAAGGAGATGCCCGCCATCGCGCCGTCCAGCGTGAGCGAGCGCACCGCCAAGAGCAGCAGCAACACAAACAGCGCGGGCATCATGTATTTGTTGGCCCGTTCGATGCCCGCCGCGATGCCGCTTTTCACCACCCATACCGTCATCAGCATAAACAGTCCCTGATAAGCGATTGAGCCGACGGGATTGGAAATCGTGCTGCCAAACAGCGCGTTGAAATCCGCATTTTGGTGGATGCTGCCGTCAAACGCGTGCACCACATAATTCAGCACCCAGCCGCCCACCACGCTGTAGAACGACAGCAAAATAAAGCAGGCAAACACGCCCATGCGCCCGATCCACGGCCACAGGCTGTTCGGCGCGAGCGTTTTAAACGCATCCACCGCGTTTTTGCCGCTCTTGCGGCCGATATAAAACTCGGCCAGCTGCACCGGCAAGGCCACCAAGATGGTGAACACCAAAAACATCAACACAAACACCGCGCCGCCGTTGGTGCCGGCGGTATAGGGAAATTTCCAAATCGCGCCCAAGCCGATGGCGGAACCGGCGGCAGAGAGGATGAAGCCGATTTTGGACGACCAGGAAGCAGGGGTTTTCATAAATGTAATAACCTGTAAAGACCAACGAAGGGCGCGATTGTAGCAAAACAGGCAGGCGTAAATCCGCCTTGAAACCGGCGCGGTGAAATTAAGCAGGATTGCTGCACGGAACAAACCGCATTCAACCTACCGTTTTAGGAAAACGGCATCATGTGAAATAAAATTCCGTAAATTTGAAAAATTAAAAATAATATTTTAAACGAAAAGCAAAAAGGCCGTCTGAAAATGCCGTCTGCCGTTTCAATACAGCAAAGCGGTCAAAGCCGAAATCGACACCGGCGCGGCCAGCGTCAAAATAAAGCCGCTGACAATCGCGTATTTCACATATTCCGGCTCACAGTTTTCCTTCACAAACGGCAGCGCGGAATCCATCGCCGCCGCGCCGGAAAGGCCGATGGCGGCGGCAGGCTGGGTTTTGCCGAAAAAATAGAGGAATACGATGCTGAACATTTCGCGAAAAAAATCGGTCATCAAAGCCGTCGCACCCATTTCGGCAGACACCAGTTCGCCCACCATCGGCCCCGACAGGGAAAACCAGCCGAAGCCTGCCGACAGCATCAGGCTTTGGCCGAACGAATACGGCGTCAGGAGGGAAAAAGCCAAACCTGCCGCCGCCGTGGCCGCCGCTGCAAACAGGGGCAGCAGGAATACGCGCCGGTTCAGGCCGCCCAGGCGGACATGCACCAAATCCGTCCCCACCAAAAAAATCAGTAGGTACAGAACCTGCGTGCTGCCGATTACGCCTTCCAAAGTACCGTGCGGCAACAGGCGGTAGGCCGCCACGCCCGCTGCAAACGCCGCCACGGCTTTGAGACAGCCGAAAAAGGGCGGCCAAAAACTGCCCGACGGTGCCGCCCTGCCGCCCTTACGGTACAGCAGCGCGGCGGTAAAGGCGGCAATCAGCGAGGAAAGCAGCAAGGCGCGTTTCACGACATCCGCACCCAAAGCCTTATCGGTAAAAATGCCGCCGAATTCCGCCCCCATCAAAAACAGCAACAGCAGCACCACGGCCGACAATGGTTTGAGCATCTGCCGCAAAACAGACGGCGGCAGGATTTTCCCCACTGCAAAACCGAGCAGCAGCAAACCCGACACCGATAAAACAGGCAAGAGGGAAGTCATGATTTGTTCTCACTTATTTAAATGCCGATGCAGGATGAGGCCGTCTGAAAGCTTTATTTACTGTGCCAAAACCTGCGCGTAAACCGCTTTCAGACGGCCTGTTACCGCCTGTTCGCCGAATTCTTCCAAACAGGCGGCGCGCAGGGCTTCGGCCGGATAGCGCGCGCGGTTTTCCGCCATTTCCAGCAGGGCTTCGGCCAAGGCTTCGGGCTGTTCTTTCGGCACGAGCAGGCCGTTGTTTCCGTTCACTATGCCCTCCGGCCCGCCGCAGCGGGTGGCGATGACGGGCAGGCCTTGCGACAAGGCTTCGATGAAGACCACGCCGAAGGTTTCGTTGCGGCTGGCGAGTACGAAAGCGTCACTGCCGCGCATCAGCCGCAAAACCGCGCCGTTATCCAACGCGCCGAGGAAATCCACCGCCGCATCAATTTTCAGACGGCCTGCCTGACGTTTCAAAGCCGCCTCTTCCACGCCGCCGCCGCCGATTTTCAACCGCAAATCCGGCCGTTTTTCCAGCGCGCGGGCGAAGGCGTCCAGCAAAACGTCGAAGCCTTTGTTACGGTTCAAATGCGCCACCGAGCAGAAAGTAAAGCCGTTTGAGGCCGTCTGAAAACCCCTTTCGGGCAAAGGTTCGCAAAACGCCGCGCCCAGTATATTGGGCAGATACCGCCATTCCGAGCCGCCGTATTCGGAAGCCAGCAGGCGGCAGAAATCGGGGCTGACGGCAAACCGTGCCGCCGCGCCGTCCGCCGCCGCCCGCATGGCTTCGCGCTGCCACGGCCTGATTAAGCCGCGCGCATAAGTGCTGCTGTGCTCGGTGATGACGTAGGGAATGCCGTGCCGCTGCGAGATGCGGTGCGCAAGGATGCCGCCGTGATTGACCGCATGGGCATGCAGGATGTCCGGCCGCCCCTGTTCGGCCAGATAACGTTCGAACAGGCGCATTCCGGCCGCTACCCAGCGTTCGCGGTCGAGATACGGGATGCGCGGGAAGAAATAAACGCTGTGGCGCGTATAGGTGGGAATCGGGCCGTCTGAAAAACATTCCGTCCCGTAACGGCCCGAGAATATTTCGCGCAGGCGGCGCGGCGAACGGAACAGCGGCGCAACCACGCCGACGCGCAAACCGGCGCGTTGCAATGCGTGCGCCTGCTGGCGGAAGAAGATGCCGTCCAAAGATGACGGCGTTTCGGGATACCACGAAGGCAGCAAAAGGACGTGCATTATCGGTTATTCCTTGTTTTCAGACGGCCTGCCAAACGGCGGTAACGCCAAGCCAATGCCGCCAAACAAACCAGCCACACGGCGGCGAAATAAGGATACAGGCCGTCGCCGCAGGCCGTGTACGCCAGGCAAACCGCCAAACAGGCGGCTGTCGTGCCATAAAGCGTGCCGCGCGGCAGCGGCTGCCACAAGCGGGCGGACAATTCGGTTTTCAGGGCGAAAAACAGCCAAAACGACACCGCCGTCGCCATCGCCGCCCCGCGCGCGCCCCACAGCGGAATCCACAGGTTCAGCAGCAACAGGTTGCACAACAGCGCGGCCAGCGAAATCAGCGGCACCGGCCAATTCCGCTTGCTGACATGGATGCCGATGCCGCTGACTTCGGTCAGCGTATAAAGGAGCGGAAACAGCAGCGACGACAGCAGCACGAACTGCACCGGCGCATACTGCGGCGGCAACAGCAGCGTAACCGCAGGCGACAGCAGGCCGGCCAGGCACACAATCGCCGCCGCCGCGTCCGTCATCTGCCGCGCCACCGCCGCCACCTTCGCCGTATCCCCGCCCTGCGCCACCCACTTGAACACCATGGGCGACCAAACGGTGGAAAACACGCTTTGAAACACCATCGCCGCCGCGCCGAAACTGACCGCCATCGAATACACGGCCAATTCCTCCAAACCCGCCAAATCGCGCAACAGCCAGCGGTCTATCGAAGTAAACGTCCAATAAATCAAACCGCCCAAAGCCAGCGGCAGGCCGTACTTGAGGCCGTCTGAAAGCTGCCGTGCGTCAAACGGCGCACGAAACGCGGCGGCGCACTCATGCCGCGTCTGCCACAGCAACAACCCCGCCGCCGCCCACTGGGAGGCCACATACACCGCCGCCAACACCCAAATATCCGCCCGCGTGCCGAAGCAGGAAACGGCCGCTACCGCCGCCAACACCAATAGCTTGGGCAGCAGTTGGCTGAAAGAAAAGGCCAGCGCGCGCTCCTGCATCCGCAAAATCAGCGACAGATAGCGCACCGGCAGCAAACCGGCGGCAAACAGCAGGCACAGCAGGCTCAAAGTCCCGTCGGCCAAACCGAAAATCTTTTCAGACGGCATCTCGGGCGCAAACAGCCAAACCGCCGTTGCGGCCGCAACCCCCAAAAGCAACGGCGGCCAGGCTAGGTTTTTAAACAAAGCCGCCTGCCGCCCGCCGCAATGGTGGAACTCGCGCACATAAGCCTGATCCAGCCCCAAGCCCAGCACGATTAAAGCCAGCGAGGCCGCCGTTTGCAGCAGCACGATGCGCCCGATGTCGCCGCCGGCAAAATGCCACGACATCAACGGCAGCGTCAGCAGCCCGGCGGCGGCACTGCCGACCGGCCCCAAGGCATAGGCCAGGAGTTTGTTTCGATTCATAAAGGAAATGGCGGGAAGAAACCGGAAAGCCGCACATTATAGCGGCTCGCAACAAAAACGATACGGCGGTACTGCCGCCCCGTTATCCGAAAGGCCGTCTGAAAACCTGTTTTACGGTTTTCAGACGGCCTTTGCTGTATTTCAAACCGTCAAAGATTATTTCTTCTGCGAACCGCCGAAGCCGATCTGTTTCGAATTGCCGCCGTTGCTGAAATACGCGCTGCCGGCCAATTCGTCGGCTTGGGGGCCGTACAGAGTCAGGCCGTAACTGCCGCCGGTCAGGCCGCTTGACACCGCCCTGCCGCCGTCCACGCCCACCGTGCCGTCAGGACGGGCATGCAGCCTGTGGTTTTCCAACGTAACCTTGTTCACACCTTTCAGGCCGGTAATGCTGCCTTCGCCGGTTTTCTTACCGAAATCGATGGTGTAGTCCAATTTGCCGTTACGGTCGTCGCCGCCGGCAAAAGCCAAGCCTTCATAACGGATTTTACCGCTCGGCAATTTGTCTTCCGTCGTATGTGTGCCTTGGATGGTATTGACTTCGAATTTGGTATCGACGGGACGGATGCTGCCGTCGGGATATTTTCCGCCCGCCGGATGCCTGCCGGCCACCACGGAATAATTTTGCTTATAGATGAGCAGCTCGCCGTTTTCCTTGGTTTGGTCGGCATGATTGAGTTCGTACTCCAAACCCGTTATTTTTCCCGTTTTTTTATAACTGATGTCGATTGTCTCACCCTTGCGGTAAGTCTTGACCCGGTCGGCGCCGCTTTTTTCGCTGTCGGTAATGGTGATGGTGTCGTTTTCAGACGGCAGCAGGCTGTTTGTCTCGCTGCTGCCCACGGTCAGCCGGTTGAACTGCCCTTTGACTTTCGGATTCAGCGGATCGGTTATCGCACCTGCCAAACCGTCGGCAGTCCGACCGCAGCCGGCCAGCATTAAAGAAACGGCAATCACGCTAAAAAAATACTTTTTTTTCATAACACTATCCTTATTCAAACACCACAATGCAACGTTATTATTGTAACATCATCCCGTCCTGCTTACGGGCTTCGGCATCAAATAAGACAATTTGTCCAAACAACAATCTGATAATAAATAAAAAATAAGTTTGTAAAAATCAAGACACCGCACTCCCGCCTGCAACTGCCTTTCAGACGGCCTGCATTTTATTTACAATACCGTTTGAATGTTTACATTACGAAACACGATATGACTTCAAGATCACAAACCGACCGCCGCGACTGGCGGGCGCAGGAAATGCTGCTGCTGCAACAAGTCATCCAAAACCTGGGCAAAGACGGCGGCGCGCACCACACCGCCCTGAAAATCATGCTGCAACTGATGAGCGAATTTTTCGGTTTGAACCAGGGGCGCATCGTCCTGCAGCACATCGACGACGAAAACGCATCCATACGCTACGCCTACGGCATGTCGCCCGAACAAGTCGCGCGCGGCGTATACGCGCCCGACGAAGGCATCACCGGCACCGTATTGAAACATGCCCACATGATTGTGGCCGACGACGTGCGCAACGACCCCCTGTTCCTCGGCCGTACCGTCCTGCGCGAAGACATGCCGCCCGAACAAACCATGTTCATCGCCCTGCCGATAGCCGCACACAACCGCACCTTCGGCGTACTCGCCTGCCTGCGCGCCCGCTACAGCCCCCGCCCGCTGCACGACGACGTCTCCCTGCTGAAAATCCTGTCCACCCTGGTCGGCCAACTGCTCTACATCCACGAAAACAACGAAGCGCACACGCAAAAACTGCAAAGCCAAAACCAAAAACTCAAACAAACCCTGCAATCGCACAGCCGCCGCTACGGCATCGTCGGCTCGTCCGCCCCGCTTTTGAACGCCGTGAGCGAACTCGAACGCGTGGCGCACAGCAACGCCAACGTTTTGCTGCTGGGCGAGAACGGCACGGGCAAGGAAATGTTCGCCCGCACCCTGCACACCGCCGGACGGCGCGTCGGCCAACCCTTCATCAAAGTGGCCTGCAACGGCGCGGACAACGACACCCTCGGCCGCGAAATCTTCGGCCAAGGCGAAGAAGGCGGGCTGCTCGAACAGGCCGACGGCGGCACGATATTCTTCGACGAAATCGCCGCGCTGGACGCAGACCTTCAAAGCCGCCTGCTGCACGTTCTGCAAAACAACGCCGTACAACGGCTGGACGGCGGCAAAGCCCGCAACATCAACGTCCGCATCATCACCGCCACCACGCGCGACCTTGCCGCCGAAGTGGAAAGCGGCCACTTCGACCCCGACCTCTACTACCGCCTCTACGTCGTCCCCATCCACCTGCCCACCCTGCGCGAACGCCGCAGCGACATCCCCGAACTCGTCGCCTACTTCATGCACCGCATCAACCGCGAAACAGGCAAAAACGTCAATCTGACCACCGAAGCGGTGGAACAACTGCAATACTATTCTTGGCCGGGCAACGTCTTCGAACTCGAGCGCTTCCTGCATGAGCTGGCCAAACAAAACGAAGGCAACATAGCCGACGAACATCAGGTTTGGCAGCTGCTTAACCAACAATCAGGCAAACCTGTTCCCGCCGTCGCCCCTAAGCCCGCCCAACGCGCCAAAAACGCCGGCTTCGCCGTTCAGGGCAACCAAGCGCGGCCGTACCTCCAAGCCGACTCCCATTCGCTGGAAAAAATCGAAGAAACGCTGGCCTACTGCCGGGGCAACAAAACCCAGGCCGCCCAAATGCTCGGCCTCTCCACGCGCCAGCTTTATTACCGGCTGGAAAAGCTGAAAAAGGAAAAAGAAGGGCAATAAACCCCGCCGGTTCCGACAAAAGGTAAATACGGCATGGAGGCCGTCTGAACATTTTCAGACGGCCTCCATACCGTATTTTTTGCCGCTTTATTCCGATTTGGCCCATATGAGCCGGACACGGCACATTGGAATCAGGAATGGCGGCCGTTATCGGCCATTAGGCTTTAAGGCCGTCTGAAAGCTGCATCTGCCGTTTCAGACGGCCCCAACCTATCGGTGGCGGCAAGGATTAGAAACTGTAATTCACCCGCGCCGTATAAGTGCGCGGCGCGCCGGGCATGGCGTCGGAACGCCAGTATTTTTGATTGAACAGATTGCCGACGGCGAAAGTGAGGTTCAGATTTTTGCGGTTCCAGCCGAGCATGGCATCGATACGGGCGAAACCGGGAAGCGTGGTGGTTACCTTTTGGCTGGAGTTGTAGCCGTAGCGTTTGCCCGTACCGGTTACGCCGATTTCGCCGTAGAGGTTTTCAGTCGGCGTGTAACGGAAAAACAGGTTGCCGGTAACGTTGCTGGTGTTTTCCAAATGGATGCCCACGCGGTTGGGATTTTCCTTGTCTTCAACCACTTTCGCCTGCATTACGCCCAACGATCCGCGCAGGTAGAGTTTTTTGGGGATGATTTGTCCGATGGCGGACAACTCCACGCCGCGCGAACGGTGTTTGCCGCCGACTGCCCAAGTATAGGGATCATTTTGCGCGTCGGGGCGGTAGCGGATATTGAAGCGTTCGATTTGGTAGGTGGACAATGTGGTGCTGAGGCGGTCGTCCAGCCAGCTGCTTTTGACGCCGGTTTCGTATTGGCGGGTGTACTCGGGGTCGGCGTTGAACACGGCGGCAGACGAAGTGTCGATACTCAAATAGCCACCGCGTCCGCCATAAGGCGCGAAGCCTTTGTTATACGAGGCGTAGAGCGTGTGGGCGGGCGTTACGTTCCACACTGCGCCGATGTTGGGGCTGAACGAGTGGCCGCTGTATTGGCGGCTGCTGCCGGTGAGTTTGTTTTCGGAATTAAAGGTGTATTTGTCGTAACGGCCGCCGAGGACGAATTTCAAATCGGGCGTAGCGGAGAAGATGTTTTGCACGAAGATGCCGTAGGAGTCGGCTTTGTGGCGGTTTTGGGTGAGGACGGGTTGCAGCCTGCCCGAGGCCGGCCAGCTTGCGCGGTCGTAGGGGTTGATGGAGGCGGAAAAGGCGCGGCTGAAACCCAATGTCGGGTTGCGGTGTTCGCGGCTGTAATCCATGCCTACGGTCAGGTGGTTTTCAAAACGGCCGATGGTGTAGTCGCCGTTTAGCGTGAAATTGGACGACAGGGTTTTGTTGTCGGTCTGCTGCTAGGCGTAGTTGCGTTTGATTCGGCTGCCGTTTTCGCTGTCTGCATAGAAATGGTCGAAATCCTGCGCCGCCGTGCGGTGGGCGAGTTGCCATTGGGCGCGCCATTTGTCGTTGAAGGCGTATTCGAGGTCGGAACGCCAAACTTGCAGCTTGTCTTTGACAAAATCGTTCCGGTGGGCGAACCCCATGCGGTAAGGCAGTCCGAATCGGTCGTACACGGACTTGGTCGGGCTGCGGTCGGGCGTGCGCTCCACATTGTCGTAGGTGTATTGCCCCGTCCATTTCAAGCCGTTGTCGAGTTTGACGGTAATGCTGGGCGAAACCATGGCGTTTTTGCTGTCTATGCCGCTGCGGAACGAATTGGCGCGCCCGACTTCGCCGGTGAGGCGGATGGCGACGTTTTTGTTCAGCACTTCGTTGATGTCCATATTCAGGCTGCGGTTTGCCCACGATCCGTAAACTGCACCGATGTTGCGGCTTTGTTTGAAGTTGGCGTATTTGCTGACCATGTTGATGACACCGCCGCCGTTGGTGCGGCCGTAAAGCACGGAAGACGGACCTTTCAGGATTTCCACGCGCTCGATGTTGGCAGTGCTGCGGCGCACCTGACCGCTTTCGCGTACGCCGTCGCGGTAAATATCGGATGCGTCGGCTTGGAAGCCGCGCAGGAAAATGCTTTCGCCGCGCATATCGTAGGCAGCGTCGATGCCGGCATTGCCTTCGAGGATGGAACTCAAATCGTTCGTACCGTAATTTTTGTTTTTCTGGATATTGAGCGTATCGACGGTTTGCGGCGTTTCTTTAATGAGCTGGCCGTTGCGGGTAACGGCGGCTTCGTCGTAGTTGATGTAGCCTTTGAGTACGCTGGTGTCGGACTGTCCGACCACGGTAACGGTGGGCAGCGTGGCGGTGTAGTGTTCGCCGTCGGCTGCACCAGCGGCCTCGGTATCGGCACAAGCGGGGAAGGCGGCCGCCAAAAGGGCGGGAATCAGGGCGGGGCGGATGTATTTTTTCATAAAAGGCTCATTGATATTTGACGGGCGGATTGTAATCAAAATACATCCAATCTTAAAATATAACTATTCCTAGTTGCCTTTATGCGTGGAGGATGGTTGTTTGAACACAACAAAATAGCAATAGGCCGTCTGAAACTGCAAATCATGCTTTCAGACGGCCTCAAGGTTTTACCGCTTACCGAACGGACAGGTTCAAATATAGAAATCCTGATTCATTTCCTCATAAAAATTCTGATTCATTTCCTCCGCCGGTTTGGCACGCGATTTGTTGCCGACCACGCGGGCGGGCACGCCGACGACGGTGCTGTAGGCGGGCACGTCCGCCACCACCACGCTGCCCGCGCCGATTTTCGCGCATTCGTTCACGCGGATGTTGCCCAACACGGAAGCGTTCGCGCCTATCATCACGCCGTCGCCGATTTTCGGGTGGCGGTCGCCGCCCTCTTTGCCCGAACCGCCGAGGGTTACGCCGTGAAGGATGGAAATGTCGTTGCCCAAAACGGCGGTTTCGCCGATGACGACGCCGGTGCCGTGGTCAATCATAATCCCCTGCCCGAAACGGGCGGCCGGATGGATATCGACGCCGAACACTTCGGAAGCGCGGTTTTGCAGGAAATAGGCCAGCGTTTTGCGCCCTTCCTTCCACAGGCAGTGGTTGATGCGGTGCGCCTGAATGGAGTGGTAGCCTTTGAAATACAAAAGCGGCAGGCAGTATTGGTCGCAGGCCGGGTCGCGTTCGTAATAGGCGGTGATGTCGGCGCGGACGGCTTCGCCGATGGACGGTTCTTTTTCCAGCGCGTGCAGGTAGAGTTCGTACAGCGTGCGCATATCCATGGTCGGATTGGCCAGCTTGCTCGATAGGTGGAAGGCCAGCACCCGCTCCAAACTGTCGTGCCGCAGCACGGTCATGTGGAGAAAGCTGGCCAGCATAGGTTCTTCCGCCGCCGACTGCTCGGCTTCGTTGCGTATGGTCTGCCACAGGTTGAAATCGGTGTTTTCCATTTTCAGACGGCCTCTGTTGCGTAAAAGCGGCGATTGTAGCCGAAAGTATGCACCCATGTGCAAAAGGCTGTCTGAAAACGTGAAATACTGTTTCAGACGGCCTTTACGTTTATGGCGGATAAAAATAAAAACACCCGCCTCATCGGGGCGGCACAAACCGCATCAACGGCTCCCAGCAGGGCAGCAGGCCGTCTGCAACCGCCATGCGGCTGTCGGCACGGATGCCGGCGACGGCGAGGCAGCGGTTTTCGGCATCGGCGACAATCGGCCACAGCGGGCGGGCAAACGGCGGCACGCCCGCTTCCTGCAATATCTGTTTCGGCTTTTTCCGCCCGCCGGACGTGTGCAACAAGTCGCCGCTTTCGGCCGTGCGAATGCGGACGGTTTGTTCCAGCGCGGCATCGGGCAGGCCGTAGGCGGCGCGGCGCAACTGCCAGCCGCCGCCGAGTTCTTTCAGACGGCCTGTCTGCGGCGCAGCACGGCATTGCGCCTGCCAGTCGGGCGGCAGGAAATACAGACGGCCTGCGGCGGCGTGGACGGTTTGCTGCGGAAACTTCCATTCCGCGCCGCCCTGCCCGAGGTTCATCAAAATCCGCTCGAAGTCGTGCAGGGCGGCTTTGCCCGCCGAAACGCCGTGTCCGGCCAGCAGGCGGCGCAAAACCTGTCTCCGGCGGGCGGGCGGCAGGGTGCGCCAACGGGCGGCATCGAACAGCCCGCCGCTTTGCACGGCCGCTTCGTCCGCCGCCGCCGTTTCTTCCAACACGGCCAATTCGTCCTGCAACAGCCCGATGCCGGACAGGATGTGTTGATCCAACTGCGGCAGTCGGGCGCGCCATTGCGGCAGGCCGTCGTTGCGCAGCCAGTTGCGCAGATAGTCGCCGCTTTCGTTGCTGGGGTCGCACACAAAAGCCAGCTTGTGCCGTTCGGCATAGGCTTCCAGCTCGGCGCGGCCGTAAGGCAGCAACGGCCGCCACAGCAGGGTGCGGCGGTTCAGCGGGCGCACGGCGGGCATGGCCGA
Source organism: Neisseria elongata subsp. elongata (assembly GCF_900113545.1). Lineage (GTDB taxonomy): Bacteria > Pseudomonadota > Gammaproteobacteria > Burkholderiales > Neisseriaceae > Neisseria > Neisseria elongata. Next base: position 207,824 of record NZ_FOPS01000002.1, on the reverse strand, counting down.
CAGGGCGCGCAGGCCGCCGCCGCGCAGGGCGGCAAGCATAAAGGTTTCCACTTGGTCGTCGGCATGATGGGCGGCGGCGAGTACGTCGGCTTCGGTTTCGCCGAACACGCGGTAACGCGCCTGCCGTGCCGCCGCTTCGATACCGAGGCCGTCTGAAACGACATCGACTTTTTGCCAGCGCAGCGGCACGGCGAGGCGGGCGCAATAATCGCGGCAAAATTCGAGCCAGCCGTCGGCTTCGTCCTGCAAACCGTGGTGGACGTGGACGGCGGTGAGTTTGATGTTCAGACGGCCTGCCAGCCGCGCGAGCAGGTGCAGCAGGACGACGGAGTCGAGGCCGCCGCTGAGCGCGGCTTCGATGTGGCGTGCATGGCGCAGGCCGTCGGGCAGGGCCTGGGCGGGAAAGTCATTTAAATCGTGCATGGAATCAAGGGGCGGCGTATTGCCTGATTGTTTTTTGTAGCGGATTAAATATAGGAAATACCGGCCATTCTCATACCCGCGCGGGCGGGAATCCGAGCCGTCGGGTCGGCAGCCTTCTCAATCCGTTCCGGAAAACCAAAGCTACGTATTCTCGCCTGAGCGGGCATGACGGTATGGGGTTGCTTGATTTGAAGCGGCTGTCAATTCGTGCATTTCGTCTCCGGAAAAGGCGGCCTGTCGGATGCGGTATTTTTCAGACGGCCTGCTTGCGGTGTGAGGCCGTCTGAAAAGGGAAAGAAGGCATTGTTGCAGGGACGGGATGTCGCCTTCCTATCTTATTTTCCGTTTTCAGACGGCCTGTTGAGCCACTGCCATTGTTCACGGATGGCGCGGGTCAGTGCCTGCTGTTTTTCCTCCGCCGTTTCCAGTCCTTCGGTCAGGCCTTTGTAGTCGAGGGTGATGGACGGGTTATCCGCCTTGCCTCTGATGTTGAGGGGGATCGGCGTGCCTTTGCCGTCGGCGGGGCTGAGCAGCAGGCGTTCGTTCAGGGTCATGTTGTTGAAGTCGGTGCTGCCGGTGAGGACGATGTGCAGGCGGTTGGAATCAAGTTCGGCGTTTTCGTGGCTGCTGATGCCGTTGCGGATGGTGCTGCTCATGCTGAAGCGTTGGAACGGGGTGGCGGAACGCTCATCCGTATTAACCGGTTTGTTGCCTAGCAGGCTTTGCAAGGCTTGGTCGAGGTTGATGCCCAGCCAGTTGCCTTTGGTCAGGTTGAGCTGGAGGCGGCCGGAGAGGGTTTTGGTCAGGCCGGCACGGTCGGCACCCTGTGCGGTGAGGTCGATTTCTACGTCGCCCTCGCCGCTGATGTTGCCGTAGCGGAACAGGTCCTGCATCAGCGGGCGGATGTTGATGTTTTTGGCGTATTGCTGGAGGTGGTAGGTGGGCGGGGAGGTGTTGGCCATGCTGATGCCGCCTTCCATGCTGCCGTTGTAAAGTTCGGCACGGAAGTCGGGCAGGACGATGCGCTCGCGGTCGGCCAGCAGGCGGGTGGTGAGGTTGTTGATTTCGAGGTTGGGCGATTGCAGGGTTTTGATGCGGACGGTGGCTTCGATTTCGGGTGCGCCGTCTTTTTGCAGCCAGGCCGGATAGGCGGGCACGGAGGTGTCGGCCAGTCCTTCCAGATAGGGCGACAGGGCGAGTTTGTCCAATTGCAGGTTGGCCGTGAGTTTGGCCGGGTGGTTGTTTGGGCGGTCAGCCACGGTGTAGGCGGCATCCAGTTCGGCTGCCTGGCGGTCGAGCCGTCCGGTAAGCCATCCCTGCCAGCCGCCGCCGTTTTGATAGCGGAATGTTCCGGCCAATTCGCTTATCAGGCGCGGCCGCGGGTTGCCGGTGATGTTGTCTAGACGGGTGGTGAGTTTGACGGCGGGCATTTCCCAGCCGCCCTGCCGCTGCCAGTTCAGCGGGGTGTCGAGTGTGAAGGCGGTTTGGGTCAGCGCGGTTTTGCGGCTGCCGTTGATGCTGAGTTTTTCAACGGCGGCCACGGTGGGATGCAGGGTGAGGCGTTTGGCGGCTATGGTGCCGTCCCACTGCGCGCCGCCGTATTGCGCCGTCAGCACGGCATTGGCGGCGGAGGCGGAAATTTGGTTTTTTCCAGCTTTGATTTGCGGCGATTCGGCGTTCAGGTGCAGGTTGCGCGCGGGGATGTCGATTTTCAGGCGCGCGCTGTTCAGTTGCATGCCGCCCGTGCGCCAACTGCCGTTGCCGCCGATGAGGAAGTTCGTCTCGTCGCCTTTGTAACTGCTACGCCCGCTCAAGGCCAAATCGGGCATCAACCAGCCGTCTACCAGGCGCGCGGCCGTGCCTTCGAACTTCCATTCCGCCTCTTCCGCCCACAGCGGCGTTTTCAGACGGCCTTCCGCTTTGACGGTCGTTTTGCTTTCGTCGGCATCGTTGATTTTCAGGTTGATGTTTTCGAGTGTGTGGCGGCTGTCGCCCGTGTCCAGCAGCAAACGGCCGTCTTCGACAATCAGGCGGTCCACCGGCAGCGAACCTTCTTTTTGCAGCAAATCGCGGATGTTCCAGCCGCCGTCCGGCGAGCGGTTCAGCATCAGCTCGGGGCGGACGAACACCCATTTTTCAACCGACGGCGTACCGAACAGGCTCGCCCACGACAGGCCGACGCGCATTTCCTCGATGCTGATTTCCGCCGACGCGCCGCCCGGGCGGGTAATTTCCACCTGTTTCAGGGTAACGGTCGGACGTGGGATGACGGATGTGTTGATTTCGGGGCGGTAACGGATTTTGCGGCCCGTTCCGGCCACGGCCTCCTCTGCCGCACGGCGCACGTTTTCCGGCGAAAACAGCCACGACAGCAAGGCATATTGCGCGCCGAAGGCCAGCGCGGACAACACTGCCCCGCCGACCAGGCATTTCAGCCAAAACTTACCCGATTGCAAACGTCTCATATCCGAATTAACCGCCGTTGAAAAACAGCCGCGCAGTATAGCAGATTGCTATTGCGGAAGAACGGTTGAAAGGCCGTCTGAAAGGCGTTCTAACCTGATTTTACAGGCATACCCGCCACTGAAGCACCGTCGGGGAACGGCTTTCCGCTTCATGTTAAAATGCGCATAGAATTTTTAATCCGTTATCCGAACCGTATTTCACATGAGCAAAACACAATACAGCGAATCCAGCATCACCGTCCTCAAAGGCTTGGAGCCGGTCAAAGAACGTCCCGGCATGTACACCCGCACCGACAGCCCGACCCACATCTGCCAAGAAGTCATCGACAACGCGGCGGACGAGGCATTGGGCGGTTTCGCCACTGAAATCGACGTGCGCATCCACGACGACGGTTCGCTTTCCGTGCACGACAACGGACGCGGCATTCCCGTCGGGCTGCACCCTGTCGAAGGCGTGCCTGTGGTCGAACTTGTATTTACCCGTCTGCACGCGGGCGGCAAGTTCAATAAAAAAGACGGCGGCAGCGCGTATGCCTTTTCAGGCGGCCTGCACGGCGTGGGCGTATCCGTAACCAACGCCCTTTCCACCCGCCTTGAGGTAACCGTCAAACGCGAAGGCAAAATCCACCGCATCGTGTTTGCCGGCGGCGACGTGGTCGAACCGTTGGCGGAAGTAGGCAAATGCGCCGTCAAAGACAGCGGCACCGAAGTGCGCGTCTGGCCGGACGGCAAATATTTTGAAAGCCCGAATTACAGCATTCCCGAACTCGAACGCCTGCTGCGCGCCAAAGCCGTTCTGCTGCCGGGCGTGCGCGTTTCCCTGACCCGTCCGGTCAAAGGCGAAGACGAAGCACACACCCAAACCTGGCACTACCCCGACGGCCTGAAAAGCTATCTGACCGACCTGATTGCCGACGCGCAGGAAGCCGTACCGCTGTTTTCCTGTGAAAACTACATTTCAGACGACCACAACGGCGATTTCAGCATCGGCGAAGGCGCCGCGTTTGCCCTGACCTGGCTGGAAGAAGGTTCGTGCGCCAACGAAAGCTACGTCAACCTCATCCCCACCCCGCTGGGCGGCACGCACGAAGCAGGTTTGAAACAAGCCGTGTTCAACGCCGTCAGCAACTTCATCAATCTGCACAACCTCCTACCGCGCGGCGTGAAAGTGCAAAGCGACGACGTGTTCAGCAAAACCGCCTTCGTCCTCTCCGCCCGCGTTCTCGACCCGCAGTTCCAAGGCCAGACCAAAGACAAACTGACCAACCGCGACGCGCTGAAACTCGTTGCCGCCGTATCGGGCGACCCTTTGGAATTGTGGCTGAACCAAAACGTGGACTTCGGCAAAAAAATCGCCGAACTCGCCATCCGTCAGGCGCAGGCGCGGATGCGTTCGGTTAAAAAAATCGAAAAGAAAAAAGGCAGCGGCGTCGCCGTCCTGCCCGGCAAACTGACCGACTGCGAAAGCGAAGACATCCGCGAAAACGAACTCTTCCTCGTCGAAGGCGATTCCGCCGGCGGCTCAGCCAAACTCGCCCGCGACAAAGCCACACAGGCCATCCTGCCCCTGCGCGGCAAAGTGCTCAACAGCTTCGAAGTCCACCCCGACCAGCTCTTCGGCAACGCCGAAATCCACGACATTTCCGTCGCCATCGGCGTTGATCCGCACGGCATCAACGACAATCCCGATTTAAGCGGCCTGCGCTACGGCAAAATCGCCATCCTATCTGATGCCGACGTGGACGGCTCTCATATTCAAGTTTTGCTGCTGACCCTGTTCTACCGCCACTTCCCGAAACTGGTCGCCGACGGACACATCTACGTCGCCCAGCCGCCGCTGTTCCGCGTCGATGTCAACGCACAAGGCAAAAGCAAACCCGCCCGCAAATTCTACGCCCTCGACCAAAACGAACTCGACAGCATTTTGGAGCGGCTGCAAAAAGAAGGTGTCAAAGAAACCGCCTATTCCATCAGCCGTTTCAAAGGCTTGGGCGAGATGAACCCCGACCAGCTCAAAGACACCACCATGCACCCCGACACCCGCCGCCTGTTGCAGGTACAAATCCCCGAAGGCGCAGATGACGAAACACACAACATCTTCGTCAAACTGATGGGCAAAGGCGAAGCCGCCGCCCGCCGCGCATGGATGGAAAAAGAAGGCGATACGGCGGAATTGGATATTTAAACGGTTTTCATGTCAGAGGCCGTCTGAAAACCGGTTACAACTACCACTTTGACGATGCGGACGCCATCATCCTGATGTACGAGCCCGTCAGCCGCACCGTATTGTTTACATTCGATTATTCCTGACAGGCAAACAGGCGGAGAATCCGCCGCCGCCTTTTTCAGACGGCCTGTCCGACCGTCCGCTACACAGAGGAAGTCCTATGAACGAACACGTCCTGTTATTGCACGGCATCCACATGCACGCCTGGACCATGCTTCCGTTTGCACGCCTGCTGAAACGGCAAGGCCTGTCCGTGCAAACCTTCGGCTATTACAGCATCTGGCAGAGACCCGAACAGCACTGCGCCGCCCTGACTGCGGCGGCGGAAGATTTTTTCAGACGGCATCAAAAGCCCCTGCATTTCGTCGGCCACAGCCTCGGCGGATTGGTATTGCGCCGTTTTGCCGCCGCACGCCCCGATTTGGTGCGCGGCCGCATCGTTACCCTCGGCACGCCGCATCAGGGCAGCACGACGGCCGAAACCATCCGCAACTGGGGCGCGGGCACGCCCCTGCTCGGCGGTGCCTACCGCAACATGCTCGACGGCAACCTGCCCGACCTGCCGCCCGGCATCGAACTCGGCAGCCTGGCGGGCAACTCCCCGCTGGGCATCGGCCGCATTTTCAAACTGCAAGGCGAAAACGACGGCACGGTATTGGTGGAAGAAACCCGTTTTCCCGGCATGGCCGATCATATCCTGTTGCCCGTTTCCCACACCGGGATGCTGACCGACAAACGCGTGGCCGGACAAACCGCCGCCTTCCTGCGGCACGGAAAATTCGACCGCTGATTCCGCAGCCCGAACCCGTCTTGCGGGAAAATCGTTTTCCGCACAGACACATAGCGGCACGACCAAACAAAAGGCCGTCTGAAAACACAGTTTTGCCGACAGCGAATCAAAAAGTGATTTGCCATTTCGAACTGCATTTTCAGACGGCCTCTCCCATTTGCTTCCCGTTCAAGCGGGCGGCGGCACGCTCCGCACTATCGCATTCGCGCCCGCCGCTTCGGCCAGGCGGTACAACACGTCCTGCGGCATATCGCCGTGCCAAAGGCGGGTAATATTGGCCAACACGGGCAGATGGCTCAAACGGCGCACGCGCACCACGGCTTCCGTATCGAGGCGGTACGGATGGTCGGATTCGAAACTCAGCGTGCCGCTTTCGCCGAGGATAATCTGATGGTTGCCGCGCAGCGCGATGCGTTCCGCCGCCACCAGCCATTCGTTATACGAATGATGCTTGTCTTTACACAACACCACAGGCGTATTCAGACGGCCTACTTCGTCCTGCAACACCCTGTTCGTCATCAACTCGCCGCCGAGGTAAAGGATGTCCGCCTCGGCTTCCAACACCTGCCGAATCTGGCGCACGTCGCGGATGCGCACCAAAACCGGCCGGCCGGCGGCATGGCTGTCGGACAGAGTCTGCCGCAGCAGGCGGATTTGTTCTTTTTCAGACGGCATCCCGCATTCGGCATAAGGATTGTCGGGCAGGTAAAACGGATCGAGGTACAGCGCGTCGGCACGGCATTCGTCGGGCGACACGGCGATGTCCAACATCCTGCCGCCGCCGAAGGCCGTGCCGCGCACGGTAATCACGCTGTCTTCGGGATTGGTTTCGCGGCTGATGATGCGCCAGTCGGCCAACACGCGGATGGCGCGCTCCACCTGCGGCAGCGATTCCAACTCCTGCGGCAGGAACACGCGCTCGTCGCCCACCGCGCCGATAATCGTGCGCTCCGCCCCCGGCGATATGTGCTCGCGCAAACCCTTGCTGCGGATAAATTCCACCACCGCCGCCACCGACGAAGCGGCGGCCTGTTTCTGCATGATAATAATCATCTGCCGTTTCCTATTGTCTGCCGTATCGAAAGGGAAGTGCGGGCGATGGTAGCACAAATCCGACAAACCGCCCGATTGGACAGAGGCCGTCTGAAAATAAGGTTTGCCGCACAACCGAAGGGGTAGGTTTGCTTTCAGACGGCCTATACGCAAAAATCCCTCAGCACTTGCTGAGGGATTTGGAATTTGGTTGCGGGGGCAGGATTCGAACCTACGACCTTCGGGTTATGAGCCCGACGAGCTACCATGCTGCTCCACCCCGCGTCAGAAAGGCGAACTATACAGGCGCGGCGAAACCATGTCAAGCCTTTATTTGCATTTCGTTCGTGGTTTATAATGTTCGCCTTAACGAAACAGGGGTGCTGCCTGATGTTCAGGCGGCTGAGAAATACCCTTTACACCCGATCGGGATAATACCTGCGTGGGGAGTTTTCACGGATTCTGTCTTTCAGACGGCCTTTTTTTGATATTGAGGCCGTCTGAAAAAGCAAAACGCTCCTGTTTCTTCTTTTCAAACGAGAAAACAGGAGCATTTTTTATGACTACGCCAAAGAAAACCGCCAAAACTTCCGGCAACGAAGCGCGCGAGCTTGCCGACTTGAGCGAAGACATCGGCATCCGCTTCAAATACCCGAACTCGGAGCGCGTGTATCTGCAAGGCAGCCGCGACGACATCCGCGTGCCTTTGCGCGAAATCCGTCAAGACGACACCTACACGGCGCAAGGCACGGAAGCCAACCCGCCGATTCCCGTCTATGACACCAGCGGCGTATACGGCGATCCGGCGGCACACATCGACCTGAAACAAGGTTTGCCGCACGTCCGCACCGCATGGCTGGACGAACGCGGCGATACAGAAATCCTGCCCAAGCTTTCCAGCGAATACGGCATCGAACGCGCGCACGACCCGCAAACCGCCCATCTGCGTTTCAACCAAATCACCCGCCCACGCCGCGCCAAAGCAGGCAGAAACGTAACCCAGCTCCATTATGCGCGCCGCGGCATCATCACGCCCGAAATGGAGTTTGCCGCCATACGCGAACGCATGAAGCTGGACGAACTTTTCAGACGGCCTGAATACGCCAAGCTCTTGAAACAGCACGCAGGGCAAAGTTTCGGCGCGAATATCCCGACCCACCCCGACCAAATCACGCCCGAATTCGTGCGCCGAGAAATCGCCGCCGGACGCGCGATTATCCCTGCCAACATCAACCACCCCGAACTCGAACCGATGATTATCGGCCGCAACTTCCGCGTCAAAATCAACGGCAATTTGGGCAATTCTGCCGTCACCTCCAGCCTGACCGAAGAAGTCGAAAAAATGGTGTGGTCGCTGCGTTGGGGCGCGGACACGATTATGGATTTGTCCACCGGCGCGCACATCCACGAGACGCGCGAATGGATTATCCGTAACGCGCCCGTCCCCATCGGCACGGTGCCCATCTATCAGGCTTTGGAAAAAACCGGCGGCATCGCCGAAGACCTGACTTGGGATTTGTTCCGCGACACCTTAATCGAGCAGGCGGAACAAGGTGTGGACTATTTCACCATACACGCAGGCGTATTGCTGCGCTATGTGCCGATGACGGCCGACCGCCTGACCGGCATCGTATCGCGCGGCGGCTCCATCATGGCGAAATGGTGTCTCGCCCATCATCAGGAAAACTTCCTCTACACACATTTCGACGAAATCTGCGAAATCATGAAAGCCTACGACGTATCGTTCAGCCTCGGCGACGGTCTGCGTCCCGGCTGCATTGCCGATGCCAACGACGAATCCCAATTCGCCGAATTGCACACCTTGGGCGAATTGACCGCCAAAGCGTGGGAACACGACGTACAAGTGATGATTGAAGGCCCCGGCCATGTACCGCTGCAACGCGTCAAAGAAAACATGACCGAAGAGCTGCAACACTGCTTTGAAGCGCCTTTCTACACCCTCGGCCCGCTCGTCACCGACATCGCCCCCGGCTACGACCACATCACCTCGGGCATAGGCGCGACCAATATCGGCTGGTATGGCACAGCCATGCTCTGCTACGTTACCCCAAAAGAGCATTTGGGACTGCCCGACAAAGAAGACGTGCGCACCGGCATCATCACCTACAAACTCGCCGCCCACGCCGCTGACCTCGCCAAAGGCTGGCCGGGCGCGCAGTTGCGCGACAACGCTCTGAGCAAGGCGCGTTTCGAATTCCGCTGGCGCGACCAATTCCGCTTAAGCCTCGACCCCGAACGCGCCGAGAGCTTCCACGACGAGACCCTGCCCGCCGAAGGCGCGAAAATCGCCCACTTCTGCTCAATGTGCGGCCCCAAATTCTGCTCGATGAAAATCACGCAGGAAGTGCGCGACTACGCCGATAAGCAAAAAGCCCAACGGCAGGGCATGGAGGAAAAAGCGGTCGAGTTTGTAAAGAAAGGTTCGAAAATTTACAGCTGACCGCCAAGCAGGCAAAAAGGCCGTCTGAAAAAGCAAAATCGGCTTTCAGACGGCCTTTTTGTGAGAAGACCTTATTCAACTTCCTCAAATTCAAACCAAATATCCTTATATGCCGCATAAGCACACAAAGCTAAAACAATCTGGCATAACGCAATCAATACTGCCAACAATACATATCGTTTTAAAAGCGAAACGGGCAATCCAAATTTTTCAACCAGATAATTCAAACCCATAACCAACACACCTTGCAATAATAAAAAGCAGATGTATGGCAAAATATTGCGGGCAAACGTTTGTACGCTCAAATGCAACGCATCCCAAACCTCTTCGCCTTGCAGGAACACCAAAAGCGGCCCCATCCAAAAAATATTCAATACTGCACCAAGCGCCAGAAACACGACCAAGCGCATACCAACCGACCAATACTCTATCGGCGGCAACTTATGCTGCATCCCGTACAGCACCACACCCAAAAACACGGCAAACAACACAAAACAGGATAACAACAGAGAAAAATCATTATGCCTGCCGAGCAATGATTCCACAAAAACGGCAAAACGCGGCGAATCACCGTTGTCCACCTGCTCGTCGGCAGCACACTGTATACCAATATAAAACCACAAGCCCAGCGGCAACAAAAATCCCAATACAAACGGCAGCATATGGCCGAATATAACAATACCAAATTCCCCGATGCACATCAGCAGCATAATCACGAGCCAAGCCAGCGGTTTGCCAAAAATAATGCCTAATGCGTCAAAGAACCAAAAAAAGCCGCGATACCATGGCCGCCTGGCGGGTTCGGACAATAAAACAGTTTCATAATAATGATCCATATAGATAATTTCCCGATGATGTGTTGTACAAACCAGCAATTTTACAACACTCAGGATAAAAACATCCCTAAAAATACGCACCCCCACTTTCAGACGGCCTATACCACGCCGACCCGCATCCTGCGGTATAATCCGCACACAGTCTGTCAAAAAGAAAAAAGAGTTGAAAATGTTTACCCCGAATCCGGACGAAATCGTCATCTACGGCACCACAAGCAACGGCAAAACCTTCCGTCCGAGCGACTGGGCGGAACGCCTTTGCGGCATCCTCTCATCGTTCGACAAAGGCAACCGCCTCTCCTACCACCAATGGGTACGCCCGCTGCTTATCGGCAAAATCCGCAGCGTGGCCGTCGGCAAACAATTGGAAACCATCAACCCGCCGATGTTCCGCTTCCTGATGGACTTCGCCGCCGACAACGACCTGCGCGTGCTCGACGAAGCCATGCTGCGCGAACTGGCCAACGAACAATCCCAACCGGCAGAAGCACCGCCCCCGCAGCCGGAGCCGTCAGCGGCACCGCAAAAACCGGAGGGGCAACCATTCAAACTCCGCGAAATCCCCCCCGAAGAAACCACCGCCGCCTTCGCCGCCCTCAGCATCCTGCGCCCGACGTTGAACGACGTCGCCCGCTTCACCGCACAAGTCAACAACGAACAGCGCGCCGCCGGCTACCGACTGCTGGGCATCTTCGAAGAAGGCAAAAACAACGCCGTTGCCGTATGCGGCTTCCGCATCACCACCACCCTCGCCTTCGGCCGCCACATCGTCATAGACGACCTCGTTACCGTGCCGCAGACACGCGGACGCGGCTACTGCACCCACCTGCTGCAAGCCGTAGTGGATATTGCCGAATCGGAAAACATCGCCCAAATCCACACCCACGTCTCGGTCGGCAGCGAACGCGCCGATGCCCATCGCATGTACCTCAAACACGGTTTCGAAATCAACGCCCACCACTTCGTCTGCAAAACCGAACGCTTCCGCAGATAAACCCTGAAAAAAAAGAGGCCGTCTGAAAGCACACCATACGCTTTCAGACGGCCTTTCCGTTTCGCGTTATAATAACCGCCATTCCAATCAACACACATACAAAACCATGGCAGTCATCATCCACACCCCCGAAGAAATCGAAAAAATGCGCGAACTGGGCCGCCTCGTCGCCGAAGCCCTCGACTACATCGGCCAATTCGTCAAACCCGGCATCACCACCAACGAAATAGACAAACTCGTTTACGATTATCACGTCAACGTTCAAGGCGGCTATCCCGCCCCGTTGAACTACGGCAACCCGCCCTATCCCAAATCCTGCTGCACATCCGTCAACCACGTCATCTGCCACGGCATCCCCGACGACAAACCCCTCAAAGAAGGCGACATCGTCAATATCGACCTCACCATCAAAAAAGACGGCTTCCACGGCGACTCCAGCCGCATGTTTGCCGTCGGCAAAGTCTCCCCCATCGCCCAACGCCTGATAGACACCACCCACGATGCCATGATGGCGGGCATCGAAGCCGTCAAACCCGGCGCGACACTGGGCGATGTGGGCTATGCCTGCCAGCAGGTTGCCGAAAACGCAGGCTATTCCGTCGTGCAGGAATTTTGCGGCCACGGCATCGGCCGCGCCTTCCACTGCGAACCTCAAGTTCTGCACTACGGCCGCAAAGGCCAAGGCCTGAAACTCGAACCCGGCATGATTTTCACCATCGAGCCCATGATCAACCAAGGCAAACGCCATCTGAAAATCCTACCCGACGGCTGGACGGTGGTAACCAAAGACCGCTCCCTCTCCGCCCAATGGGAACACGAAGTTTTAGTAACCGACACCGGTTATGAAATCCTGACCGTCAGCCCTGCAACACAAAAGCCTTAATGACATAAAAGTAAGACAAATAAATAGCTGTAAATAAAACAAAGTCTAGCAGGCATCTCTTTCCAACTTGCTCGGCAAAATACCGTTTATTTATAAAAATTACCTTTTATTTTCCTCTACTACCCTTTATACTGTAATGACTTAGAGGTTACATTCAGTCAGCTTAAGCCTTACTTAATAATTTCTTAACATCTGCAAAGAAGTATTGGGGAAAGTGTTTTTTCTCCCACAGAATAAAAACTTTCCCTAATTTAAGTTAAGTTATTGAAAGTACGGTTTTAAGATTGCGATGCAGCCACTATAATAACCCCAGTAGTTAGAAACAGAAGCCAATGCGCACTTGCTGTTCCTAAGCATTGATTAGCACAACAAGAAAGCGGCATTGTTACCATCAGAAGGAGATTTAAAAATGTCCTCATTCCCACAAATCACCAATATTCGTGAAATTCGCAAAAAACTCGGATTAAACCAAAACGAATTTTGGAGCAAAATCGGTGTTACCCAATCAGGCGGATCCCGTTACGAATCAGGACGCAACATGCCCAAACCCGTACGCGAGTTACTGCGTTTGGTCCACATCGAGAGAGTTGATTTGGAAAGAGTCAATGGTAAAGACCTGTCTGTCCTGCGCTTATTGAAAGAACAGGAAGCGGAGACCTACCACCGCTTACTCAAACAGCTGGAAAAAACGGAAAACCCGTAATTCCAAGACTCATTAAAACAGTCCCAAGCGAACCCACCGCTTGGGATTTTTTATACCGCATCCAAACCGACCTGATTTCAATACCAAACCGCAAAAATCCGCCACAGACACAAAGAGGCCGTCTGAAAAGCAGTTTTCAAATTTGTTAAAACTGTGCTTTCAGACGGCCTCTTTATCTTTCCGACATTCAAAGTATCCCCTTCTCCTGCCATTTCACCAACTGTTCGGCAAACGGCCATTCCACGCTGTCGAGCAGGTTTTTGGTAATCAGCCCCAATTCGGTATCGCCTTCGATTTGCAGTTTGCGTTTGAAAAACAGGGTATCGGGGTCTTCTTCGCGCAGCATCATGCGCAAGAAATCCACGCCGTTGGCGGCCAGCCGCAAATCGGGCGTGCCTTCGAAGCGGTGGTCGAGGAAGCGTTCGCCATCGGCGGTAAAGCGCACGGTGATGCCGGCATCGAGCACGTCGATTTCGAAAGTGCGCCCGTCAAACAGGCTCATGTCGGCGGGCAAGAGGCCGCGTTTGAGCATGAGGTTGAGGGTTTTAACCAGCGCGAAACGCGGCGGCAGGGCAGGCAGGCGGCGGCCGATTTGGGCGCACCATTGCGGCAGGGTGATATTAGGCAGGGGCATTTTGTTTCCTTTCAGGCGGCGTTGGTGCCGTAGGCTTTGCGGTGGGCTTCCACGGCTTCGATGCCGGGTTTGCCCAGCCAGTAGCCGTCCACGGGTGTGCCGGTGGACAGGCGGGCGAGTTCGGGCAGGGCTTCGTCGAGGGTGGTTTGGCCGTCGAGCACGGCGCGGTGCAGTTCGATGATGCGCGGCATGTCGGTGAGCTGGGGCGAGAGGCGCAGGATGTTTACGCCGATGGCGGCCATGTCGGCGTAGTGCGGCAGCAGGCATTGGCTGCCGTAGGACATGGTTTGGATGCCGTTGATGGTGAGGAACGGCTGGCCTTCGCGGGTGTTCATGGTGAGGCCGTGTTCGTGGTCGAGGCAGCGGAATTCGCAGCTGTCTTTGTTTAGGTTGTAGTGCCGCGCGGTGAAGCAGCGGGAGGAATAGGCCAGGGGGATTTTGCCCCAGGCGAAGATTTCGGTTTCGAGGCCGTCTGAAAGGCGGGCGATGTCGGCTACTTTGTCGCGGGCGAGTTCGGCGGGGGCGACCCAGCGGTATGCACCGAGGTTTTGGAAGAGTTGCAGGGTGGCTTCGTTGTAGATGTTGAGGCTGGCGCCGGCCACGAAGGGGATACCGTGTTCGCGGGCGAGTTTGACCGCACCCATATCGTTGGCTTCGATTTTAAATTGGGTTTGGCTGGTGATTTTGCGCAGGCGTTTGAGGTCGGATTCGCTTTCGAGCAGCACTTGGGAGGAAAGGATGATTTCCTTGCCGCTGTCGGCGAGGTCTTGGGCAAGGCCGAACCAGTCATCGAAACGCATTTTCTGGCGGCGGGAGCAGACGGTTTCGCCCAGATAGATGGTGTCGAGCGGGCTGTCGAGCATTTGGACGTAGAATTCGAGCAGGGTTTCTTTCTGCCAGAAGAATTGGATGGGGGCGAGGGAGAGTTTCATGGGTGTTCCTTTGTTTTTTGTCTTTTCAGACGGCCTGGAGGCTATCTGAAAATCGTTTGGGCAAAGCGGACAATGTTTTTCCGGTTTACGGCCTGCAATACAACGACGGCTTCGTTTTCTAAAAAATCGGCGGCGGAATCATCGGCATAGGTTTGATTGAGGCGGCACAAATCGTAGAAGGTAAAAACAAAATCCTGCCCGTTGATATGCAATGGAAAATCCAACAGGCAACCTTTGCTCTCGGCTTCAAATTCAGCTAGGTCATCAAACCATTCCGGGAAGGTGATGTGCATAGGATTCCTTTTCAGACGGCCTTATTGTGTTCGGTTTCGGCGGCGTAGATATATTGCATCAGCGTTTCGATAAAAGCGGCCAAATCATGCTGCCACGAATGGCAGTTGGTTTTGGTGAAATACAGCGATATTTCGGGCTTTTCCATTAAGTAGCAGCCGAAGCCGGCATACAGCGGTACGAGGCCGGTGTCGTGGGCGTTGTGGAAGGCAATGGTCAGCAGCAACGTGAAATAAGGGTGCGCAAGCGTCCATACGGCGGGGAAGGCGGGAGTGTCTTCTTCGGCAGCCACGGTCAGGTCGTGTTTGTATAGGGCGTTGCGCAGGTCTTCAATGTGTTTTTTCATGCTCTTATTTTTCGCACTGTTTTCAGGTAGCCTTTCAGACGGCCTTAAGGCCGTCTGAAACTACTTCCACGGCCGGTTATATGCGCCCAGCGTGCTTTGGCTGCCTTCGGACACCTTGCCCAAGGCCGCGTCCCATGCGGGGGTTACGCGGTAGTGCGCGGGGTCGGCTGCAGCCGCGTCCAAAGCCTGCCGCAGCGTGCGCGTAACCTGCGCGGTGTACATCGGGCTGCGCTGGCGGCCTTCCACCTTCACCGCCGCCACGCCGATTTTGATGAGCTGCGGCAGCACTTCCAACACGTTCAGGCTGGTCGGCTCTTCCAACGCGTAATACGTTTCGTCGTTCACTTCGAAACGGCCTTTGCACAGCGTGGGGTAGCCTGCTGGTTCGTCTTTGTTGAACTGGTCGATCATCACCTGATTGAG
This sequence comes from Neisseria elongata subsp. elongata, assembly GCF_900113545.1. Classification (GTDB taxonomy): domain Bacteria; phylum Pseudomonadota; class Gammaproteobacteria; order Burkholderiales; family Neisseriaceae; genus Neisseria; species Neisseria elongata. The sequence goes on along the minus strand of NZ_FOPS01000002.1, from coordinate 192,384 downwards.
CCGCACGTTCATTTTGTCGGGCAACTGCTCCCAGCGCACGGCCTTGGCAGGCGAACACACGCCCTGCATATTCGGCGACTCGCCCGTGGCGTAGCTCGACAGGATGCAACGGCCTTCCACCATCACGCACAGGCTGCCGAAGCCGAACACTTCAATCTCCACATCCGTGTTTTCAATCACATGCTGCACTTGGTCTATCGTCAGCACGCGCGGCAGTACGGCGCGGCGGATGCCGAACAAGTCTTTCATTAAATTGATGGCTTCGTAATTGGTGGCCGAACCCTGCACCGACATGTGCAGCCGCAGGTTCGGATGTTTTTCGCAGGCGTAGGCCATCACGGCGGGGTCGGCCACAATCACCGCGTCCGCGCCCAAATCGGCGGCGGTATCGATGGCACGCCGCCAGCGTTCTACCTGCCCGGCTTGGGCGTAGGTGTTGATGGCCATCAGCACCTGCCGCCCGCGGTCGTGGGCGTAGCGTATGCCTTCGATGATGGATTTTTGGTCGAAATTCAGGCCGGGGAAATTGCGCGCGTTGGTCGCGTCTTTCAGCCCCATGTAAACCGTGTCCGCGCCGTTGTCCACGGCGGTTTTCAGGGCGGGCAGGTTGCCGGCGGGGCAGACGAGTTCGGGGATGTTTTTCATGCGGCGGTTCCTTTGCGTTTTCGCCGCTTTGCAAACTGAATCCAACGGCAAAATCTATATTTAGTAAAATTTTGCCGATTTTAAGGGGTGGGAATACTAGATATGCTGATTTAAATCAAACAATCAATATGTTTGTTAAATTCTATGATAAAGCCGTTAAAGATGAAAACGGCCGATTGGAAAGCCGATACCGCATTTTGAGGCCGTCTGAAAATTTACGGGATGCTTGCCGCCAAGCGATGGGTTGTACAGGGATTTTGCGTTTTCAGACGGCCTTTTTTTCAGACGGCCTTTTCGCGTTCCGCCGCATCAAGCAGCACAAAAACGGCGGCGGCGAGCATCATCAGGACGGCGGTCAGCACCATCGCGCGGTCGTGGTTTTCCGCACCGGCGGTGCCGAGATATTGATAAATCAGGGTGGTGAGCGTGAGCCATTCGGGGCGCGACAAAAACAGGGTGGCGGCAAATTCGCCGATGCAGGTGGCGGCGGCAAGCGTCAGGCCGCGCCGCAGGGCGGGCAGCAGCAGCGGGGTGGTAACGTAGCAAGCCGTCTGAAAACGGTTTGCGCCCATGCTGCGGGCGGCGGCGGCATATTGCGGCGGCAGCGCGTCCCATGCAGCCAGCAGGTCTTTGGTTACGAACGGATAGGCCAACAGCGCGTATGTCGCGGTCAAAAGCGGCAGCGAAGCCGTCCATTCGGGGTAAAGCAGCAGGATGCCGAAGGCCACGCAAACGGGCGACACCATAAAAGGCAGGAACGTGATGCCGCGTATCCACGGCAGCCGGCGCGCCAGTGCCGCATGACTGATGCCCAATGCCAAAGCGGCCGCCACCGCCGTTGCGGTGAACCGCAGGGTGTTCCACGCCGCCAACCGCGTTTCTTCCTCCCATAACACCTGCCACGACCCGCCGGCCTGTGCCGCCTGCACCAACACCGCCGCCAAAGGCAGGGCGCAAAACAACAGCAGGACGGCGAGCGCAAAGGCCAACAGCAACCGTTTGCCCGCGCTGTCGGCTTTGGCGGGCGGCAACGGCGCAATGCGTCCGCCGCCTGCGGTGCCGCGGCTCAACCAAGCATAGGCCGCGCCCGCCAGCGCGGTTATCCCCAACACCAGCCACACCAGCACGCCCGCGCGCGCGATGTCCAATTCCATCGTAACCAGTTGGTAAATCTCCACTTCCACCGTGCCGTATTCCGTTCCGCCCAACAGCAAGGCCAGCCCGAAGCCGGAAAAGCAGTACAAAAACACGAGGCACGCCCCGCCGGCCAGCCACGGCAGCAGCACCGGCATTTCCACCAGCCAAAACCGCCGCCATGCGCCCGCGCCCAGCGTCTGCGCCGCCAAAAGCCGGGCGACGGGGACGGAACGCAAACCCTGATAGGCCGCGCGTACCAGCACGGGCAGGTTGAAAAACACATTGCCGTACAACAGCAGGTAAGGCGTGTCCTGCCAGCCCGACAGCAGCAGGCCGCGCGCGCCGAACAAGGCCAAAACGCCCATGCCCGCCACCAAGGTCGGCATCACAAACGGCAGCATCAACAGCCGCAGCACCCAGCCGCGCCCACGAAAATCCAGCCGTGCCAAAGCCCAGGCGACGGGCACGCCCAACAACACCGCCAGCACGCAGGTAACCGCCGCCTGCGCCGCCGTCCATGCGATTTTGCCGCGCAGATAAGCGTCCGCCAGCACGCCTTCCCAATCCAAACCGCCGCCGTAGTCGGCCAACGCCCACAAGGGGGCGGCAATCATCACGGCAAGGAATCCGATGGGGAGCAGGGCAAGCGGCAGGATGGAAAACAGGCGGCGCATAGGCTGGGGATTGAAGTGGAAAAAGACGGCATTGTAGCGGGTATCGGCGGCCGGAGGGAAAAGGCCGTCTGAAAAGCCGTTTTAGCTCCGCAGAAACTCGCCTTCTTTCGGAAAACTCGTTTTCCGCGTTTCAGACGGCCTGCCGCATCAGGCTGGAATTGAACACAGCCGACCTGCCGCCTTTGCAGCGCGAATGGGAATTGGATTCGGATGACGACAGGTTTTCAATGAAATTCAAACGGATGCGGCATTACCGTTGATTTTTCCAAACAGGAATAATATAGTGAATTAAATTTAAACCAGTACAGCGTTGGCTCGCCTTGCCGTACTATTTGTAATTTCTGCGGCTCTCCGCCTTGTCCTGATTTAAATTTAATCCACTATAGATGGCAAGAGAAGCCGTTTTGATTTGAATCCGTTATTTTCCCCCGCCCTTTGCTGCCAGCCAAAGCAGAGGCCGTCTGAAAACGGCAGCGGCAGCGGCGGCGATGCCCAGCCACCACGGCTGCCAGCGGCTGCGGCGGCTGACAATCAGCCCGGCGAGCACGTCGGCGGCAGCCTGCGGGGTCATGGCCGGGGCGCGGCGGTAGGCGGCAGTGGGTTCAATCATGCGGGTGCGGACCAACGGCAACAGTGCAACCCCCACCGACACGCCGCATGCGGCCGCCTCGGGTGCGATGCTGCCGAACCATTGCGTGAGGGCGGTTTTCGAGGCCTGATAAGCCGCCCAGCCGGGTGCGGCCGGAAAGCGGGCATTCACCGCCGATACGGCAACGATACTGCCGCCGCGCCGCGCCAGTTCGGGCAACAGGGCCAGCGTCAGCCGCGCGGGTGCGTAAAAATTCAGCGACATACAGCGTTCGACATCATGAAAACGGTCGAGCGACTGCCACAGGCCGCGGCGGATGGAATGCCCTGCGTTCAACACCAGAATATCCGCCCCTCCGTTCTCTTCCGTCCAACGGGCGACCGCTTCGCATTGCGCCGCATCGCGCAGGTCGGCGGCAAAATATTCGGCTTGCGCGCCGGCCGCCGTCAAACGGGTTTGCACTTCCGCCAGTTTGTCCGCACTGCGCGCCACCAGCAGCAGCCTCGCGCCGGCCGCCGCCAACTTGCCGGCCAAAGCCTCGCCGATGCCGAAACTGGCTCCGGTCAGCAGAACGGTTTTCCCGCCGACGGCCGCGCGCAGGCGTTCCGTGTCGGGGCGTGATGGCGGATAAAACAGCGAGGAAAGCATATGAGGCCGTCTGAAAATGAAAAAAACGATTGTACACGAACGCCCGTATATGAATACGATTGCAGCAGGGAGTGCAAACATTTCACAGTGCGGGCGGCGGTTTTCCTTTAATATTCGCCCCGATACCGAACAAAGACGAAAAGACGGAAAATGGACAACAAACAAAAATTACAGGAAGGCCTGACCGCGCTCGGCCTGACACTGACCACGGCCCAACAATTGCTGCTGCTGGAATACGTCGCCCTGCTGAAAAAATGGAACGGCACCTACAACCTCACCGCCCTGCGCGACGAACAGACCATGATCAGCCACCACATCCTCGACAGCCTGACCCTGCTGCCCTATATCGAACAAGCGTCCACACTGATGGACGTGGGTTCGGGCGGCGGCATGCCCGGCATTCCCGCCGCGATTTGCCGTCCCGACCTGCAAATCACCCTCCTCGATGCCAACACCAAAAAAACCACCTTCCTCCGGCAGGCAGTGATTGAATTGGGCCTGAACAACGTAACCGTCGCCTCCGGCCGCGTAGAAGAAATGCACGACAAAAAAGTAGATGTGGTCACCAGCCGCGCCTTCGCCGAACTGAAAGACTTCATCTCCCTGACCGCCCATCTGCTGAACGAGCAAGGCTACTGGGCGGCGATGAAAGGGGTTTATCCCTACGAAGAGCTGGAACAGGTTCCGGAAAACGTGGAAATCATGAAAGTGGACAAACTGTCCGTGCCGATGCTGGAAGCCGAACGGCACATGGTGATTATGAAGCCGAAGGCCGTCTGAAAATCCGTTACAGCGGGCGGCACACAAAGCGTCCCACCCAACCGGCCGCAGTATCACCGCCCGATACGGCAGGCCGTCTGAAAAGAGCGTAAACGCATTTTTTCAGACGGCCTTTACTATATAATGCCCGCTCCCACAGACAACAAGCCGTCTGAAAACGGCAGGAACAACCACACCATGATAGGCATCATCATCGTAACCCACGAAAGCATAGGCAAAGCCTACGCCCGACTGGCCAACCACTTCTTCCACGAAATCCCCGCCCACATCCGCCTGCTGGGCGTAGAGCGCATGGAAGGCCACGACGACGTCATCCGCCGCATCCGCGCCGAAATCGACGGCTTGGATGCGCCCGACGGCGTACTCGTCCTGACCGACATCTTCGGCGCCACCCCGTGCAACGCCGCCCGAAAACTGATCGTGCCGCACAAAGTGGCCATGCTCACCGGCCTGAACGCGCCCATGCTGATCAAAGCCGTGCAATATTCCGGCACCGCCGGCAATCTGGAAGACTTTACCGAAGACGTACGCCAGGCCGCTGTCAAAGGCATACTCGCACTGACCGAACCGCCCGAAGGGACATAAGCCATGCAGAAACAGGACATCCAAATCATCAACAAACTCGGCCTGCACGCCCGCGCATCGAGCAAATTCGTTCAGACGGCCTCCCCCTTCCAATGCGACATCTGGGTAACGCGCAACGGCAACCGCATCAACGGCAAAAGCATCATGGGATTGATGATGCTCGCCGCCGCACAGGGCACGACCATCACCGTCGAAACCGACGGCCCGGACGAAACGGCCGCCATGCAGGCACTGACCGCCCTGATTAACGACTATTTCGGCGAAGGAGAATAACATGGGCATCGTGCTGCACGGCGTAGCGGCGGGCAAAGGCATCGCCATCGGCCGCGCCCACCTGGTGGTGCGCGGACACGAAGAAGTGCCGCAATACGACCTGGCCGAAAATGAAATCGCCGCCGAAAACGCCCGCTTCGAAGCCGCAATTAAAACCACCCGCCGCCAACTGGAACAAATCCGCAGCACGATACCCGAAAACGCCCCCACCGAACTGGGTGCGTTCATCTCCCTGCATCTGATGCTGCTGACCGACGTTACCCTGTCGCGCGAACCGCTGGACATCATCGAAGAACAGCACATCAACGCCGAATGGGCGTTGAAAATCCAAACCGACCGCCTGAGCCAGCAGTTCGACGCGATTAACGACGAATACCTGCGCACCCGCAAACAAGACATGCTGCAAGTGGTCGAACGCATCCACAACAACCTGGCCGGTTCGGGCAACGAACTCAATCTTGATGCCAACCTGCTGGACGACACCATACTCATCGCCCACGACCTCTCGCCCGCCGACACCGTACACCTGAAAGAACAGCGCGTTACCGCCTTCGTAACCGACGCGGGCGGCCCCACCAGCCACACCGCCATCTTGGGACGCAGCCTGGACATCCCGTCCGTCATCGGCCTGCGCAACGCCCGCCAACTCATCAGCGAACACGAATGGGTGATTGTCGACGGCATCAACGGCGTACTCATCATCAACCCCGACGACATCGTACTTGCCGAATACCGCCGCAAACTGCGCGCCTACAAAAGCAAACAGCGCGAACTGAACAAACTGAAAGACACCGCCACCACCACCGAAGACGGCACCCAAATCGAACTCTATGCCAACATCGAAAACGCCGAAGACATCAAAGCCCTGCACAAATTCGGTGCCGACGGCGTAGGACTCTTCCGCAGCGAATACCTCTATCTGAACCGCGACACCCTGCCCGACGAAGAAGAACAATACGGCGTATACGCCGACATCGTGAAAAAAATGAAAGGCAAACCGCTGACCATCCGCACCGTAGACTTGGGTGTGGACAAAAACCCGCGCTGGTTCGGCCAAAACGGCACACCCAACGGCAGCCTGAACCCCGCACTGGGGCTGACCGGCATCCGCCTGTGCCTGGCCGAACCCGTCATGTTCCGCACCCAAATGCGCGCCATCCTGCGCGCTGCCGCCCACGGGCCGGTAAAAATGATGTGGCCGATGATCACTTCCGTTTCCGAACTCAAACAATGCCTTATCCACCTGGAAACCGCCTGCCGCCAACTGATTGAGCGCGAAGAAACCTTCAGCGAAGTATCGACGGGCTGCATGATAGAAATCCCCTCTGCCGCACTGACCGTCTCCAGCCTGCTCAAACTGGTGGATTTCATCTCCATCGGCACCAACGACCTGATCCAATACACCTTGTCGGTAGACAGGGGCGACGACGCGGTCAGTTACCTCTACCAGCCCGCCCATCCCGCCGTCCTGCGCCTCTTGGCACACATCATCCGCACCGCCAACCGCATGAACAAAACCGTTTCCCTCTGCGGCGAAATGGCGGGCGACACAACCTTCACCCGCCTGCTGCTCGGCATGGGCCTGCGCAGTTTTTCCATGAACACCAACAACCTGCTGGCCGTGAAGGATATCGTCCTCCACAGCCACATCGACCGTCTGGAACAGGAAATCCTGCGCATCCTGCGCAACGAAGACCCCGACAAGGCCGACAAACTGCTGAAACAACTCAACCAAGCCGAAAAGGCCGTCTGAAAATAACAAAGGCCGTCTGAAACTATGTTTTCAGACGGCCTTTTTGCAGCAGGCAGGCTGCGATCTGCCTCTGGTGAACCGACTTCCTTCGTCACGGTCTCAACCCTTTAACGGCACGCATTCCAGTTGAATTTGGCGGCGGCAAGTTCCTTCATGAAATCGTCGCGGTAAAGATAAGAGTGATTTTCCGCCTTGTCGCTCCAATGGCGGCGCAGGGGTTGAAGCGCGGCGCGGCAGGCGGTTTTGTTGCCGCTGTTTTTGTATGCGACCGCCAAGTCGTTGCGGGCGCGCATCTGTTCGGTGATAAACATGAAGCTGTTGCAGGCGTTCAGATACTGTTGCTTGATTTGTGCGGCTTGTGCGTATTTTTTAGCACGGTAGGCCGTCTGAAAACGCTGTTCGCTGTTTTTTGCCGCAGTTTCCGTACAGGCAGCGGGGAGCCGGTAATAGTCGTCGGCAAAATGGGCGTTGAAGCCGCAATATTTCGAGCAGGCTTCCTGTGCGGTTTCCGGCGTGGTTACGCGGACTTTGTTACCGCTGAAAGCAAAATGTATTTCACAGCCATCATCGCGGTAAATATTATTTTTCAAACGGCCTCCGAGATCACACAGATTGCCACTGTAACCGACCGTGTTGATGGAAAAATCTTTGCCGTCCGTGGAAAGGCTGCCGCTTTCAAAGGGCTGGTCTTTGAACACATATTCTTGTGATGAAGCAGCCTGTGCAGCGGTGGCGGCCATAAGTAGGGCGAGGAGGATTGGATATTTCATGGTATTTGCTTTCGTTTCGATTGAACCTTATTCGTGCAGCCTGAAATGATGTGTAAAGATGATAACCGAAGTCCGCACATGGTAAAACCAAAAAAGCAGGCCGCACCTCCGAAACTTCGGAACGGGAAGCCTGCTTTTTCTTTGTCTTTTTAAAACCTTACCTGCTTACTTCACAATATCCAAACGGCGTACTTCGATCTCACGCGAATTGTTGAAGCGGTTGATGTCCACCTCTCCGGCAATGCGGACTTTGGTTTGCGGAGTAACTTTCTGACCGCGCCACACATCGGGATTGATTTCGATTTTGATGGTATCGGTATCGTCTTTGAAGAAATATTCTTCGGGATTGATAGTTCCTGCCGAACCGGTGATGAAACCTTCCAAAACGATATGCGCATTATCGCCGAATTCGGTTTTGGCTTCGTGCACGGTATTGACTTGTTGGCGCGACGGCGCAGAGTTGCCTTCGGGCACAAACTCGGCATGGGCGGAAAGGGAAAGCGCAGATAAAATGATAAAAATCAGTTTCTTCATGAATGAATTCCTGTTTGAGGTGGAAAAATCAGCGGAAAACTATAGGTCGTTTGCGCAGTATTTGTCAAATACGGGGAAGCGGCCTCCCCCTAAAAATTCCGTTATAATCTCTGTCTTTTATCTTTAATCAACCAATTTTTCAGGTAGCCTCCGATGCTCGACAAATACAATCCCGCCGAAATCGAATCCAAACACTATCAAAACTGGGAAACCCAAGGTTATTTCCAGCCCGATATGGATTTGACCAAACCGTCTTTTTCCATCCAACTGCCGCCGCCCAACGTAACCGGTACGCTGCACATGGGTCATGCCTTCAACCAAACCATTATGGACGGCCTGACCCGCTACTACCGCATGAAAGGCTGCAACACCGCCTGGATTCCCGGCACCGACCATGCTGGTATCGCCACGCAAATCGTGGTCGAGCGTCAGCTTGCCGCGCAAAACGTGTCCCGTCATGACTTGGGCCGCGAAAAATTCTTGGAAAAAGTGTGGGAATGGAAAGAAGTTTCCGGCGGCACGATTACGCAGCAGATGCGCCGTGTGGGCTGTTCCGCAGACTGGACGCGCGAGTATTTTACGATGGACGACGTGCGCGCCGAAACCGTGACCGAGGTGTTCGTGCGCCTGTATGAGCAAGGCTTGATTTACCGCGGCAAACGCTTGGTGAACTGGGATCCCGTGCTCGGCACGGCGGTATCGGATTTGGAAGTGGAAAGCGTGGAAGAACAAGGCTCTATGTGGCACATCCGCTATCCGCTGGCGGACAATCCTGCCGAAGCCGTTATCGTGGCGACCACCCGCCCTGAAACGCTGCTGGGCGACGTTGCCGTTGCCGTCAATCCTGAAGACGAACGTTATACCCATTTGATTGGCAAGGAATTAATCCTGCCGCTGACCGGTCGCACCATTCCCGTGATTGCCGACGAATACGTTGAAAAAGACTTCGGCACAGGCTGCGTGAAAATCACGCCTGCGCACGACTTCAACGACTACGAAGTCGGCAAACGCCATGACACGCGCTTGGTTAACGTGTTCGATTTGGAAGCCAAAGTGCTGGCAAACGCCGAAGTGTTCAACTTCAAAGGCGAAGCGCAGCAAGGCTTTGCCCTGCCTGAAAAATACGCAGGCTTAGACCGCTTTGCCGCGCGCAAACAAATGGTTGCCGATTTGCAGGAACAAGGCTTGTTGGTCGAAATCAAAGCGCACACGCTGATGACGCCGAAAGGCGACCGTACCGGCTCAGTGATTGAGCCGATGCTGACCAGCCAATGGTTTGTCGCCATGTCCGCGACACCGAACGGCGGCGAGCCTGACAGCGAATTCAAAGGCTTAAGCCTCGCCGAAAAAGCCAAAAAAGCCGTCGACAGCGGCGCGGTACGCTTCATCCCCGAAAACTGGGTCAATACCTACAACCAATGGATGAACAACATCCAAGACTGGTGCATCTCGCGCCAACTGTGGTGGGGCCATCAAATCCCCGCGTGGTACGACGAAGCAGGCAATGTTTACGTCGCCCGCAATCAGGCGGAAGCCGAAAAACAAGCCGGCAAAACAGGCTTGACCCGCGAAGAAGACGTATTGGACACATGGTTCTCCTCCGCGCTCGTACCGTTCTCCACACTCGGCTGGCCGTCTGAAACCGACGAACTCAAAGCCTTCCTGCCGTCCAACGTCTTGGTCACCGGCTACGAAATCATCTTCTTCTGGGTGGCGCGCATGATTATGATGACCACCCACTTCACCGGCAAAGTACCGTTTAAAGATGTGTACATCCACGGCATCGTGCGCGACCACGAAGGCAAAAAAATGTCCAAATCCGAAGGCAACGTCATCGACCCCGTCGATTTGATTGACGGCATCGACTTGGACAAGCTGCTGGTAAAACGCACGACAGGCCTGCGCAAACCCGAAACCGCGCCGAAAGTGGAAGAAGCCACGAAAAAACTCTTCCCCGAAGGCATCCCCAGCATGGGCGCGGACGCATTGCGCTTCACCATGGCGAGCTACGCCAGCTTGGGTCGTTCGGTCAACTTCGACTTCAAACGCGCCGAAGGCTACCGCAACTTCTGCAACAAAATCTGGAACGCCACCAACTTCGTCTTGATGAACACCGAAAACCAAGACTGCGGCTACGGCGCAACCGCCACCGAACCGCGCGGCTACTCCTCCCCCGATATGTGGATCATAGGCCGTCTGAATCAGACCATCGAGCAGGTTACGCAAGCCTACGAAACCTACCGCTTTGATTTGGCTGCGGAAACCCTGTACAGCTTCGTATGGAACGACTATTGCGACTGGTATCTGGAACTCGCCAAAGTGCAGCTCCAAACTGGCTGCGCCAGCCGCCAACGCGCCACACGCCATACCTTATTGCGCGTACTCGAAGCCGCCCTGCGCCTGCTGCACCCGATTATCCCGTTCATCACCGAAGAATTGTGGCAAACCGTCGCCCCCATGTGCGACGCCAAAACCGCCGACAGCATCATGCTCGCCCGTTTCCCCGAAGCCGACCGCGAACAAATCGTTCAGACGACCTTCGAGCAAATGGCCGTGTTGCAGGATTTGATTGGCGCCGTCCGCAACCTGCGCGGCGAAATGGGCATTCAGCCCAACGTGAAAGCCCCGCTGTTTGTCGAAAGCGCGGACGACTTGGCGGACTACCTCAAATACCTGCCGATGATGACTCGCCTGACCGAAGCACAGCAAGTCGCCGCCCTGCCCGAAAGCGAAGACGCCCCCGTCGCCGTCTGCAACGGTGCGCGCCTGATGCTGAAAGTCGAAATTGACAAAGCCGCCGAAACCGCCCGCTTGAGCAAAGAAGCCGAGAAGCTGCAAAAAGCCTTGGACAAACTCAGCGCCAAACTCTCCAAACCCGGCTACACCGAAAAAGCCCCCGCGCATCTGGTGGAAAAAGACAAAGCCGATTTGGCGGAGTTGGAAGACAAAATGGCGAAAGTGCAAAATCAGTTGGCGAAGTTGAAAGACTGATTGTTGATTGAATAAGCAAAAGGCCGTCTGAAAACCTGAAACCAGGGTTTTCAGACGGCCTCATCAAACGGAAATCAAATGATGGACTTCATCCACCCTATATTGATCATCGCAACCATCGTCGCTATTGTCGTACTCCATATTCACACCTGCTTCACCGAAGCCGTCCACCTCAACAAATGGCGGCCGTGGCTGATTATTGTACTGTTGATTCTGACCGGCACTTGGTTTATCTATTTTGTCAGCCGTACCGCGCTGATGAAGCTGGGTGTCCAGCTGGTGCTGATTGCCGGCCTTGTGATTTGCGTCTCTTGAATATCCGCCTGCGGCAAAATACCCGCAAAGGCCGTCTGAAAATGCAGCTTCAATGCCGTTGCAACTTTTCAGACGGCCTTTTGCCGCCGTGCTATAATCTTCCGCCCCATAGAACAGAAAACAGCATATGACCCCTTGGAAAATCGCCGTGCTCGACCGCGCCACGCTGGTGTCCGAACCCTTTGCCTTCAACTTCCCCGCCGAAGTGATGGAATATCCGTCCACGCGACCGGAAGAAACCGCCGCCCGAATCGCGGGGGCGGACGTTGTCGTTACCAACAAAGTCGTCATCACGGCGGAGCACATCGCCACCAACCCACAGCTCAAGCTGATAGCCTTGGCGGCGACGGGCGTGGACAACGTGGACACCGCCGCCGCCAAAGCCGCAGGCGTTACCGTGTGCAACATCCGCGCCTACGGCAACGAATCGGTGGCGGAACACGCCTTTATGCTGATGATTGCGCTGATGCGTAACCTGCCTGCCTACCAGCGCGACATCGCCGCCGGCATATGGGAGCAATCGCCGTTTTTCTGCCATTTCGGCGCGCCGATGCGCGATTTGTACGGCAAGACGCTCGCCATATTCGGGCGCGGCAATATCGGCAAAACGCTGGCGGGCTATGCGCGCGCCTTCGGCATGAACGTGGTGTTCGGCGAACACAAACATGCCGAAAACGTCCGCGAAGGCTACGTTTCCTTCGACGAGGCCATCCAAACGGCAGACGCCGTTTCGCTGCACTGCCCGCTCACGCCGCAAACGGCAAACATGATAGGCGAAACGGAATTGCAGCGCATGAAGCCCGGCGCAGTGTTGATTAACTGCGGGCGCGGCGGCCTGGTGAACGAGCAGGCTTTGGTTGCCGCGCTGAAATACGGCCGAATCGGCGGCGCGGGTTTCGACGTTCTAACCGAGGAGCCGCCGCGCAACGGCAACCCGCTGCTCAAAGCCCGCCTGCCCAATTTAATCGTTACGCCGCATATGGCCTGGGGCAGCGAGGAAGCACGGCATCGGCTGTTTGCCATTTTGCTGGAAAACATCAACCGTTTTGCAGCCGGGCGGCCGCAAAATGTCGTGGCTTGACCGTGTTGTTTTTCACCGTTTCCCCGCAAGGGCTGCTTGGTAAAAAATCGCTTTGAATGAAAAGGCCGTCTGAAAACCCGTTTTAAAGGTTTTCAGACGGCCTTTCAGTATGCGGGAATCAGGCGTTGCCTTCCTCTTGCTGCTGTTGATACATAGACTCGAAGTTAATCGGGGCCAGCAATACGGGCGGGAAGCCGGCGCGGGTGATTTCGCTGGATACGGCTTCGCGGGCATACGGGAACAGGATGTTCGGGCAGGCGACGGCCAGCAGCAGTTTTTCGTCTTCTTCGGGGATGTTTTCCAAACGGAAGATGCCGCTTTGGGTAACTTCGTTCAGGAACATCACGCGCTCGTCGTTCAGCTTGGCGGTTACGGTTACGGTTACCGATACATCGTGAAAGTTGTCTTCCAGTTTTTCGCTTTGGGTCGCAACGCGCATTTCAACGTTCGGCTCGCCCTGTTCCAGGAAGATTTGCGGTGCGTGCGGCACTTCCAATGACAAGTCTTTGACATATAGTTTTTCAATGCTGAAAACGGGTTGCGCTTGTTGTTCGCTCATAATTGCTCTCGCTTAGTTTAAAAGGCCGTCTGAAAACGGCGGGTGGGTCGGACTGCGGCAGGCATCGCGCCCGGCCGCAGAAGTAAATCATTTCCTTTGCAGCAGCTCCGTCAGCCTGCCCGCGTTGTGCAGGGCGCGCAAGTCGGTAAAGCCGCCGACATGGGTGTCGCCGATGAAAATCTGCGGCACGGTACGGGTGTTGGTGGCGCGGCGCATGGCTTCAAACGCTTCGGGTTCGCTGTCGGCGCGGATTTCGCGGATTTCGGTAACGCCCAGCTGTTTCAACAGGGCTTTGGCCATGTTGCAATACGGGCAGTAAGGGCCGGAATAAAGGGTAACTTCGGGCATATGCGGCTTTCGTATCAAACAGGCCGCCATTATGGGGGCGGGCCGTGGGATTGCAAGGGGCGCGGCGGCAAAAGGCCGTCTGAAAACGCCTCCGCCTGTTTTCAGACGGCCTTTTGCCGCATCAGGATGTTTACAGCCCCGCTGCCGCTTTCAATGCGGCCGCTTTGTCGGTGCGCTCCCAAGTAAATTCGGGCTCTTCGCGGCCGAAATGGCCGTATGCGGCGGATTTGCTGTAAATCGGGCGCAAGAGGTCGAGCATTTGGACGATGCCTTTGGGGCGCAGGTCGAAATGTTCGCGAACTAAGGCAATCAGTTTGTCTTCACTGATTTTGCCTGTGCCGAAAGTATCGATGGAAATCGAAGTCGGTTCGGCAACGCCGATGGCGTAGGAAACCTGAATCTGACATTGGGTTGCCAAACCTGCGGCAACGATGTTTTTCGCGACATAACGGCAGGCGTAGGCGGCGGAACGGTCCACTTTGGACGGGTCTTTGCCGGAGAACGCGCCGCCGCCGTGCGGAGCTGCGCCGCCGTAGGTATCGACGATGATTTTGCGGCCGGTCAGACCGCAGTCGCCTTGCGGGCCGCCGATGACGAAACGGCCGGTCGGGTTGATCAGGTATTTGGTTTCGGCAGTCAGCATTTCGGGCGGCAGAACCGGTTTGATGATGTGTTCGATCACGGCGTTTTTCAGCTCTTCGTAACCGATAGACGGATCATGCTGGGTGGACAGGACGACGGTGTCGATGCGTTTTACTTTGCCGGTTTCGCTGTCGTAAACCACGGTCAGCTGCGCTTTTGCGTCGGGACGCAGCCAAGGCAGGCGGCCATCTTTGCGCAATTCGCTTTGACGCTGCATCAGGCGGTGGCTGTAATAGATGGCAAACGGCATCAGGGTCGGGGTTTCGTCGCAGGCGTAGCCGAACATCAAACCTTGGTCGCCCGCGCCTTGGTCCAGGTCGATGCCTTCGCCTTCGTTCACGCCTTGGGCGATGTCGTGGGATTGCTGGTCGTAGTACACGCCGATTGCGCAACCGTTGGCATCAAAGCCCAGCTCGGACGAGTTGTAGCCGATGCGTTTGATGGTTTCGCGTGCGACTTTGATGTAGTCCACATGGGCAGTGGTGGTGATTTCGCCAGCCAACACGCACAAACCGGTGTTTACCAGGGTTTCCGCCGCGACGCGCGCTTTGGGGTCTTGCGCCAATACGGCATCCAGGATGGCATCGGAAATTTGGTCGGCCACTTTATCGGGATGGCCTTCGGAAACGGATTCGGATGTGAAAAGGTATTCGCTCATGACTGTCTTTCTTCGGCAGGCCGTGTTCAGGCGGCCTATTTGTCTGGTGAGGCCGTCTGAAAAATCTTTTTCCGTTTCAGACGGCCGGGAAACGGGCAAAAAAATACCCGCATTCAAGCGGGATTCGGATTGCGCCGTTCTGTTCGAACGAAGCCACATCGGCCTTTTTTTCGCGGCCGTCCACCTTACTTTACCTGTCAAAACCGTAAAAGCAGGTTGGCATGGAAATCCCAACTCTTAATGCGGGGCGGATGGTAGCAAATTCGGCCGCCTGCGGCAAGGCGGTTTACTTTAACCGCCCAGTCCGGCAAACGCCATCAGGCCGTGCCCGACACGCCAGATGTAGTAGCCGGACAGTAAAAAGGTTTCGCGCAGCCAGAATTTGATTTTGTCGGCGCGGTCGGTGTAGCGCGTGGTCGGTGTGGCCGACAGTTCGGCCTCCATCCCTAAGTCTTCGGCCATCACTCCGGCGCGCGCCAGATGCAGCGGGTCGCTGACAATCACGTTGTTTTGCAACCCTTGTTCGTTGAGCAGCGGGCGGATGTTGTACAGGTTTTCGTAAGTGGTGCGCGAGGTTTTTTCTACCAGAATGTCGTGTACCGGCACACCCTGCCGCACGGCGTAACGCATACCCACTTCCGCCTCGCTCATAAAGCCCGGCTTTATCGCGCCGCCGGTAAACGCCAGTTTGCGCACTTTGCCGCTTTGGTAGAGCACGATAGCGTGGTTGATGCGTTCGCGGAACACGGGCGAGGGGCGCGAATCCCACGCCGCCGCACCCAGCACCACCGCCGCGTCACCACTGTAATCCTGCGGCAGTGCGGCAGCCCCCGAACGATACACCTGCACGCCGCAAAATACGGGCAGCATGATCATGAGGACGATGCTGATTTTGATGCCGCGCCACAAATAAGCCCAAAGCGAGCGGTGTGCCGAAAACGGGCGATGCAAATCCTGTTCCTTTCCTGAATCCGTTTTTTCAGACGGCCTATTCTCCCGCCAGCAAAGCCGCAATATTTTCCGTCGGGCGGCCGATGGCGGCTTTGTCGCCCAAGACGGCAATTGGTCTTTCCAACAGGGCGGGATGGGCCGCAATCGCGGCGAGCAGGGCTTCATTGTCCAACGACGGATCGTCCAGTTTCAATTCGCGGTATAAATCGTCTTTCACCCGCATCATGCCGCGCACGTCAGCCAGACCCAGCTTGCCGAAGATTTCGCGCAGTACGGCGATGTCCGGCGGCGTGTCGAGGTAGCGGACAATACGGGTTTCTACGTTTTGCTGCGCCAGATAGTCAGCGGCGGCGCGGGATTTGGAACAGCGGGGATTGTGATAAAGGGTAACGGCGGTCATCATCATTTTCCGTGAAGGTTGGGAATAAGGCGTATTGTAAGCCCGCGCGGGGTTGTCGGCAAAATTTGCCCGCACTCAAACCCATCTGCCGGGAAAGGCTTATAATGGCGGCGTTTAGACCCAAACCACGGAGTATCCGCCATGAATGCCAAACTGACCGCCCTGCTGCTTGCACTGACCGTACTGCCCGCCGCTGCTTCCGACCTGGTTTCCTTCCCCGACGGCAAACCGCAGGACTTGAACAATCTGAAAGCCCCCGTCCGCATCATCAATTTCTGGGGTTCGTACTGCAAACCCTGTGTGAAGGAAATGCCAGAAATGTCGGCCTGGTATAAAAAACAGAAAAAAGGCAGCATCGATTTGATCGGCATTGCCATCGATCGTAAAGAAAACCTGCCGCCCTTCCTGAAAACCACGCCCGTTTCCTATCCGATCTGGCACTACGCGGGCAAAGACAACCGCAGTTTCATGAAAAATCTGGGCAACAGTGTCGGAGCCTTACCGTTTACCACTGTAGAAGCGGTGAAGTGCGGCAAGAAAGAGGCCATACTCGGCGGCGTTGACAGTAAAAAACTGGATGCGGCCGTACAAAAAGTACGCGCCGAATGCAAATAAAGGCCGTCTGAAAACCATTTCAACGGACGGGTAAGGCTTTGAAACCTGACTTTCAGACGGCCTCCCCTTCCCTACCGCCCAAACACAACCGCATCACCGACACAATTTCCCCGTTGTGCCGACGCGTTTCGATTTCGCGCCAACCGTATTTGGCGTACACGGCCTGCACGTCGGGCGTGTAGAGGTAAAGTTCGGGCAAGGCCATTTCCCGCGCCTGTTGCAGCGCGTGTTCGATTAAACGCGCCCCAATGCCGCACCCGCGCGCTTCGGGCAGCACGAACACGTCGCCCAGCCAATATTCGTATTGCGGCAATTCGGCAATGTCGTGCCGCTTCAAAGCCGCCGAACCGAGCAGGCGGTTTTCGCCGTCCACCGCCAGCCAGGCCAGCGGCAACCCGCCGCCGTCCAAGCAGCGGGCATAATAGGCGCGGATTTTCTCCATTTCGCTCCACGGCGCAAAGTCGCGCCATTCGGCGTGCAAAGCAAGAGCCAGTTGTCCGATGTGCCGAGGGCAAGCCGCCAGCGGGATGATGCGGGTTTGCATGGGTTTTTCCTGTTTCAGGCCGTCTGAAAAACGGGATTATAGCTTTTCAGACGGCCTTTACGGCTTCCAAACGTCGGCGGATAATCAACGCCTTCATACCATTTCCAACTTTCACAAAGGATACATCATGGCATTTCTGAAACTGACCGAACAAAACGTGCAGGGCAAAACCGTCCTCATCCGCGCCGATATGAACGTGCCGTTCAAAGACGGCAAAATCAGCGACGACACCCGTATCCGCGCCTCGCTCGCGTCCATCAAATACTGCTTGGACAACGGCGCGTCCGTTATCGTGATGACCCACTTGGGCCGTCCGACCGAAGGCGAGTTCCACCCCGAAGACGATGTCGCGCCCGTTGCCGTGCACTTGGGCGGCTTGTTGGGCAAAGACGTGAAAGTATTGAACGACTGGCGTGAAAACAAACCCGCCCTGAACGCGGGCGATGTCGTCATGCTGCAAAACGTGCGCATCAACAAAGGCGAGAAGAAAAACGATTTGGAACTGGGCAAAGCCTATGCCGCCTTGTGCGACATGTTCGTCAACGACGCGTTCGGCACCGCCCACCGCGCCCAAGCCTCGACCGAAGCCGTTGCCCAAGCCGCGCCCGTTGCCTGCGCCGGCGTATTGATGGCGGGCGAACTCGACGCTTTGGGCAAAGCCCTGAAGCAGCCCGCGCGCCCGATGGTGGCAATTGTCGCCGGCAGCAAAGTGTCCACCAAGCTGACCATCCTCGAATCGCTGGCGGACAAAGTCGACCAACTCATCGTCGGCGGCGGCATTGCCAACACCTTCCTCTTGGCGGAAGGCAAAGCCATCGGCAAATCGCTGGCGGAACATGATTTGGTGGAAGAATCCAAAAAAATCATGGCGAAAATGGCAGCCAAAGGCGGCTCCGTACCGCTGCCGACCGATGTCGTCGTTGCCAAAGCCTTTGCCGCCGATGCCGAAGCGGTCGTGAAAGACATTGCCGACGTTGCCGAAGACGATATGATTTTGGACATCGGCCCGAAATCCGCCGCCGCACTTGCCGAACTGCTCAAAGCCGCAGGCACCATCGTTTGGAACGGCCCGGTCGGCGTGTTCGAGTTTGACCAGTTCGCAGGCGGCACGAAAGCCCTTGCCGAAGCCATCGCCCAAAGCAAAGCGTTCTCGATTGCGGGCGGCGGCGACACGCTGGCGGCGATTGCCAAATTCGGCGTTACCGACCAAATCGGCTACATCTCCACCGGCGGCGGCGCGTTCCTCGAATTCTTGGAAGGCAAAGAGTTGCCCGCCGTAGCCGCTTTGGAAAAACGCATCCAAAATATCGACAGCGCAAAGTAAATATATCCACAATTTGATGGCAATATCTTTTGAGGCTGTTCCAAATATTGCTTACGAAATTTGGTAAATACTGATTACCTCAACGAGATAAAGCCAGCTCTATTGATGAATAGTTGCTGTATAAATAAAGAATGCTCAATTATTTGTTATTCAATGAGCGTATTTTTGTTTCCCTGTCATTATGACTGGGTTATAATCTATAAGTAGTAAACTTCTGATTTTATTATTGGAATAAATTTACTTTTATTAACCGGATTTAAACTAAGGGAAATGTCTTTTACTAACAATGGAAGTGTCAAAATGAAAACACCTGAGAGAAAACAAATCTTTAAGCCTACTGTATTGGCATTAGCCATGATGGGTATCAACTTGCCCGTTCAATCTGCAACGGTACCAATTAGTAACTTGCCGCTTACAGGGGTAGATGTTCAATATTCACCTAACATTACTCTTACTCCGTCAGTAGAACATCCAACTGCAGGTGCGGCCTACTCTAGTAATGATTTTATGTGGGCAGATTATCCGACACTTAGAGTGGGAACAGGTGAAGCACGGTGGGAAAACCAATGGAAAACCTATTATCTAGGTTATTTTGATAATACTAAGTGCTATAAATTTTCTGACCCTCATAATTTTAATGGGCATTTTTATGTCTCCTCAAAAGCCACTACTGATGCACAAGGCCGAGTTGGTCTGTGTAGTGGCAATGATGAAGAATATAGTGGCAACTTCTTGAATTGGGCCACCATGTCCGCTGTAGATATTTTCCGCCACGCATTAACTGGAGGAAATCGAGCATACGGGATAGGTAGCAGCCCATCTAACTATCAAGCAGGTGATACTCCAAGCAATACCTTCTTACGTCGTGCTTTTGTTCACCCCACAGGGCAAAATGGTATAGAGCATTATCGGTTGAAATTAAGGGCCATTGACTTGGGGGGAAATGCAAAACCAGCTGATTTTGCATTCCTAAAACGGATTATCCCCGGCAGTATGGTAGATTCATTTTTGATACCCACTACTGCACCGGGATGGGGTTATCCGCTGGGCTTCCACAATTTAAATAGTGGGCAGCCTGTTTCCCCTACTGCCCAAGCTCGGTGGGCAAACAAAATTTTCTTCTACAATAAGGGATTTTCTGTCCAAGCTGTGATATATGGCTCCGACGGTGCTTTGTGGTTTCAAAATCGGGGAGGCATAAGTGATACTAAGACTCAAAATCCACAAATTAAAGATAAAGTACGGAAGGCAATGAATGCTATCAGGGGAACTCCTAATATGAATTATGGAGCTATGCCGGTAGTGGTCAAAGCTTGTGATGAGAAATTTGGCATTTCTGATATTCCTAAAAACTGTCGACGGTATAACAATTCCTATAAACCGGAAGGTTTGATGCAGCAGTATGGCCGTGGCAACGGACCGGATAGTCGACCTGCACGCTTCGCTGTATTTAGCTATCAATTGGCAGAGGGTAACAATGTCAGTGGTGGCGTACTACGTGCCCGCATGAAATACTTGGATCGTACGCAACAAGAAGGTTCTGTGGTTTATGGTCAAGAATGGGATCCAACCTCTGGTGTATTAGCTGTAAACCCAGATACTTATGATGCAAATCAAACAGGGGTTGCCAACAGTGGTGCCATTAACTATATCAACCGATTTGGTGACTTTGGCAGTTACAAAGGTTACGATACTGCAGCTGAGTTATTTTATACCGCTCAACGATATTTACGTAATAAAGGCATGCCATCGTATTATGAACAAACTCAGCGTACGGCAGGCATCAATCCAACTACGGCTGACGGATTCCCGATGATTTATAAATGGGATGATCCACTCACGCGAGGCTTGTCATCGCCTACTGAAGCTCAGTGCCGCTCTAATACCATGATCTTGATTGGGGATACTTTTACTCATGATGAAAAAGATTTACCAAATTTCGTTCCAACCAGTGGCGTTAAAGATGATAATGAAATTCAGACGGCTGATATTCTTAAGAAAATTCTAGATCAAGAAAAATTTAAAGGTTTGGGTGCGGATTCATGGAATTTAAATCGTGGGTCAGGTGCAGGAGGAGGAAAAAAAGATTATTCTCCTGCGGGGATTGTTGCATTAGCATATTGGGGAAGAACGAATGATATTCGTCAGGATATTAAAGGAACTCAAAATATCAATACATTTATGATTGATGTTTTAGAAAATGGTCAGGGACGGTTTGAAGCCAATAATTCCAGCTCATTAGGTAATGCCTATTACTGGGCCGCGAAATATGGTGGGTTTGACTATGCACCAGGCTCCGTGGAATGGCCAAATCAATCTAGAGACAGCTGGACAAAAGATGCACCAGGCTCAAGTAGCAGCCCTACTCTTTTCCCTGACGGAATACCGAATAATTTTGCTTTAGGCAATAGCCCTGAAAGTATGGTTGACGCCCTAAATAAAGCTTTTGTATCTGCAAACAGTTATAAAGATCCATCACAAGCGGCCATAGCAATTAATGACTATGAAGATTCCGTTGTTGATGTTGCAACAGGAAGCACTATGGCGATACAGGCCATCTTTAAGGTTAAAGACCTTGCAGGTGATCTAATTGGTAAACGGCTTGGATTATCAGGAGGAAAACTTACTTTTATTCCTGAGTGGCGTGCTGCAGACCTACTGAATAATTCGTATCATAACAATACTGGAACATGGATAAATCGTAAAGTATTTACAAAAGCACAAAATGGCTTAACTGTTCAGTTTACTCCGAACAATTTAAGTGCTTTTGAGAGTACCTTAAAGGAGCAAGACTCTTCACTTGATACGGCAAGTTTGACTAAATATTTATTAGGGGATAGTACTCAAGAAGGTAGTGTATGGAGAAAGCGTAGCAGCTTAATGGGTACAATTATCAATTCAACGCCTAGTACCATCCTCAAACCTAAACGAATTCCAAATGGTTGCACATACAGCGATTCTACTGTAATGAACCGTTCTGCTTATTATGCCGTAGCTGCAAATGATGGGATGTTACATATACTTGATCATAATGGTGTCGAGAAAATGGGGTATATTCCCAAATCTGCACTACCAAAACTACATAATTTTGCAAAACTTGGAGCCGTACATGAATACATAAATGATGGCTCTCCTATCACTGCAGAAGTATGTTTTGGATCCGAAGCTAAGTCGCTTCTAATCGGTACTACCGGTCGGGGAGGATCTTCTATATATGCGTTGGATGTTACAAATTTAAGTAATCCTAGCGCATCAAATGTATTGTGGGATTTTTCCAATAAGGATGATAGCGATTTAGGATTAACAGTTGGCCAACCTGCAATTACAAAAAATGGATCCGGCACTCCATTAGCTATTTTGAGTAGCGGATACAATAATGTCTCAGGAAAAGGGTATTTATATATTCTCAATGCTCAAAATACAAACTCGTGGGTTCAAAATAGTAATTACTGGAAGATACCTTTAGGTTCTAGTGGAGTAGGCGAGCCTTTTGTATATGATGATAATAGTGATGGAATCCCTGAAGCAGTCTTTGTTGGAGACAATGAAGGAAAAGTCTGGCGTATTAATTATGATCAGGCATCTAACACTTGGAGTAATCCTTATGGTACAAGTCCGTTATATTCACCATCCAGCTCAAACTCTCCAATAACAGGAGCTCCCTTTGCTCAAAAAGTTGGGGGACGTCTGTATGTGGTTGTTGGAACTGGTCAGTATTTCTCTCTATCGGATATTGCATCAAATGTCCAAAATTATGCTTTAGGGTTATTTGCTGATATGGGTCCTATAACAGAAACTGATTTGTTACAACAATCTGTAAATAGTACTGGTACTGAGGTAAATGCTATTGTTAGCACAACAGAAAAAACATTAGAACAAAAACTTTATACGATTACGACCAATCCTTTGACTACTGCCCATAAGGGCTGGAAACTTAAACTATTGCCTGGTCAATCTATAGTTTCTGCTTCAAACATTCACCGCAATCGTGTTGCAACTTTTACTGCTGTGCGCTCTATTGCCAGCTTAGAAAGTAATGCATGTGGCTTTAATGGTGCAACTGCACGGATTGCTGTTGACTTAAAAACAGGTGGTCAGTTTAACGAAAAAATATTTGATACAAACAATGATGGCAAATTTGATGAAAACGATAAACTTGGAGGTATGATTGAAGCTTCAAACATTTTAGCTCCTAAATCCAAAACAGTTGATATGATGATTAATGGCAAACGTGTTACGGTTACTTTTTATTCAGGAGATAATGGTTCATTTCATATGACAATGAATCCTTTACGATTGAATTCAGTTCGTCGTATCTCGTGGCGTGAAATCTTCTAAATTTAGTTTTTAAATCACTATTCAAAATATTTAGCTTCAAGCATAAGAGGAATGTAAAACATTCCTCTTATGCTTTTGCCATAACTGCAAACTCTATATATCTTAAAGTGTGGGGCTGCTCTAGATAATTAGGACAGCCTCTTAGAATTTATCATCATAGCGCAATCTATATGATCTCAAGTTGCTACGACGCTTCATACAAATATTGAGAAGGCCGTCTGAAAACACTGTTTCAAGGAAATTAAACCCTTGATTCGTGATTTTCAGACGGCCTTCGTCACTGCCAAAATCCAATCAATAAAGCTGCGCCACCGTAACCGGCAAATCATGAATGACCGCCATTGTGTCTTCAGCTTTCTGCCGTTGCCGCAGGAAAGAAGCCAAATGGATTTTTTCCATTTTCGGGGTCGGCAATGCCACTGTAGTTGGATTGACATGCTGACCATTAATCCGTGCTTCATAATGTAGGTGTGGACCGGTAGAGCGGCCAGAGGAACCGACAAAGCCGATGACTTCTCCCGCCTTCACATGGCCTTTTGAGGGAGAGAAAGCACTTAAATGGCCATATAGCGTTTCTACTCCGTTGCTGTGCAGCAGCATTACAGTATATCCGTAGCCGCCTTTCCAACCTTTGAAGGTAAGCGTACCGTCGGCCGGCGCATAAACCGGCGTGCCGGGCGGGGCGGCATAGTCTATGCCTGTGTGCATTTTAACGGTATGCAGCACGGGATGGACACGGATGCCGTAGGGTGAGGAAACGCGTGTATAGTTTTGCAGCGGCATAAAGGCAAAGCCGTTCAGACTGTCGGACTTCAACGGCTCACCGTCATAATCATAATAGCTGCCGCCCTCATCGCCTTTGTCGTAGTAGTAAGCCTGATAGGTTTTACCGCCTTTTACAATTTCCACCGCCAAGATATCGCCTGCCGCCATTTCCTGTCCACGGAAATACATGCTGTTGTACAGCAGGCGTATTTGATCGCCCTCTTTCAAATCGTCCAAATTGAATTGTTCGCTGAAAATATCGCGCAGCGATTCACGCAATTCGATGCCTACGCCTGCTTGCGCCAACGAACCCTTGGCGGAGGTGCGGACAACGACGGATTTCAGTGTCGGCAGGGTTTTCATCTCGATTTCTGATGCGCTCGCCTGCCACTCTCCTTTGATTTTCCCGATGGCAATCAGGTTTTTCTCGCCATTATCGTCATCGTTAAAAAACTGGATGGCAGCCGGCCGATTGCTGCCGTCCATTAAAACACTGATGGTTTGCCCCGAACGAAGCCGTTGTAATTTCTTGTCGACACCGCCGTCTTCGCCATTGCCTTTCAAGGCATTGGCAATATCCGTATCGCTCAAGCCGTAGCGCGACAGCATGGTATACAGCGTATCACCTTCTTGAGCCGCTTCTTCCAGCCAATATCCCGCCCGATTTTCGACATCGGACACTTGAATCGGCGGCAGCTCCTTCACAACGACTTCGGTTTTAAACAATTCGTCTTGCCTGGGCGGAGAAGTTACGGCATAAGCCGTCATTGCACCCGATACGGGCAGCAGTATACCCAGCAGCGACCAGCGGACGGATTTACGCTGCAAAAAACGATGGGAAAAAATCTTTTTCATTGCTTCATTTTTCCGTTTCAGACGGCCTGATTCGCCATCAGGCACAAAGCCTTACAAACAGATTTTCATTTATCTTCAAACGTTTCAGTATACTATAAATCCTCATATAAATCCTCATTATGCGGAAAAAGCGCGTAAAATAACGCTAATCCGAACAATGCCGAACCATGATGAATCTGACCCTTGCCATCCCTTCATTGAACAGGCCGTCTGAAAGACCTGTACCGTTCGATACGCCCGGCCTTAACGCACTGCTGCGTTTCGGACACTTTACTTCATTGCCCGCCGAAACATCTGTTTTTTATGCACGCCATCTTTGGCGGGGCAGGCCGGAAATTTCGATATTGGCCGAACTGGGGCTGTCCGCAGACACGCCCTCCCTGCTGGCCGCACCCGTCTGTCAGCAAATGGGCATGAATCAGGCGCATCTCGCATCCGGCCGCGCCTTGTCGGTAACAGCGCAAGAGGCGGCGCAGTGGTGCGCTGGATTGAACGATTTTTTTTGTGAGGACGGTTGGCGGTTTTACCCGTTCAAACCCGACTTATGGCTGCTGACCTTGCCAAAACAGCCTGACTGGCAAGTTCCGTCGGTTCTGGATATGCTCGGGCAAGCTGACGGGATGGAGCGGATGGAACGGTATGCCGCACCGGATTGGCTGTCCAAGCAAACGGAAATCCAAATGTGGCTGCACGCCCATCCGCTCAATGCCGCTCGCACAATGCCGGTTAACGGCGTATGGCTGTGGCCCGGGCATTCGGACGGGCAAGCCGAAGCCGGCTTTACCGCTACGGACAGCAGTTGGCTGCTCCGCCCCGGCCTGCCGCACGATGCCGCGCCCTACGACTGGGCGGCATTCGAAGCCATGCTGGAGGAATGCGGCCAACAGATTTCAGACGGTCTGATTTTTCTGGATGATTTGACCGTGTCCGTGGCGGCGGATGATGAAGAATCGTATCGCCAACTGCTGGCCGATTGGGATGTCCGTTTTTTCACCCCCATCCGCCTCGCCCTGCAAAAAGGCCGTCTGAAAAACCTGACGCTGACCACAGACGGCGAACACGGCGGCGTTCTGAATATTAGAACCAAAGCCGAACGGGCATTTTGGAAACGGAAAAAAGTCTTTACCGGCACTTTGCGTTAATACACCGCGCCACACAAAGGAATGACCAAATTCTCGACACCCCTATACGGCAATCCGTCACAAAAGGCCGTCTGAAAACGTGCTTCAATAAAGTTTCAATCGTTTCAGTGCAAGCAAAAACTGAAGTTACTTTTCAAACTTTGTTGCAGCCGGGTTTTCAGACGGCCTGATGCTTGGTGTTTTTGTATGCTTATGTTAATATTTGAAAATGTTAACAATTAGGCCGTCTGAAACCGCTTGGCGCATCGTCAAACCATTCGGCAATGAGGAGTGAAAGATGTTATTAAGCATAATGGGGACGCCCAATGCTGTCGTAATCGCCGTAATCGTCATGTTGGCATTGTCACTATCGCGCATACATGTAGTGCTGAGTTTGGCAATCGGCGCGTTTGTCGGCGGACTGGTGGCAGGAATGCCGTTGGCAAATGTAACGGACATATCGGGAGAAGTGACTCAACCCGGCATTATTTCCGCTTTTAACGAAGGCTTGAAAGGCGGGGCGCAAATCGCGTTGTCGTATGCGATGCTGGGGGCTTTCGCAATGGCAATCACCCACTCCGGCCTACCGCAACAATTGGCCGGCTCGATTGTCCGCCGCCTGAATCAAGGACAAAACTCTCAAACCGGGGAAAAAGCGGTCAAATGGCTGTTGTTGTCCATCATCTTGGTCATGGGTGTCATGAGCCAAAACGTCGTCCCCATCCATATCGCCTTTATCCCGATGATTGTGCCGCCGTTGCTGCTGGTATTTAACCGCCTGAAAATCGACCGTAGGCTGATTGCCTGCGTCATTACCTTCGGCCTGGTGACCACCTATATGTTCCTACCTTACGGATTCGGCGCAATTTTCCTCAACGAAATCCTGTTGGGCAATATCCGCACGTCGGGCATGGAGGTGAAAGACATCAATGTCATGCAAGCAATGGCCATCCCCGCTTTGGGTATGGTGGCAGGTTTGCTGCTGGCTTTGATTCATTATCGCAAACCTCGTCTTTATCAAACCAATGATATCGATACGGTCGATCATCAAAAAGCGGCCGAACAACCGCAACCTTCCGCCTACCGCAGCATGGTGGCGGCAATAGCGATTGCCGTCTGCTTCGCCATACAGTTGAAATACAAAGATGCGCTGGTTTTAGGGGCAATGGTCGGTTTCGCGGTATTCATGATGCTCGGCGTCATCAATCGGAATGCCGCCAACGATGTGTTTGGCGAAGGTATTAAAATGATGGCGATGGTCGGCTTTATTATGATTGCCGCCCAAGGATTTGCGGCGGTCATGAAAGCAACCGGCGATATCCAGCCTTTGGTGGAAAACAGCATGGCGATGTTCGGCGGCAACAAAGGCATGGCGGCATTTGTCATGCTATTGGTCGGCCTGCTGGTCACAATGGGCATCGGCTCTTCCTTTTCCACCCTGCCGATTATTACGGCGATTTATGTACCTCTGTGTATCAGCCTCGGCTTTTCACCATTGGCAACCGTAGCCATTGTCGGTACTGCCGGCGCATTGGGTGATGCAGGCTCCCCCGCATCAGATTCGACCTTGGGTCCGACCATGGGACTGAACGCCGACGGCCAACACGACCATATCCGCGACTCGGTTATCCCCACCTTTATCCACTACAATATCCCGCTGATGATTGCCGGCTGGATTGCCGCAATGGTGCTGTAAATGGAAGAACTGACGCAACGCATTACCGAACTGGAAATTCAGACGGCCTTACAAGGCGAACTGATTGACAGCCTGAACGACACTGTTGCCCAAATGCGGCAAACATTGGATTTGCAACAAGCTCAACTCAAGCTGCTGTATCGGAAAATTCAAGATAAAAACCAAGACGGTAATCAAGAGCCGTATAGCCTCCGTGATGAAGTCCCACCGCACTACTAACCGAAAACAACCAATGGGCAAAAGATAAAAAACTTGCCAAAACAAACCATTTAGGCCATAATCCGCCGCCTTCCCGAAAGGGATATTTTGAAGCACAGGCACATCCCCTGTGCCCGCCAACCAAAGGAATTAAAATGAAACAAAATACTCATCCAGATTATCATGAAGTTAATGTTACTTGCTCTTGCGGCAACAAATTTGTAACCAAATCTTCAATGGAAAAAGAAAACTTCAATATTGAGGTTTGCTCACAATGCCACCCGTTCTACACCGGAACCCAAAAAATCGTAGATACAACCGGTCGCGTAGACAAATTTAACCAAAAATTTGGCAACATGTTCAAACGTAGCTAATTTTCTGAAAAAGAAAATAAAAAAGACTGCATTGGCAGTCTTTTTTATTTTTAGATTAAACTAAAAAATTGGGGTAAACAATAAAACCTGAAGCGGCATGAATAAAACAAGAAAGATATATTCAGAATTTTATTTACCAACTCTAGGGAATTTACTCAACCTGTTGCAGTTCCAACAAAAAAATCTTCCTGATCACTCATCGTTACACGATAATCCTCATCAGCCCAGGCACCCAAATCAATATTTTTACAACGTTTACTGCAAAAAGGCCGATACGGGTTGGCTGAAGACCACTCTGAAACTATGCCGCAACGCGGACATTTTACTTTTCGCATATCGGCCTCCATCATTCCACCACCGGATCAAAACTGCTCATAATCATTTTAAACCGTATATCCTGATCAAGCTGAGAACCTCTGAGGCGCTCATCTGATACGGCTAGAAAGCGTATATGGGTAAAATACTTATTGGCAGAAACTTCCGGTATCGCCCTGTCTGCTTCATCCACTTCTATGCTCAACATATGAATATTCTGCGCCAGACTAGGATGTTGATAATTACCATGCTTCGCGAAGCAATTTACTGCCCGCGAATTTTTTCGCAAGATGCTCAACAATACGGAAATGGCATCATAAGTAGGCATTAACGTACGAATCCAATTCTGCAAATCGGCCTTACGTTCCTCAAAAGGCCGCTGCTGCCAATAATAATAAGACGGCACATCAAACGGGCTGGTCCCTCCAGGTACAAGCATGCGCTGTTTAATCGCCATCAACCATTCATTTTCACGCAAATGCTGGCCAAACTTTTGCTGTATCCCCAAAAGTCCTTGCGCAACCTGTTTCAAATCTTCCTGCAACAATAATGCGGATTGCCGATCACGGTTCTGCGCCATCATTTGCTTTTGACGTTCCAATTCCTGCAAAATATCCAGTTTCAACTCGGCACGGGCCGCACACTCCATGATGTCAAACAATGTGGCTAACGCCAAATGATGTGCCCAAACAGAATCGCTGCATACAATCTCATCTTGGAAACGCTTAAACAAATATTCAATCCGCAAAAAGTTACGAACCCGTTCTGACAAAGGGTGTTCGAAAGTAATCATCTCAATATCCGTTTCTAACCATTAAAACAAGATTGATAATACTGATTCAGACGGCCTATCTTATGCGTCAATTCATCCTTGTTTCCATTATTCAAGATAATCTCATTAGCCATCCAATACCTTGAGCTATTCTCGCTCTGTGCCGCAATAATTTTTCTAACCTCTGATTCTGACAAATTGCTTCTAGCCATAACACGATTTATTCTGATTGATTCATCCGTATCTATCAGTAAAACATGCTGAACAAGTGTCTGAAATTCCTTTTTTTCTTGCAGCAAAGGAATTTCAATGACTCCATATGGTTGTTGTTGATATAACAATTGCCGATTCTGAATTTCTTCCATAATCAAAGGCAACATCATATTTTCTAAATCCTGCCTTGCACTACTGTCTGCAAAAACCAATTGCCGCATCACTGCACGATTTAACTGAGCCCCCATAAAAACTGACTCGCCAAAACATTTCCGTATCAAAGGCAACGCCTTGCCATTCTCCCCCGTCAATTCTCTGCTAACCGCATCCGCATCCAGCACAGGAACACCCAAAAACGAAAATTCGGCAGCGGCCTGTGATTTTCCGCTGCCGATCCCACCGGTTAAACCAATCCAAATCGTCACTATGCCAACCCCGACTGGTGCAACCACCAATTTACCCCAGCAATCACTTTATCATAGGCAATAAACACTACCCATCCAGCAATAGCTAAGCTGGGACCGAATGCGATAGGCTGACTCTTCGCAACTTTCATAACTACGGCAGCCAGGATGCCGATTATTGCTGCAACAAGGACTATTATAGGTAATACCAAACTACCCAACCACGCCCCTAAAGCTGCTAACAATTTAAAATCCCCACCACCGATTCCATCTATACCGCGAATCGTTTTATGTATTTTATTCAACAACCATAAACTTAAATATCCAAATATGGCTCCTAAAAGGGATTGTTTCAAATCCACCAATCCATTCCCTGTAGAATTAACCAACAATCCCAACCAAATTAAAGGATTAGTAAGTTCATCAGGTAAATATTGAGTATCTGCATCAATGAATGTCAACGCTATCAAAATTGCGGAAAAGATAAAACCCGCTAAAGTGATCCAAGACCATCCATAACAGACTGCAACAATGCCGAATACACAAGCAGTCAAGATTTCAATCAATGGATACCGCAAACTGATATGATCGTGGCACTTATGGCATTGTCCCTTCAACAAAATATAACTTAGCACGGGTATATTCTGCCAAGGCTTTACCGAGCTTCCACATTTTGGACATCGTGATGCCGGTTTAGTTAAACTAAATGGCTCTTTTTCGTCATCAGTTAAAGCAATATTTAGGTGTGTCTTTGCGAAAACAGTCCACTTGCGCTCCATCATAACAGGAATACGATAGATCACTACATTTAAAAAACTGCCCACTAATAAACCAAAGACAACAGCTAACTGAACAATCCAAGGAGCATAAGCTTCATTTATCCATGCATGCATCTACAAGCCTTTACCCGATAACATTGCCTATATTGAACAGAGGTAAATACATAGCAACCAACATAGTACCAATAATACTTCCTAGAACCACCATTATGATAGGTTCCATCAAAGAGGATAATTGAGAAACTGCAGTATCTACTTCTTCCTCATAAAATTCAGCTGCTTTATTTAGCATATCATCTAGTGATCCAGACTCTTCACCAATAGCTGCCATTTGTAGGACCATATTAGGGAAAAGGCCAGTGTTCTGCATCCCCGATGTTAATGACATACCTTGATTTACCTGTGATTTAATTGAAATAGTAGCCTCTTCATATAAAATATTACCTGAAGCGCCAGCAACTGAATCCAATGCCTCAACTAAAGGAACACCTGCAGCAAACAAACTAGCTGTCGTCCGGGCCCATCTAGCAATAGTGGCCTTTCGTACAATATCGCCGAAGATTGGCATTTTAAGTACTAGCATATCTACCCTTTTCTGCAGCTCAGGTGAATTTCGATGTAAATGAACAAATCCAACAACTAACCCTATTAAGACAATAATTACAATCCAGCCATATTCAACAAAAAAATCTGATGCACTCATTAACATTTGTGTCAATCCTGGCAATTCAGCACCCATATCTTTATAAATCTTACCAAATGCAGGCAAGACATACATCATCATTACAATAACCAATATAACCGCCACTGCAACAACGGCTATAGGATAAGTAAGAGCCGATTTAACTTTTTTCTTGATGGACTGAGTTTTTTCTTTGTATACAGCGAGCTTATCTAACAAATGTTCTAACACACCACCAGCTTCACCTGCAGAAATTAAGTTACAATAAAATTTATCAAAATACTTGGGATGCTTTGCAAATGCAGCCCCCATCGAAGACCCCTGCTCCACATCGCTGCGTATAGCCATCAACAACTGAGTCATCGAAGGATTAACATGCCCTCTAGCAACAATCTCAAAAGCTTGCATTAAAGGCAATCCAGCCTTCATCATAGTAGCGAGTTGTCGAGTAAAAACCGTAATATCTGCTTGAGTAATTCGCTTCTTACGGGTGGCTTTTACTTTAGTCACACGAGTAGGTTTAATTCCTCTACGTAATAATTTTTTCTTCGCCTCATCCTCATTAGTCGCAACTACTTCACCACGTACAATCTGTTCACTTTGTGTATGTTTCCCTTCAAAAGTAAAACGATGCCCTTTTTCATTTTTTGCTTTATTTATCTTCATTTTCCCAATCCATACTTGTCTAAATTAATCATTGGTATGAGCTAATACTTCTTCTAGAGAGGTAATACCGCTCATTACCTTCAATAAACCTGCTCGACGTAGATCTACCATTCCCTCTTGATATGCCATTTTTTGAATATCTACTTCTGTTCCACCTTCCATAATCACTCTTTGCATTTCATCTGTAATTGGCATTACTTCATATACACCAGCACGCCCCTTATAACCTTTACCTCTGCATGTATCACAACCTACCGCTCGATACATTGTCCAATCTTTAGCTAAATCTTCATCTGAAAAACCTGCCTTTCTCAAGGCATGCTCAGGAGGTCTTTCCATTGGTTCCTTACAATTTGAACACAATCTACGCAATAACCTTTGCGCCATAATGAGACTAACGGAACTGGCTATATTAAATGGTGCAACACCCATATTCAACATACGAGACAATGTTGCAGGAGCATTATTGGTATGCAATGTAGAAAACACCATATGCCCTGTCTGCGATGCTTTAATAGCAATATCTGCAGTTTCCAAATCACGAATCTCACCAACCATAATAATATCCGGATCTTGGCGCAGAAACGATTTTAGTGCAGCAGCAAAAGTTAACCCTTGTTTGTCATTTACATTTACCTGATTAATTCCAGGTAAATTAATCTCTGCAGGATCTTCTGCCGTAGAAATATTTACCCCTTCAGTATTTAGAATATTCAAACAAGTATACAGCGAAACAGTTTTACCAGAACCTGTAGGCCCAGTTACTAAGACCATCCCATACGGTCGATGAATTGCCTCCAATAATAATTCTTTTTGGAAATCTTCAAATCCAAGCTGATCAATATTCAATGATGCTGCATCCGAATTAAGAATACGCATCACAACTTTTTCACCAAACAACGTTGGCAATGTACTCACACGAAAATCTGTGGGTCTACCATGTTTAGAAAAAGCAATTTGGATGCGTCCATCTTGAGGAATTCGTTTTTCAGAAATATCTAATCTTGCCATCACCTTAATACGTGACGCCAATTGCCCACGTATTGCAACAGGAGGTTGCACAACTTCTCGCAATTGCCCATCCACACGGAACCGCACACGTGCCATCTGCTCATAAAACTCAAAATGGATATCAGAAGCACCTGCATTTAATGCATCAGATAAAGTTTTATGAATAAATCGCGCAATAGGCCCATCCTCGGCCTCTTCATTATCAATGTATAGTGATTGCGATGCTCCAACATCCAACTGATCTTGGGACATCTCACGCAAGATAGTAGTAGATCTCTGCCCCAGCCACTCAACTAACGTCATCAACTGATCATGACGAACAATCACCAAATCTATTGAAAATCCGGAAGAAAGAACGACTTTTTGAAACTCTTGAATTCTAGTTGGATCTGATACCGCAAGGAATATCTTATTACCACGCTTAAAAATAGGAACACACGCATTAGCCTGCATTTGTTCTTCATTTAAAACATCTTGCACGATATTACTACGTGGATAGTAACTCAAATCAAGAACAGGGTAATTGAACATCCCCGCTAACAATTCTGCCAACGCCTTGGGATTAACTATCCCGTCAGCAAACAACATAGCAACAATATCTTTATTATCTTTCAATGCTTGTTGATAGCGTCCAGCTTGTTCACTGCTGAGGGTTTTATTCTGAACCAAAACCCTTAATAATCCCATACTCATAAAATTTAACCTATCAAAATTTCCCTACTCCAAAAACAATTATTTAAGCACTGCCCAGGAA
Source organism: Neisseria elongata subsp. elongata (assembly GCF_900113545.1). GTDB lineage: Bacteria > Pseudomonadota > Gammaproteobacteria > Burkholderiales > Neisseriaceae > Neisseria > Neisseria elongata. Next base: position 158,625 of record NZ_FOPS01000002.1, on the reverse strand, counting down.
TAGCTTTACGCTTATTATAAATATTTCATCAGCATCTGACAAAATTTATCTTAAAATATACATTCCTGAATTAACTAAAAATTGCCCTTAATATTAGAAAACAACCTATAGACAAAACCGAAGCAGCCGGTAATGTAATTACCCATGCCAATGCGATCGGTTTCATTGCTTTCCAATTTGCATTGCGATTTACCAAACCAATCCCTAAAACCGCACCAACCAAGATATGTGTACTGGACACAGGCAATCCCAATAAAGAGGCAGCCATAACCACGGAAGCTGCTGCCAATTCCGCCGTAAAACCTGACGAAGGATGCATTTCCGCCAAATTTGTCCCTACAGTTGCAATGACTTCTTTACCAATAAACCACAAACCAACAATCAAAGCGATCCCAAACGTCAGCAAAACAACCGGGGGCACAGGTGCGGAAACACCTATTTCATCTGTCCGCAATACATCCATAATGGCTGCAAACGGCCCGATAGCATTCGCAATGTCATTTGCGCCGTGACTGAATGCGAACCCGGCCGCTGTAAACACCTGCATCCATGAGAACATTAAAAAAGTTGATTTGGACAAATCCTTGCGCTTTAAAGTTTTAGCATAAATAAAGGTTGCCAACCAAATACCGGCACCAATCATAAGTATGGTCAGGTAACTCGCCAACTCACTCATACCAAGATTCAGATTTTTCAATCCTTTAAAAATCAGCATAGAGGCAATCATCATCCCACCAAGAGACGAAATCAGAGGCACCCATGAATGCAATGCTTTATATGCATCGATATTATTTTTGCGTTGATCAATATTATGCAGCCCCTTATAGTAGGCTGACTCTAATTCATTCGGATCAAAATCGATTTCACCGTAAATTTGCGCATCCCTAGCCATAGCTGAAGCAGCCTCTAACCGCTCCTGTTCCGGCAATGCTTCAAACCTTAGACGGTGCTCCTCTTTATATGCTTTTTTCTCCGCTTTAATTTCTTTCAATTGACGCTCAATATCGTCGTTATAATCTAAAACATGCTTTTTTACTTGATAAAACAATAAGTAAGATACCAAGCCACCCAAAACCGGTGATAAAACCCAAGAAATGGCAATCTCACCTATTTTTTCCCACTTCACCAATGCCAACGTTCCTGCACCGTTGTTTGTCAGCAAAAACCCCAACATCATCGAACTACCGACGATACCGCCGATAATTGCGTGTGTAGTGGATACCGGCAACCCTTTTTTCGTGGCAAACAATAGCCATAAAGCGGCAGCCAACAGTGCGGACAACATAACATAAACGAACTGCATGGGTTCCATCGGCAAGGCTTCCATCTGCACAATACCGTTACGTATGGTTGCCGTTACCTCCCCCCCTGCAATCACGGCACCGCTGACTTCAAAAACGGCAGCCACAATCAAAGCTTGGGGAATGGTCAAAGTACCTGCCCCAACCGACGTACCAAACGAATTGGCCACATCGTTTCCGCCGATATTGAATGCCATGAAAACACCGAAAAACGTGGCCAGCAAAAACATCGTCGTATGATTGTGGTTGGTATATCCGAGACCCCAATAAATAAAATAGCCGACCATACCAATAAGCATGACGGCAAAAGCAAAATTGGTTTTGTACATGGGACCCGAAGCAACGTTCGTTTGAGCCATGATTACAGTTCCTTTAAATCATTCAAATTAATTTAATCGGAGGCGGCACAGGCATTTTTACTGCCAAGCAACAACCGTCCAAATACAAATTTCAGACGGCCATTATAGATTTAATACCCTATTCTCGGAAGAGTTTGCCGAATATCCCGCCATTTTTTCGATACCGCCGCAATATTCCCCCTGAGAATTTACGAAAAACCCAAGCCTGCCGTCTCTCCTCCCCTTGATTTAAATGTTTTTTTCCTATGATTTTATTTTTTACCGATTTTGCCACATTACAACCATCCGCATACCGAAACTCTCAAATCATAACAATCAACCATTGACCCTGCGCAAGAAAATTGCACCTAGAACGCACACAAAACTATTTTTCTACTAATTTTCACCCGTTACAATCCACACCCCAAACCTCACCTCACACACAATATTTGGCATGAACCGTACTTTCCGACTCATCAAAAACTCACTGCAAGCCAGAATCAGCCTGGCCGTCATTGCCGTTTCCCTGCTGCTGGCCGTGATAGCCGGCGGATTTTCCTTCTATACGACCTATCACGAAACAGAAGAGTTACAAGACGACCTTTTACGTCAAACAGCCGCACTTTCCTCTTCAGACGAAGATGAAACCGATATAGACAGCGATTCCCGCATCTTCACCCAACGTCCCGGAAAACAAGGCCGTCTGAATATCCCTGCAGATTTGTCCGACGGCTTCCACGATTTGCGGGACGACGGAGACGACTACCGAATCTATCTGCACCACGGTTCACAAGGCCAAATCGCCGTCATACAAGAAAACGAATACCGCGCCGACCTGGCTGAAAATGCAGCCTTTCACAGCGTTATCCCGCTCCTTTTATCCATTCCCTTAACCATCTTGCTGACCGTCTGGGTGGTCTCGCGCACCATGCTACCGGTAAAACGGCTGTCGCAAAGCCTGTCCGTACGGCAGGAAAACGACCTTTCCCCACTGAACGACACAGATGCCCCCAGCGAAATGACCGGCTTTATTGCCGCCATCAACCGCCTATTGAAACGCACGGACGACAACATCCGCCAACAGCAACGCTTCATCGCCGATGCGGCACACGAAATGCGCAGCCCGATGACCGCGCTTTCCCTGCAAGTCGAACGCTTAAACCAACTCCCCCTTGCAGATGACGCCAAACTACAAGCCCGGCAAATCCAAACCAGCATTGCCCGCCAACGCCACCTGCTCGAACAGCTTTTATCATTGGCACGCGCCCAATCGCCGGATGCAAAACGTCCGCTCGCCGCCGTCAACCTGCAACACCTGTTCCGACGCATATTGGAAGAACTCTACCCCCTTGCCGCCGTCAAAGGACAAGACATCGGCATCGCCGTCGAACGGAACTGCGAAATTTATGCAAATGAAACAGAAATTTACACCCTGATTAAAACACTGGCCGACAACGCAATCCGCTACACGCCGGCTTCAGGCCAAATCGATCTCGGCTTTGACGACAATGACACACACCTGACCCTTTGGGTTGAAGACAACGGACCCGGCATTCCGCCGGAAGAACGCCGGCGCGTACTCGACCCCTTCTACCGCATACTGGGCAGCGAACAGCAAGGCACAGGGCTCGGCCTGTCCATTGCCGACACCATCGCCAAACGTTACGGCGGGAAACTGATACTGTCCGACAACCGGCGCACAGGGCATGGCTTGCTTGCCCAAGTGGAATTGGACAAACAAACATTGCAAAAATAAACCAACCGCACCCTAGATGCGCGCCATACGACAAACAGCCTTCCGACATAAGGCTGTCTGAAAGCACACAACGGCACAAACCGCTGAATTTGAGAAAAAACAGCCAAAATGCAATAATGCAGCCCTGTTTCAATCAGGCCGTCTGAAAACCCGCAGGCAACAAACGGCGGGACAAACCTCCGAACAGCCGGCCGCTCAGCATGGAAAACACAACATGAAAATTACCGTCATCGGCGCCGGCTCATGGGGAACGGCCCTTGCCATCCACTTCTCCCTCCATGGCCATCCGGTTTCCATTTGGGCGCGCAACCGCGAACAAATGGCCGCCATGCAAAACGAACGGGAAAACCAACGTTACCTCCCGGGTTTTCCCTTGCCCGACAACCTGACCGCACACACTGAACTGACCGAAGCCCTCGAAGGCAGCGAACTGGTTTTAATGGTTACCTCCGTAGCCGGCCTGCGCGACAGTGTCGAATTGATCAAACAAGCCGGTTACGGCCACCTGCCCATCCTCACCGCCTGCAAAGGCTTCGAACTCGACACCGGCCTGCTGACCTTCCAAGTCGTCCGAGAAATCCTGCCCGACAACGACAAAATCGGCGTCCTTTCCGGCCCCAGCTTCGCCCAAGAACTCGCCAAACAACTGCCCTGCGCCGTCGTTTTGGCTTCAGAAAACGAAAAATGGATTAACGGGCTGGTGCAAGAACTAAACACACCCATCATGCGCCTGTATGCCAACACCGACATCATCGGTGCAGCCGTCGGTGGCGCGGTTAAAAACGTCATGGCCATCGCCACCGGCCTTTCAGACGGCCTCGAATACGGCATGAACGCCCGAGCCGCACTGGTTACGCGTGGTTTGGCCGAAATGACCCGTTTGGCCGTCGCACTGGGCGCGCAACAAAAAACCATGATGGGACTGGCCGGCATGGGCGACCTCATCCTCACCTGCACCGGCGCACTGTCGCGCAACCGAAAAGTCGGCCTGGGCCTGGCTTCCGGCAAGCCCCTGCACCAAGTCCTGACCGAAATCGGCCATGTTGCCGAAGGCGTACCCACCATAGACGAAGTATTCAACACCGCCTGCCGCCACCAAATCGACATGCCGATTACCCAAACCCTGTACGAACTCGTACGCAACGAACTGAGCGCAAAAGATGTCGCCGAACGTCTGATGATGCGCGAAGCCAAATCGGAATAACCCCCAGGCCGTCTGAAAGCGTTTCAGACGGCCTACACGGAGCACCGCATGACCCAACCCTTGGAAAAACTGGAAGCCCGCGTCTACCAACTGGTACAAAAATTCGAAACCCTGTTGAGCGAAAGCCGCAGACACCAACTGGAAAACGTCCGGCTCAAAGCCGAACAAAAACGCAAAGACGAACAGCACCAGGCGGCCGTAGACGAATTAAGCGAAGCCCTGCTGGTACAAGTAGACAAACTGAAACACGACCTTCAAAGCAAAATCGACATCCTGACGGAAGAAAACCGGCACTACCGCACCCTATTGGAAGAAAGTGCCGCCGAAATCCGCCGACTGCTTGCCCGGCTGCCGACCAAAACGCCGTCTGAAACATCCCCGGAGACTGAAAAATGACACAACAAACCGAACAAGTTTCCGTATCCATCATGGGACGCACCTTCGGCATCGGAACCCCGACGTCCGAAAAAGCAACACTACTCCAAGCCGTAGACATGCTGAACCAAAAAATCGAAGCCATACAAAACGGCGGCCGCATTGTCGAAACCGATAAAATCATCATCATGGCCGCCTTAAACGTCGTCCACGACCTACTCAAAATCTCAATGAAAGATGGTTTGGCAATCGGAGAATTTGAGCGTAGAATAGCCGACATGGTTGGGGTGTGCGAAAAAGCACTATCCAAAGTTCCCTGACCCTCCCTTTTTCCCTGCGGTGTCCGTGAAGGCATACATTCCTTTGAACCAATACGTTCGCTTAAGGTTGTCGGGAGTGCAGTGGGCGCGAGCGTTCCTTTAGGAACGCACCCGAAACTGCCCGAGGCAGCCGCCTTGTTTGACAAGGTTCAAGCGGATTGAGCCGAAACGCCACCGGCGGGGAAACCCTCAAAAAGCGGTACCGGACCATTTCGGTACCGCTTCACATTTACCCCTGCCAAACAAGCACGGCGTTTTTACGGCGCAAACCACACAAGCCGCCGCAGCCGCACAACAAACCTTATCCTTGATTGACATCCATACGAGAACGCTCTAAAATCGGCAGCTTTCTATATACCTTTGGAATTACCCTATGAAAACCTTTTCAGCCAAACCGCACGAGGTGAAGCGCGAATGGTTTGTAATCGATGCCACAGATAAAGTTCTGGGCCGCGTTGCAGCCGAAGTCGCCAGCCGCCTGCGCGGCAAACACAAGCCCGAATACACACCGCATGTTGATACCGGCGATTACATCATCGTTATCAATGCGGACAAATTGCGCGTTACCGGTGCGAAATTCGAAGACAAAAAATACTATCGCCACTCAGGCTTTCCCGGCGGCATCTACGAGCGCACCTTCCGCGAAATGCAAGACCGCTTCCCCGGTCGCGCACTGGAAAAAGCCGTTAAAGGTATGCTGCCCAAAGGCCCTTTGGGTTATGCGATGATTAAAAAACTGAAAGTGTATGCAGGTACAGAACACCAGCATGCCGCCCAGCAGCCCAAAGCTCTGGAATTGAAATAAGGACGCGACATGAACGGTAAATATTACTACGGCACAGGCCGCCGCAAAAGTTCGGTTGCCCGAGTATTCCTGCAAAAAGGCAGCGGTCAAATCATTGTAAACGGCCGTCCGGTTGACGAGTTCTTCGCCCGTGAAACCAGCCGCATGGTTGTCCGCCAACCCTTAGTTTTGACCGAAAATGCAGAATCTTTCGACATTAAAGTCAATGTAACCGGCGGCGGCGAAACCGGCCAATCCGGTGCTATCCGCCACGGCATTACCCGTGCGCTGATTGACTACGATGCAGCCCTGAAACCCGCATTATCTCAAGCCGGCTTCGTTACCCGTGATGCTCGTGAAGTTGAGCGTAAAAAACCGGGCTTACGCAAAGCACGTCGTGCAAAACAATTCTCGAAACGTTAATCCGTTTCTGCAAAAAAACCCTGCCAAAGCAGGGTTTTTTTATTTTCATATTTTCAGATGCACTTAAATCACGGAATGCATGATTGGAATAGGGTAAATCAATAAATTTGTAACATGAAGACAGTTTACTTCTTGCCTTTATTCCCATCAAACATTCACATCCAAGACACTTAGCCGGTTTAACGCAAAAACCAGTCGATTTATCCTATCGATACAGGCAAATCGTTTCGTTTCCTTTCATAGGCTTAATATTTTCAGACGGCCTCAGGCCGTCTGAAAATATAAGAAATCATGCCAGCGGTGCCAAAAGCTTGGCAAATGCCTCTTCAAACTGTTGCAAGCCGTCTTGCTGCAACCGCACCGCCAATGTTTCGACATCTATACCCAGCGTCGCAACTTCCTCCAAGACGGCAAGTGCGGCATCGCTTTGCTCGGACAAAGTCGAATGCGCCGTACCATGTTCGATAAAGGCTTTCAACGTTGCTTCCGGCACGGTATTGACCGTTTCCCTGCCAATCAGGCTGTCCACATACAATGTGGCCGGATAAGCCGGATCTTTCACGCCTGTAGAAGCCCACAACAATTGGGCACGGTTTGCCCCCTGCTCCAACAATCCGGAAAAATCGCCGCCATCAAAAAACCGCTGCCAATCCAAATAAGCGGCTTTGGCCAAAGCAATCGCCGTTTTACCGCGCAGATGCTCGGGCAACACGGCATCCAAGGCACTGTCGATACGCGAAATAAAAAAGCTGGCCACCACATGGATATCTGCCACTGCGCCGCCTGCAGCCAAACGTGCACGGATGCCGCGCACATAAGCTTCATAGGCTTTCAAGGTCTGTTGGCGCGAAAACAGCAGGGTCAGATTGACGCTGATGCCGTCTGCCACCAAACCTTCCAACGCTTTCAAACCCTCATCGGTTGCCGGCACTTTGATCATCGCGTTTTTTCTGCCGATTGCCCGATGAAGCCGCCTGGCTTCGGCCACCGTGCCTTCGGCATCGTGCGCCAACTCAGGTGAAACCTCCAAGCTGACAAAGCCGCTTCGTCCGCCGTCGGCCTCATACGTCGGCAGGCATACATCGCAGGCAGCCCGCACATCGTCTACCGCCAAAGTTTCATAACGCTGTTTCGGCGACAAATCCTGCCGCTTCAAATCCGCCACATCGGCGGCATACAGAGGGTCTCCGGCAAAAGCTTTCTGAAAAATAGCCGGATTCGACGTTACTCCGCACACGCCTTTTGCCAGCCATTCGGCCAATCCGCCGCCCTGCACCAGCGAGCGGGATAAATTATCCAGCCAGATTTGTTGGCCCAAGGCTTTAACGTCCGATAAAATAGTCATTTCCGCTTCCTTATATCGAAATAAATAAGGAGCGCATCCTACGCGAAACACCATATTTGAACAAGGCAGACACCATGCAGACAAACGACGCAGAACAATACATCGAATGGGCAAGGGAAGTATTGCAAATCGAAGCCGACGGCCTGAAGGAAATTTCAGACGGCCTCAACGGCACATTCGCCGCCGCCGCAGACACTATTCTTTCCTGCACGGGGCGGCTGGTGGTCATGGGTATTGGAAAATCCGGCCATGTCGGCCACAAAATCGCCGCCACACTGGCCTCCACCGGCACGCCGGCATTTTTCGTCCATCCTGCCGAAGCCGCCCATGGCGATTTGGGCATGATTGTGGACGGCGATGTCGTACTGGCCATTTCCAATTCGGGCGAAAGCGACGAAATTTCTGCCATCCTGCCGGCATTGAAACGCAAAAATATCTGCCTGATCTGCATTACCGCCCATCCCGAATCCACCATGGCGCGGCATGCCGACATCCACCTGACCGCCGCCGTTTCGCAGGAAGCCTGCCCGCTCGGCCTCGCCCCCACTTCCAGCACCACCGCCGTCATGGCCTTAGGCGACGCACTCGCCGTTGCCCTGCTTCGCGCACGCTCCTTTACCCGCGAAGACTTCGCCCTCAGCCATCCCGCCGGACGGCTGGGCAAGCGTTTGCTGTTGCGCGTTGCCGACCTGATGCACAGCGGCGACAACTCGCCCGCCGTAACCGAAGATACGCCGCTGAAAGACGCCGTGGTCATCATGAGCGAAAAAGGGCTGGGGATGCTGGCCGTTACCGACCAAGGAGGCCGTCTGAAAGGTATCCTGACCGACGGCGACCTGCGCCGCCTATTCCAAAAATGCGAAACCTTTGCCAGACTGACGGTAAACGACGTGATGCACCCCAACCCGAAAAGCATCGCCCCCGACCGTCTCGCCACCGAAGCCCTGAAAGAAATGCAGCAAAACCATGTGAACGGCCTTTTGGTAGTAGAAGGCGACGGCATACTGGTCGGCGCGCTCAATATGCACGACCTGCTGGCGGCGCGCATCCTGTAACGGTTTACAGCGGATAACCTCGCGCAACAACATCCGGGGAACAATTCCTTCGGATATTAAAGCGGCGGAAACACATCGCCTTGCATACCGCCCGCGCCTGCATGTCTACGGCTTTCCGCCCGGTATCAAACCGTTCATCCGCAATAAAAAGAGGCCGTCTGAAAAACGATTTTCAGACGGCCTCAGCCTTATATTCCGCTCAAACAAACCCAGTTCGGACAAGAATCCGATTCCCATCAGGCAACCGAATTCCCGCAAAACCGGAATAAGTTTTCAGACGGCCTTAATTCAAGCCCAAAGTGCCGCGCAGTTTGCCCAACTCTTCAGCCAACGTGTTAATCGGAGCCTGTAATTTCTTACGGTCGTCTTCCGACAACTTGTCATAGCTTTCAAAGCCATCGCCTTTTTTGTATTTCGCCAGAATTTCATTGATTTGTTTGAAGTTGGCATCTACGGTATCCAACAAGGCTTTGTCTTTCTCAGCAATCACATTGCGGAACAAATCGACGATTTTCTGCGCCCCTTCGATATTGGCTTGGAAATCGCTCAAATCGGTGTGGCTGTAACGGTCTTCCTCACCGCTAATTTTCGAACCGGCCACCTCTTCAATCAACACGGCCGCACCGCCGACCACTTTGCTCGGCGGAAAATTCAGCGTATCGATTTCAGCCTTCAGTGCTTTCACGTCTTTTTCCAGCTTGTCGGCGATGTCTTTCACGCCGTCCGTGCTTTTCTCAACCCACAAAGCGTATTCGATGCGGTGGAAACCGGTGAAATTCGGGTCTTTGGCCTGTTCTTTGAAGTCGTCCTCGCGCGCATCGATGGCGGGGTCGAGTTCGTTAAACAATTCGGCAATCGGCTCGATGCGTTCGTAGTGGGTACGCACGTCGGCAAACATCGCTTTAGCCTCTTCGATTTTGCCCGCTTTCACGGCAGCGACGAATTTTTCGGTTTTTTCGGTCAGAGCGGTGGCTTCGCCTTGGACATAAACCTTATAGTCGGCCAACGGTTGCGCCAGTTTGCCCATATCCGCCTGAGCCGCTTCGGCCTTGAAGCCGCTGTCGGTAACAATCAGCTTGCCACGCGGGTTGGTCAGCAGGCCGCAAGTCATTTCATAAGTGCCGGGCAGCAGGGTAACGGTCATTTTGTCAGACAGGCCGGGAGCGATGTTTTCACGCTCGTCCACCACCATCACGCCTTCCAAAATTTCCCATTCCAGCTTGCGGCCGCTGTTGTTTTTGATGTTGAACGTGGTTTTGCCGCTGGGGACGGTCAATTCCATCGGTTCGCAGGCCGAATCGTTTACGGCAATATTGACGCTGCCGTCGGCATTCGGTGCGGCAGGCTTGCCGGCCGAAGCGGTGTCGCCCGAAGCGGGGGCGGCGGGTTTGTCGGCCTCAGGCGGCTGACAGGCGGCCAAGCCCATGGCCAGCAAGACGGATAAAGCGATGTGGTTCATTTTCATAACGGATTTCCTTTAGGGGATTTAACGGGAAGGTGAAACGGCTTTGCTGCCGCGTAAAAACCAAAATAAAGCGGGCAGCAGATAGGCGAAATACCAAGCGATGTCGCTGACCGTGGGATGGTCGGTATAGCCGAAGAAACCGCCCATCAGCACGCCCAACGGGCTGTCTTCGTGCAAAACCTTAGACCAGTCGAACAATATGGTTTGGCCGATATTCCACACGCCTGCCTCATGCAGGGCGCGGAACGAACCCGACAGCAAACCGGCGGCGACGAAAATCAGGAACACGCCCGTCCAACGGAAGAATTTGCCCAAATTCAAACGGATGCCGCCCTGATAGAGCAAAACGCCGATGACCACCGCCGTCGCCAATCCGGCCACCGCGCCCAAAGGCATTTTATGGTCGCTGCTTTGGCCGAACACGGCAATCAGGAAAAACACGCTTTCCAAACCTTCGCGCGCCACGGCGAGAAACGCCATCAAAACCAACGCCCAGCCCGAACCGCCCTGATTGAGCGCGGCTTGGACGGAATCTTGCAAATGCTGCTTCATCGAACGGGCGGCCTTCTGCATCCACAACACCATATAGGTCAGCATGCCCACTGCCACCAGACCGATTGCACCGACGACGAATTCCTGCTCCTTTTGCGGGATTTCACCGGTAAGGCGATGGATGGCAAGGCCGATACCCACGCACAGCAGCGCGGCGGAAATCACGCCCAGCCAGACTTTGTTCATCAGATGATGATGCCCGGACTGTTTCAGAAAACCGGCCACGATGCCGACAATCAGCGCGGCCTCTATGCCCTCGCGCAACATAATTAAAAAAGCTATCAGCATGGTTTTAAGGTATTTTCAGTTAAATTGTGCAAATTATCCGCTGATACGGATATAAATGCAAACGGTTTTCAAATATATCTATCCAACCGTCTGAATGTTTTACACCTTCAGACGGCCTCATTTTGCAGGATCGGACATTCATTTCATCCAAACTCAAACACCCAGCCGCCCTCATCTGCCGGACAGCCCGAAGGCATGGCAGCCTCCCATTGCCGTTTCAGACGGCCACACTCCCCCGTCCGCCATATTTCTTTACACTTGCCGAAAAACCATCCCATTGTTTCCATTCATGCCCGAAAGGCCGTCTGAAAAAACATTTAATGTTAAAGAAGTAATTTTTTTACGCTATTGTGCGTTAAGCGGATTTACCTTATATTGCCGCACACTAAGGTTGCGAAACATTGCAAACCGTTTATCAGAAGAAAAAAAGGAAAATAGCATGGCACAAATTACATTGGACAAAACCGACCTCAAAATCCTGCAGGTATTGCAAAGCAACGGCCGCCTGACCAACGTCGAACTTTCCGAACGCGTCGCACTCTCGCCGTCTCCCTGCCTGCGCCGCCTCAAACAACTCGAAGACGCAGGCATCATCCGCCAATATGCCGCCCTGCTCTCGCCGCAGGAAATCAAACTCGGCCTTCAAGCGTTTATCCGCGTATCCATCGACAAATCGGGCGAATTGCGCGACCGCTTCGCCCAAACCGTGCAAACCTGGCCTGAAGTTTTAAGCTGCTTCGCACTCACCGGCGAAACCGACTACCTGCTGCACACCTTCTTCCCCGACATGAACGCCTTTTCCCATTTCGTGCTCGACACCCTGCTCTCCCACCCCGGCGTGCAGGATGCGAAATCCAGCTTCGTCCTCAAGGAACTGAAAAACACCACCGCCCTGCCGTTGGGACACCTCCAAACAACGGCATAAAGCGGCAAAAACAAACAGGCCGTCTGAAAAGCGCAACCGAAACGGCAAACCCATTTCCGCGTTTTCAGACGGCCTCCTTTTACACAAAACCCGTCAGGAGCAAACCATGAACCTCCGCCCCTTCCGCCACATCCTGCCGCAACTGGGCAAACGCGTTTACCTGGATGCCGCCGCCGTCGTCATCGGCGATGTCGTATTGGCGGACGACGTATCCGTCTGGCCGTGCGCCGTCGTGCGCGGCGACGTCAACCACATCCGCATCGGCGCGCGCTCCAACATACAGGATGGCAGCGTGCTGCACGTCAGCGGCCGCACGGCGGCCAAACCCGAAGGTTCACCACTGATTGTCGGCGAAGACGTTACCGTCGGCCACCGCGCCGTACTGCACGGCTGCACCATAGGCAACCGCGTGTTAATCGGCATGGGCGCGGTCGTCTTGGACGACGCGGTTATCGGCGACGACGTGATTATCGGCGCGGGCAGCCTAGTGCCGCCGCGCAAACATCTGGAAAGCGGCTTTCTCTACACCGGCTCCCCCGCAAAAGCCGCGCGCGAACTGACGGCACAGGAACGTGCCTTCCTCGTTCAGTCCGCAGCCAACTACACCGCCACGGCACAGGCCTATCGGGAAACGGACGGCGGCACGACAGACTGAAGCTGCACATTGCGGCAAAACCGTGCCGCACCGCCGACCTGAAGCCTCATCTCATCGGATAACGGAAAACGTGAAGTCCAATCAAACGCCGTACATTCCGATGAAACATAACGATGCCGCCATTCCCGCACAGACAAAATCCAAACGGCAACTGGCAAAACGGCGGCAATACACGAATTTCCGTTTGAATCGACAAAAAGGCCGTCTGAAAACATTCTTATTCTTTCAGACGGCCTCAAATCATTTAAACCGCCATTGCAAGGCGGATGCGGCATTTTCTGCCCAAATCAATTGTCGGCGGCGTGCCAAGGCTTGGCCGCACCGGCGTGGAACGTAGGTTTTTCCCCACCCCACAGCGTATCGATATCGTAAAAATCCCGCACGGCGGGCAGCATCACATGCACCACCAAATCGCCCGCATCCACCAAAGTCCATTCGCCGCTGTCGCCTTCGGTGCTGAGAATTTCAAAACCCGCCTCTTTCAAATCGACTGCCACGTTGTTGGCCAAAGCTTTGACCTGCCTGCTGCTGTCGCCGCTGGCAATAATCATGCGGGCAAACAGGGAGGTTTTGTCTTGGGTTTCCAAAACGGCAATGTCTTTGGCTTTCACGTCTTCCAAGGCCGAAACGGCGATTTCGACCATTTTCTGCAAATCCTGCAATTCTTGTTCTGTCATCATTTTTTCCATTTTGAACCGGCATGGTGCCGGCAGTTTGTAAAGGAGGCCGTCTGAAAACCCGTTTTTCAGACGGCCTTTATTTGAAAACGGCAATATTCAAGCCGGAACGGCCCCGTTTTTTTCAGTAAAGTTCACCCCAGCCAACTGCGAACCGATAATGGCGTTACGTATCGCCGCCAATGCCTTGGGGCGGACGAAGTTGCGGCGGTAGGCAAGCACCACGCGCCGGGTCGGCACTTTTTCGGCAAACGGGATGATGCTGAACAGCAGGTGGTCGTTTTCGGTCAGCGCGGTGGCCGGCAATACGCTGATGGCCAGGCCGCTGGCCACCATATGGCGGATGGTATTGATGGAGCTGCCCTGCAGCGTATTGGTCAGGCCGCTGATTTTCTGCTTGGCCGCCAATTCGTTGCAGCCGGCAAGCACGTTGTCGCGCATACAGTTGCCCTCGGTCAGCAGCAAAACCTGCTCCTGCGCCAATTCGTGCTGGGTAACGGCATCGAGTTCTTCGAACGGATGCCCTTTGGGCACGATGACGAAAAAAGGTTCGTCATACAGCGGCTCGGTCAGAAGGCCTGTTTCCTGAAACGGCTCGGCAACGATAATGGCGTCCAAATCGCCGCGCTTGAGCGATTCGGTCAGCATATGGGTGTAATTCTCTTCCAACATCAAAGGCATATTCGGCGCAATTTCGCGCAGCGACAGAATCAGCTTGGGCAGAAGATACGGCGCGACAGTGAAAATCAGGCCGAGTTTGAACGCGCCGTCCAATTCATTCTGCTCTTCGCTGGCCAGCTGGCGGATAACGTCGGCCTCATCCAAAACACGCCGCGCCTGCGCCACGATACGCCCGCCCGCTTCGGTGGTGATAACCTCATTGCTGCTGCGGTCGAACAAAGAGAGTGCCAGCTCTTCTTCCAACTTCTTTATTGCAATCGAAAGCGTGGGCTGGCTGACATGGCAGCGTTGGGCGGCCCGGCCGAAATGCCGTTCTTGCGCAACGGCAACAATGTAACGCAATTCGGTCAGTGTCATGGCTTATGCCTTTTTCGGCTGGTCCGGCAGGGTGATGTTCAACTCCAACACGTCCAAGCCGTCCTGTTTTTCTTGAGAAATGCGGATATCGTCAAGCGAAACGTTCACATATTTCGACAACACTTCCAACAGTTCTTTCTGCAAGGTGGGCAGATAGTCGGGAGCCTGAGATTTGACGCGCTCCTGCGCGATGATAATCTGCAGGCGGTCGCGGGCAACTTCGGCCGATTTCTGTTTTTTGCCGAACAGCATATCGATCAACGACATATCAACCTCCGAACAAACGTTTGAAGAAGCCTTTTTTCTCGGCATCCAGAAAACGCATTTCGCGGTTTTCGCCCAACAGGCGGGCAATCACGTCTTTGTAGGCTTCCGCAGCCACCGCATCCTGCTGATGGATGACGGGCGTGCCGGCATTGGAGGCCTGCAATACGTTTTGCGATTCGGGAATCACGCCGATCAGGGGGATGCGCAGGATATCGCAGATATCGTCCACCGACAGCATCTCGCCTTTTTCCACCCGATCCGGCGAATAGCGCGTAATCAACAGGTGTTCTTTTACCTTTCCGCCCTGTTCCGCCTTACGGGATTTGCTTTGCAGAATGCCGAGGATGCGGTCGGAATCCCGCACGCTGGAAACCTCTGGGTTGGTGGTTACGATGGCTTCGTCGGCAAAATACAGTGCCATCAGTGCGCCTTGTTCGATACCGGCAGGCGAATCGCAGATGACGAATTCAAAACCCATCTCGCCGGTCAGCGTGTTCAGTACTTTTTCCACGCCTTCTTTGGTCAGCGCGTCTTTGTCGCGTGTTTGCGAGGCGGGCAGGATGAACAGTTTGTCGCAATGTTTGTCTTTAATCAGTGCCTGATTGAGGGTGGCTTCCCCTTGGATGACGTTGATCAGGTCGTATACCACGCGGCGTTCACAGCCCATAATCAAATCCAGGTTGCGCAAGCCGACGTCGAAGTCGATCACGGCGGTTTTATGGCCGCGGAGTGCCAAACCGGAAGCGATGCTCGCGCTGGTGGTGGTTTTACCCACACCGCCTTTGCCTGAAGTTACAACGATGATTTTTGCCACAATGTTTCCTTTACTTTCAATGCAAAATATTCAGGGTTCGAATGATACGGCATCCGGCTAAGCCGCGATGGCCGCAATGACCAAACGGTCGTCCTGCAGGTGTATCTGTACTGGCTTCCGATATAAATGTTCGGGCAACTGCTGTTCGAAGTTGCGGTAGATGCCCGCAATCGATACCAGTTCGGCCTGCATGGAATGAATGAAAATGCGTGCGTCGCGCCGCCCTTTGGCTCCCGCCAGCGCGCGGCCGCGCATCGATGCGTAGATATGGATGTTGCCGTCGGCAATCAGCTCCGCCCCTTCGCTGACCGTTCCGGTAACGATTAAGTCGGCGTTTTCCGCATACACCTGCTGCCCGGTCCGCACCGGATCGGCAACCAGGACGGTCGGATGTCCGACTTGTTTGGCCGTTTCGGAGGCGACTTCACTTGTGATTTCGGCCACCGTCCCCGCATCCGCCGTTTCCAGCGGAACAGGGCGGTCTTTGCCCGGCGGCGTAAAAGGCAGGCCGTTGTCGGCCGCCGTTGCCGCCCAGACTTCATCGCTGTGCCGCAAAGCGGCGACAGGCAGGCGGTGGCGGCGGAAAACGGCCAGCACGGCGGGCAAATCGGCCTCGGCTGGACGGAAATCCTGCATATCCAATATCAGCGGCAGGTTGAGCTCGCGATATTGCGCCGCGCACTTGGCCAATGCGGCATCCAATGCGGCGGCATCGGCATTGTGCAGATAAACGGCCAATGCGTCGGTGCGGGCGGATTTGATTTCAAAAGCAGGTTTCATGCTGCAGATACCATAAATTTTTTAAATAGACGCAGTTTACTGTATTTGCACGCCCCCATCAATTTTATTTATCCTTCAAGGCCGTCCGAACGGCTTTCAGACGGCCTGCGATTATTTTCGGCTATAATGCCGCCGTTTTTTATCGATAACCCCGTTTTTCCATGATACGTTTCGAACAAGTTTCCAAAACCTACAGAGGTGGTTTCCAGGCGCTGAAAAACGTCAGTTTCCAAATTGAAAAAGGCGAGATTATTTTTGTCGCCGGCCATTCGGGCGCAGGCAAATCGACCGTCCTCAAACTGATTGCCGGCATTACCAAACCGTCTTCCGGCAAAGTGTGGATGAACGGCCGAGACATCGGCAGCCTGAACGATAACCAAATCGGCTTCCTACGCCAGCATATAGGCATCGTTTTCCAAGACCATAAAATACTGTTTGACCGCAGCGTGCTGCAAAACGTCCTGCTGCCGTTGCAAATCATCGGTTACGGCCGTGCCGAAGCAGAAAAACGCGCGCGGGTGGCAATTGCGAAAGTCGGACTTGCCGGACGTGAGAACGCCGACCCCGTCACCCTTTCCGGCGGCGAACAGCAACGCCTGTGCATCGCGCGCGCCGTCGTCCACCAGCCCAGCCTGCTGATTGCCGACGAACCCTCGGCCAACCTCGACCGCGCCTACGCACTCGACATCATGGAACTGTTCAAAACCTTTCACGAAGCGGGCACCACCGTCATCGTCGCCGCCCATGACGAAACCCTGATGGCCGATTACGGCCACCGCATTTTGCGCCTGCAGGAAGGCAGGTTTGCCTCATGAACTACTTCACCCTACACTTCGAA
This sequence comes from Neisseria elongata subsp. elongata, assembly GCF_900113545.1. GTDB lineage: Bacteria > Pseudomonadota > Gammaproteobacteria > Burkholderiales > Neisseriaceae > Neisseria > Neisseria elongata. The sequence goes on along the minus strand of NZ_FOPS01000002.1, from coordinate 141,425 downwards.
GCGGCCAAAAACGCCGTCCGCCAGCTGTTCAAACAACCTTTGGCCACCCTGCTGATACTCGTTATGCTGGCCATCGCCATGAGCCTGCCGCTGGCACTCTACCTCGGCGTGCAAAGCAGCCAGGCCGTACTCGGCAAACTGAACGAATCGCCGCAAATCACCCTATATATGGAACAAAACGCCGACGAAGCCGACAGCGCCGTCGTCAAAGAACTGCTTGCCGCCGACAAACGGATTGAAAAAAGCGAATTTATCGGCAAGGCGCAGGGTTTGAGCGAACTGCAAACCAGCATGGGCGAGCAAGACATCGTCTCCATGCTCGACAGCAACCCGCTGCCCGACGCATTCGTCGTCAGCCCCAAGCCCGGTGGTACGCCGTCTGAAATGCAGGCACTGAGGCAGGATTTGGCCAAACTGCCGATGGTGGAATCCGCCCAACTCGACACCGAATGGATGCAAACCCTCTACCAAATCGACGATTTCGTCCAAAAAGTGTTGGCCTTCCTGTCCGTTACCCTCAGCGTGGCCTTCGTTTTGGTGGCGCACAACACCATCCGGCTGCAAATTCTCAGCCGCAAAGAAGAAATCGAAATCACCAAACTCCTAGGCGCGCCGTCCTCCTTCATCCGCCGCCCCTTCCTCTATCAGGCCGTCTGGCAGAGCCTCCTGGCCACAGGTCTGAGCCTTGCCCTGTGCGCCTGGCTGATACACGCCACCCAGCCCCTGGTGGCACAGATTTTCCGCCCCTACGGCCTCAACATCGAATGGCGTTTTTTCCACACATGGGAATGGCTGTCCGTCTGCGGCATCGTCGCCGCACTCGGCATCGCCGGCGCATGGCTGGCCACACGGCAACACCTGCTCAGCTTCAAAGCCAAACGCTGACACACAGGCCATCTGAAACGGGCGTAGCGAGTTTCTGTGAAGCTAATAAAACGAGGCTTCCGTCAGGAAACAGGGTTTCTGCAAAACAGAAACAAAAACGGCAAAATCCAAACACCCTCGCCAAACCCTTTCAGACGGCCTCCCGACCCACCCACCACAACGAGCAGCCCATGAACAAACACCTCCTCCCCCTTGCCCTGATTACCGCCGCGAGCATCGTTTCCGCCGCACCGACACCCAACAACGAAATCACCCGCCGCGCCGACACAACCGTCCTCTCGCAGCAGCACAACGCCTACACCTTCCACACACTCGACATCAAAGACAGCCAAAACCGGCCGCACCGCATCTTCGTCGGCATTCCCAAAGCCGCCCCGCCCGCCCGCGGCTTCCCTGCCCTTTACGCACTCGATGGCAACGCCCTGCTCGAATACCTCGCCCCCGACCGCCTCAAACTCCCGCCCGAGCAACTGCCCGTCCTCGTCCTCATCGGTTACCCGACCGAACTGCGTTTCGATACCGCCGCCCGCGCCTACGACTACACCCCGCCCGACCCGCAAGGCAAAACCATGCCCGACCAGCTGACACCCGAACGCAGCAACGGCGGCGCACCGCCATTCCTCCATTTCATCCTGCACCAAGTCCGGCCGCAAATCGACCGCCTCGTCCGCACCGACCCGCACAAACAAACCCTGTGGGGACACTCCTACGGCGGCCTGTTCGTCCTCCACACCCTGTTCAACGAGCCGCAGGCCTTCACCCGCTATGTTGCCGCCGACCCCTCGCTGTGGTGGCAAAACGGCCTGATGCTGCAATACGCCGAACCGTTTTTCAGACGGCCTCCTCCAAGCAACCTGAGCCTTACCATCGAAAAAAGCGGTACAAACGACAACAAACGACCCGCCAACCCGCAACAGGCCGCCATGCTATCCCACCGAGAAGCCGTTACCCGCGCCGTGCCGCCCGACAGTGCCAAACAACTGGCAGAACGCCTGCAGCAACACGGCCTGCAGGTGCAATACCGCCACCACGCCGACCTTACGCACGGCGGAGTGCTGACCGAATCGTTCGAACAAACCCTGCCCGAAGCAGCCAAATAAACACAAGCCGTCTGAAAACCCTGCTTCCGTCAGGAAGCAGGGTTTCTGCGAAGCTAAAACGAGCGCAGCGGGTTTCTGCGAAGCCAAAACGAGGTTTCCGCTAGGAAGCAGAGTTTCTACAGAATCCAAACAAAGTTTCCGACAAAAATCGGCGTTGTTGCGAAATCCCAATAAACCCTTTGCCATCGCCGCAAACCTTGCCAAGCAACCGCAACCAGTGTTTTCAGACGGACTCGGATGCCCTGCCGCCCCTGTCTCCAATCAGAAAGGAAAATCAATGAATGCCCAAGACGTATTGGATTTTTGGTTTGCCGAATCAAACCGCCCGTTTTGGTTTGCCAAAAACGACGATTTCGACCAACAAATCCGCAGCCGTTTTTTCCCGCTGTGGCAACAGGCGGCGGCAGGAGAACTGGCCGACTGGCGCGACACCTTGCGCGGCAGGCTGGCCGAAATCATCGTACTCGACCAATTTTCACGCAACCTGTTCCGCGACAGCCCGGCCGCCTTCGCGCAAGATTTGGCCGCCGTCTGCCTCGCGCAGGAAGCCCTCCGCCTGCCCGGATTCGCCGCCATGAAAGAGGAAGAGCGGCATTTCATACTGATGCCGCTGATGCACAGCGAAAGCCGCGCCATCCACACCCAAGCCGCCGCGCTGTTCGAACGCTACACTTCCGAATCAGCGTCGGATTTCGAATTGCGGCACAAAGCCGTCATCGACCGCTTCGGCCGTTATCCGTACCGCAATGCCGTTTTGGGCCGGAAAAGCACGGCTGAGGAACAAGATTTCCTCAGCCGGCCGGGTTCGTCGTTTTAAACACTGCGGCCTGCCTGCCGGAAGCGGTATTTCCCGCCGCATGGCCGATACGTTTTTAGGTTAAAATGACCCTTCCTTCCCTATTTTTCAGACGGCCTCCATCATGTATTCACTACTCCGACCCCTGATTTTCCGCCTGGAACCCGAACAGGCCCACCACACCACTTTGGCCATGCTGAAACTGGCCGCCCGTTTCGGCCTGACCGCCCCCGTACCGCCGCGCAGCCGCCCCACCGAACTGATGGGTCTGCAGCTGCCCAATCCGGTCGGGCTGGCCGCCGGACTGGATAAAAACGGCGAATATATCGACGCGCTGGCCGCACTCGGTTTCGGCTTCATCGAAATCGGCACCGTTACCCCCAGGCCGCAGGACGGCAACCCGCAGCCGCGCCTGTTCCGCCTGCCCGAGCAACAGGCCATCATCAACCGCATGGGTTTCAACAACCACGGCATCGACGCAGCCATTCGCAACATCGAAAAAAGCGCGTACCGAGGCATACTGGGCATCAACATCGGCAAAAATGCCGTTACCCCGATTGAAAACGCCGCCGACGACTATTTAATCTGTCTGGAAAAGGCCTACGCCCATGCCGACTACATCACCGTCAATATTTCCTCGCCCAACACCAAAAATCTGCGTGCCCTGCAAGGCGGCGACGAACTGACCGCCCTGCTGACCGCGCTGAAAGACAAACAGGCGCAACTGGCCGTATCCCACGGCCGCTATGTGCCGCTGGCAGTCAAAATCGCGCCCGACCTGGACGAAACGCAAATCGCCGACATCGCCCATGTGGTGCAAAACGTCGAAATGGACGGTATCATCGCCACCAACACCACCATCGACAAAACGGCCTTGGGCAACCATCCGCTCGCCCAAGAACAAGGCGGCCTTAGCGGCCTGCCGGTGCGCGAAAAAAGCAATCTCGTCCTGCGCCGTTTGGCCGAAATATTGGGCAGCACCGTCCCCATCATCGGCGTAGGCGGCATCGTCTGCGGCGAAGATGCGGCGGAGAAACTGCGGCTCGGCGCAACGGCGGTCCAACTCTACAGCGGCCTGATCTACCAAGGGCCGGAGCTGGTACGCGAATGCATGAACTCCTGCCGCTGAATCAATACATCAGGCCGTCTGAAAAAGGTTTTTCAGACGGCCTTTTTGACAGCTTTACACTTCGATTACACTCCTCTAATTTTCCCCTAATCCGAATACGGTTTAATAACACCCATCGAAACAACATTCACCAACCGAAAGGAAAACATCATGAAAAAATTCCTCATTACCGCCATCATCGCCCTGTCTGCCGCTTCTGCTTCGGCCAACGACTACATCGAACATCAGATTTACAGCGACAAAAACTTCGAACAAAACCGTGCTAAAGCAGTCAGAATGTTGGAGCAACGCGGTTACCAAGTACACGAAATCGATCCCGACGACCACTGGGGAAAACCTGTACTGGAAATCGAAGCCTATAAAAACGGCCGCGAATACGACATCATTCTGTCCTATCCCGACCTGAAAATCATCCGTGAGACAATAGACTACTAATTAGTCTGCAACACATTCGAACAGGCCGTCTGAAAACCTTTTTCAGACGGCCTGTTTTCTTTTGGTAAACAACGGCGGGCGTTTATTCGATACTCAACCGTTCCATGCGGTAACGCATCGAACGGAAACTGATGCCCAGCAGCTTGGCGGCCTGCGTGCGGTTATAGCGCGTAATTTGCAAGGCCTGCTCGATAATCGAACGCTCCAACAGGTCGAGATATTCCTGAATCTGCGTCCGGCCGGGCATAAACTGCGGCAAATCGTCGAAATTCATCGGCGGCAGTTCCGCAGCATCGTCCGCAGCCGTTTCGACGACGGCTTCAGCCTGCGGCTCGGCTGGCGAACGGGCCGGCAAATCGCTGAGGCGCGGGCCGTTTCCTGCGGTCAGCTGCAAATCGTCTACTTGGATGATGTTGCCGATCGTCAGGGCAATGGCGCGTTCCAAGATGTTTTCCAATTCGCGGAAGTTGCCCGGATAGCTGTACGATAACAAGGCTTCCTGTGCCTTGGGGCTGAGTTTGTAGCCGCCCGGCACGCCGTCGCGGTATTTGTTCAACAGGCGCAGAATCAGGCCGCCTAAATCTTCGCGCATCTCGCGCAGCGGGGGCATATGCAGGGTAACGACGTTGAGGCGGTAGTATAAGTCTTGGCGGAATGCGCCGCTTTCTACCAGTGCTTCTAGGTTTTTGTGGGTGGCGCAGATGATGCGCACATCCACAGGCGTTTCTTTGGCATCACCGATACGGCGGACGGCCTTTTCCTGAATGGCACGCAGGAGTTTGACCTGCATGGCCAACGGCAAATCGGCAACTTCGTCGAGGAACAGCGTGCCGCCGTCGGCATGTTGGAAAAAGCCGAGACGGTCTTGATCTGCACCGGTAAAGCTGCCTTTTTTGTAACCGAAAAATTCGCTTTCCATCAGGTTTTCGGGAATTGCGCCGCAGTTCACCGCGATAAACGGGCCGACCGTACGCGGAGACAGTTCGTGTATGCTGCGGGCAGCCTGCTCTTTACCCGAACCGGATTCGCCGGAAATGTAAACCGGCACGTTGCTTCCGGCCAAGCGGCGGATTAAGTGGCGCACTTCCACCATCTGCGGCGACATACCCAAAAGGCGCGGCATATCGATATCGCCGCCGACTTCCGGCTCCGATGCCATACCTGCTGCAGCCTGGGTATTTTGCGTCGGGGCACTGCGGAAACGCTCGCGCAGGGAACTCAATGCACTCGGAGGCGTCATCGGACGGTCTATACCGCCGGAAATGCCTTTCCTGACGGTTTTCGCCGCGCTTTCAGACGGCCTTGAGGGGACGGCTGCTATGGGCTGCGGCCTCGGCGGCACGAATGAAGGAACAGGTTGGGCAGCCGGAGCGGGGGGCGTAGGTGCGGCCGGAGCAGCCTGAGGCTTTTCTTCGGGCTCGTTTACTTTGACAGCCGATTTGACCAACGAACGCAGTTGCGACAAGGTAATCGGTTTTTGCAGGTAGTCGAACGCACCCTCTTTCAATGCCTCCACTGCCTGGTCGGCATTACCGAAAGCGGTAATCACGGCCACGGGCGTGTCAAGCATCAGCTTATTGATATGTTGCACCACTTCCAAACCCGAACCGTCGGGCATACGCATATCCGTCAATACCAGCGAATAGTCGTTGTTTTCCAATTTTTCTTTGGCATCGTCCACACCGACGGCGGTTTCCACCCGCAGCCCCATCTTCATCAGGGTCATTTCCATCAGGTCGCGAATGTCCGCCTCGTCGTCTACGACCAATACCGGATATTGCAGATCGTTACTCTTCATGATTGTTGTCTTTCGGTAAAATCAATTCGAATCCATTCAATTCGGGATGGTAGTGCAACTGTCCCAAGTTGGCATGAGCCAGTTCTCGTGCAACATACAGTCCCAGCCCGGTGCCGCCTTTTTCGGTAGTGAAAAACGGCTCGAACAGCTGGTTGCGGATTTCGGGGGCCGCTCCCGGGCCATCATCCGACACCACAATCGAAACATTCAGTTTGCCGCTCGGCTTAATCGATACTTGGATGGCGTCACTGCCTTTCGTACTGTGCCGCCAAGCGTTGTTGCACAAATTCCACATAATTTGCTGTACATGCATGGGATCTGCCGTAACGGTCAGATTTTTGCCCTGCATTTCCATTTTGATGCAACCGACCGAACTTGGGTTGTTCAGTGTAAATTCCTGCTTGAATGCCAGCCAGAATTTCATCAGATTGATGCTTTCGCGGCCGAGGTTGTCTTTTTTGTTCAATGTAGAAACATCTTCCAGCATCTTGTCGATACGACGAATATTACCGTCGATGATACCGTGCAATTTCTTGCTGACCGGGTCTTCTATGCCTTCCTGCAGCAAGTCGTTGGCATGACGGATGGCGGACATCGGATTGCGGATTTCATGCGCCAGATTGGCGGTCAGCTGGCCGAGGGAAGCCAGTTTGGTTGCCATGGCTTCGGCAGCGATTTCACGCAACGAGCGCAAAAACAACATTAGCAATTTGCCGTCTTCCTGCACCATGGGCACGGCACGGACGTGCATGGAAAATCGATGCAGATGGATGTCGGCCTCGAACGGTTTTTCAGGGTTTAACAACCAACGCGCAACCAAATCTTCGAAAATCGGTTCTTTATGCTCTGCCGCCAAGCCGGAAAAATAATTCTTCGCCTGACGGTTAAACAGCCAGACTTTCAATTCCGGATCAATCACAATCACCGCTTCCTGCACCCGGTTCAACACCAGCTGGTTCAGCCCGCGCACGCGGTTGTAGTTCCGTTTGTGCTTCCGTGCCGAAGCAGTGGCATCGCGCAGGAAAGTGGCACTGTATGAAGTAAGATAAGCCACGGCAAACGATGCCCCAATCAACATAATGGCCGTACCGATATTTCGGCCGTCCCATGTGTCGGCATCCAAACTCAATTGGTCGCTCAAAAACATCACGCACAGGATGCACACCGTGGTAAAGCCGGCATACAGGGCCGGAAACTTGCCGTAACTGAGCATGCACGATGTGGCGACAAACGGCAGCACCAAAATACCGACACCCGTCCCTATACCGCCTGTCAAGTACACCAAGGCCATAATCATCACGATATCGACTACCGCGCTGGCATTGGGCAATTTATCGTTTTCCTGCCGCACCCAATGCGGCCGGATAATCGAAATCAGGGTAATTCCGGCATAAACGGCGGCCCAAATGTAGAAAATGGTCGGCGGCACCATTTTTTTCAGCCCGGCGTTTTCCGAGAAAACCGACATCATATACAGCACAAACATCGACAGCAGGATGGTCAACCGGCAGACATTGAGCAGCCACGGAATTCGACCCACCTGTTCGTTCCATTCATCAATTTTTGAGGAAAAGGATTTATCCATGTTCGTATCGGTTTCGCAATCGTTCTATCGGTTATTCTAACGGTCTTTTGTCTAGATTATCGCATAGCAGCATTTTTAGATTTTTGAGACAGCCTCAACGGTTAATCGCCCGCCTTAATGGTTTTCAGACGACCTGATACGTCCAAAACCTTCCCTTTTTTGCCGCGTTTGCCGTCGATGTCGCAAATGCGCAATTTTTCCTGATGCGCCGCACCGCGTTTGCCGACGGTTTCAACGATAAATTCCGCAGACGTGGTAACGAGGATGTGCTCCAAAGACGCGCCGTCGGTCAGCGACATCAACTGCAAACCGCGCCCTTTGGGCATGACTTTGAGTTCACCGATGGAAAACGCCAAGAGGCGGTGGTCGCTACTTGCCAGTACGATTTTGCAGTCGGGGTTGATGAGCGAAGAGGCATAAACCGCAATCGGCGGCAGGACGGTTTCGCCGCTATCCACGGTCATCACCACTTTGCCTGCTTTCACGCGTCCGACCATATCGCCCAGTTTGGCGATGAAGCCGTAGCCGCCACTGCCTGAGAGTAGGTAGTGCTGTTCGGGCTGACCGGTGAGCATGGCGACGGGTTTTGCGCCGTTTTGCAGCTCGATTAACGATGAAACCGGCACGCCGTCGCCACGTCCGCCAGGGATTTCAGCGGCATCGAGCGTGTAGGTTCTGCCCAATGAATCGAGGATGACAACGGGTAAAACGGTGCGGCCTTCAAGGGTTTGTTTGAGGCGGTCGCCTTCTTTAAACGCAGTTTGGCTCAAATCAAGGTTGTGTCCGGCACGGCTGCGTATCCAGCCTTTTTCCGACAAAATCAGCGTGATCGGTTCGTCGGCGGTGGTTTGCGTCAGCACGGCGCGTCCGGCTTCTTCCACCAGCGTGCGGCGCGCGTCGCCGAACTGCTTCATGTCCGCCTGCATCTCTTTGATAATCAGCTTGCGTTTTTCGTTTTCGTCGCCCAAAAGGATATTCAGACGACCTTGTTCTTCGCGCAACTCGTTCAATTCTTTTTCGAGTTTGAAACCTTCCAAACGCGCCAACTGACGCAGGCGGATTTCCAAAATGTCTTCGGCTTGGATTTCGGTCAGCCCGAACGCCGCCATCAAATCGGTTTTCGGGTCGTCTGACTCGCGGATGACTTTAATCACTTCGTCGATGTGTAGAAAGACTTTCAGACGGCCTTCAAGGATGTGCAACCGTTTTTCTACTTGGTTCAAACGGAATTTCAGACGGCGTGTTACGGTCACGACGCGGAAATTCAGCCATTCCTGCAAAATCGTTTTCAGGTTTTTCTGCGCGGGGCGGTTGTCCAGCCCCATCATCACCAAGTTCATGGACACATTACCTTCCAGCGAAGTCTGCGCCATCAGCGTGTTGATGAAGGTATCCGTATCGATGCGGCTGGATTTTGGTTCGAACACAAGGCGCACGGGATGTTCACCGTCGGACTCGTCGCGCACGCGGTCGATTAAATCCAGCATCAGCTTTTTGGTGTTGAGCTGGTCTTGGTTCAGCTGCTTTTTGCCCGCTTTCGGTTTTGGGTTGGTTTGCTCTTCGATTTCGGCAAGGATTTTGGCGGAATTGGCGTTTGGCGGCAGCTCGGTCACAATCACGCGCCATTGCCCGCGCGCCAGCTTCTCGATTTCATAACGGGCACGCACGCGCACGCTGCCTTTGCCGGTTTCGTAAATCCGGCGCAATTCGTCCGCCGGCGTGATGATTTGACCGCCGCCAGCAAAATCGGGCGCGGGGATGTACTGCATCAGGTCGGCAGTTTCCAGCGTCGGTTTCTTCAACAGCGCAATCGCCGCCTGCGTCACTTCGTTCAAATTGTGCGACGGAATTTCAGTCGCCATGCCCACTGCGATGCCTGACGCACCGTTGAGCAACACCATAGGCAGGCGGGCGGGCAGGTGCAGCGGTTCGTCAAACGCACCGTCGTAGTTCGGCACGAAATCCACCGTCCCCTGATTGATTTCGGACAATAGCAATTCCGCAATCGGCGTCAGCCGCGCTTCGGTGTAACGCATCGCCGCCGCCCCGTCGCCGTCGCGCGAACCGAAGTTGCCGATGCCGTCGATTAAGGGATAGCGCAAGGTAAAATCCTGCGCCATCCGCACCATCGCCTCATAGGCGGAACTGTCGCCGTGCGGGTGGTATTTACCCAAAATCTCACCGACCACGCGCGCCGATTTCACCGGCTTCGCCCCCGCCGTCAAACCCATATCGCGCATGGCAAACAAAATGCGCCGCTGCACGGGCTTCTGGCCGTCTGAAACTTCAGGCAGCGCGCGGCCTTTGACCACGCTCATGGCGTATTCGAGATAGGCGCGTTCGGCGTACTGACCTAACAGCAGGTAGTCTTCGCCGACGGGGGATGGGACGGAAACGTGTTCGTTCATGTACAAAAAATCGGGTAAACAAAAGTTAAGGGACGGTATTGTAAAGCAAATACCTCTTTTTGGCATCGGTATGCGGAATCAGGCATGAGGCCGTCTGAAAAAACCGCACATGGTTTTCAGACGGCCTCATGATGTCGGGCGGATACTTACACGCCCATCAGGGGAATCAGCAGCGGTACTAAAACTGCGGTCAATACGCCGTTGAAAATCAGCCCGAGGCTGGCATAGGCGGCAAACTTTTTCCCGCGCTCCAACGAGGCGGCAATGCCCATCGCGTGCGAGGCCGAACCCATCGACATCCCTTGCGACATCGGCTTGGTCAGCGTACCCGCGCTCATAATGCGGTAACCCGCCATCTGCCCGATCATGCCGGCGGCGATAACGGTGGCGGCGGTAATGGCGGGAATCCCGCCTATGCTTTGGGTGATTTCGATGGCAATCGGATTAGTGACCGATTTGGCGGCCAGGCTCAACACCACAGCGCGCCCCGCGCCCATAAATTTGGCGATATACACCGCGCTGACGATGCCGGTAACGCTGCCCACGGCCTGCGATAGCACAATCGGCAGCCATTGGCGGCGGATTTTGTCCCAATTCAAATAAAGCGGCACGGCCAGCCCGACCACCACCGGCTTGAGCCAGAAATCAATAAACTGCGCCGCGTTGTGATAGGCGGCGTAATTTATGCCTGCGAGCTTCAAATAAAGGATGACGACGGCGGTGGTGCACACCACGGGATTGACAAACATGCTGCCGGTACGTGCCCGCAGCAGATTGACCGCCCAATAAAACGTAATCGTCAGCCACAGCAACACAATCGGATGGCGCAACATTTCCATTTCAACGCCTCCGCAGCAGTTCGTGGGTCTTGCCGGTGGCGAACATTACCGCCAACGTGCTCAACAGCGTGGATGCCGCAATCGCCCAAAAATCCTCGGCCAGCAAATCGAAATACCCCATCACCGCGACGCAGGGCGGCACGAGGAACAGCGAGAGGTTGGCCATCATCACATCCACCAGCCCCTGAAGCCATGCCGCCTTCACCCACTTCATGTGCAGCGAAACAAACAGCAAGGCCATGCCGATGATGCTTCCGGGCAGCTTCATGCCCGTAAAATGAATCACGGCCTCCCCCAAGGCGAGGAAGCCGAAAATAATGCTGAGCGCGCGTATCAGGTGCATGGATGTGTCCTCTAATGAATCGATATTTTTCTTATCGGCCGAACAAGAAGCGGCCTGAATGTGATTCACTATAGCCGCCTACTTAACAAAAGGCAACACGGCGGCAACCTGTCCCGACACGGAGAGAGGCCGTCTGAAAACCGCATTTCGGGTTTTCAGACGGCCTCCAAACCGGATTCAAAGCAGGCTTATTTGCGCGCCTGAGCCTTTTTCTCCGCCGCTTCCAAACGCGCGGCCACATAATCCACCATCAAATCCTTTTTCTCCCAGAAAAAGGTTTGCATTTTCTGCAGCGAATAAATGCGGCGCACCATGCCCGGCAAACCCTCATGGATAATCGCGGCCACCAACTTATTGGTTTCCTCCGCATCCATCGCCGTTTTCAGGTCTATGCCGCGCTCGGCCAAAAAGGCATTCAAATTCTTAACGACGCCGCCGTGGATTTCAAACTGGTTCAACATCACGCTTTCCCTTATGGATTTGGTTTAAGGACACCCATTTTAACAAAATCCGCCCCTGCCTACTATATAATGCCGCCCGACCCGTATCACGGGCAGAAAGGCCGTCTGAAAATGTATCCCTGGTTTAAATTGCTGCACCTCTTCTTCATCATCTCCTGGTTTGCCGGACTTTTCTACCTGCCGCGCATCTATGTGAACCTCGCGCAGGTGGAAGACACCGGATCCGCCGAATACCGCCGCCTGCTCGAAATGTCGCAGCGGCTGATGCGCTTCATGACCCCGCTGGGCATCGGAGCCGCCCTGTTCGGCATCCTCATCCCCTTCGCCACCAGTTGGTGGGTTTACGGCTGGGTGCACCTCAAACTCACGCTCGGCCTCCTCCTCCTCGCCTACCACGCCTACTGCGCCCGCCTGCTGCACGACTTCGCCGCCCGCCGCAACCGCCACAGCCACAAATGGTACCGCGTCTTCAACGAAATACCCGTCCTGATGATGATTGCCGCACTTTACCTCGTTATATTCAAACCATTCTGAAAGGCCGTCTGAAAATGACCATCGAAATAGAACGCCGCTTCCTCCCCGCAAACGACGGCTGGCGCGCCGAAGCCGGCGAACCCGAACTGCTCGCCCAAGGCTACCTCAGCGTCGAAAAAGAACGCACCATCCGCGTCCGTATCATCGGCAGCCGGGCTTGGCTGACCCTGAAAGGCTACATTTCCGACATCACCCGCAGCGAATACGAATACGAAATCCCCCTCGAACACGCACGCGGAATCATGGACACCATGTGCCCGTTCACACTGGAAAAACACCGCTACACCGTCCGACACGGCGGCTTCACCTTCGAAATCGACGAATACTTCGGCGCAAACGCCCCGCTCGTCGTTGCCGAAATCGAACTGCCCGCCGAAGACACCCCCTTCGAACGCCCGTCCTGGCTGGGCCGCGAAATCACCGCCGACGGCCGCTACACCAACGCCTACCTGAGCAAACACTCCTATTCCGACTGGCCGCCGCAGGAGCGCGAAGCCTGAAACCGCAGCACACGGATGACGAAACCGCCGGCACACATTATCATAGCCGCCGTCCCAACCGACATTTAAGGAAAACACCATGTACGAAGTAAACCGAAGCCTCTTCCTGCTGATTCCCCGCGAACCCTTCTGGCACTGGCTGCACAGCATAGGCACCGACCTTTCCGACTTCACCCTCGAAGACCTGCAAGACGATGCCAACGCCTACCTCACCGACCCCTGCAACAACACGGACGAAATCTGGGACAGCATCGAAGGCCGCGTCGAAGAAATCTTCGCCGCCGAACTGGCCGACTGGTGCGAAGACGACAGCCTGTGGCCCGACCTCCACCCCGACATCTTCGCCGAATGGTTCGACATCCGCACCGCCACGGTCGTTACCGACCTCACCGCCGAACCGCTCGCACGCGAAGCCTTCCAACCGCTGGATTTAGACTGAAAATGAGCGACACCGCCATCCGCATCCGCAACTACCACCTCGACGGATACGGCCACGTCAACAACGCGCGCTACCTCGAATTCCTCGAAGAAGCGCGCTGGCATTTTTTCGAACGGTACAACCTGCTCGCCGGCTTGGGCGGCATTTCCATCCTTGTCGCCCGTGCCGACATCCGCTACCTGCGCCCCGCCACCGAAGGCGACACCCTCCTCATCCGCAGCAGCATCCGCACACTCGAACCGGAGCGCACCGTCATCCGCCAAACCGCAACCCTGGCGCATAACGGCAAAACCGCCGTTCAGGCCGACATCACCGTCGTCCCCGTTTCAGACGGCCGCGGCACCTGCTTCCCGCCCGACGTTTACACCCTCCTGCAACAACTGCAAAACCGCCAACCATGAAAAAACTCATCCCCGTCGCCGCAGCCGCCCTCATCGCTGGCCTGCTGGCCTTCGTCCTGATACCCGCCAAACCGGCCGCCCCCGCCTTTTCCCTGACCAGCCTCAACGGCCGCCCCGTAAACAACGGCACCCTGAACGGCAAAGTCAGCTTCATCAATTTCTGGTATCCCTCCTGCCCCGGCTGCGTCAAAGAAATGCCCCTGGTCATCAAAATGGCGCACGACTACCAATCGCGGCCTGACTTCCAAGTCATCGGCATCTCCCTGCCCTTCGACCCCCTCCCCGCCGTACAAACCTACGCCGCCGAAAAAGGCATGAACTTCACCGTCGCCTACGACGGCGGGAAAACCACCGCCACGGCCTTCGGCACGCAGGTTTACCCGACTTCCGTCCTCATCAACAAAAAAGGCGAAGTCTTGAAAACCTTCGTCGGCGAACCCGACTTCGCCGAACTCTACCGCCAAATCGACGAAGAACTGGCAAAATAACTCCGACACCAAACAGAGGCCGTCTGAAAACACCTTTCAGACGGCCTCTGCCTTCTTCAAACCCCTCACGATTCTTGTGTATCCACATCCACCGACCATCGGATTTTGCCGTCGCGGTTTTGCTGCAACACCTGCACCCACAAACTCACGGCGCGGTGCAAATCCTGTCGGGACGGGGATTCGAGGAAGATTTGCGCGCGTTCGCGTTCGGCGAGGCGCACCATCAGCATGGGGGCGGCGCCGAACTGGGAGACGCTTTCGGGCAAAAGAGGAGCGAGGGTTTCTTTGGCGGCGTTGAGAAACTCCATCGCATCGGCAACGCGCGGCGCGTCGGCGCGGACGGCGGTCTGAAAACCGAAAGGCGGCATGGAAAACATTTGCCGTTCGTTCAATTCGTTTTCGGCAAACACGGCATAATCCTGCGCTTTGACGGCGGCGAAGACGGAATGTTCGGGCAGTTGGGTCTGTATCAACACCTTGCCGGGTTTGTCGGCGCGCCCCGCCCTGCCGGACACTTGCATCAGCTCGGCGAACAGCCTTTCCGGTGCGCGGAAATCCGCGCTGTACAGGCTGCCGTCGGCATTCAACACGATAACGAGGTTGAGCCGCGCGAAATCATGGCCTTTGGCGAGCATCTGCGTGCCGACCAGAATGTCGATTTCGTTATCGGCGATGCGGCGGTACAAATCCGCCCAGTCGTTTTTGTGCGCCGTGCTGTCCCTATCGACGCGGACAACGGTTGCTTTCGGCAGGAAGGCGCGCAGGGTTTCTTCGACGCGCTGCGTGCCGTGACCAACGGCGGTCAGGTCTTGGTTGCCGCAGTCGGGGCATTTGAACGGGATGGGTTCGCGGTGGTCGCAATGGTGGCAGCGCAGTTGGCGGGCGCGTTGGTGCAGCACCATTTTGGCGGAGCAGTTCGGGCAGCCGAAGGTATGGCCGCAGTCGCCGCAAAACAGCGCGGGCGCAAAACCGCGCCGGTTGAGGTACACCAGCGACATGCCGCCCGCTTCGAAGTTCTGTTTCAAAAGCTGCAAGGCTTGCGGCGAGAAGCCGTTGTCGAGTTTCAGACGACCTACGTTGAGGATGTCCACTTGCGGCAGTTGCGCGGCGGTATGGGCGCGTTCGGTCAGTTGCAGCAGGCGGTACGCGCCGCTTTGTGCTTTGTGCCAGCTCTCCAAGCTGGGCGTAGCGCTGCCCAACACGACGGGACAGCCGCTCTGCTTCGCCCGCCACACCGCCAAATCGCGGGCGTGGTAGCGCAATTCGTTGTCCTGCTTGAACGAGCCGTCGTGTTCCTCATCGACCACAATCAGCCCGACATCAGGCAAAGGCGTGAACACCGCCAGCCGCGTGCCGATGACCAGCTTCGCCTGCCCCAACATCGCGCGCAGATAATCCTGCGTGCGCCTGCCTGCCGCCATCTGGCTGTGCAACACGGCGGTCGGTACGTCGGCAAAACGGTCTTCCACCCGCTTCAAAAGCTGCGGCGTAAGGTTGATTTCGGGCAACAGAAACAACACCTGCCGCCCCTGCGCCAATACTTTCGCCATCGCATCAAAATACACCTCGGTCTTACCGCTGCCGGTGATGCCGTACAGCAGAAACGGTTGAAAGCTGCCGAAGGTCGTCTGAATTTCATCGGAAGCCTTCTGTTGGTTGGCGTTGAGCTGAAATTCAGACGACCTTAAAACGGGTTTTGCCGCTTCCGTCGTTTCAATCCAACCTTGCTCCGCCCAATCCCCAATCAATTTCGCCGCCTGCGTGTTTACCTGCTTTAACCCCGCCATCGTCATCCCGCCCGACAGCAGCGCATCCCACAAAGCCGCTTTTTTGTTGAACCGCGCCGGCGGCGGCGTTTGCGCCCTGCCCGCTTCGTTCAGCGCGTAAAACAACGGCGGCTGCGGCATTTCCACCGCGCGCGTTTCCTTCAAACCCTGCGGCAGCGCGGCAAACACCGCCTGCCCCGTCGGATAGTGGTAATAACGCGACGTAAACGAGAGCAAATCACGCCAGTTTTCAGGCAGCAGCGGCTCGTCCGAAAAGGTCGTCTGAACGCCCAAAATCCGCGCCGCATCCATATCGGGCGCAATATCCGTTTCCCACACAATCCCGACCACGGTTTTGTTGCGGAAAGGCACAAGCACCCGCGCGCCCTGCGGCAGCGGGTCGGAATGGGAATAAGTCAAAAGGCCGTCTGAAAGCGGCACGTTTACGGCGATGCGGTGGTAGATCATGGCGTGTAAAAAATGTTTGAGGCCGTCTGAAAAAACGGAAGCTATTTGCACAAATACAAACAGTCTTTATCTAAGGTAAAGCCGTAACCCTGTTTCCACAAATCGAAATAAGGACGGAGAAAATCGCCGTCAGGCTTGGTGCGGTAAAGCGGGTATTGCAGATAGGCGGTTAGGTAATAATCGCAATTTATAGAATAATAGGCCTCGTCCAACACTTGTTCGGGGCTGTTGTAATCTGTATTGCTCGTCTGCCATTCGCCGAATACCTCTCCAAACAAGTCCTGAGTGTCGATAAAATCTTTCATTTGCCCGCCGAATGTCTTTCAGACGGCCTATATCTGCCCGTGCGGTCACATCCCGATTGGCATCGGATACTTTATATGCCTTTGCGATAAATCAGTTTCCAGCCGTTTTTTTCTTGTTTTTCCTTGAAGGTACGGCACGGGCGGGGATATTATCTTTCCGGCTGTTTCTTGGCAAATCCGCCCGAGCGCGAAATAAAGAGCCGAAAGGAAGGCTTATGAAAGCAGACAAATACCGCCGTTTCGACGACCCGTTCCGGCCGTCCGGCAATCCTGCCGGCTGCCGCCGTTGCGGTTGCCCGTCCGCCAACCCGTCACCGCCCGATTGCCGCTTCGTCCGTTGCGCGTGTGCCTGCGGCGACAATCCCGACGATGAAAGCCTCATGCCGCCCGCAGCTGTAATCAAAACAGATAAGGCCGTCTGAAAACAACAGAACGAATTGATGCGAAACATGAATACTTCCGCCCGCCCGGCCGCGCTGAAAACCCACTTCCTCCCGCAAAAAAAAACGCCCGCAAACCTTCCAGGCGTTTTTTTGCGGCATGATGCCGTTTGACGGACGAACCTTATTTCAAACGGATTTCAATCAGCCCGTCATCATCCGCATGATCGACCAAAATGGCGCGGGTGCGTTCCTGCCAAAACTCTTTAAACAGCCGTAATTCTTCATCCGAGGCCGTACCCGACACGGCTTTGGGCATCACTTCGGCCATCTGCGGAGCAAACGGGACGCGTTGGGCGTGATAGTCGATTTCCGCCGTCGCGCCGGTATCGCGGCGGCGCAGGGCGAGCGTGCCGTCGATATTGCCGTTGAAAGCCAACAGGTCGCGGCGGGCAAAACGGCGGTTCATCCCGATGCCGCCGAAGCCTTGCTCTGTGGCCGCGCCGGTCAGCAGGGTGGCGACGGAGGCGACAACGCCGGTCGTGCCCTCATCCCGTCCGTCGCGCATCCGAACCTCGATACCGCCGCGTTCGGGCACATCGTCGCTGTACAATGCCTTCAAGCCCCGGCAAACCATCAGGTACGCACCGGCCACCGTGGGGCAGGAATGCCCGGCCAGCCGCACGGCATCAACGTAACGGTAAGTCATCAGGCCGTGTTCGGCCGCACCGAGGAATTCGGCCAGCGGGTCGCGAACCATGATGGTCGGGGCTTGTTCGAAATAAACGGGAAAACCGTCGGAATTGAAGATTAGGGTCATACGGAACTCCTTTTGGTTGAATCGGCCGGCCTCGGCCTGCGGCAAAGGCCGTCTGAAAATATAGAACTGATTGTATAACGGAATATCCGGCAAGCCGCGTTTTCCCGCTTTGTCCGTCGGACGGAACGGCAAAACCGCCACGGCGGGAAAGAGGCCGTCTGAAACGGCACCCCCGCGCCGTCATTCAGTTTTCTTGCTCGGACTGCAATTTAAAAAACATAAACCGAAAGGTGGAAACGGAAACAGGCCGTCTGAAAACACGAAACCTGTTTTCAGACGGCCTGCACTTACGGCATATGGCTAAACGCGGCGGGTTTCCACCTGTTCCAGCGGTGCGGCAGCCGTTTCGGTTTCAACGGGTTTCGGCAAATCTGCACGGCGTTTGCCCTGCGGCTGTTCGGGTTGAACGGCGGCAACGGCGGCGGCCAAGGCTTCCGGACGGGTTTGAACCAATATCAGGCCGGACGGCGCGGACGGTTCAATTGCGGCAGCCGCAACAGCGGGAGCCGGCACGGCCGACGGTTCGGCTTCCACGGCAACGGGCTCGGCGGGCTGCCCAACCGGCACGGTTTCTCCGACAGGTTCGGCGGTTTCGGTTGCCGCAGAAGGCACGGTTTCGGCCGTATCCATAATCTGCGCCACGGCGGCAAGCACTTTGGCACTGCTGTCGGCAATCATGTCCGCTTCAGCGTTTGCAGGCTGCACCATAATGGAAACGGTTTCTTCCGCCTCATCCTGCGGCAAGGCAGGCAGTGTGATGATCAGCGGTTGATCATGGCCGGTTTGCGGCTGACTGTCTGCCGGACGCGTTTCGCCGAAAACGTGCGCGACGGCGGCAAGGACTTTGTCGGCAGCCTCGTCAATCATCAGATACTGCTCGATTTTGGCGGCTGACGGAATGTTGCGTTTCTTGTCGCTGCGGCGGTTGCCGTTGCGGTCGCGCGGATTGCGACCGCCCCGCTCCTGATTGCGTCCGCCGCGTTTTTTCTCTGCGGGTTCGGCAACGGCAGGCTGTTCGGCTGCCGCAGCGGCCACGGTTTCAACCGCGGCGGCTTCTGCGGCTTCGTTGCGTTTCGGGTTGCGTTCGCGGCGGCGGTTGTCGCGGCTTTCGCGTTTTTCCGTTTGAACTTCGGGCAGGGCGGCAACAGGTGCGGCAACAACGGTTTCTTCCGCCGGTGTGCGTTTTTCCGCCTGTTCGGCCATTGGAACGGCTGCGGCTGGGTCGTTGCGGCGGCGGTTGCCGTTGCGGCCGTCTGCGTTTCGGCCGTCTGCGTTTCGGCTGTCCGCACCGCGTCGGCCGTTGCGGCGGCTGTCGGTTTTGGCGTTGTCTGTTTTGGTTTCTTCAACATCCGCCGTATCGCTGCGAGAGGCGTTATTCCGCATTTCCCCGCCCGCGCTTCTGCCGGCACCGCGCCGGTTACCGCGCCTGCGGGATGAGGAATGGCGGGAATTGCCTGAGGATTGTTTGCGGCTTTCTTCCTGAGGCTGCTCCATCGTGCCGCCGCCGAACAGGCCTTTGAACCAGGCTTTGAATTTGTCCCACCAACCGGCCGGGCGTTCGGCTACAACGGGAGCCGGCTGGTTGTGTTTGACGCCTTTAACGGCCGGTTCGGGACGGGCGGCTTTGACACGCTCGTTGCCGAAAGGTTTGGCGTTGTCATCCGCTTCGGGCTCGGCGACGCGTTTGTAGCTCGGCGCACCGTCTTCTTCCACATCGTCGCTGCGGATGCGGTTGATTTCGTAGTGCGGATTTTCCAAGTGGATATTCGGAATCAGGACAACGTTGACATCCAAACGCTCTTCCATCGCAAACAGCTCGGCGCGTTTTTCGTTCAGCAGGAAGGTGGCGACATCGACGGGCACTTGGGCGTGCACTTCGCCGGTATTGTCTTTCATCGCCTCTTCTTGAATGATGCGCAAAACGTGCAGGGCGGTCGATTCGATGCCGCGGATGACGCCGGTGCCGGCGCAGCGCGGGCAGGCGACGTGGCTGCTTTCTCCCAAGGCGGGTTTCAGGCGTTGGCGGCTCAATTCCAAGAGGCCGAAGCGGGAAAGTTTGCCCATTTGCACGCGGGCGCGGTCTTTTTTGAGCGCGTCGCGCAGGACGTTTTCAACATCGCGCTGGTGCTTGGGGTTTTCCATGTCGATGAAGTCGATGACGACCAAACCGCCCAAGTCGCGCAGGCGCATTTGGCGGGCGACTTCTTCGGCGGCTTCCATATTGGTTTTGAAGGCGGTGTCTTCGATGTCCGCACCGCGGGTGGCGCGGGCGGAGTTGACGTCGATGGAAACGAGGGCTTCGGTGTGGTCAATCACAATCGCGCCGCCGGAAGGCAGGCTGACGCTGCGTGAAAACGCGCTTTCAATTTGGTGTTCGATTTGGAAACGGGAAAACAGCGGCGTGTGGTCTTGATAGAGTTTCAGACGGCCTACGTTGTTCGGCATCACATACGACATGAATTCGGAAATTTCCGCATGGACTTCTTCGTTGTCCACCAAAATTTCGCCGATGTCGGGACGGAAATAGTCGCGGATGGCGCGGATGAGCAGCGAGCTTTCCATGAAAAGCAGGTAGGGTTCGCGATGGGCTTCGCCCGCTTCTTCGATGGCGCGCCAAAGTTTCAGCAGGTAGTCGAAATCCCATTGCAATTCTTCCACGCTGCGGCCGATGCCGGCGGTGCGGGCAATCAGGCTCATGCCAGCGGGGACATCCAGCTCGGCCATCGCGTCTTTCAGCTCCTGCCGATCCTCGCCTTCGATACGGCGGGACACGCCGCCGCCGCGCGGGTTGTTCGGCATCAATACCAAGTAGCGTCCGGCCAGGCTGATGAAGGTGGTCAGTGCCGCGCCTTTGTTGCCGCGTTCGTCTTTTTCCACTTGGACGATGACCTGCATGCCTTCTTTGAGCACTTCCTGAATGCGGGCGCGGCCGCCTTCGTAGTCCTGAAAATAGGAGCGGGATACTTCTTTAAACGGCAAAAAGCCGTGCCGGTCGGTTCCGTAATCGACGAAACACGCCTCCAGCGACGGCTCGATGCGGGTGATGACACCTTTGTAGATATTGCCTTTGCGCTGTTCTTTGCCCAGCGTTTCAATGTCGAGGTCGAGCAGGTTTTGCCCGTCCACAATGGCCACGCGCAGTTCTTCTGCCTGCGTGGCGTTAAACAACATACGTTTCATGATAACCTCTCGGGCGGACGGCGGCCTTTCAGACGGCCCCGGACACCCCGTTAGCACTCACGAAGCGTGTAATCAGTTTTCGAATTTCACACCGCAATACTGCATGCCGCGTCAAGCGGTCATGTGCGGTCGGTTAAGCGGATAAAGAAGGTATTAAAGAACATACGCCAGAGTTTTCCGGCGGCACCCGCGTGCGCTTTTGAGGCGGACACTCTCGGGCTTAAAAAATGACAGCCGACATCTTCTTATTATCGTTTGCCTGTTGTGGTCTGTTTTGTGCGGCGCGGCAAAAGCCCTGTCGTCTTATGCCAAAACGGTTCGGCAGTTCCATTCAAACTTGATTACGGTCTTCCGCCGCGGGCTTTCGCAGACGGAAGGAAATGCTTTGCAGAGTACGTTTTTAATATAGAATCTCTTTTTTCAATATGCTTTGCCCCACAGGGACAAAACGCGCAGATTATAGAGAAAATGCAGCCGATAAGCAAAGACTCCGCAAGTTTCTTCCGCATTGACGACGAGGCGGCAGGCCAACGCCTTGACAACTATCTGATAAAAATCCTCAAAGGCGTACCCAAGAGCCATATCCACCGCATTATCCGTGCCGGCGAAGTGCGCCTGAACAAAAAACGCTGCAAGCCCGACAGCCGTATTCAGGCAGGCGACCTGCTCCGCATCCCGCCCGTACGCACCGCCGAAAAGCAGAGGCCGTCTGAAAACCGCACCCAAGCCGTACCCGCGCGCGAATTTACCATCATCTACGAAGACGACGCGCTGCTGGTGATTAACAAACCCGCAGGCACCGCCGTTCACGGCGGCAGCGGCGTGAGCTTCGGCGTTATCGAACAAATCCGCCGCGCCCGCCCCGAAGCCCGCTACCTCGAACTCGTCCACCGCCTCGACAAAGACACCAGCGGCCTCTTGATGATAGCCAAAAAACGCAGCGCGCTCGTCAAACTGCACGAAGCCATCCGCAACGACCACCCCAAAAAAATCTACCTCGCGCTGGGTGTGGGCAAATTGCCGAACGACAGCTTCCACGTCAAACTGCCCCTATTCAAATACACCGGCGCGCAAGGCGAAAAAATGGTGCGCGTCAGCGAAGACGGACAATCCGCGCACACCATCTTCCGCGTACTCAACCGCTTTTCAGACGGCCTCCTGCACCAAGTCGGACTCTCGTACCTCACCCTCGTGCAAGCCACCCTGAAAACCGGTCGCACCCACCAAATCCGTGTCCACCTCCAATCGCAGCACTGCCCCATCGCCGGCGACGAACGCTACGGCGACTACCAAGCCAACAAACGCCTTCAGAAACTCGGTTTGAAACGAATGTTCCTGCACGCTTCCGAGCTGCACCTCGACCACCCGCTGACAGGCAAACCGCTGCACTTGAAGGCCGAACTGCCTCAGGAATTGGCGCAGTTTGTCCTGATGCTGGAAAACGCGGGATAGGCCGTCTGAAAAAAAATATTCTATGCTTTCAGACGGCCTGATTTGTAGACAATTCGGGTATAATACCTGCTTTACTTAACTTCACATTTCAATCATGGATAAACAAACTCCCAATCTGTTTGACCGCCTGTTCGGCCTGTCCGCTGCCGGCACGAATGTGCGCACGGAGCTGACGGCGGGGCTGACCACCTTCCTCGCCATGTGCTACATCATCATCGTCAATCCGCTGATTCTCGGCGAAACGGGCATGGACATGGGCGCAGTATTCGTCGCCACCTGCATCGCTTCCGCCATCGGCTGCTTCGTGATGGGCTTCGTCGGCAACTATCCGATTGCGCTCGCTCCGGGCATGGGCTTGAACGCCTACTTTACTTTCGCCGTCGTCAAAGGCATGGGCGTGCCCTGGCAGGTGGCTTTGGGTGCGGTGTTCGTTTCCGGCATCATTTTTATTTTATTCAGCTTTTTCAAGGTGCGCGAAATGTTGGTGAACGCGCTGCCTATGGGTTTGAAAATGTCGATTGCCGCCGGCATCGGGCTGTTTCTGTCGCTGATTGCGCTCAAAGGCGCAGGCATCATTGTTTCCAGCGAAGCAACTTTGGTGAAACTGGGTGATATTCATCAACCCGTCGCGCTCTTGGTATTGGCGGGCTTCGCCATGGTGGTGGCGTTGGGTCATTTCCGCGTCAAAGGGGCGATTATCCTGACCATTCTGGCAATCACGGCCATTTCCACCCTGCTGGGCTTGAGCGAATTTAAAGGCGTGGTCGGCGAAATTCCGAGCATTGCACCGACGTTCATGCAGATGGATTTTACCGGCCTCTTTAAACTCAGCATGGTCAGCGTGATTTTCGTCTTTTTCCTGGTTGATTTGTTTGACTCCACCGGCACGCTGGTCGGCGTTTCCCACCGCGCGGGCCTGCTGGAAGACGGCAAACTGCCCCGCCTGAAGCGCGCCCTGCTTGCCGACTCGACCGCCATCGTCGCCGGTGCCGCGCTGGGTACGTCTTCAACCACGCCGTATGTCGAAAGCGCGGCGGGTGTTGCCGCAGGCGGCCGCACGGGGCTGACCGCCGTAACCGTCGGCGTATTGATGCTGGCGTGTCTGATTTTCTCGCCGCTGGTGCAGAGCATCCCCGGTTTCGCCACCGCGCCCGCGCTGCTCTACGTCGGCGCGCAAATGCTGCGCAGCGCGCGTGAAATCGACTGGGACGATATGACCGAAGCCGCCCCCGCTTTCCTGACCATCGTGTTCATGCCGTTCACCTATTCGATTGCCGACGGCATCGCCTTCGGCTTCATCAGCTACGCCGTGATCAAACTCTTGTGCAACCGCGTCAAAGACGTGCCGCCTATGGTGTGGATAGTTGCCGTATTGTGGGCGTTGAAATTCTGGTTTATGGGCGGCTGATGCCGTTTTGTAACGTCGCGGGCGTTTTGTCCCTGTTTTGCGTTTTTTTTGTCACACCCCCACCTTTATCACCCATGACAAAACCCGCGCAAAATTCCTCCCGTTTTATCCATATTCCTGCTTGGCTCGTGTAGCGTGGGAACAAAGGGGCAGCCAGCCCCTTTTGTTATGCCTGCTCGGGAGTGAATCGGTAAATCATATTGTCCTCATAGCGGACGGTTTTGGAGATGCCGCCGGTGATTTTGACATGCTCAAAGCCCTCCCATTTCGCCCATTCCTGCGGGCGGTGCCGCCGCAGGTAGTCGAGGTAGGCGGCGAACTCGCTGCGGGTACTGCTGAAGAAGATGAAGGGCGGCCGCACCATCGCGGTCAGAATCAGGAAGGGAATCATGCCGAAATAAGCCTTGTTGGCGTACATGCCCTGCTGGGTGCAGACGTAGGGCGGGTCGAGTACCAGCAGGGTGTTTTCCCGTCCTGCGTATCGGGGCAGCAGGGTCTCGAATGATTCGGCGGTGATTTCGAGGCCGTCCAGATAGTCCGCCGCTTCGGGATACGGGCTGCGGCGCAGGCAGTTGTACATGGTCTCCTTATATAGGTGTTCGAGCGTCGGAGCTTCTTTGCCGCTGTACAGCAGCCATGAGCGCAGGCAGTTGAGGTCTTTGCGGCCGTCGAAGTTTTCGATGGCGGCGATAACGGCGGACTTGATGTCTTTGTCCAGTCTCTTTTCACGCGGCTTGTTGTCCAATATCGCGGCCAGTCTGTCACGCAGGCGGTTGGTGTCGGGGATGCTTCGCAGGCGGTCGGCGTAGCCGTCGAAGTCGTTATATATGACGCGGGCGGCGGGTTTGGTGCGTTTGGCAACGTGTGCCAGAAGGCCGCTGCCGCCGAAGACGTCGATAACCGTCCAGTCTGCTCCGTCGTCGGGGATGTTGCCCAAGGCGGCTTTGAAGTGTTTTATAAAGTGTCGTTTCTGCCCGACGAAGGGCAGCGGGGCTTTGGTATGGTGGTTTGTTTTTGTCATATGCGGCAGGCACTCGCGGTGCTCTGCCTTTTGTTTTATTTATCGGAAGGTTGGGATGAATTTTTCGGCAATCCAGCGGGCGACTTGCGGGCAGACGGCGTTTCCCGCAGCCCGAGCTTCCGCAGCGTCGGCCTCATCCAGTCCATGGAGACGTCTTGGCAGGGGAAGCCGCCGACGATGACATCTGTGCGCCACAAGTCGGGCAGGCAGGTGCGCACGTCGCGCAGTTGTTTGGCATGGGGGAAGCGGTCGGCGAGGACGGCGCGGTTGGTGTCGTCGATTTCGACCTGCCACGCGGTTGCGAATCCTGCCTGCTCGAAACCGAGGTCGAAGCCGCCGATGCCTGCGAACAGGCTGCCGACGGTGGGTTTTGAGGGTGCGTTCGCATCCATATTTTCCTTTCGCTAAGGCCGTCGGGCGGCTCTGTTGAAAAAAATACGGTGCTCACGGCACTCTGTTAAAAATCAGTTGAAACGGTTGACGGTTTTGCAGCGGCAGCATTTGATTTCCACTGTGCCGCTGCCTTTTCCCAACAGTTTGTTGCAGGCTGTGCAACGCAATTCGCGGTACATGTTTGCATTTCCTTACGGTTTGATTACAATCCCGCCCGTCTGTACAGACAAGACGGCCTCGAAGTCAATGCAGCCTGTCCTGCTTGGCTGGCGCGGCGGTGTCCCATCACCTCCGCGTCGCCGTCCCTCTTCAAATATTCCTCTCTTCTTGTTCCAATATCCCCATTCTAGGCTTCCAAACAATCCCGCCCGTCCTTCTCCGCTTCACTTCACACGGCAATATCCGTCATGTCCAAATCGGGGGCGGGGGCGAGGATTTGGCCGGTATGGGCGTCGTAAAAAAACCGTTTGCCCGTTTCGCCGCGGCCGCGCAGGATGACTGTGCGGCCGCTTTGCGTTTCGGCTTCCCATGTGCCGCCGCCGAGGGAGGCGGTGATTTTGGCGGCGGCGCGGCTTTCGCGTTTCATCAGGTCGGTAAGCTGGCGGTAGAGGTTCATGTTTTTCCTTTCAGACGGCCTTTTCAGACAGCCTAACCCAAGTAGCGGTCGATGGTAACGGTCTGCATGACGACGGGGGCGTCGTTTTCGATGTCGACGTTGAGGGTAACGCCGGTGACCGTGCCCTGCCAGTTACCCGACGGTTCTTGGATTTGCCAGATTTGTCCCAATTCGGCGCGCGGCAGGGCGTATTGGTCGGCGACAGGCAGGGTGACGTTTTCGCTTTTGTGCGTACTCCTTTAAAAACAGCTTAATCGGCCGTCCGTATTTCAGACGGCCTGTTAAGCAGTCTTAAAACACTGCTTCTTACTTCTTATCTACTTTTCTCGGCTTTTGTCCAAATTGTTAAAGAGCGGTTTATAAGTCGTTTATAATTTGACTTATCAAGTTGTGGACAGTATAAGTTACGAACTACTTGTTCGCAACTAAATTCGCAACTTCCGAACAAGAAAATAATTAAATCGATGATTTATATAAATATATAAATTCGCAACTTTGTTCGGTACTTTCAAACTAAGTTAGGAACTGAAATGGGCTTGAAATTTGGAATCGATGAACTGGTTGAATTGGTTGAACAGTACGAATTGAAATCACTGCCAAGGAGTGATAGAGGAATAGCCGGTAAGGCAAAGCGCGAGAATTGGGGCTGCGTGCATGTTTCAGGAAAAGGCGGCCCTAAGGGAATTAAAACGCTTTATGAAATTCCAAACTATGTCATTGAGGAATTAAAAGAAAAAGGCGTGCTCGATGTACTGCTGCAAGAAAAGGCCGCCCGCAGCGGGAAGCCTGAGGCAAAGCCTATATATAATGAGAGGGCAGACAGCCGGGAAAACGCGCGCCTGCCCGCCGTGCCGTTGTCTATGCGGCAGATGATTGAAGAGTATCCGGAATGGTCGGCGCGGCAGAGTACCGCCGGCATCGTGCCCGTGCGCTACCACACAAGCGTGTTCGCCAGCGCAGGGCCGGGCAGCATCGTGTGGGACGTGGAAACCGAAGCCATGTGGTTCAGAGCCTCGTTCTTCGACCATCTGGGCGTCCGCCCGGCAAACTGTTTCTGCACGCGAATCAAAGGCGACAGCATGTTCCCCACAATCATTGACCGCGGCACGGTACTCTGGCAGGCCTGCGCAGAGTATTTGAGCGAAGGTATCTACCTGTTCAGACAGGGCGATGAATTAAGGGTCAAACGCCTGCAAAAAATCGCCCCCTCTGTTTTCCGCGTTATCAGCGACAACCCCAACAAAGGGCTGTATCCCACCTTCGACCTGGACTTGTCCCATTCCGAAGACCACTACTTCGAGATATACGGCCGCTACCTCTGGGACTGCGGTATCAGTAATTGATGACTTTCTGATGGTTCTTGTGACAAAAAAAGCGCGAATCTGCTAAAAAATAGGCAGTTTTTTCGCGCTTTTTTGCAATTTCGATTTTCGGCCTGTTTTCGGCCATTTTTTTGTTTTTATTAAATTTTTCCCCGTTTTTTGTTCTTACCACTCTATGACAAAACTAACACCTCCCCACACGTTTACAGAAATCGTTTACAGAAATGAAGTGTCGAAAAGGCCGTCTGAAATATTTTTTCAGACGGCCTTTTTGTATTGTCCGGATTCGCCCGCAGCGTTACAGGTAGAATTTGTCCAAGACTTTTAAGTTGTCATCCAACTGATACACCAGCGGCTGGCCGGTGGGGATTTCCACGCCCATGATGTCGTCGTCGGAAATGCCCTCGATGTGTTTCACCAAGGCGCGCAGGCTGTTGCCGTGGGCGGCGACCAATACGCGTTTGCCGCTGATAATGGCGGGGGCGATTTTGTCTTCCCAGAAAGGCAGTACACGTTCGAGCGTGACTTTCAGGTTTTCGCCGTCGGGAACGACATCGGCGGGCAGGTGCGCGTAACGGCGGTCATTGTGCGCGGAAAACGGGTCTTCCGGGTCGAGCAGCGGCGGCAGGGTGTCGTAGCTGCGCCGCCAGATGCGGACTTGTTCGTCGCCGTATTTTTCAGCGGTCTGTTTTTTGTCCAGCCCTTGCAGTTGGCCGTAGTGGCGTTCGTTCAGCCGCCAGGTTTTGATTTGCGGCACGAAGAGTTGGTCGGACTCTTCCAAAACGATGTTGCAGGTTTTGATGGCGCGGGTGAGAACGGATGTGAAGGCGATGTCGAACAGGTAGCCTTTTTCTTTCAGTTTGCGGCCCGCGGCCTGCGCTTCGGCTATGCCTTGTTCGCTCAGTTTGACGTCGCGCCAGCCGGTGAAGAGGTTTTTGGCGTTCCATTCGCTTTGGCCGTGACGAATAAAGACGAGTTCCATGTTTGCTCCGTTTGTAGGGTTGGGTGGTGGGGCATACGGGCCGGACGGTAAGCCGGGTTCTGTCGTCGGACAGTCATTCCTCTAGGCGCGCCATTGCTGACGCGCTCCAGCAACCTACCCGAACGCTCGGCGGGCAGCGTCGTTGCGTTCTGTTTGGTCTTGCTCCGAATGGGGTTTGGCCTGCTGCGCCCTGTTACCAGGTGCACGGTGCGCTCTTACCGCACCTTTTCACCCTTACCTGAGCCGCCTTTTCAGACAGCCATCGGCGGTTCTGCTCTCTGTTCCACTTTCCGTCGCGTTGCCGCGCCCGGCCGTTAGCCGGCATTCCGCCCTGCGGAGCCCGGACTTTCCTCCCCGTACGCCTTGCGGCGGTACGCGGCGACTGTCTGTCCGACCCGTATGCCGCACGGATTATAGCAGGAACGGACAAGGCCGTCTGAAAGTCTGCTTCCTTTGCAGGAAACATTTGCTTTCAGACGGCCTCACGGTTCGGATACCGGCGGTACGGCAAATACGCCGATTGCCGTCCTGTCGGCGGAACGCGGTTTTCAGACGGCCTTCCAACGAAGGTTTAACGGCTGCCGTGCACGGCCTGCCAGGCGGCGTTCAACCGTTCGCCCGCCTGCTTCAGGGCAGAGTCGTTGGCGGCTTTCTGCTGTTGCGCTTCGGCCAGTTTTTGCGAGTAGGCCTGAACGTCGGCTTCGGCCGAAGCTTTGCGCCGCTGTGCGTCTTCGAGCCGCTGCTGGAGGTGTATCAGGCCGGCATCGGTGGAATTTTGCGCGGCAAGCGCCTGCCGGAAAGCGGCCTGCGCACTCATCAATTCGTCGCTGTTGCCGCTTGCGGCCATAGGCAGGGCGGCGGCCAATAAAAATAAGGTAATCCGTTTTTTCATGTCGTCGTTTCCTGTTTAGTGCGCGCAGACGATTTTGCGCTGCTCTTCGGTGAGGGAGTTGGGTGGAATGGCCATCGGACGGATATCGACGGCGGTGTATTTCTCGTCGGAGATGATTTTGCCCGTATCGTCGTAGAGGGTGGAGGCCGTCAGGCGGAAGGTTTTGTTGCCGCAGTGGATTTCCCAGTTGTTGATGGCGGTTTTGTAAGGCGGCACATTGATAAAGCGTTCTTCCTTCATATCGACGACGATTTTGCGGTCGCGGAAGGTAACGAGCTGGCCGTTGCGCTTGATGCTGTTTTTGTCTACCGCCAGCATGAAGTTGCCGTTATTGGCTTCGCCCATGTTGTGCCAGTCGCCGCCGGCCTGCGGCACGTTGCCGACGCTCGGACAGCCGGCCAAGATAACCAGCGGCAGGAGCAGCGCGGCGGGACGGAGGAGGTGTTTTGTGTTCATTTGCTATCCTTTCAGACGGCCTTTACAATAACGCGCCCATTATAACGGATAACGGAAACTCCGCCATGACTGCCCCGGCCGCGCTTGAAATACTGAACGATGTGTTCGGCTACCCCTCGTTTCGCGGACGGCAGGCGGAAATCGTCGAAACGCTGGCGGGCGGCAACAGCCTGCTGGTACTGATGCCGACGGGCGGGGGCAAATCGCTGTGTTACCAGATTCCCGCCCTGATGCGCGGCGGCGTGGCGGTGGTGGTGTCGCCGCTGATCGCGCTGATGAACGACCAAGTGGCCAACCTGCGCGCGGCAGGCGTGCATTGCGCGGCGGTACACGGCGGCACGCCGCCCGACGACGTGCGCCAAATCGCCGACGACATCGCCACAGGCCGTCTGAAACTGCTCTACGTTTCGCCCGAAAGGCTGGTAGGCGAACGTTTCCTGCGCTTTCTCGACCACACCGCCGTCAGCCTGTTCGCCATCGACGAAGCGCACTGCGTCAGCCAATGGGGGCATGACTTCCGTCCCGAATACCGCCAGCTCGGACTGTTGGCCGACCGCTACCCGCAAGTCCCCCGCATCGCCCTGACCGCCACCGCCGACGCGGAAACCCGCGCCGACATCAAACACTACCTCAAACTGGAAAACTCGCCCGAATTCGTCGCCAGCTTCGACCGCCCGAACATCTATTATCAGGTTGTGGAAAAAAACAACGGCAAAAAACAGCTTTTGCAGTTTATCCAAGGGCAAATGGCCGGACAAAGCGGCATCGTCTACTGCCTGAGCCGCAAAAAAGTGGACGACACCGCCGCCTTCTTATGCGAAAACGGCCTGGATGCCGTGGCCTACCACGCCGGCATGACCATGCAACAGCGCGAAGCCGCGCAATACCGCTTCACCCACGAAGACGGCCTCATCGTCGTCGCCACCGTCGCCTTCGGCATGGGCATAGACAAACCCGACGTCCGCTTCGTCGCCCACCTCGACATGCCGCAGAGCATCGAACACTTCTATCAGGAAAGTGGCCGCGCCGGACGGGACGGTCTGCCCGCCGTTAGCTGGCTGTGCTACGGCCTCAACGACTGGGTCATCCTGCGCGAACGCATCCTCGAAGGCCAAAGCGGCGAATTCCAAAAAAACATCGAACTGCAAAAACTCGACGCCATGCTGGCGGTATGCGAAACCGCCGAATGCCGCCGCGTCATGCTGCTGCGCCACTTCGGCGAACACTCCGAACCCTGCGGCCACTGCGACAACTGCCTGCACCCGCCCGTCCGCTTCGACGGCACGCTGTTGGTGCAAAAACTCCTCAGCTGCATCTACCGCGTCGGCCAATGCTTCGCCGCCGGCTACGTCATCAACGTCCTGCGCGGCAAAGCCGACGACTGGATACGGGACAACCGCCATCAGGAACTCTCCACCTTCGGCATCGGCGCCGACCTGACCGACAAAGACTGGCGAGCCGTCGTCCGCCAAAGCATAGGCCTCGGCCTGCTGCAAGTCGATTCCCAACACCACCACCGCCTGCTGCTGACCGAAGCAGCGCGCGACGTGCTGAAAAACCGCCGCACCGTCATGCTGCGCCCGCTCAAACGCGACAAAACCGCTGGACAGAAACCGAAGGAAGAATGGCTGCGCACCGAACGAGAAGAAAGGCTGTGGCAGGCATTGCGGAAATGGCGGCAGGAAAGGGCGCGGGCGGAGGAAATCCCCGCCTACATGGTCTGCGGCGACAAAACCCTGCGCGACATCGTCGAAAAAATGCCGCGCGGCTTGGACGGCTTGCGCAGCATCTACGGCCTGGGCGAGGCCAAAATCGACAAATTCGGCGATGAAATACTGGACGTTTTAGACAGCGCGGATGCCTGAAACAGTCGGGCAGCGTTTGGAACGCGACAAACCCCCTCAGGCGGCACCGGCCATCGTTCACCCATTGAATCGAAACAGGCCCGCCACCAACTGCCGCAACACCGTTCAGGCCGTCTGAAAACCGTTTTACAGCTTTTCAGACGGCCTTCGGTTGTTCGACCTGAACGTTTTAAGATGCAGGGTATCCAACAACCATCGCCAAACCATTCCACCGTACCGTCCGCGCGACAACCGTGCATAACAGAATCGGCGAAGCAGTTTTGTGCCATTGCATAATGTTTAAGGCCGTCTGAAAACCGTTTTTCCGGCTTTCAGACGGCCTTTATCTGCCTGTCGGCGCGGCCTGAATTATTGGAAACGGCCGCGCTTCACCTGCAAGCCGTCGGGGTTCAGGCGCGCGGCCAAACCCTGATTGCGCAGGGCGTGAGTCAGGGCGACGGCCAGCCCGTCGGCGGCATCGGCCTGCGGCGTGCCCGACAGCCCCAGCATCCGCACCACCATATCCTGAACCTGCTCCTTGGCCGCCTTGCCCTGCCCGACCACGGCCTGTTTGACCTGCAGGGCGGTGTATTCGTATACCGGCAGGCCGCGCATCACCAAGGCCGCCACCGCCGCCCCGCGCGCCTGCCCCAGCATCAGGGTGGCGGCGGGGTTCACATTGACGAACACCTGCTCCACCGCCGCCTGCTGCGGTTTGTAGCAGGCGATGATTTCGCCGATGTTTTCGACGATGATGCCGATGCGTCCGGCCAATTCGTCGCCGGGTATGGTTTTGATGCAGCCGGAGGCAACGTAAAAATGCTCGCGCCCGACCACGTCGATGATGCCGAAGCCGGTGATGCGGCTGCCGGGGTCTATACCTAAGATACGCAGTGGTTTGTTCATAAATGGTTTTTTAACAGGGAATCGGCGGCAGGACAAAAAGGCCGTCTGAAAGTTTCAACCGCCCCCTCCTTCCGCACGGCACAACGGCATGCTTTGCCGCCACAAGGCGGTTTTGCGCGTTTTGGGCAGTTTTTTGATGCCGGCCTCCAGCCTTTGCGCCTGCGCCCTGTCCAAACCGTCGGCGGCCAGCCTCATTTCGAGCGGTTTGTGCATACGGGTGTAGCGCGCGCCGCGTCCGGCCAGATGGGCGGCAAAGCGTTCGGCGGGGCGGTTGCTGACGCCGCAGTAGAGCGAACCGTTTTGGCACAAAACCAGGTAAACACTCCAATCGCCGCCCGCCTCCGTTTCGGGTTGCAGGGCGGAAAATTCTTCGGGCAGGTGGATGTTCATCAGGGGCATGACGAGGCCGTCTGAAAAATGTTTTTCAGACGGCCTCTCCGGTTTTCAAGCCTTACAGGCGGTTGACCGGCAGCGGTACGACTTTGCCGTCCACCAGGCCGAACCACCAGTAGCCTTTGCGGTTGGGGTCGGTGGCATGGTCTACGCGGCAGAAGGCGAAGGCTTTGTTGTTGATGCAGCCGAAGTTATGCGGCTGCCAGCTGTCGGGCAGGTTTTTTTTCCAGCGGGAAACTTCGCCTGCGGAGGATGCGACCAAACGGCATTCGCCCGTGCCTTGGCAGACGGGCTGCCACTGCCCTCCTCCTTCGCGGCCGTTCATAATCCACTGTTTGCCCTTCAGGACGAACTGCATCTGCATCGGCGTGGGGTTTTCGTCTTTGTCGAGCAGGACGTATTCGCCTTGGTCGCTGCTGCCGAGCGGGGCGGCGGTGGCGGCCATCGGGGCGGCCAGGAGGCCGAGTACGATGAGGAGCGTTTTAGTCATAAGGTTTTCCTTTCTTGGGATGAAGGCCGTCTGAAAAGCGGCGGTGCTTTCAGACGGCCTGAAATTTACACGCCTTGTTTCAGGCTGGCTTCGATGAAGCCGTCCAAATCACCGTCCAATACGGCTTTGGTGTTGCCGACTTCGTAGCCTGTGCGCAAGTCTTTGATGCGCGAGGAGTCCAAGACGTACGAACGGATTTGGCTGCCCCAACCCACATCCGACTTGCCTTCTTCCAATGCTTGTTTTTCTTCGTTGCGTTTGCGCATTTCCAATTCATACAGTTTGGATTTCAACATTTCCATCGCAGCGGCTTTGTTGGCATGTTGCGAACGGTCGTTTTGACATTGCACCACAATCCCCGTCGGCTCGTGGGTAATACGCACGGCGGAATCGGTTTTGTTGATGTGCTGACCGCCCGCGCCCGATGCGCGGTAGGTGTCGATGCGCAAATCGGCGGGGTTGATTTCGATTTCGATGGAATCGTCGATTTCGGGGTACACGAACACGGATGAGAACGACGTATGGCGTTTGTTGTTCGAGTCAAACGGCGAGTAGCGCACCAAGCGGTGAACGCCGGTTTCCGTGCGCAGCAAGCCGTAGGCGTATTCGCCTTCCACGCGGATGGTGGCGCGGTTGATGCCCGCGATTTCGCCGTCGTCTTCTTCGAGGATTTCGATTTTGAAGCCTTTGCGCTCGGCGTAGCGGCTGTACATGCGGAACAGCATACCCGCCCAGTCTTCCGCCTCCGTACCGCCCGCGCCTGCGGTGATGTCGATAAAGCAGTTGTTCGGGTCGGCGGGCTGGTTGAACATCCGTTTGAACTCCAAATCCGCCATCTGTTTTCCCAGTCCCGCCACGTCTTCCTGCACGGCGGCGAAACCTTCTTCGTCGTTTTCTTCAACGGTCATTTCAATCAGCATTCGGTTGTCTTCGATGCCTGATGCGATGTTGTCGAGCGTCAACACGATGCCTTCAAGGATTTTGCGCTCTTTGCCGATTTCTTGGGCGCGTTTGGGGTCGTTCCACAGCTCAGGGTCTTCGGAAAGGCCGATGACTTCTTCCAATCGGTCTTTCTTGCCCTGATAGTCCATATAAACGCGGATGTCTTCGCTGCGCTTTTCCAAATCGTTTAACGCATTGTTGAGCTGGTTGATTACTTCGGCTTCCATAATGTTCTTTGTGTAGGATTAAGCGGCGTATTTTAATGGATTTGCCGCCGTTTAGCCATTGCGGGCGGAGAGAGGCCGTCTGAAAAGCGGGAAACGGCTTTTCAGACGGCCTTATGCTATGCTTGCGCCCTTGTGTTATAGCTGACATACAGAAAAATTTAATCAGTTAAAATAAGGAATGCCGCCCTACCATTTCAGGGCATACGGGCATGGATCGGTCGAAGCCCATCCTGCCCGTGTAACCGTTCTTTCGACTTCCAACCATACAAACCGGAAAAAAAGGAGAAACACCATGTCCGCAATCCTCGCCTCCCTTCGCTATCCGCTGATTCAGGCACCGATGGCCTTCGCCCACGATACCGCGCTGCCGCTGGCGGTCTGCCGTGCCGGCGCGCTGGGCTCGCTGGCCGCCGCCATGTACGGCCCGCCCGCCCTCGAACAGGCCTTGCAAACGATGCGGGACGAAGGCGGCGGCCTGCCCTACAACCTCAACTTCTTCGCCCACCGCACACCCGAAGCGGACGAGGCGCAACGCGCCGCCTGGCTGGCCGTGCTGCGCCCCTATTTCGACAAACTCGGCCTGTCGGAAGGCGATATTCCCGCCAACGGCGGCAGACGGCCGTTTGACGCGGACGCACTGGCTTTGCTGGAACGCTTCCGCCCGCCGGTGGCCAGTTTCCATTTCGGCCTGCCCGCATCGGATTTGCTCTCGCGCGTGAAAGCCGCCGGCTGTGAAGTGTGGGCGAGTGCGACCACGGTGGAAGAAGCCTTGTGGCTGGAGGCGAACGGCGCGGACGTCGTCATCGCCCAAGGCTGGGAGGCCGGCGGCCACCGGGGCTGGTTTTTAAACCGCGACCCCGCCTGCCAAAGCGGCCTTTTCGCCCTGCTGCCCGCCGTCTGCCGGGCGGTGAACCTGCCCGTCGTTGCGGCGGGCGGGATTGCCGATGCCGATGCCGTTCGCGCCGCTTTGGATTTGGGTGCGGCGGCGGTTCAGGCGGGAACGGCCTTCCTGCTGGCCGACGAAGCCCTGACCAAACCCGCCCACCGCGCGGCCATCCAATCCGCACGGCCGGAAGACACCGCCGTCACCAACCTGTTCAGCGGCGGCGCGGCGCGCGGCATCGTCAACCGTTTCATGCGCGAAGCCGGCCCGATGAACGAATCCGCCCTGCCCTTCCCCTTGGCGGGCGCGGCGGCAGGCGCGTTGAAGGCGGAAGCGGAACGGCGCGGCTGCTTTGATTTTTCGCCGTTTTGGGCGGGACAGGGCGCGGGCAGGTGCGTCCCCGGCAGTGCGGCCGACATTGTCGCCCGTTTGTGCGCCCGCCTGTAAGCGAACATAAAGAGGCCGTCTGAAAAACCTTGTTCCGGTTTTTCAGACGGCCTTTTATATCAACCCATCAAGGCGTTATCAAATATTGGTTTCCAGATAAACGACTTGGGTTTGCAGATATTCTTCCAAACCGTGTTTGCCGTCCGCGCCGCCGATACCGGATTTTTTCCAGCCCGCGTGGAAGCCCTGCATGGCTTCGAAGTTTTCGCGGTTGATGTAGGTTTCGCCGAATTGCAGGCGGCGGGTGACGTAGAAGGCTTCGTTCAGGTTGGTGGTGTACACGGAGCTGGTCAGACCGAATTCGCAGTCGTTTGCCAAGGCGATGACTTGGTCGAGTGTGTCGAAGGTGGCAACAGGCAGGACGGGGCCGAAGGTTTCTTCCTTCATGATGTCCATGTTGTTGTCGGTGTCGGTCAGCAGGGTCGGCTCGAAGAAATAGCCGCGTCCTTCGGCGCGTTTGCCGCCGCAGACCAGCGTCGCACCTTGTTTGACGGCGCGTTCCACTTTTTCGGCAACGGCTTTGACGGCGCGCTCTTCAATCAGCGGACCCATTTCCAGCGCGCCTGCTTCGGCTTCGGCAGGGTTGCCGTAGCGTACGCCTTTCATGGCGGCGGTCATTTTTTCAATGAACGCGTCTTTCAGGCTGCTGTGGACATAGACGCGCTCGGCGCAGTTGCAGATTTGACCGGTGTTGCCGACGCGCGAAGCCAAGATGGATTTCACTGCCAAGTCCAAATCCGCGTCTTTCAAAACGATGGCGGGGGCTTTGCCGCCGAGTTCCAGCGAGACTTTGGTGATGTTGGCGGAAGCGGCTTCCATCACTTGGCGGCCCGCTTCGACGGAGCCGGTCAGACTGACCATATCGACTTGCGGGTGTGCGGACAAGGCGTTGCCGATTTCCGCGCCGGGACCGTTTACCACGTTGAACACGCCTGCGGGCAGTCCGACCGCATCGACGATTTCGGCGAAGATGTGGCAGTTGATCGGGGTCACGCTGCTGGGTTTGACGACGATGGTGTTGCCCGTGACCAAAGCGGGGCCCATTTTGCGGGCAATCAGGAAGAAGGGGAAGTTCCACGGCAGGATGCCTGCCACGACGCCCAGCGGACGTTTGAACAATAAAATGTTTTCGCGCGGGCGGTCGCTTTGGATGATTTCGCCTTCATAACGGCGCGCCCATTCGGCTTGGTAATCGAGATAGTCGGCGGTGAACATGACTTCCACGCGTGCCAAGTCTTTGGTTTTACCGCCTTCGGCAACGATGGTGTCGGTCAGCTCGTCGGCGCGTTCGCGTATGCCTTGGGCGATTTTGCGCAAATACGCGCCGCGTTCGATCGCAGGCAGCCGCTCCCATGCCGGTTGCGCCGCACGCGCCGCCGCTACGGCGCGGTCAACGTCTGCTTTGCCGCCTTTGGGTTCGCGGGCGATGGTTTCTTCGGTGGAAGGGTTCAATACGTCGCGCCATTCGCCGTTGAAATCATTTTCAAAGCGTCCGTTGATGTACATGGCCAATTGTTTCATTTAGGGTTCTCCTGTTGTTGTAGTCGGATGTAGCGAGTGTATGCTTTTTACGCCGCAACTGCAATGGACAGGCCGTCTGAAAATGCAGTTTTGACAAGATGAAAATTTATTTTTCAGACGGCCTTTTACTTTTTTATGTGCAAGGCTGTAAGATTAGGCGCCTGCCGCCGTCTAAACATCATCTGTTGTAATGTAAACAAAAGGAGTGAAAGATGGAAAATCAGAAAAAATCGGGTTGGAAAATCGCCCTACTGACGGGTGTGGCCGTGGCCGGCGCGGCCTTCCTGCTGCCCCACACCGTTCCCGCAGAGGCCGCGTCCGTGCCGAAAATGTTATCCGAACTGAAAACGCCGCAAGGCCGCCCCGCCGGTGTTTATTTGAAAAAAGACAAACCGACCCTGATTAAATTCTGGGCGAGCTGGTGTCCTTTGTGTTTGTCCGAATTGGGGCAAACCGAAAAATGGGCGCAGGACAAGCGGTTCGGCTCCGCCAACCTGATTACCGTCGCGTCCCCCGGCTTTCTGCACGAGAAAAAAGACGGCGACTTCCAGAAATGGTATGCCGGTTTGAACTATCCCAAGCTGCCCGTCGTGACCGACAACGGCGGCACCATCGCCCAAAGCCTGAATATCAGTGTTTATCCCTCGTGGGCGTTAATCGGTAAAGACGGCGACGTACAGCGCATCGTCAAAGGCAGCATCAACGAAGCGCAGGCATTGGCGTTAATCCGCGACCCGAATGCCGATTTAGGTCGTCTGAAAAACGCGTTCTACAAACCCGACACACAGAAAAAGGATTCAAAAATCATGAACACGCGCACCATCTACCTCGCCGGCGGCTGCTTCTGGGGCTTGGAAGCCTATTTCCAACGCATAGACGGCGTGGTTGACGCCGTATCCGGCTACGCCAACGGCAAAACGAAAAACCCGAGCTACGAAGATGTATCCTACCGCGACACGGGTCATGCCGAGACCGTCAAAGTCACCTACGATGCCGACAAACTCAGCCTTGACGACATCCTGCAATATTATTTCCGCGTCGTTGACCCGACCAGCCTCAACAAACAAGGCAACGACACCGGCACGCAATACCGCAGCGGCGTATACTACACCGACCCCGCCGAAAAAGCCGTCATTGCCGCCGCCCTCAAACGCGAGCAGCAAAAATACAAACAGCCCCTCGTCGTCGAAAACGAGCCGCTGAAAAACTTTTACGATGCCGAGGAATACCATCAGGACTACCTGATTAAAAACCCCAACGGCTACTGCCACATCGACATCCGCAAAGCCGACGAACCGCTGCCGGGCAAAAGCAAAGCCGCCCCGCAAGGCAAAGGCTTCGACGCGGCAACATATAAAAAACCCGGCGATGCCGAACTCAAACGCATCCTGACCGAAGAGCAATACCAAGTTACCCAAAAAAGCGCGACCGAATACGCCTTCAGCCACGAATACGACCATCTGTTCAAACCCGGCATTTATGTGGACGTCGTCAGCGGCGAACCCCTGTTCAGCTCCGCCGACAAATTCGATTCCGGCTGCGGCTGGCCGAGCTTCACCCGCCCGATTAACGCCGCCGCCATTACCGAACACGACGATTTCAGCTACAACATGCGCCGCACCGAAGTGCGCAGCCACGCCGCCGATTCGCACTTGGGACACGTCTTTCCCGACGGCCCCAAAGACAAAGGCGGCCTGCGCTACTGCATCAACGGCGCAAGTTTGAAATTCATCCCGCTGGAACAAATGGACGCGGCAGGCTACGGCGCGTTGAAGGGCAAAGTGAAATAAGCGGAATAAAACGTTTGAACGGAAAGAGGCCGTCTGAAAAACAGTTTTCAGACGGCCTCTTTCTGCCCATTCAATCTGTCTGTCCGCTTCACAAACGTTGCAGCAAAAGGAAACGTTCGTTTTTATTGCGCGGCCTGCCGCCCTGCCAAACCTCGCGCCAGCCTGCGGGCACGGCCGCATCGGCATTGGCCTGTATCAGCCGGTAGCCGCAAGCCGATTCGCCGACTTCGAAGGGCAGGCTGCCGTATTCGCGCCACGACACGCGGGCAAGGACGGCCGTTTCGTCTATGCTGAAGCAGGCACGGCGTTCGCGCAATTCGGCAGGAGCGGCGGCTTCCATACGCGCCACCACCGGGCGGTAACTTTTGGCCGCATCCAGCCAAGGCAGAAACAGCGTCATCAGCAAAGCCCACACCAGCGTCATGCCTGCCGCCCAATTGGTGACCGCCTGCCGCCCCTTCACATTTTTGCGCGTAACCGCCCACAGCCACAACGGTGTGAACAACAGAGCTGTCAGCATGGGCACAACATCAAACTCGGGCGTGTAATACGGGCTGAAATAAGCCGACCGTTCGGCCAGTTTGGCCGGCCAGCCGAAATTCATCGCCGAAAAACCAATCCAAAGGAACACCGCCAACAGGCCGAAAATCATAATGCCGAACCAGTTGAAAAACGCCGCCGCGCCGCGCCGCAGGCTGTCGAGACGGCACGCGCCGAGCACGGCCAAAGGCGGCAGCAGCAGAATCAGATTGTCGGCATGGGTTTGCGGCGCGACACTCAACAGCAGCCCCACCGCTGCCAACCACAACACCGTCGGTCCGCCCCAGCTTTCGCTTAAAAAACGGCGGCGGCTGAAAGTCCACAACGCCAGCGGCCAGGCGGGAAAGGCGAACCACAACAGGTTTTTCAAATAATAGGGCAGGCTGAAGGCGGCGGAAAAAGTTGCCAAACCGCCGAAAACACCGAAAACATGATGGTTCAGCCACCCTGAAAACGCCTCGGGCGAAACCTGATACAAAGCCAGCGGATACACGGCGGCCAACGGCACGGCCAAAGCAAAGGCGGCAGCCAGCGAAACGGCGAAACGGCGGCTCCGCCAAACGGGAAACAACGGCAGCAGGCAGGCGGCCAGCATCAATGCCGCCATAACCGCCCAACCGGCCGACACCGACAGCAACGCCCAGCCGCAGCCCAGCAACAGCGCGGCAAAAATTGCCCGCCGGCGCGCCACCGCCAAGCCGTACAGGCACAAACCCGCGGCGGCAAACTGCACCGACGCGCCGCCGAGCAGGTGGCCGCCGGTTATCAGGCCGGCGCAGCCTATCAGTATCAGCACCACGCTGCGCCCCTGATGCCGTCCCGCCAGATGGAAACCCGCCATGCCGCAGGCCGTCAGGCCGACGGCGGTAAACAGCACACTGGCCAACCGCATCGCCGAATAGGCATCCGTCAGCCAAGGCGACAGCAGCCGGCGACACCACGCCGCCAGCCAAACGTAAACAAACGGCATTCCGCCATCCTGCCTGCCCGGCACTTGCGGCTGCAACCAACTGCCGCCCGACAATACGCCGTTTACCGCCTCGTTAAACCAAATTTCGTCTGGCTTCCACAAATCGTGCGAAAACACGCCCGGCCAGAGCCAGGCAAACGCCAGCAGCAGCAATATCCACGGTTTTTCGCGCGTAGGCGGCGCAGCGCGCATCTCCGGCGGGGTATAGGTCAGCATAAGAATCGGTTTCCGGTAAAAGTCGGGCGGTAGTGTAACAAAATTGCGCCCCTTAGGCATGGCATGACGGGGAGGCCGTCTGAAAAACAACCGCACGCCCGTCCTGCCTGCCGTTTTTTTCAATCCATGCTTAATCAGGCAGGGGCTTTCTGCTACACTGCCCGCCCTTGACGGAGCAAAGACATGATGCGTTTCCCTTTTTTACTGCCGGTATGGATTGTACTGGCCGACATGATTTACACCTTCGTACTGAACGTGATGCAAAGCGTCGCTTCGGGGCAGAAAAAAGCACTGCCCGCAGACGGCCTGCCCGTATCGCCCGACATTGTTTTTTCCGGCCTCCAAGTCGTCGCCAACGGCGGCATGGTATTGTGCATCGGGTTCGGCCTGCTGATGCTGCTGAGGCTCGACCGCTCCGTGGCTCGCGGCAAAGCCATGCCCGTCGGCGTATTCGCCACACTCGGCCTCTTGGCCGTACTGGCCTTTTCCCTTGCTTCAGTGTGGCAGTGGGGCTGGGCCCTGCTGCGGCTGGCCGGCGGTGAAGCGGCCATATCGTTCGACAACCCGCGTTATCTGCTGGTCGCCGCCTGCCAGCCCTTCATCGCCCTATTCTGCCTCTACCGCCTCTTCGGCTGGTACCGTTTGGCGAAACGCGGGCAGCTTGCCGCGCATGGCGACGGCAGCGATACGGCTTTGACCGGCACAAACCAACATGAAAGTTTCTGATTGCTCAAACTCAACACCCGAAGCGCATTGAAAACACAAACCGCCGCTTTCAGACGGCCTCCCGTCCCGCCCCAGTCATCATGACGCACAATCAAGGCAAAGCGGCAAATCCTCAAACAGCAGAAGGGGGAAGGGAGGCAAATTCATTCCGTTTGGCGATACCTTACAGAACCATCCTCTTTAACATCAAACGAAGCCACGCTGCGAAGAAACAAGTTAATCGCTGCACCATCACTTATTCCGCTTGATAAAAAGGCCGTCTGAAAACCTTTGCTCAGGTTTTCAGACGGCCTTTCAATACTCAGATGCCGAATTAGGACACCACTTCGCCTTTTTTACGTTGCTGTTCGGTGCTGCGGTTCACATACCATTGCTGCGCGATGGTCAGCAGATTGTTCACCACATAGTACAGCACCAGGCCGGCAGGGAAGAGGAAGAACATAAACGAGAAGACAAACGGCATAATCTTCATCATTTTGGCCTGCATCGGATCGGTCGGCGGCGGGTTCAGTGTGGTTTGGAACCACATGGTCGCCGTCATCAGAACAGGCAGGATGAACCACGGGTCATGGCGGGACAAATCAGTAATCCAACCCAGCCACGGAGCCTGGCGCAATTCCACCGAACTGAATATCGCCCAATAAAGGCCGATAAAGATCGGGATTTGCAGCAACATCGGCAGACAGCCGCCCAGCGGATTGATTTTTTCGCTGCGGTACATCTGCATCATAGCCTGCTGCATCGCCATACGGTCGTCGCCGTATTGTTTTTTCAGTGCTTCGAGCTTCGGTGCGACCGCGCGCATTTTCGCCATGGATTTATAGGCGGCGTTGTTCAGCGGGAAGAGGACTATTTTGACGATAATGGTCAGCAGGACGATTGCCCAACCCCAGTTGCCGGTAAAGCCGTGCAGTTTGTCCATCAGCCAGAAGAGGCCGGTTGCAGGCCAATGTACGCGGCCGTAGTCTTTAATCAATTCCAAATTGTCGGCGATTTTGCCGAGCGCGGAAGTGGTTTGCGGACCGGCGTACAGGGAAATACCGAAGCCCTGCTTCATGCCGTTGGCCAATTCGGGTTGCGGAACGATAACGCCGGCGGAATAAAGGTTGTCGCTGCGGCGTTTGATGTCGATGCGGCAAGCATCGGTGGTACACACGCTTTGTCCGCCTTTCGGCTGCAGAATCCAAGA
Organism: Neisseria elongata subsp. elongata; assembly: GCF_900113545.1. Taxonomy (GTDB): domain Bacteria; phylum Pseudomonadota; class Gammaproteobacteria; order Burkholderiales; family Neisseriaceae; genus Neisseria; species Neisseria elongata. The sequence goes on along the minus strand of NZ_FOPS01000002.1, from coordinate 98,739 downwards.
CGAGAAGAAGTAGTGCTGGCTCATACCGACCCAGCCGGACTGCGTTTTACGCTCGTATTCGGCCTGCTCGCGCCCTTCTTTGAAGTCGTCATCCAAATCGCCGAATGAGACTTTTTGGAATTCGCCCTGCGGGGTGTACAACACCGGCCCCGTGTAGTTGGCCATGAAATAGCCTTGGCCTTCCGGCGCTTTGCCGTCGCGGACGATGCGGTAGGAACCGTCGGTTCGGATGGGGCTGCCGCTGCGGTTGGTCACGTCAAAACGGATGCCGACCAAATAGCTGCCTTTGGTAAAAGTATAGATTTTGTCGATCTGGATGCCGTTGGCAGTGTTGGCGGTCAGGCGGACTTCGACTTTGTCGCCTTCAAGGCTGTATTGCTTTTGCGCACTTTGAAAACTCAATCCTTGTGTCAGGCTGCGGCCGGCCGCATCCACCACGTCGGATTGGGCAACATAAATGCTGTCCTTGCCATCGTGAAACAGTGTGAAAGGTTTGCTCTGATCTTCTGCCGAATCGTATTTCAGCAAGGTCAGGCTGCGCAAATCACCGCTTTTTTCATCAATAACTGCATTGACGGTATCCGTGCTGACCGTAATCGGAACAGCCGGACTCAAACCGGTTTCGGCCGGAATAGTCGGGGTTGCTTGTTGCTGTCCGGCTTGCTGCACGGCTGAAACCGCGGGCTGCGGGGTTGGGAATATTTTTTCCCATCCCAGCAGTATCAGCAGGGAAACAGCAAAAAACACGGTCATTCTTTTGATGTCCATCGGTTTTTCCTGTATGTCGTCAGACGGAAGGAGAGACCGTCTGAAAATTTAGGCGGCTGTTTTACAGCGCACCGGTATTTAAAATCTCTTGCACTCCGCGCGCAAACGCGTACTGCATTTAAACATGCGGACAAAATATCCAACTCTGCCGCACTCTTCCCCTCCTGCCTGCATTGTACGGCTGAAACATGACGGGAAGCAGGCCGAATCCGATACGGGAATCGGTTTAAGGCACCGGATCATGCCCGTGCCCGCCCCAAGGATGGCAGCGGGCAATTCGTTTGACTGCCAGCCAGCCCCCCTTGAATGCGCCATATTTGCGTACGGCTTCCAACGCATATTGCGAACAGGTCGGAGTATAGCGACATCGTGGCGGAATCATCGGGCTGATGCAGTATTGGTAAAACTTGATCAGCCATTGCAACAACTTGGCAATCATGATTTCTGCAACAGCAGCCGCTGGAGCTGCACCCGTATTTCGTCCGCACCGTCGCGCCCGAAGGGGCGGCGGACCCGTATTACAAAATCCCGAGGCGGCAACTGCGCCTTATGCCGTCGAAACCAGTCGCGCAACACACGTTTCATATAATTGCGGTCATGGGCACGTTTGGCGGTTTTTTTACCGACCACCAAACCAAGCCGCGCATGCCCGGTGGGATTGGCATCGGAATAAGAGATTTGCAGTAACGCGCAGTTATATTGCTTTCTTAAAGCAAAAACGGAAGAAAATTCTTCCGTTTTCAATAAGCGGTACTGCCTGCCGAAGCTTTCCAAAACGGCTTCGGATTAAACGGCCAAACGCTTACGGCCTTTGGCACGGCGCGCGGCCAATACGGCACGGCCGCCGCGAGTTTTGGAGCGTACCAAAAAGCCGTGGGTGCGTTTGCGTTTGGTTACGGAAGGTTGATAAGTGCGTTTCATGATATTCCTAAAAATCGGTATGAAATTGAAAACGGCAGATTACAACCTAAATTCTTGTTTTTGTCAATCAATATAAGGAAATTAAACAGAATATCCCGTTTGAGGTACGGGTTTCGGCCCCATCGGCAGCACATGGCGGGCATAATAGATTTTCTGTATAATCCCGCAATCTTTGGCCGAACCTTCTTCTCACGGCCTATCTGAATGATTTTCCGACGATTCCCTATGAACACCTTGACGCTTGCCGAATTTTGGCCGCTTTGCCTTCGCCGCCTGCATCAGATGCTGACACCGCAACAGTTTGATACTTGGATTGCACCGCTGACCGTGGGCGAGGAAAACGATGTATGGGTGGTGTATGGCAAAAACCAGTTTGCCAGCAACATGCTGCAAAACCAATTCGCCGCTAAATTCGAAACCGTCCTCAAAGAACTGGCTCCGGAACAGCCCGCACTGCAATTTAAAGCGGGCCGCGGCATCAGCTATCCGATGACTCCGGACGAGAATACCGACACAGTGCAGGAAACAACATCCGCACCGGAAAGGCCGTCTGAAAGCTCTACCGCAGCGATGGCGAAACCGGCCAAATCACCTGCAAAACCAAAACAAAGCGCGCAAGACATTCTGGCCGAACGCTTGAAAAACCTGCCTGCAAAATCGGCGGAAGAGCAGCAGGAACACAAACCCGAGGCAGCAAAAACCACCCCGGGCCGCACTGAAGAACAGCGTGATGCGCATTATGCCCATACCAACCTGTCTCCCGACTACACTTTTGCCACCCTAGTGGAAGGCAAAGGCAACCGCATGGCCGCCGCCGCCGCCAAATCCATTGCAGAAAATCCGGGAGACCGTTACAACCCGTTTTTCCTCTACGGCAGCACCGGCTTGGGTAAAACACATTTGGTACAGGCCATCGGCAACGACCTGCTTCAGCACAACCCGAAAGCCAAAGTACGCTATATGCATGCCGACGAATACATACGCGGCCTGATGAACGCATTTCGCACCAACAATTACGACACTTTCAAACAGCAATACAAACAATACGACCTGCTGATTATCGACGACATCCAATTCATCAAAGGAAAAGACCGTACAATGGAAGAATTCTTCTATCTGTACAACCACTTCCATACCGAGAAAAAACAACTCATCCTAACCTGCGACGTACTTCCCGCCAAAATCGAAGACATGGACGACCGTCTGAAATCGCGGTTTTCCTGGGGTCTGACCCTCGAACTCGAACCGCCCGAATTTGAAATGCGCGTTGCCATTTTGCAGAAAAAAGCCGAATCCGCCGGCGTAACCTTGCGCGAAGATGCCGCTTTTTTCATCGCCAAACACATCCGCTCCAACGTACGCGAACTGGAAGGCGCGTTCAAACGGGTCGAAGCCAGCAGCCGCTTCCAAAAAAAACCAATCGACATCGACTTGGCTACCGAAGCATTGCAGGATATTGTCGCCAGTGCCTACAAAGTCATTACCGCCGAACTCATCCTCGATGCGGTAGCCAAACACTACCGGGTCAAAATCAGCGAGTTGCTGGGCAAAAAACGTACCCGCAATATCGCGCGACCGCGCCAAGTGGCCATGAGCCTGACAAAAGACCTGACCAGCCTCAGTCTGCCCGCCATCGGAGAAGCCTTCGGCGGCCGAGACCACACCACCGTCATGCACGGCATCAAGGCCGTAGCCAAACTGCGGCAAGAAGACCCCGAAGTGGCACAGGACTATGAAAAACTGCTTTTACTCATTCAAAATTAACCGAATTTAAGGAAATAACATGCTGATTTTGCAAGCAGACCGCGATGCCCTGCTCAAACCTTTGCAGGCTGTGACCGGCATCGTCGAACGCCGCCACACACTCCCTATCCTATCCAACGTCCTGCTCGAAAGTACACACGGTCAAACCAACATCTTGGCCACCGACTTGGAAATTCAAATCAACACCGACGGCCCGAAAAGCGAAACGGGCGATTTCCGTATCACCACCAACGCAAAAAAACTGCAAGACATCCTGCGCGCGCTTCCCGAAGGAGCGCAAGTTGCTTTGGATTGGGCGCAAAACCGCCTGACGCTGAAAGCCGGAAAATCGCGCTTCGCCCTGCAAACCCTGCCTGCCGAAGACTTCCCGCTGATGAGCGTGGGAGAGGAAGTCAGCTCGGCATTTTCTCTGACACAGGAAGCACTCAAAGGTATGCTGTCGCAAGTCCAATACAGCATGGCCGTACAAGACATCCGCTATTATCTGAACGGCCTGCTGATGCAGACCGAAGGAGACCAGCTCCGTCTGGTAGCGACCGACGGCCACCGCTTAGCCTACTCTGCCGCCACCATTGAAGCCGACCTGCCGAAAGCCGAAGTCATCCTCCCGCGTAAAACCGTATTGGAACTGTTCAAACTGCTCAACCAGCCAAACGAACAAGTCAGCGTCGAACTGCTGAACAATCAAGTCCGTTTCCGTTGCAACGGCACAGTCATCGTCAGCAAGGTAGTGGATGGCAAATTCCCCGACTTCAACCGTGTCATCCCGCTCGATAACGACAAAATCTTCCTGCTCAACCGCAGCCATTTATTGGGCGCACTCGAACGTGCCGCCATTTTGGCCAACGAAAAATTCCGTGGCGCGCGCCTGCACCTGCAACCCGGCCTGCTCAGCGTAGTGTGCAGCAACAACGAACAAGAAGAAGCACGCGAAGAATTGGAAATCGCCTATCAGGGCGGCGAATTGGAAGTCGGCTTCAACATCAATTACTTGATGGATGTATTGCGGAATGTACACGCCGAAGACATGCAGCTTGCATTTGGCGACGCCAACCGCTCTACCCTGTTTACCATTCCCAACAATCCGAATTTCAAATACATTGTAATGCCGATGCGGATTTAAACTTACCTCATCTGAAACAGCAAAAGGCCGTCTGAAAACCGATAAATCGGTTTTCAGACGGCCTTCATAACATTCCGCAATCTCAGGTGTCTGCTTAAATAGAAGACGACACGATTGATTCGATATCCTGCATCATGTGCTGATGCGCCAAAGCTTCACCGACAGTAATGCCATAGCCCGCAGTAGTATCACGTCCCGTCTGACGCGCAATTTCGGCCTGCGTTACAAACTCCAGTAAAGTTTCCCGTTCTTCCTCACTCAAATGCTGTAATGATTTCGCATGGACTTTGACATCATTACAATCATTCAGCACGATACTTTTCGGATCAAAGGCTGCACGCCATTCCGCTGCCAACAAGTTGAACAATTTTTTCATATTTACCCCAAGTGTTTGTTATATATTTAAATAAAGTTTAAATCGGCTATACTGCCGTTCTTTTTTCGCAATAGGGGTATTATAAGGCTTTTCCAGATAAATGGTATATTTTTAACATTAAGCGGTATTATGTTTATATAGGTTTTTATTTACCTGATTGATTTGTATCAATAAATTTTTTTACGGGAACAAAATGCCAGACGTAACAATAGGCATTTGATGAATTGAAATAGGAATTGTGGGGCTTATCTACTTTTTCACCGCGACATTTTGGATTTGACACATAGACATAACGGCAATTATCCCGCCTCCCGCCTAATGAGCATCACGGCATTTTACCAAAGGGAAATAAATTCAAATAAGACGGTATCAGACCGAAAACGCCGTCTATGGATTGGCTATTCTGTCCCGATGATTACCCCATAACGGGCAAAACATGTTTTCAGACGGCCTGATGTAAAAAGGCAGATAAAAAATTGCCGCTCATATCCAAGGGAAAAGATATGAACGGCCAAATACATTATGGGAAAACGTCATAGAAAACACCGGCCGGTTAGGGATTGTTCCGACCGATGCGGGGCATTATATGCGGTTTGACGCAGAGGTGCAATCAGATTTCTTTGCGACAGTATCCATCCTTATTGATTTTCGCGTATCCACTTCAGCCACGGCTCAAACAAAGCGGGACAGACCGCAGCAATAACCGAACGCTGGAAAGTATGCGCCCCACTCCAAAAATCGTCGCCTTCCAAAGTCGCTAGGCAGCCGCCCGCTTCGGTAAAAATCAATGCACCAGCGGCATAATCCCATAACTTCTGCCCGCCGTGGACATATACATCCATCCGACCGGCGGCAAGATAGCACCAGTCTAAAGTGCTGCTGCCCATGCTGCGTATGCTGACAACGGGAGACAGCGTGTTCATGCGGCTGGAAAGTTTGCCCGAACGCAGATATTTGATTTCCACACCGGCCAAGGCGCGGTGCAATTTTTTTTCCTGCCGGACCAGCGGCAGCCTGCGACCATTCAGATACGCGCCGCCGCCGGACGACGCGGAAAAACATTCGCGGGCTACGGGATCGTAAATCACGGCCAGCTCCGGCCGACCGTGCCGCATAAAGGCCGCGGATAACGCAAAATGCGGAAAGCCGTTTACAAAATTGGTGGTGCCGTCGATGGGATCAACCACCCACAATCCTTCGTAATTATGCAGCCACAAATCACGCTGCCGCTGCTCGCTCATTTCCTCGCCCAGCATAGGGCAGTCGATAATCCGCCTCAACCCGTCGGCAAAGGCGGCCTGCGCGGCCAAATCGGCCTCCGATAAAATGCTGCCGTCGGGCTTTTCGCTGCCGCCCACACTCAGAAAGCGCGGCATCACCTCCGTATCGGCGATATGCCGCACCAGATTTTGCAGTTGTGCTAACACTCATTGTCCTTTTGTTTGTACAGGCCGTCTGAAACACCGGTTTCTGCAGGGCAAAAACTTTTCAGACGGCCTTTGTGCCGCCGCAAACACGCGCACGCCATATAGTATAATTGCAGCAATATTAACCTATTTTTACCCGTTATGCCCCGCTTCTTTCTTTCCGCCGCCCTGCACGTCGGCGAAACCGTCGCCCTACCCGGCGATGTGGTGCGCCACCTGAACGTTTTGCGTTGCCGTATCGGCGAAGAAATCGTTTTATTCAACGGCGACGGCCTTTCCTATCACGCCGTTTTAAACAGCTTGGATAAACGTACCGCCGAGGCCGAAATCAGTTCGAGTCGGCCGTCTGAAAACGAATCGCCGCTGCATATTACCCTGATACAGGCCGTTTCTTCCGGCGAACGGATGGATTTTACGCTGCAAAAAAGCGTGGAATTGGGTGTAAACGAAATCATCCCCGTCGAAAGCGCGCGTTCCGTAGTCAAACTGAGCGGAGAGCGTGCGGAAAAACGGGTAAGCCGTTGGCAGGAAATCGTTATTTCCGCCTGCGAACAAAGCGGCCGCAACACCGTCCCTGCCGTGCGCCCGCTGCTGCCCTTCCGCCGTGCCCTGCAAAACCTGCCGGATGCGGAGGCCAAACTGCTGATGGGCCTGAACCGGAGCTGCCGTCTGAACAGCCTGCCGCCGCCGCGCAGTGTCGTTTTCATGGTGGGGCCTGAAGGCGGCTGGACGGAAGAGGAAGAACGGCTCGCCCAAGAAGCAGGTTTCCAAGCCGTCAGCCTCGGGCGGCGCGTACTGCGCACCGAAACCGCCGCACTGGCCGCCATCGCCGCGATGCAAACCCTGTGGGGCGATTTTTAGTTTTCAGACGGCCTTATGCCGTTTTCCGTTAAAATAACCCCATCCGACCGCAAAAACTGACCAACGAAAGCCCCTTATGTCTTACCAGCAAACCACCTTTATCGTAAACGAACTGATTGCCGAACCGTTGTCCGACGCATTGATGGCACACGGCGCATTGTCCGCCGCCATCGAAGATGCCTATGCGGGCACCGATGGGGAACAGGCCATTTTCGGCGAACCCGGCATCGAGTCCGAACAAATCTGGCACAACAGCAAAATACTCGCATTATTTGACGAAAAAGCAGATGTGGCCGCCATCGTGGCCGCTGCCGCCGAAGCGGTGGAAATCCCTCCTCCCGCCCATCAAATCGAATTACTGCCCGAGCAGGACTGGGTACGGCTGACCCAGGCGCAATTCGATCCGATTAAAATTTCCGACCGCCTGTGGATTACCCCGTCGTGGCACGAAGCCCCCGATGCAAACGCCGTCAATCTGCAACTGGACCCCGGCCTGGCTTTCGGCACGGGCAGCCACCCCACCACCCGCCTATGCCTGCAATGGCTGGATAACAACCTGAAAGGCGGCGAAAGCGTGCTGGACTACGGCTGCGGCTCCGGCATCCTGACGATTGCCGCCCTCAAACTCGGCGCAGTCTCGGCCGTCGGCGTAGACATCGACCCGCAGGCGATTGCGGCCGGTACCGACAATGCCGTGCAAAACCGCGTGGAAACGAAGTTCTACCTGCCCGACGAACTGCCGGACGGGCAATTCGATGTCGTTGTTGCCAACATTTTGGCCAACCCGTTGCGCATGCTCGGCGAAATGCTCGCCGCCCGCACCAAAACCGGCGGCCGCATCGTCCTCTCCGGCCTGCTGGAAGAACAGGCAGACGAATTGGGCGGCATTTACGGCCAATGGTTCGACCTTGAGCCCGCCATCTTCGACGAAGGCTGGGCATGTTTGAGCGGCGTCAAACGCTGATATGCCTTTTGCAGTCAAAGGCCGTCTGAAAACCCGAAACAGGTTTTTCAGACGGCCTTTTCAATCAATCCGCAATAGCGGAATTATTTGAACGGACGGACTTCCAAGCCGAACATGCGGCGGGCGGTATTCAACATCTGGCAGCTGAAGCCCCATTCGTTGTCGTACCAGGCAAACACTTTGACCATATTTCCATCCACCACTTTGGTCAGCGTCGAATCAAACGTACTGGCCTGCGTGGTGTGGTTGAAGTCCATAGACACCAGCGGCAGCGTATTGTAAGCCAAAACGCCTTTCAGACGGCCTTCTTCCGAGGCAGCCTTCAGCAGCGAATTGATTTCCTCCGCACTGGTTTCGCGGGCGGCTTCAAAGCTCAAATCCACCAAGGAAACATTAACGGTCGGCACGCGGATGGCCAAGCCGTCCAAACGTCCTTTCAATTCGGGCAGTACCAACCCTACGGCTTTAGCCGCGCCGGTTTTGGTCGGAATCATGTTTTCCACGCCGCTGCGAGCACGGCGCAGGTCTTTGTGGCGCACGTCGGTAACGGTTTGGTCGTTGGTCAGGGCGTGGATGGTGGTCATTACACCTTTGACAATGCCTAATTTGTCGCTCAGCACTTTGGCCACCGGCGCAAGGCAGTTGGTGGTGCAGGAAGCATTGGAAATCACGGTCATGTCGTCGGTAATCACATCATCGTTCACACCGTAAACAACGGTAGCATCGACATCTGCTTCGCCGGGAGCGGAAATCAGCACTTTTTTCGCACCGCTTTCCAAATGCACGTTAGCTTTGGATTTGCTGGTAAACGCGCCTGTACATTCCATCACCAAATCCACTCCCAAATCTTTCCACGGCAGCTCGGCCGGGTTGCGGGTGGAGAAAAACGGGATTTTGTTTCCATTGATAATGAGGTGGGTTGCGTCGTGGGAAACGTCTGCATTAAAGCGGCCGTGTACGGTGTCGAACTTGGTCAGGTGCGCGTTGGTTTCGAGGCTGCCGCTGGCATTGACGGCCACGATTTCCAGTTGGTCTTGAAGATTGTAGTCATAGATGGCGCGCAACACTTGGCGGCCGATGCGTCCGTAGCCGTTGATGGCAACTTTAATGCCCATGAGAGAATCCTTGTTTTATCGGGTTTGTGAAAAAAGAAACGGCACGGATTATAGCAAATTGTAGTTTGATGTAGTTGGGATTTTGAAGGTAAAAAAATGCCGCCTATCGGAATAGGCGGCCAAACACATTACGGGGAAAACGTCTTACTCACTTACTTGCTAGAAAAGCAAATATCTATCAGACGGGCGAATAGTAGACAATGTGCGGAAGCAATGCTGAAAAATAAGATAAACGGCGATATTTTGATATAAACGGTATTTTTAGTTTTATTTTGTAGTGCCCGGCTTTTAAACAGCCTTCCTGCCCTGCGTAATCCGTTCCAATCCGGCCAAATCGTTTTGGGTTTCGATTTCCGTCCAACCTTCGGCCTCTAGTATCTGCCGTACGGCCGCCCCCTGATTCCAGCCGTGCTCCATAATCAGGCGGCCTCCGGGTTTCAGGTATTCCGCACCATGTGCCGCCAGTTCGCGGATGCAGCTTAGGCCGTCTGAAAAATCGGTGAGCGCGTTTGCAGGCTCGAAGCGCAAGTCGCCCTGTTGCAAATGGCCGTCGCCCGCTTCTATGTAGGGCGGATTGGAAACCAGCAGGTCGAAACCGTGTTTTTCAGACGGCCTGTCGATGTCGAACCACGATCCGCAGGCAAAAGATACGTCGGCTCCGTTGTCTGACGCGTTTTGCCGTGCCACTGCCAGCGCGGCCGGACTGATGTCGCTGGCGAGTACGGAGGCATCCGGGCGTTCGCAGGCCAGCGTTACGGCCACTGCGCCGCTGCCTGTACCCAAATCCCATACGCACCCTTGCGGCGGCAGGTGTTGCAGGGCTGCTTCCACCAGATGCTCGGTTTCTGGGCGGGGAATAAGGGTCGCGGGCGTGGTGCGGAAACGGCGGCCGTAAAACTCGCGCCAGCCGAGGATGTAGGCCATGGGCTCGCCGTTCAGGCGGCGTTGCTGCATGGCCTGCAAATCGGCGGTTTGCCTTTCGTCCAGCATTTCGCCGTCGCGGGTAATCAGTTGGGCCCGCGTCCAGCCGGTAACGGCCTGCAGGAGCATGCGGGCTTCGGTTTTGGGCAGCGGGGTGTTTTGCAGGAAGGTTTGGGGCTGCACGGCGCAATCTTTCGGCGGGATGTTTTCAGACGGCCTTTTATAGCAAATCCGACCAAGAACGCTTCATACCGTTATTCCCGCACAGGCGGGTATGGCAATGGTTGGGTATTTCTGATTGGAATTTACTATGTCTGTTTACGGCGGTTATCGGGAAGTTTGGGCAAGAGGCCGTCTGAAAATGCAGGAACGGGTTAGTATCGGTCCGGTTTGAAGGTGTAAGTACCGACATCGGTCTCAACGGTGATTTCTATCGGGCGGCAGGAAGTAAATATTCCGCCTTTGACATCGCCGAATCGAAGCACCCGCGGTGCGATTTGATTGTAGCTCCATGCCCCACTGTCCACATCCGATACGGCGCAATTCCCCCGGTTGACAATGATGTTTTGTACGATCAATTGGTCATGCTTGGACTGGACTTTGATAATCGCACCACCGTTGTTGCTGTCGACAAAGGTTACTTCAAACGGTGCTTCTTTCGGTTTGACTTTACTTTTAATACTGCGCAGGCGGTTCCATTCCGCCTCCTGCCGTGCGCGTTGCTCGGCCTCCTGCCTTTCCTGCCTGAGTATTTCTTCGCGGGTCGGGCCACAGGCAGCCAAGGTGGCGGAGAGTGTGGCAATAAGGATGAGTCGTTTGGTCATTTTTCTTCCTGTTTAAGGATGTTTGGCTTTTCAATCTTTCGGGCGGTATGAAACATACCGCCCCGGCTGTCGGAATGCTATTTTTTCTGATTGTCCAAAACCAGCATTAATTCGTTTTGTGCGGCTCGATCATTCGGGTTCAGCTTTAACGCACGGCGGTAGTACTGTTCGGCTGCCGACCATTGTTTGCGCTCGATTGCCGCATAGCCCAAACCGCGCAAGGCCAAACCTTGAAAATACGTTGATTGCGCCTTGTCGGGCAATGCTTTGCCCGCTTCAAGCAGGCGGGTAAATATTTTCTCGCCGGTGGCAAAATCTTTTTGCGCATTGGCTACTTGGCCGCGCTCGCTCAAAAATTGGGGTTCGTAGGGCGCGATTTTTAAGATGGCATCCAAATCTTTTGCCGCCGCGTCGTAGTTTTGTTGTTCGACATAAACGAAAGCGCGCACATAACGCGGCATCAGCCATTCGACAGGCAAAACTTCAATGTGTTGGCGATTCTTTTTTGCTTCGCCCAACAACAAAAGCACATGGGCCGGATGATTGGCCGCCCGTGCGTCTTTGTGTTTTTGCAATTCGGCATCGGCTTGCTTGACGAGTTTGTCCAATATCGGCATGGCCCTTTCACTTTGGTGTTGTTGCACCAAGACGGCAGCCTGTTCAAGCTCGTCGCGCATTTTTTCCGGCAATGCCTTCTGCTTTTGTGCCGACGGGGCGTTTTGTTGTGCGCCCAAGGGCGGAGGGTTGATGCGCACGATTTCGGATTTGGGCTCTGCCCAAGCGGCTTGCGCCAGCAGCAGGAGGGGCAGGATGGATGCGATGATTTGCTTTTGCATGGATTTCTCTCTTTTGATGGGCTGTTGTGTTGGTCTTTAATATCCCTGTTGCTGCCGGTTTCGGCGTATTTCGCGATCAAACGATGTGTGTTCCTGCGGTTGGGCTGTGTGGTCTTTGATGCCGCGCAGGTGTTTTTCTCTTTGTTGGCGCACCTGCCATTCTGTTTCTTTTTGCTGTTCGGCACTCATGGCACAGGCGGTAAGGAACGCGGCAGACAGGGCGGTCAGGATGATTTTGTTCATGTTTGCTCCTTGCTTAAAAGGTTTCGGCATTTTCAGACGGCCTCTTGCCAGTTTGCTATCCGTTCGCGGATTTTCTCCGCGCTCAGGCCGAGTTTGTCCAGCAGCAGGGCGGGGTCGCCGTGGTCGGTTACGGTGTCGGGGATGCCGATGGGCAATACGGGTTTGATGACGCCGTGTTGCGCCAAGCATTCCAATACTGCGCCGCCCGCGCCGCCGCATATGCTGTTTTCTTCGATGCAGACGATGCGGTCGTGCGTTTGCGCGAGTTCGAGTATCAGGATTTCATCCAGCGGTTTGACAAAGCGCATGTCGGCCACGGTGGCGTTCAGGCTTTCAGCTGCCTGCATGGCGGGTTGCACCATGCTGCCGAAAGCCAAGATGGCAGTTTTCTGCCCTTGGCGGCGGATGATGCCTTTGCCGACGGAGACGGTTTCCAGGCCGTCTGAAACGGCCACGCCGCAGCCTGTGCCGCGCGGGTAGCGCACGGCGGCCGGTTGGTCGAGCCGGTAACAGGTGGACAGCAGCAGGCGGCATTCGTTTTCGTCGCTGGGGGCGGCGATAACCATATTCGGCACGCAGCGCAGGAAGCTCAAATCATATGCGCCCGCGTGGGTGGGGCCGTCTGCACCGACTATGCCCGCACGGTCGATGGCGAACAGGACGGGCAGGTTTTGCAGGGCGACATCGTGGATGAGCTGGTCGTAGGCGCGTTGCAGGAAGGTGGAGTAGATGGCAACGACGGGTTTGATGCCTTCGCAGGCCAGTCCGGCGGCAAAGGTTACGGCGTGTTGTTCGGCGATGCCGACATCGAAGTAGCGGTCGGGGAAGCGTTGTTCGAATTCCACCAGCCCGCTGCCTTCGCGCATGGCGGGGGTAATGGCGGCCAACCTGTGGTCGGCTTCGGCCTGATCGCACAGCCATTGGCCGAAGATTTGGGTGTAGGTGGGGCGGGCCGGGGCGGGAGTTTCAGACGGCCTGTCGCTTTGGGTGGGGGCTTTGCCGATGGCGTGGTATTTGACGGGGTCGTTTTCCGCCAGTTTATAACCCTGCCCTTTTTTGGTGATGACGTGCAGCAGCTTGGGGCCGGGTTTGCGGCGCAGTTCGTTCAGCGTTTCGACCAGTTGGACGACGTTGTGTCCGTCGGAGGGGCCTGTGTAGGCGAAGCCGAAATTTTCAAACAGCGACAGGGATTGTTTGATGTGGTTGCCTTCGTTGGCCAGCGTTTTGATTTTGTGTTCGACCTTTTGCGCGATTTCGAGCGCGCCGGGCAGTTTGTCCAATACTTTTTCCGACTGTGCCTTGATGGTGCTGAGCAGGCCGTGCATATCGCGCATCACGTTGCGGGCGAGATATTTGGGCAGCGCGCCGACATTGGGCGAAATGGACATTTCGTTGTCGTTCAAAATCACGAGCAAATCCACGTCCTGCATATCGCCCGCGCAGTTTAAGGCTTCAAAGGCCTGACCCGCCGTCATCGCGCCGTCGCCGATAACGGCCACACTGCGGTTGGCACGTCCCGCCAGCTTGTCGGCCACGGCCATGCCCAAAGCCGCGCCGATGGATGTGGATGAGTGCCCCACGCCGAAATCGTCGTATTCCGACTCGCCGCGTTTGGGGAAGCCGGCCAATCCGCCGTATTGGCGCATCGTGTCCATGCGGTTTTTACGGCCGGTCAGGATTTTGTGCGGATAGCTTTGATGGCCGACATCCCACACCAGATGGTCTTCCGGCGTGTTGTAAACATAATGCAGGGCGACGGTGAGTTCGACCGCGCCCAGGTTACTGGCGAAATGGCCGCCGGTGGCCGATACCGATTTGAGCAGGAAGGCGCGCAGCTCGGCACACAGTTGCGGCAGTTCGACCTTATCCAGCAGGCGCAGGTCTCGCGGCAGGTTGACGGTATCTAGCAAGGGGGATTGGCTCATGGTTTGTCTTTTCTTTGGTGGAGGCCGTCTGAAAGTGGGCTTCAGACGGCCTGATTGGCAGTGCGGGCGGATTATAGCAAGAGACGGCGCATATTGTGACAGTTATCGCCGTGCCCAATCGTGATGCGCCATAAAAGAAGGATAGCGAAATGAAAGCCTTGCGGCCGACAAGGCATACGGATACGGCCGTCTGAAACCGCCGTCGGCCGCATCGGCAAACCGATGCGGCTCGGAAATGCCGCCCCAAGCTGCCAAACCGCTTCAGACAGCGGAAAACACAAAACTTCGGCATCCAAACACAGGCTGTTCGGCCGCAACTTTGAACAGGCAACGGGAAAAGCGGCAGTTTGCCTGCAGGCCGACACCGCACAGGGGAAAACACCGTTGTTATAGTGGATTAAATTTAAACCAGTACGGCGTTGCCTCGCCTTGCCGTACTATCTGTACTGTCTGCGGCTTCGTCGCCTTGTCCTGATTTAAATTTAATCCACTATACAAGCCGCTGCCGTGCAGAACTTCCACAGAAACAAACAAAAGGCCGTCTGAAAGATATTTTCAGACGGCCTTTCCCGATATAAAGGAAGCCAAAGGAAGCATCATACACAGGCGGCGGGTTCGAAAGGATAAGGGGGAAAACCACACCGCCCTCCTCCGGCACGAGCCTGCCTTTGGGCTTACAAAATCATTAAGCGGCGAATTTGATTTCTTTCACGATTCGAAAATCTTTTGCCTCGCCGTTCACAAAAACGGGCTGCATGGTTTGGTGCTGCATCCATTCGATTGCAGCACTGTCGGTGGCGGCATTGCCGCTGCTGCGGGTAATGCGGGCATCGCTGACGGAACCGTCGGCCTTAATGGTAAAACTCATGGCAACTTTGCCGTCGGCGCGGCCTGCGTCTTGGAAAAATCGAACCTCGGCAGCAGCCGTTTGAGCGGTAAAGAGGCCGGCAACCAACAAAGTGGCGGACAAAATATTTTTCATGTTCATAACGTTTTCCTGTCTGTTTAATGGTTTTAATGGTTTAAATTTGTTGGAGTCGGCGGAAACTGTCGTGCCGCGCTGTTTCGATGGCGCATTATGTCGATGCCTGAGATTTTTAGCAAACACAAATTTGTCAAAAATTTTTTACAAACAGGTAATTTTTCAGACGAACGGCAAAATTTGTATTCATCCAAATCGGAAATTTAGGCCGAAATTGCCATTTTACGGCACCATTTAAACGATGGCTGATTTCAACAGAAAGAAAATTTTATTTTTAAAACATCAATTTCACAAAATTCCAATTTCATCCGCCACGAAAACGCCGCGCCGAAATCGCCTTAACCAACATTTACAGACAAGCGGCTAAAAATTCGGATATTCGGTATTATTTGTCAGCCATACCAGAAAATTTATGTTGCTTTATAGCAACAAAACATAGATATTTGGTCTTTATTTTTGATAAGCGGTACAAATTTATAGGGAGAATGTTGCCAAACGGATAACAAACACCGCCGCATTCGTAATGATGCCGCCATATAGAAAGGCCGTCTGAAAACACTATCGGGTTTTCAGACGGCCTTTTTGCCATTTAACCTATCCGCTTGAACGGCGGCAGATTGGCAAGCAGCTGTTTGCCGTAGCGTTGGGTTTGGATACGGTTGTCGAGGATGGTCACGCGGCCGTAGTCGTTTTCGGTGCGGATAAGGCGGCCGACGGCTTGGATGAGCTTGATGCCCGCTTCGGGCACGGTTACTTCGATAAAGGGATTGCCGCCGCGCTTTTCTATCCAGCGGTTTTGCGTTTTTTCAATCGGATTGTCGGGCATGGAAAACGGCAGTTTGACGATAATCACGTGCACGCAGGCCTCGCCCGGCAGGTCCAGCCCTTCGGCAAAGCTGTCGAGGCCGAAGATAATGCTGGCGCGCCCTTCGGCCAAAGCCTTCGCGTGTTTTTCCAACAGGGCGGACTTCGGGATTTCGCCCTGTATCAGCAGCAGCGGCAGATATTCTTCGGGCAGCCGCATGGCGACTTCGTTCATCTGTTTGCGCGAAGTGAACAACACCAGCGTGCCGACAGCTTCGTCGGCGGCAATCAGTTTCGGCAGCCATTCGGCCACGGCCTCGGTGTGCGCTTCGGGCTGCTTGGGGCTGGCGGTCAGCGGCGGGATGTAAAGTTCGCCCTGTTTGGCGAAATCAAACGGGCTTTCCAACGCCAGCGTGGTGGTATCGGGCAGCCAAACCAGGCCGGACTGGCGCAGCAGGAGGTCGAAATTGCCGAGCGCGCGCAGGGTGGCGGAGGTCAGCACCGCGCCCGCAGCCCGCCGCCACAGGCCGCCGGCCAGTTGTGCGGCGCCGGAAATCGGGCTGGCATTGAAAACGTAGTCGTTTTTGTCGCCCACGCGCCGCTCTATCCATTTGGCCAGCGGGGCTTCGTCTTCCGGCGGGGCAGTGTCGAACAAATCCCATACGGCCGAAATCTGTTCGGCGCGGGCGACAAAAATGCCGAATTCGGTGGTTACCCGGTCGATAAGCGGGCCGTCGCTGTCTTTTTCCCGGCGTGCGGCCGACAGGGCGTCGTTGAGGCGGTATATCTGCTTCAACAGGGCGCGGGCGGAAGCGGCGGTGTTGGCGGTCAGGAGGGCGAGGTCTTCCGGCGTTTTGCCGTCTTCCCACAACCAAACGGGGTCGTTGCCGCCGTCGGACAAATCCAGCGCGGGTTCGCTGCCGAGGTGGAACTGCCATTCCGACAGGCTTTCCAGCAGCGAGGCGGCGGCTTCGTCGGCGAGGTTACCGGCTTCGGTTTTATCGGTCAGGCCGACGATTCTGTTGATGACCGGCGGCAGTTTTTCCAACGTCCACATGGCCTGGTTGAGCGAGTGTTCGGCGGCAAAGCGGCTGACGGCCTTTTTCGGCAGGTGGTGCGCCTCGTCTATGCAGTAAAAGCTGCTTTCCGGTGCGGGCAGGATGACGCCGCCGCCCATGCCGATGTCGGCCAGCAACAGGTCGTGGTTTGCCACGACGACATCCACGTTGTCCAAAGTATCGCGTGCGAGGTAAAACGGGCATTCGGCGCGGTTGGGACAGGCGTTTTTCAAACAGCCGTGGCGGTCGTTGGTCACTTGTTG
Source organism: Neisseria elongata subsp. elongata (assembly GCF_900113545.1). Lineage (GTDB taxonomy): Bacteria > Pseudomonadota > Gammaproteobacteria > Burkholderiales > Neisseriaceae > Neisseria > Neisseria elongata. Next base: position 81,564 of record NZ_FOPS01000002.1, on the reverse strand, counting down.
CCACAAGGGGTCGGGGATGCTTTCGGGCCAGGTGTCGCGGTCACCGTTGAAGCGGCGGGCGGCAAATTCGTCGGCCATGCGGCGCAGGGTGTCCAAATCGGACGCGCTCGGTTTGCTGTCCCACAACACGCTCGGCGGGCTGTCGAATCCGGCCAGCGAACCTTGGGCGTGGGTTTGCGTGAGTTGGTAGAGTTTGTAGGGGCAAAGATAGCGGCCGCGCCCTTTGGCCAGCGCGAAAGTCAGCTCCAAACCGCTTTTTTCCACCAGAAACGGCAGGTCGCGGTTTACCAGCTGCTCTTGCAGGGCGACGGTGGCACTGGAAACAATCAGCCGTTTGTCGCGCGTTTGCGCCATGATGCCGCCCGCCAGCAGATAGGAAAGCGATTTGCCCACGCCGGTCGGCCCTTCGATGACGGCGATGCTCTCGCCCTCGCGCTTGGGCGGCTCTTCGCCTTCGGCGCGGGGCTTGCTGCGGGCAAAGGCGTTGGCCACCGCCGCAATCATTTCGCGCTGGGCGGCGCGGGGGCGGAATTGCGGCAGGTTTTCGGAAATGGCGCGGTAGTGGTCGCGGATGGCGTTTTTTTCTAAATCGGTCAGCATGTCGGGATAAGGGGCCGTCTGAAAGGCGGAACGGGTTTTCAGACGGCCTGCCGTTTGTTTTCCGTATCGGGACGGGTTGGGCGGATATTCGGATGGCGTGTGCGAACAGGCATTGGTTTTTATTGCAGGAGGGCCGGCCCTGCCGTTTCAGACGGCCTCAATGTGCAGATTCAGTTCAAACGGCTTTGCCCGGCCATTTCCCGCTCCCATTCGAGGCGGTAGTTCATCAGCTCGTCATAGCCGTCTATCATGTCGCTGCACTGCATTTGCGCGGCGGCATCGAGCAGGTCGGCCAGCACTTCGACGGGTTCGATTTCGAGGCCGTAGAGTTCGGAATCGAAATCCACGCCGAGCAATACGGCGTCCTGATCCATGCTCACCAGCCATTCGTGCAGGAAGAAGTCCAGCGGCAGGGCTTCGAGTTGGTAGTCCGCCCATTCTTCGACCTTGCAGGCTTCGGCTTGGGCACGGTCGTGCCAGACGCAGAATACGGGCACCGGTTCGCCGTCGTCTTCTTCATATTCGGTGGACGGGCATTCGGCGATGTCGCCTTCGTCCGACACCAGCGTGTAGAGCGTTTGGCTGCCGATGATGCTGCGGATAAAGCGGTTGTATTCTTCGTCTTCGGGCTGGGGGAACATGATGTGCTTCCGGTAAGGGTTGGAACGTGGCAAAGCGGTTTTTCAGGCGGCCTTCCTAGCGGATTGAGGCCGTCTGAAAGGGGACTGCGGATTATTCTTCCGCGCTTTCGGCATCGTGGTTTTCAGACGGCCTCAAACCTTCCGCCTCTTCCATCACGGCTTTCAATTCCTGATACAGGGCGCGGAAGTTTTTCGGCGGTTTGCTTTGTTCTTTCTCTTTGCGCGTGTTGCGGATTAGGGTGCGGATGGCGGAAATATCGGCCTGAGGATGGGCGGCGGCAAACTCGGTCAGCGCGACATCGTCGGCAATCAGCCGTTCGCGCATCTGCTCGACGCGCTGCAAAAAGGCGTTGTGCGCGCGGTTTTCGCCTTTGAGTTTGGCCAGGAAGGCGCGTATCGGCGCGGGGTCGGTTTCGCGCATCAGGCGGCCGATGTATTGGTTTTGCCGTTTCAGCGCGCCGTTGGAAGTGATTTTCTTATAATCGCGCACGGCCTGCATCAAGTCTTCGGGCAGGCCGATTTTTTTCAGCGTTTCATCCGACAGGCGGGTCAGTTCCATGCCCAAATCCTGCAATTCGTCCATACGCTTTTTCATTTGGGTTTTGCTGACCCATTCTTCATTATTGCCGTTCATCAAAATTCCCTTAACGGTTGAAACCCCGCCTTTTGGGGCGGTAGAATTTGGGTTTGTTTGGGAGGGGCGTAACCCCTTCCAAATCAGGGCAACACACAGGGCAGCGCCTTATGTGCGGCCATGTGTGTTGAAACATTTAGTATCGTCCGTTTTTTCCTGTCGGGCGGCATTTTAACAGCAGGGGGGTATTTTCGGCTAAAAAATGATGGCCGAAACAGGTACAATGCCGCCCACTTCAATTCAGGAAACCGCCATGTTCAACCACTCTCCGCAGGAATTGTCCGATTTGTGCGCCTTCGCGCTGTCTACCGCCAAACAGAAAGGTGCAACCGCCGCCGAAGCCGATTTGAGCGAATCGGTCGGCCAGAGCGTGCAGGTGCGCCTGCAGGAAATCGAACAAATCGAACACCAGCAGGACAAATCGCTCGACATCACCGTTTACCTGGGCCAAAGCAAAGGCCGCGCCAGCACCGCCGATTTATCGTCCCGCGCCATCGAAGAAACGGTGCAGGCCGCACTGGACATCGCCCGCTACACGGCCGGCGACGACTGCGCGGGCTTGGCCGATGCGAAACTGATGGCCGCGGAATTCGGCGATTTGGACAAATACCACGAATGGGATTTGCCCTCCGCCGACGCGGTGGAACTCTCCCTCCGCTGCGAAGCCGCCGCCATGCAGGCCGACAGCCGCATCAAAAATTCCGAAGGCGCGGGCATCCAAACATCGCATTACCAATTTGTTTACGGCAACAGCCACGGCTTCCTGCAACACCAGCAGGGCACGCGCCACAGCGTGTCGTGCGCCGTGGTGGCCGAAGACGGCAACGGCGGCATGCAGCGCGATTATTGGTACGACCTGGCGCGCTCGGCCGACGAACTCGACAACATGGAAGCGGTCGGCCGCACCGCCGCCGAACGCACGGTCCGCCGCCTGAACGCGCGCAGCCTGCCCACCGGCAGCTATCCCGTGCTGTTCGACACCACCGTGTCCGCCAGCCTCATCGGCCACGTCGTCGGCGGCCTGTCCGGCGGTTCGCTCTACCGCCAAAGCAGCTTCCTGCTCGACAGCCTGGGCAAGCAAATCCTGCCCGAATTCCTCAGCCTGCGCGAAGAGCCGCACATCCCGCGCGCGTGGTCCAGCACATATTTCGACAGCGAAGGCGTGGTCACCCGCCCGCGCTTCGTGATTGAAAACGGCATCGTTCGGGGCTATTTCCTGTCGTCGTACAGCGCGCGCAAACTCGGCATGCAAACCACCGCCAACGCCGGCGGCGCGCACAATCTGATTCTGAACGCCACCTGCAGCAGCCAGGCCGAACTGCTGCGCCGGATGGGGACGGGGCTGCTGGTTACCGAACTGATGGGACAGGGCGTGAACATGCTCACCGGCGACTATTCGCGCGGCGCGGCCGGATTCTGGGTGGAAAACGGCGTGATCCAATATCCGGTGGAAGAAATCACCGTGGCCGGACGTTTGCAGGATATGCTGCTCGGCATCGAAGGCGTGGCCGATGACGCGCTGCGCCGCTCGTCGCACAAAGTCGGCTCGATTCTAATCGGCAGCATGACCGTGGCGGGGCAGTAGGAAACATCAAACAACCGCACACACACTGAGGCCGTCTGAAAAACCGAAAAAGGATTTTTCAGACGGCCTTTATGTCGAAAAGGATATTCATCCGCTATATAATCCGCCCCATTCCGCCCGGCAGGGCATCCAAATAAAGGGAAACCGATGAAGTTTACTTACCGCCGAACCTTGCTTGCCGTCTTCCTGCTCGGCATCGTCTGCACGGGCGGCTCGTTTTTCGCCCAATATGTGATGGGGCTCAACCCCTGCCCGCTGTGTATTTTGCAGCGCGTGGCCGTCATGTCGGTGATGCTGGTGTCCGGCCTGTGCCTGCTGCTGCCCACGGTCAAACGCGGCGGCCGTATTTTTGCCGCCCTGCTGGTCAGCCTGCCTGCCTTATGGGGACTGTATACCGCGTCTTACCAAATCTGGCTGCAAAGCCTGCCCGCCGGAGAGCAGCCGAGTTGCGGCGCACCGTGGACGTTCCGCCTGAAAGACTGGCCGCTGTTCGATTGGTGGCGTTTCGTGGTGGACGGCTTCGGCAACTGCGGCGTACGCGAATATGTGATGGGCGTACCGCTGCCGGTGTGGAGCCTGATGTTCTTCGGCAGCGTATTGCTGATCGTATGGGGAATGCTGTTCAAACTGCACCGCCGTTAGCCTGACAATTGGAAAGGCCGTCTGAAAACCGTTTGCAGGGTTTCAGACAGCCTTTTGATTGTCTGAACAATCGGCCATGGCTTTCATCGCACAACAAAAATATGCTTATGTACTGACAAAAAGCGGCATAAAACTACCTACCCCGCACGGCTTTCCGGGCAAAGTGTGTCGGGAAGCGGCGGCCGATAAAATAAACTCCCGACGCGCATCGCCATAAATAAAATTATTTTATATTATTTATCAAATAAATACGTAACTTTTAACTTTGCCTAAAAAATTGGCACAAGGGTTGCTTGGAAATATTTGTCGGAGCACAGCGTTCCGGCCGTTTTAAACGGATGCATTAAGGCATCGCAAAAACAAATACATTACGGAAAACGAGAGCCCTAAAGACGGCAGGCCGTCTGAAGGCCGCTGTTGGCTCCGCTTGGGAATGCGGAGTATTTTGGGGGTTGGCCGCTGCATATTGTGGGAATGTGCAGCGGCAGTTTTTTATCTGAAAAACGCATCGGTTATATTAAAAGAAGCAGACGTTATTTAGCCGCCGCCGGAAATTTTGTTACAGTTTGGAATTTCCTTTTCCCATATCGCCATAACGGACTCCATTCAAACCGGTATAGTTGCAGCCTGTCCTTCCCGAATTTGAATGACGACGGATTCATATACATCGCCATAATTCGGCCGCACCCCAACCCAAAGAAAACGGTTCTTTGGAAGTGCAGAAAGGTCAAACGAATCGTTGCCGCACGGCCTGTGTTCGGGCTTTGCGGCCGGCCTTGAAATGCGTCATCCCCGATGTCCGTCATCAACATACAAAATAATTTAATCATTTTATGCACACACACCCATCCATTCGCATCAATCCGTGGCCGGTTATCGCGGCGGCGGCATTCATCCTGTTGCTTACCATCGGCATGAGGATGTCTTTAGGCCTGTTTTTACGCCCCGTGGTGAACACGACCGATTTAAGCGTCGCACAATTCAGTCTGGTTATCGCAGTCTTCCAATTGATGTGGGGCGTGGCACAGCCGGCAACGGGGGCTTTGGCCGACCACTACGGCGCATGGAAAGTATTGGGCGGCGGCGCGCTGATATTGGCCGCAGCCTGCTTCCTCACACCGCAACTGCCGACATTCTGGGGACTGATGTTCGCCGTCGGGCTGCTGCTGGCATTCGGCACGGGCGCGGGCGGTTTTTCAATTATTATGGGGCAAGTGGCGGCCAAGCTGCCGCCTGCCGTTCGCGGATTGGCCTCCGGCGCGGTAAATGCCGGTGGTTCGGCAGGACAGTTTCTCTTTGCGCCTATGGTGCAGGGGTTGATGGTTCGGCCCCACATCGGCTGGCAGGGAACATTTTATGTATGGGGCGGATTGAGCCTGCTGATTCTGCCGGTTGCCTGGTGGCTGACACGCGGGGGCAACATGCCGCAGCAAGCCCAAACAGCCCAAACGCACGACGGCGGACTGAAACAGGCAGTCATACGGGCATTTGCCGACCGCAGTTATCTGTTGCTGCATTTGGGCTTTTTTACCTGCGGCTTTCACATTGCGTTTTTGGTGACCCATCTGCCGAACGAGATTTCACTGTGCGGCCTCCCGCCTACGGTGGCTTCGACTTCTTTAGCGGTCATCGGGCTGGCCAACATTGCGGGCTGCCTGTTCTCCGGCTGGTGTGTCGGCCGCTTTCCGAGCAAATATGTGCTGTTTTACCTGTATGCTTCGCGGGTTTTAATGGTGGCGGCATATCTGGCCGCCCCGAAAACGGATATGAATTTTTATATTTTTGCCGCCGGATTGGGCTTTACCTGGCTGGCAACGGTAGCTCCGACCGCGACGCTGACCGGCAAATTGTTTGGTACACGTTATCTGGCCACTTTGTTCGGCCTCACGATGCTGAGCCACCAAATCGGCGGTTTTCTCGGTTCGTATTTGGGCGGGCAGGTCGTTTCCATGTTCAACAGCTACGGCTGGATGTGGTATGCGGATATGCTGCTGGCGGGGGCGGCTGCTTTATTGAACCTGCCGATTAAAGAGCCGAAACCTGCAGAGCATGCCTGAAACAACAAAGGCCGTCTGAAACATTTCAGACGGCCTTTGTTTATTTCCAATCAGGCTTTAAGGTTTACGCGTCGATATTTTGCGCAATCAGGGCGTTGTTTTCGATGAAGGCGCGGCGCGGTTCGACTTCGTCGCCCATCAGGGTAACGAATACTTCGTCGGCGGCGATGGCGTCTTCGATGCGCACTTTCAACAAGCGGCGCACGGCGGGATCCATCGTGGTTTCCCAGAGCTGTTCGGGGTTCATCTCGCCCAAACCTTTGTATCGCTGGATGGACATGCCTTTTTGGGCGTTTTGGAGCAGGATGTTCAGCGCGGTTTCAAAGCTGTCCACGTCGTACTCGTTCTCGCCTTTATAAAGCTTGGCACCCTCGCCGACCAAGCCTTTGAGTGCGGCGGCGGTTTGGGTGAGGGTTTGGTAGGCTTTGCTGTTGAGGAACTTGGGTTCGATATAGCTGACCATGACGTTGCCGTGCAGCTTGCGGGTAATTTTGATGAAGCGGTTGCCTTCGTGTCCTTCGATGCGTTCGAGGGCGACTTCTTTTTCGTCGAGCAAACCGGAAAGTTCGGCAACGGCTTTATCGGCGTTTTCAGACGACGTCAAATCAATGGGCGAAGCGTGCAGCATGGAGCGCAGGACGAGTTCGTCCACGAAGCGGCTTTCCTGTTCGATGACGGTTTTCGCCAACAGGAATTGTTTGGCGGTATCGGCAAGTTCTGCGCCTTCAATGATGCGGCCGTCTGAAACGATTTTGGCTTTTTCCAAAGCAAGGCCGAGCAACCATTGGTCTTTTTCCAATTCGTCTTTGAGGTAACGCTCTTGCTTGCCGTATTTGGCTTTGTAGAGCGGCGGCTGGGCGATGTAGATGTAGCCGCGTTCGACCAGCTCGGGCATTTGGCGGTAGAAGAAGGTCAGGAGCAGGGTGCGGATGTGCGCGCCGTCCACGTCGGCATCGGTCATGATGATGATGCGGTGGTAACGCAGTTTTTCGGGGTTGAACTCTTCTTTGCCGATGCCTGCGCCCAGCGCGGTAATCAGGGTGGCGACCTCTTGGCTGGCAAGCATTTTTTCAAAACGGGCTTTTTCAACGTTCAAAATTTTACCTTTGAGCGGCAAAATGGCTTGGAATTTACGGTCGCGGCCTTGTTTGGCGGAGCCGCCTGCGGAATCGCCCTCGACCAGATAAAGCTCTGACAAGGCAGGGTCTTTTTCTTGGCAGTCGGCGAGCTTGCCGGGCAGCCCCAAGCCGTCCATCACGCCTTTGCGGCGGGTGATTTCGCGGGCTTTGCGGGCGGCTTCGCGCGCGCGGGCGGCATCGACGATTTTGCCGGTGATGATTTTGGCTTCGTTCGGATTTTCTTCAAGGAAGTCGGTCAAAGCTTGGTTGATGACTTCGTTGACGACGGGGCCGATTTCGCTGGAAACCAGTTTGTCTTTGGTTTGGGACGAGAATTTGGGGTCGGGCAGTTTAACGGACAACACGCAGGTCAAGCCTTCGCGCATATCGTCGCCGGCGGTTTCAACTTTGGCTTTTTTGGCGACTTCGTTGGCTTCGATGTAGCTGTTGATGGTGCGCGTCATCACTTGGCGCAGTGCGGTCAGGTGCGTACCGCCGTCGCGCTGCGGGATGTTGTTGGTGAAGCACTGTACGCTTTCCTGATAGCTGTCGTTCCATTGCATCGCGCATTCGACGCTCATGCCGTCTTTCTCGCCAAACGCGTAGAAGATTTTTTCGTGTAACGGCGTTTTTTTGCGGTTCATGTATTGCACGAAACCAGCCACGCCGCCGGAAAGGGCGAAGCTTTCGTGTTTGCCGTCGCGCTCGTCAATCAATTCGATGTCCACGCCGTTGTTCAGGAAGGAAAGTTCGCGGATGCGTTTGGCGAGGATGTCGAAGCTGTATTCGACATTGCCGAAGGTTTCCGCGCTGGCGAGGAAGCGCACGGTCGTGCCTTTTTTGTCGGAATCGCCGACAACCCTTAACGGCTCTTCGGTTTCGCCGCGCACGAAGCGGACGAAGTGTTCTTTGCCGTCGCGGTAAATGGTCAGCGTTACCCAGTCGGACAGCGCGTTGACGACGGATACGCCCACGCCGTGCAGGCCGCCGGAGATTTTGTAGCTGTTGTTGTCGAACTTACCGCCCGCGTGCAATACGGTCATGATGACTTCGGCGGCGGAGCGTCCTTCTTTCGGGTGGATGCCGGTGGGCATACCGCGCCCGTTGTCGGCCACGCTGACGGAATTGTCGGCATGGATGGTTACGGTGATTTTGTCGCAATGTCCCGCCAGTGCTTCGTCGATGGCGTTGTCCAATACTTCGAACACCATGTGGTGCAGGCCGCTGCCGTCCTGCGTGTCGCCGATATACATACCGGGGCGTTTGCGTACCGCTTCCAAGCCTTCGAGCACTTGTATGCTGTCGGCGCCGTATTCTTCGTGTTTTTGGTCAGTCATGGTCTTTTCTTTAATCGAAACAAAAGTCTGCCGCTGAGGCCGTCTGAAAAAGCACGGCCGGCACAAACGGCAAAATAAGGCGCGATTATACCTGATTTTGCTGGATTATTCAGCGATTTGCCGTAAAACAGGCCGTCTGAAAACCATATCGGAACGGTTTTCAGACGGCCTCCGAGATGTTGCTTCAATGATGACAGCTTATCTTTCAGACAATACCGCCGCACCTGCTTTCGCGACGCTTTCGTCCTCATCAACCGAGCCGCCACTCACGCCGACGCTGCCGACGATAACGCCGTTTTTATCCACCAGCAGCACGCCGCCGGGAAAAATCACCAAACCGTCGTTGGTCACCTCAATACCGTAAAGCTCGCCGCCCGGCTGCGAAGCCTTGCCCAAATCGCGGGTGGACATATTGAAATAGCGCGCCGTTTTCGCCTTTTTCTGCGCAATATCAATACTGCCGATAAACGCGTCGTCCATACGCGCAAACGCCTTCAAATTACCGCCCGCGTCCATGACAGCGATATTCATCGGCACCTTGATTTCACGCGCCTTTTTCATCGAAGCCTGCACCACCGCCTGCGCCTGAGCCGTCGTCAAATCGCCCGGCAGCGTTTTGGTCAAACCCGTCGAAAACGCCGGCGCACCCAATGCCAAAGTACACAACAATGCAACTGATTTTATGCCGCGCATAACTGTCTCCTTGTATTGAATCAATGAAAGGTACTGCACTTTTGATTGTATGCCTGTCGGCGGGAAGAATAAAGGCCGTCTGAAAACCATAAGATAGGTTTTCAGACGGCCTCTGGTGTTTTTGGGATTCAACAACCGCGTGCGTGCGTACCACACACATCCTACACCCGATGCTCGGTTTCGCACGATCTCAGGCAGAGTGTATACCTCAAGGCACGCATACGGTTTCGGTTGGAAAAGATCAGATTATCGAATCTGACGGCTTTTGGGATGGCAGCGGATTTTGTCGGATACAAGTATCCGACATACGGCTGACTAATCCTTCTTAATCGGCGGATTGGCATTAATCGGCAACGACGAGCGGGACACTTTAACGTTTGGATAATATTTCCGCATTAAGTGCTGAAACACTTCCGCCTTGCGCTCTTTTCCGCTCTTTTCGTAATTCGTCCCCAAAATCACTTCATCCACAATATCGCGTATACTTCATCCACAATATCGCGTATATCGGCATAAGGCAGATAGACGGATTTTGTGGTTTGGCAATATTTGATGTTATCCGAACCGATTTGTTCAATTTTCAGCAGGCGGAACTCTTCTTCGTCGCGGAAAGCAAAATCTTTAAACAGATAGCGGATATATTCCAAAGCTTTTTTGTCTTCATTACCGATATTATTAGATTCTCCTCTTAAATCCTCCAATGCCTTTTTAAGCTCGCCGATACGAAACTCATGCCAATCTGGATTCTCTCCTACAGGCTTTAATCGAATGCCGAATTTTGGATTCTCTTCATTAGGCAGCCATATTGTGCATTTTTCCTTAGCAATATATTCATCGTAATAAGCGATATAAGCTACCTGATAAAGCGGCAGGTTTTCATCTTTTAAACCCGCTACATCTGCCTCTATTAGTTCTTTAAAATCTTCATTCTGTTTATTTGTAAAACTTCTGAACGAAGCAGAAACATCAGGCTCTTTCAACCAATCCCCGTTTTTATTAAATACCAAGCAGCAGCCCGATGCTTCCACACTGTTTTCTTTACCATACAGACGGAACTGGTTCAAATCGTTGACGCGGCTGGAAAAGCAGGTAAAGAAAGCATTATGTACAGGGCTGTCAGCCTTGTTTTCCAATTCCAAATCCTGCAGATTCAGCAGCTCCAACAGCCCTTCTCCTTCAGTCGGGTCATTCATGTAGGTGGAGCTGCCGATTCTCATCGGACTAACCTTGTTACTGTCAACAGGATCGTTATCATCGGCTTTATCATTAGTTTTATCGCTGACAATACCGAATAATCTTTCGCATACTGAAGGCGAAGTGTAATGGGCAAGAGGAATTGACCCTAATTCCATAGGTGGGATATTTAAAACTGCCAGAATGGTAGTGATGTCGTCTATTACAGTTTTTTCTTTTTGAGTTCTTTCTTGAGTTCCAAATAAATCTCCCTGTATTTTCTGTTTTTTCCAGTCAAAATATCTTTCCCATTTTTGTTGAATTTTAGCTTGTTCGAAATAACAACGACCCAGATAAAGTTGAACCTTGTTTGGTTGTCGAAGATGGTTTTGTTCGTCTGCCAGCTGTTTAGCAAGTGCCAATTGCCGTTCGAAATGCTCAACTGCCTGTTCAAACAACTTAGCCGCTTCCTTTCCTTCGGCTTTCATCGCCTGTTCGAAATAGCAGCGGCCTAACCCCAATTGGACATAGATTTGTTGTTGAAGGCGGTTTTGTTCGTCTGTCAGCTGTTCGGTAAGCCTCAATTGCTGTTGGTAATGTTTAACTGCCTGCTCAAACAACTCAGCTGCATCCTTTCCTTCGGCTTGCTTCGCCTGCTCAGAATAGCAGCGGCCTAACCCAAATTGGGCATAGATTTGTTGTTGAAGGCTGTTTTGTTCGTCTGCCAGCCGTTTGGCAAGTTCCAATTGCTGTTCGAAATGCACAACTGCCTGCTCAAACAACTTAGCCGCTTCCTTGCCTTCGGCTTGCCCCGCCTGCAGGAAATAGCAGCAGCCTAACCAAGATTCGGCATAGATTTGTTCTTGAAGGTTGTTTTGCTTGTCTTCCAGCTGTTTGGCAAATTCCAACGATCGTTGGAAATGCTCAACTGCCCGTCCAAACAACTGTTCCGACTCCTTGCCTTTGGCTTTCATCGCCTGTTCAAAATAACAACGGCCTAGCCAAAACTGAATCTTGTTTTGCTCCTGAATTTGGCTATTTTTATCTTCAATTCCATCTAAAGCCTGATTCAGCTTCGCAATCGCTTCGTCAAATTTTTTGTTCTCAAATAACGCTACACCTTCGTTAATTAAACTCCAAACACTCATTACTTTATTCCTTTCTCAAAATAATCTGATAAACGCATACCATCTCAATGCGCCTCTTCCCAATTCATCCCCACACCCACCTCTGCCACCAGCGGCACGTTCAACATCCCTTCGTCCACTTTCGCCATAATCTGCGGCAGTTTTTCTTTAACCAAATCCAGTTCGGCTTCGGGTACTTCCAGCACCAGTTCGTCATGCACCTGCATAATCAGTTTGCTTTGTAAGAGGTTGTCTGAAAGCCAGCGGGACACGTCTATCATGGCGCGTTTGATCAGGTCGGAGGCGGTGCCTTGCATGGGGGCGTTGATGGCGGCGCGTTCAGCTCCGGCGCGGGCGTTGGCGTTTTTGTTATGGATGTCGGGCAGGTAGAGGCGGCGGCCGAACAGGGTTTCAACGAATCCTTGGGCGGCGGCTTGTTCTTTGGTGCGCTGCATGTATTCGGCGACACCGGGGTAGCGGGCGAAGTAGCGGTCGATGAAGGTTTTGGCGGACAGGTTGTCTATGCCCAGCGATTTGGCGAGGCCGTATTGTCCCATGCCGTAAATGAGGCCGAAGTTGATGGTTTTGGCGTAGCGGCGTTGTTCGGACGAGACGTTTTCGGGGGCGATGCCGAATACTTCGGCGGCGGTGCGGCGGTGTACGTCTTCGCTGTTTTGGAACGCGGTAATCAGGGTTTTGTCGCCGGAGAGGTGCGCCATGATGCGCAGCTCGATTTGGGAGTAGTCGGCGGAAACGATGACGCTGCCTTGCGGTGCGGTGAAGGCGCGGCGTACGCGGCGGCCTTCGGCGGTGCGGATGGGGATGTTTTGCAGGTTGGGGTTGTTGCTGGCGAGGCGGCCGGTGATGGCGACGGCTTGGGCGTAGGTGGTATGCACGCGGCCGTCTTTGGGGGAAATCATTTCGGGCAGTTTGTCGGTGTAGGTGGATTTGAGTTTCGCCAGGCTGCGGTTTTGCAGGATGATTTTGGGCAGGGGGTAGTCGGGCGCGAGCTGTTCGAGCACGGCTTCGTTGGTGGAAATGCCGCCTTTGGCGGTTTTTTTCAGTCCTTTTGTGGGGATGCCCATTTTGTCGAACAGGATTTCTTGAAGCTGTTTGGGCGAGTTGAGGTTGAACGGCTGGCCTGCGGCGGCGTAGGCTTCTTGTTCGAGCTTCATCAGCTCTGCGCCGAGTTCTGCGCTTTGGCGGGCGAGCTCGGCGCGGTCGATTTGCACGCCGTTGCGTTCCATTTCAAACAATACCTGCGCGACGGGCAGCTCCATTTTTTCATACATTTCAAGCTGTTTGGCGTCCATTTGCGCGCGCAGGTGCGCTTCGAGGCGCAGGGCGAAATCGGCGTCTTGGGCGGCGTATTCGGTTGCCTGCTCGATGGCGACATCGGCAAAACCGATTTGTTTCGCGCCCTTGCCGCACAGCGATTCGTAGGTAATGGTTTCCAAGCCGAGCCATCGTTCGGACAATTCGTCCAAGCCGTGTCCGAGATGGCTCTCGATGATGTAGGAAGCGAGCATGGCGTCGCCGGCAATGCCGTTCAGCGCGATGCCGTAGTTGGCGAAAACGTGTTGGTCGTATTTGAGGTTTTGTCCGATTTTTTTCAGGGCGGGGTTTTCCAAATGCGGTTTCAGACGGCCTAATACGTCTTGCAAATCAATCTGTTCGGGCGCAGCGGTCAGGCTGTGTCCTACGGGAATGTAAACCGCTTCGCCTGCTTGGAACGCGATGCTGATGCCGACCAGCGCGGCGTTCATCGCGTCTAGGGACGTGGTTTCCGTATCGATGCCGATTGTGTCCGCCTGCGCCAGTTTGTCCAACAAGGCGGCAAACTGAGCTTCGGTGGTAACGGCTTGATAATCCAGCTTTTCGGGGGCTGGGGCATGTTCTATGATCTTTTCAGACGACGTTTCCATGTCCAACGCCGCCTGTTCGCCTATCGTATCGCTGCCGAACAAATCGCCGTCCGCCGCTTCGTGCATACGGCTTTCTGCTTCCTTCAGCCAAGTGCGGAAGCCCCAGCGTTTGAAATCGACCGCAAGCTGTGACCATTTCGGCGAAGTGCGGCGCAGGCTTTCGAGGCCGTCTGAAAGCTCGGTGTGCAAGTCCACATCGGTTTTAATCGTTACCAAATCATACGACAGCAGCAGTTGGGGCAGTGCGGCTTGCAGGTTTTCGCCGACCTTGCCCTTGATTTCCGCAGCGTGTTCCATCACACCAGCCAGCGAGCCGTAGGCTTCCAGCCACTTCACCGCCGTTTTCGGGCCGCACTTTTCCACACCCGGCACATTGTCCACCTTGTCGCCCATCAGCGCGAGATAATCGCGGATTTGGTCGGGGCGCACGCCGAATTTCTCCTTCACGCCTTCAATGTCCAGCGTTTCGCCGCTCATCGTGTTCACCAGCGTTACGCGCTCGTTCACCAACTGCGCCATGTCCTTATCGCCGGTGGACACCACCACGTTCCAACCCGCTTCGCCGGCCATCGCCGCCAGCGTGCCGATAACGTCGTCCGCTTCCACTTGCGGAATCACCAGCACCGGCCAGCCCATCAGCCGCACCAAATCCGGCAAGGCTTCCGCCTGCGGGCGCAAATCATCCGGCATCGGCGGGCGCGTCGCCTTGTAGTCGGGGAACATCTCATGGCGGAAATTCTTGCCCTTCGCATCAAACACCACCGCGCAATAATCATGCACATAATCCGCCCGCAGCCGGCGCAGCATGTTCAATACGCCGTAAAGCGCACCCGTCGGCGCACCGTCAGGCGCGGACAACTGCGCCATCGCGTGATAAGCGCGGTAAAGATAAGAAGAGCCGTCAACGAGGAGGAGAGTGGGTTTGGACATGATAAAGCACCTGAAAAAATCAATAATAAGCAGATTATAAAGGAGGAGGCCGTCTGAAAGTTTGCCGCGGGGCTGGAATTTCGGCAAACACCCCCATTTAGCGGCCTGTTCCGTTTTATTTTGCCGGAGCCGACGTTTTCAGACGGCCTCCATCCGATTAACCTCCCCCGAACGAGAAACCGATATGAGCGACAACGTATTACTAAACCTCGGCGATGAGCCGCGCTATTCCGACATCCGCCCCGCCGACATCAAGCCCGCGATGCAGGCTGCGATGGCCGAAGCCCGCACCGCCATCGCCGAAATCAAGGCACAGCCCGAATCCTCATGGGCGAACACGGTCGAACGGCTGACCGGCATCACCGAACGCGTCGGCCGCATTTGGGGCGTGGTATCCCATCTCAATTCCGTGGTCGATACCCCCGAACTGCGCGCCGAATACAACGCCCTGATGCCCGAAGTAACCGTCTTCTTTACCGAAATCGGCCAAGACATCGAACTGTACAACCGTTTCAAAGCCATCAAAGCCTCGCCCGAATTCGCCGCTTTGAACGAAGCGCAGAAAACCAAGCTGGAACACGACTTGCGCGACTTCGTGTTGAGCGGTGCGGAACTGCCGCCGGAAAAACAGGCACGGCTGGCCGAATTGCAGACCGAAGGGGCGCAGCTGGCCGCCCGATTTTCGCAAAACGTGCTCGACGCAACCGATGCCTTCACCCTGTATTTCCCTGACGAAGGCCGTCTGAAAGGCCTGACCGACGACGAAAAAGCTATGTTTGCCGCCGCAGCCGAAGCGGAAGGCAAAAGCGGCTACAAAATCGGATTGCAGATGCCGCACTATCTGGCCGTGATGAAACACGCCGACGACCGCGAATTGCGCGCCGAAATCTACCGCGCCTACGTTACCCGCGCCAGCGAACTATCCGACGGCGGAAAATACGACAACACCGCCGACATCACCCGCCGCTTGGAAATCTCGCTGGAAGAAGCGCGGATTTTGGGTTTCGCCAACTACGCCGAACTCTCGTTGGCCACCAAAATGGCCGAATCGCCGCAACAGGTTCTGACCTTTCTGCACGACCTCGCCGCCCGCGCCAAACCGTTCGGCGAAAAAGATCTGGCCGAAGTCCGCGATTTTGCCCGCGAACATCTCGGCCTGGACGAATTGGCGATATACGACATCACCTATGCCAGCGAAAAACTGCGCGAAGCGAAATACGCTTTCTCCGAAACCGAAGTCAAACGCTACTTCCCCGCCGACAAAGTGCTGGCCGGACTGTTCGCCCAAATCGGCCGCCTCTACGGCGTCAAACTCGCCGAACGCACCGTGCCCGTGTGGCATCCCGACGTGCGCTATTTCGAGTTGGAAAAAGACGGCTCGGTCATCGGCGGCGTTTACATGGACTTATATGCCCGCGAAGGCAAACGCGGCGGCGCATGGATGAACGACTACAAAGGCCGCCGCCGCCTGCCCGACGGCACCCTGCAGCTGCCGACCGCCTACCTCGTCTGCAACTTCACCCCGCCCGTCAACGGCAAGCCCGCCTACCTCAGCCACGACGAAATCGTTACCCTCTTCCATGAAACCGGGCACGGCCTGCACCACCTGCTGACCCGCGTGGACGAACTGGGCGTATCCGGCATCAACGGCGTGGAATGGGACGCGGTAGAACTGCCGAGCCAGTTTATGGAAAACTTCGCCTGGGAATACCAAACGCTGGCCGACATGTCGGCACACGAAGAAAGCGGCCGGCCGCTGCCGCGCGAACTATTCGACAAAATGCTGGCGGCAAAAAACTTCCAAGTCGGCCTGTTCTTGGCGCGGCAGATGGAATTCGGCCTCTTCGACATGCGGATTTACAGCGAAACCGAAGAAGGCCGTCTGAAAAACTGGCCGCAGGTGCTGGACGAAGTACGCGCGGAAGTCGCCGTCATCAAACAGCCCGACTACAACCGATTCGCCAACAGCTTCGGCCACATCTTCGCCGGCGGCTACTCCGCAGGCTATTACAGCTACGCCTGGGCCGAAGTGCTGAGTGCCGACGCTTATGCCGCTTTTGAAGAAAGCGACGACATTGGGCAAACCGGCGCGCATTTCTGGAACGAAATCCTCTCGCGCGGCGGCTCGCGCAGCGCGATGGAATCCTTCAAAGCCTTCCGCGGCCGCGAACCGCAGGTGGACGCATTGCTGCGCCACCTAGGCTTGCAGGAAGCATAAACCCTTTCTTTTCAATTCGTTTGAGGCCGTCTGAAAAACGGAAAGCAAATATTTTTCAGACAGCCTCAAAAAAGTATTGACAAGTATTTCGCAGCACTATATTATTCGCGCTTCCTTTCTTAGGGTCGTTAGCTCAGTCGGTAGAGCAGCGGACTTTTAATCCGTTGGTCGAGCGTTCGAATCGCTCACGACCCACCAAACTACACTTTTTAAAAGAAAATCAGTCTACCCGCTGATTTTCTTTTTTTTTTGCCCAATTTTCCGCTTCAAAATCCAAGCGGGAAGCTGGCGGTGGGAAATAGTGAAAGGCCGTCTGAAAAACCGTTTTAAGGTTTTCAGACGGCCTCTTTTCGTTACAAGCCGGATTATTGTTTGCGGCTGCCGTAGTCGGCGGCGGCGGTAAACAACACATCTGTGGAAGAGTTCAACGCGGTTTCGCACGAATCCTGCACCACGCCGATAACGAAGCCGACGGCTACTACCTGCATGGCAATATCGTTGTCGATGTTGAACAAGCTGCACGCCAGCGGAATCAGCAGCAACGAACCGCCGGCCACGCCGGACGCGCCACACGCGCTGATGGTCGCCACAAGGCTCAGCAACAAAGCGGTGAGGAAATCGACTTGGATGCCTTGGGTATGGGCGGCGGCTAAAGCCAGCACGGTAATGGTGATGGCGGCTCCGGCCATATTGATGGTCGCGCCCAACGGGATGG
Source organism: Neisseria elongata subsp. elongata (assembly GCF_900113545.1). GTDB lineage: Bacteria > Pseudomonadota > Gammaproteobacteria > Burkholderiales > Neisseriaceae > Neisseria > Neisseria elongata. The sequence continues at coordinate 64,169 of NZ_FOPS01000002.1, read as the reverse complement.
AGATGGAATAGGTGTCTTCATGCAGGCCGAGTTTTTTCGCCAAAGCCATGTTGACGGGAATATTGGCGGCAGACGAGCGGGTGAAAAACGCGTTTACGCCGCTTTCACGCAAACAGGTCAGTACCAGCGGATACGGATTTTTCTTAATTTTCCACCAAACAATCAGCGGGTTGAACACGAATGCAACAAACAGCATACAGCCCACCAGCACCACGAGGAGGCGGAAATAGTCTTTTAACGCCTCAAAACCGGTGGCCGCCAATGTGGCCGAAATCAGGCCGAAAATACCCAGCGGTGCAAAGCGGATAACCCAGCCGACAATGTCGGATACCGCGTCCGCCATATCGGCCACCATCGAACGCGTGGTGGCGGAAGCATGGCGCAGGGCGAAACCCAGCATCAGAGCCCAAGCGAGGATGCCGATATAGTTACCGCCAGAAAGGGCTTTAATCGGATTGTCCACCAAATTCAGCAGTACGGTTTTCAATACTTCGCCAATACCGGAAGGGGCGGCGGACTCGACGTTGCCGCCGATTAATTTCAGCTCGGTCGGAAAAGCCAGGCCGGCGGCCACGGCCACCAGTGCCGCACCCAACGTACCGAGCAGATAAAGCAGCAGAATCGGTTTGATGTGGGTTTCGTTGCCCTTTTGATGCTTGGTGATGGCTGCCGTTACCAGTACAAACACCAGGAACGGCGCCACGGCTTTCAGCGCACCGACGAACATGTCGCCGAAAATACCCGCTGTTTTGGCGGCGGACGGGGATACGATGTATAGCAGTACGCCCAAAACCAGACCGATGGCGATTTGCTGCACGGTACTGGTGCGTTTGAGTGCCCGCAGGAAGGGATTGTTCGTTGTCATTGTGATATCTTAACCTGATTTGAGAGAGGCTTACATTCTATAAGAAACGGAATGGATTGGATAGCCACCGAGGCCGTCTGAAAACAGTAAAGACGGTTCAGGCATCCGGCAGACGCGACATCCAAACCGCGCTGGCCAGGCAGATGGCGGCCGTACCCGCGGTTATCCACCATTGGTCGGGGAAGCGGTAGAGCATCATCAGGCAGGACGCGGTCATCATGGTGTAGGCAAGGTATTTGGCGCGGCGCGGTACGGCGCGTTTTTCTTCCCAGTTTTGCACCATCGGGCCGAAATAAGGATGGCGGTGCAGCCAGCTGTGAAAACGCGGCGAGGCTCGCGCCCAGCATGCGGCGGCCAGCAGGACGAACGGCGTGGTCGGCAGGACGGGAAGCACGATGCCGATAACACCCAACAGCAGCGACACTGCGCCTGCCGTCCAAAAAAGCCAGCGCAAAATCATTTATTATCCTCCGCTTGATGAAACGGGCAGCCCTGCGGGATTTCCAATGCGTCCCAACCGCTTTTGCCCATTTTTTCCAGCAGCGCGATGTTGCGGCCGAAAATGGCTTCGGCATCGGGGAAGGCTTCGGCGGCTTTGGCGATGCTGTCTTCACGAATCAGGTGCAGGGTCGGATAGGGGCTGCGGTTGGTGTAGTTGCCGATGTCGTCGGCCTCCGTGCCCTCGAAGCGGAAATCGGGATGAAAGGGCGCGATTTGGATGATGCCTTCCAAGCCGTTGTCGATGACAGCCTGATCGGCAAAATCGAGCATGTCGTTAAACTGCATGAAGTCGGTAAACAATGACGGATGCACCAGCAACGTGGTTTCCAATTCGTCCGGCGGCGAGTCGGCCAACAATGCCAGTTCGCGGTCGAGGTCTTCGAGGAAACCGTCGGTGTGTTTGGCGGTGCTGACGGCAATCCGCACGCGGTTTTTCACATGCGGCGCCTTGGCAAACGGACACAGGTTCAAGCCGATAACGGCTTTTTCGAGCCAGATGCGGGTATGTTCGGCGGCTGTGGCGGCAATATCGTTCATGTTTTCGGGCTTCAGTTGAAAATGACTCGCAATCATACGGTTTTTCGCAGCCGAAATAAAGCTTCAGGCCGTCTGAAAAACGCTGCGGCGGCCTTTTCAGACGGCCTCTGTGGCAATCCCCCCACTTTGACTATACAATCCGTGCCGTGCTTTTTCAGACGGCCTTATCTATATTATTTCGCTGAAAAAGCAGATAAAAAATCCGTTTTGCCCGAAATTCGGCATTTCGCGGCGGACGGGCGTGCAAATAAAATAAAGGAAGGGAAACCGTGTTCTACCAGATTCTCGCCCTGCTGATTTGGAGCAGTTCGTTTATCGCCGCCAAATTCGCCTACACCATGCTCGATGCGGCATTGATGGTGCAGGCGCGCCTGCTGATTTCCGTGCTTATCGTACTGCCCGTCTGCCGCCGCTATCTCGACAAAATCCCGAAAGACAAATGGAAGCCGCTGCTGTGGCTGTCTTTCCTCAATTATGTCGCGGTATTGATGCTGCAATTCATCGGCCTGAAATACACTTCCGCCGCCAGCGCGGAAACCGTAATCGGGCTGGACCCGCTGCTGATGGTGTTTATCGGCCATTTCTTCTTCCGCGACAAGGCGGAGTGGTATCACTGGCTGTGCGGCCTGACTGCCTTTGCCGGCGTCGTCATCATGATTGCGGGCGGGCATAGCGGCGGCAACATCAACTTCTGGGGCTGCCTGATGATTGTGACGGGCAGCGCGGTGTTTTGCAGCATCACCCGCCCGACGCAGAATCTGATTGCCGACATCGGCGCACCGGCCTACACCTCGCTCTCGCTGGCCGTATCCGCCGTGATGTGCCTGCCGTTTTCGCTGCTGCTGGCCGAAAGCTATCAAATCAACTGGAGCTGGTCGGGCGGCATCGCCCTGCTCTACCTCGGCATCTGTTGCAGCTGGTTCGGCTATTGGCTGTGGAACAAAGGCATGAGCCGCGTTCCCGCCAACCTCTCCGGCCTGCTGCTCACGCTGGAGCCGGTGTTCGGCATCCTGATGGCCGTCATCGTGCTCGACGAATACATTTCCACCGTATCGGGCTTGGGCATGATGATTGTCGTCGCCTCGGCATTTGCGGCAGTGGTTCTGCCCAAAGTGCTGCCGAAACGGCCGGAAAACGGCGAGGCTGCCTGAAACGGCAGGCGGAAGCTTCCAGTTATCGCAACCGCGTTTTCAGACGGCCTTTCTCGCCCGAGGCGAAACGGCGTACAATCGCGCGTTTGATTTTCCATTTATTTTTCAGACGGCCTCTACACCTTCGGAGGCCGTCTGAAACACTTGAAACAGGCATACATACATGACCCACATGATTTACCCCAAAACCTACGACGTTATCGTCGTCGGTGGCGGCCACGCAGGCACGGAAGCCGCGCTTGCCGCCGCACGCATGGGCGCGCAGACGCTTTTGCTCACACACAATATCGAAACGCTCGGACAAATGTCGTGCAACCCCTCCATCGGCGGCATCGGCAAAGGCCATTTAGTGCGTGAACTCGACGCGCTCGGCGGCGCGATGGCGTTGGCAACCGACAAATCCGGCATCCAGTTCCGCCGCCTGAACGCCAGCAAAGGCGCGGCGGTTCGTGCCACGCGCGCGCAGGCGGACCGCATCCTGTATAAAGCCGCCATCCGCGAAATGCTGGAAAACCAAGAAAACCTCGACCTCTTCCAGCAGTCGGTTGACGACGTAACGCTCGACGGCGACCGTATTTCAGGCGTAATCACCGCGATGGGCGTGGAATTTAAAGCCCGCGCCGTCGTGCTGACCGCAGGCACGTTTTTGTCCGGCAAAATCCACATCGGTTTGGAAAACTACGAAGGCGGCCGCGCCGGCGACCCCGCCGCCAAATCGCTGGGCGGACGTTTGCGCGAGTTGAACCTGCCGCAAGGCCGTCTGAAAACCGGCACGCCGCCGCGCATCGACGGCCGCACGATTGATTTCTCCCGGCTCACCGAACAGCCCGGCGACACGCCCGTGCCCGTTTTCTCCGTGCGCGGCAACGCCGAAATGCACCCGCGCCAAGTGTCCTGCTGGATTACGCATACCAATTTGAAAACACACGAAATTATCCGCAGCGGCTTCGACCGCAGCCCCATGTTCACCGGTAAAATCGAAGGCGTCGGCCCGCGTTATTGTCCGTCTATCGAAGACAAAATCAACCGCTTCGCCGACAAAGACAGCCATCAGATTTTCCTCGAACCCGAAGGCTTGACCACCAACGAATACTACCCCAACGGCATCTCCACCAGCCTGCCGTTCGACATCCAAATCGCGCTCGTTCGCAGCATGAAAGGCCTGGAAAACGCCCATATCCTGCGCCCCGGCTACGCCATCGAATACGACTACTTCGATCCGCGCAACCTCAAAGCCAGCCTTGAAACCAAAACCATCCAAGGCCTCTTCTTCGCGGGACAAATCAACGGCACGACCGGCTACGAAGAAGCCGCCGCACAAGGCCTGCTCGCAGGCGCAAACGCCGTGCAATACGTCCGCGGACAAGACCCGCTCCTGCTGCGCCGCGAACAAGCCTACCTCGGCGTATTGGTGGACGACCTCATCACCAAAGGCGTGAACGAACCCTACCGCATGTTCACCAGCCGCGCCGAATACCGTCTGCAACTCAGGGAGGACAACGCCGACATGCGCCTGACTGAAGACGGCCACAAAATCGGCTTGGTGGGTGAAGCGCAATGGCGTATGTTCAACGAAAAACGCGAAGCCATCGAGCGCGAAATCCAACGTTTGAAAACAACGTGGTACACGCCGCAAAAACTCGCCGAAGACGAACAAATCCGCGTGTTCGGACAAAAACTCAGCCGTGAAGCCAACCTGCACGACCTCCTGCGCCGCCCGAACCTCGACTACGCCGCACTGATGACGCTCGAAGGCGCAGAACCCGAGTACAGGCTGCCTGAAAACGTGATTGAGCAAGTGGAAATCCAAGTCAAATACCAAGGCTATATCGACCGCCAAAACGAAGAAATCGACAGCCGCCGCGATTTGGAAATGTTGAGGCTACCTGAAAATATAGATTACAGCAAAGTCAAAGGATTATCCGCCGAAGTGCAGCAAAAACTCAACCAGCACAAACCCGAAACCGTCGGACAAGCCAGCCGAATTTCCGGCGTAACCCCTGCGGCGGTGGCGTTGCTGATGGTGCATTTGAAGCGCGGGTTTAAGGGGGCGAAATAGGGAACAGATGCTTTAGCCGTAGGCCGGATACTTGAATCCGACACAATCGTTATATCCAAATGTTGAATTCAAGAATCCGACTTGCAACTACCGCTATGCGGGCTACGCCTGCTGTTTGTCCTCTTATGAAATAATTTAATGGATCTTAAGCATGAATTTAATTTTTACAAAAGATTTCTTTCAAAGCGGTAGCAATCGGTTTGGAGTACTTTTTCATGAGAGTAGTGGGTATGAAAACTTTGGCTGGTTAGCAGATTTCTTAATGGATGATGGTGGAGTGGGGGTTAAGCATTTGTTAGAAATGTCTGAAACCCTATTGAAGGAAATATTGGAAGAAGTACCTAATGGCAGCGAAGTTGAGCAGTATCGAGAGCACTTTGGTGTCATTGTCGGCAAAGAGATGACAAAAATAGACAGCCTATTAACTGATGAAATCGTAGTGGTAATGCCAACCGAAATTGTTATAAAGAAATTGAAAGAGTGTATTGAATTTATTAAGAATAATTACGCTGATGAATTGTGAGCAAGCGTAGCCTGCATGGGTAGGGTGGATACAAAACACACGCACGTGGTTTTAACCTCGTTGAAACTCACGCTTTCAGGCAGCAACTGTGGGACGGATTCCCGAATCCGACCCGCCCGCCCAAAGGCTACCTGAAAACAACGGTAGCCATATTTCAGGTAGCCTCTTTCCGAACTTAATTCAGGAACAAATCATGCAATACCGATATATTGTTTTACTAGCTTCTTTGCTGGCTGCTGCGCCCTTTACCGTCCAAGCCACACCGCATCATCGGCCTCGCGCCAACCGCCCCGCCCATGCCAGCCCTCAACCTGGTTTGGGATACAGTTTTGAGGAGTTCTACCGTCGAATGGAATTATTCTCCCAACGACTAGAGGAATTCGATAAAGCCCACCCCGGCGACCAATATATCGCCGAACGCTGCCGTTTCGGCATTCGCGCCAATTTGCAGGCTGCCGGAGCAGACACCGACGACCCAGTCTATGCCGAGCTTCTCAACACCGCCGACCAAGCCTGTATCAACTATATTATTAAATCCCGTTTGGCCGGGCTGTTCAAACATATCCATGAGCATACAAACCTAGATGGCGCCGATGCCGCCAAGCCCGGCCAAATCAAATTATCTTTGCCGGCCACAGAACACTTCCCATTCCTGAAATCCGCCACCCAACAAGGCAACACGGTGGAATTTACATTTAACGACATTATTCCGCAGCTCTCCGGCCGCAAACTGGTTGCCACCTTTGGCATAGAAAAGGGTTACAGCGACAACCAGCTTGCTTTTTCCGGCAGCGATCAAACCACCGTGCCGCACGAACTGTTGCTTTACAATATACTTCCTCCATCTGCCCGCCATACTGATGCCGAGACCGATGGCGATAACACTACCGACTAACCCCGTTCCGAGAAAGGCTACCTGAAATCCAATCCCCGCTTTTCAGCAGCCGTAGGTCGGATACTTGTATCCGACACGCTGCACAAAGGCCGTCTGAAAACCATTTTTCAGACGGCCTTTTATCGGTAGAAATGGTGCCGGAGAAGGGAATCGAACCCCCGACCTTCGCGTTACGAATGCGCTGCTCTACCGACTGAGCTACACCGGCACGACGGTCGTTATCATATACACAATCAGACCGCATGACAACAGCTGTTTCCGCCGTCCGCATGTGAGGCTGTCTGAAAACGGTGTCGGCAACCCTGCTTTCAGACGGCCTGTACGCGGTATAATGCCTGCCCGCCCGCATGGCCGGGCCTGACTGTATTCCCAACGAAAAGATTGATATGACGACCCGCATTCCCGCCGATACGCCGAAACTCCGCACGGTGTCCTATTTTCTCACTGCCGCCGCACTGTTGGCCGTGCTGCATTTTCATTTCCTGCCGCTGCTGCTGTCGGTTATCCTGACCTATATTTTCATTACCCGCACCAACGGCCTGATTTTGTGGTTCCGCCGCCGGCTGTTTCGGCGCAATGCCTTCCTGCGCCGCTCGCTGAACGCGCACAATGTCAATCTGTTGTCAGCCACGCTAACCATAGGCTTGGTGTTGCTGGCGATTGTGCTGATGGCTTTCGGCGTGTACCACTTGATTCAAGGCGGCCATATCGCGGTGATGATGGGCAAGCTGGCGGCGATTATCGAGGATACGAAAAACAGTGCCGACCTGCCGGCATCGGTGGCCAATATGCTGCCGAACAATCTGGCCGAAATCAAAACGGCGGCGGCCGGGCTGCTGAAGGAATACGGCGATACGCTGACGCGCATCAGTAAAAACAGCCTGACGGTGTTCGTTTACATCATCATCGGTGTGATTGTCGGCGCGCTGCTCAGCTTCCACCGTCTAAACGCCCGTATGAAACGCCGCCGGATGCCGCCCTTCAAGGCGGAGCTGGTGCGGCGCATTGTCAATTTCCAAAGCAGCTTCGAGCGTGTGTTTATCGCGCAGGTGAAGATTTCTTTGATTGATACGGCCGTTACCGCCGTGTACCTTTATCTGATTCTGCCCGCGTTCGAGGTGGAACTGCCCTTCCACCTCACTGTTTTGGTGATTGCGTTTGTGGTGGGGCTGGTGCCGGTGGCGGGCAATCTGGTGTCCAATACGGTGATTATTATTTTGAGCTTGGGTGCGTCGCTGTATGTGGCGGTGGCCTCGCTGGTGTTTTTGGTGGTGGTGCACAAGCTGGAGTATTTTTTGAATGCGAAGATTATCGGTTCGGAAATCGAATCGAGTGCGTGGGAATTACTACTGGTAATGGTGGTGTTCGAGCGGATTTTCGGCATCGGCGGCATCATCATCGCGCCGGTTTATTATGCTTATCTAAAAAACGAGTTGAAGCAGGCCGGATTGATTTGAGGGGATAGGGGAAGGCCGTCTGAAAATATGTTTTCAGACGGCCTTTTCGGTGGATACGGCAGAATTTGTTCGAGGCTGACACAAACCTAATCGGTACACATCCCCTGTCCTTCTATGCAGGGCAGTTCGGCAATCGGCTCGCTGCGCGATTGGCCTTCGAACACGGCCCATCGGCGTTTTCCGTCAGGCATCAACATCAGCGACGTGCTGCCCGACAAATGTTGTTTGACCCATTCGGCCGGGAAGGAAGACATATCGCCGCTACGGTTAGCCGCCAGCATTTCGGGTATTTTTTCTTCGGCATCCAATAAAAACAGCCATGCATCGGGTTCTTTGCGGTGTATGTCACCCGCAACCGCAATCAGGTCATCGCGGGTTGCGGGGGTGTCGATGACGACATAGAGGTAGCGCAAACCGTTGGGCGCGCGGAATTCGGCAGCCGTTTTCCATGAGGCGGCAGCGGTGTTTTCAGACGGCGCGGCAGGGAAAGCAGATGCTTCCGAGGTCGGGGCTGCAGCCGGTTTTTCCGGTTGGGATGGGGTTTCGGTTTGTGTGCCGCCGCAGGCGCATAGGGCGGCGGTCAGGCATAGGGCGGCGAGACGTGTCAGCAACATTTCTTTTTCCTTTCGGATCGTTCGGAATACTGTCCAAATAATATTTAGGCCGTCTGAAAAGATTGTTTCAGACGGCCTCATTCATTTCAAATCAGCCGGTAAGCTGGCGGGTAATTAATTTTTTCACCGGCGGCAGGTTGTTGCTGACGCGCAGGACGAGGTTGCGCAGCAGTTTGGCCGGGGCGGCTTCGTTGGTGAAGAGTTTGACCATCGCGTTGGTGCCGTGATAGAGCGGGCGGGTGTGGAGCTGGTGTTTGGCATCGTAGCGTTCCAAAAGGGAGCTTGCGCCGATGTCTTGGCCGTTTTGCGCCGCCTGCATGACGAGTTTGCCCAAGATGTCGGCACTTTCCAGGCCGAGGTTGAAGCCGTGGGCGGTTACGGGGTGCATGCCGACTGCGGCATCGCCGATAAGGGCGGCGCGGGTGGTGCAGAAGCGGCGGGCATGCACGCCCACCAGCGGGTAGGTATGCAGGGTGCCGGTTTTTTCCATTTTGCCGAGTTTGTTTTTCAGTTGTTTTTCCAAATCGGCGGCCAATTCTTCGGGCGACATGGCAAGCAGCGCGCCCGCTTTGTCGCTGTCTATGGTGATGACGCAGTTGGTCAGGTGCTCTTCCAGCGGCAGCAGGGCGAGGGTGCGGCCGTATTGGAAAAATTCGACGGCGGTGTGGCAGTTGGATATTTCGTGTTTGAAGCGGCAGACGATGACGGTGCGGCCGAAGTCGTGCATGTCGGCAGAAATGCCGATTTGGCGGCGGGTTTGCGAAAAACGGCTGTCTGCGGCCACCAGCAGGCGGGCAGTCAGTTGTTCGCCGTTATCCAATGTAATATACGCGCCGTCGGCATCGGTGCGGGCTTCTTTCACGCCCACGCCTGCCAGCAGGGTAACATTGCCTTGTTCGGCCACTGCGTCGTAAGCGGCTTTGCGGATGTTGTGGTTGGAAATCAGGTTGCCCAAGCGGTCGGTCGCACCGCCGCGCGCCTGTGTAGGCTGCGGGAAATGGAGTTGGTAGGAAGAGGAGCCGTTCCAAACTTTCGCATCGCGGAGCGGGTAAATTTCGTTTTCGGGTACGCGCTGCCACATGCCCAGGCGTTCCATAATCTCTTTTGAGAGGTGGGTCAGGGCGATTTCGCGGCCGTCGTAGGCCGGGTTGGAAATGCTTTCGAGCGGGCTTTTTTCCACTATGGTAATCCGCAGGCCGCTGTCGGCCAGGGTGCGTGCGAAACTCAATCCCGCCGGCCCTGCGCCGACGACGACAATATCCGAATGCCGGTTCATCTTCACTGCTCCTCAATAAAATAGGTAAATTCGTGCGGAAAGTTGCGGCATGCCGTAATAAGCCGCATTTTTCATTCCACTTTTGAAAGACGGGGCAAGGATAACAAAAAAAGCAGCCATCGTGGGCACGGGCGGATAAAATTTTAATGTATATCAAGCCTGCCCGCAGGCAGGTTGAGGCCGTCTGAAAACATATTCCGGCAGCGTTTCAGACGGCCTCTTCGGCGGGGCGGCGGCCTATTCTGTTACAATCCCCTTCCCTAACCATCTGACGAGGAGCAAGCCATGACTTTGAACAGCCGTCCCGCCCTGCAAACCGCACTGGCGCACCGTTCCATCCGCCGCTTTACCGCCGAACCCGTTTCCGACGAAATGCTGTCCGCCGTTTTGGAGGCGGCCCGCGCGTCGTCCACATCCAGCTACCTGCAAAACGGCAGCATCATCCGCGTAACCGACATCGCCGTCCGCAAAGAATTGCGCGCGGTTTGCGCCGCCGAGGGCGGTGCAGGACACGCCTACGTCGAACACTGCGCCGAATTTCTGGTTTTCTGCATCGACGCCGCCCGCCATCACGCGCTGGACGATGCGGTGCAAACCGATTGGACCGAGGTTTTGCTGATCGGCGCAATCGATGCGGGCATTATGGCGCAAAACATGGTGCTGACTGCCGAATCACTGGGCTTGGGCGCAGTGTATATCGGCAGCATCCGCAACGACATCGCCCGCGTCGGCGAACTGCTCGGCCTGCCCGAACATGTCGTCCCGCTATTCGGCGTGTGCCTCGGCCATCCCGACCAAGACCCGCTGCAACGCCCGCGCCTGCCGTTAGAAACTCTGGTATCGGAAAACCGCTACCGTCCGGCGGCAAAAACCGTTTTGGAAGACTACAACGAAACCGTCAAAACCTACTACCGCGAACGCAGCGGCAAAGATTTGGATTGGGCGCAGCAAGTGCGCAATACCCTGTGCCGGCCGGTACGCCCCTTCATGCTGAACTACCTGCGCAAACAAGGCTTTGCCAAACGCTAAAAAGAACTGCGGCCTTAAGGGCCGCCACTGCAAACGGCGGATTCCACAGGTTTTCGGCTTGAAATCCGCCGTTTCGCCATCCGCAATAATCGGTTTCACCTCATGAAAAAAATCTTATTCCTTCTTTTCACCATCGTCGGCGTATCATCATTCCCCGCCCATGCAAAAAGCAATATCCGGAAAAGCCAAGATTGCACGCCGGAAAAAGGTTTCACTATTCAAAAAGACCTTTCCTACCCTTTGTTTTTGGCCATGCAGGCAATGAAGGAAAAAGGACTGGATCTGAATAACTATCTGATAACTTATTCTGAAAATATCACAAAGCCCGATATTATCCGGTTCAATTTTTCATTACGGGGAGAAAATAGGCACTATCGCGGCACACCTGATGGGGACTACAATATTTATATGCATCGCGATACGTTGAAAGTTGAATTCGTACCGATGAGATAATCAGCATCAACCGTTCTACATCTGCATTTCCGCTTTTTCAGACGGCCTATCCCGTACTTTCCCATCACTTCGCCCTATCAGGCTCAAAGGAAGGAAATCATGAATTTTTTCTGTTATGCCGCAGACGGCGCATCTGACGACACTCTGGCTGAAATCAGCGGATACGGCATCTCCATATATGACCATCCTCCTTCAGACGGCCTCTACCTGTATGCGGATAGTGAAGGCATCAGTTTGTGCAAAGCGGGAGAAAAGGGGCTTGTGCGGGTGGATTTTGTCGGCGGCGGCGCGCAATACCGCCGTTTGAAAGGCGGCGGCGAGCTGATTGCAAAGGCGGTAAACCATACGGCCTGCCCGTCAGTTATCGACGCCACAGGCGGTTTGGGGCGCGATGCCTTCGTTTTGGCGGCACAAGGGTTGCCGGTTTCGATTATCGAACGTCATCCGGTTGTCGCCTGCCTGCTTTCAGACGGCCTCAGACGGGCACGTGCGGCTGAAGAAACCTCCGCGATTGCAGAACGGATGACGCTGCATTACGGTGATGCGGTGCAGCTGCTGTCGGATTTGGCAGCAGCAGGCAGGCCCGATGTCGTCTATCTCGACCCTATGTATCCCGAACGGCAAAAATCGGCCGCCGTCAAAAAGGAAATGGCTTATTTCCACCAGTTAATCGGTTCGGCGCAAAACACCGACGATGAGGAGTTGTTGGCCGCCGCCCGAGATGTTGCAACGAAACGCATTGTGGTCAAGCGGCCTCGATTAGGAGCCTTGCTGGCGCAATGCACGCCGGCCTATCAATACAGCGGCAAGTCCACCCGTTTCGACATTTATCTGCCTACACGTCCGAGCTTCGGCGAATAAGGAATGCCATGCACCTGCCCTACTCCTCCATGCCTCCATTGCCTACCACCCTGCAGGACGGCTTGCTTTCTGCCCTGCAAACGGCTTTCCGCTACCATGCCGAAGATTGGCTACCGCTGCGGTTGAACGGATTGGCATTGGGTTTTGTGAATGAGGTTTGGCGAAAACATCTGATTCAGGATTGGCCTAATCCTCTACACGAAGATTCAGACGGCCTGCATCTGGTTGCGGATAATTGGAGGGAAATGGGCCGGCAGTTGGAACAGCTTGCCCGCCGCTGGCATGATGCCGGCCTTTTCGGCGGGTGGCGCAACGAACGTTTTGATGTTTGGTCGGGCGACAGCAGGCAAATCCTCTTTGCCCTCGAACGCTCCGCCTTCCGCCCGCTCGGCCTATATAGCCATGCGGTCCATATCAACGGTTTGGCGGTTACGGAAGAAGGCCTGCGTTTTTGGATTGCCCGCCGCAGCCCGCATAAAGCCGTTGATCCCAACAAATTGGACACGTTGGTAGGCGGCGGTATTTCGGCTGGAGAACAGATATGGGAAGCGGCGAAACGGGAAGGCCACGAAGAGGCCGGGCTGACGGATGCGGTTCTCAACCGCTTGCAATACACCGGACACTGCATCAGCCTGCATCAGGTATCGCGCGGATTGCACCGCGAATGTTTGCATATTTTCGATGTGATACTGCCGAATGAGGTAATACCGCAAAATCAAGACGGAGAAGTGGCGTCGTTTGCCTTAATGTCTGCGGAAGAAGCCGCATTGGCGATGTGTAATGGAGAAATGATGAACGATTCCGTTTTGGTAACAGCCGATTTATTCCATAGGCTGGGTATGTTGGACTGCGGACATCCGCTGGCCGCCTATTTACAAGCCGCCCGTCATTCGACGGATTTGATTGGAAGGCCGTCTGAAAATATGTTTGGACCCAATTCGGCAAAGTAAGATAAAAAGCATTCTGCCGCCGTTTGCTAATTTTACCGTTTTCGATTTTCAGACGGCCTCATGGTCATTCAAAACGACTGCACCGTGAGATTAGGCATTACCGTCATATTCTTTTAAACAAATGCTTAAGACGATTTTACAGCGCGCAATAGGACATTCCCCTGCCCGTCTTTAATCAACAACTTTCCGTCTTGAATCCCAAACCTCTCAGCCTGAACAAACACTTGGCTGATTTTATGCTCTGCCTCGCTATGTTCCGGATCACAAGCCATCCTCGTAGATGACGTATAACCGAAATCCAATTTCCCATTGTCGGCACTATAACGAGTTGTCAGCCGATTGCATCCGGCATAACTGCTGAGCAACTGCTGTTCGCTATCAAATGTCAAACTCGCTTGGGCAGTAAACGGACTGCCACCAATTTCCTCCGGCAGCCATTCACCATTTAGCGCCTCACTGCTTGGCATACTCGCGCAAGCCGACAATAGCAGCCCAACAGCGAAACACAATATTTTTCCCATAATTTTTTTCCTTACTCAGAGAACTTAATATATCCGAACTAACATCAAAGAGAAAAACTTTTGATTTATCTAGTTTAATTTTATTAAGAACAGAACAACTTCACCATTAAACTAAGCCCATCAAAAGCTGCCTCGTTTGTTCTCTTACTCCATTATCTGCAATTAAAATGAATTCCGAGGGTGTTAATTTAATCTTTCCTTCTTCTTACCCCAATAAACTCTTGGCCGGTCTTTGATATTTATTTTTACAGTACTTAAATCTTTGAAACTAATCTAGCCATAACTTCAAAATATGAATAAATTTTATTTTAAATCAATGCATTAAATAATTACAGAATTGAATAAAAGCACGGCAAGCCGTGCTTTTTATCTAATCTAAAATATAAATATAGATTATTGATGTTTTCTTGAGCGAATATAGTCGAGAGTTTTGAGTTCTGCAAGAGCAGCAGCCAACGCACTATGCGCCTTGGCCAAAGCTTCGTCGTCCGCAGCCTTGGCAATACCTGCCTCTGCTGCCTTCTTCGCTTCTTCGGCACGGGCTTGATCCATTTCACTACTACGGATAGCCACGTCAGCCAATACGGTCAATTTATCAGGTTGAACCTCCAAAACGCCGCCTGAAACTGCTACCAAAACCTCTTCTTTTTCACCTGGAATTTGCAGCCGTAATGCACCTGGCCGTACCAAACTCATAATCGGCTCATGTCGCGGATAAATACCGAGCTCACCCTGAACAGTCGGAACCACAACAAAGCTGGCCTCGCCTGAATAGATGTTGTATTCGTTACTTACCACTTCAACTCGCATGACATCCATGCCAGCCTCCTATCAGTTTAAGGTTTTTGCTTTCTCAGCAGCTTCTTCAATGCCACCTACCATGTAGAACGCCTGCTCAGGAAGATGGTCATATTCGCCGCTCAAGATAGCTTTGAAGCCGGCAATAGTATCCCGCAACGGCACATACTTACCAGGAGAACCTGTAAATACTTCGGCAACGTGGAACGGTTGCGACAGGAAGCGTTGGATCTTACGCGCGCGCATCACGGTCAGTTTGTCTTCGTCTGACAATTCGTCCATACCCAGAATGGCAATAATATCGCGCAATTCTTTGTATTTTTGCAGAGTAGATTGTACGCCGCGAGCTACGTCATAGTGCTCTTGACCCAATACCATCGGATCCAGTTGGCGTGAAGTGGAATCAAGCGGGTCAACTGCAGGGTAAATACCCAAAGATGCAATATCACGGCTCAATACGACAGTGGCGTCCAAGTGGGCAAATGTTGTTGCAGGAGATGGGTCAGTCAAGTCATCCGCAGGTACATATACGGCTTGGATGGAAGTAATAGAGCCTGTCTGGGTAGAGGTAATACGCTCTTGCAAACGACCCATTTCTTCAGCCAATGTCGGTTGGTAACCTACTGCTGAAGGCATACGACCCAGCAATGCGGATACTTCCGTACCGGCCAAAGTGTAACGGTAAATGTTGTCCACGAAGAACAATACGTCGCGACCTTTACCGTTTTCGTCTTTTTCGTCACGGAAGTATTCGGCCATAGTCAAACCGGTCAAAGCAACGCGCAGACGGTTGCCTGGAGGTTCGTTCATCTGACCGTAAACCATTGCCACTTTGTCCAATACGTTGGAATCTTTCATCTCGTGATAGAAGTCATTACCTTCACGAGTACGTTCACCCACGCCTGCAAACACAGACAAACCGCTATGTGCCTTGGCAATGTTGTTAATTAACTCCATCATATTTACGGTTTTACCTACACCCGCACCACCAAACAGACCTACTTTACCACCTTTGGCAAACGGACATAACAAGTCGATAACCTTAATGCCAGTTTCTAATAATTCCGTTGTTGAAGAAAGCTCATCAAACTTAGGAGCCTCTTGATGGATCGCACGTGTATTGGATGCATTTACCGGACCTGCCTCATCAACCGGATTACCCAATACATCCATGATACGACCCAAAGTTTCACGGCCAACAGGAACAGTAATCGGAGCTCCGGTATTATTCACAGCCATACCACGCTTTAATCCATCTGAACTACCCATCGCAATGGTACGCACTACACCATCCCCCAAAAGTTGTTGAACTTCTAAGGTTAGGTCATTTTCAACTAATTTTAATGCATCAAAAACATGCGGGATAGCGTCACGTGGGAATTCCACATCCACTACAGCACCGATGATTTGTACGATTTTGCCTTGGCTCATTATCGCATCCTAATTTCTAAATGCAAATCAGCAAGCTATACAGCCGCTGCACCTGCAACAATTTCTGACAATTCTGTAGTAATAGCCGCTTGGCGCGATTTATTGTACACCAAACGCAGCTCCTTAATTGCATTACCTGCATTATCTGTAGCAGCTTTCATGGCTACCATACGTGCGGCCTGCTCTGAAGCCATATTATCGCTTAACGCCTGATAAACCACAGATTCCAAATAACGACGAACTAGGTATTCCAATACAGCAATAGGTGTAGGTTCATAACGGTAATCCCAATTATATCCCCGACCTTCGACTTGAGCTGCCTCCAAAGTATTCCGCCCAATAGGGAGTAATACTTCCATTCGAGGCTCTTGGCGCATAGTATTTACGAAACCAGAATAAACAATATGAATAATATCAATTTCGTTCTGTTCGTACCGCTTAAACAGCTCTGTCAATGAACCGACCAACAATTCTAACCTAGGCGTATCACCTAAATTTACTACGCTGGCAATTACATTTAACCCAATGCGCTGGCAAGTAGCTAAACCTTTACTACCGATACAAACTACATCAGTCTCAATACCACGTTCCTGGTAATCTTGCATTTGTGCTAAAAATTTCTTTAGCACATTCGCATTTAGCCCACCACATAAACCCTTATCTGTAGTAATTAAAATAAAACCAGCGCGACGTATCTCTCGGCGCTCGCTCAATAATTTAATACCGTGGTTTTCTTGTGTTTGTGCCAAATGGCCCATTACCAAACGCACTTTATCAGCATACGGACGCGCTAAACGCATCCGTTCCTGAGTCTTACGCATCTTAGAGGTTGACACCATTTGCATCGCTTTAGTGATCTTCTGTGTATTCTGAACACTACGAATTTTGGTGAGAATCTCTTTCCCTACAGCCATTCTAGACTCCTTTCTTTATCGCTTATGCCGTATGTGCATAAGACGCTTTGAAAGACTTCATCGCTTCTGTTAAGGCTTTTTCATTATCATCAGACATAGCACCTGTTTCATTGATGCTTTCTAAAACTTTTGGATATTGAGTACGCACATAACTCAAGAACTCAGCTTCAAAAGATAATGCGTTAGAAACAGGAACATCTCCGTATGAACCTTCATTAATAGCCCATAGGGTCAAAGCCATCTCAGCTGTATTTAATGTACTGAACTGCTTTTGCTTCATCAATTCAGTAACTACCTCACCATGCTGCAACTGCTTGCGTGTGGCTTCATCTAAATCAGATGCAAATTGTGAGAAGGCTGCTAGCTCTCGATATTGTGCCAAAGCTAAACGGATACCACCGCCTAATTTTTTAATAACTTTAGTCTGGGCAGCGCCACCAACACGGGAGACGGAAATACCTGCATTAATGGCAGGACGGATACCTGAGTTAAACAAATCAGTTTCTAAGAAAATTTGACCGTCAGTAATTGAAATTACATTAGTCGGAACGAACGCTGAAACGTCACCGGCTTGAGTCTCAATAATTGGCAGTGCAGTTAAAGAACCTGTTTTACCTTTTACCTCACCACCAGTCAGCTTTTCAACTTCATCAGCATTGATACGGGCAGCGCGTTCCAACAGGCGGCTGTGCAAATAGAACACATCGCCAGGATACGCTTCGCGACCGGGTGGACGACGCAATAATAAAGAAATTTGACGATAAGCTACAGCTTGTTTAGACAAATCATCATATACAATTAAAGCATCTTCTCCTCTATCTCGGAAAAACTCACCCATAGTACAGCCTGCATAAGGCGCAATAAATTGTAATGCCGCAGCTTCAGAAGCCGTTGCCGCAACTACAATTGTATGCTCCATTGCGCCATACTCCTCTAATTTACGAACTACGTTCGCAATAGAAGATGCTTTTTGACCTACTGCTACATAAATGCAAACAACGCCAGTCCCTTTTTGATTGACGATTGCATCCAATGCAACAGCTGTTTTACCCGTCTGACGGTCACCAATAATCAACTCACGCTGCCCTCGACCAATGGGTACCATTGAGTCAATAGCTTTCACGCCTGTCTGCATAGGTTGGTCAACTGATTGACGAGCAATTACACCTGGCGCAATTTTCTCAATAGGTGCTGTCAGTTTTGTATCAATAGGACCTTTACCATCAATTGGCTGCCCCAGTGCATTTACTACACGACCCACCAATTCGCGGCCAATCGGCACTTCCAAGATGCGGCCAGTACATTTAACCTCATCTCCTTCTTTGATGTGCTCGTATTCACCCAACACAACAGCACCAACCGAATCGCGCTCCAAGTTCATTGCCAGACCAAACGTATTATTCGGAAATTCAAGCATTTCACCTTGCATTACGTCTGACAAGCCATGCACTCGCACAATACCATCAGTAACGGAAATTACCGTACCTCGAGTATGTATCTCTTGCTTTGTGTCTAAGTTTTCGATTTTGGCTTTCAATAATTCGCTGATTTCAGCAGGATTAAGCTGCATGAAAACTCTCCTAATTCGTCATTGCCGTATACAGTTTTTGCAATTTACCCTGTATAGACAGATCCAATACCTGATCATCCACTTCCACCTTAATTCCGGCGATTAAGCTAGGCTCAACATTAAAAACAGCTTCTAACCGGGTATTAAAATGTTGCTCCAAATCTGCTACGATTTTGGCCTTTTGCCCTTCGCTAGCAAATTCAAATGCACTGTAAATGACCGCCTTCTTGGTATTATTACGCGATAAAACTAAATCTTGATATTGAACATAAATTTCAGGTAAAACCAAAAGCCGCTTTTCGTCTGCCACTACATGAACAAAATTACGAAAAGTTTTGTCTCCCGCAACCTGCTCATCAGTAAGCAATTTGAGCAAAAAATCAGCTTTTTCCTTGCTATTAGTTCGGGTATCCTCAATCAGCGCAGCAACACGAGCCTGAGCTACCGACCATGCTAATTCCTTCAACCCACTCAACCAAGATTCAATTTGATGTTTTTCGTTCGCCAGTTCAAATAATGCCTTTGCATAAGGTCTGGCAATAGTTGCGAACTCAGCCATAAGCTACAGCTCCTGCTTCAGGTTAGCAAGCAAATCAGCATGTTTGGCAGCATTAACCTCACTTCGCAAAATGGCTTCAGCACCTTTTACAGCTAAAGCAGCAACTTGCTCACGCAATGCTTCGCGTGCACGGTTAGTTTCCTGCTCTACATCTGATTTTGCTTGAGCCGCGATACGGGCAGCCTCAACAGAAGCCTGATTCTTTGCTTCCTCTACAATTTGCGCCGCACGTTTTTCCGCATTCGCTACCAGTTCGGTAGCCTGATTGCGACCATCGGCCAAGAGTTCTGCAACTTTCTTTTCAGCCTGTTCAAAATCACTCTTCCCGCGTTCAGCCGCAGCCAAACCTTCTGCGATTTTGTCAGCGCGCTCATCAAGCGCCTTAGCAATCGGAGGCCACACATATTTCATTGTGAACCAAACCAAGATAAAAAAGACGATTAACTGCGCAATTAAGGTTGCATTTAAATTCATTACTTAACCTTCGTGTATAGAGTTAATCAAGCAATCTTTCTATTCTGCTCATACAGAATAAGAGTTTCCCTGATTACTTAACAAACGGATTAACGAAGGCGAACAGCAGAGCAATAGCCACACCAATCAAGAATGCCGCATCAATCAGACCTGCAATCAAAAACAGCTTGGTCTGCAGCGGGCCAATCAATTCAGGCTGACGAGCAGAGGATTCCAAATATTTAGAACCAACCATTGCGATACCAATAGAGGCACCCAATGCACCCAATGCCACGATCAAACCGCAAGCAATAGCAATCAAACCCATTTCACACTCCTTAAATAAAACAAAAGTTAAAACTACGACTAAACAACCAAAACTAAAACTTCAAACTTTAGAACATAAAACCTTTAACCATTACATAATGCTTAGTGGGCATCATGTGCCTGACCGATATAAACGAACGCCAATGCCATGAAGATAAAAGCCTGTAAGGTAATAATCAAAATGTGGAATATAGCCCAAGCTGCACCTGCAACGATATGGAACACAAACAAGACGGGATCCATTAAACTGAAATGTCCGCCAGCAGCCCAAGCACCGCCAAGCAAAGCAATTAGCAAAAACACCAGCTCACCTGCATACATATTGCCAAACAACCGCATACCATGAGAAACGGTTTTGGATAGAAATTCCAAAATATTCAGCAAAAAGTTGGCCGGAGCCAAAAACGGACCGAATGGTGCTGTAAACAGCTCATGCACCCATCCTTTGCCACCTTTGATTTTAATGTTGTAATAGATGCAGACACACAAAACACCAATTGCCAAGGCCAACGATGTATTTAAATCAGCGGTTGGAACTACACGCAACAATGCATGATGATCACCAGTAATGCCTTGCCATGTCACAGGAAACAAATCAACCGGCAACAAATCCATGGCATTCATTAGGAAAATCCATACAAAAAGGGTTAAACCCAAAGGAGCAACAGCCTTGCGTGATTCTGCATTATGAATAATGCCTTTGCACATATCATCAACAAATTCATACAACAGCTCGACCGCAGCCTGAAAGCGGCCGGGAACGCCGGAAGTAGCTGTTACAGCCGCCCTGCGCAACAGGAAGCAACCCAAAGCACCTAAAACGACTGCAAAAAATATGGCATCCAAGTTGATATAAGAGAAATCGGCGATATTCTGCAAACCTTGACCTTTCGCCACATCGGACAAACTGGTCAAACTTTGCAGATGGTGCTTGATATAGTCGGCAGCAGTCACGGTTTCACTTGCGCTTGACATGATATTTTGCTTTCCAAAAAATAAAAAAAATCACATGACTGGTGGCTAACAAGCCTAAAAGAAACGGTATAAACCGCAACTCCTGGTGATATAGGGCAAAGAATGCCACCATTAAAACCAGTGCCAGCACTATTCTTAAACCTTCTCCGAAAATAAAAGCATAACCGACATATTGCGGCATACTGCGGAAAATATTTAAGAACAGGACCGTAACAGCAGAAGGTAAAACATAACTCACCCCTCCGGCAGCCGCCGACCATGCGGCAGGCGACCCCGCTATCAACCCGCTCAATGCAACCACCACCAATAACACGGCAAGTTGGAGATAAAGAATTTTTACCATTAGGGCACACAGCAAGAGTCAGGATAGGCCGCACTACTATAATGAATGCCCCGTTTTCCGTCAAGCAAACAGGTTAATTTTCGTGAAATAATTTTATAACCTGCCGATGCAACCGTTATAGAAAGTTACGTTTTCAAACTTCCCATTCGGCTTTGCGGCCATTTTTAACAGTTCTTAGCAAAATGACAAGGTGTCTGCCGCATTTAAAGATAATTCGGCCTTCATCTATGCCATTGTTTCATTTTCTGCTTTTTCGACAGGTATTTCCGGTGATTTATTGCTTCAACTCCGGCTCTAATTTGCTGCGTATTCAATCAAACGGCACACCTAACCGTTTTAACAGTGCATCTAAAGTTTCCGGATTGTCAAAATGCAGGACGATTTTACCTTTTCGACCGTTACTGCTTTTGACTTCGGCACTCACGCCCAACTCGGCCGTTAATGTTTCATTCAACCGCCGGATATCGGGATGAATGGTTTTCTCGACACTGCTTTTTTTTGCCTGTTGCGCCAACTGGCTGCGACGCTCGACTTCGCGCACCGACCAACCGTTTTTAACCGCTTTCTGAGCCAATTCCAACTGATCAACTACCGGCAGTGTCAGCAATGCGCGGGCATGCCCCATCTCCAAGTGGCGGCGGTACAGTAGCTCCTGAACCGGTTCCGGCAAGGCCAGCAGGCGGAGGGTATTGGAAATCGCACTGCGGCTTTTGCCGACGGCTTTGGCAATGGTTTCATGCGTCAGGCTGAATTCGTCGGCAAGACGTTTCAGGCCGCGTGCTTCTTCAATCGGGTTGAGGTTTTCCCGTTGCAGGTTTTCAATCAAACCCATTGCCAGCGCGGTTTCGTCGCTGATGTTTTTAACGACGACGGGAATCTCGGTCAGCCCGGCCAATTGGCTGGCACGCCAACGGCGTTCCCCGGCAATCAACTCGTATTGCGATAATCCGTGTTCGCGCACGATAACCGGCTGAATAACGCCTTGGGCTTTGATGGACTCCGCCAATTCCTGCAATGCTTCGTCATCCATCTGCACGCGCGGTTGGTAACGTCCGGGCTTGATGTCGCCTACGGCTACCGTGGTTAGTCGTTCGTCTCGGCCGTCTTCTATACTGCCGGACAAAAGGGAATCGAGGCCGCGTCCGAGGCCGCTCGGTTGTTTTGCCATAATTTTTGCTTCTTTCGGATAATACCGTCCTATTTTAATGGAAAGGCCGTCTGAAAGCAGTTTTATTTTTTCAGACGGCCTCTCTGCTGTTATGATGCCCGATCGGTTTCAAGGCTGAATAAATGTGTTCATTAAGGAAGATGCGATGCTGGAAGTTTATCTGGTAAGGCACGGCAAAACCGTTTTCAATACCATCGGCCGCCTGCAGGGATGGAGCGATTCGCCGCTGACTGACGAAGGACGGGCTGCGGCTGCGGCTTTGGGATGCAGGATAGGGAAACGGGAAATTGCGTTTGATGCCGCCTTCTCCAGCACCGCGCCCCGTGCCGCGGAAACCGCCAGCCTGATACTGCAACAGGCAGGGCAAAGCGGCTTGTCTGTCCGACAACTGCCCGATTTGCGCGAATATTGCTTCGGTGGTTTTGAAGGCGAGTTTACCCATGTGCTGCACCAAAAGCTGGCCGAACAAAACGGTTTTCCCGATGCGGCGGCTTTTCAGACAGCCTTCCGCCGTGCGGATCGGCATTTGCTGGCGGAAGCCGTCGCGGAAGCCGATCCTCTGGCTTTGGCGGAAAACGAGGAACGGTTTACTACCCGCATCAGGCGTGCCCTTGAGCAAATCGCCCAGGAAAGTGCGGACTGCCACCGCGTATTGGCAGTGTCGCACGGCATGACGATTACGGCGATTTTGAAAAGCATAGACAGCAAAGCAATTGAATACCGCAGCGTACCCAATGTTTCGGTATCGCGCCTGATTCTTTCAGACGGCCTCTGGCGCATCGGAAGCATCGGAGAAACAGAATAAACGGGCCTGAATAGAAATCCGATTACAAATGCATGTTTAGAAATTATTTTTCACCCTTTTAAAACCGTCAATAAAAGTTCCCGTTTTGCTTCCGATTGCAAAGAAAAAGTAAAAATAACGGAAAACGGTTATGCGAAGTGAATTTCTGCTTGCAGCTTTTGCTTAAAACACATACCATTTAATTCATAATAAATGACTGTTTTCCCTTTGCGAAGGAATTTTTTATGGGTATTTCTAAACACCGTTCGATCAACATCAGCCTGCTGCAGGCGCGCGATGCCCTTTCATCCTACTTTCGCCCCGTTTTGAACGAGGCGGGCATTACCGACCAACAGTGGCGCATCATCCGCCTGTTGGCGGAAAACGGCACTTTGGATTTTCAGGATTTGGCAGATCAGGCCTGCATACTGCGCCCCAGTCTGACCGGCATTTTGACACGGCTGGAAAAAGCACGCCTACTGGTGCGGATGAAACCATCCAACGACCAACGCAGGGTTTTTTTGAAGCTGACCGACGAAGGCGCGGACATGTACGAAAAAACCTGTTCGGCAATCGATGCCTGCTATGACGACATCGAAAGCAAAATGACACGCGAAAAAATGGACAAATTACTCGAGTTGCTTCATGAATTAAGTACATTGAAACAACGGGAGTCCGAAGCCGAATAAAAGGCCGGACAAAACCACACCGAAGCGGCAGTGTCGGGTAGAATACCCGCCTGCCGCGTCTTTACGTCCGGCCGCCTGAAACACCCGCAAGATACCGTAATCCGACAAAACTTATGCCGCACACCCTCCGACTCCCCTTCCGCGACGCCATGGCCGCCTGCGCCTCCGGCGTACACGTCATCACCACCGACGGCACGGCCGGACGCTACGGCATCACCATGACCGCCGTTACCGCCGTTACCGACGAACCGCCCACCGTTATGCTGTGCATCAACCGCCAATCGGCCATCGTGCCCGTTTTATTGGAAAACCGCGCCGTCTGCATCAACGTGCTCGCCGCCGGACAGCAAGACGTGGCCGAACATTTCGCCGGCATGACCAAACTCTCGCCCGAAGAACGTTTCGAATACCACATCTGGCACAGGGGGCGCAACGGCCAGCTTCAAGTAGAAGGCGCGCTGGCACACCTGCACGGCACCCTCACCACACAAAGCGAAGTCGGCACCCACTGGGTATTCATGGCGGAAATCGACGAAATCGCCGTCCACGACGGCAAAACCACCCACGACCCGGCACTGGTTTATTTCAGACGGCGTTTCAGCAGCCTGGCCTGACGGCTGTCATACCGGTATCAAAGGCCGTCTGAAAACACTCGGACAACCAAACGTACCACGACAAAGGAATACTGATGGACAATTTAAACGAAATACTCGACTACAACCGAAACTTCGTCGAGTCCGGTGAATACGCCCAATTTTTCAGCAACAAATATCCCGAACGCGGCCTCGCCATCCTTTCCTGCATGGACACCCGCCTGTCCGAACTGCTGCCGCGCGCCCTCGGGCTGAAAAACGGCGATGCCAAACTGATCAAAAACGCCGGCGCGTTAGTCAATCATCCCTGGGGCTCGGTGATGCGCAGCTTGCTGATAGCGGTATTCGAACTGCGTGTAACCGAAATCATGGTCATCGCCCACTACGACTGCGGCATGCGCGGCATGAATCCCGACGCATTTTTGAATAAAACCGGCGAATTCGGCATCCCCGAAGACCGCATCACCACCCTGCGCAACGCCGGCATCGGCCTCGACAACTGGCTGACCGGCTTTACCGACGTGGAAGACAGCGTGCGCCACACCGTCGGCATGATACGCCGCCACCCCCTGATGCCCGACTACATCCCCGTACACGGCCTCGTCATCCACCCCACCACAGGCAAGCTCGCCCTCATCGTGGACGGCAAAACCGAATGCGCGGTGAAACCGGCATGAGTACGCGCATCGGCCTTTTCGGCGGCACCTTCGACCCGATACACAAAGGGCACACCCACATCGCCCGCGCATTCGCCGACGAACTCAAACTCGACAGCGTTATCTTCCTCCCCGCGGGCGACCCCTATCACAAAGACGGCGCGCAAACCCCTGCCGAACACCGCCTAGCCATGACCGAACTGGCTGCGGCGGCCGACCCCCGCTTTGCCGTCAGCGACTGCGACATCGTGCGCGGCGGCGCCACCTACACCTTCGACACCGTACAGATTTTCCGCCAGCAATTTCCCACGGCCGAACTGTGGTGGCTGCTGGGCATGGACAGCCTGCTCAAACTGCACACCTGGAAAAAATGGCAGACACTGGTCCGCCAAACCAATATCGCCGTTGCCAACCGAAACGGCGGCAGCCTCGCACAAGCCCCGCGCGAACTGCACGGCTGGCTGGGCGAAGCACTGCAAAACGGTTCGCTGCACCCGCTCCAAGCCCCGCTGCTCGACATCAGCTCCAGCGACATCAGAGGCCGTCTGAAAAACGGCTTGGATGCGGCGGAAATGCTGGACGGAAACGTTTGGCACTATATCCGCAAACACAAACTCTACGCCGAATAAAAACAGTCGAGGCCGTCTAAAACCTGCAACGCTCGTTTCAGACGGCCTCATTTGCCGACCCTTAGTCAATCACATGGTATATCTCATCCTGTCGCCGCTGCTCAGCCTCGCGCTTCTCTCCGGAATGACCGTCTTTCTGGCCAACAAAAACGGCAACGACAAAGAACGCTATGTCATTTTGATGTGGTTGTGCTTTTTGCTTGCCCCTTCTCTTGGCGGACTGGCCGCCTTCCTGCCGCGCGCGACGTATTTCGATTTCAGCCTGTTCATCGGCATCACCATCGCATCGTGGCCTTTCGGCTGCCTTCCCGCATCCGTAACCGCCGTACTTGCCGCCGCCCTCAAACTACACCGCAATCCGCAAGGCGTTGTAACCATGACTTTTATTGGCGGCGTATGCGGCTTATTGTTCGGGATACTGAATGCCGATATTGTCGGCATTCCACTCTCGGGCACCACCCTTGCAGGCGCAATAGCGGCTTTTGCCTTCTCTTGCCTGCTGCCGAAAGAAAGGCCGTCTGAAAACGAACGCAGTGAGTTTCTGCGGAGCTAAAACGAACGTAGTGGGTTTCTGCGAAGCTAAAACGAACGCAGCGAATTTCGTTTCTAAGAAGCTCATCCGCCATGTTCGTTTTTAGACGGCCTTGGTTTATACTTCGCTCCTTTATCCGCTTTCCCGCCGGAGGCCGTCTGAAACGGCTTTTGCGGCATCCAAACCATGAACCTACTCTCCCTGCTCGGCAAAGTCGGCAGCATGACCATGCTGTCGCGCATACTCGGCTTTGTCCGCGACATGATTATTGCGCGGGTGTTCGGTGCGGGCGATGCGACCGATGCCTTTTTCACCGCCTTCAAACTGCCCAACCTGCTGCGGCGCATCTTTGCCGAAGGCGCGTTCGCCCAAGCCTTCGTGCCGATACTGGCGGAATACAAGCAAACCAAATCACCCGAAGCCACGCGCGAATTCGTCCGCCACATCGCGGGGATGCTGACCTTCGTACTCACCATCGTAACCGCAATCGGCGTGTTGGCCGCACCGTGGATTATTCACGCCACGGCGACCGGTTTTGCCAACAAGCCCGACAAACTCGCACTCTCCGCCGACCTGCTGCGGATAATGTTCCCCTATATCCTGTTGATTTCGCTATCGTCATTTGTCGGCTCGATACTCAACACCTACCACAAGTTCCAAATCCCCGCCTTCACGCCGGTGTTGCTGAACCTGTCGTTCATCGGTTTCGCCCTGTTCCTCGTGCCCTACTTCGACCCGCCGATTACCGCGCTGGCGTGGGCGGTGTTTGTCGGCGGCGTGTTGCAGCTCGTATTCCAACTGCCCTGGCTGGCCAAACAAGGGTTTCTCAACCTGCCCAAGCTGGACTTTAAAAATTCGGCGGTAAACCGCGTCATCAAACAAATGACCCCCGCCGTATTCGCCGCCAGCGTGACGCAGATTTCGCTGGTCATCAACACCATCTTCGCCTCCTACCTGCAAAGCGGCAGCATCACATGGATGTATTACGCCGACCGCATGACCGAACTGCCAACCGGCGTGCTCGGCGTCGCGCTCGGCACGATACTGCTGCCCACACTGTCGAAATACGCCGGCGGCCGCAACCCGCGCGAATTCTCCAAGCTGCTCGACTGGGGACTGCGCCTGTGCTGCCTGCTGGCCGCGCCCGCCGCGCTGGGGCTAGCGATGCTCTCCTTCCCGCTGATTGCCACCATGTTCATGAACAAGGGCTTCACCCTGCACGATGCGGTGATGACGAAAAACGCGCTGATTGCCTGCTCCTTCTGCGTGGTCGGCCAAATTATGATTAAAGTGCTCGCGCCCGCCTTCTACGCCCAACAGAACATCAAAACGCCTGTCAAAGTGGCCGTATTCTCGCTGATTGTGACCCAACTGATGAACATCGCCTTCATCGTGCCGCTGAAACACGTCGGACTGTCGCTGTCGGTCGGACTGGGCGCATGCCTGAACGCCGCGCTGCTGCTCACGCTGCTCCGACTGAAAGGCCTCTACCAACCCGACGCGGGCTGGCGGCGTTTCCTGGCCAAACTCGCCATCGCGCTGGCCGTCATGTGCTTCGGCCTGTGGGCGGCGCAATCCTTCATGCCCATGCAGTGGACGGACATCCGCGGCTGGCAGAAGGCTTTGCAACTGGGCTGGCTGGTGCTTCTGGGCATCACGCTGTACTTCACCTCGCTCGCCCTTTTGGGCTTCCGCCCGCGCGACTTCAAACGTTCGGAGGTTTAAACCGGAAGGCCGTCTGAAAATATCCCGCGCGGCGCAAACGTGTTTCAAACAAAGTAAAAAACCGTTCAGCCGCTTTCAGACGGCCTCGGAGGCACGGATAATCAGGCTTCCTCCGACTTTCAAACCTCACAGTGCCGCACAGGCGGCGATAAAAATCCCGTCCTGCGGGAGCCGTACCGAAAAGGATTTTGATGAAAACCGCCCTCCGATTTCTAACCGCCACCGCTTTGATGCTGTCGGCACAGGCCTTCGCACAAACCCCGCCTCCCGGCGTTTACATGACCATGGGTTCGCAGCTTATCGGCATCCTGACCGACGGCAGCTATTGCATGGTCGTCCAAAACGACGTCAAAAACGGCGGCTGGCAGGAAACGCCAAACGGCCTGCAACTGGACGACGGCAAAACCGTCATCGCCGACAACGGCAGCGGCGGCTACACCATCAACGGCAAACCGGCGATGCTGATGAATGGCGGCAACACCGCCGGCATGTGCGCCTCCATCAAGGAACATGCCGAAGAAAAACGGCGCGCCCGCTAATCAACCCACAAGCAAATCCTCCGGCTTTCCAATATAAAAAGGCCGTCTGAAAACCCTTTTCCGGTTTTCAGACGGCCTGTCCGATTTTGCGGCCATTACCGCTTATTCGATGACTACCCGTGCATTCAGCGGCTGTACGGGGCGGTTGTTTTCCGAACCGACGGCGCGGGTGAATTTTTCCGCTTGCGCCTGGTCGATGTGGTCATAAGTTTTCAACACCAACCATGATACGCCCTCTGTGCACGGAGGCGTGGTCAGCGAACCGGCAAAGCGGTAGTATTTCAACCGTTTCGGCAGCAGGGTGGATGCGTCGAACGGTTGGTCGAGCTTCACTTTTCCTGCGGTCATCGGCATGACGTTCCAGATGGAAGACAGGCGGTCGTTGGTTTTGCCGGCCTCATACAGCACGGCCAATACCAAAGGCTGTTTGTTTTCGTCTAAGTGGACGAAGTGGGCTTCCATCGGGAAAGTGCGGCCTTTGATTTGGTTTTCGCTCGGCACGTGGAAGTGGAACTGTTTCAGGGTGTAGGTACGGCCGTTCACAGTCAGGGTGTTGCCGCCTTCGGGATAATTGACTTGGATGGTGTGGCCGTTGTTTTCCACGTCAACCGTACTCGGTTTGTAATTGACTTTTATGGCGGGCAGTTTGCCGGAAACGGTTTCGGTAATGTTTACCGGAGATTGGCTTTTCCCGGTCGAGCACAAACGGAATTCTTCAGACAGATTGCCCCAACTTTCGGGAGAATCGTGTCCGGTATAGCCCCAATGGGTGTGATTGCCGTGTGCGGCAGCGGAGAAAGCGGTACAGGCCGACAGGAGGATGGCGGTCAGACGCGGTAAATTACGGGGGAAGCAAGGCATTGCAATATCCTTTCTGTTAAGGAGTGAAAAAAGCGTTGCGGTGCGTATGTAAATATTTTTATTTTTTATTGGAAGATAGCTATATTAAACGGTTCGGTCAAGTTTCCCCATCCTTCAAACCATTAGTGTAATGAAGTTAAAGCGGATTCATTTCTCCGCCGACCCCTACTTCCTTTATCTCGATTTAACACACCTGCCGCAATCCCCCTCCTGCTGCTAAACAAATATAAAAAGGCCGTCTGAAAAACAGTTTTGCCGTTTGGCAAAACTGTTTTTCAGACGGCCCAATCATAACGGGAGCCTTGCTCTGGCTTTGCGGCAACCGCGTTTCAGACGGCCTATTTCGCCGCGTCCCCCGTATCGTTGCCGAAGCGTTTCAAACCGCCGCCGAGTGCTTTGTAGAGGTCAGCCATGTTTTCCAGCCGCGTCAGGCTGCTGGCTAGCAGCGCGCTGTCGGCGGCATAGCTGCTGCGTTCGGCATCGAGCAGGTCGAGCGCGCTGGAAACGCCGTGCTTGTAGCGCAGTTGAACCAGGCGCAGTTGGTCGGCGTAAGCCTTGCTCTGTTTGGCTTTGGCCGCATGGGCTTTTTCCAACTGTTCGCGCGCCACCAATGCGTCGGCCACGTCTCTGAACGCACTTTGTACCGCCGCTTCATAGTTCACAACCTGAATCTGCTGACGGATTTTCGCCGCATCAAGGCTGGCTTTCAACGCGCCCCAAGTGAAAATCGGAACGTTGATTGAAGGTGCGAACGCCCAAGTGCCGTTTCCGGATTTGAAGAGATTATTCAATTCGTTGGAAGCCGATCCGACGCTGCCTGTGAGGGTGATGCTGGGGAAGAATGCGGCGCGGGCGGCACCGATATTGGCATTGGCCTGTTTCAGTGAGTGTTCGGCGGCACGGATGTCGGGGCGGTTGAGCAACACGTCGGATGTCAGGCCTGCGGGCAGGCGGCTGACTTTAAACTGACGCGACAGCGGCAATCCTGCCGGCAAATCGTCCGGAAGAGGTTGGTTGATCAGCACGGACAAGGCGTTGCGCGCCTGCTCGCGGTTTTTCACGGCCGTTTCGTAATCGGCCTGTGCGGAGGCAATCAAGGCTTCCTGTTGGCGCAAATCAACGGCGGAAATCACGCCCGCTTTGTGTTTCAACTGGCTCAGGCGGTAGGTTTGCTCGCGGGTTTTCAAAACGTTTTGCGCCAGTTTCATTGCTTCTTCGGCGTAGCGTTCGTTGAAATAGGCTTTGGCCACGGAAGCGACAATGGTCAGGTGGACGGCATCGCGGGCGGCGGTGCTGTTGAAGTAGCTTTCCAACGCGGCACGGTTGTTGCTGCGCGCTTTGCCGAAGAGGTCGAGTTCGTATGCCGATACGCCGAGGCCGACGCTGTACGATTCGGTGATGGCGGCACGGCCTCCCGCAAGGTCGGCTGCGGTACGCTGGCGCGCCCCGTTGCCGTTAGCCGCCAGCGTCGGAAAGAGGTTGGCGCGCGTGATGCGGTATTGCTCGCGCAGCGCTTCGGCGTTGAGCGCGGCGGTACGCAGGTCGGTATTGCGTTCCAGCGCGATTTCAATCAGGCGGTGCAGGCGCGGGTCGGCAAAATAATCCTGCCAGCCCAATGAGGCCGCCTGAATGCTGTTTTGCGCCTTATCGTATTTGAACGTTTCCGACACCGCAACCTGCGGCTGTTCGTATTTCGGAATCATGGTGCAGCCGGACAATGCGGCGGCAACGGCGGCCGCACTCAAAAGGGGTTTGAAAAAATTTTGTTTCATGTTTGGTCCTTGTTGTTTTTCAGACGGCCTCCCTATGCGTTCGGAGGCCGTCTGAAAAGCCGGTGGTTTATTCGCCGTGCATCGGCAGGGCAGGTTGTTGCGGCTGCTTGCCTTTGAACAGCTTGCGTATTACCACATAGAACAGCGGCACGAGGAAGACCGACAGGATGGTGCCGACCAACATGCCCGACAATACGGAAGTACCGATGGCGCGCTGGCTGGCCGAGCTTGCGCCCGAAGCGAAGAACAGCGGTACCACGCCCAAAATAAAGGCGAAGGAAGTCATGATAATCGGACGGAAACGCAGATGCGCCGCCTGAAGTGCCGATTTCACCGCATCCATGCCCTGCTCTTGCAGGTCTTTGGCAAATTCGATAATCAGAATGGCGTTTTTCGCACTCAAACCAATCACGGTAATCAGGCCGACTCGGAAATAGATATCGTCCAAATATTGCGGCGGCACGCCGAACAGGGCGAGGAAGCCGTTGCGGCCTGTGATGCCCAGCACCACGCCGAGGAAGCCCAGCGGCACGACCAAAATCACGGAGAGCGGAATCGACCAGCTTTCATACAGTGCGGCCAACACGAGGAAGACGGCCAAAATCGCCAAGCCGTAAACCAAATAGGTTTGGGAGTTGCCTTTGGCTTCTTCGCGCGACTGACCGGCCCATTCCAGGCTGTAGCCGCCCTCAAGTTCATCTACCAATCTCTTCACTTCATCCATTGCCTGCCCTGTGGAGTAGCCGCTGGCAGCCACACCTTCCAGCTTCATGGACGGATAACCGTTGAAGCGCACGCTCTGCTCCATGCCGTTTTCCCATTTCGCGGTAGCAATGGTGGACAGCGGCACGGCAACGCCTGATTTGTTCGGCACGGTCAGCGCGAGGATGTCTTCCGGCTGCATACGCGACTGCGCGTCGGCTTGGACGATTACGCGCTGCAGGCGGCCGTTGTTCGGGAAGTCGTTGATATACGAAGAACTCAATGCCGTTCCCAAAACGCTGCGTATGGACGAAAAATCAATACCTTGGGCCGCTGCAGCCTGACGGTCGATTTCCAGCTTGAGCTGCGGTGCGTCTTCCAAGCCGGAGGCGCGGATGTTTGTACTGTCGAATATCGGATTTTGGCGCATTTTGGCGATCAGTTCGTTGCGCTTGTCCAGCAACGCGGCATGGCCGCTGTTGTTGCGGTCTTGCAAATAGAATTCAAAACCCGAACTTGTGCCCAATTCCATAATGGCGGGCGGATTGATGACAATACCGAAACCGTCCTTCACATTCTGCATCAGCGCACCGGTGAGTTTGCCGGTAACGGCAGCCGCGCTGCTGGCAGGACTTGTCCGTTCAGACCAGTCTTTCAGCGTAATGAAGCCAAAGCCCATGTTCTGACCCGAACCGGCAAAGCTGAAGCCGGACACACCGAGGAAGCTTTCCACTTCCGGCATTTTGGTGATGACTTCGTTAGCAGTAGCCAAAGTCGCATCGGTACGCTCTTTGGTCGCGCCGGCCGGAAGCTGAACCATCATCATCAGGCTGCCTTGGTCTTCTTTCGGCAGGAAGGAGTTTGGTATGTTTTTGTACAGCAGAACGGCCACGACGCCCAATGCCACATACACCACCAGCATCGGCACTGTGTGCTTCAACACTTTGGCCACGACGCTTTCGTATTTGTGCGTGCCTTTGCTGAACGTGCGGTTAAACCAGCCGAAGAAGCCTTTTTTCTCTTCGTGATGTCCTTTCGGAATCGGTTTGAGCAGGGTGGCGCACAAGGCGGGGGTCAGCGACAGGGCAAAGAAAGCCGAGAAAGCAATCGCTATCGCCATGGTGGCGGCGAACTGTGTGAAAATCTTACCGCTCGCGCCTGAAAGGAACAGCAGCGGCACAAACACGGAAATCAACACTGCGGTAATACCGATAACCGCACCAGAAATCTGCGACATGGCTTTTTTCGTTGCCTCTTTCGGCGGCAGCCCTTCCTCGGTCATAATCCTTTCCACGTTTTCCACCACCACAATCGCATCGTCCACGACGATACCGATCACCAGCACCATGGCGAACATGGTCAGCACGTTAATCGACATACCGAGATATTGCAGACAGGCAAACGCACCCAGCAGCGAAATCGGTACGACAATGGTCGGTATCAGGGTATAGCGGATGTTTTGCAGGAAGAGGAACATCACGACAAACACCAGCAAAATTGCCTCGGCCAGCGTCTGCACCACTTTTTTAATCGAGATGGAAACGAATTTCGAAGTATCGTAAGGTGCATCCCACTTCATGTCGCCGGGGAAGAATTTCTGCAATTCGTCCATCCGTTCGCGCACGGCGGCGGCGGTAGCCATCGCGTTACCCTTGTTGGACAGCATGACGGCCATAGCGACGGCCGGCTTGCCGTTCAATCGGGTGGAAGTGGAATATTCCTGGCTGCCCAACTCGACACGCGCCACGTCTTTCAGATAGACGTTGGAACCGTCAGTGTTTGCACGGACGATGATGTTGCCGAATTCTTCGGCTGTTTTCAGCTGGCCTTCCGCCGTGATGGTGGCGGTAATGGCCTGTCCGCTCACATTCGGCAGGGCACCGAGCGAACCGGCAGAGATTTGGGCGTTTTGCGTAGAGATGGCAGACGAAACCTCGGCCATGGAGAGGTTGTAGTTCTGCAGCTTTTTCGGATCCACCCAAACCCGCATCGCACGTTGCGAACCGAACAGGCGGGCTTCGCCGACACCGTCGATACGTTGAATTTCGGGCTTGATATTACGCTCCACATAGTCGGCGATTTCTTCCGTTCCGATGGTATCGGACGACATCATCAAAACCATCAGGAAGTTGGAGCGGGATTTGGATACGGTTACACCGTTTTGCTGCACGGTAGCGGGCAGCATCGCGGTTACTTCCGACAGTTTATTCTGCACCTCGACTTGGGCAAAACTCTCGTCGGTTTCCGGCGTAAAGGTCAGACTGACCGTGCCGCCGCCGCTGGATGTGGCGTTGGTGGTCATGTAGTCCAAACCTTCGACGCCGTTCATGTTCCGTTCGATGACGGCCAGCACGCTGTCTTCCATCACTTGTGCCGACGCGCCGGGATAAACGGCAGTCAGCGTGATGGTGGGCGCGCCCACCGACGGATATTGCGACACCGGCAGCGAACGGATGCCGATTACGCCCGCCAGTATGACGAATATCGCGATTACCCACGCGAAAATGGGGCGGTCGATAAAAAACTTAGCCATATTCGCTGTTCCTTATTTGGATTTGGCTTCGGAAGCGGATTTGGCTTCGGGTTTGACCTCTGAGGCCGTCTGAACGTCGGTTTTCGGTTCGGAGGCGGCAGATTGGGGGGCGGAAGCGGCGGCAGACTGAGCCTCGGCGGGGGTAGTGGCGGCTTCGGCAGGCGGCGTCCATTCTTTCGTCGTAACGGTTTTCACGCCGGTTCTCGCGCTCATCATGCCGGCAATGGTGGTACCGGCGACAACAACCTTGTCTCCCGCATTCAGGCCGGAAGTAATCACCCAATTATTGCCCTGCTGCGCCGCCACGGTTACCGGGCGCGGTTCCATTTCGTTTTTCGCGTTTACCACAAGTACGGTGTCCTGCTGTCCGCGCGTTACCGCCTGCTGCGGCACGACATAGGCGTTCGGCACGACGGACTGCGACATCACAGCGCGGACGTAAAGGTTAGGCATTAAGACGTTTTGTGGATTGGGCACGACCACGCGCAGTTTCACCTGCCCCGTGGTTTCGTTAACAGTAGTGTCGGCAAACATCAAAAAGCCTTTTTGCGGATAAACCGTGCCGTCTTCCAGTTTGATGTCCACTTCGATACGGCCGTCGACGGCTTTCAGACGGCCGTCTGCAAACTGCTGGCGCAGCTTCATGATTTCGGTGGCCGATTGGGTTACATTGGCATACATCGGATCGGTTTGCTTGATATTGGCCATTGCCGTCGTACTGTTCGCACTGACCAATGCGCCTTCGGAAACATTAGACTGGCCGATAAAGCCGGAAATCGGCGCGGTGATGCGGGAATAATTCACATTGATTTGTGCCGACTTGATGGCCGCCCTGGCTGCTTTCACACCGGCTTCGGCAGAACGTTTTCCGGTAACGGCGGCATCATATTCCTGCTTGCTGATGGCATCGGCTTCTACCAGCGGGCGGTAGCGCGCCAGGTCGGCATTGGCCTTGGCCAGCGTTGCTTCGGCCGAAGCCAGTTGGGCGCGCGCGCTTTCCAACGAGGCGACATAAGTCGCGTCTTCCAGCTGATACAGCGGCTGGCCTTCGCGCACATAGCTGCCCTCTTCAAACAGGCGGCGTTTGACGATACCGCCCACCTGCGGGCGCACGTCGGCGGAACGCACGGCCTCCAGACGGCCGGGCAGTTCGACGCTCAAGGCCACATCCTGCGGTTCTACGGTAACCACTTCGACCACAGGCGAGGGAGCCTGCTTTTGTTGCGCGCCGCCCTGTTTTTGCCCCGCAGCCGCCTGACCGCCGTCTTTGCCGCCGCAGGCGGCCAAAGCCAAAGCGGTGGCGGCAGCCAAAACAGCCAGCCTTGCCGTGTGCGCGGAAAATTTCTGCATCATATCGTTTCCTGTATAAATTCTGTTCAAACCTGCACCAAATCAGGCCGTCTGAATGTTCAGACGGCCTAATCCGCTCTTTTTTATGATAACTTGAAAGCTGCGCATTATACATACAATGTTGAATGTAAGTAAATTGAATCTTATAATGCGCGGAATTTTTTACTTATCCTGTTTCACAAACCATGAGAAAAACCAAGGCCGAAGCCCAAAAAACCCGCGAGCAGCTGTTGCAGTCCGCCCTCGACACCTTTTTCCTCCATGGCGTGGCGAAAACCCCGCTTCAAGCCATCGCCCGCAACGCAGGCGTAACGCGCGGCGCGCTTTATTGGCATTTCAAAAACAAGGAAGAACTGTTTGAAGAACTGTTCCGGCAGACTTTCGAGAACTTCAGCACCACCTTTTCAGACGGTCTCAAGAAAGCCGACAAACAAGGCCTGAGGCAACTGCTGAACAGCATCTTCGTCCACATCAAGCACGACGAGCTGCACTACAAACTCTTCGTCATCACCCATTTGAAATGCGAATATACGGAAGAAAACAAAGCCATCATGGCCGTGCAAAAAAAATACATTGCCCTGTGGGAAGAGCAGCTGCGCGAAATCGTCCTCCGCTGCACCGCCCGCAACGAACTGCCCGGCGACCTCCACATCGACCTGGCCATCACCTACCTGCGCGCCACCATCTGCGGCCTGATGGAAATGTGGCTGCACGAAGACGACCTGGATTTGGAAGCCGTCGTCCCGCCGATTATCGACACCGCCATCTACACCCTGCAACACAGCCCGACCCTGCGCCTGCCCAAGCCGAACAGCGCGAAGCACGCCGAAAAAACCGCAGAGGCCGTCTGAAAGGCCGTCTGAAACACAGGTTCAACGGAATGAAAACAAACGCCGTAGGTCTGCACGCAGCCAAACCGAGGTTTCCATTAGGAAGCAGACCCCGCAACCGACTCAAGCCAAATCCCTTTCCCCGCTGAAACACCCTCCCTCAAACCGTAACCCGAAACGAGGACAAACTGATGAACCGACCCGACAGACCCCGCCTGATTCAAGTGCAAAGCCGCAGGATGCTGGGTAAAAACATGTGCCGCATCACCTTTTCCGGCCCCGAACTGGCCGACTACCCATGCGAAAGCAACGGCGTACCGTTCAAACTGCTGCTGCCCCGAAGCGGGCAGGCCGAGCCGCAAATGCCCGAAGGCTTCGAAAACGGCCGTCCGAAATGGCGCGACCCGTCGGCCAAACCTTACAGCCGCACCTACACAGTCCGCCGCTTCGATGCCGGCAAATGCCTGCTGGAAGTCGATTTCGTCCTCCACGGCGACAACGGCCCGGCCGCCGCCTTCGCCGCCCGCGCCCTGCCCGGCCAAACCGTCGGCATCACCGCCCCCAAACGCGGCAGCATCCTGAAACCGGCTGCCTACTACCTACTGGCAGGCGACCTGACCGCCCTGCCCGCCATCGCCGCCATGCTCGAACAAATGCCGTCTGAAGCACGCGGGCAGGTATTCCTGCTGCTGCCCGACCCCGCCGACCTGCCGGACGACTTCCGACACCCGCCCGGCATCACCGTCCGCACCTTTATCGGCGGAGCCGAGCAAAATGCCGCTATTGTCGAAACTGTCGGACAAGCCGAACCGGAAAATGCCGACTGCTACGTCTGGTTTGCCGCCGAAGCCGAACTGGTGACCGCGCTGCGCCCCATCGCCCGCCAAACTTGGAAACTGCCGCCCGCCCGCTGCTACGCCGTCCCCTATTGGCGGCAGGGCGAGGCCGAAGAAGCCTACCACCAAAAACGGCACGCCTTCGTCGACGGCGATGCGGAAAACCCGCAGCAATAGCCTTTTCCCGCACAAACCCCTATCATAACGGCCTACAACCACTACGCGACCCACCGCATGAAAGCCCGTACCGCACTGACCGCCCTCCTCCTCGCACTCTGCTGCACCGCCCGCGCCGACGACACCGACCGCGAACGCGAACGACTGGCCGTTTATGCCCGGCAGGGCGACAGCCAGCTGGCCGAAGCCGCCCGAAAAATGGGCGAACTCTACCGGAAAACCGGCAACGGCAAAGTCCGTGCCGACTGGATTGCACTGCTGGTACGGCGCGGCGACAGGCGGCAGGCACTGGCCGCCTGCCCCGAATGCCGCCCCGGCGACTACGCGCCCGACGAACTGGAAAACCTGGCCAAAGCCGCCCGCGACGAAAAACAGTTCGACACCGCCCTCCAACTTTACCAAGCCCTGCAAAAAAGCGACCCCGAACGCAAAATCGGCTGGCTGGGCGGCGCGCTGACCGCACTCGACGGCAACGACTACATCTCCGCCATCAACCAAATCGCCCTCTACCGCGAACGCTTCGGCAACGATGCCGACATCGCTGCCGCCCAGTCCTACATGGACAACCGCATCCAAAACAACGAAACCGCCGTCCCGTCCCGCAAGCAGCAGGAAGCAAACCGCCGCCGCGAAGCCGAAACCGCCGAACGCGACCACATCCTGCAGCAATACCGCGCCGCCGCCGAACGCCGCGACTTTGCCGCACAAGAGCAACTCATCTCCCGCCACGGCAAATTTTTCTCCGCCAAAGACCGCCTGTGGCTACGCCACGCCAAACTGGCCGACGAACTGCGCCGCGCCCGTGCCGACGGCGACCGCAAACGGTTGGAACAAGTTTACGACGGACTGAGCAAGATTCTGCGTGAAACTGAAGAAAACAGCGAAATCTACAACCAGGCCAAACGCGACCGCATGGCCGTCCTCATCGCCTTGGGGCGCGACCAGGAAGCCTTGGAAGACTACCGCGCGCTGGCGCGCCACCAAGAACAGCCCGATTATGTGAAAGAACAGTACGCGCAGGCACTGGCCATGAACAGCCGCCCCGTTACCGCCTCCGCACAGCCGCCGTCGGTCACAAACCGGCCTTCCGCCGCCAAAGCCGCGCCCGCAAAAGGCAAAGTCCTGCTCGACGCACTAGGCAACCCCATCCCGCCCATGGACAGCGCGGTGGAAGACATCGCCCGCGGCCTCAACTACCCAAGCAACCCCGGCAAAGCGCGCAGCCTCCAATTCCGCGTCTTGCCGCCCATCATGCACTGATCGCCCTCAATCAGAAGAGGCCGTCTGAAAAGCATTCCGCCGCGCGGGTGCTTTTTCAGACGGCCTCTTTCCCGTTCCGAACACGGTTGAAAGCCCGCCCGCCGAAGCGGTAGAATCGGACAAGCAGCGGAAGCGGTTTCCCTTCCGCCAACGCCCATCCCAACGATACAAAGGAAAAAATCATGGCAGTCAATTATCGAGAAACCCCCGCCGGCCAACTCCAAGCCATCGACGGCATCCGCCTCTTCGTCGGACAGGCGGGCATCAAAAAACCGCAACACGACGACCTCACCCTAATGCTGCTCTCCGACGGCAGCACAGTCGGCGCGGTGTTTACCCAAAACCGCTTCTGCGCCGCACCCGTGCGCATCTGCAAACAACACCTGTTCGATGCAGACGGCGTACGCGCCCTCGTCATCAACACCGGCAACGCCAACGCGGGAACGGGCGAAGAAGGCCACGACCGCGCCATGGCCGTCTGCGAAGCGGCGGCCGAACAGGCAGGCTGCGCCCCGACCCAAGTCCTCCCCTTCTCCACCGGCGTCATCCTCGAACCCCTGCCCGCCGACAAAATTATTGCCGCCCTGCCCAAACTGCGCCCGGCCGGCTGGGCGGATGCGGCACGCGCCATCATGACCACCGACACCGTCCCAAAATCCGCCTCGCGCGAAGGCAAAGTCGGCGAAAAACACACCGTCCGCGCCACTGGCATCGCCAAAGGCTCCGGCATGATTCATCCCAACATGGCGACCATGCTCTCCTTCATCGCCACCGATGCCAAAGTTTCCCAACCCGTCCTCCAGCTGATGACCCAGGAAATCGCCGACGACACCTTCAACAGCATCACCGTGGACGGCGACACCAGCACCAACGACAGCTTCGTCATCATCGCCACCGGCAAAAACGGCCAAAGCGAAATCGACAACATCGCCGACCCGCGCTACAAACAGCTCAAAGAGCTGCTCTGCGGCCTCGCCCTCGAACTCGCCCAAGCCATCGTCCGCGACGGCGAAGGCGCGACCAAATTCATCACCATCGAAGTCTGCAACGCCGAAAGCCGCGACGAAGCACGCCAAGCCGCCTATGCCGTCGCCCGCTCCCCCCTGGTCAAAACCGCCTTCTTCGCCTCCGACCCCAACCTCGGCCGCCTGCTGGCCGCCGTCGGCTGTTCCGGCGTCGATTTGGACTGCAACACCCTGAAAATGTGGCTCAACGGCGTATTGGTGGCGGAAAAAGGCGGCCGCGCCGCCGGCTACACCGAAGAACAGGGTCAGGCCGTCATGAACGAAAACGAAATCACCGTCCGCATCGACCTGCAACGCGGCCGCGAACAGGCCACCGTCTACACCTGCGACCTCTCGCACGAATACGTTTCCATCAACGCCGACTACCGTTCGTAAACCGCAAAGGCCGTCTGAAACCGGTTTTCAGACGGCCTCTTCCCCACCCTGTCAGGAAACCCGATGACGCCGGACGAACTGCCGCACCACCTCGACCCCTACCTTGCCGAACTGCAAAGGCAGGGCAAATCCGAGCACACGCTGGCCGCCTACCGCCGCGATTTGACCCAGCTCTTCAACCTGCTGCCCGCACACGGCCAATCCGTCGGCCGCAACGACTTCGTCGCCGTCCTGAAAAAACTGTCGCAACAAAACCAATCCGAACGCAGTCTTGCCCGCAAACTTTCCGTCTGGCGGCAATACTGCGCCTTCCTCATGCGGCAAAAGCTGCTCGATGCCGACCCGACAGTCCGCCTGAAAGCACCGAAAGCACCCGAACGGCTGCCGAAAGCCGTGGATGCCGAACCACTCAACCGCCTGCTCGACCACGCGCCCGCAGAAAACGGCCTCGACGTGCGCGATTTGGCCATATTCGAACTGCTCTACGGCAGCGGCCTGCGCGTGGCTGAAGTGCACGGCCTGAATACGGACGACATCCTGCTCAACGAAGGCTGGGTGGAAGTGCGCGGCAAAGGCGGCAAACACCGCCAAGTGCCGCTGGGCAGCCGCAGCGTTTCCGCCCTGCGCGCCTACCTGCCGCAACGCATCGCGCAAAGCGGCGAAACCGCCCTGTTCACCGGCCACACGGGCAAACGGCTGGGCATCCGCCAAATCCAAAACCGCCTGCGCGACTGGGCGGTAAAAAACGGCAGCCCGCAACACCTCAGCCCACACATGATGCGCCACAGCTACGCCAGCCACCTGCTGCAATCCTCCAGCGACATCCGCGCCATACAGGAGCTGCTCGGCCACAGCAACTTGTCCGCCACCCAGATTTACACCAAACTCGATTTCGACCGCCTGGCGCAAGTGTACGACCGCGCCCATCCGAGGGCGAAACGGAAGAAAGACGGCGGATAAACCCGTCTGCAGCCGTCGCCCGCACTGCCTGTTCAGACGGCCCCGACATTCTGAAACCCAACTTTTCCACTCAAACAAAGCGGGCAATACCGTTCGCACTTTATCCGCGTCAAAAAATTCCGATGCCGCCGCTTCCCCCGCACTTGGATAACCGCAGGCTTCCGGTTTCGCCGATAAAACCAGCCCCGCCGTACCCGCAACGGGAAAAGGCCGTCTGAAAAACCTCAAAACGTTTTTTCAGACGGCCTTTTATCTGTCCGTATCCGCATCTAACGCGTCGCCGCGCATTCGCCGTTCTCAAACACCAACACCTTCTCCGGCCAGCGCAACGCCGCCAGCCTGAACTGTTCAGGACGGTATTTCTGCGGGAATTTCCTTGCCCGCCAGCTTGCACCTATCGAGAAATCGACGCAGAACACGTTGCGCCGCGCTCCGTGCCAGACATCCGGCTGCTGCGGCAGCAACAGCCGTTCGGCGGCAACGGCGGCGGGAGACGGCTGCCAACTGCGCCAATAATGGCCAATCACGACGGGCTTATCGTCGCGGTAGTCGTCCCACCACGCGCAACGGGTCGTACCGCGCCAGCGTCCGCCGGCGTAAAACTGCTTGTCCGCCAAACGCTCCACGCCGCTGGTGAGGGCGCGTATCGGATGCAGGCGGCTGCGTTCGAGTTCGTATCGCGCTGTGGCGGGCATGGGCGGCGGCGCATGGTCTGGATTTTCCGCCTGCGGGGCGTAATGCGCCTGTTCGTAGAGGTAGTCGGGATACCAAGAGGCCGTCTGAAGGCGGTGTTTCAACTCGGCATCGAAGCGGCGGTATTGCGCGGTCAGGCTTTCGCCCTTGGCTTCTTCGAGGCATTCGATTTGCGGCGGCAGCCAAGCGGCATGGACGATGCGCAGGTCTTCGCGCTCCAGCAGCAGCGGCTGTTCGGCAAGCCATGCGCACAATTCGGTTTTCTCTTTCTCTTCAACGCAATGCCACGGCGCGTAATGGGCGTCTTTTTCGGCGCGGACATCGAAAAACCAGCCGGAGCCGTCTTTCGGGTCGTCGGCAAGAATGTTCAATTCGTGGTTGCCCAAAACCATCCATGCCCATCCGCATTCATAAGCCTGTTTGAACCACGCCAGCATCGCGGGGCTGTCGGGACCGCGGTCGCACAAATCGCCAACGAACACCAGCCGCCGCCCGTGAGGATGGAAACCGTCGTCGCGGTAACCGAGCCGGTGCAGCAGCGATTGGAAGGCGGCAAATTCGCCGTGAACGTCGCCGACGATGTCCAGCGGCGTGTCGGGCAGGGATTGGCGGTATTGATAGGACATGATGGTCGGAGGCCGTCTGAAAAAGGATTGGTGGAAAACAGATTACCTACGTCATTCCCGCGCAGGCGGGAATCCGGGACAAACCGCAAACTGCGGTGATTTGTCTGAAGGCTGCCGAAATCTAGAAGGCTGGATTCCCGCCTGCGCAAGAACGATGATTCGGCGGCAGGCCGGGTATTACTGCCCAATCTACCGTTCTGAGTTTTCAGACGGCCTCGGGCAGTTTCAAGAAATTTTCGCGGTAGTAACGCATTTCCTCGATGCTTTCGAGAATATCGTCCAAAGCCTGATGCGAACCGCGTTTCACCACGCCTTTGGCAACAGGCGGATTCCAACGTTTGGCGAGTTCTTTCAGGGTGGACACGTCCAGATTGCGGTAGTGGAAATACGCTTCGAGGCGCGGCATGTATTTGACCATGAAGCGGCGGTCTTGATGGATGGAATTGCCGCACATCGGCGTGGCTTTTTCGGGAATCCATTGCGCGATAAAGTCCAGCAGCTTCTGTTCCACTTCGGCTTCGGTCAGCCGCGATTCGCGCACGCGTTGGGTCAGCCCCGTGCGGCCGTGGGTGGCGGTGTTCCAAGCGTCCATGCCGTCGAGCAGTTCGTCGCTTTGGTGGACGACATAAACTTCGGACTGCGCCAAGACGTTCAAATCGGGGTCGGTGATAATCATGGCGACTTCGATAATGCGTTCGCGTTCGGGGTCAAGCCCGGTCATTTCCATATCGAGCCAGCAGAGGTTGTTTGCGTTTTGGGTCATTTCAGACGGCCTTTTGAATGGGAAAGCGGCGGATTATAAAGGATATGCCCGATTTGGAAAGGCCGTCTGAAACGGGCTTCGGCAATGTCGGAACCTGTTTTTCAGACGGCCTATCCGCATCAGGCATCCAATACGAATTCGCGCGGGAAGGTTTTTTCGCAGTAATGGCATTTGAGCTTGGTCTGGCTGCCTTGGCCGCGGATGGAAAAGCGGCTTTTCACCGGTTCGCCGTGGCTGGCGCAGTTGGCATTGGGGCAGCGGAACACTTCGGCGATTTCGTCGGGCAGGGTCAGGCGGCGTTTGGCCACCACTTTGAAATCGGCGATGGTATTGACGGTGGCTTCGGGCGCGAACAACGCCAGCCGGTTGGCGGCGGCATCGTCGAACGCCACGCCGGAAATTTTGATGATGTCTTTGCTGCCTTGGGTTTTGCTCGGCAGGTTGAAGCCGACGGTTACGGCGCTGCCGTAATGCAGCAGTTTGAACTGGCGCAGGATGGTCAAGCCCAGCCCGGCGGGGATGTGGTCGATGACGGTGCCGTTTTCAATGGCTTCGACGCTGAGTTTTTTATTTTCCATATTTTTCCCTTACACTTCTTCGTTCAACACCAGCGACAAAATCGCCATGCGGGCGTAAACGCCGTTGGTCGCCTGCTCGAAATAGTAGGCGTGCGGCGTGGCATCGACGTCGGGGTGGATTTCGTCAACGCGCGGCAGGGGGTGCAGCACGCGCAGGTTGGGACGGGCGTTGGCGAGCATGGCGGCGTTGAGGTTGAATTTGCCTTGGATTTTGGCGAACTCTTGTTCGTCAAAGCGTTCGCGCTGGACGCGGGTCATATACAGGATGTCCGCCCATTCGACGGCGGCTTCGAGGTCGGGCAGGATTTGGTAACGGCAACCTGCGGCTTCGAGTTCTTCGGTGATGTATTCGGGCATGGCGAGGCTGGGCGGGGAGACGAAGGCAAATTCGCAGTCCCAGCGTTTGAGGGCTTGGCAGAGGGAATGGACGGTGCG
This sequence comes from Neisseria elongata subsp. elongata, assembly GCF_900113545.1. Classification (GTDB taxonomy): domain Bacteria; phylum Pseudomonadota; class Gammaproteobacteria; order Burkholderiales; family Neisseriaceae; genus Neisseria; species Neisseria elongata. The sequence continues at coordinate 20,016 of NZ_FOPS01000002.1, read as the reverse complement.
GCCGTATTTGAGGTCGCCCGCCATGGCGATTTTGAGCTTGTTCAGACGGCCTTGGGTTTCGTAGATGGTAACGAGATCGAGCAGGGTTTGGCTGGGGTGTTGGTTGGTGCCGTCGCCGGCGTTGATGACGGGGACTTTGGAAAACTCGGCGGACACGCGCGCCGCGCCGTCTTTGGGGTGGCGTTGGATGATGGCGTCGGTGTAGCTGGAGATGATGCGGGCGGTGTCGGCGAGGGTTTCGCCTTTTTTCGCGCTGGTGTTCGCGCCGTCGGCAAAGCCGATGACTTTGCCGCCCAAGCGTTGTACGGCGGTTTCAAACGACAGGCGCGTGCGGGTGGAGGGTTCGAAAAAGCATGAGCCGATGAGTTTGCCTTCGAGCAGGTCGCCGCGCGGGTGCTCTTTCAGCTTCAAGGCCGTCTGAAGCAGCAGTTCGAGCTGTTCGGTCGTCAGGTCGGAAATGGAAATTATGTGTTGTCGGTAAAGCGGGTTGGGCATTCGGTTTCCTTTCTTCATTCGGCAAAAACCCCGCGAAGGCGGGGTTTTGCGAAACAACGGCAGACAATGACGGATGCGCCGCGGCATGCGGCCCGGAAAGGGCGGGTGGAAAATGCGGGGCGGGCCATGTGTTGCCTCTAATCGGTAGGACGGGGCGATTATCGCATATTTGCCTTTTCGGGGTTGGGATTTTCAGGCTGGAGCCGTCTGAAAATGTGTAAAATGCCGTTTTCCCAGACTGCCCCTGCCCGCAAAATGAAATTCAAAACCCCGCCCGTCAATGCCAAACTGATTGCCATGCTGCCGTCGCTGGTGAGTACCGGCATCATCGCCTATCTGGTTTACCGCTTCCGCCTGGAATCGGTTACGATTCCGTTGGTGCTGGGCGTGATTGCGGGCGGCTTGGTCGATTTGGACAACGTATTGTCAGGCCGTCTGAAAAATACGACGGTGTCGCTGGCGGCCTTTGCCGTGTCCTCGCTGGCGGTGCAGGCCGCGCTGGGGCGGCCCGGGGTGTTTCTGGCGGTGATGGCCCTGCTGGCCTTCGTTTTCACCATGATCGGCGCGGTCGGCCTGCGCTACCGTACCATCTCCTTCGGCACGCTGGCGGTGGCGGTGTACACCACGCTGACCTACAACCCCGCCCATCCGGCCGCCTGGTACGTCAATCCGCTGATGATTTTGTGCGGCGCGTCGCTCTACAACGCGGTTACCCTGCTGCTGCACATCCTGCTGCCGCACCGCCCGGTGCAGGAAGCCGTGGCCGAAGCCTATTGCGCACTGGGTGCGTATCTCGATGCCAAAGCCGTTTTTTTCGACCCCGACGAAACAGACGGCCTGGAACAGCGTCAAATCGACCTGGCCATGAAAAACAGCCGCGTCATCGACACTTTCAACCTCTGCCGCAGCGCGCTGTTCTACCGCATGCGCGGCCAGCACCGCCATCCGCGCACCACCCGTATGCTGCGTTATTACTTCGCCGCCCAAGACATCCACGAACGCGCCAGTTCCAGCCACATACACTATCGCGCCATGGCGGACAAACTGAAAAACAGCGACCTGATTTTCCGCTTCCTGCGCCTGATGGAATTGCAGGCACAGGCCTGCCGCGACATCGCCGACAGCCTGAAAAACGGCCGGGTTTATGAAGACGACCCGCGTCTGGCACGGGCGCGCAAAGGCCTGAGGCAGTCGGTGGCGCATTATGCCGAACTCCACCGCGACGCCGCCGAACTGCCGCAACTGCAACGGCTGGCCGCCAACCTGCAAAGCATCAACTACCAGCTCTCCCACCTCGAAAGCGGGCTGACCGAAGAACAAGGCGGCGACCTGCGCATCGCCCACCACGATTCGGCCAAACTGAAAGACGCCTTCAAAAGCATCCGCCGCCAGCTCACCCCCGAAGCCCCCACCTTCCGCCACGCCGTCCGCATGGCGATACTGGTGCTCTTCTGCGGCCTCGTAGTGGAAACCCTGCAACTGAACTTCGGCTATTGGATACTGCTGACCGCCGTATTCGTCTGCCAACCCAACCACTCCGCCACCCAAAGCCGTCTGAAACAACGCATCGCCGGCACACTGGCGGGCGTACTCGTCGGCTCCCTGCTGCCCTACTTCACCCAGTCGCTCGAAGCCAAACTGATGGTATTGACCGCCGGCGTGTCCCTGTTCTTCCTCTTCCGCGCCAACAAATACAGCTACTCCACCTTCTTCATCACTATCCAAGCCCTCATCGGCTTTTCCATCGCCGGCTTCGACATCGCCCAAGCCCTGCCGATGCGCATGGCCGACACCGTCGTCGGCTGCCTGCTCGCCTGGGCGGCAGTGTCCTATATCTGGCCCGACTGGCACTACCTGCAACTGGGCAAAACCGGCGCGGCCGCCATCGCCGCCGACGCGGGCTACCTGCGTGGCATCCTCGACAGCCTGAAAAGCGGCGGCGGCGAAGACGTCGCCTACCGCAGCGCGCGCCGCCTGAGCCACGAACGCGCCGCCGCCCTCTCCAGCACACTGTCCGACATGTCGGCCGAACCGTCCAAATACGGCAGCCGCCTTTCAGACGGCTTCCAACTGCTGAAAATCAACTATTCCCTCATCGGCTACATCTCCGCCCTCGGCGCATACCGCTCCACCATCCGCCGCGACGACGAACACCAACCCTTCCTACAACAATACTTCCCCGCCGCCTACCGCCTGTGCGACCTGCTCGAAGCCGTGCCGGAACTGGACAAAACCGACTTCCAAGCCCGGCTCGCCGACGTACAGGCCGAACTGGAACAGCTGCACCCGCACGACGGCCGCGAACAAAACAGCCTGCTGTGGCAGCAGCTTTCCGCCACCGCCGCCCTGCTCGAGCCCGCCCATTCCGCCCTTCACGGCCCATCGGCCGCCGCAGCCGCGCCCGACAACGACGGCGGCAACCCAAGCGACCAAGCACTTGAGCACAGCGCAGACACCGAAGGCGGCCGGCAAACCGCACCGCAAGAAACGCCAAAGGCCGAACCGGAAAACCCTTGAGCCAACGCGCATAACGACAGCGCGAAACCGTCCGCCTGCGGCATATAATCGGCAGTGCAATATAGTGGATTAAATTTAAACCAGTACGGCGTTGCCTCGCCTTGCCGTACTATCTGTACTGTCTGCGGCTTCGTCGCCTTGTCCTGATTTAAATTTAATCCACTATAAAATCGAAATGCCGCAGAAACGGCAAGCGCAGGGCGTAAATTGATTCACCCCGGCAGATTGTTGCCATTGGCAGAAAGGCCGTCTGAAAAAACAACCCGGTTTCAGACGGCCTTTTGATGTTTTTTTCCCGCCTATTCGCGGTGATACGGATGGTGGTTCAGAATCGACACCGCGCGGTAAAGCTGCTCGGTCAGCAGCACGCGCACCATGCCGTGCGGCAGGGTGAGGCTGGAGAGGCGCAGCATCATTTTCGCCCGCTGTTTGAGCGCGTCGGTCATGCCGTCCGCGCCGCCGATTACGAAGCAGACGTGCTCGCCCTGCAACTGCCAGTCTTTCAGATGTGCCGCCAATTCGAGCGAAGTCGGCGCTTTGCCGCGTTCGTCCAGTACCACCAGATACGCGCCTTCCGGCACGGCCTCCAAAATCCGTTTTTCCTCCGCCGCCATGCCCTGCACGGCATTCACGCCCGCGCCGCGTTTTTCCGGCTTGATTTCCTTCAAGGCATACTGAATGTCGCGGCCGAAGCGTTTGGCGTATTCGTTTACCGCCTCGTCCACCCAGCGCGGCATTTTCGTGCCGACGGCCAATACGGTGATGTTCATGCTGTTTCCCTTTCAATCGAAACCGTGTTTTCAGACGGCCTATTCAAACAAACGTCCCTGCGCCAGCAATTCGCGCACGGGGGCGAAATCCGCCCTGTGTTCCGGCAGCGCGCCGTATTGTTTCAGGGCGGCCAGGTGCGCCGCCGTGCCGTAGCCTTTGTGTTTTTCGAAACCGTATTGCGGATAGCGTTCGGCCAAGGCGTACATTTCCGCGTCGCGGGCGGTTTTGGCCAGTATCGATGCGGCGGATATGGCGGCGATTTTATCGTCGCCCTTCACCACGGCTTCCGCTTCGATGGCCAAACCTTCGGGCACGCGGTTGCCGTCTATCCACACTTTCTGCGGCGGCACGGCCAAACCTTCCACCGCGCGGCGCATGGCCAGCATCGCGGCGTGCAGGATGTTGAGTTCGGCGATTTCCGCCACGTCGGCCGAAGCCACGCACCAGCCCACCGCCTGCCGCCGGATTTCTTCCGCCAGCGCGTCGCGCTTTTTCTCGCTGAGTTTTTTCGAGTCGGCCAAACCGGCCAAATCGTAATCGGGCGGAAGAATCACGGCGGCGGCAAATACGCTGCCGATCAACGGCCCGCGCCCCGCTTCGTCCACACCTGCTTCCAGTCGTCCGTCCATTGCCTGATCCGTCCGGTCTTGATAAAACGCGCAAGCATAAAGCAGCGGCGCGCGTGCTTCAACTTTTTCCCGCCGATCCGCCTTGCCCGCCCTGTTTTCAGACGGCCTTTTCGGGCTTGGGTAAAAATGCGGGTACGGTCCGTCTGCCGTGACGGTTTGCCGGATATTTGACTATAATCCGCCCTCTTCCGTTTCCACCGTATTTCCAATATGTTCCGCATCGGCCCCTACAGCATCGCCACGCCCGTCGCCCTCGCGCCGATGGCAGGCATTACCGACAAACCGTTCCGACGGCTGGCCCGCCGTTTCGGCGCGGGTTACGCCGTCAGCGAGATGCTGGCCAGCGACCCTTCGCTGCGCCACACCAAAAAAAGCCTGTCGCGCGGCGATTTCGACGGCGAAGACGATCTGAGGGCGGTGCAGATTGCGGGCAGCGACCCGAAACAAATGGCTGAGGCCGCGCGCTACAATGTGGAAAACGGCGCGCAGATTATCGATATCAACATGGGCTGCCCGGTGAAAAAAGTCTGCAACGTGCTGGCGGGCAGCGCATTGCTGCAAAACGAAAAACTGGTGGGCGACATCCTGCGCGCGGTGGTGTCGGCGGTGGACGTTCCCGTTACGCTGAAAACCCGCCTCGGTTTTGCCGAAAACAATAAAAACATCCGCACGGTGGCCAAAATGGCCGAACAGGCAGGCATCGCCGCACTTGCCGTCCACGGCCGCACCCGCGAGCAAATGTACAAGGGGCAGGCCTCTTACGACCTGATTGCCGAAGTCAAACACGACATTTCGATACCGCTGTGGGTAAACGGCGACATCACCACCCCGCAAAAAGCCGCCGAGGTTTTACGGCAGACCGGGGCGGACGGCGTGATGATCGGGCGCGGCGCGCAAGGTCGGCCCTGGCTGTTTGCCGACATCGCATACTTCCTGCAGCACGGCAGCCCGCCCGCACCCGTCACCTTTCAGGCGGCCTCCGCCGCCATGTTGGAACACCTGCGGGAAATGTATGACTTTTACGGCGAAACCGCAGGCCTGCGCATTGCCCGCAAGCACATAGGCTGGTATCTCGCGCCGTTTCCTGACGGCGAAGCCTGCCGCAAACACATCAACACCCTCGATTCTGCCGCCGCACAATACGATGCCGTTTCAGCCTTTTTGGAACGGCAGGAGCAGGGCGAATGGCCGTCTGAAAAGGCCGTCTAAATGCGACCAAACCACGCCACACCAAGATAAAAGGTAAATTTTTTAAATAAACGGTTTAACAACTATCGCAAACTGAGCTTTTTGCATACAATACCGATTCACTTACGGGGCTGCCGGATACAACGGCGGCAAATATAAAAAAATTCCAATTGAGATTATGCTATGCCCAACAAAATTCCCGATATCACCAACTGTATCGAGCAAAACCTTCACCAATACTTCCGCACGCTGGACGGCGAACCCGCCTGCAACGTTTACGACATGGTGTTGCGCCAAGTGGAAAAACCGATGCTGGAAACCGTGATGGCGCAGTGCGGCGGCAACCAATCCAGAGCTTCGGCCGTCCTCGGCATCAACCGCAACACGCTGCGTAAAAAACTGCACGAACACGGCTTGCTTTAATCTGCGCCTGAGGACATATGAAAGGCCGTCTGAAAACCTTTTCCCTGTGGGAGGAAGTTTTCAGACGGCCTTTTTTACCTCGTGCGCTCAACCCTGCCGGCGAATCAAAAAATCCAGTGCGGCCTCATAACCGTACATCCCCAGCCCGACAATTACGCCCTCGGCAAGGTCCGACAAATAGGAATGATGACGGAAAGGTTCGCGGCGGTGGACATTGGAGATATGCACTTCGACAAACGGTATTGCCACACCGGCCAGCGCATCGCGGATGGCGACACTGGTGTGCGTATAAGCACCCGCATTGATGATGACTGCATCCACGCCTTCATCGCGGGCGGCATGGATGCGGTCTACCAGCCCGCCTTCGCTGTTACTCTGAAAACATTGCACCGCGACACCGCGCCCCGCCGCCGATTCAATCAGGCGGCGTTCTACATCGGCCAGCGTGTCCGCACCATAAATCTGCGGTTCGCGCGTACCGAGCAAATTGAGATTGGGGCCGTTGATTAACAGGATGTTTTTCATATCGGTTTGTTCCTTGATGACGTAAAAGTCCGAATAATCTGTTTCAGGCAGTGAGGCCGTCTGAAAACAGACGGCCGCATCTTATAGCATCGTTCCACCTGCTTTCAAGCGGCAAACTTCGGCAACGGCAAACCAAGCCTAATAATGGCTGATTCACATTGCAGGCCCAAGGCCAATACTCCTGCGGCCATCATTACACAGCCGGAAATGGCTGGGCAGGCCTTTCTATTGGAATCGACCATCTTTGAGCCATATGAGGCCGTCTGAAAACGCTGCCAAGAAAAACGCCGTCTTTTCAGACGGCGTTTTGTACTGCTTATGCCTGCGGCTGTTCGTCGGCAGACGTTTCAACCGGAGCGGAGGCAACCGTTTCTCCCGATTGCGCAGCCTGCTGCTCTGCCCATTGGCGGCGGCGCGTGCGGTGGTAAGTCAAGCCTGTACCGGCCGGAATCAGTCGGCCGACGATGACGTTCTCTTTCAGGCCGCGTAAGTCGTCCTGTTTGCCCATAATCGCGGCTTCGGTCAGGACGCGTGTGGTTTCCTGGAAGGACGCGGCAGAGATGAAGCTGTCGGTAGACAAAGAGGCTTTGGTAATACCCAGCAGGATATTTTCAAAGCGCGCCGGTTCTTTGCCGTCGGCCAATGCTTTCTCATTAACCGCCATCACTTCGGCACGTTCTACCTGTTCGCCGGTAATGAAGCGGGTTTCGCCCGGATCGACAATGTTCACGCGGCGCAACATCTGACGGATGATGACTTCGATGTGTTTGTCGGAAATCTTCACACCTTGCAGTCGGTAAACTTCCTGCACCTCTTGAACAATATAGCGCGCCAGTTCTTCGATGCCTTTCAAACGCAGGATGTCGTGCGGATCAACCGAACCGTCTACGATGGTTTCGCCGCGGTTTACGACTTGGCCGTCATGCACCAGAATCTGTTTCTCTTTGGAAATCAGGGTTTCGTAGGCTATGCCGTCCACATCGGTAATGATGAGGCGTTGTTTGCCTTTGGTTTCTTTACCGAACGACACGGTACCGGTTACTTCGGCCAGCATGCCGGCATCTTTCGGGATACGGGCTTCAAACAATTCGGCCACGCGCGGCAGACCGCCGGTAATGTCGCGTGTTTTGGACGAAGCCTGCGGGATACGCGCCAATACGTCGCCTTTGCCGATTTCCTGTCCTTCGCGTACGGTAATCACCGCGCCAACCGGGAAGGCCATGGAAACGGGGGTTTCCGTGCCCGGGATTTTGACTTCTTCGCCGTTTTCGTCGAGCAGTTTCACCGTCGGACGCAGCAGTTTGCTGGTGCTGGAAGAGCGGCGTTTGCCGTCAATCACCACCAAAGTGGACAAGCCGGTGATTTCGTCGGTTTGTTTGGCAACGGTTACACCTTCTTCCACGTTTTCAAACTTCACAAGGCCGGCATGCTCGGTAATCATCGGACGGGTATGCGGATCCCAAGTAGCAAGGGTTGTGCCCGCTTTGATGGTCGAACCGTCCTGTACCAGCAAGGTGGCACCGTAAGGTACTTTGTGGCGTTCGCGTTCGCGGCCGATTTCGTCGTGAATCACGACTTCGGAAGAACGTCCGATAACGATCAGCTCGCCCTTATTGTTTGCCACATAACGCATTTGGCTGTTAAAGCGCACCGTACCGTTGGATTTCGCTTCCACGTGGCTCGCTGCCGCCGCACGGGAAGCCGCACCACCGATGTGGAAGGTACGCATGGTCAGCTGGGTACCCGGTTCGCCGATCGATTGCGCCGCAATGACACCGACGGCTTCGCCCGCATTGACCAATTTACCGCGAGCCAAGTCACGGCCGTAACATTTCGAACACAGGCCGTAACGGGTTTTACAGGTAATCGGGGTGCGGACTTTCACTTCATCCACGCCGGAGTTGTCGATGATGTCCACTAGTTGTTCGGTCAGCAGGGTTCCGGCTTCCACCAGTGTTTCGTTGGTAGAAGGATCAACGATATCTTGTGCGGCCACGCGTCCCAAAATACGGTCGCGCAATGCTTCAATCACATCGCCGCCTTGTACCACGGCTTTCATGATGAAGCCGTCTGATGTGCCGCAATCGTCCTCAACCACCACCAAGTCTTGGGTAACGTCCACCAAACGGCGGGTCAGGTAACCAGAGTTGGCGGTTTTCAAAGCGGTATCGGCCAAACCCTTACGCGCGCCGTGGGTCGCAATAAAGTATTGCAATACCGACAGGCCTTCGCGGAAGTTCGACGTAATCGGGGTTTCGATAATCGAGCCGTCAGGTTTTGCCATCAAGCCGCGCATACCGGAGAGCTGTTTAATCTGCGCCGCAGAACCACGGGCACCGGAGTCGGCCATCATGTAGATGGAGTTAAACGACTCTTGCTCCACTTCGTTGCCGTCACGGTCGATGACTTTCTGCTTAGACAGGTTGTCCATCATCGCTTTAGCGATTTTATCGCCGGCGCGCCCCCAAATATCGACCACTTTGTTGTAACGTTCGCCGTTGGTGACCAAGCCTTGACGGTATTGGTTTTCGATTTCTTTCACTTCGGCTTGCGCTTCGGCCAACAATTCCGGCTTCTCTTTCGGAATTTCCATGTCGTCCACACAGATGGAAATACCGCCTTTGGCTGCAAATCCGAAACCGGTATACATCAAGTGGTCGGCGAAAATAACCGTATCGCGCAAACCGCATAGGCGGAATGATGCGTTAATCAGCTTGGAAATTTCTTTTTTCTTCAGTGCCTTGTTGATGTATTCGAACGGCAGGCCCTTCGGCAGGATTTCGCTCAACAATGCACGGCCGACGGTGGTTTCGTAACGGTTAACGACAGGTTCGAATTCACCCGCTTCATTTTTCACCCATTCGCGCAGACGCACGGTAATTTTCGTACCCAATTCAACTTGTTTGGTGTGGTAGGCACGGTGTACTTCTTTAACATCGGCAAACAGGCTGCCTTCGCCCAAGCCGTTGATTTTGTCGCGGGTCATGTAATACAGACCCAATACGATGTCCTGAGACGGTACGATAATCGGCTCGCCGTTGGCAGGAGACAATACGTTGTTCGAAGCCAGCATCAAGGTACGGGCTTCCATTTGAGCTTCCAAGCTCAACGGAACGTGTACCGCCATTTGGTCACCGTCAAAGTCGGCGTTGAACGCGGCACATACCAACGGATGCAGCTGAATGGCTTTGCCTTCGATCAGGATGGGTTCAAACGCTTGAATGCCCAAACGGTGCAGGGTCGGCGCACGGTTCAGCATAATCGGATGTTCGCGGATGACCTCATCCAAAATATCCCATACTACCGGCACTTCTTGTTCGACCAGTTTTTTGGCCGCCTTCACGGTGGAGGCTTCGCCGCGCAGTTCCAGCTTATGGAAAATAAACGGCTTGAACAGCTCCAAGGCCATTTTTTTCGGCAAACCGCATTGGTGCAGACGCAGGTACGGGCCTACGGTAATCACGGAACGACCTGAGTAGTCCACACGTTTACCCAACAGGTTTTGACGGAAACGACCACCCTTACCTTTAATCATGTCTGCCAATGATTTTAGCGGACGCTTGTTGGCGCCGGTCATGGCTTTACCGCGACGGCCATTATCCAACAGTGAGTCAACCGCTTCTTGCAACATACGTTTTTCGTTGCGGACGATGATGTCAGGGGCGTGCAGTTCCAGCAGGCGTTTCAGACGGTTGTTACGGTTGATGACGCGGCGGTACAAATCGTTCAAATCGGAAGTGGCGAAACGACCGCCGTCCAACGGCACCAACGGGCGCAAATCGGGCGGCAATACCGGCAGGACGTCCATAATCATCCATTCCAGTTTCATGCCGCTGCGCTGGAACGCTTCCAATACTTTCAAGCGTTTGGCAATTTTTTTGATTTTGGTGTCCGAACCGGTGCTTTCCAATTCCTGGCGCAGGATTTCGACTTCTTTCGCAATATCTAACTTCGCCAACAGATCGCGTATACCTTCCGCACCCATTTTTGCGTCGAAATCATCACCATATTCATCCAATTTCTGATAATAATCTTCTTCACTCAGCAATTGGCGGCGTTGCAACGGAGTCATACCGGGGTCGGTAACGACAAAAGCTTCGAAATACAATACGCGTTCGATGTCGCGCAAGGTCATATCCAACACCATACCCAAGCGGGACGGCAGGGATTTCAAGAACCAAATGTGTGCTACAGGTGCGGCCAGTTCGATATGGCCCATGCGTTCGCGGCGCACTTTGGACAGGGTTACTTCCACGCCGCATTTTTCACAGGTTACACCTTTGAATTTCAAACGTTTGTATTTTCCGCACAAACATTCGTAGTCTTTAACCGGTCCGAAGATTTTGGCGCAGAACAAGCCGTCGCGCTCGGGTTTGAAAGTGCGGTAGTTGATGGTTTCGGGCTTTTTCACTTCTCCATAAGACCACGAACGGATGGTTTCAGGAGAGGCGATGCCGATTTTGATGGCATCGAATTCTTCTTCTATTCCTGCGGTTTGCAGGGGATTAAACAGGTCTAACAATGCTTTCATTTTTGCTCCTTGGGACATTTCGTCCGCTTTGGCTGGGGCATACGGTATCGGAAATAAGGCAGGCCGTCTGAAAACGGCTTATCCGGCAACTGCACGGCTTGACTTTCCGATCGTACCTTTATCTTTTCGGGTTTCGGCTGAATATGGATGCCGGCACAAATGTCGGCTTTTCAGACGGCCTCACGTGGCAGAGGCCGTCTGAAACGGAACATTAATGGCGTTCCAAGTCGATATCCAAGCCCAAAGAACGGATTTCTTTGACCAATACATTGAATGATTCAGGCATGCCGGCATCAATTTTGTGTTCGCCTTTAACGATGTTTTCGTACATTTTGGTTCGTCCGTTTACATCGTCCGACTTCACGGTCAGCATTTCCTGCAAGGTATAGGCTGCACCGTAGGCCTCCAAAGCCCAAACCTCCATCTCACCGAAACGTTGTCCGCCGAACTGGGCCTTACCGCCAAGCGGCTGTTGGGTAACCAGCGAATACGGACCGGTCGAACGGGCATGCATTTTTTCATCCACCAAGTGGTGCAGTTTCAAATAATGCATCACGCCGACAGTTACTTTACGGTCAAAAGGTTCGCCGGAACGGCCGTCATACAGGGTGATTTGGGTTTTGGTGTCGTTAAAGCCCAATTTTTGTACTTCGGGGTCATCGCTTGGATAGGCCAAATCAAGGAAGGCTTTGATTTCAGTCTCATGCGCACCGTCAAATACGGGAGAGGCAAAAGTAGCACCGTTACGCAGATTTTGCGCCAATACCAAGATTTCTTCATCACTCAGTTGCGACAAATCTTCCTTATGCATATCCGGCCCGCCCAAATCACCGTTGTACATGGTATCCAGGAATTTGCGGATTTCGCTTGTTTTGCGCTGCTCATCAAGCATACGGCCGATACGCTCACCGATGCCTTTGGCTGCCCATCCCAAGTGAACCTCCAAAATCTGGCCGATGTTCATACGGGAAGGTACGCCCAGCGGGTTCAACACGATATCTACCGGACGACCGTCTGCCATGTAAGGCATATCTTCTACCGGCAGAATGCGGGATACCACACCTTTGTTACCGTGGCGGCCGGCCATTTTGTCGCCGGCTTGCAGACGGCGTTTGATGGCAATAAATACTTTCACCATTTTTTGTACGCCGGGTTGCAATTCGTCGCCCTGAGTCATTTTTTTCTTCTTGATTTCAAACAGGGTTTCCGCTTCTTCACGTTTGTCCTGTAAGCTACCTTTAATCAATTCCAACTGCTTAGCAATGTTTTCATCGGCAACACGTACATCAAACCAATCGTGTTTGCTGGGCAAACCTGCCAGATATTCGGCGGTAATCTTACTGCCTTTAGCCAATTTCATCGGCCCGCCATTGGCTTTTTGACCGACTATCATGCGTTCGATACGGTCAAATGCATCGTTATCGAAAATTCTCAGTTGGTCATTCAAGTCCAAACGGTAACGTTTCAGTTCGGCATCAATAATCGCTTGGGCACGCTTGTCCCGCTGGATACCTTCTCGGGTAAAGACTTGAACGTCGATGACTGTACCGCTCATACCGGTAGGCATACGCAGCGAAGTATCTTTCACGTCGGATGCTTTTTCACCGAAAATGGCGCGCAGCAATTTCTCTTCGGGAGTCAGCTGGGTTTCACCCTTAGGCGTTACTTTACCCACTAACACGTCGCCGGCTTCCACTTCCGCACCGATATAAACGATACCGGATTCGTCCAAACGGCTTTGCATACGCTCGGACAAGTTCGGAATATCACGGGTAATATCTTCCGCACCCAGCTTGGTGTCGCGGGCAACGACATTCAACTCTTCAATATGAATCGAGGTATAACGGTCGTCTGCAGCCACCTTTTCCGAAATCAAAATCGAGTCTTCATAGTTGTATCCGTTCCACGGCATAAAGGCGATAACCATGTTCTGACCCAAAGCCAACTCACCTAAGTCGGTAGATGCGCCGTCTGCCACCAGATCGCCACGTTGCAATACGTCTCCCGCTTTCACAGCCGGACGTTGGTTGATATTTGTGGATTGATTAGAACGGGTGAATTTCACCAAATTGTAAATATCCACGCCTACTTCGCCGGCAACTGCTTCGTCGTCATGGACGCGCACTACCACACGATTAGCATCAACATATTCAACCACACCGCCGCGACGCGCCACAATGGCAGTGGCACTATCGACCGCAACGGCACGTTCGATACCGGTACCGACCATCGGTTTTTCAGCACGCAGACAAGGCACCGCTTGACGCTGCATGTTGGCACCCATCAAAGCACGGTTCGCATCATCATGCTCCAAGAATGGAATCAAAGAGGCTGCAACCGATACTGCCTGGCCGGTTGCCACATCCATATATTGAACCCGATCTGTTGTAGCCATGATGGTCTCGCCTTTCTCACGGCAAGTGACCAAATCATCTACCAAATGACCTTCTTCATCTAATGCGGCATTCGCCTGAGCAATAACGAAGCGGCCTTCTTCAATTGCAGACAAATATTCAATATCGTCAGTTACTTTACCATCTACCACTCGACGATATGGAGTTTCAAGGAAACCGTAATCATTGGTGCGGGCATAGACTGATAACGAGTTAATCAGACCGATATTCGGACCCTCAGGCGTCTCAATCGGACAAACACGACCATAATGAGTCGGATGTACGTCGCGCACTTCGAAACCGGCACGTTCACGCGTCAAACCACCCGGTCCCAATGCTGAAACACGACGTTTATGGGTAATTTCCGACAACGGATTAGTCTGATCCATAAACTGCGACAGTTGGCTGGATCCGAAAAATTCTTTAATTGCCGCAGAAACAGGTTTGGCATTGATTAAGTCTGTCGGCATTAAATTTTCCGACTCGGCCTGATTCAACCGCTCTTTAACCGCACGTTCGACACGTGATAATCCGCTACGGAATTGATTTTCTGCCAATTCACCAACAGAACGAACACGGCGGTTGCCCAAATGGTCGATATCGTCTACTTCCCCATGACCATTGCGCAATTCCACCAATGTGGCGATAGAGGCAACAATATCCTCCACACCCAAAACAAAACCACCTTTTTCTGCAGCACCGGCAAATGTCTCGTTCAATAATCTGCCATACCATGAAGCCTTTTGCTCAGAGGTCAATTTTTGTTCATAGGTGCGAGTATTAAATTTCATTCTGCCGACACGCGACAAATCATAACTGTCTTCGTTAAAAAACAGTCTGTTAAACAATAGCTCCACTGCTTCTTCAGTGGGAGGTTCCCCAGGACGCATCATTCTGTAAATAGCAACCCTAGCAGCATGCTGATCAGCAGTTTCATCGGTACGTAAGGTTGCCGAAATATAGCCACCTTGATCCAAATCATTTATATATAGTGTTTGAATTTCTTGTACGTCATTGATATCAAACTGCGCCAACAATTCTTCCGTAATTTCACTATTTGCAACCGCCAAGACCTCACCTGTATCGGCAGAGATGACATCTTTTGCTAAAGTTCGGCCCACTAAACTCTCTGGATCAACGCGCAACCTTTCCAAACCAGATTTTTCAATATCGCGAATATTCTTTGCAGTAATACGCTTGCCAGCGGCAACTAATACATTACCCTCTTTATCGACGATATCAAACTTGGCTGTTTCACCTTTCAGACGGCCTGCAATTAAACTCGTTTCAACGCCATCTTTTAAGAAATAAAACGTTTCTTTATCATAAAATGTATCTAAGATCTGCTCATCGTTATAACCTAAAGCTTTTAACAGAATAGTTACAGGCATTTTACGGCGGCGGTCGATACGGAAATACAATAGATCCTTCGGATCAAATTCAAAATCCAACCAGGAACCACGGTAAGGAATAACCCGCGCAGAAAATAACAACTTGCCGGACGAATGTGTCTTACCGCGATCATGTTCAAAAAATACGCCAGGAGAGCGATGTAGTTGAGAAACAATGACACGCTCCGTACCATTGATAACAAAAGATCCACTAGGTGTCATTAAAGGAATTTCTCCCATATACACCTCATTTTCCCGCACCTCTTTAATTACATCTTGTTTCGATGATTCTTTATCCAGAATAACCAACCGGATACGTGCACGCAGAGGGGCTGCATATGTTATTCCCCGCAACTGGCATTCAGGGATATCAAAAAGAGGCTCTCCCAAAATATAATGAACAAACTCCAGACGAGCATAGCCATTATGACTAACAATAGGGAAAATTGAATTAAATGCAGCCTGAAGTCCCTCATCCATACGCTTATCATAGGAAGCACCCTGCTGTAAAAATTTAGCATACGAGTCTAATTGCGTCGCCAGCAAGAAAGGAACATCAAGAACATTGTCACGCTTCGCAAAACTTTTACGAATACGTTTTTTCTCTGTAAAAGAATAAGCCATCCCAAAAACACTCCAATTAGTTGAAACTACTTAATATCAACGCAATGCGGTTTATTTCATCTCAAATGAGAAATACAACCCAAGGCTGTTAATTTACCTAAATTTTCACATAAAAATCACATTCATGAAAATTTAGGTAAATCTTTAACCTACTCAGTAAATGCAATAAGGCTGACAGCCAAGCTGCCAGCCCTTTACATATAAAAATTTTATTTGATTTCGACTTTAGCGCCAGCTTCTTCCAATTGTTTTTGGATGTCTTCAGCTTCAGCTTTAGAAACACCTTCTTTAAGAGTTTTAGGTGCGCCGTCAACAATGTCTTTAGCTTCTTTTAGACCCAGACCAGTAATTGCGCGAACTACTTTAATCACGCCAACTTTTTGTTCGCCGGCAGAAGCCAATACTACGTCAAATTCAGTTTTTTCTTCAGCGGCAGCAGCACCAGCACCAGCAGGACCCGCAACTGCAACAGCAGCAGCAGAAACGCCGAATTTTTCTTCAAAAGCTTTAACCAAGTCGTTCAATTCCATTACGGTCAAAGAACCAACTGCTTCCAAAATGTCTTCTTTAGTAATAGCCATGCTATTTATACTCCAAATATTGTATTAAAAAATAATTGATTAACAGAAACAAAATTGATTAAGCGGCTTCTTCGCCTGTTTTTTTCTCTGCCAAAGCAGCCAAACCGCGCGCAAAGCCTGATACAGGAGCTTGCATAACGAACAACAGTTTGGACAACAGCTCTTCGCGGCTCGGAATAGAAGCCAACTCAGCAACCTGAGCAGCATTCATCACTTCACCATTGTAAGAACCGGCTTTAACTACAATTTTGTCATCTTTTTTCGCGAATTGGTGCAACACTTTAGCAGCAGCAACAGCATCTTCAGAAGCAGCATAAACCAATGGACCAACCATTTGATCAGCCAAAGCTGCGAATGAAGTACCCTCTACTGCACGACGAGCCAATGTGTTTTTCAGAACGCGCAAGTAAACGCCTTCTTTACGCGCATTAGCGCGAAGCTCAGTCATACTGGAAACACTGATACCGCGATATTCAGCAACCACGAGAGTCTGTGCGTTAGCAATTGCTGCGCTGATTTCCTCTACGGCTACTTTCTTGGTTTCAATATTGAGACTCAAGGTCTACCTCCCACTGTTTATAAACAGGATATCGAAATGATATCCCACCAGCGCGGTAACCTAAAAAGACATCTTACAAGCAATCTTGCAATGTGTTTCAGGACTACCGTCTGCGTAGGGCAGTTACGATTAAATCTTGCGATCCCTACGGTCTTGGACATCTACTTAATTCTAAGTAGCCCAAATTCAAGCGACTCAAAATAGAGTTGCTTGAAAATTTCTTAGATTAGTTATTCACGCTTGACGTATCAACGCGAACACCTAAACCCATAGTGCTGGATACAGCAACTTTTTTCAGGTACTGACCTTTAGCAGCAGCGGGTTTAGCTTTAACGATAGCGTCCAGCAATGCATCAAAGTTCTCTTTCAAATCAGCCTCAGCGAATGAAGCACGACCGATAGTTGCATGAACGATACCAGCTTTGTCTGTACGGTATTGCACTTGACCTGCTTTTGCATTTTTAACTGCTTCAACCACATTAGGAGTAACAGTACCCACTTTAGGGTTTGGCATCAAACCACGCGGACCTAAGATAGTACCCAATTGACCAACGATGCGCATTGCATCAGGAGAAGCAATAACGACATCAAAGTTCAGGTTACCTGCTTTGATCTCAGCTGCCAAATCTTCAAAGCCAACAACATCAGCACCAGCTTCTTTAGCGGCATCAGCATTTGCACCTTGAGCAAATACTGCTACGCGGGTTGTTTTACCAGTACCTTTAGGCAGAACAACTGAACCACGGATAACTTGGTCAGATTTACGTGGGTCAACACCTAAGTTGAAAGATACGTCAACAGACTCGTCAAATTTAGCAGTCGCTGCTTTTTTCACCAAAGCAATTGCTTCGTCAATCGCATATAATTTATTGGTCTCAACAGAAGAGCGCAAAGCTTTCAAGCGTTTAGATACTTTAGCCATTATACAACACCCTCCACATCCAAGCCCATTGAACGAGCAGAACCAGCAATAGTACGAACGGCAGCATCTAGGTCAGCAGCAGTCAAATCTGGCTCTTTAGTTTTAGCAATTTCTTCCAACTGAGCACGGGTCAATTTACCCACTTTATTTGTCAAAGGATTAGAACTACCTTTTTGCAGACCAGCAGCTTTTTTCAACAGAATAGAAGCTGGAGGAGTTTTCATCACAAAAGTGAATGATTTATCCGCAAATGCAGTAATCACAACAGGAATCGGCAAACCAGGCTCCATGCCTTGAGTTGCAGCATTAAATGCTTTACAGAATTCCATAATATTCAGACCACGTTGACCCAAAGCAGGACCAACTGGGGGAGATGGATTGGCTTTACCTGCAGGAATTTGCAGTTTGATGTAGCCGATAATTTTCTTTGCCACTTATAGGACTCCTAAAAACGGGTATAGCGCGGAACCATTTCCGCTTCCCAAAAAGCCAGCATTATACTCTAAAAAATACAAAAAATCAAAACTTAGAAATAACTTAATCATTAGCTAGGCATCTTTTTACATGTTGCCAAAATTTCAGCTGCATAATGCAGAATAATCCTAATTTTTTTCAACTTGCCCAAAATCAAGCTCAACAGGGGTTTCCCTACCAAAGATTTGTACTGAGACACGAAGCTTACTTCTTTCATAATTAACTTCACTAACAATACCATTAAAGTCAGCAAATGGCCCTTCGGTTACCCGCACCTGTTGGCCGACTTCAAACTCTACGCGCGGCTTAGGCTTATCTCCCCCTATCTGTATTTGAGCTAGAATGGAATCAACCTCCCTTTGGGAAATCGGCAAAGGCCGATTAGCCTCCCCGCCAACAAATCCTGACACTCTAGGTGTACTTCTCACTAGATGCCAAGAATCATCCGACATTTCCATCTCTACCAAAACATAACCAGGAAAAAATTTCCGCTCACTTACTGTGCGCCGCCCATTTTTGATATCCACAACCTCTTCTGTTGGCACTAATATTTTTCCAAAAGATGCACCCATCCCCTCTCTTTCAATTCTATCCTTAAGTGCCTTTTGTACATTTTTTTCAAAACCAGAGTAAGCCTGAACTACATACCATTTTTTAGACATTACTAACCCTTCTTCATCAATAGATCAAACAATACCCAAGAAATTAAAAAATCAGCCAAATAAATAAAAATTGTCAATATTGTAACAAATATTAAAACAAAAATTGTCATCTTCGTCGCATAAGCTTTGTCAGGCCAAACTACTTTTTTTAGCTCTACAACGGAATTTTTAAAATATATTAGTAGGCGAGCAAAATTACCCCATATTAAGACAATGCCGGCAACAAATACTGAAGTTGACAAAATAGCAGTCCTTAAAACTTCAGAACTACCAAATAAATATTTTGAATTTGTAAACCAAATTGAAAAAACAATAATCGCCAATGCAATAATAATTTTAAACAATGTACTTACAATGGACTTTTTCACATTCTGGACCTTATCATTTAACTCCTTATTTAGTATTTTACTTGAAGTAAATCCATTTTCAGGCTTTTGCTCAGACATTACATTTTACCCATAAAGAAAAAACTAACCGACACAAGGCCGGTTAGTTTTAGATTTGGCAGGCCAAGAGGGTCTCGAACCCCCAACCCTCGGTTTTGGAGACCGATACTCTACCAATTGAGCTATTGGCCTCTAAAAGTTAAGCGATGATAGAAGAAACCACGCCCGCACCTACGGTACGACCGCCTTCGCGAATCGCAAAGCGCAGACCTTCTTCCATAGCGATAGGTGCAATCAGTTCTACAGTGATGGCCACGTTCTCACCAGGCATAACCATTTCTACACCTTCTTCCAAAGTAACCGCACCGGTTACGTCGGTAGTACGGAAGTAGAATTGTGGACGGTAGTTAGCGAAGAACGGAGTATGACGACCACCCTCTTCTTTGCTCAATACGTAAACTTCTGCTTTGAATTTGGTGTGAGGAGTGATGGTACCCGGTTTAGCCAATACTTGACCGCGTTCCACTTCTTCACGTTTGGTACCGCGCAGCAATACGCCTACGTTGTCACCTGCTTGACCTTCGTCCAGCAGTTTGCGGAACATTTCAACACCGGTACAAGTGGTTTTTTGGGTTTCTTTCAGACCTACGATTTCGATCTCGTCACCGACGTGGATGATACCGCGCTCTACACGACCGGTTACTACTGTACCACGGCCGGAGATAGAGAATACGTCTTCGATAGGCAACAGGAACGGTTTGTCCACGGCACGCTCAGGTGTCGGGATGTAGCTGTCCAATGCAGCAGCCAGTTCGAAGATTTTTTCTTCGTAAGCTGCGTCGCCTTCCAAGGCTTTCAGTGCGGAACCTTGTACGATCGGGCAGTCGTCGCCTGGGAAGTCGTAGCTTGACAGCAAGTCACGGATTTCCATTTCAACCAGTTCCA
>NZ_FOPS01000003.1 GCF_900113545.1 Neisseria elongata subsp. elongata | reverse complement strand
ATCAATACGGCCACGGTTGAGGAGTTGAAGGCTTTGCCCGGGATCGGTCCGGCAAAGGCTCAGGCAATTGTGGATTACCGCAAGGAAAACGGTCATTTCAAATCGGTGGAGGATTTGAAGAAGGTGAAGGGTATCGGTGAGGGTATCTTCGGTAAGTTGAAGGATGAGGCAACGGTCGGTACTGCTGCGCCGGCTAAAACGGCCAAACCCGCAGCAGTGAAACCTGCCGCTCAACCCGCAGCAGGGAAAAATGCGGCTAAGTAGGGATGGCCGATTCGCTTCGGAAGAAAGGCCGCTTTGTGTGGTGATTATTACGAGCCGTATTGAATAGCAAGATTAGGAAAATTATGTCAAGTTTGCAAGAAAGTAAATTTACGGAAGAAATCGTATTAGATGTCACACGTCATACGCCGAAGCTGCTCACTTTTACGATTAGTCGTCCGGAAACTTACAGATTTTCAGCAGGACAATTTTCTCGTTTAGGCTTTCGTGATGGGAATGGCTATATTTGGCGTGCTTATTCCATTATGTCTGCGGAGTATTCTGATATTTTGGAATATTTTGCCGTCTTGATTCCAGACGGCCCGATGTCTGCGTATTTTATGCAGATGAAGGCCGGAGATACTATTTTGCTCGATAAGAACGCTACAGGTTTTTTGTTGCCCGAACGTTTTATAGACGGTCGAGAGTTGATAATGTTGTGTACGGGTTCGGGAATAGCTCCCTTCCTGTCTATTTTGGAGCAACCTGAGGTCTGGCAGAAATTTGAACGTTTAGTATTGGTTCATTCCGTTTCTTATGCTGAGGAATTGATTTTCAGAAATCGGCTTGACGAATTGGCGGATCATCCTTTAGTTGGTGAATACTTTACTAAATTTAATTTTCTACCAGTATTAACGAGGGAAAAAAATGATGGCGTACTGCACGAACGTTTGCCGGAGTTATTGACGGAAGGGCAATTGTCTGAAGCTTTAGAGCTTCCCTTTACTCCCGAACATACTCGCTTTATGCTCTGTGGCAATCCCGATATGGTTAAAGATACTTTTCAGGCTTTATTGAATATGGGTTTCTCCATGCATCGCAATAAGAATCCGGGACAGATTTTGATGGAAAACGGTTTCTGATTGAGTAAACTTATAATGGATTAAATAATTTTAGGGCTGTCCAAGAAACTGGACAGCCCCTTTTGGTTTTATTGAAATTGATCGAGCACGGGTTTTATTTGTTGTATTGGTGGCTGATTGGTGTGTACATTATCTGGATAATAGCCAATATTTTGTACTCCGGCTTGGCGCAGGATGTGCAGCCAGTTGGTAATTTCTCCTGCGGGTAGAGGACGCTCGCTACGCCAATTGACAGTTTGGAGTTCAAAAACGATTTTTTCAGACGGCAGTCCACTGTTCTGCACGGTTGTTACTAGTCCTTTTAACCATTCGGCGGCTTGAAGACTATCGATTGCTGCTTCATTTTCCATGTAGGGCATAGCCATGATGGCTGTGTAATCATAATGTTTTACGAAAGCCGGCAGACTTTGGGCAAACCATTTCTGTTGATTTTTATCGGTAATAACCCCCGCATAAAGATTACGCGCGGTTTTCATCTGTTCGAGGCCGTTGAAGCTGTAATTTAAGGCAGCTGTTTTAAGGCGATCACCGTGTTTGATTAAATCTTGTTCTTTTTGTACGGCTTCGCGGCGGTATTGTTCTTCACTGCGCTTTCCGGGTGCGATTTTGCCTTCATTGTCGGTAAGCAGGCCGTCATCATGAAAGATGATGCCGTTAAATCGGGCATGAAAGGCCAAGTCTTCATACAAATCTTCCAATAATTTCCGATTTTTTTCGTTATACGGGGAGAGTCGCAGATAATGGGCGGGATCGGGCATTTGGGTACGATGGTCGGTTACATATTCGTAACCTTTTCCTGCATTCACAGCCAACATCGGCATCCAGGCATAAACTTCGGTTTTCGTACGGCTCATTAGTTGCCATGAAACCCGGCTGAATAGGTCTGCACGCATGGGGATACGGCGGTTTGGGAAATAGACGGCATCCGCTGTGCCGTCGCCGTCAGGATCGGCAAATGCTTGAAG
The DNA here is from genome assembly GCF_900113545.1 of Neisseria elongata subsp. elongata. Taxonomy (GTDB): domain Bacteria; phylum Pseudomonadota; class Gammaproteobacteria; order Burkholderiales; family Neisseriaceae; genus Neisseria; species Neisseria elongata. The sequence continues at coordinate 249,187 of NZ_FOPS01000003.1, read as the reverse complement.
ATAAACGGTGTTCACGCCCAATTTGCTGATGCGGTTAATCAATGCATCGATATTGCGGTTCATTTGCCGCTCATCTGTGTCATAGATGTAATCCAAATCGACATGGGCTATTTTTTGCGGTCTGTGACGTGGCAGTTGTTCTTGCAAATAGGCTTGCAGAAAAGCGGTATCACTGCCTTCATCTAACATTGCACGGCCTATATGGCCGTCTGAAAGACGGTTTAGCCGACGGTCGTAGAGTGAAAAACTACCGTCAAAACCTGTTTTGCGGGCGATATTCACAGCCGTTTGGTTAAACTGCCCATACGGCCAAACGATAATTCTAGGCCTTACTCCGGTATGCCACTCGATTTTGTCTGCGGACGTTTTCAAATCTGCTTCTATCCTGTGCCGATATTCTTCGGCTGTTTCGTAACGGCCGTTTCGGTAATATCCAGAAAGGGCAGCGGCAAATTCTGAACCCATAGGGTTTCCGGCCTGACCACGATGCAGATTGTCGCTATGGGAAGCAATTTCCACCAGACCGCTTTGCTGCAAAGTTTTTATTTGCGGCCAACTTAAAAAGTGATTACGTGGCAACTTGGTCGTGCCATATGGGACATAATCTTTTTCATCCAGCCATGAAGTCACAACGGCCAATACCGCAGGATAACGGTATTGCTGCAACAATGGGAAAACGGTTTGGTAAAAGCTCAAATAGCCGTCGTCAAAAGTCAGTAGGACAGGTTTTTCGGGCAGGCTGCCTTTGCCTGCTTCCGCTTCTTTAATCTGCTTCCAGCTGACGGGCGTATAACCATTGTTTTTCAACCAGTCGAAATGCTCGATTAGTTTGCTACGGCTGATTGTGGGGGTATCTGTTTGATTGGATACCTTTCCCTCAACCACATCATGATATGTCAGTACGCCGTAGCGTATTTCGGCCCAAACTTGCCTTATTGGCAGCAAAAGCAGCAAAACAAGTAAAATTCTCATGGAAGTCCTTTTCAGACGGCTGGATGCAACAAAATAGCAATTACAGGATTTTTTGTTTTTTTAAGAGGGGACTGTGCTTAAATCAGGTAAAAAAATCAAATTTAACATTTAAACCGTCCCTAAATAGAATGTATCGGCAATTTAATGTCTTTGTTAAAGATGTAATGATAATAGTACTTGCCAGGCAATCCGCTTTTACATTACATTGCACTACATAAGAGCAAACGCTCAACGCCAAGTAAACAAAGGCAATATAGAAATGAGGAAATAGTGCATAACCCACATGCAGTATAAATAAACAGGCTGTCCCATAAGGGCGGCCTGTTTTGCGTTTGCCGGTTATTGTCCTTACAGGCCGTCTGAAAATGCTTCGACACAGTTTTCAGACGGCCTGACAGTAAATCGGCTTTAACGGTGCAGGATAACTTCCAGTACGAATTTGCTGCCCACATAAGCCAGCATCAAACTGATGAAGCCGACAATCGTCCAAACGGCGGGCCGTTTCCCGCGCCATGCCGTCATACTGCGTTTCAGCAGCAGCCCCGCATAAATAAACCAAGACACAATGCTGAAAATGGTTTTATGCGTGAACGTCATCGGACGGCCGAATACCTCCTCGGCAAAAAACGTACCGCTGATAACCGAAACCGTCAGCAGGGCAAAACCTATCCACATACTTTGAAACATCATCCGCTCCAAACTCAGCAGCGGCGGCAGGAAAGAGCGGGCGGGCGACAGCCTGTGCCGATGCAAATCGCGGCTCAGCCACAAAATCAGCACGGCTATCAAGGTGGTAATGCCAAACAGGCTGTATGCCAGCAGTGATGAAATAATGTGCAGCATAAACGGCCAGTCCGTTATCCGGTAGGATTCCACATGGCCGGGGAAAAGTATTGCCAGCAACATGAACAAGACGGACAAGGGGTACAGCAGCAGCTGCAAACCGCGCAGGCGATAGAAGAAGCTACCCATCAGATACAGCATCAGCATCAACCACACAATCACCGCCGATGCATAACCGAAGCTCATAATCAACGTCTGATTGGCCAGCGGCGGCAACATAATCATCAGGCCGTGCAGCAGCAGGGAGCCGGCCAGAACGGCCAATTCCCAGCGCAGCGGATAGTCGGCGGCATTTTTCTTCAAACGCCAAAACCAAACGAATCCCGCCAGCGCGGCATAAACAAGTGTCAAACAAATCATCATAACCGGCATAGCAAACTTCCCGACCTGCGCATATCCACTATGACGCAGGTAGTGTAAAATGCGCCGATTTTATCAAATAACACTGTCCGCGTGGCAGCTTATGAAGGAAGTCCATGTTAGACAATCTGACCAACCGGTTTTATTCCGTTTTCAAAAATATCCGTGGCGTGGCGACGCTGAATGAAGAAAACATCAAGCCCGCCCTGCGCGAAGTCCGTTTGGCGTTACTGGAGGCGGATGTCGCCTTGCCGGTCGTACGCGATTTCATCAACAACGTTAAAGAGAAGGCAGTCGGGCAGGAAATCAACGACAATCTGACGGCAGAACAGGCCTTCATCACCATCGTCAATCAGGCATTGATCGAACTGATGGGCAAGGAAAACAGCAAATTGGATTTGGCGGTTACCCCGCCAGCCGTCGTATTGATGGCCGGTTTGCAGGGTGCGGGTAAAACCACCACCGTCGGCAAATTGGCCAAGCTGCTGAAAACGGTTGATAAAAAGAAAAAAATCCTCGTCGTTTCAGCCGACGTGTACCGCCCCGCCGCCATCGAGCAACTGCGTTTGCTGGCCGAGCAGGTGCAGGTTGATTTTTTCCCTTCGGATACGACGCAAAGGCCCGTCGATATTGCTTTGGCGGCTTTAAACCATGCCAAGCGCGGGTTTTACGACGTGCTGATGGTGGATACCGCCGGACGTTTGGCCATCGATCAGGAAATGATGGACGAAATCAAGGCGCTTCATGCGGCGGTCAATCCCGTGGAAACCCTGTTCGTCGTCGATGCTATGCTGGGTCAGGACGCTGTCAATACGGCGCAGGCCTTTAACGAGGCACTGCCGCTGACCGGCGTGGTGCTGACCAAAATGGACGGCGATTCGCGCGGCGGTGCGGCCTTGTCTGTGCGCCAAGTGACCGGCAAACCGATTAAATTCATCGGTGTGGGCGAAAAAATCGACGGCTTGGAAGCCTTCCACCCCGACCGTATCGCCAGCCGGATTTTGGGCATGGGCGACGTCCTGACCTTGGTGGAAGATGTCCAAAAAGGCATAGACGAAGCCGCCGCCGCCGAAATGGCGAAAAAACTGCGCAAGGGCAAGAGCTTCGACCTGAATGACTTCAAAGCGCAAATCCAGCAGATGCGGAATATGGGCGGTTTGGAGAACCTGATGTCGAAAATGCCCGGCGAAATCGGCCAGCTTTCCAAACAGATTCCCGAAGGCACGGCAGAAAAAGCGATGGGGCATGTCGAAGCCATCATCAATTCGATGACGCCGAAAGAGCGTGCCAATCCCGCCTTAATCAAGGCAAGCCGCAAACGCCGCATCGCGGCCGGTTCGGGCACCACGGTTCAGGAAGTCAATAAAATGCTGAACCAGTTCGAGCAGTCGCAGAAAATGATGAAAATGTTCAGCGGGCAGAATATGCGCAAGCTGATGAGCATGGCCAAGGGAATGAAGGGCTTGTTTCCCGGTATGAAATAAGCTGAAAGGCTTGTGGGCGGATAGGCTTTTAAAAACAGGCATCCTGTTGCAGTTGTCCGCTTATGGCTAAGAGGCCGTCTGAAAGGCCTGAACCGCACCCCGGCAGCTGGATAATCTTCCAGCCGCCGGGGTGCAATTTTCAGACCGTGCGTATCAATGGTTGCAAGTTGGTCGTCAAAATGTTTGAGGCCGTCTGAAAAACTGTTTTCAGACGGCCTCTCTGTCGTTTCGAGAAGGATGCCTGCTTATTCGGCCAACAGTTCTTCCGGTTTGACTTTGTCGCCGTACACGGGCAGCAGAGTTTTCTCATAGGCGGCTTTCAGACGGCCGTCTTTCTTCATGGCGACGATTTCGCCGTTCACCCAGTCCAGCAGTGCTTTGTCGCCTTTTTTTACCGCCGGGGCGATAGATTCGGCCGGGCCGATGTTGCCGATGGCCACTTCGTAGTCCGGGTTTTCTTTCGCCCATGCCCACAGCAGCGCGTTATCGTGCGCCAAGGCCACGCCGCGTCCGTCTTTCAATGCATCGAAGGTTTCGGTGTTTTGGTCGAATTTCAGCAGTTTGACTTCGGGGTGGTTTTTGGTAAAAAAGGCATCGGCGGTGGTGCCTTTGTTGACCAGCAGGGTTTGGTCTTTCAATTGGGCGACGTCGGTAATCGGCTTGCCCTTGGGGGATACCACGCCCAAGGCGACTTTCATGTAGGGCGAGGCGAAATCGACGGCTTCCGCGCGTTCCGGCGTTTGGGTGAAGTTGGCCAGCAAAACGTCCACTTTGCCGGAACGGACGTATTCGACGCGGTTGGCGGCTTCGGTGAGGACGAATTCGATTTTGTCCGGGCTACCGAGCAGGTCTTTGGCCATTTCTTTGGCAATTTCGACATCAAAGCCTTGGTTTTTGCCATTCGCGTCCACATAGCCGAACGGCGGTTTGTCGCCGAATACGCCGATGCGGATAACGCCTTTTTCTTTGATGGCGGCCACGGTATCCGCCCCTGAGGCGGCAGGCTGTCCGCCCGCTGCGGCCTGATTGTCGGCACCGCTGTTGCAGGCGGCCAGGCCGAGTGCGATAACGGCACCGGCCAGCAGTGTGGAGAATTTTTTGGAAAGCGTCATGATTTGCTCCTTTGGAGATAACGAAAAAAGGGAAGAGGCCGTCTGAAAAACAGCGCGGCAAGGTTTCAGACGGCCTGAAAACCTTGGCGGCCAAACGTTTGGCAGCGGGTTCGGATTCAGATGCTCACGTTCAAATCCGGCCCGTAATCCATGCCGGCCAGAAACTGCCGGGCGCGTTCGGTTTTCGGTTCGGTAAAAAACGCTTCGGGCGAAGCCTGTTCGACAATCGCGCCTTTGTCCATGAAAACGATGCGGTCGGCCACTTTTCGGGCAAATCCCATTTCGTGGGTAACGATCAGCATACTCATGCCTTCGCGTGCCAATTCCAGCACCACTTCCAATACCTCGCGCACCATTTCGGGGTCGAGGGCGGCAGTGATTTCGTCGAGCAGGATGACTTCGGGATTCAGGCACAGGGCGCGCACGATGGCGATGCGCTGCTTTTGTCCGCCCGAAAGTTCGCGCGGGTAGGCATTTTTCCGCTCCAGCAGGCCGACGCGGGCCAGCAGTTTGTCGGCCTGCGCTTCAGCCTCGGCGCGGTTGCGTTTCTGTACCTTCAGCGGGCCGAGCAGGATGTTGTCGATAACGGTCATGTGGGCGAACAGCTCGTAGCTTTGGAATACCATGCCCACTTTCTGCCGCGCCGTCTGCCAAGATATGTCCTTGCCGAACACGCCCGCGCCCTCCATTTCGATGCTGCCGCCCTGATGCTCTTCCAAGCCGTTGATGCAGCGCAGCAGGGTGGACTTGCCGCAGCCGGACGGGCCGAGCAGGACGATGACTTCTCCTTTGGCCAAATCCAAATCCAGCGAACCGATGGCGGTTACGCCGCCGTATTCTTTGTGCAGTTTGCGCACGCTCAATAAAGCCATGTCAATGTTCCCATTTGTGTTCCAGCCTCGCCGCCCACAACGACAGCGGCCAGCAGCAGAGGAAATACAGCATAAAAATCAGCCCGTAAACCCAAAACGAGGCGTTCGGCATGGTCAGCAGCGAGTTTTCGATAATCTGCTGGCCGACCTTGACTACTTCGATTACGCCGATCAGGGCGGCCAAGGAGCTGGTTTTAATCATGCGCGTGAATAAGTTAATCGAACCGGGCAAAACGCGGCGCACGCTTTGCGGCAGTTCGATGAAGCGGAACACCTGCCAACGGCTCAAACCGATGGCCAAACCGGATTCCACCTGATGTTTTTCGATGGATTCCAATGCGCCGCGCACCAAATCGCCCATCTCCGCCACGCCCCACAGCACGAATACCCAAATGCAGACCCACAGGCCGTCGATATGGATACCCGCCCAGGCGGCGAAACCGAAATAGAAGCCGAACAGCCACACCAAAATCGGCACGATGCGCACCGTTTCCAAATAGAGGCGGCCGATAAAGCGCACGATGCGGTTGTCCGCGCGCAGCATGAGTCCGAACAGCGTGCCGAACACGCAGGATAGGGCGACGGAAATCAGGGAGATTTGCGCCGTCAGCAGCAACCCTTTGCCCAGACGCGCCGCGTTTTGTCCTTCAAACAGCCAGTCAAGCACCATATTTCGCACTCCGAACGCGTTTTTCCGCCCAGCGTGCCGATAAGGACACGGGCAGCAGGATAATCAGATAGCTGGCAAACAGCAGGAACAAGGCTTCGTTGGTTTTGTAGTCCATGCCGATGATGTCTTTGGTAACGAACAGTAATTCGGCGATGCCGACCGCACTGACCACTGATGTTTCCTTCATTAAAAACAGTATGTTCGCCCCAACTGCAGGCACGGCCACCGCCCAAGCCTGCGGCAGTTCTACGTAGCGGAATATCTGAAGGCGGTTCAAACCGATGGCTTTGCCCGCTTCAATCTGCCCTTTCGGCACGGCGAGGATTCCCGCCCGCAATGCTTCGGCCATATAGCTCGCGCCCAAAAACGTCAGGGCGATGATGCTGCAGGTAAAGCCGTCCCATTTGATGCCGATTTTCGGCAGGCCGTAATAGAGGAAGAACAGTTGGATAAGCAGCGGCGTGTTGCGCGAAAGTTCGATATAACCGCGGGCGAGAAAGTAAAACGGCCGGATGCGGTAAGCCGTTACCACCGCCACGGGCAGGCCGACGGCCAGGGATAATGCGATGCCGTAAACCGACAATTCCAGCGTCAGTTTCGCGGCTTCGGCGAATTTCGGTATCGCGGCGGCTAGGTAGGACCAGTTCATTGTAAGTTTGTGTGTGCTGAGACGGACGGCATTGTATAGTTTTGTAAGTCCGTTGTGCAAATAGCTGTCGAATATAAGGCCGTCTGAAAAAGGCATATGGTGGGTTTCGAAACGGTCCCGGCAAAACCGTGTTTTGATTTGAGGCCGTCTGAAAACGGTTTTCAGACGGCCTCTGCGGTTTGTTTTCCTGTTTCCGAACGGTTGCCGGATGTACATTTCTGCTGTTGCAGGGCTTATTCGCGATTTTCCGTTTCCCCGCTTTCCGGTGCGGGCAGGGCAGATGTTTCGGCTTCCGCTTCGGCCGCTTCTTCGGTCAGTTGGCGGTCGAGCTGTTTGGCGGTTTTTAGGCCGAGGCGGTGGAGTTTTTGCGCGCGGTTTACGAGGTTGCCGTGGCCGCTTTTGAGTTGGTTGAACGCTTGTTGGTAGGCGGTTTGCGCCTGGTCGATGTTGCGGCCGACTTTTTGCAGGGTATCGACGAAGCCGACGAATTTGTCGTACAGCCTGCCGCCTTCGTCGGCGATGGCCAGCGCGTTGCGGTTTTGCTGTTCGGTCCGCCAGATGTTGGCGACGGTGCGCAGGGTGGCCAGCAGGGTGCCGGGGCCGGCGAGCATGATGCGTTTGTCGAAGCATTCTTGGAACAGGCCAGGCTCTTGCTGGAGGGCGGCGAGGTAGGCGGGTTCGACGGGGATGAACATGAAGACGAAATCCAGCGTTTTCAGGCCGTCGATGTCGCTGTATTTTTTTTCGGACAATTCTTTGATGTGCTGGCGCACGGATTGGACGTGGGCGGCGAGTGCCTGACGGGCTTCCTGTTCGTTTTCCGCCCGTGTGTAGCGGACGTAGGCGGTGAGGGAGACTTTGCTGTCGATGATGATTTGTTTGTTGTCGGGCAGGTTGATTAAAACGTCGGGCTGGAGGCGGCGGGTGTGGCCGTCTTCCTGCGTTTGCGTGCCCGATGCCTGTATGATGTATTCGCGCCCCCTTTGCAGGCCGGAGTGTTCGAGCACGCTTTCCAGAATCATCTCGCCCCAGTTGCCTTGGGTTTTGTTGCGGCTGCCGGTGAGGGCGTCGGTGAGGGCGTTGGCGTCGTCGTGCAGGCGGTTGTTGAGTTGTTGCAGGCGTTTGAGTTCGTTTTCGAGGGTCAGGCGTTCTTTCGCTTCTTTTTCGTAGGTGTTTTGAACCAGTTGGGCGAAGCCGCTGATGCGTTCGTTCAGCGGGTTGAGCAGGCGGCCGAGGTGTTCGCGGTTTTGTTCGGTGAAGCGGCGGCTTTTTTCTTCGAGTATTTCGTCGGCCAGGTGGCGGAATTGGCCGCTCATGAGGTCGCGGGCGTTGTCAAGCAGGGCGAGTTTTTCTTCCTGCGCCTGCCGTTCTTGTTCGAGCAGGGTGTTGAGGCGTTCGTTGCGGATTTGTTGTTCGGCCAGTTGTTGTTGCAGTTCGGCATAGTCGGTTTTCAGACGGCCTAATTCTTCCGCTTGGGCGGTGAGGTGGCGGATTTGTTGTTCGGCGGCGGCATATTCGCCGTGCAGGCGGCGGGCGTTTTGTTCGAGTTCGGCGTATTCGCTGCGGCTGTCGGCCAGTTGCTGTTGCAGTTCGGGCAGGCGGCGGTTGAGGGCGGATGCGGCGGCCAGTTCGGTTTCTGTTTGTTGCAGGTGTTGTTGCAGGGTTTGGATTTGCCGGGCGGATTCGGCGGCTTGGAGGTCGGACTGCCGTTGGCGTTCGTTCAGATTGTCGCGCTCGGCGTGAAGGACGGCGAGTTCGGCCTGACGGCGGCTGCGGAACAGCAGGCCGATAATGCTGATGACGATGAGGAGGGCGGCCACTACGAGGGCGGCGAGGATGAGGAAATGGGCGGGCAGGGTGTTCATTGCGTTTGATGGGTTGAGGCCGTCTGAAAGTATGGGTTCGGTGAGGTTGGAATCGGATTGGGCGGGCTTGGTTTAATAGGGTTTGGCGGTCAGTTCGTCGATAATGCGTTGCAGGAAGTTCAGGCGGTCGGCTTTGATTTCGCCGCTTTCGGCCGCTTGTTTGACCGCGCAGTCGGGTTCTTTGCGGTGGGTGCAGTTGTGGAAGCGGCATCGGCCGATCAGGTGGCGCAGGTCGGGGAAATATTGCAGCAGGTCGGCGGCGTCCAGATGGTGCAGGCCGAATTCCTGCAGGCCGGGCGAGTCGATGAGGAAGCTGTCGGCGGCAAGATCGTACATTTGGGCGTGGGTAGTGGTGTGTTTGCCGGAATCGAGTGCGGCGGAGAGGCCTCCCGTGCGGGCGTGTTCCCCGCCGAGCAGGGCGTTGGTGAGGGTGGATTTGCCCATGCCCGATTGTCCGAGGAAGATGCTGGTGCAGCCTTGCAGCAGCGGGCGCAGGGTTTCGGCGTTTTCCAGTGCGCTGACGGCGGCCAACGGATAGCCCAAGTCTTCGTAGAAGGCCAGTTTTTCCCGCCAGGCGGCGCTTTCGGGCAGGTCGGTTTTGTTCAGTACGATAAAGGCTTCGATGCCGCCCGCTTCCGCCGCCAGCAGGGCGCGTTGCAGCAGCATTTCGCTCGGCGACGGGACGGCGGCGGTAACGATGAACAGCCGGTCCACGTTGGCGGCAATCAGTTTGGTGCGCCATGCGTCTTGGCGATAGAGCAGGCTGCGGCGCGGCAGGAAATCGCGGATGACGGCCTGTTCTCCGTTTTGCACTTCGATGTGCACCCGGTCGCCGCAGGCGAAATCCACCCGTTTGCCGCGCGCGGTGGCGGTGTAGGTTTGGCCGGATTCGGTACGGACGGTGTAATGGCGGCCATAGCTGGCGGTGATTCGGGCGGTGTCGGACATGTCGGAACGGTGCGGAAAAAGCGGATTTTAGCAGAGACGGACGTTATACGCCGCCTGCTTGCCGTTTTGTTTCGCTATAATTCCGCCTTCTTTTTTTCAGACGGCCTCATCATGACTTTTTCCTGCCAAATCGAATCCGACCGCGCCGTGTTGCGGCAAAACGGCCATGCCGAAGCGGAAATCTATTTTTTCGGCGCACTTCTGAACCGCTATGTCGTTTTCGGCGGCGGCGAGTGGTTGAACTGCATCGCCGCTTATCGCGGTACTGACGATGCCCGGCAACACATCACCGACGGCTTTCGCAGTGCCAAACTCAGCCCCTTCCCCTGCCGCCTGAGCCGGGGCGGCTACCGTTTCGACGGCCGCGAATATCAAACCGGCCGCCACGTTTTGAACGGCCATGCCATCCACGGCCTACTTTATGACGCGCCGTTTGCATTGGCCGGGCACGGCAGCGGCGAAGACGCGGCTTGGATAGAGTTGGCGTACGTTTATCCTGCCGACCAAAACGGTTTCCCCTTCCCCTACCGCCTGACCGTGCGCTACACCCTGACTTCAGACGGCCTCACCGTTTCCACCACCGCCGAAAACACCGGCACCGCCCCCATGCCGCTGGCCGACGGCTGGCATCCCTATTTCACCCTCGGCGGCACGGCGGACGACTGGACTTTGCAAATCAACGGCGGCACACAGCTTGAATTTGATGCCGACCTGCTGCCCACCGGTGCGCGCCTGGCCGATAACCGCTTTGCAGAAGCCGCCTCCCTGCGCGGCATAGAATTGGATAACAGCTTTGAGCTGAACGGGAACGGCGGCACACGCCCCGCCTGCACCCTGCGGAACGGCGCGCGCAGGCTCGACATTTTTGCCGAAGAAAACTATCCCCTGCTGCAAATCTACATCCCGCCCGAACGCACCTCCATTGCGTTGGAAAACCTCAGCGGCGCGCCCGACTGCTTCAACAACGGCATCGGCTTGACCATTCTGCCGCCGGGCGGGGCAAAGCGTTTTACCGCCCGCTATCGTTTGGATGTTTCATCATAAACTCAGCAGAAAGATATAGTGGATTAAATTTAAATCAGGACAAGGCGGCGAGCCGCAGACAGTACAAATAGTACGGTAAGGCGAGCCAACGCTGTACTGGTTTAAATTTAATTCACTATAGAATAGACAGGCATCGGTCGTCGTATGGCCCGATGCCGTTTTTACATTTTTGAAAACAAAGTCTGTCAGAACAGGGACGGAGGCCGTCTGAAAAGCGGGCGGCGGTTTTGATGTCGGCTTGAGGCCGTTCGGTTTTATGGCTGTGGCATTCGCACGTTTTTGATTTGAAACGGTACAGGAGGGAAGGCCGTATATTTTCAGCCGATTCGGTTAAGGAAGCAGGGATATTCAGGCAAAAAAATAACCGCCGAAAGGGCGGTGTGATGTGGTGGCCAGAGGCAGGATCGAACTGCCGACACACGGATTTTCAATCCGTTGCTCTACCGACTGAGCTATCTGGCCACATTTGTTTGAAGCGCGCATTAAATCATGTTACGCACATCTAAGCAAGCGGAATTTTAGCTGGCGGATTTATCAGGCTGATATTTATATAAATTAAATTTTAAAGAGGCCGTCTGAAACCGGTTTGCTCGTTTGGCTGTATGTTTCAGACGGCCTGCCGTCCGGCGTTGCCTTACTTCGGATTTTTTTCAATCAGGGCGACCAGTTGGTCGATGTAGCCTTGCACGAAGCCGCGTGCCGATTCGATGAGTTTGCCGTTGTCGTCAAACAGGGTGGGCGAGTTGCCGAGGAAGGCTTCGGGCTGTCCGGTCAGCGGCATATTGAAGTAGGACAAGGCCAGGCGCAGGTTTTTCTGCGAGCTGTAGCCGCCCATTTTGCCGACGGAATGGCTGATGATGCCGGCGGGCGTGTTTTTCCATGCGACGTCGGCGTTGGGTTTGGAGCCGATGTCCACTGCGTTTTTCAGGCAGGCGGGCACGGTGCGGTTGTTTTCGGAGGTAACGAACAAAACGCCGTCTGAAGCTTTGATGGTTTCGCGAAAGGCGGTATAGCTTTCCGGCGTGGGAAAATCGGTTTCGGCGGGGTCGTCGTAGTCGAAGTTGTAGAGCGGCAGGTGGCCGATTTCGACGATTCGGGCTTCGTAGCCTTCCGGGAACATCGGGATGACGTTTTGAGCTACTTTGCGGGCGAACGAGCCTTTGCGTAGGCTGCCGACCAAGATGCTGACTTTTTTGCTCATTAGTGTTTCCTTTCGTGATTGCGGTGCGGAGGTTTGAATCTTAAATCATAATGAGAATAATTGTAAAATCTGTTTACGGTTAGGTCAAGGTATCGGCGGACGGCGGTTACGTTCAATGCTAAAATAACTATTTTTAGGCCGTCTGAAAGAATCATAATGCAAACCCTTTCTTCCGAATTGCAGGCACGCGCCGCCAAAATCAGGCTGCTGATTATGGATGTGGACGGCGTGCTGACCGACGGGCGGATTTTTATCCGCGACAATGGCGAGGAAATCAAATCTTTCCACACGCTGGACGGGCATGGTTTGAAGATGCTGCAAAACAGCGGCGTTCAAACCGCGATTATCACCGGCCGCGATGCACCGTCTGTCGGCCTGCGCGTCAAACAGCTCGGTATCAACCATTATTTCAAGGGGATACACGATAAACGCGCGGCTTATGCCGAATTGCGCGGGCTGGCGGGCGTGGCGGAAGACGAGTGCGCCATTATCGGCGACGACGTGGTCGATTTGCCGGTCATGGTGCGCTGCGGCCTGCCGGTGGCCGTGCCCGAAGCGCATTGGTTTATTAAACAATATGCCGCCCACATCACCCTGAACCATGCCGGCTGCGGCGCGGTGCGCGAGCTGTGCGATTTGATTATGCAGGCGCAGGGTACTTTGGCTCCCGCTTTGGAAGAATATGTAAAATGATGCAGAAGTGGCGATACGGTTTGCTGTTCCCGCTGGTGTTGGCCGCAGTGTTGGGCGGGCTTTCCGCCTGGCTCGACCGCATCAGCGAGGTAACGGTGGAAGAAGTGGCACTGAATCCGAAAGAGCCGCAATATTCGATGTCGGGCATCGCCGGACGGCGTTTCGACAGCGAAGGCCTGTTGCGGGAGCAATTGGATGCCGAGGCGGCCTGGCAGTTGCCGAAAAGCACGGAAGTGGTTTTCAGACGGCCTGAAATGAAGATGTACCGCCAAGGTGTGAAAACCTACCAAATAAACGGCAACGAGGCGCGTTACGACACCGAAACGCGGCAGGCATTGTTCGAACGGCAGGTCGTGCTGCACAAAGAGGCGGGCGACGGCCGGCCGGCCGGCAAGCTGACCGCCGAAAGGATAACCGTCGATACCGTCAAGAAAACCGCCGTTTCCGACCGTCCCGTACAATTCAGCTACGGCCTGTCGCACGGCTCGGCGGGCGGTTTCAGTTATAACGAAGAACAAGGGCTGCTCCTGCTGCCCTCACGAGTGAAAGCAACCATCTATGACCCGAAAAATCCTTCTTAAAGGCCTGTACTGCGGCCTGCTGGCCGTTTCCCTCCAGGCGCACGCGCTGGAAAGCGACCGCAAGCAGCCGATCGAAATCGAAGCCGACCAAGGCGAATTGGACCAGAAAAACCAATCCACCACCTTCAGCGGCAACGTCGTCATCAAACAAGGCACGCTCAACATCCGCGCCGCCAGCGTCAATGTCGTGCGCAGCGCAGACGGCCAGCAAACCATGAAAGCCAGCGGCAGCCCCGTCCGTTTCGGCCAAACGCTAGACGGCGGCAAAGGAACGGTAAACGGCGAGGCCAACCAAGTCGAATACTCCTCGGCCAGCAACGTCGTCAAACTGAGCGGCAACGCCAAAGTAACGCGCGGCGGCGACAAGGCCGAGGGCGCGGTCATCACCTACAACACCCGAACCGAAGTCTATACCGTCAGCGGCAGCAAGGCGGCGGGCGGCAAGCCGGGCAAACGGGTCAATATCGTGATTCAGCCGAGCAGCACGGGCGGGAAAAAATAGGCCGTCTGAAAAATAGCGCGGGCAGCACAATGAAAGCCGGGTATCGATGCCCGGCTTTTGTTTTTTCAGACGGCCTGAAAGGGAAAGGCCGTCTGAAAGGAAGATGTCGAAACGGCGGATTGCCTTTCGGCTGGTTTCGAGGAAACCGAAATTTTATGCGGATATGTCGCACATTCCCTGTGGGAAGGAGGTTCATACAGGCGGCGGCTTGTCTCGGGCGGGTGTGGCATGGAAAATGTCGAGGCTGATTGACGAAAGGATGAGCAATGGGAAATGCGGATTACATTTGGGAGCAAATCGGTGTTTGGTTTGCTGCCCGTAAGTGGATGATTGTAGTGTTTGGTCTGATTGTTTTGGGAGGAGCATATGCTTGGAGAAAATTGACCAATGCATGGAAAGTTTTTTGTGCAGGAATAGCGTCCCTTGTTATTTTTTTCGTTTTGTTTAGCTTTTTTCAAATTCCCTTCCTAGAGCTTATGGGGAAATCCGCCGGGTTTTGGAATTTTATTATTTTGGTCGTTCCGCACCTGTCGCCTTCGCCATCTGGCATTTCCGCGACGAAAACAACAGGCAGCAAATCGAAAACCAACGGAAAGACATCAATCTGAAGGAGTTTCAAAAGCTTTCCGAATGGGTGAGCGGCGCACATTTGCCGGAAATCAAAACGATTGATAAAACCACGCAAAAGGAAGGTTTAAAAGACAAGGGCGAAATTGATGGAGAATTTCAGCTTATTGAGCGTACGACGGAGAAAACGGAAGAGTACGGCAAAAAACCGAATGCCGAGGGTTTCGATACTTTTGGCAAGCGTGAGGGCGCGGTCGCCTTACAGATTTCCGCCATCTACAACCTGCTGCCGTTTTTCAGAGGCGATTATGGCGAAAGTTTCCGCATGCCGGCATTCAATCTGTTGAAATCCGCCTGGCAGGCAATGCAGCAGGACAGTTTGAAGAAATGGGAAAAGGAAAATTTATCTGATCATGAGGCGCAAGCAATTATTGAAGAATTAAGACGGAGGGCAGAAAGTCCTATGGGTGTGGCTTTAACCCAGGTACTGCTCAGCTTAAATCGAAAAAATATGCAGCTGAATCTACGCGATTTTTCTGAAATGCTGCCGAATATTTGCCTGGCCGGGATGAATTTTCATTTGAGCGGGGTTGATGAAAGGGCCAGGAATTGGTCGTGTTTGAATTTGAGCGGAGTTGATTTTCGGGGAGCCTATCTAAAAAAAGCTCATTTTGAAGAAAGTCAATTGGATGGTGTGAATCTGCAATATGCCGATTTGTCGGTAGCCAAACTGCAAGGTGCAAATTTAGATGAAGCCAAACTGCAAGGTGCAAATTTAACTTTAGCCAATTTGCAAGGTGCAACTTTAATTTTAGCCAATTTGCAAGGTGCACATTTATTTAGAGCCGATTTGCAAGGTGCACATTTAATTTTAGCCGATTTGCAAGATGCAAATTTAATTAGAGCCAAAATGCAAAATGCGAATTTAAGTGGATGCGACCTTTTTGGGTGGGAGCAACTAAAACGAGTAAATGATGGCGGTCTTACTGGTTCTAAAATTACCGAAGAGGATTTTAAAGACAAAATTTATCTCGAATGGAAAGCAGAAACTGATCCCGAATGGGAAGCATTGACAAAGGTCGAAAAAATGGCCGTCATGAAAAAATTTCATGATGAAACAGGGATGTATATATTGAATGAGCGGGAAGAGCAAATCATGCCTTAGCTGACCGCGCCTTGTGTTGCTTAGAGGCCGTCTGAAACGTTTTTTCAGACGGCCTCTTCCATTTGCAGACAGTTACGGCAGATAAGGTTTACGGTTGATTTGTTTTTATCGGCTGATGTTTAAAACTTTGCCCAGTTGGCAAGCTCTTCGTTGATTGTCCAGCCTCCGCCGTTCGGTTCGGCGGCATCGGCGGGGAATAAGTCCATGATGCAGTTTGTCCATGCGCCGTGGGTGCCGCCGTTGCAGGGATAGGCGTATTGCCGTTGTTTTTTTAGCCGCAGGGTGGTTTGCAGCAGGGCGGTGAGGCGGTTGAGGGATGCGTTTACGGCGGTTTCGCCCAGTTCGTCGAAATGGTCTTGGCGGAAGCTGAGCAGCAGGCCGCTGTGGCTGCAGCCGTAGATGCCGGTCAGTTTCAGGGTCAGGGCGGGGGTGGTGTTTTGTTTGGCGCAGGTGGCGGGGGAGGGGAATTCGGCGGAGAAGAAGTCGAAATGGAAGGTGTCCGGCCGGGTGCTGCGGTGGTAGTTGTCGGCGAGTTTTTGCAGGGTTTCGTCGCGCCACGACAGGCGGCCGTGTTTGATTGCCTTGCCGCCGTCAAATTGGCCGGCGTTGATGCGGGGCGTGCCTTTGATGTTGCGGGCGAGGGGGGTGGTTTCGGCGATGAATGCGGGCCAGAAGCCGTGGTTGTCGAGGTGTTGGTTGAGGGTGAGCGGGGAGAGGAGGATGAAGTTTTGGTGGAGGTTGGCGAAGTTCATGGGCGGCTCCTTGGGGCAGCTTGCAAGCGGCGGGCGGTGTGTTTGTCGGGCGGGTTGTTCGGAGTTGGGTGCGGCGGTTGCGGAAAAGCCGCTTCAGCCGCCTGAGTGTTTGTGATGTATGCGGTTGTTTATGGGGCAAAAGGCCGTCTGAAAGGTGAAAAATCCGTTTTCAGACGGCCTCTTTTTTACGCAGCACTTGTTTGAGGTCGCCGCCGTCGAGGATTGTTACGGAACGGGTTTGCCATGATGCGGGTTGTTGCAGTGCGGCGGGGTTTTCGGGCAGGTCGAACAGGCTGCGGGCGTTGCCGCCGAGGATTTTGCCCGCTTGGTAGAGGACGATTTCGTCCGCCAAGCCTGCCTGCAGGAATGCGCCGCACAGCGTTGCGCCTGCTTCGACCAGGAGTTCGCCGATGCCGCGTTCCGCCAGCAGAGGGAGGGCGGCGGGCAGGCTGATGCGGCCGTCGGTGGCGGGGACGGTCAGGATGTCGAGATGCGGGACGGCGGCGAGGGCGGCGGGGTATTTTTCGGGCGGGACGGCGGTCAGGAGCAGGACGGGCGATGCGGGGTCGGCCAGCAGTTTGGCCGTCGGCGGCAGGCGCAGGCGGCTGTCGAGGACGATGCGGAGGGGTTGGCGCAGGGTGGGGAAGGCGCGGACGTTGAGTTGGGGGTCGTCGGCCAGTACGGTGCCGATGCCGGTGAGGACGGCGCAGCTTTCGGCGCGCAGGATTTGTACGTCGTGTCGGGCGGCTTCGCCGGTAATCCATTGGCTGAGGCCGTCTGAAAGGGCGGTTTTGCCGTCGAGGGAGGCGGCGCATTTGAGGCGGACGAAGGGGCGGCCGCGTTCGATGCGTGACAGGAAGCCGCGGTTGAGTTCGCGCGCTTCGGTTTCGAGCAGGCCGCTTTCGGTTCGGATGCCTGCGGCGGAGAGCATGGCCAGGCCTTTGCCCGCCACTTGCGGGTTGGGGTCGGCGATGGCGGCGACGACGCGCGATACGCCCGCCTGTATCAGGGCTTCGGCGCAGGGCGGGGTGCGGCCGTAGTGGCTGCATGGTTCGAGGGTAACGTAGGCGGTGGCACCGCGCGCGTTTTCGCCCGCCTGACAGAGGGCGTGGACTTCGGCATGGGGGCCGCCCGCTTTGAGGTGGAAGCCTTGGCCGACAATTTGGCCGCCGTGTGCGATGATGCAGCCGACGCGCGGGTTGGGCGAGGTGGAGAAGCGGCCTTCGGCGGCGAGGGTCAGGGCGCGGCGCATCATGTCGCGGTCGGTGTCGCTGAAAACGGGGGCGGAGGGTGCGGCGGGGGATGGTGGTCGGGACATGGCGGTCGGTGCGGGTGGTTTTGTTGGCGGAAAGGCCGTCTGAAAGGCGGTTGCTTTGTTGGAGCAGGTGCTTTCAGACGGCCTCGTGTTGCGTACGCGCGTTTTACATCGCTTTTTTCAGCAGTTTGACGTCTTTGAGCGTTTCGGCCAGTGTCGCGTTGTCGGCACTGCTGCTGAAGGCGCAGACGGCGTAGAGGTTGTCGGGGCTGTAGATGTTGATGCAGTTGTGGTTGTTGCCTTCGGCATCGGTGAAGGAATAGTCCATGCGGTTTTCTGTTGCGGCACCGGCTTTCAGGTTGGCAAAACCGGCCTGTTCCAATGCGGTTTTCAGGTTGGCGTAGTATTCTTTGGCGGGTTTGACGGGTTTGCCTGCATCGACGACGGTGAGGGTGATGTCGGTGTTTTCGTCGTATTGTTGAAGGATGGTGCCTGCTTCCGCGCCTTCGGGCAGGGCGTTGCCGCCGAGTTGGTCTTGGAAATTGCCGGTTACGGAGATGCTGACGGCGTTGTCGCTACTGGTCAGGGTTTGCGGTGCGGCGGCGGGCGGCGCGGACGGAGCGTCGGCCGGAGTGGCGGAAGCGGTGTCGGCGGCCGGGGTTGCCGAAGCTTGGCCGGGTGTGGCGGCTTGCTGTTCGCAGGCGGATACGGAAAGGGCGGCTGCGGCCAGCAGGGCGGCAAATTTGATGTTCATGACGGTTTTTCCAAGTGTGTTGTTTTGACAAGCGGTCAGTATAACAAAATTCGGCCGCCCTTGCCTTTTCAGACGGCCTATACGGGATGCGGCCCCGCCGTGGTTGCCTGCGGGGCGTATCGGATGCGTTTATCCGGAAAGGCCGTCTGAAAATCTGAAATACGGTTTCAGACGGCCTTTTTGTCCCGCCTTTATTTTTTGCTCAGGGTCAGGCCTGTCCAGCCGAACAGCAGGGTCAGTATCAGGCTGAGGTAGCAGAAGAAGGCGTAGGGCAGGTAGTTCAATACGGGAACGCCCAAGGCGTTGGCAATGAATACGCCGCAGACGCTCCAGGGAACGAGGGGGTTGATGACGGTACCCGCGTCTTCCAGTGTGCGCGAGAGGTTGCGCGGATGCAGGCCGAGTTTGTCGTAAACGGGTTTGAAGGTTTCGCCCGACAGCAGGATGCTGAGGTATTGTTCGCCGATTAAGACGTTTACGCCCACGGAGGTGGCCGCCACGCTGGCGGTGGCGCGTCCGGCGGTGGTGAGGAAGCGGCGCATGCCTTCAAGCAGGCTGGGGATGATGCCCAGCGAGAACATCAGTCCGCCGAGGCTCAGGCCGAGGATGACGATGGTCTGGGTGAAAAACATGCTTTCCAAACCGCCGCGCGATACCAGTTTGCCGATTTTGTCGAATTCGCCTTCCAGTGAGAAGCCGCTGTAAAACCAGCCGCCGAGTTTGGCCAAATCGGGCGTGCTGTGCAGGTAGGTGATGGCGACGGAAACGGCGATGGTTGCAATCATGGCCACGACGGCATTGACGCGGCGGACGGCCAGTACCACCAGCAGGGCAAACGGTATCAGCGAATAGGCATGCACCAAGCCTGAGGCTTCGAGCTGTTGGCGGAAAACGGCGGTGCTGTTCAAGTCGTTGGCCGCGGCGGCGGGCAGCAGCCAGCCGGTAAACAGGGCGGTCAGTATCCAGGCCGGAACGGTGGTGTAGGCCATGTTTTTAATGTGTTCGAACAAATCGATGCCGACAATGGAGGCGGAAATGCCGGTGGTGTCGGACAGGGGCGACATTTTGTCGCCGAAAAACGCACCGGAAACGATTGCGCCCGCCGTCATCGCCAAATCGGCGTGGAAGGCTTCGCCCATGCCAATAAAGGCCACGCCGACGGTGGCGCAGGTGGTCAGGCTGCTGCCGATGCTGACGCCGATCAGCGAGCTGAGGACGAAGGCGGAAAGATAGAAATATTCGGGCGAAATGAAGCCGAAGCCGTAATACATCAGCGTGGGAATCGAGCCGGACATCATCAGCGCGCTTACCATCAGGCCGATGAAGAAAAACAGGTAAACCGCGCCCATGCTCTGACTGAGCGAGGCCGCCATGCCGCGCTGCATGTCTTCATATTTCAAACCGCGCAACAGGCCGTACACCAAGAGGGCGGTAATGGCGGCGATGATGGTCATATGGGGCAGCCAGCCGAGGGCAATAATGGTATAGCCCATGGCGGCCACGACTGCCGCCGCAACGGCGAAAGCTTCTTTGCGCGGCATCTCAAGCAGGGGTTTGAAGGCAAACACTGGTTTCTCCGTCTGAAAAAGCAATAACAAATGAATGATGTATTGTAGCCGATTTATATGACGTTTACCCGACTTATCTCTCTTTTTACCCGTTTGAAGGCATTTGGCGGGCGGCGTTTCGGCCTGCGGGGCGGTTTCAGACGGCCTGAAACCGCCGATCCGGCCTTTGCATTTTTGGATAAAACTTGACATTTCCTTGCAATCGCAACACTATGCCGCGCATGCCGCCGCAAAGTCCGTGCTTTTTGCCCTGAGGATGCGGCCCGTATCTTGAAAAATACATTGTAAAAAGGCTTTACGACCATGACCCAACCTTCCCACGATCCTTATGCCGACTACCGCGAGCTGACGCTGCGGGGCATGATACTCGGCGCGCTGATTACCGTCGTGTTTACCGCGTCCAACGTTTACCTCGGCCTGAAAGTCGGCCTGACTTTCGCTTCGTCGATTCCGGCGGCGGTGATTTCGATGGCGGTTTTGAAGTTTTTCAAAGGCAGCAATATTTTGGAAAACAATATGGTGCAGACGCAGGCTTCGGCAGCGGGTACGCTTTCGAGCATTATTTTCGTCCTGCCCGGCCTCTTGATGGCCGGCTACTGGAGCGGTTTCCCGTTTTGGCAGACTGCGCTGCTGTGTATGGCGGGCGGTATTTTGGGCGTGATTTTCACCGTACCGCTGCGTTATGCGATGGTGGTGAAAAGCGATTTGCCTTATCCGGAAGGTGTGGCGGCGGCTGAGATTTTGAAGGTCGGCAGCCATGAAGAAGGACAGGATGAAAAAGGCGGCAGCGGCATCAAAGAACTGGCGACCGGCGGCGCGCTGGCAGGTGTGGTGAGTTTCTGCACCGGCGGCTTGCGTGTGGCGGCCGACAGCGCGAGTTATTGGTTTAAGAGCGGTGCGGCGATTTTCCAACTGCCGATGGGCTTTTCGCTGGCATTGTTGGGCGCAGGCTATTTGGTCGGGCTGACGGGCGGTATCGCCATCCTGTTGGGCATCTCGATTGCCTGGGGCGTGGCCGTGCCGTATTTTTCGTCCGGCGTTCCGCAGCCCGCCGATATGGAAATGGTGGCGTTTGCGATGAAGCTGTGGAAGGAAAAAGTACGCTTTATCGGCGCGGGTACCATCGGTATTGCGGCGGTTTGGACGCTTTTGATGCTGATCAAGCCGATGATAGAAGGCATGAAAATGTCGTTCAAAAGCTTCGGCGGCGGTGCGCCCGCAGCGGAACGCGTGGAGCAGGATTTATCGCCTAAGGCCATGATTTTCTGGGTGTTGTCCATGATGTTGATTTTGGGCGTATCTTTCTACCACTTTATCGGCGATTCGCACATTTCCGGCGGCATGGCATGGTTGTTGGTGATTGTGTGCACGCTTTTGGCTTCCGTCATCGGCTTTTTGGTGGCCGCCGCCTGCGGTTATATGGCAGGCTTGGTCGGTTCGTCTTCCAGCCCGATTTCGGGTGTGGGGATTGTGTCGATTGTGGCGATTTCGCTGGTGTTGCTGCTGGTGGGCGAGTCGAACGGTTTGATGGCGGACGAAGCCAACCGTAAGTTCCTGCTCGCGCTGACGCTGTTTTGCGGTTCGTCCGTTATTGCGGTGGCTTCGATTTCGAATGATAACCTGCAAGACTTGAAAACGGGTTATCTGATGAAGGCGACGCCTTGGCGGCAGCAGGTGGCGTTGATTATCGGCTGTATCGTCGGCGCATTTGTGATTTCGCCGGTGTTGGAGTTGCTGTATGAAGCCTACGGCTTTACCGGCGCGATGCCGCGCGAAGGCATGGACGCGACGCAGGCCCTGGCCGCCCCGCAGGCGACTTTGATGACGACGATTGCCACAGGTATCTTCTCGCACAATCTACAATGGGATTATATTTTTATCGGCGTCGGTATCGGCGTTGTGCTGATTGTGGTTGATTTGGTGTTGAAAAAATCGTCCGGCGGCAAGCTTGCGCTGCCCGTATTGGCGGTGGGCATGGGTATTTATCTGCCGCCGTCGGTGACTATGCCGATTGTGGCGGGTGCGCTGTTGGCGGCGGTATTGAAGTATGCGGTCGGCAAAAAGGCGGAAAACCGTGAAGGCCGTCTGAAAAACGCCGAACGCATTGGTACGCTGTTTTCGGCAGGCCTGATTGTCGGCGAAAGCCTGGTCGGCGTGGTAATGGCCTTCATCATCGCCGTTTCCGTGACCAACGGCGGTTCGGACGCGCCGCTCGCGCTTGATTTGGAAAACTGGGATACGGCGGCAAAATGGCTGGGCTTGGGCTTTTTCGCAGCCGGTGTCGCACTCTTTGCCCGACTGGTGTTGAAGGCAGGGCGCGAAGCTTAGTGCTTTAAATAGGATAGGCCGTCTGAAACAGAGCTTTCAGACGGCCTTTTGTCGTAAAACAGCTGCTTTGGGCAGATGCTAATCTTACGCTAATCCATTGGACGTATCATGCCCCTTGCCGTATACAACGGCTGATAACATCACGCCGACACAAGGCGCAACCGAAAAGGAAAAACGATGAAATTCAAACATACTCTGATTGCCGCCCTTTCCGCCTTTGCCCTGCTGGCCGCCGCGCCCGCCTTCGCCGACGATGACGATTGGTACGATGATGATGACTACCGTCCGCGTTACAGCCAAAGCTATAAGGCGAAAAGATCCAAGTATGCACATGGCCGCTACATCAGCTATGCACAGGCGAGACGCGCCGCACTCTCCCGTATCGGCGGGCGTGTAAAAGACATTGATTTCGACCGTGATGACGGTTATCCGCATTATGATGTGGAAATTATCAAACGCGGGCGCGAATACAACGTGAAGGTCGATGCCCGTACCGGTCGCGTGGTTTCAGTCCGCCGCGACGACTAAACCGGATGGAAATAAGGCCGTCTGAAAACCTGAAATACGGTTTTCAGACGGCCTGTTTTTATATTTGCGTTTAACGCCTTTCCTGCTTCCGTATCAACCATACCGCCCATGCGGCGAAGGCTGCGGTGGGCAGCATGGCGGCGGCAAAGGCGGGTACGCCGTAGAGCTGGCTGGTGAAGCCGAACAGCCGTCCGGCGAAATGGAAGGCCAGGCCGAGGCAGATGCCGGCGAAAAGTTTCAAGCCCATGTTGCCGTGGCGGGTGGATTGCGGGGTGAAGGCGAGTGCGACCAAGGCCATGACGACGGTGGCGACGGGGTACATGAGCTTGCGCCACCATTCGATTTTGTAGTTGTCGGCCTGTTGCTTGTTGTCTTCAAGATGCTTGATGTATGCGGTCAGCGCGGTGAGCGACATTTGGTTGGGATTGACCAGCAGTACGTCGAGCAGGCTGCCGCGTATGCCCGCCTGCCAGTATTCGCCGTCGTGTTTTTCGGTACGGACGCGGTCGCCGTCCAAGATGCTGCGGCGGACGTTTGCCAGTTTCCAGCTTCCGTCTGCCGCGATGACGGCGGATTCTGCCTGCCAGCTTTCGGCCAGTTTGAAGTTTTGGTCGTGGCGGAAGACTTTGATGCCGCGCAGGCTTTGGTCGGGCAGCATTTCGCGCACGTTAATGATGTTGTTTTGCTCTTTAATCCACAGCCCTTCCGCGCCGGTGCTGATTTTTCCGTTTTTGGCCGTGGTTTTCAGGTTTTGGGCGTAGCGGTTGGCGGCGGGGGCGACGCTTTCGCCGAGAAGGGCGGTGGCGGCGGCGAATATCAGGCCGAACCCGAGCAGGATGGCGATGATGTTGGCGGTACTCATGCCGCTGGTTTTGATGACGGTCATTTCGCTGTTGGCGGCAAGCCGGCTCAGGGCAATCAAGCCGCCAATGAGTACGGCCAGGGGCATCATCTGGTAGGCGTGGTCGGGGATTTGCAGCAGGACGTACTGCATCATTTTGATGCCCGTGTAGCCGCCTTCGCCCACGCCGCCCACTTCGGCAACGATGTCGAAGAAGCTGTATAGGGCAAGCAGGGCAAACATGGCGTACAGGGTGGTGATGCTGAGCTGTTTGATAAGGTAGCGGGCGATGAGTGTCATGATGCGCGGCCTTTCAATGCGGCTTTCAGGGCTTGGGCGAAGGGTTGGGCGGGCATGGAGCGCACGCGCAGCAGGATGACGGCGGTGGCCAGCATGATGATGTGTATGGGCAGGAAACCCGTCCAAAAGCCCAGTTTGCCGTTTTCTATGGCATTACGCAGGAAGGTTAAGCCGTTTTGGTAGATGAGGAATAAGCCGATGGCAAACAGGATGTTGTAGGTGTGGCCGGTGCGCGGGTTGAAGTAGGACAGGGGGACGGCCAATATGCTCAATATAAGTGCGGCCAGGGGCAGGCTCAGCCGCCACATGAGTTCGGCGCGGTGCTGCGGGTTGTCGCTGCCGATGAGTTTGGAGGTCGGGATGGTGCGGCGGTGGTCTATCGGATTGATGATTTTCGGCGTGGTGCTGATGATTAGGTTGAGACGCTCGAAGGAGACTTGGTTGTAGTCGGCTTCGCCCGGGATGCCGCCGTAGCGGTAGCCTTGGGTCAGTTCGAGCGTGCGCTTGTTGTCGGTGAGCGAGAAGCGGCCTTCTTTGGCGAAGATGATGTTTTCGCGGCCTTTGTCGTCTTGTTCGCGTAAAAACAGGTTTTTCATGATGCCGGAGCCGGTATCGAAGGTTTCCACGAAGTAAACGCGGCCGTTTTTCTTGCCCAAGGTGCGGAATTCGCCTGCTTCAACCATCGAGAGTTCTTGTTTTTGTTTTAGGATTTCGGCAAATTCGCGGCTTCGCAGTTCGGCCCACGGCAATACGGAAAGCTGCATGGCGGCCACCAGTGCGGCAAACGGTAGGGCGAATGACAATACGGGGCGCACCCACTGCCGCAGCGACAGGCCGCAGGAAAGCCAGACGGACATTTCGCTGTCGCGCCAGAAGCGGGTCAGGACGGTGAGTGTGGAGATGTAGGCGGTTAAAACGAGCAGCAGCGGGGTCATGCCCAATGTCCAAAAGCCGATGAGCGCGGCTACGGCATCCACCGCCACGCGCCCGTCGGCGGCACGGCCGAGCAGGTTGATGGCCTGCGTGGAAACGAGCACGGCCAGGATGACGACGAAGATGCCGATGGCGGTAAAAGTGAGTTCTTTGACGAAGTTTTGTCGGTATATCATGGGCAGATGTCTTCAAAGGCCGTCTGAAAAGTTTTCAGACGGCCTGCGGTTTGATGGGCGGTCTTTTGCACAAATCCATATATCGGGTTGCGCTTTCATTTGCAGCCAAACGGCTTATCGGCAGTCTTTCGCACTAATCCGCACCGGTTTGAATTTTTTCCCATTGGCGGTAGTGATGCGGTATTCGAAGGCGTAACGGCCTATCTTCATCAAATCGCGCGTGTCGGCTTCGGCACACATCTCGCTGCGCACCATTTGTGCAACCTCGCGCTCCATTGTCGATTGAAAATTGCTCATGATTGAATTTTGATCGGGTTTTGCTTTTGCCGATATCACGAAAGTGTCGTCCGAACTGCGGTAGCGGATGTCGATAACATGGATATGCGAATACTGTGCATCCATATTTTTATTCATATTCTTCTGCTGCATTTCCCTGGCGGCCTCCCGGCCCAAATTGTCGCGCTCGGCGGCAGTCAGCCCGGAGAAAAACCGTTTCAGGTCATCGGACATGCCTTCGGCGGAAAACGCAGCCAGCGGCAGGGCGGTCAAGAGGACGAACAAGGCTTTTTTCATGATGTTTTTTCCCTAAGTATGCAAAGATTTATCGGCAGTCTTTCAATTGGTAACCCATATCAGTTCGGGCATGCTTTAATCGTTGTCGGTGGTTATACGGTATTTCATTGTATTGCCGTCGTTCGCCATCAAACCGTGCTGCTGACGAATATCGCAAATACACCCGAGGGGTTGATGGCTTAGCGCAGATACGGGATGGGTGGTATGACGGTAAAGATAACCTTTGGCGAAGCTTTGCCAATATATTCTGTATTTCTTCTTTTCTTAAGTCGGCGGCGGCAATCGGGTAAAAACCATTTCAAAAGTCATATGAAAACAAGGCGTAAACAGAATTAGAATCCGAAAAAGCTTTTTCAAACGGCCTTATCCCTACCTAAATCTCAACAATCCCGGGCACTGATGTGTATCGGAGAAGACAACGCCCTGCCGTTGCGCGCGAGCACGCGGTATTCCACCGAATAACGCCCGTGCACCATTAAATCGCGCATATTTCGGCTACGGCAGATTTCTTTTCTGCCTTCCTTATGGAGCATGGCATCGAGCTTGCGCCGTCGTGCGGTATCGAGCACTTTCGGACTGGCGATTTTCTTCAATATCAGCGTATACACAAAAGTATCGTCAGAAGCACGGTAGCGGATATCCGCCACCTTCGTGTCTGCATCTTCCTTCAACTCCGTTCGGCGCAGATTGGCTGCGGCCTCGCGCCCTGCTTCATCGCGCTGGCGGGCATTCATATGGGAAAGATCCTGTTTCTGCTGGGCACTAGCCCCTCCCCGGCAGCCGCCAGCCGCCAGCGCAACTGCCAAAACAGATAAGCAAACAAACATCTTGTTCATAACAGCTCCTTATAGCTCCTTTTGGGGGATTTTATTTTCAATTGAAAATGCATATGCCGTTTTCAAGAAATATTCTAAACCTGCCGCTTGCCTTCCCTCAAGCTTCAAGGAACAGGGTGTCGGGCATAGGATGAAGATTCACGGTAAAATAACGCTTCCGCCGTTTTTCAGACGGCCAACCGAAAGGAATAAAAATGCAATTTAGCACAAAAGCCGCCGCCTTGCAGCCGCATCAGGAAGGCGCATTGCTTTATATCTGCCGCAATCGTGAAAACGCACCCGATAACGAAACCGCCCGCCTGCTGCTCGAATCGCTGGCCGAAGGCGAACGTTTTGCCGCCGCCCAAACCGCCGAATCGGGCAAACTGAAAGCCGTGGCGGTCGCACTGCCGGAAAACGACGGCCGCGACGCGCTTGAAAAAGCCGCCGCCGAAGCCGCCGCATGGGCGCAAAAACAGGAAAACCCGCACATCAGCCTGAACGGCTTCGACCAAAACCAAGCCGCCGAAGCCGCCGAAATCTTCGCGCTCGCCTTCGGACAGGCCGCTTACCGATTCAACCGTTTCAAAAAAGACGCGAAAGCCGCCAAACTCGACGGCGCAACCTTCCACACCGAACACGCCGACACCGTGCAAACCGCCCTGAATTGGGCCGAAGCCCAACTCTACGGCATCAACCTGTGCAAAGACCTGGGCAACACTGCCCCCAACGTCTGCACCCCGAAATATCTGGCCGACACCGCCCGTGCCGAAGCCGAAAAATTCGGTGCGGCCGCCAAAATCCACGATAAAGACCATATCCGCGAACACATGGGTTCATTCTGGTCGGTGGCCAAAGGCAGCGCGCAAGACCCCTACCTCATCGAACTGCACTGGCGCGGCGCGGCCGACAAAAACGCCGCCCCTGTCGTACTCGTCGGTAAAGGCATCACCTTCGACAGCGGCGGCATCTCGCTCAAGCCGGGCGAAGCGATGGACGAAATGAAATACGACATGTGCGGTGCGGCAAGCGTCATCGGCGCATTCGTGGCCGCCGCCAAAGCCAAACTGCCCATCAACCTGACCGCCATCGTCCCCACCTGCGAAAACATGCCCGACGCGGCCGCCAGCAAACCCGGCGACGTGGTAACGGCCATGAACGGCACCACCATCGAAATCCTGAACACCGATGCCGAAGGCCGCCTGATACTGTGCGACGCGCTGAGCCATGCCGAACAGTTCAAACCCGCCGCCGTAGTCGATGTCGCCACACTCACCGGCGCGTGCATCATCGCACTCGGTCACGTTGCCAGCGGCCTTTTGACCAACACGCAGGAGCTGGCCGACGAAATCCTGACCGCATCGCGCCAAAGCGGCGACAAGGCATGGCAGTTGCCCCTGTTTGCCGAATACCGCGAACAACTCAAATCCAACTTCGCCGACCTGCAAAACATAGGCGGCCGCCCCGCCGGCACCATCACCGCTGCCGCCTTCCTGTCGCACTTCACGGAAAACTACCCGTGGGCGCATCTGGACATCGCCGGCACGGCGTGGAAGTCGGGTAAGGAAAAAGGCGCGACCGGCCGCCCCGTGCCGCTCTTGCTGCAATTCTTGCGCAACCGCGCCGAATAAGGCAAAAGGCCGTCTGAAACCCCGATTTGATGTTTCAGACGGCCTTTATCCTCATTCGCACCATATAGCCGCACATCACACACTACGGGAAGGAAAAATGATGAACCGGAAAAACAACCAACAATATTCGTCTATACCTGTTTCCGTCCAAACCACAAGCGGGCAGGTTTTCCCGGCTTCTCGGATACGCGCCGTCATCATGTTCCTGCTCCTGCTGATACTGATGACGCTGATTGCCGTCGTTACCGCCATTGCCTTCATCATCTATGGCATCCTGCCCGATTGGGCGGCCATTGCCGTCAGCCTGTTTATCTTCCTATTCGGCATCATTTACTCCGAAGGCATGTGGTTCGGCCTGACCTGCAGCCGTTTTGCAACCCTGACCAACGACCGGCTGGTGTTATACGGCGCATTCGGGCGCGAACGCTTCAGCTGCCCCACTGATTGGACGTTTGAATACCGTGTGATAAGTTCACGAGGTCTCTCATCTTCAGATAAAGTTTACCTGCGTGCCATCTCCCCCGATTGTCACGTCTACCGTTTTCGATTGGACTTGTGCCGCGACGAAGATACCCTTTTGAAAGCCTTGCAGGCACAAAGCAGCGAAGCAGTTTTTCAAAGAGCCTTGTCCGCCGAATACCGCCGCCTATTTGCCACCATGAACCCGCTGGGTGTAAGGTTTTTGAAAACCATATCCGTGGGATTCTACATCATTACAGTGCTGGCCTTTGTCTCGTACTTCTTCGTTCATCCCTTCAAACTGACTGCTGCCGCCTGGCAGCTTGCCTTGCTCATTACTCTTCTTATCTTACTGCCGTCTGCTTGGATGGTTCGCAAAGTATGGATGCACGAAACTGTTTTGGGCCTGCCCGCCCATCACTACCGCCGCCGCTCCGTTGTCGGGCGGATAACCGCAGCCATCATCATGATGACCCAAATCAGTTTAATCATACTGGTCATCGGTTTTATATCAACATGGTCGTTGGCTTCCATCCTTGGCCCGGCCAGCCTGATCGGCAGCAAATTTGAAACAGTGGAACAGGCACGTTTAGGTTCTGTGCATGACTGCGGCACGGGATGCAAAGAAGTGCCCGTCTGCATGCCGGCCGGCTACGGAATGTTTGAAGGTTACTGGCGAATCAGCTATTCGAACCGCATTCGCCAAGGCGGCACAGTGTGCGTCCGCGAAAGCAAACTGGCCTACGAACTTTATTTCGACTGCCCCGTCAAATAAAACCGGGCAGGCCGTCTGAAACCCCGTTTCCCGTTTTTCAGACGGCCTCTAATCGAATAATATATACCGCATGCCGCCAATTCCCTGTCGCAGCCATTACGCCCGCCCGCAACGACCAAACCCGTCCTGCGCCTGAAACCCGCATGTCCGCAGATTTGTACGAAGGCTGTTTGGATGAGGCGAAGATGCGATAAATAAGGTGGTGTACTGAATCGAACTGTCGGACACATAAGCGGCAGCCGACGGTAAATCAATCAACAAGGAACAAACCATGAAAAAATGCGTCGTCCTCACGGGGGCGGGCATCAGCGCGGAAAGCGGCCTGCAAACCTTCCGCGACAGCGGCGGCCTGTGGGAAGGCTACCGCGTGGAGGATGTCTGCACGCCCGAAGCGTTCGCCCGCAGCCCGCAAACCGTCATCGATTTCTACAACGCCCGCCGCCGTGCCGCTGCGGTAGCCGAACCGAACGCTGCCCATTTCGCGCTGGCCGATTTGGAACGCGCTTACGACGTACAAATCATCACTCAAAACGTAGACGACCTGCACGAACGCGCGGGCAGCAGCAAAGTCCTGCACCTGCACGGCGAACTGAACAAGCTCAGAAGCACGGTTGATGAAAACGAAATCCTGCCGTGGCAGGGCGACCAAACCTTGGCCGACCGCGACAGCCGAGGCCGACCGCTGCGGCCGCACATCGTCTGGTTCGGCGAAGCCGTGCCGCTGATAGAAGAAGCCGTTCGTTTGGTCGAAGCCGCCGACATCGTTATCGTGGTCGGGACGTCGCTGAAGGTTTATCCCGCCGCATCCCTGCTGCACTATGCCCGTTTCGGGGTGCCCGTGTACCTGATCGATCCCAAGCCGAACGCCGATGTTTCGGGCGTGGAAATCCTGGCTCAAACGGCGGTTCGGGGCGTGCCTGCACTGGTAGCGGAATTATTGCGGGCAGCCGAAAGATAAGGCCGTCTGAAAGCGCGGCCTGAACGGGGGAGAACCCGTTTGGCGGCTTTCAGACGGCCTGTCGTCAAACTGCGGCTTATCAATAACTGGTGGCGCAGAACTGTTCGTTTTTATTGGCATCTGCGGCGTAGCAGGTCAGTCCCATGCTGGCGGCGTTGCCGTTTTTCACTTGTCCGCCCGGTTTTTTATTCACCAGCGTTTTGCCGCTTTTCGCGTCGGTTTCCACCGAAACGGCCGGGCCGTTTTTCTGTTTCCAGCTCAGGCTGCCGCCGGTCGGAGTTTGGCATTTTTTCACCGAGCACGCCCCTTCTCCGGCGACGTTGCCGTTTTTGTAGTGCACGCACTGCTGGCCGCTTTCGGTGCAACCCGCGTGGGCAGCGGAGGCAAACAGGCCGCACAGGGCAAGGAATAAGGCTTTTTTCATCAGGTTCTCCTGGTTTGTCGAATAATGGCCGGTATGTTCCGGCAGATGGAATGGTACGCCGAAAAATGGGCGGGCGACAGTATCGGCAGCATGATAAAGGCCGTCTGAAAATTGTTCGGACGGCCTTTATGCTTTCAGACGGCCTCCAAATATTGCCGCAGCCGTTTCAATTCAGTCCATGCACGGGCTTTCAGCTGCGGCTGACGCAACATACGCGCGGGATGGGGGACGGTGAATACGGGCAGGTTGCCGAAGGTCGCGGCGACGGCTTCGGCGTTTTCCGGCTGTTCGAAAAACTGGCCGAGCAGCAAGACGGCGCGGATGCGGCCGGAAGCCGCTTCGTGGCGCATCCGTTCGGCGGCGGCCTGCAATCGGGCGGCATCGGGGGAAAATTCCACCGACGGCAGCCAGCTGGTGCGGCGGCAGTCGGCGGCGGTCAGGCCGATGGCGGCAAGCATGTTGTCGAGCAATACGCCGTCCGCACCGCTGAACAGGCGGCCTGCGGCCAAGTCGGCGGGGGCGGGGCAGATGCTGACGGCCAACAGGCGGGCGGCGTCGGCCTGCGTTTGCGGGATGATGCCGTCTTGTAGACCGTCTGACGGGGTGTTTTCGGTATTTGCGGCAGGCTCTGCGGGCTTCGGTACGGACGGTTCGCGGCTTTGCCTTCGGGACGCGCCGCCGATGGCGGCCAGGGTGGCGGCATGGGCGTTGCCTGACGGCTGTTTTGCATCCTCGCGGAGGGCGGCCGCCGGCTGCGGGGCCGTGCGAACCGTCGGGGCGGTATCAGAGGCCGTCTGAAAACGGCCGTCTTGCCCTTCGGCGGGCGGCGGCAGCAGGCGCGCGCCCTGTTTCAGCCACATCGGCCCCAAGCCGAGGGCTTCGTGCAGGTGCAGGTAGCGGCTTTCTAGCATGGTTTCTCCATCAATACGGCATCTTCCCGCGTGCCGTCGGGCAGGGAATAGTAGTCGCGGCGGCGGCCGCATTCGGTAAAGCCGTGCCGGCGGTAAAGGTTTTGCGCGGGCAGGTTGGCGGCGCGGACTTCCAACAGCAGCCGCCGTACCGATTGCGCGGCGGCGGCCTCGAACCAACACTGCATCAGGGCGGCGGCCAGGCCGAGGCGGCGGCTTTCGGGTGCGGTGGCGATGAGGTGCAGCTCGGATTCGCCGGCCACGGTCTGCCAAACGATAAAAGCCGCCGGCCGGCCTTGATGTTCGGCCAGCAGGACTGTGTCGAAACGGCTGTTTAAGGCCGTCTGAAACTGGGCGGCCGACCACGGCGCGGGATTGCCCGCACGGTCGATGGCGGCCAGCGCGGCGCAATCGGCGGATGTCGCGGGACGGATGTTCACGCCTGTTCCCCCGCCGCCCGCCGCGCGGCCTGTTCGGCGGCGGTCAGGGCGATTTTGTCGCGGACATACAGCAGTTCGGCATGGGCGGCATCGGCGGCGGGATAGCGGCCCGTGGCGGCCAGTGCGAGGTAGTCGGCGGCGGTCGGCATGGCGGGCGAGCCTGGGAAAGGCGGCGGGTCGTTCAGGGCGAAGGCGTTGCCGATGCCGTCTGAAAAAACAGTGCCTTCCGGCACGGAAATTTCGGCGGCGCGGCCGACGCAGTAGGGGCTGAGGCGGCGGCGGTTCGCGGTGTCGAACCAGGCGTAGAAGACTTCGCCCATCCGCGCGTCGGCGGCGGCCAGCACGCCGTGCCCTTGCACCAGATAGGCCGCCGCATCGAGTGACGGAATGCCGATAAGCGGTGTGCCGAACGGCGCGGCCAGACCCTGCGCCACGCCGATGCCGATTCGCAGGCCGGTAAACGCACCCGGCCCGCAGTTATAGACCACCGCACCCAAATCGGCGGCGGTAATGCCTGCTTCGGCGAACAGCCCGCCGATTTGCGGCAGGATGAGGTCGGACTGTTTGTTGCCGGCATCGGTGTGGCGCGACAGGATGCGGCCGTCGGTTTGCAGGGCGAGGGAAAGGAAGGAAGTGCCTGTATCGACGGCCAGCACAGGGCGGGAGAAATCGGGCTGCATGGCGGTTTTGCGGGTTGTTTGGTCGGGCGGTATTATAGCATTTTGCCGCCGCCGTTTTTCTTTCAGACGGCTTCTCCGTCCGGCAGCCATCCTTCCCGCCCTTTGTACACCGAGCCATTTTCGGGTAGCCTGCCCGCCGTTTCCCAACCCGGCTGATGATGCAGGCGCATATCGGGCGGAGGATGCGGCGCGTTTGCAGTATGGCCGCAAAGGCCGTCTGAAAGCCTGAAATACGGTTTTCAGACGGCCTTTTATTTTTACGGGCGCGCTGTTTTGTCTATATTCGGGGAGGATGCGTGTACCATGCGGACAGTACGCCCGGACGGGGCGATGCGGTAGAATCGGGTATCCAACCAACAAAACACAGAATCAGGAGAAAAATATGTTCCAACACGTCGAATTTTATCCCGGCGATCCGATTTTGAGCCTGGTAGAGACTTTTCAGGCCGACAAGCGGCCGGAAAAGGTCAATCTCGGTATCGGTATTTATTTGGACGAGGCCGGGCGGCTGCCCGTCTTGTCGTCGGTACGGACGGCGGAGGTTGCCCGTGCGGCCGTGGCGCAACCCCGCTCCTATCTTCCGATGGAAGGTTTGGAGGCCTTCAGGCACGGCGTGCAAAGGCTGCTGTTCGGCGCGGAGCACCCCGCTTTGCAGGAAGGGCGGATTGCCACCATCCAGACTTTGGGCGGTTCGGGCGCGCTGAAAATCGGTGCGGATTTTCTTGCCCGCTGGTTTCCCGAGGCCAAGGTTTATGTCAGCGATCCGACTTGGGACAACCATAAAGGCATTTTCCAGGGCGCGGGTTTCGAAGTCGGCGTTTACCCTTATTACGACCCGGCGACAGGTGGGCTGAAATTTGACGAAATGCTGGCCTTTTTTGCCGCCCTGCCGCGCAACAGCGTATTGGTGCTGCATCCGTGCTGCCACAATCCGACCGGCGTGGATTTGGACTGCGTGCAATGGGACAAGGTGCTGGAAGTGATACGGGCAAACGGCCTGATTCCGTTTATGGACATTGCCTATCAGGGCTTCGGCGACGGTTTCGAACAGGATGCCTACGCCGTCCGGCGGGCGGCGGAAATCGGCCTGCCGCTGTTTGCGGCCAATTCGTTTTCGAAAAACCTGTCGCTTTACGGTGAGAGGATAGGCGGATTGAGCGTGGTGTGCCCGACGCGGCACGAAGCGGAGCTGGTGTTCGGCCAGTTGAAATTCGGCGTGCGCCGGATTTATTCCAGCCCGCCGGCGCACGGCGCGTTTGTCGCGGCGGCGGTGATGGATACGCCCGAACTTTTTGCCGGCTGGCAGGCAGAGGTTACGCAGATGCGGGAGCGCATCAAAGCCATGCGGCAGCGTTTGTTTGATGAATTGGGCCGCAAGCTGCCGGAGGGCGATTTTTCCTATTTCCTCAAACAGCGCGGCATGTTCGGCTACACGGGCTTTTCGCCTGAACAAGTACGGCGTTTGCAGGAAGGGTTTGCCGTTTACCTGCTTGCTTCCGGACGGATGTGTGTGGCCGGATTGAACGAATCGAACGTTGGTTATGTGGCCGATGCCTTTGCCGAGGTGTGGTGTCAATAAGCGGCTGCTGACAAGAAAAAGGCCGTCTGAAAAACCTTTTGCGGGGTTTTCAGACGGCCTTTCTGATGATGAAGGCGGGTTCAATATTCCGCCGAATGCCAAAACGGCTGCCCCACAGTCGGCGTACTGGCTTGGGCTTTAGTTCGCGCTTCGACCGGTTCGGCTTCAAATGCCAGCCGTCCGGATTCGACGGCGAGTGCGAAGGCGCGCGCCATGTTGACGGGGTCGCCGCTGCGGGAAACGGCGGTGTTCAGCAATACGCCGTCAAAGCCCCATTCCATCACTTGCGCCGCCTGCGAGGGCAGGCCCAAGCCCGCATCGATAATCAGCGGCGTGTCGGGCAGGCGTTCGCGCAGGACGTTCAGCGCATAGGCGTGAACCGCGCCCAAACCCGTGCCGATCGGTGCCGCCCACGGCATCAGCGCCTGACAGCCCGCGTCAAGCAGGCGGCGGCAGGCAATCAGGTCTTCGGTGCAATAAGGCAGCACTTTGAAGCCGTCTTTAATCAGGATTTCCGCCGCTTCGACAAGCTGGAACACGTCGGGTTGCAACGTGTCGTCGTCGCCGATGAGCTCGAGTTTGATCCAATCGGTTTCAAACACTTCGCGCGCCATCTGCGCCGTCGTTACCGCTTCCTGCACGCTTTGGCAGCCTGCTGTGTTCGGCAGCACGGGGACGCCGCTTTCTTCCAACAGCGACCAAAACCCCTGACCGTGCGCCTCGCCTCCGCTTCCCGCACGACGCAGCGAGACGGTAATCATCGCGGGGCGTGCGGTTTGGACGGATTGTTTGAGGATTTCAGGGGTCGGGTAGGTGGCCGTGCCGAGCAGCAGCCGTGAAGGGAAGGTTTCTCCGTATAGGGTGAGCATGATGGGTTCCTTTGTAAGGTTGTTTTTGGGGACAGGGGTCGTCTGAAAAGGCAAAACCGCCTAGCCGCCGACCACCGGCCGCACAATATCGACTTTGTCATTTTCGTTCAAAACCGTTTCCGCATACGCGCCTTTGGCGACAAATCCGGTATTCACCGCTACGGCAAAAGGTTTTTGCGGCGCGGTTTGAGCGATGAGGTCGGCAACGGTTGTGCCGTGAAGTTCGACGGGTTCGCCGTTTAAGATGATGTTCATGGTTTCTCGATGTTTCTGTATTTATAGCGGGCTAAGTTTTGCCTACACGGTAAATTGAATCTTTTTCGCTTTCGCAGGCCGTCTGAAATTTGGTTTTCAGACGGCCTCATTCATCCCACAAAGCCTGAAAAGCTTTAACCACCGCTTCGGGATTTTCCGCTTCGGTCACGGCGCGGACGACGGCGAGTGAAGAAACGCCAGTTGCCAATACATCTTCGGCGTTGTTTAAATCGATGCCGCCGATGGCGACGACGGGCGTGCCGCCTGCCTGTTTCACATATTCGCGCAGTTTGTCCAAGCCTTGCGGGGCGGTGGGCATTTGCTTGGTTGTGGTCGGGAAAATCGCGCCGCTGGCGACGTAGCTGGGATGTACGGACAGGGCGCGGTCGAGTTCGGCGACGGAGTGCGTACTCAAACCCAAACGCAAACCGGCGGCGGCGATGGTGGCAAGGTCGGCGGTGTCCATGTCTTCCTGTCCGAGATGCACGCCGTATGCGCCCGCTTCTATCGCCTCGAGCCAATGGTCATTGATGAAAAGCTGTGTGCGACTGCCCTGACAGGCGGCGACGCAGCGGTCGATTTCGCGTTTCAATTCATCGCCGTGCAAGGTTTTGCAGCGCAGTTGCACCGTGTCGGCACCTGCTTTGACCATGCGCTCGACCCAATTGGCGGTGGGAACAACGGCGTAGAATTTGAGCGGGGATTTTAGGGACGGGAAGGTCATGGGGTGTCCTTTTAAGTTATCGCTGATGACGTTCTTGCAGGCGTTCGGTATGCGCCCGCAGTTTTTCGCCGTCGGCTTGGTATTCGTTTGAAGACAGCACGGCAGTTGCCGCCTCTATTTCCTGTTGCAGCAATAAGGTCGTCTGAAAACGTCTGATATAGGATGCTGCCTGTCTGATACGGCAGACATTCGGCGGCATTTGCGTTTTCAATTCACAATCACCGAGAAAAACCACCATCGAATGAAATTTTTCTTCCGGCAGTTGCAGCAGTTCGGATAATGCCTTGATGTGTGCGTAATTCTGGCGCAACGGATTTTGAAAGTAGTGTTTCTGCTTATAGACGACTTGTGTCCATTTCGATTGCTTCTCGCTGCCGAAAATCCAACCTGTGTAATTCTTGGTTTCTATGACAAATATCCCGAAAACCGAAACATAGATATGGTCGATTTGCGTCGTGCCGCTGCGGGACGGAATAATCAAATCGTGAAATTCGATATAGGTTTCTTCATCCAAATCTTTTCCGATTACTGAACGGACTGCCCGTTCGCCTATGCGTCCTTTCACTTTGGGGTTTTGGAGCAGCGCTTTCAAAAGAAGCAGGGGAATGACGAGCAGGAAAATCCAAAATATACCTGACAGGTTTCCCATTGCTTGTTCAATCATGACGTTTTCCTTTTTGTTTTATTGTTTAATGAAAGTGAGCCCGGTATAGCCATCTGATGAGGTCGTCTGAAACTCATTTCCTGCGTTTGAACAAGGCTTTTGCTTCGGGATAATCTTTCAAGCGAAACGGATTGTCGTTCCGACCGGTTTTCTGTTTTTCGGGCTGTTCGGCAAGTGTGGTGCGGATTGCGCGGCGCAGGTAGGTTTTCAGCGGAAGCGGTGTTTCTTCTCCGACAGGCAGGGCGAAGAGCCGTTTGCCGTCGGCGCCGGCGAGAAAACGTTCGCCTTCAACGGTGTTGCCTTTGCCGTCAAACAAGACGATTTCGTAATACGGATAGCCTTGAACTGGTGGCGACACGATTTCAAAGCGGTAGGCAGCGCGTTCTTCGGCAGTTTTGTATGGCGAATGGTGAACTGTTTCCAGTCCGACAATCAGGTTTTTGTAGCGGTTGATGCGTTGCAGCATATCGCGTTCGGCCGCGGTGTAGGTAAACGGGTGCGGATAAAATTTGCCGTTTCGTTCGATGTCGGAAGCGGCGCGGCGGGTGTCGCCGGGCGCAACGGTATTACCGCGCGCGTCCATCATGCCCCAAGTGCCGCCCTGTACGGCGGTATGTTCTTCGTCCACGCGCACTTCTCGGCAGCCGTCGCAAAATGCGGCATAGCCGTATTCAAACGGTCCTGCCCAATCGTGTTGGGCGGGCGTGACCAAGTTGCCCCCGCGGTCGGCAAAACCGACCTTGCCGTCTTTTGAAACATAGCGGCGTTTGCCTTCTGAAAAATAGTCTGAGGTCAAGTCGTACATCATCGGTTGATATAAAAACTTGCCCTGCCGCGAATGCAGGAAAAACGGCGAATAGGCAACTTTGCCCCGGACTTCTCGGCTGTTGTCGGTAAACAGCAACTCGCCGTCGGCGGTTTCGCCGTGTTTGACGTGTTCGCACATAAATTCGCAGTGGTATTGCGCAGGGACGATGATTTTGCCGCTTGTGGTTTTTGCACCGAATTTGCCGTTTTGTTTGAAATAAATGATTTTCTCGGCAGAACGCGGTTTGGGGTCGTCTGAAATCTTGGGCGCGGCAAGGGCGGCGGAGTGGGCGAGTAAGAGCGCAGGCAGTAAATACAGGGATTTCAGATTCATTGGAAACCTTGCTGATTTAAGTAGATTGATGACGATGAGGCGTTGGCGCGCCGTGCCCTATTATATTCATACAGGCTGGTGTCGGGGTGTACCGATTTGCTGTAAAACCTATGCCGCGACGTTTTCAGACGACCTCAAACTTATTTTCCAATATACGCCAAACCGCTTTCTTCATCACGTTCGGGCGCGTCTTTTCCGTCAAACAGAGTCACTGCCAATCTGACGGCGGCGGCGGTTACGGCGGGGGAAATCATGAAGCCGTGACGGAAAAGGCCGTTGATTTCAATCAGGCGTCGGGCGCGGCTGTAACGGATTTCGGGGTTGTGGTGGTTGAGCGTGGGGCGCAGGCCGGTGGCGATTTCGAGGATGTCGGCTTCGCCGAAGGCGGGGTGGACAGCATAGAGCGCGGACAAGAGTTCCAGTCCGGAACGTACGCTGGCGGGAGCTTGGCTTTCGCTTTCGATTTGGGTCGCGCCGATAATGAAGACGTGGTTTTCTTTCGGGGCGATGTAGAGCGGGTAACGCGGATGGAGCAGGCGCACGGGGCGGTTGAGCGTGATTTCGGGTGTATAAACCCGCGCCACTTCGCCGCGTATGCCGCGCAAGGTGCTGGTGTGTGCGGGGGATTGGTTCCACGCGGTTTTTGCGCCGTAGCCGCGGCAGTCGATCAGCCAGTCGTATTGGGCTTGCAGGTCTTCGGGGGCGCATTCGTGTTCCCAATGGCAAGGGACGTTCAGCCCGTCCAAAGCGTCGGCAAGTGCAGACAATATCTGTCGTCCGTCGAGCTGGCCTTCGGTCGGCAGGTAGATGCCGTCTGAAAAACGTCCGCCGAGTTGCGGTTCGCGTTTGGCGATGTCGTCGGCGCGCCAACGGACGATTTCGTCATCCGCTACGCCGCCGCGTTTGAGATGGCGGACGAACTCGCTGGATAATGGCTTGTCCTGCCCGTGCCACACAATCAGGCTGCCGTTTTCCTGCATCATGGTCGGCGTTTTCAGACGACCTCGTATATCGCGCCACAGCGGAATGCTCTGCCTGCCCAGTTTGATGACTTCGGGCGTAGCCTCGACCGCTTCCGCAGCAGGCGCGAGCATGGCGGCGGCAACATAAGCGGCGGCGTGTTCGCCTTTGCGCCCGCCCTTGTCAAAGAGGGCAATGGATAAACCTTGTTCTGCAAGTTGTAAAGCAGTCAGACGGCCGCAGAGGCCGCCGCCGAGAATGGCGATACGGGGCATGGTGGGTTCCTTTGCAGTGTTTGGGCAGTCGGGAAGACGAAAGACAAGACGGAAGCGGAATCCACCGAATGGCGGGAAATGCGAGAAAGGGAACGGAAGCCTGAAAAGGCGTTTGACAGCTTGTTTCCTACGCAGGCATTACCCCGACAGGTTCTACGGATTCCGCTGGCGCGGTCTCAGCTGTTTGCGGGAACAAGCAGCACTCCGACAAGAAGTTTTCAGTTTACATAAAATCAATTGCTTTGGCAAAGTCAGGTCGTCTGAAAAATGGGTTTCTACTATACCTGTTCAAGTAAGCCAACTGCAACAATCAAAAATTTTATTTTAAATTATCAATGTGGTAATGGTGTTGCCAGAGCGGGATTGATATAATTTCCAGCTTGCAAAGAATAGCTTGGAGAAGTCTGATGTCTCAAGTTCACAACGAAAATTCCCGTGTCAAAATCCCTGCCATTTTGCACCTGATGCGGTTGGGCTACGATTACCTCTCGCTCAAAAACGAAAATTGGGACAAACAAACCAACATCTTCCCCGAAATCTTTATAGAAAGCCTCTGTCGCATCAATCCCGATTTATCACCGGACGATGCACGCCGCCTGCTCGCTGACATACGCCTAGAGCTGGATAACGAAGACTTGGGTCAAAAGTTTTACGAGCGTCTAATCAATCAATCCGGCGGTAAGAAGCTGATCGACTTCCAAAATTTCAATAACAACAGCTTCCACGTTGTAACCGAATTGCCCTGCATCAATGGCGACGAAGAATTCCGCCCCGACATTACCCTGCTGGTAAACGGCATGCCTTTGGTCTTTACCGAAGTCAAAAAGCCCAACAACAAAGGCGGCATCGGCGAAGAGCGGGAGCGCATGGGCAAACGCGCGAAAAATCCCAAATTCCGCCGTTTCATCAACATCACCCAATTCATGATTTTTTCCAACAACATGAAATACGACGACGGCGCAACCGAGCCGGCGCAAGGCGCGTTTTACGCCTCGTCTGCTTACGGCAAGCCAGTGTTCAACTACTTCCGCGAAGAGCATAAATTAAATCTTGCCGAATTATTGAACACGCTTTCGGACGACCTCGAAAACAAAGTCCTGCAAGACAACAACCTGCCCGTTATCAAACACAGCCCCGAATTTATCAGCAATAAATCGCCCGATACGCCGACCAACCGCATCCTGACTTCGCTACTTTGCCGCGAACGCCTCGCCTTTCTCCTGCAACACGGGCTGACCTACGTTAAAGGTAACCAAGACGCGCTGCAAAAACACATCATGCGCTATCCGCAGCTATTTGCCACCCTCGCTATCGAAAAACATTTATTAAACGGCGGCAAAAAAGGTGTTATTTGGCACACCCAAGGCTCCGGTAAAACCGCGCTTGCCTATTACAACACCCGTTACTTGACCCACTATTACGCCAAACAGGGCATCGTGCCGAAATTCTATTTCATCGTGGACAGGCTCGATTTATTGAAACAGGCGCAGCGGGAATTTACCGCCCGCGACTTAATCGTCCATACCATCGACAGCCGCGAAGCCTTTGCTGCCGACATCAAATCCGCCCAAACCCTGCACAACCACGCAGGTAAAGCGGAAATCACTGTCGTTAACATCCAAAAATTCAAAGACGACCCCGATGTCGTCGCCCGTAACGACTACGACCTCACCATCCAGCGCGTCTATTTTCTCGACGAAGTACACCGCAGCTACAAGCCCAAAGGCTCGTTTCTTGCCAACCTCAACCAGTCCGACCTGAATGCCGTCAAAATCGGGCTGACCGGCACGCCGCTTATTGGCGTAACCGCAGGCAACGTTAACACCCGCGAGCTCTTCGGCGACTACATTCACAAATACTATTACAACGCCTCCATCGCCGACGGCTACACCCTGCGCCTGATTCGCGAAGCCATCAGCAGCCAATACAAAGCCCAATTGCAGGCTGCACTGGCGCAGCTTGAAGTCGAAAAAGGTAGCTTTGACCGCAAAGAAATCTACGCCCATCCGCATTTCATCCGCCCGATGCTCGACTATATCTTGGACGACTTCGCTAAATTCAGAAAAACCAACCAAGACGACAGCCTTGGCGCCATGGTCGTTTGCGACAGCGCAGAACAGGCAAGACAACTCTTTGACTATTTTCAGACGGCCTCAGACCGCAATCTCACCGCCGCGCTGATATTGCACGACATCGGTACTAAAGACGAGCGCGACCAATGGGTCAAAGATTTCAAAGCGGGCAAAACCGACATCTTGTTTGTGTACAACATGCTTTTGACCGGCTTTGACGCGCCGCGCCTAAAAAAACTTTATCTAGGCAGACTAATCAAAGCCCATAACCTTTTACAAACCCTGACCCGCGTCAACCGCACCTACAAATCTTACCGTTACGGCTATGTTGTTGATTTTGCCGACATTCAAAAAGAATTCGACAAAACCAACCGCGCCTATTGGGACGAACTTTCCAAAGAATTGGGCGACGAAATCGACAGCTACAACCAGCTTTTCAAAACCGTCGAAGAAATCGAAGAGGAAATCACCGGCATCAAAAACGCCCTGTTTGACTTCGACACTGAAAACGCCGAGGTATTTTGCAGTCAAATCAACCAAATAGACGACAAAAAACAGCTTCTCGCCCTCAAAAAAGCCCTGCAAACCGCCAAAGAGCTGTACAACGTCCTGCGACTGCAAGGCAGCCACGAATTTCTCGCGCATCTGGATTTTGACAAGCTCAATCTTTTGTACCGCGAAACCGCCGCCCGTCTGGATACCTTAAACCTCGCTGAAAAACTACAGCAGGGCGACACCGCCCATTTGCTCAATGAAGCGCTGGAAGACGTTTACTTCCAGTTCGTCAAAATCGGCGAAGCCGAACTCAAACTTGCCGACGATTTGAAAGACATCATGCGTAAAGTGCGCGAAGGGCTGGCGGGCAACTTCGACCAAGAAGACCCCGAATACATCAGCCTGCGTGAAGAGCTGGAACGCATCTTCAAGAAAAAGAACCTCGCCGAAGTCGGGCAGGAAGAAATGCAGGCAAACATCGCCACACTCGAAACCGTCTATGCCCGAATCAAAGAGCTGAACCGCCAAAACGACCTTTTACGGCATAAATACGGCGGCGACGCCAAATATGCCCGCATCCACAAACGCCTGCGCGAAAACCCTGCTCTCTACGGCGACAAACTCAAAGTCTTCAACGCGCTGAACGGTGTAAAAACCGACGCTGACCAAAAAGTGCTGGATATGGAGCAGATTTTGGACAACCAAAATTACTTTGAAAAACAAATGCAGGGCATCGTATTAAAACGCTTTAGAACAGAGCAACAATTCCCCGTTCAACCCGCAGACATCCAAGCCATCAACCGCCTGTTGGTGCGGGAATATTTAAAAGAAAGCGGGCGGATTTGAGGAAGTGGTTTCAGGTAGCCTTTACGGGCGTATTGCATACGTCCAGGCGTGGACAATAAAAAGTGCGGTCGGATTTTGAAATGTTTTTCAGACAGCCTTTATTATTGGGTAAGTGTTTTTGCTTACTGAAAATGCCGACAATTTTAAATAATAGTTAAGGTGGAATTTTTTTGGGATTAGTGGTTAATTAAAAGATTGAGAGATAAAAAATATGAGTGAGTGGGCAACATATACAATTTCTGAAGTATGCAGAAGATTTAGTAGTGGCAAAGGAATAACAGCTAGTCAAATATTTGAAATAGGGGCATATCCTGTTTTTGGTGGAAATGGAATCAGAGGCTATACAGATACTTACAATTTTGAAGGGGAATGCGCAATTATTGGTCGTCAAGGTGCTTATTGTGGTAATACGAAATATTTTTGTGGCAAAGCATATATGACAGAACATGCTATTGTAGCAACCGCAAATGATGAACATAATATTGGATATATTGCCAATTTATTATCCATTATGGATTTAGGGCAATACCAAGGACAATCGGCACAACCTGGATTGTCAGTAAATACTTTGTCAAAAATAGAGTTAAAACTACCTGATAAAGAAACTCAGGATAGTATCTTTTCTCTTCTATTTTCTTTGGACAAAAAAATCGCCCTGAACAAACAAATCAACGCGCGCTTGGAAGAGATGGCGAAAACCCTGTACGACTACTGGTTTGTGCAGTTCGACTTCCCCGACGCCAACGGTAAACCCTACAAATCCTCAGGCGGCGAAATGGTGTTTGACGAAACCTTGAAACGGGAAATTCCGAAGGGGTGGGAGGTGAAGAGTTTGGGAGATTGGGCTGAAATTAGAAAAGGAACTTTAATTACAGAAAAAACTGCTAATACCAATGGAGATATTAAAGTAATTTCGGCAGGAGTGGATTTTTCTTATTATCATGATGTAGCTAATCGTCCAAAGAATACCATTACAATCAGTGCTTCGGGTGCGAACGCAGGTTTTGTTAATTTTTGGAGAGAACCAATTTTTGCCTGCGATTGTACAACTATTACAAATAGTGTTATTGGTAGAACATTGTATATATTAAATTTTTTAAAAATTGTTCAAGATTTTATTTACCAACAAGCCAGAGGTTCGGCGCAACCCCATGTATATCCAAAAGATATTGAGGGATTAAAAATAATAGTACCACCTGATTTGCTTTTAAAGAGATTTAGTGAGTTTGTAGAAAATTGGAATTTAAAGATTGCAAATAATGAAAAACAAAACCACCACTTGACCCAACTACGCGATTTCCTACTGTCCATGCTGATGAACGGGCAGGTATCCGTAGCTGAATAAGTCGAATTCAAGAATCCGACCGATACAATAAAAAGAACGAGATAAAAAATGACCGAACAACACTTTACCGAACAAACCAAAGCCCTGATTGACAGCTTAAAAACCATTTGCG
Source organism: Neisseria elongata subsp. elongata (assembly GCF_900113545.1). Lineage (GTDB taxonomy): Bacteria > Pseudomonadota > Gammaproteobacteria > Burkholderiales > Neisseriaceae > Neisseria > Neisseria elongata. Next base: position 205,224 of record NZ_FOPS01000003.1, on the reverse strand, counting down.
CCAACTACGGCTTAGGCAACGACGGCAACGAATTTAAAATCATCAGTCAAGCGTTTTTGTATAAATTCTTAAACGACAAGTACGATTTTGAAGTTAAACAAATCCGCAAAGAAAAGCCCGACGAACCAATCGAGTTCGTCAATATGGATATTGAGGGGAAAACGGCGGTATTAAAGCCCGAGCATTCCATCAAGTATTTATCGGAGCGACAAAACGGAGCGGACTTTGCCAAACTCTTTGACGATACACTCACCGACATCGCCGCTTGTAATGCTGAGTTGTTTTCAGTGAAAACCGAAGGCGGGGCGAAAATCGTGTTGTTCGAGCGTATCAGTCAATATATTACTGATGAAGGCCGCCGCGACGATTTTTGCCGCGCGCTGATTTCCAAGCTGGCAGGTTTTAGTTTCGAGGCGATTTTTGCCCAAAAATTCGATTTTTTTGCGACAATTTTTGAATACCTGATTAAAGACTATAACAGCAATTCCGGCGGCAAATACGCCGAATACTACACGCCACACGCGGTAGCGCGGATTATGGCGGATATTTTGGTGCCAGAGGAGGTGCGCGGGCAAATCCGCAGTGTGGACGTTTACGACCCGTCGGCCGGTTCAGGAACGCTGTTGATGAACGTCGCCCATGCCATCGGCGAAGACAAATGTATGATTTATACGCAGGATATTTCGCAAAAATCGTCCAATCTGTTGCGGCTGAATCTGATTTTGAACAATTTGGTGCATTCGCTGAATAATGTGGTTCAGGGCAATACGATTTTGTCGCCCGCCCATAAAGACGCTTCAGGCCGTCTGAAAAAATTTGATTTCATCGTTTCCAATCCGCCGTTTAAATTGGATTTCAGCGATTTCCGCGACCAATTGGAAGGCGATGAAAACCGCGAACGCTTTTTTGCCGGTATCCCGAAAATTAAGGCGAAGGATAAGGATAAAATGGAAATCTATCAGCTTTTTATCCAGCATATCTTGTTTAGCCTGAAAGAAAACGGCAAAGCGGCGATTGTGTTGCCGACGGGCTTTATCACCGCCCAATCGGGCATCGACAAAAAAATCCGCGAACATTTGGTGGAAAACAAAATGCTCGCCGGCGTGGTGTCCATGCCTTCCAATATTTTCGCCACCACGGGAACCAACGTTTCTATTCTGTTTATCGATAAAGCCAATAAAGATAAAGTGGTGTTAATCGACGCATCAGGCTTGGGCGAAAAAATCAAAGACGGCAAAAACCAAAAAACCGTACTCTCCCGCGCAGAAGAACAAAAAATCTGTAATACCTTCACGCACAAACAGGCTGTGGAAGATTTCAGCGTGGTGGTCAGCTATGATGAAATCAAAGCGAAGAATTACAGCCTGTCGGCAGGTCAATATTTTGAAGTAAAAATTGATTATGTGGATATTTCCGCCGAGGAATTCGAGCAGAAAATGGCGGGATTTTCGGCGGATTTGGACAAACTTTTCACCGAATCTGCCGAATTGGAAAAAGAGATTAAAGAAAAGCTGCAAACGCTGAAATTTAACGGGTAAGCGTAAGTCTGCACAAAGCGGGTTTGTGTAAAGGATGAGTGATGTTTTAGTATTACTCAAATGAAATTAAAGTAGAAAGCGGTCTACACTTTGATAAATGCAAGTGCAGACCGCTTTTTACATTTTGGCTCTGTAGAAACTTCATTGAAGCTCACGTTTTCAGACGACCTTCGGCGGCAGGTATTTCCCCGCCTCGCGCAAGCTCAGTTTGGCCATTTCGTGTCGGTGGCGGTCGATAAAGCCTTGTACCCATGCGGGATTGGTTTTGCTGTAATCGCGCAATGCCCAACCGATGGCTTTATTGATGAAAAATTCTTTTTGCCCCAGATTGTTGCAGATGATTTTTTCCAGCAGCGCGGTGTCAGTGTGCTGTTTGCGGAGCAGTTGGTGGTCGATGGCGACGCGGCGCAACCAGATGTTGTCGTCCGTGCTCCATGCTAATAGGACGGCATTGACTTCGGGGTGGCGCAGGGCGATGTCGCCAACAATGCGGTCGAGTACGTCGGCGCTGTCCCACCATGATTTTTCGGTAATCAGCGTTTGCAAACGCGGGATGTCCTGCGGGGTTAGGTGTTGCTGCATTTTTTTCAGATATTCGAGCGCGGCGTATTGCAATTCGCGGTGCGGGTCATCCCAGCAGCGGCGCACAAAATCCCAATCGACCGGCTGTTTGGCGGCGTCTTTGAGAAACGGGCGGCACAGGCGGGCAAGCTCGGGTTTGCCGATGCCGAAATAGGCGAAACGGTGTTTCATGTATGCCTGCATCGGCACGGCGCGTTCGGGATTGGCGTGTTGTTGCAGGATGGCGAGCAGGGCGGGGTAGTCCATATGGTTTTCCTTATCTTGGGAATGGACGGGGTTCAGACCGTCTGAAGGGATTTTGAATTGGGGTGCAGGCTGCTTTTTTGCTTTCAGATAGCCTGAAAACGCTTGGCCGCGACTTCCAGCATTTTCCATTCGCCGCCGCTGCCGTGGTAGGTTTCGGCAAAAATTTCAAACACGGCGTTGCAGTGCGTGCATTGGAAATAGTGGTGCAGGAAATCGTACCAGCCGTGCAGGCAGCGGTTACCCTGCGGGTCGGTATCGATGACGTAGCCGCTGCGGGCGAAGGTTTCGACATAATCGGTGTTGATGTGTTCCGCTTGGGCATGGGAGAGCGTGATGTCTGCCAGCGTGCCGTCTGCCAGGCGGTCGGCGGCGCGCAGCAGTATTTTCGACAGTTTTTGCGGGGTTTCGATGCGGACGGTGGGATGCAGGTCGGCGCAGTAATCGCACATGGTTCGGGCCTTTCGTTGGGAACATGGGGTGCAGGCTGCTTTTTAGCTCCGCAGAAACTCGGCTTCCTTCGGAAACTTCGTTTTCAGGCTGCACCGTCGCGATAGGGGTGCAGCTGCAATACGGTGTCTATTTCTGCTTTGCGCCATGCGGCGTAATCGGGGTGGATAGCGGCCAAAAGTTTGAGTTGTTTGGCAAACAGGATGCGGCGGAAGTCTTGGTCGGGCTGGCGGTGGTCCAGTTCGTATTGTCCGGCGATATAGTGGGTGATGTCTTGCAGCGGGTAATACAGGAAGCGGTGCAGGTCGGCAGCGCCTTCGTCGCAGTAAATTGTGCCGCGTTCGGCGGTGATGTAGCGGTATGGGGCGTGCGGGTCGTAATCACGGTAGGTGATGGTGGTGCCGTCTGAAAAGGCTTCGGTGGTGCTGTCGGCGAAATAGAGCCAGTTCAGGCAGTCGTCGGGCAGCCCCGCACGGCGCACGGCGGCGAGGAGTGCATCGCGAACTTGGTGGATTTTTTGGCGCAGGATGACGAGGGATTTGGCTGGCATAATATTCTCCTTGCGGGTTTGCATGGTGCAGGCTTCAGGTTCTTCCCCGTCGGTTCAAAATGGCCGTTTCGTTGAAATAGAGTTTGGCGGTGGTTTTCTGCATGGGGGATTCCTTGACGGGATTGGGGCAGGCTGCGCTTGATTGGTGAAGTGCAGGCTGCTTTTCAGTTTTCAGACGGCCTTTTCTATTTCATCCCGCCATCACCCGAAACGTCAGATTAATCCGCGGCTCTTGGATGCGGGTGCTTTTCAGGATGGTGTGCAGCCAGTGTTTCTGCGTTTCGCCATGCATCACAATGAGCTGTCCGTGTTCCAGCCACATTTCGCGTTTTTCCTTGCTTTCTTTGTGTTTGAAGGCGAATTTGCGCGTTGCGCCGAGGCTGAGGGAGGCGATGGCACTGTCTTTGACCAGCCCCTGCCCTTCGTCGCTGTGCCACGCCATGCCTTCGTTGCCGTTGTTGTAGCGGTTGAGCAGGCAGGAGTTGAAGCGGGTGGGGCAGATGTCGGTGATGGCGGCTTCCACGCGGTTTTTGAGTTCGGGCAAGACACCGCCCCACGGTAGGGCGATACGGTTTGCGCCGGAATAGCCGTAGTTGTAGGACGTGTCTCCGTACCACGCAACTTCGCGGGCGGTGATGATGTGTTTGCCGTATATCACGGCTTCGTCGTGCCGCCAGGGAATATCACGCTGCAAAATTTCAAAATAACGGTCGGCTTCGGCGATGGTGAAAATCCGTCCGAAATCGCTGACGATGCCGTCGTAGGGCAGCAGGTTGGCGTGCGGGTTGGCGGTTTCGGGGAAGAGGTCAAGCGTCATCAGCGTCTCCCAATTCGTGCGCCAATATCGCCATTTTGCGCCCGCGTTGCCAGCGGTAGCCGCCAATGATGCCGTTTTCGCGGATGACGCGGTGGCAGGGAATGAGTAATGCAACGGGATTCTGCCCGATGGCCGTCCCTACGGCGCGCGCGGCGTTGGGCGAACCGACGGCCTGCGCCACTGTGCCGTAGCTTTGCAGGCTGCCTGCGGGAATATCGAGCAAGGCCTGCCACACTTTGAGCTGGAAGGGTGTGCCTTTGATGTGCAGGGTAACGCGGCCGCGCTGTGTGCGGAAGATGTCGGCGGCTTGTCGGTGGAATGCGGTTTCCTGCCCGATTAGGCGGGCGTTCGGATATTCGGCGCGCAATTCGTTCAGGGCGGCGGAAGGGTCGTCTGAAAAACGCATGAAGCAGATGCCTTTGTCTGTTGCTGCTGCCAACAGGTCGCCGAAGGGGCCGGGAATCAGGCTGTAATGGATTTGCAGGCCTGCTCCGCCGTTTTTGTATTCACCCGGAGTCATTTTTTCGATACCGACAAATAAGTCGTGCAGCCGCCCCGTGCCGCTCAGTCCGCCGCAATGCGCGGCTTCTGCCACGCTTTCGCTATTTTTCAGGGCGGCCTTGGCGCGACTGATGCTGATGTGTTGCAGCATTTTTTTCGGGCTGATGCCCGCCCATGCGGAAAATTCACGCTGCAAATGTTCGGGACTGACGTGCACTGCCGCCGCCACTTGCGCCAAATCGGGCTGTTCGGCGGCATGGTCGTAAAGGTATTCGATGGCGCGGGCAATGCGGAGGAATTGGCGGGTTTGATTCGGGGACATGGAGTTGTTTTGAAGTTTCATGGCGTTAGGATACGCACAAAGCGGGCGGGGGGCGACCCGATTGTTGATGGGGTTACGGTTCGGACATAAAAAAGCAGACTGCACATTCACAACACAAAGTGCAGGCTACTTTTCAGACGGTCTTGGTTACAACAGCGTCAGTTTGCCTAGCTTGGCTTCCGCTTTTATAACCAACGGCGAACACGCCGACAGTAAGACTCGTACTCTGCGCCGAATTTCTGCGCCAAGACGCGTTCTTCGGGCATGATTTGAAAGCGTGTCATATAGGCAACAAATGCAGCCAAAAACAACCACGGCAGCGGGTGAGCCAAATAGCCCGCCCATGCGACCAACCAGCAGCCCAGACCCGCATACATCGGGTTGCGGCTGAAACGGTACACGCCGTCTGAAACGAAGTGTTCGGTTTGTTCGGGGTTGAGCGGGCTGACGGTCGTACGCACACGGCGAAACGCCCGCACACCTAATACGCCCAACGCCGTCCCAAACACCATCAAAACAACCGACAGCAATATAGGAAAGCGCGGCAATATGCCGACTAACGCCGACACTTGGGCAGAGATGTACATCAACAACGCACAAATAAAACATATCGCCGGCGGCGGAATTTTGGTTTCTAAATTCATATTGTTACCTTTATATAGTCGATTAAAATAAAAATGAGACAAGGCGGCGAGCCGCAAGGCGTACAGGTAGTACGTCAAGGCGAGCCAACGCCGTATCATTGCAATTTTAATCGACTATAAAACTGATAGAGCGACGTTTTCAGACGATTCCCAACTTATTCTTCAGTATAAGTCAAACCGCTTTTTTCATCACGTTCGGGTGCGTTTTTTCCGTCAAACAGGGCAACTGCCAATCTGACGGCGGCGGTTGCGGCGGGGAAAATCATGAAGCCGTGGCGGAAAAGGCCGTTGATTTCAATCAGGCGTCGGGCGCGGCTGTAACGGATTTCTGGGTTGTGATGGTTGAGCGTTGGGTGCAGACCGGTGGCGATTTCGAGAATGTCGGCTTCGCCAAAGGCCGGATGGGCGGCATAGAGTGCGGGCAAGAGTTCCAACCCGGAACGCAGGCCGTCCGAAAGCAGAAAAAGCAGCCTGCACATTCACAACACAAAGTGCAGGCTGCTTTTTTATGCTTTCAGGCCGTCTGAAAACCTATTTTACCGCCGAATTTCCCCCATCCGCAGATATTGCCGCACCCGTGATAAAACTGCTCATCGGGCTGACCAAAAATAAAATTGTGGCAGCGATTTCTTCCGGGCGGGCAATGCGTTTGACCGCGTGCAGCCCTGCTGCCCACGCGCGCTGTTGTGAGTCGGCGGACATCATTTCCGTGTCTGTGCCACCGGGCAGCAGGGCGTTGGCGCGGATGCCTTGGGCGGCGTAATCGGCGGTAATGCTTTTGGCCAATGCGGAAAGTGCGGCTTTGGCACAGCCGTATGCACCCATGTTCGGCAGGGCGCAACTGGTGCCGACAAAGCTGGACGTGAATACCATTGCACCGCCGCCGCGTGCCAGCATGGCGGGGATTTGGCTGCGTGCGCCGAGGAAGGCGGCAGTCAGATTGCCGTCCAGCGTAGCCCGCCATTCTTCAGGGGAAAGTTCCGCTAAAGGCTTGTACGCACCAAGCATGCCAGCATTGTTGATTGCGATGTCCAAGCCGCCGAACTCGCGCTGCGCCGTGCGGACAACCGTTTCGTGCGTTTCAGGCAACACCGCATCGCCTGCCACGGTAACTGCCCGTCCGCCTTGTGCACGAATCAGGGCGGCGGTTTCTTCCAGTTTGTCGGTACGGCGGGCGCACAAAACAACATTGGCACCGTGTTCCGCCAACAGTAGTGAAACGGCACGCCCGATGCCTGACGATGCGCCTATAACGGCGGCTGTTTTATCTTTTAAATCCAATAGGTTTGACATAGTCTTTTCCCAGTATTGCTGTTGAAAACGGCTCAAGTTTAGGGAAAGACCTATGTGAAAGCGACCCGATTATTGATGGGATTGCAGTTCGGGCAGAAAAAGCAGCCTGCACATTTTAAAACAAAAGTGCAGGCTGCTTTTGCATTTTTAGGCCGTCCCAAACAGCCAAAAGGCTACCTGAAAACCATATCGAAGCAGCCTGCAACCCATCTAGCGCAAACTGTCCGCAGCAATTTGCGCCCAGCCGCTTTCGGTTTGCCGCACCACAAACGGCACGCCGCTCACGCCGAATTGTCGGGCGAGGTTTGCGCCGTCGGCAATGCGCTGCTTGGCTTGCGCTTCGATGGCGGAGTTGGTCAGGATTTCCGCTGCCTGCGTGCAGCCGATTTGTCGCAATACGTCGGCCAATACGTTCGATTTCGCCGTGTCCAAGCCGTCTTCGTAGCGGGCTTTTGGGAAGGCGCGCGCGGGTTCGCACGCGTTGTTTTGTTGTGGCCCCTCACCCTATCAAAACAGAAGTCATGCTGATTGAGCCGAAGGCGAGTTCGTCATTGAATATTTCCATATCGTCCTGCGGTTCGCGCAGCGCAGCGGTGTAGAGCAGCGGCAGGTAGTGTTCGGGGGCCGGCACGGAGAGTGCGGCGGCGTCCCCCAGCCGTTCGTAATGCACCAGCGTGTCGTTGTCCTGCGCGGCAAGGGCGAGGTTGACGGCATTGCGGAAGTCTATTGCCCATTCGTAGCCTGTGGCGGGTTCGCGGCGCATGGCGCGTAGGTTGTGGACGATGTTGCCGCTGCCGACCACCAGCACGCCCTGTTCGCGCAGCGGGGCGAGTTTTTTCGCTAAATCGAAATGCCATGGTGCAGGCTGCATCAGGTTCAGGCTGAGCTGCACCACGGGAATGTCGGCTTCGGGATACAGGTGTTTCAGCACCGCCCACGCGCCGTGGTCGAAGCCGCGTTCCGGGTTCATTTCCACATTTTCAGGCTGCAACAGCGAGCGCACCTGCCCCGCTAGTTCGGGCAAGCCGGGCGCGGGATATTGCACTTGGCTGAGTGCTGCGGGGAAGCCGTAAAAATCGTAAATCATTTCGGGGCGTTCGCCGGACGTTACCTGCAAACGGTTGCCGTACCAGTGCGCCGAAATCATTAGAATGGCTTTGGGTTTGGCAAATTTCTGCGTAATGCGGCGGAAACCTTGGTTGAACGGGTTTTCCGCGTCCAGCGCGTTCATCGGGCTGCCGTGTCCGACAAACAATACGGGCATTTTGTTCATGGTTTTTCCCAATTCGTTTTGATGCCGATGATTTTACGGGAAACTTTTGCGCGAACCATCCCGTTTGGGGAAGAACATATTTTCTCGATAAGAAATAATTGGTCGCTTTTGAACTTTTATGTTTTATTTTTATTATTTAAAGGCTACCTGAAAGTATGGATGATTGTGTGGTTAGCGTATAAAAAGCAGCCTGCACTTTGTTTTTCAAATGTGCAGGCTGCTTTCGCGTTTACGCCGATGGCGAAGTTGCGTTTGGGTAAGGGTTCGTAGTAGCGTCTTGTTGCCTAGAAAAGGTAAAAAACTGTTCGCTTTGCTGTAACAAGGCTTGTACTTGCGGCAAAATTGTTTGCTAAAATCCGTCAGCTGCACTTGGCGTGTGCTGCGATTAAACAAAGCCCCATCCAAATAGCTTTCCAAATCAGCAATCACTCGCGTGATGACCGGCGGCGGGAGCACCGCAAGGCGGTTGGAGGTTTCTCATAAGATTACTGCTTAATTTTCCTTAAATTATCAACCAAGTTATGAACTTCGGTAGATGGATTCAACTCACCATCTATTTGTGCTTCACTAAAAGCCCTTCTTGAGTTTGCTATTGCTGTTTCTATATAAGGTAACAAAGCCCTATAAACACCTTGCTGCGCCTTATTGTAATTCATTGAAAAATTTGCTTTCCATTCTTTATTAAGTGAAGCAACACAATTATCACCAGCACTTTTATCGTCTGTTTTCACAATAGGTGCGCGAGAATATTTAAAATGGCAAAGATACCAATATTCAAAACTTGGGTAAGATACAATCAAATTTATATTGTGTTCCTTCGCCAACTTTTGGGCATCATCAAAGGTTTGATGCGCATCTCTATCAATGACACAATAAACTTCATCAAATTCTAAATGTTGACTTTGCTTATCTTTTTCTTCAATAGCAGTTTCAACCACTGATTTAGGATCAGAACCACGTCCAGAATAAACTTGAACATTTACCGAAGAAAGGTTTTCAGTAGAAATCAAGTCTTCAAAATAAAGTTTTTCCGTTTTCTCACCTTCGCAAACGATCAAAATGGTTTTATAAGCTTCTCGTTTTGGTGCTTTACGGGATAAATCTCGAGCTTTCCGTTTTGCCATAGCTTTAATCCTCCCAAAAAGAGAATGGGAAATTAAAGTCTTGGAAAATAGGTTTTGCCCCATATTTACCGCTCAAATAATATTCTTCAATATCTTCACGATTGATATGCGGTTTAAAATCCGTTAATGGATAAAGCGTTGTTGATCTATCCTTATTTTTTTCACAAAACCAAATTTGATCCCGACGTAATAGATTTTTCCTTAACACAGATGTTTCATGGGTTGTAAAAATAAGCTGGGCATTTCTTTGGTTAATTGGAGAATTGAATAGTTTAACCAAGAATCTAACCAGATCAGGATGCAGGCTTTTATTTAATTCATCAATAACCAAAGTATCGCCATTATGCAAAACCGCCAGAATCAATCCTGAAAATTCAAATAATTTTTGGGTGCCATCTGATTCGTCTCCTAAATTTATTTTTTGTGGTTTATTTTCATTATCCAAATACACAAAAAAAGTCTCATGTTGGGCAATAAAATGTTGTTGTATATCTTTTAATATTTCCTCTTTAATGACATTAGGCATATCATCAGGAAGTCCTTCAAAATTTACTTTGGGTTTTTCAAAAACAATATCATCTAATTCGATACCTGCAGAACGCAACAACTGAATCATGATTTTTTTATCTTTTTCAGATTTTTTACATTGCTTTTTTGCCATCTCATTGCTGATTCTATCTGTGCTAATAATTGGAATTCTATTGATGATGCTATGAAAAATAGGTTTGATTTGTTCACTATTTAAATGTGCTGCACTAGATAAGAATAACTGATCCGGTCTGGTTTGATTTCTCCAACTCACTCTTTCGCCTTTGAAATAATCAGACATTTTCCAATCGTAGCTTTCGGTCTGTTGGTTATACTCACGGGAATACCAGTTTTGTTCGCGACCTTTTGGATAGACACTTAACCATTCTTCATGGATTTTTTTGTCGTCAGCAATAAAGCCATAATCCACTCTAGTGGGTTGCAAACTACCTTCATCATTGGGTAAATCCACAACAAATGAAATGTCATAATGTGTTGGATTGTTTTTGTATGTTTCATCAAAAAGAAAAGATTCAGTTCTGATTGGTTCTTTCTCTTTCTTATTGAAGGAATCCGAAAGAATTTGAATCATTGAATATAATGCTTTGATTATATTGGATTTGCCTGAAGCATTGGCTCCGTAAATAACGGCAGATTTTAATAAAGACGGTGTAGCGGGCGCATTACTGTCAAAATAGTTGTCCGGCATTTCCGTTCCTGAATCACGAACCAACGAAAGCGTCTGTTCTTGTTTGATTGAACGATAATTTTCAACAGAAAATTGGATTAACATAGTTAGTCACCTATTTTGTTTTGCTTTTAGGAAAAAAATACCTAGTTTCGGCACATTATACCGTTTGGGAACCTATCCCTCAATTTATTCATTATTTAATTTAAGGGGCTGACGTAGATTGGCAGTTATGCCAGGTTATGAAAATAAAGATAACCAATTGTAAATTAAGAAAGAGAGTTCAAAAGAAACTGCTCGAATTTTTCCCCCCGCGTTATACGAACTATCCGGCGTATGATTAAGAGATGGGTAATCCATCATAAAAAAGCAGCCTGCACTTTGTTTTCCCAAAGTGCAGGCTGCTTTCTATTTTTCAGGTAGTCTTCCAAACGCCCCATCAGGCTACCTGAAACCTCAAATCACCCCCCGTTCTGCTTCGCTTCCAGCATTTCCCACCGTTCCAATTTCTCCAGCAGCAACGTTTCAATTTCTTCCATGCGTGCAGGCTGCTTTTTCGTTGTCTTTGAAAATTTCAGAAGCCTTTCGGTTCGGTGTTGCCGTTCTACACCTTGCCTGCCGCGCGGTTTTCTTTTAAGCCGTCGCCCCATGCCTTCAATGCCGTCAGCACGGGGGCAAGCGTTTTGCCGTAATCCGTTAGCCGGTATTCCACACGCGGCGGGACTTCGGGATACACGGTGCGCGAAATGATGCCGTCGGCTTCCAATGCGCGCAGTTGGGCGGTCAGCGTGCGCTGCGACACATCGGGCAGGATGCGGCGGATTTGGTTGAAGCGCAGCATGCCGTCCGTGTGCAGGCGATAGAGTATCGTGCCTTTCCATTTGCCGCCGATAACGGAAAGCGCAGCTTCCACCGAGCAGCCTTCGGCGCAGTCGTAGCTTGGATGCGGTGTGCGGGGCATGGCAGTATCCTTTATGTAACTATATGAAAAACAAGTGCGTTCTTGTTAATGGTGTGCTTTAGGCGCATGATACACGCTTTCAGACGACCTAACAGGAGAACATCATGAAAGCCATCGGTTTCAACCGCCCTTTGCCCGTTTCCAACCCTGAAGCCCTGCTCGACATCGAACTGCCCGAACCCGAACTGCGGCCGCACGATATTTTGGTTGCCGTGCAGGCGGTTTCGGTGAATCCTGCCGATGTGAAAGTTCGGGCGGCGCATACGCCTGCGGCAGGGCAGTACCGCGTATTGGGTTACGACGCGGCAGGCATCGTTCAGGCGGTCGGCAGCGAAGTGCGGCATTTCAAAGTCGGCGACGAAGTGTATTACGCGGGCGCCATCAACCGCCAAGGTTCGAACGCACAATTACAGGCGGTGGACGCGCGCATTGCCGCCAAAAAGCCGCGTTCGCTGGATTTTGCCCAAGCCGCCGCGCTGCCGCTGACGGCGATTACCGCATGGGAAACGCTGTTCGACCGCTTGGATGTGAACAAACCCGTGGCAGGCGGCGCCAATGCGCTGCTCTTAATCGGCGGCGCAGGCGGGGTCGGCTCGCTTGCCATCCAGTTGCTGAAAAAGCTGACCGACATCCAAGTCATCGCCACCGCTTCCCGCCCCGAAAGCCGCGCGTGGGTGAAGGAATTGGGGGCGGATTTCGTCATCAACCATCATGAAAACATGGCGGAACAGGTTGCCGCGTTACATATCGGCGCGCCGTCGTTTGTTTTTTCCACCAACCATACCGACCGCCATCTGCCGCAAATCGTGGAACTCATCGCCCCGCAAGGCAGAATCGCACTGATTGACGACCCCGAAACGTTGGACGTGAACCCGCTCAAAGGCAAAAGCCTGTCGCTGCATTGGGAATTTATGTTTACCCGCCCGCTGCGCGAAACGGCAGACATCGAACGGCAGGGCGAAATCCTGGCAGAAACTGCGCGGCTGGTGGACGAAGGCATCATCCGCCCGACCGCCACCCAAATCCTGAACGGCATCAATGCCGCCAACCTGCGCCGCGCGCATGAGCGGGTGGAACGCGGGGATATGGTCGGCAAGCTGGTGGTGGCAGGCTGGGAATAGGTTTGCAGGCGGAAGCCCGTATGTTCAGCTTTGCAGAAACCGGGCTTGCTTGAAAAGGCTTCGTTTTTAGAGAGTCTTTGATGGCATAGTTTGGGGCTACCTGAAAGCAGCCTGCACTTTGTTTTCCCAAGGTGCAGGCTGCTTTCTATTTTTCAGGTAGCCTTCCAACTCTATTTCAGGCTACCTGAAACCTCAAACCCCCTCTCCGTTCTGCTTCCCTTCCAACATTTCCCACCGTTCCAATTTCTCCAGCAGCAGCGTTTCAATTTCTTCCGCGCGTGCTTGCAGGCTGCCGGCTTTTTCGTAGTCTTTGAAGATTTCGGGGTCGGAAAGTTGCGCGTTCAAATCGGCCTGTTCGGCTTCTAGCGCGGCGATTTCGTCGGGCAGGGCGTCGAGTTCGCGCTGTTCTTTGTACGACAGTTTGGCCGTGCGGTTGGGCTTGGGTTTGTCTTTTTCAGACGGCCTTTCGGGCTTGGCGGCCGGGGCGGAGGCAGCCTGCACTTTCTCTTCGCGCGCCTTCGCATCGGCATAGTCCTGATAGCCGCCGATGTATTCTTTCAGACGGCCTTCTCCTTCAAATACAATGCTCTGCGTAATCACGTTGTCCAAAAACATGCGGTCGTGGCTGACGAGGAACACGGTGCCGGCGTAGTCGCGCAGCAGTTCTTCCAGCAATTCCTGCGTGTCGATGTCCAAATCGTTGGTCGGCTCGTCCAGCACCAAAATGTTTGCGGGGCGGGTGAACAGTTTGGCCAGCAAGAGGCGGTTGCGTTCGCCGCCGGAAAGCGACGACACGGGCGACTGGGCGCGGGCGGGGTGGAACAGGAAGTCTTCCAGATAGCCCATCACGTGCCGCTTTTTGCTGCCGATTTCCACATAATCGTTGCCCTGGCCGAGCGTGTAGAACACGGTGTCGTTTTCGTTCAGCGCGCTGCGGAATTGGTCGAAATACGCCACTTCCTGCTTGCTGCCGAGGCGGATTTTGCCGCCGGTGGGCGCGAGTTCGCCCAAAATCAGCTTCAAAAACGTGGTTTTGCCGATGCCGTTCGCGCCGATTAATCCAATCTTATCGCCGCGCTGAATCACGGCGGAAAAGTCGTTCATAATCAGTTTGTTGTCGTATGCAAACGAGGCGTGTTCCAGTTCGGCGACGATTTTGCCGCTTTTCTCGCCCGAATCGAGCTTGAACGACACCTGCCCCTGTCGTTCGCGCCGCGCCGCACGCTGTTTCCGCAATTCTTCCAAACGCTTAACACGGCCTTCGTTGCGCGTGCGCCGCGCTTCGATGCCTTTGCGAATCCACGCCTCTTCTTGCGCGTGGAATTTGTCGAACAGGCGGTTGTGTTCGGCTTCCACGGCCAGTTCTTCCGCCTTGTTCTCGCTGTATTTGGCGAACGAGCCGGGATAGGAGCGCAGGCTGCCTCGGTCGAGTTCGACGATGCGGTTGGCCACATTGTCCAAAAAACGGCGGTCGTGGGTAATCACAATCAGGCTGCCTGAAAAGTTGTTCAGCAGGTTTTCCAGCCACAAAATCGCGTCGATGTCCAAATGGTTGGTCGGCTCGTCCAGCAGCAGGATGTCGGGCTTCTGCACCCAGGCCTGCGCCAGCGCGACGCGCTTTTTCTGCCCGCCGGACAAATTGGCGATTTTTTCGTTTTCAGGCAGCCCCAGCTCGCCGATGGTCTGGCTGACCAATGCGTCGAACTGCCAGCCGTTTTGCGCTTCGATTTGGTTTTGCAGTTCGTTCAATTCTTTGATGAGGCTGTCGTTTTGCCCGTTCGCCAGTTCGCGGCCGATTTCGTGGTAACGCCGCAGTACGTCGCGCAGGCTGCCCAGCCCTTCGGACACGATGTCGAACACGGTGGCCGCGCCGTCGAAAAAGCTCTCCTGCGGCACATAAACGGTTTTCAGCCCGTTTTGCAGGATGAGCTGGCCGTCGTCGGGCTTCTGCACGCCGGCGAGGATTTTCAGCAGGCTGGATTTGCCCGCGCCGTTGCGCCCGATCAGGCCGACTTTGTCGCCCGCGGCCAGTTGGAAAGATGCTTTGTCGAGCAGCGCGACGTGCCCGAAGGCGAAGGATAGGTTCTCGGCTTGGAGGATGGTCATGGTAAGTCCTTGTTTTGTTGGGGTGCAGGCTGCCATCGGTCCGAATCTGCGATTCGGCGAACCGATGTGCGTGCCCGCGGTGCTGGTTTTTGGAGTTTCAGACGGCCTGAACGTTACACCAATTCGGGGAAATGTCGTTGCAGTTGTTCGGGCGTTAGGCTGGGGGCAATCAGCTCTTCGTCTTCATCGCAGGCAACGGCGACAAAATCGGGGGCGACGAGCTTGGCGCGCAGCAAATCTTCGGCGGCGCGGCGGCAGGCGCGCGGAAAGCATTGGTGGAAGTGGTCGTATAAATCGTCCCAATCGGCTTCTTGGCGCACGGCAGCCTGCACGCTTCGCGCCGCCGCATTGCCCGCCGCGCCGCCGTCAAACAGATATTCCGCCAAGTCCGCGCCCGACCAGCGCAACGACTGTTCCAGTTCGGCGCGGCTTTCAGCGGAGCCGTATTCGCTTTGGTATTTTTCCACCACGCGCGCAAGCAGCTCTTCCGTGCCGACCGACAGCGAGGGGAAATAGAGATAGGTATTGTCGCAGTAGAAGTTGTGGAAAATGGCGGCGTACACGGTTTCGTGCGGGTATTGCCTGTGTATATGGTACACGGCATCCACGATGATTTGATAGGCGATGTTTTCGATAGATTGCCAATCCGGCTGCGGCATGGTGTGTCCTTTCAGGCTACCTGAAAATGATGTAGGTGGTGTTTACGGGCATCGGGTTCGATATTTTAGTGGCGCTGGCAGGATTCGGGAATCTGATTTCATCAGCAAAGGCAAGTGCAGGCTGCTTTTTGGGTTTTCAGACGACCTTCAAAGCAGCCTGCACCCAGGTATTTTGGATTGACTAACGCGAGCTATCTGCCAAATACTTTCCGCCAGACATTTGGATTGATTTTAAACTTGGCTTTGAACTGCAAACGTAGGTTTGCCGCGCTGCCGAAGCCGCTTTGTTCGGCGATGCGTTCTATCGGCAAATCCGTATTTTCCAACAAATCCTGTAC
This sequence comes from Neisseria elongata subsp. elongata, assembly GCF_900113545.1. Taxonomy (GTDB): domain Bacteria; phylum Pseudomonadota; class Gammaproteobacteria; order Burkholderiales; family Neisseriaceae; genus Neisseria; species Neisseria elongata. The sequence goes on along the minus strand of NZ_FOPS01000003.1, from coordinate 189,486 downwards.
CTGCCATAGCCGCTCTGTTGTGAGCCACTCACCGAAATTCATGCCTGTGGCTTGAGAAAAATGGCGGATAAAGGTTCGGCGGGAAACGGCTAATTTTTTTGCCAAATCGTCCAAGCGGTATGGGGTCGCAAGGTTTTGGCGCAGTTCGTCCAATAAGTGATTGATTTTGTCATCGGCGGTACGACGTTCGACAGGTCGGTGGATAAACTGTGCCTGCCCGCCTTCGCGGTGTGGTGCCGCAACCAAGGTACGGGCAAGGTCGTTGGCAACGGTTGCACCGTGGATTTTGCGGATGAGGTAAAGGCAGCAATCCAGCCCGCCCGCCGCACCTGCCGATGTTAAAAAGTTGCCGTCTTCCGCATATAGGCGGTTGGTATCCAGATGAATTTTAGGGAAACGGCGGACAAAGTCGTCTTCGGCAAGCCAGTGGGTGGCGGCGGTTCTGCCGTCTAAAAGTCCTGTGTAGGCAAGGGCGTAAGTGCCGTAACATAGGGCGGTGATATGCGCACCACGTTGTACTGCTTTCTGTAAATGTGCGCTTAACTCAGGTGTCGGGGCTTCTTCAATATTGCGCCAGCCTGCGATGACGATGATGTCGGCTTCTTCCGTCAAATCCAAGCCGCCGTGTACGGGAATGCTTGCGCCCAGTGCCGTGATGACGTCTTTGCTGTCATCGGAACAGATTTTCAGGTCAAAGAGCGGATTGTCCCGATAGGTCGTCTGAAAAACAGAAAAGGGAATGTTGAAGACAAAATCATTCATGCCCGATTGAGCATATAGCACGATTTTGGGGGCAGCTTGATTTTGGCGAAACTCGTTACGCTCGTTTTCAGACGACATTTTGGCACTATCCTTGCGTTTGTTGGCAATATTGCCTATTTTAGCCGATACACCTGCTGCTTAAAATACGCTCCATGATTTTTTAAGGAGCAACATCATGAAATCCAAGCAATTTATTCTTGCCACTGTTTTGGGCGCGACAGCCTTTTTCGCTTGGGCAGACGATTCATACCAACATATCCGTAACGCTACCGCCAAAGTCGAATATGCGGGGCAGACGTTTTTGATTGACCCGTTTTTCGCCCCCAAGCATTCCATGAACGGCTTTGCCGGCACGTTCAACAGCCAAGCCAAAATGCCGCTGGTCGGGCTGCCGATGAGCGTGAATAAAATTTTGGACGGTGTGGATGCAGTTATCGTTACCCATACTCACGAAGACCATTGGGACGAAACCGCCGCACGTTCCATTCCGAAAAACCTGCCCGTATATGTGCAGCACCAAGCCGACGCGGCAAAAATCCGCAGCCAAGGCTTTACTGATGTACGCGTGTTGAACGGCAACGCTGTCTTCAACGGCGTAACCATCAGCAAAACCGGCGGCGTACACGGTACAGAAGCCATGTATGCCAACCCTCAGCTAGCCGAAATCTTAGGCGATGCAATGGGTGTGGTATTCCAAAGCAGCGGACATAAAACCGCTTATATTATGGGTGATACTGTGTGGACGGCAGATGTAAACAAAGCATTGAACCGCTACAAACCCGATTATCTGATTATGAACACGGGCTACGCGCTGATTTCAGGCATTTCAGACGGCATTATTATGGGGACGGCTGATGTATTAAAAGCCAGCCAAGTCATGCCTAAAGCCAAAATCATCACCGTACACATGGATACCGTGAATCATACCGCCGTCAGCCGCGCCGATATGCGTAAATTTATACGCGGTCAAGGCATTGAGAGCCGTGTGAACGTTCCAGAAGACGGAGAAATCGTGAAACTGGATTGATAAACGACACATTACCCTAAGCAGCCTGCATCTTGTTTTCAAAGTGCAGGCTGCTTTCAGACGACCTCAAGCAGCATCCGCCTCGGCTGTTTTCACGCTGTATTCCAAGGCCTTATGCGGCTTTAAGGTGGCGGAAACATAGCCGTTGGCGGGATTGCGGACGTAGTCCAGATAATCCTGCATGGCGGGGGTGTAGCCTTCCACGTCGTCCACGGCGACGGCGGCGCGCGGGGCGAGCTTGGGTTCGAGCAGTTTGAACACGGGGTAAACCAAGTTCGGCCAGCCGTCGAGCAGCACGAAATCGATGCCGCCGGGGATGTCTTGCAAAGTTTCCAGCGCGTCTCCTTCGCGCAGTTCGATGTGGTCGGCCAGCCCCGCGGCGGCGAAGTGGCGGCGGGCGGCTTCGGCTTTGTGCGGCAGGTATTCGGTAGTTATCACGCGGCCGCCGTTTTTCTTGGCCGCTGCGGCCAGATAAAGCGTGGAAATGCCGTAAGACGTGCCGAATTCGACGATGTTTTTCGCGCCCTTGGCCAAGGCCTGCATATACAGGAATGCGCCCTGCTGCGGGACGATGGGGATGTATTTGTCGTCGAAATAGGCTTCGTTTTCGCCCGTCCAGCCGCTGCCTTTGCCCAGCAGTTTGGGCAGTTGGGGCAGGAAATGCCATATCAGGCCGGGAATCTGGCGTACGGCGGCGGTGTAGAGGTCGAACAATACGGCTTCGGTTTTCGCGTCGTTTAAAAAAGCGAAGTCTTGGCGGGTGGGCTTGGGCATAGGTTTTCCTTTCCGAGGGGGGCTGCCTGCAGGCTGCTTTTAGGCTACCTGAAAAATACAAAAGCAGCCTGCACTTTGGGTTGATACAAACGGCGGGGTGCAGGCTGCTATAAGCGTTCAAATAGACGGTATATGAATTCAACCGCAAACTGCCAGTCGCTGCGTTCTTGCCCGTGCGATGCGAAATGTATCGGGAAATAGCCGTCTAATACCAGATATTCAAATTCGCACTGGATATTTTCTGCTGTTTTTATATTCATTGGAAATATTCTTGGTTGGCTGGAAATTTAATTTAGCCGTGTAGGTCGGGCATTTATGCCCGAACTTTGCGGATGGGATTTGTCGGGCATCAATGCCCGACCTACGGCGGCTGTCCTTAAAGGCAGCCTGAAAACGGCAAACGGCGTTTCAGGCTGCCTGCGGCATTCATTCTGCCGCCAGCTCTTTAATTTGCCGCAGCAGCCCGCGGCGTTCGCTTTCGTTCAGACCGCGGATATTGCGCAACTCGGCATCAACGGGAACGGGCGCGCCGCCGCCTTGCGGGGCGAAGGCGAGATATTGTCCGTGGCGGCGGACGGGTTGGAAGTTGTGGTCGCTAAATGTGATTTTGCGGATTTTGCCGTTGATGGGCGCGGGGTAGAAATAATACGTCCGCCTGAGTTTGCGATTGGTGCCGGCGATGTAAATCGGGATGGCAACGAGTTTCCACGGCTGCGCTTCGGGGCGGTTGATGGCGGCAAGCACGGCGCGACGGCGGCGGTAGCGGGACAGCTGCCACCCACATGCGGCGGCGGTAATGACGGCAAAGGGCAGCAGCGGCAGAAATCCGCGGATGTCGGCAGGATCGGCGGCGTTGCGCACGATTACGGCGGCAAAAACAAGGCTGCCGATAAGCATCAGGGCACACAAAATGTTTGCCAGCGGATAGCCGCCGCCAATGCTGCGGATGCTGACTTGGGCGGGCAGGCAGACGGGGAACTCGCGCGGTTCGGGTGGCGCGACGGGGCGCGAACCAAGGGCTTTGGGGAAAAAGGTTTGGCAAAAACCGTCGAGCACGGCTTGGCGGCGGCTTTTGTCGGACTCGGCCGCTAGCGTGCGGATTAAATCGGGCAGGTGTTTGCCGTGCAGCAGGTACATCACGGGCAGGGTGATGGAGAAGTCGCGCTGGCGGGTCATGCTTTCCGACAGGCGCAGATATTTGGCGACGCGCGCTTCCATTTGCTCGAGCGTGGCGTTATCGGGCAGCGGCTGCTCGGCTTCCAGTTCTTCCAGTTCGGCTTTGAATTTGCGTGCAGGCTCGCTGTTCAGGTACAGTGTGGCGGGAAACGGATACACGAAAACCACGCTGTTAACCAGTTCCCACGGATAAAAAACGTTTTCGCGCTTGGTTTTGCTGCCGCTTTTCGCGCCAACCCCGTCGAGTTCTTCTTCGGTAAACGCTTGGACGATGCGGATACCGTCGGCGTTTAACACCAGTTTGGTGCGGCTATCGGCGGCGTGGTAGAGCAAAAGGGCGGCAAACACCAAGCAGAACAAAACGATAAAAGCTCCGCTTAGGACAGATTTTAGGCTGCCAACAAACAGCAGCGGCGATGCGGCAGCGGCGATGGCGAGCAGAACGAGCGACATCACAAACATTTTCAGGCGGGAATAGGTGATACGGATTTCGGTGGGCATGGGGGGCTTTCTGATGTGGGTTGGGGGGTGTGGCTCGGATGGGTTGGGTTTTTCAGACGGCATGATGATAGGCATAGGCAGCCTGAAAGCAAGCGCAGCCGTAGGTCGGGGCATTTATGCCCGACGTTTTAAAATTTATCTGTGTTTGTCGGGCATAAATGCACCGACCTACAAACTCCGTGCGAAGCCCGCAAACGGGTTTTCAGACAGCATTCAAGGCAGCCTGAAAACGGTTGCCGTCGTAGTTCAGCGCTCTTTCAGCCCGGCATTTTATTCTGCTGCTTTTTGCGCCAATCGCAAGTAATCCGCCAAATGCTTATTTTCTACATCTTCAAGCGTATGTAATTTCAAATGGCGACGTCCTTTGCCTTTGCCTTCCAATAAACCGTGCGGGTCTGCCATCTCGGCGCCATGACCAAATTCCACGGTTACATGCTGCTTACAAACAAAAATGCCGCAAAACGGTTCGGGTGCGGCAAACAAAATACCGCCATATTTCACTTCTTCGCTCGCCATGTCTGCCAGTTGCCCTATTTTCGTGCGCACACTATTGGCGATTTCATACAAGGCAGGATTACTCTTTTGCCAATCATCCAGCAGATTTTTTACTTTTTGATCCATGATCTTCTCCTAATTTGAGCTTGCGAGTTGGACATTGATGTCCGGCAAAGCATTCTAAACCCTTATCTACGGCGCGAGCGGGTTTCAGGCTGCCTTTTTGGGCTTTCAGACGGCATCAAAGCAGCCTGCACTTTTAAACGGCCTTAAGCGCTATCCGCCCTACCTGGGCAGGCGCGGTTTTTTTAGTACGCACCCCACAGCATCAGCAGGGCGCACAGTAAAAACAATATCCATTGGCCGAGCAGGAAATAAGTTTTGCCGCGCGCACCGGCCATTTTAAGCTGTATCAGCCACACGGTGCACCATAGGCCCAGATAAACGGCAAAAAAACGGGCAGCGGCGGCTTCCATGCTGTCGAAAACCCGTGTAAACGCAAGTAGGCAGGCAGCGGCGGCAAGCAGCAGTAAATCTATGCTGACCAACTGAAAAGCGCACACAGCCTGCATCCAGTTGCGCATACCCTGTTGCGTAGTGTTTTCTTCATCGGGTTTTTGACTTAAGGTTTCGCGGGTGCCGACAAAAAGATGGGCAAAAAATGCCACGGCCAACAGCAGGGCGGCCGCTGCAAAGGGAATGTTCATATTTTGCTCCAATTTTGATGATTTGACATATTTCTTCTCGATTGCATTTATGGCGTTTTCAAGCAGGTTTGCGGAAGGTGATGCAGTAAAAGCGGTTGCTCCACAGCAGCCGCGTTTTCTTTTCCTGTACGGTTTCGGGAATGCAGTTTTCGATTTGTGTCAGATCGAAATCGGTGTCTTGGAAGTAGTTCCGCGTGAATAGGCTTTTTTTGTATTGTTGTTGGATGAAGTCGGTGGTTTCGTCTGCAATCATGATTTTGGTGCCGGGCTTGGCGATGCGCAGCATTTCGTTGATGGCTTTTTGCTTGTCGCTAAAAAAATTGATGCCGCCCACATGGAATACGACGTCGAACATATTGTCGGCAAAGGGTAAGTCTTCTGCGTTGCAGTGTACCAAATCCAAGCCTGCCGCTTTTTTCCGCCATACGTTGCGGCAGCGTTCCAACATGCCGAGCGACAGGTCGGCGCCGGTCAAATCCAGCGCGGAGAGGTCGATGTCGGCGGGCAGGTGGTTTAAATCGGTACCTGTGCCGATGGAGGCGTAGAGCGCGGTGCAGTCCTGCCGCCATTCCAGTTCGCCCATCAGGCTGCGCCGCATTTCGTTGATACTGTTGCCGTATCTGAGGCGGGCTATCCAGCGTTCGCCGAAGTCGTACCAACGGGCGAGGCGGTTGTACATGTTCATGTATTTGGCGTTGTCGCCCGTTACGCCGTCGGAATCGAGGCACAACAGGACGCCGTCTTGTTCGGGCGGCAGCGGGTTTTGCAAGGCGGGTTTGAGTTTTTGGATGAGCTTGGCGGAAGGCATGGCGTTACTCCTGTTAAGGGTTGAACGATGCGTATTTCGAGTCGGGATTCGACAAAGCTGTTGAATCTGTGGTTCGGTTCAGGCCGTCTGAACGCGCGGTTTCAACGTGCAGGCTGCTTTGGATAAAACACGCGATACGCGCCGCGCAGGGTGAAAAACAGCAACGCGCCGATGAACAGCAGCCCGATGGTCAAGGCAATCGGCTCGTCTATATTGCGCCACCAGCCGATGCCCGCCCATGCAAAGGCGGCGGTAAGCGGCAGATACCAGCAGCACAACACGGTGTATTTCCACCACTGCGGCGTTTCGTCCGGCACGGTTTCGCCTTCGGCCAGCTCGTTCTGCCAGTCGTCGAAGCGGCGGTGGAACCACATCAGCGGCAGGGCGAACAGCGGCACGGCGATGAGCGCGTCCAGCAGGGCGGCTTTACGCTCGCGGTTGAATCGGGCGGCTTGTTCGGCATAACGGTAGATTGGCACGCCGTCCACTTCCATTTCATACAGGCGCGAGCCGCTGTATTTCACCACGGCCGTTTTGCCCGCGTGGGCGTAGGCGGATTCGCAAGCGTCGTGCAGGTTGGCGGCACAGTTCAAATGCAGGGTTTCGCCGCCGTTGGGGAAGGGAAGGTAGTTGGTACCGCTCACATGGCGGCAGTGGCGGTCGAGTAGTAGGAATTGGACAAACTCGTTTTGGGATACGGCATCCTGCCTAGCATAACATTCGGTTCTTGCATTATACGGTTTGGCGGGCACAATGCCGCGTGCTTCGCGCAATTCGCCGTATGAGGCCGCCGTGCCGCCGTAAAAAGCGACAACCATACCCGTAACGGCAATCATCAAATAAAGCCATTGCAGCGAAGAGATGCCGCTTTTGCCGGCGAGGAATCGGTCGTACAGCCGTTTTTCGCCGCGTGCCAGCGAGCGGATTTGCAGATACAGCACCAGCGCGGTGGCCAGCAGTACGCCCCATAGCACACCGTTTACGGGCAGGAACCAGCCGATACCGAATGCGGCAACGATGTAGAGGGACATGGCGCGGTAGAGCGCGTGCGGGGTTTGGGGGACGGGAATGGGGAGGGTTATCACGATCAATCTTTCAAGAAAAGGCTGAAGGCCGTCTGAAAGCGCAGCTTCAACGAAGTTAAAACCGAGCTTCCGAAGGAAGCGGAGTTTCTGCGAAGCCGAAACGCTTCAAGCCGCCGGTCAAACATGTTTTATGACACTATAAACGGGCTATTTTAACACTTTTGTCAGCGCGTTATGCAGGATGGGATAGGGCTGCCGGGCAATCGGCTGCGTGGTTGGCCGCCGCCCTGTGTCGGAATCAACAAAATAAACCGAAAGGCCGTCTGAAAGCAAAGTTTCAACAAAGTAAACAATGCAGGCTGCTTTTTGAATGGTCAAAAAGCAGCCTGCAAGCATCAGCGGCATACAGGCGGCCGCTGTTTTATTATTACCGCGCGCTCACGTCCTTCATCCACGCAAACAGCTCGTCCAAATCGTAATCGCCGCTGTGTCCCACGCCCCAGGGCAGGGCGTAATCCACGTTTTTGCCGTGTGCCCGCAGTTTGAGTGCGAGCAGTTGCGAGATGGCCAGCGAGGTGTCGCGGTCGTTTTCGCCGACGCGGATGCGGTAGTGCTGCGTGCCGCCGCGTCGGATGAAATTCATGGCGTTCATGATGCGGACGGTGGCCGCGTCTGCCGTTTGCGCGCCCGGTACGGTGTTGTTTTGCGCGCCAAACGCAGTGAAGTGTTTGGCTTGGGTTTGCGCGTCGCCGAACAGGTTGTTCTCGCCGGTGGACAAGTCCACGCCGTCAAACGCGGGCGCGGTTTTTTGTCTGCCGACGAATTTGGCGTAGGCGGAAAAATCGGCGGCTTTGACTTTGCCGTTTTCAATGGTCAGCCAGGTTTGGCCGGACAGGTCTTTGCCTTCATCCAAGGCTTTTTGCGCGGATTGGGCGAGCATGGATTCGATTTGCGCTTTGAAGCTGCCGTTGCCGTTGTTGTCCAGCGTCATCGGAACGCCTTGGGCGTTTTTCAGCTTCAGGCTGTTCACATAGGCGGGGAACAGGTTTTTCAGGCCGTCTGAAAGGCGCTGCTGCTCGGCGGTTTGCGTGCCGCGGACGGTTTTGCGCTCCACGTGGTAGTCGATCATGGAAATGTCGATTTTTTCGTAGTCGTTCACGCCGTTGAACTGCCATTCGTAGGCGGCGTCGGCGTGTTCCAGATTGGTAATCGGGCAATAGGCGGATACGGCGAACACGTCGTCCGTGGCGTTGGCCGCACCCAGCGCGCGCAGATAGGGCGCGTATTCGCGGGCGTTGCCGCTGGTGCCGAGCAGTGCGGACAATGCGCCGCCCGCGCTGGTGCCGTTGCTGATGATTTTGCGCGCGTCGCCTGCCATTTTGGCGTCGTTGGCTTTGAGATAGCGCACGGCGGCTTTCAAATCGACAATGGCGGCGGGGGCGCGCCCATTGGCTTCGGTGCGGCCGCGCGCGCCGGGGCTGGCGACCACATAGCCTTGCGACAGGGCAACGGCGATAGCGTTGGGCTTGCCGCTGCCGCGCGAATCGGTTTCAGGCTGCCCCGCTTCGCCCGGCATATAGCCGCCCACGTTGTTCGGAAAGAAAATCGGTGCGGTGTCTTTGGTGAAGCCGTTGATGCTGCCGCCTTGGAAATAGGCTTCGGGGATGTACACGTTCATGATTTGGTAACGCGTGTCGGCAGGCTTCATCACGTAAACGATGTGCTCGAAGGCGCGGTATGGCACGCTCTGCCCGTTTACGTTGATAGTGTGCAGGCTGCCTGCCACTTGGGCAAAGTCGAGGTTTTTCGGCGCAGGGTAGCGCGGCAGTTCGGCCTTTTGCGGCGGCGCGGCTTGGGCGGACAGGGCTGCGGCCAGCAGCAGGGCGGGGATGCGTTGAAGTTTCATGGGGTTTCCTTTCGGTCGTTGTGAAAAGGGCTGCCTGTGGGTTGCGCGGCAGCGGGCGCAAGACGAGGGGTGGAATATCGGTTTTTAGGGTTGAGGGGATTAAAGGCCGTCTGAAACATGGCCGGTTGCCTGTTCAGACGGCCTGCCTTTTATTTCGGTGCAAGCACGTCCGCCACAAAGTCGGGCTGCTCCCACGCGCCGCCGGCAAAGCCTTTGCACTGCGTGTCGCTTTCGCTTTTGCTGCGGATGAAGGCTTTGCCGTCCCACACATATTCAACCGTGCTCCAACAGTCGCCCAAGCCGCGGCCTTTTTGGTTGCCTGAAAGTGTTGCCGTACCGTTTTTGTCTACGTCGAAGCCGCCGTATCCGCCCAGGCTCGAATCCTCCAATACGGTGTAGAGGCGGTTGAATTTGCTGTCGGCGATGGCGAAAAAGCCGTTGCTGTTATAGGCAAACAGTTCGCAGCCTGTTTCGATTAGCATTTTGCCGCCGCTTAAGGGATAAACGGTGATGCTACGGTTGCGTTTGGAATCTTGCAACATGGTGCATTCACCGGCTTGGTAAGGTTTACGGATAAGCTTCCACAATTTGCGGTATTCGGGCGTGCCGGCGGCGTATTCTTTGCCTTTCGTTTCGGCGGGTACGCGGGCGGCCTGAATTTTGGGCGCGGCTTTGGGCGGCAGCACGGCGGGGCTTTGGGCGGCAAACCGTGTCGCACCGTTTTTCACCCACGCGCTGCCGTCGCCCACGCGCCCTTGATAGGCATCGGCGGCGAGCAGTGCGGCGTATGCGCCGTCGTCGGACAGTTCGCGTTCTTTGCCGCCGATACGCAGGGTTACGCGGTTGGCCGTCGCCAGCACGGCTTCGACGGCGGCGCGGCCACCTTCGGGAATGGTGGCGAGCGTGAAGTCTTCATCGATGAGGATGTCGGTGATTTTGCTGTCGTTTGCAAACAGGCCGACGGTTTGATTTTTTAGCGCGTTTTTTTTGTTGGTTTCATCATGGTCATGGGGAAAGTCAAATGATTGTGCGTACATCACCCAGAATCTGCCTTCGGCCAGCCGTTCTTGGTCAAAGGCTTTGTCGGGGATTATCCACACTTTGCCCTGACGGTCGGAAATCGACAGCGGCCGGCGTTCGGCGAAGGCGGAGATAAGTTGTTCCGTCTGCTTCGGGCTGAGTGTGGCGGTGTAGTCGTCTTTGCCGAAGGCGACTGTGCCCAGCGATTGGCCGTTTAAAAACAGTTCGCCGCCGGTGTTGTCGGCTTGAGCGCAGGCGGCGGGTGTTTCGCATTCTTCGATAATCTGAATCTGCGCGGTAGTGGCGGCGTTTTTGCCGGCGGGGCGGGTGAACAGGACGGATACGGCATTGTCCGAACCGTCATTGTGATAGCCTGCCACGCGGCAGGTGCCGGTGTTGTCGCAAACGGTGTCCCAATCGCCCATTTGGGTGCGAAGGCCGGGAAAGTTTGGCGCGGCTTGGGCGGTTGCGGCGAGCAGGCAGGAGAGGAAAAGGATGGTTTTTTGCATGATGGGGTCTCTTTGGTTGGGATGTTTTACCGGCCGTCTGAAACAGGCTGCTTGGTTGAAAACAGGCTTCGGACAGTGTGGGCACGGAATAGGCAGATTATACAAAATGCCGGTTGCCGTTGTGGATATTGTGATGCCCGCGCGGTTTCGGACGGTTTTGAAAAATAGTGTTCGCCGGGTATGGGTATAAAGTGCGTACGGGATAAGAGGCCGTCTGAAAGATGTTTTCAGACGGCCTCTTTGCCTACGGATACGGAATCTGATTAAAACGATACTTTTAAGCTGCCGTAGAAGGCGCGACCGTGTTCGTTGTAGGTCTGCGCGCCGTTTCCGGTGCGGTACAGTTTTTTGTTGAACAGGTTGCTGATGCCGCCACGCACGGCCACGCGTTTGTTCCAGTTGTAGCCGGCGTTGATGCCCCAGATGCCGTAAGGGCTGACTTGCGTTTGGTTGCGCTCGGCAGACAACGGGAGGGTGCCTGCCCTGAGGTTGCCATCGCGTTCGAGGCGGTTGATGGCGACACTGCGCGGTTTGGTGCGGCCGTAGTGGGTAAAGGTCAGGTTGACATCAAAGCGTTCGTTCGGTGTCCAAGCCAGCGTGCTGTTGATGGTGTGTTTCGGTACCAGCGACAGGGGGTTGCCTTGATGGTCTTCCGATTTTTGCATATAGGTGAAGTTGTTGCTCCATTTGAGTGTGTCGTGCAACGGAACGACTAAGTTGCCTTCTATGCCGGAAATGGTGGCTTTGGGTGTGTTTTCCCATTGCAAGAGCCAGTTGCCGATGTTGCTGGTAGCGATGATGTTGTCGCCTATCACGATTTTGTTGCGGTAGGCGTTGTGGAAATAGGTTGCCGAAGCCTGCCAGCCCGATTTGTTGAATTCGATGCCGATTTCTTTGTTGATGCTGGTTTCAGGCTTCAGGTTGGCATTGCCCATGTAGAAACAGCTGACACTACCCGGCGCATTGAGCGGACAGCCCTGACCGCGTGTGTACAGAATAAAGTCAGGATTGGTTTGATACAGGTTTGGCGCTTTGTACGCACGGGCAACACCGCCTTTGACCAACCAATTTTCGCCGATTTGATGCGAGAAGTTCAAAGCCGGACTCCAGTTGCTGCCGCTGTCGCTGTTGTGGTCGAAACGGATGGCTGGAATCAGATGGGTTTTATCGGTCAACGAAATATTGTCTTCAACGTAAGCCGCCCAGTTGCGTTGCGAAGTTTTACCACTACGATGTTCCGACACGCCCGAGAAGATGTTCACAACCTTGCGTGGTGGCCGCCCAGGGCCACCGGGAATAGTATCTGTCAGACTTTGCGAGTTAGATGTAGGATCGTCCAATTTGCTGTCGGTAAATTCCGCGCCGACGGTTAGGACATTGTCCACGCCGAGTTTGAACGGAATATTGGCTTCGCTGCTCAAACGCAGGTTTTTCAGACGGCTTTGAACAAAATCCAAGCCTGTATAGCTGCCTTCCGGACCACCGGCCAAACCTTCGGGCAAGTGGCTGTTGGTGGTGCGTTCGTAGCTGATGATGTTTTTGGTGTCGCCCCAGTCCCATACGCCGTCATGTGTCAGCGAGAAGGCGGAACGGTAGAGGCGTGCTGTTTCGGCTTTGTCCTCTGCCAATGTGGTTACCAAAGCCGAACGCGGGTTGCTGTTTTGCGTGTCGCCGTTGTAGATGTTGCCCTGACGGCTGTAGCTGCTGTCGAAAACCAGGGTTTGCGACGGGGTGATTTTCCATTGCAGACGGCCTGCAATGTCTTTGTTGCGCACGCCCTCCACGCCTGCCGCGCTGTCGTTGCCGCGTCCGGCGTTGATGTTGGCAGCGTCGGCATCGGTTTTATTCAGGTTGCCGTAGATGCGGAACCCCAATACGTCCTGAACAATCGGGCCGCCGAGGTTGAAGCCGATGCGGCGTGTTCCGCCTTCTTTGCTGTCTTGCGGTTGATTTGCATACAGGTTGATTTGGCCTTTGAATTCTTTCGGCACTTTTTTGGTAACGATATTGACCACGCCGCCCATCGCGCCGGAACCGTAGCGGGCGGCGGCAGGGCCTCGCAGGACGGTGATGGATTCGATTTCTTCAACCGGCACCCAGTTGCTGTCGCCGCGCGTGTTGCGTTCGCCGCGCATACTGATGCGTTCCGACTGGCGCGAATGGACGGGTTTGCCGTCAATCAAAATCAAAGTGTTTTCAGGACCCATACCGCGCAGGTCGATTTGGCGTTTGTTGCCGCGCTGGCCGGTGGCGGTGTTGCCGGTGAGGTTTACGCCGGGCATGGTGCGGACGAGTTCGGAAATATCGTTTACGGCAGGCCGTTTTTCGATGTCTTCGGCAGAAATGCGGGAAACGCCGAGCGATTGCTGGAGTTGTTTTTCGGCGGTAACGTAAACGGTGTCGAGCGATGCGCCTTCTACGACGGTGTCTCCGTCGGCATGGGCGAAGGCGGCGGCCAGTGTCAGCGGCAGCACGGCCAGCGGGAAGAGGGGGAGTTTGCGTTGGGCAGACATATTTTTCCTTTTCTGTGTGCGGAATGGGATAAAGGGAATGAAATATAAACGCTAATTAGTCGTGTTTCAAAAAATGTGCAGTAGAATCGGTTGTTTTGTTAATATTTGTCGGTTTGCCGCAACAAAGGTGAGGCAGAGGATGGGATTTGCCCGTAAAATGGTCGTTTTTTTGCGGCGGGATTTATGCAAATTCCTTATCTGCCTCCCAATGATTATAGGTTTCCCAACGCCGCCCGCTTGGCGGCGGAATATGACGGGCTGGTCGGCGTAAGTGGAGATTTGGACGTGGGGCGGCTTTTGTCGGCCTATCGTCAGGGCATTTTTCCATGGTTTTCCGAAAACGGGCTGTATTACTGGTTCACTACCGACCCGCGCACCGTACTGATGCCGGAAAAGCTGCATATAGGCCGTTCGCTGGCGAAAACGCTGCGGAATAAAAGTTACCGCGTTACCGTCAATACTTGTTTTTCCGACGTTGTCGCCGCCTGTTCCGCAGTGCCGCGCCCGGGTCAGGACGGAACTTGGATTACGCCGGATTTTCAGACGGCCTATGGCAGGCTGCACCGTTTAGGCCATGCCCATTCTTTCGAGTGCTGGTTGCCTGATGAGGCCGGGGAATGGCGGTTGGCAGGCGGTTTTTACGGCGTGCAGATCGGGCGGGTGTTTTACGGCGAATCAATGTTCGCCCGTATGCCCGACGCATCGAAAATCGCCTTTGCCTGCGCCGTGCCGTTCCTTGCCCGCTGCGGTGTCGGGTTAATCGACTGCCAGCAGGATACGCATCATTTGAAGCGTTTCGGTTCGGAAACGGTCGGCCTGTCTGCTTTTCAGACGGCCTTGGGGCGTTTGAACGGATTGCCGCTGTTGCAGCCGATAGAAAGCGGGGTAGTGGCTGAAAATATGGCTTAGACCTTGTGAATTGAAGTAGTCCGAGAAAAGGCCGTCTGAAAACCTTAAATATCGTTTTCAGACGGCCTTTCTTGCGGATGAAGCTTGAGTCAAAACCAGGCGTTACAGCGGTAGGGGCGGATGTATCCGCATTACAAGCGCGTGACGCTCAAGACGCCTTTGACGTCGCCGAGGCTGGCGAGGACGCGCGGGAGGTCGTTGACTTGTTTGACTTCGAGCGTGAACCTCATGCTGGCTTCCAAGTCGCGGGACTGGGTTTGCACGGCGGTAACGTTGAGTTTGTGGCGGGCGAGCGCGTCGGATACGTCGCGTAAAAGTCCCGAGCGGTCTTGGGCGCGGATTTCGACATCGACGGCGAACACTTGTCCTTCCTGCAACGCCGCCCAGCTTGCGTTCAACACTTTCTCGGGTGCTTGTTCGGCGAGGTGTTGGAAAGAGGGGCAGGTTTTGCGGTGGACGGAAATACCGCGTTCGCGGGTAACGAAGCCGACAATGTCGTCGGGCGGCGCGGGTTTGCAGCATTTGGCAAGCGTGGTCATCAGACCGTCTTCGCCGTCAATGAGAACGCCGGTTTTGCCGCCTTTTTTGATTTTGGACTGTTTGACGATAGTAGTTTCGCTAACCGGTACGGGCGGCGGTTCGTTCAGCGTGCCGCAGGCTTTCTGGATGGCGCGGTTGGAAATTTCGCCCTGTCCGACGGCGGTGTAGAGGTCGTCGAGTTTTTTGAAGCCGAGGTTTTCGGCAAGCTCTTGCAGGTTGGGCTTGGGCGTGAGTTTGGCAAGCTGTTTGTCGAGTTGGACGCGGCCTTCTTCGCGCACGGTGTCGGCGTTTTGCTGACGGATGTAGGCGCGGATTTTGCTGATTGCCTTGCTGGATTTGACCCAGCCTTCGTAGAGCCAGTTGACGGAAGGATGCCCTTCTTTGGCAGTAATGATTTCGACGCGCTGTCCGTTTTCAAGCGGGGTGGACAGCGGCACGATTTGCCCTTCGACTTTCGCGCCGCGGCAACGGTCGCCGATGCTGCTGTGCAGGGCGTAGGCGAAGTCGATGGGGGTTGCACCCGTAGGCAGGGAGAGGACTTTGCCGTGCGGGGTCAGGACGTAAATCGTGTCGTTGAAAAGCTCGGTTTTGAAGGCGGCGGCGAGGTCTTCCTTGCCGCTTTCCGCCATGTTTTCGCGCCAGTCCAAGAGTTGGCGCAACCAAGCGATTTTTTGTTCGTAGGCGGAATCGCCTTTGCCGCCCTCTTTGTAACGCCAGTGGGCGGCGACACCGAATTCGTTGAATTGGTGCATATCGAAGGTGCGGATTTGCACTTCCACGCCTTTGTCTTCCGGGCCGACGATGACGGTGTGCAAACTTTTATAGCCGTTGCCTTTGGGGTTGGCGATGTAGTCGTCGAACTCGCCGGGAATGGGCTGCCAGAGGCTGTGGACGATGCCCAGCGTGGTGTAACACTCGGGGACGGTATCGACCAAAATCCGCACGGCGCGGATGTCGAACAGCCCGTCGAAGCTGAGTTTTTTCTTCACCATTTTTTTGTAAATGGAGTAGATGTGTTTCGGGCGGCCGGCGACTTCAAAATGGACGTTGTATTTTTTGAGTTCACCGCGCAGGATGTTGAGGAAGTTTTCGATGTATTCGAGGCGTTCGGTGCGTTTTTCGTCCAAAAGCAGCGCGATTTCGCGATATTTTTCGGGTTCTTGATGGCGGAAGCCGAGGTCTTCGAGCTGCCATTTGAGCTGCCACACGCCCAGACGGTTGGCGAGCGGGGCGAAGATGTCTAGGGTTTCTTTGGCGACGGCGCGTTTTTCGGGGCTGTCGGGGACGTTACTGAGGAACTGCATGGTTTGTGTGCGCAGAGCCAGCTTGATGATGACGACGCGGATGTCGGTGACCATCGCCAGCAGCATTTTACGCATGGTTTCGGCTTGCTGGGCGCGCTCTTCCGGAGTGGCGAGGTTGTCGACGCGGATAAATTGGGTCAGTTTCTGTACTTCGTCGATACCGCGCACCAGTTCGGCAACGGGTTTTCCGCATTTTCCGGCAACGGTTTCGAACCAGTTGTCCCGATAGGTGGAAATGTCGGTCAGTATGGTTGCGGCGACTGCTTCCGGCAGCAGATCAATGTCTGCCACCATTTGTGCAGCTTTCAGCAGGTGTTCTGACAGCGGCTCGCCGCTTTCAGTAGTTGCCTCGGGCGGATAGGCGTTTTCGGCTAGTTCTAAGGCATGATGTAATAAAGCACGGTCGGAATCGTTTTGTTGGGAGCAGTATTGTTCGAACCATTGTTTGGCCGTCTGAAAATCGGATTGTGATGACGAGGGTGCAGGGTTAATGCCAGCCATGGGATGCTCCGAAACGGTATGGGAGAAGGGATGGACGAATATTGTAGCTGAAACGGGCAGGGTAGGAAAACAAGGTTTCTGAGAAGCTAAAACGCCGATTATTTGTGGAAATCAGGTTGTCTGCAAAAACAAAAAACGGCTGGAAACCAGCCGTTTTCAAGAAAGGGATTAGCTCAGGTTGCGTTCTACATCAACTAAAGAGCGGCGGGCCAAAGCCAGGTTGGATTTGGATTTGTCCAATACGGAGTACAAGAACAGGCCTTCGTGTTTTTGCAGCGGGCGGATCAAGTGGTATTGTTTGCCCAAGGTAATCAGGATGTCTTCGATGACGTCATTCAAACCCAGCATTTTCATGGTTTTCATTTTTGAGCTGACCACTTCGGTGTTACCGGCTGCGGCAATTTCAAGGTCGATTGCGGGAGAACCGCCACCCGCAAGCATCATGCCGCTGGCGAAGTCCACAACTGCTGCGGCCAAAGCACCGTCAACATTTAACATTTCAGATACTGCTTTATCGTAATTCATAATGAACTCCCAAACGTAAGTGAATTAATAAAATGGTTTAATCCCGAAAATTATCCTAAAACGTAAGAAGGATGAGTTAGGTGTGTGTGATTTTAAATAATTTATAAATAATACACGAGCATTATAAGATAAAAAAAATCGGTTGTAAAACAGCCGATTTTTTTTGTTTAGTAAGAAAAATTAGCCCAGGTTGCGTTCTACATCAACCAAAGAGCGGCGAGCCAAAGCCAAGTTGGATTTGGATTTGTCCAATACGGAGTACAAGAACAGGCCTTCGTGTTTTTGCAGCGGGCGAATCAAGTGGTATTGTTTGCCCAAGGTAATCAGGATGTCTTCGATGGTATCGTTCAAACCCAGCATTTTCATAGTTTTCATTTTTGAGCTGACCACTTCGGTATTGCCGGCAGCGGCAATTTCAAGGTCGATTGCGGGAGAGCCGCCGCCTGCGAGCATCATGCCGCTGGCAAAGTCTACAACTGCTGCGGCCAACGCGCCGTCAACATTCAACATTTCAGATACTGCTTTATCGTAATTCATAATAAACTCCAAAGATATTGTGTTAGGTAAGAGGAAACTGCCTGAGCTGGTATAGGGGCGTAGGCGGATTGCTTGTTCTAATCAAAAATAGGTGTGGTTTTTTAACCGGACCGTCCGGCGACGTTCACCTCTGTTTTCAAACAGCAGTAAAGTTAGCAGGCAGTATATGCCTGCAACCGGCTGAAGTAAATCATGGAAATGAGTAAAAAATTGGCATATCATGCACCCGTTAATCTAAATTAACTACCGCTTGTTTATTTTTTAGAAAATATTTTAGAAAAAACAACAATAAAGATTCGATTAAAATTTGTGCATTTGTTTTTGTAAAAATTTGTCAAACATTCATTTGAAACAATGCTTTGGCAGATGTGCGGTTTGCGGTATGATTCCGGCGGACGTATATTGCAGGCCGGATGATGGGAAATTTGGCTGCTCCGGCTTTTTTAAAAATGATGGTTCCCGCTTTGGGAAAAGGAAGAGACGATGAAACTTTATATTTACGACCATTGCCCGTTTTGCGTCCGCGCCCGTATGATTTTCGGCCTGCGCGGCGTGGCGGTTGAAGAGGTTATTTTGCAGAATGACGACGAGGAAACGCCGATTAAGATGATTGGCGCGAAACAGGTGCCGATTTTGCAGAAAGACGACGGTTCGTTTATGGGCGAGAGTTTGGATATTGTGCGCCATATCGACGAAATGGCAGGGAAAGGCCGTCTGAAAGAAGAAGTGCGGCCTCAGGTGCAGGCTTGGTTGGACAAAGTCGGCACTTATGCCAATAAGTTGGTACAGCCGCGGGACGTGCTGGCGGATTTGCCCGAATTTGCCGAACAAGGCGCGGTGGATTACTTCACAGCGAAAAAGGAGCAGATTATCGGCAATTTTGCGGAAAATATGGCGAAAACGCCGGAATATCTGGTGCGTTTGACGGACGATTTTGCCGAATTGGAAGGCTTGGTGGTTTCTGCCGACGCATTGGGCGGAGAATTGGGGATGGAGGATATTTTGGTGTTCCCGATTTTGCGCAATCTGACGATTGTGCGCGGGCTGGAGATGCCGCCGAAGGTGGCGGCGTATGTGACGGAAATGAGCCGTTTGAGCGGTGTGCCGCTGCAAACCGGGCGGGCGGTTTAGTGCGCTGCGGATAAACAGTTTTCCGGTGTCAGGCGGTAAGCCGCCGATGGAGCAAGCCCGTATGGAAGGTCGGGTACGGCTGTGGGTTGAAGCGTCAGTGAATTTGTCTTTATCTGAATGTGCCGTACCGGAGGTATAAAGGCCGTCTGAAAGTGTGGTTTAACGGCGGTAAGTCCGTTTTCCCGGCTTTCAGACGGCCTTTTATTCTTTTAAAACAGGGCGGGCTGTTTTTCCGCCAGCCATGCCGCCAGCGGTTTGGGCAGGCCGTAGTCCGCCAGTTTTTCCGGTATCACCAGGAGGCCGTCTGAAAGGGTTTCAGACGGCCTTTTTCCTGTAGCGGCAAACGGGGTAATCAGCAGCATGCGGTGGGTCAGGCGATGGGTTAGGGGCGGGAGTTCGGTTAAATCTTCGGCGGTGAGGCCGTGTCGGGCGGCAAAGTCGTGCAGGGCTTGCAGGCTGTCGAAGCAGGGGGTGCAGTAGAGGCCGCCCCATATGCCTTTGGCGGGGCGTTTTTCCAGCAGGAGCGCGCCGTTTTCGTCGTGCCATATCAGCCAGTAGAGCGGCAGGGTTTTGATTTCTGCCGCCGTTTTTTTGCGCGGCAGTTCGGCAGTACGGCCTTGGGCTTTGGCTTGGCAGATGTCGCTCATGGGGCAGGCGGTGCAGGCGGGGTTGCTGCGTTTGCATACGGTCGCGCCCAGGTCCATCAGGCCTTGCGTGTAGGCGGGCATGTCGGCGTTTTCGGGCGGCAGCAGGCTTTCGGCCAGTGTCCAGAGGGTGTGTTCGAACTTTTTGTCCTGCGGGTCGCCGTCTTGGACGAAGACGCGGCAGAGTACGCGTTTGACGTTGCCGTCGAGTATGGTTTCGCGTTTGAGGAAGGCAAAGGCGGCAACGGCGGCGGCGGTGCTGCGGCCGACTCCGCACAGCTTTTCCAATTCGGTGCGTTCGGTCGGGAATTGTCCGCCGAAGTCGGCCATGATTTGTTTGGCGGCTTTGTGCAGGTTGCGCGCCCGGCTGTAGTAGCCCAAGCCCTGCCAGAGTGCGAGTATGTCGTCTTCGGCTGCGGCGGCGAGGGCGGATACGGTGGGAAAGGCGGCGAGGAAGCGCGGGTAGTAGCCGGCCACGGTGGCGACTTGGGTTTGCTGGAGCATGATTTCCGACAGCCAGACGCGGTAGGGGTCGCGGCTGTGCCAGGGCAGGTTGTGGCGGCCGTGCTCTTTCTGCCAGTGTATCAGGCGGTCGGCAAAGGAGGGGGGGGAGCCGTCTGAAAGGGCGGTTGCGGGGTTTTCAGACGGCCTATCGGGTGTGTGTGTCATGGTCGGATGTTTTTTGGTTGTCGGGCGGCAAATCGGGTTGGAAGCATTGCCGCTTTGTCGATGGTGCGGGGGCTGCGTTTCAGCTACGCGGAAGCCCATGTTTTCAGACGGCCTGTTCTATGGTTTTGCCTTTGTATTCGCACAGGTCGTTGACGATGCATCGGTGGCAGAGGGGTTTTTGCGCCTTGCAGGTGTAGCGGCCGTGGAGGATGAGCCAGTGGTGGGCATCGAGGATGAATTCTTTCGGGATGACTTTGATCAGTTTGTCTTCCACTTCGCGCACGTTTTTGCCCGGGGCGAGGTTCATGCGGTTGGCGACGCGGAAGATGTGGGTGTCCACGGCCATCGCGGGTTGGCCGAAGGCGGTGTTGAGGACGACGTTGGCGGTTTTCCGCCCTACGCCGGGTAGGGCTTCGAGTGCTTCGCGCGTTTGCGGTACTTCGCCGCCGTGTTTGTCCAATAGGATGCGGCAGGTTTCGATGATGTGTTTGGACTTGGTTTTGTAGAGGCCTATGGTTTTGGTGTATTCCATCACGCCTTCCAAGCCCAAGTCCAGCATGGCCTGCGGGGTGTTGGCCACGGGGAAGAGTTTGGCGGTGGCTTTGTTCACGCCTTTGTCGGTGGCCTGCGCGGAGAGTAGGACGGCAATCAAGAGTTCGAAGGGTGTGGTGTAGTTCAGTTCGGTTTGCGGGTGCGGGTTTTCGGCGCGCCAGCGTTTGAACATTTCTTGGCGGGTTTGTTTGTTCATTGCGGTTGTGCGGTGTGTTGTTGTTTGCGGAACAGCCAGGGCGCGAGGGGTTCGCGCTTCGCCCAAAGGCCGGTGTGTCCGGCTCGGGCGTAGGCTTCGGCGGCGGCGTAGGCGGCGAAATCGGCTTTGGGCTGTTGTTTTTTTGCGATGGAGGTGTAGTGCCAGGCCGCGCCGTTTTCGATTTGGCTCAGGTTGATGTCGAGGCCGTCTGAAAAGAGGTAGGCCACTTCGCGGCCGTAGCGGTCGGTATCGGTTACCTGTACGTCTACGGTTTCATCCGACAGGATGCGGCGCAGGCGGTCGCGTGATTCGATGCCGTGGGCCTGGCCGATTTCGGGTGCGTCGATGTAGGCGAGGCGGACTTTGTGCCTGCGGCCGTCGGTGTCGGTGATGCGGACGGTGTCGCCGTCGTGCACGGACGTTACCCGCCCCCGGTAATGCGTGCCTTGCGGCGCGGGCCGGGAGGATGTGCTGCTGCGGCCGCGTATGGTTTCGGCGGCCGGCGGGGTTTTGAGCCGGGAAAGGATGTCGGACGGTTCGATAAACGCCAGGGCGGCAACGAGGCACAGGGCGGGGATTTTCCAATCGGGCATGGCGCGGGATGCTGGTTCAAAATCAAAGGGGGTATTTTAACCGATATAGCGGGAAACTTCGGCGTCCGGCAGAGGGGTGGGTTTGCGCCCTGTATGTGAAAGGCCGTCTGAAAACCGGATTGCGGGTTTTCAGACGGCCTTTGATGCCTGAATAACGCCTTATCAGCCGCCGACTTTAATCACTTCCACGCCGCCGGCGCGCGCCAGAATCAGCACGTCGGCCGCATCGCGCGCGAACAGGCCGTTTTCGACCACGCCGGTGATTTTGTTCAGCTCGTCTTCCAGTGTCAGCGGGCGCGACAAATCCATGTCGGCCACGTCGAGGATTTCGTTGCCGCTGTCGGTGATGAAGCCGACGCGCAGTTGCGGTTCGCCGCCCAGTTTCAGCAGTTGGCGCGCCACCAGCGAGCGGGCAGAGGGGATGACTTCCACGGGCAGCGGGAATTTGCCCAGGCGCGAAACGTATTTGCTTTCGTCGGCGATGCAGACGAATTTGTCCGACGCGCTGGCGACGATTTTTTCGCGCAACAGTGCGCCGCCGCCGCCTTTAATCATTTGCAGGCTGTGGTTGATTTCGTCGGCACCGTCGATATACACCGCCAGGCGGATGACGTCGGACAGGGTAACTTCGGGGATTTCGTATTGTTCCAGCAGCGCGGAGGTGGCGTTGGAGCTGCTGACCGCGCCTTTGATTTGTTTGCCGCTGGCGGCCAGGGCTTTGATGAAATAATTGACGGTGGAGCCTGTGCCGATGCCGATGTATTCGTTTTCGGGCACAAATTCCACCGCTTTTTCACCTGCCATGCGTTTCAGATCGTCTTGTGTCGCCATGTTTCGCTCCTTTTGTTAACGTTTGGTTGTTCGTGTTTCAAACGGAATCATAACCGAAGGCGCAGGGGCTTGGAAGGCCGTCTGAAAACATATGTTTGAATTGGGTTAAAACTGTTTCGTCCGATGTTCGGCGGCGTTTGCTTCCCGCATTGGAAACGGACAATGCCGAATCGGTTTATTTGCGTTTTCAGACGGCCTCTTCCTTTCCGTGTTACCGCCTGCCGTTTAAATAAGGCCTTGCCTGAAGGATGACGAGTTTTCCGCCCGCGAAAGCCCATTCGATGTCTTGTTCGCCGTTGCCGAAAAGCTGTTTGATTTGCTGGCCGGCTTGGTCGAGGCGGCGGATTTGGTCGTGGTTCATGACGTTGCCGGCGGTTATCGGCACTTCCCTGACGCCGCCGTTTTCATCCAGTTGCAGCGCGGTGGTTTCGTTGGAGGAGCTGAGGCGTTGTACGGCGTCGTTGCGACGGTTGTAAACGGCTTGTTCCGCCACCCGTTTTCCTTCGACCACGCGAATACCCAGCCCGCGTTTGGCGGCGATGTAGGAAGTGTTTTTCTGCGCGGTATCGTAGGGATTGACGGTAACGAGTACGCCGGAGAGGTCGGCATTGATGCTTTGCTGGACGAAGACGCTCATTTTCACGCTGTCGTGCGGCAGTCCGGCGATGCGGCGGGCTTCGTACGCGCTGTAATTGAAGACGGAAGCCCAAGACTGTTTCACTGCTTCTGCCAGCGCGTTTTCGCCGGTTACGTTCGGCACGGTGGTGTACAGTCCCGCGCCGCTGAAATTCGGCAGGTCTTCGGAATTGGACGAGCTGCGGACGAACACGCCTTTGCTGTTTAATTGGCTGCGCCATTGTTCCGCCCATGTACGTTTCCATTCGGACGGGATTTCGGCATCGGTGATTTTTTTCTGCAAGGCGAGCAGGGCGGTGCGGCGTTTGCGGTTGTCGCCGCCGCTTTGTGTTTCAATTTGCGCCAGTGTTGCCGCGTTGATGCCGAGTTTGTCCATCATGGCGCGGTAGTAGGCGAAGGGGATGCAGAATCCGTCGGGGACGTTGCTGCCTGCGATATGGGCGCGGATATGGCCGAGGTTGGCGGCTTTGCTGCCGCAGTAACGGCTGTCTTCACGGCGCAAGTTGGCAAGCGGCCGCAGGCTGTAATCGGAAGTGTCGGGCTGCGGCAGGGAGAGGTCGTCTGAAAATGTTTTGGCGGCTGTGTTTCGGTTGGTTTGGGCGACCCGGTATTGTTTTGCGTCTGCCTCCAATTCGATACGGCGGCCGATATAGGGGGCGAGGATTTTTTCCGCGTCTTTGAGGTAGATGTTGGGAATGCCCCAGCCGCGCGCCAAGACGTTCACATGCGACAGAGCGGTGGACGGTTTTTCGCTGATGATGCCTGCTACGGGCGGCAACACCAGCGGCACTTCTTTCAAGATGATGATGTCGTCCGCACCGACATCGTAAAGGTCATCTTCCTGAGTGATGACGCGCAATGTGCCTACCGCCTTCCCCCTGTGCAACGGTAAATAAGGGAAATTCTGTATCAGGCTTTCTTGGGTTACGAAGGGGACTTTGCTTTGCGCAGCAACGGTTTCCTGCCACAGGGAATTGGTTTTGTAACGCAGCGGGGCGAAGAAACTGTCTTTCAGACGACCTTCTGCCAATTTCAGCAATTCGGGCGTGATTTTGTCGCCTTCCCAAAATTCGTAAACGTATTCTTGAGTGCTGTTCTGCCAACTGATGGTGCCGAACAGGAAGCGGCGGTTCGGGCTGCGGTATTGTTCGAACAATTCTTTGCGCGTCGGCATCGGCTTCAAAATCTCGGCGAGATAGGTTTCGTGCAGGCGGTATTTCGGCGTGTTGATGTAGTCGGTGCGGTTGTTGTCTTCGCGATCGATAAGGAAGAGGACGTGCGGAATTTCGTATTCGCTATCTTGTTCGTAAACGCGCGAAAGCAGGTCGAAATCGGCGCGGCTGCGGATGGCGGACAGCGCGGGCGTTTGCGTTTTAACCGGCGTGGCGGCTTGGCGTTTGTCAGACTCAAAATAAGAAGGCTTGCGCGCAGTCGGCGCGGCGGTATCGGCGACTTCGGCATTGGGATGACAGGCGGCGAGCAGGAACAATAGGGAGAGGCAGACGCTGGTTTTCATGATAATGGCAACGAGAAAAAACGGATTGTAGCAAGAAAAGGTCGTCTGAAAATCAAGCCTGACTCTTTTTTCAGTTTGTATAGTGGATTAAATTTAAATCAGGACAAGGCGACGAAGCCGCAGACAGTACAGATAGTACGGCAAGGCGAGGCAACGCCGTACTGGTTTAAAGTTAATTCACTATACTGCTAGAATCCCGACTTCATTTCCAGCCTGTCGTTTTCAGACGACCCGCCACATTTCTTCGAACAAGCAGGATACAAAACATGAATAAAACCGGATTATTTCTCTCCTTGGCGTTCTTCGCCGCCACCCCGCTTTCCACGGCGGAAACCTCACACTCATCCGGCAAAGGGCGGACACAGGTCAAAAATACGGAAATCATGCAGCGGCATACAAAACAAACGGATGGCAAGCCGCTTGCCGACGGCTTCGGCAGCCTGTCGCGCCAAGATGCGCGCGTACGCGAAATCCTGAGTTTGGTTGCACCTGACGCAGACGTGGAAAAACTGAATATGATGTCGCTGCGGCCTTGGAAAAACGGCCTCCAAGTCGCGCTGGTGTGCCTGAATAAGCATCCGCTTGGCGATTTTTACCGCGAAAACCCGAATCACTACGCGCAATGCGGAGCCGACTCGGGCAACCCCGTCGCTCAAATGACCCTTGCCGTGCTGACAAAGGATGCCAGTGGCAAATTCGCCCTTGCCGCCACGCCTTATACCGAACGTTATGAATATGAAGAAAAAGACGAATTTTATCCGTCCCCCAAACCTGCTATGGAAGGGAAGCGGCAGTTTGTCGTGCAAATCCCCGATGGCGGTTTGCAAATCGTGCTGCCCGCCCGTCTCGATTTTGCCGCTTATCGCCTGAACGATAAAACCGATGCCTTCGGCCTGCGCTTGCAGAACACGGTCGGTTATGCAGGAGGCGGCAGCTTGGAAGAGTTTATGGTGTTGTTTGCCGTTATTGAAGGTCGTCTGAAACCCGTTTTGAACGCCAACACCTTTACGCTTGAGAACATTGCCGGCAGCTGGAATAAGGACGGCACACGCCAGCATGATGTATATACCGACACATACATCCTGAAAATGTCGCCGCAGCAGCATAATGGATTTTACGACATCATTTGGCGAGTGAAGGGCATGAAAAACGGCGAACGGAAAGTCTACCGCTGGGATGTGGAAAAACAGGAGTATGGCAGTTTGGAATAGCAGCGTTGCCGGTTTCCATACAGGATGGCGTATCGGCGGCAGGCATCATGCGAAAGCAGTTGGTATGGTGTTTTGCCTGATTGGGAATCCAATCGCTTTCGGTTTTTGAGGTACGCTGCCGCTTATATATTCTGTTCGTCATGATGGGAATAACAACAAAAGGTCGTCTGAAAACCCTGTTCGGGGTGTTTCAGACGGCCTTTTACTATGGGTGATTTCGGGTTATTTCACGCCGAAATTGGGCTGGACCAATGCACATTTGGCACGTTCGCCGCGCCGGTTGCGGTGGCTGCGGCCGGCAATTTTGCCGCAGGATTCGCCCGGGTCTTTGGGGCGGGATTCTTGCTCGGCGCGGCTGTCGCCGCGTGTGCGCCTTTCGCCGCGGCTGCCTGCCCCGCGTTCCGCACGTTCGCCGCGATGCGGCCTTCCGTTTTCAGACGGCCTTTCTTCCGTACCGCCGTTGTCCCACCAGCGCGGTTCGAAACCTTCGATGCGTTCGATAGGGATGTTGTTGCCGGTGAGCTCTTTGATGGCTTCGAACATTTTTTGTTCGGTTTCGTCCATCAGCGAAATGGCGACGCCGTCCGCCCCCGCGCGGCCGGTGCGGCCGATGCGGTGGACGTAGTCTTCGGGCTGGGTGGGCATTTCGTAGTTGATGACGAAGGGCAGTTCGGCAATATCCAGCCCGCGTGCCGCGACGTCGGTGGCGACGAGGACGCGCAGGTTGCCCTCTTTGAAGGCGGAAAGGGTTTCGAGGCGGGTTTGCTGCGATTTGTCGCCGTGGATGGCCTGGGCGGAGATTTCGCGCCGTTGCAGGTCGCGCGTGACTTGGTCGACGCTTTGTTTGGTTTTGCAGAATACGATGACTTGGTTCATGTCCAAATCGACAATCAGGCGTTCGAGCAGGCGGCGTTTTTGGAAGGTGTCTACGGCAATGACGTGTTGTTCGACGTTGGCGTTGGTGGTGTTTTGCGCCGCCACTTCGATTTGTTCGGGGCTGTTCATGAAGTCGCGCGCCAATTTGCGTATCGGATCGGCGAAGGTGGCGGAAAAGAGCAGGGTTTGGCGTTGTTTGGGCAGCATCTGCATGATGGTGCGGATGTCGTCGATAAAGCCCATGTCGAGCATGCGGTCGGCTTCGTCGAGGACGACGATTTCGACTTTGGAGAAGTTGATGTTCTTTTGTTTGACATGGTCGAGCAGGCGGCCGACGGTGGCGACGACGATTTCGCAGCCGGCACGCAAATCGGCGGTTTGTTTGTCCATGTTTACGCCGCCGAAGAGTACGGTGTGCCGCAGGGGCAGGTTTTTGATGTAGGCCTGCACGTTTTGGTCGATTTGGTCGGCCAGTTCGCGGGTAGGGGTGAGCACCAGCATCCGAACGGGGTGCATGGCGGGGGAGGTGGAAGCGGTGGCGAAGCGTTTGAGCCGCTCGAGGCTGGGCAGCATGAAGGCGGCGGTTTTGCCGGTGCCGGTTTGCGCGGCGGCCAGGAGGTCGTGTCCGGCAAGGGCTTTGGGAATGGCGGCGGCCTGAATCGGCGTGGGGTTTTCGTAGCCTTGCTCGGTGAGGGCGGAAACGATTTCCTGTCCGAGGCCTAAGGAGGAAAAGGGGTTCATTGTTTGTTCCTTCATGGTATTCAGACGGCCTCGGGCTTTCGCGCGGCGGCGGAAAGGGCAAGGCCGTCTGAAAATAATCTGCGGTATTCGGTTGCGGCGGTGCCGCCCTGTGGGACGGACGGGGAACGGCTGCCGGAAGGCTGTCATTATGCCATAAAAGCCGTTGCTGCGTTTTGAGGCCTCGGCAGGGTCGTGCCGCACCGGCAATGGCAGAGATTGCCTGCGGCTATGGCGGTGAAAAAGTTGATTTTACGCAAAAGTATATTGTCGGGCCGTTACTATACTTTTGTAAAAAAGCACAAGCCGGTTTGCCGGTGAATGCGGGAAAAACAGGAGAAACGCTTCCTCAAGGACGTTCAACCTATAAAACCTAAAAGGAACATATGATGAACTACCAAAATCCTCGCCGTCTGGTTCTGCCCTGAGCCGTATTGTTTGCCCTTGCCGCCTGCGGCGGTCAGAGTAACGAAGCACCGAAAGCGGCTCCGGGTGCTTCCGAGGCCGCCGTTCAGACGGCCTCTCCTGCTGTTGCCGAAAATGCCGCTTCGAATGCGGCTTCTGCGGCTTCCGCCGTGGTTGCCGACAGCAATGCCTCACCTGAAGACCAAGAGCTGCTCAAACGCGCGCAAGGCATCTTCAAACCGCTGCCGAGTGCCGAAGAAATGCAGAAGCTGCGCCCGTTTACCGAAGAGCAGGTCAAACTCGGCCATCAATTATGGTATGAACCGCGCCTCTCCAAAGGCAACACCGTAAGCTGCAACTCCTGCCACAACCTCGCTTCCGCAGGTGTGGACAATATGCCGACCAGCCAAGGCCATAAAGGACAGTTTGGCGGACGCAACTCCCCGACCGCTTTAAACGCCGCCTTACTCGGCATGCAGTTCTGGGACGGCCGCGCGGCCGACGTTGAAGAACAAGCCGGCGGACCTTTGGTGAACCCTGTGGAAATGGCAAACGACTCGCAAGAGGCAGCCGCGGCCAAAATCGCCAAAATCCCCGAATACCAAGAACTGTTTAAAACCGCCTTCCCCGAAGACGGCGCGGTTTCCTTCAAAAACATCACCACCGCCTTGGGCGCATTTGAACGCACCCTGCTGACGCCGACCCGTTGGGACGAATACCTCAAAGGCAACGTTTCCGCCTTGAGTGAGCAGGAACGCAAAGGCGTGCGCGCCTTTATGGACAACGGCTGTATCGCCTGCCACAGCGGCGTCAACCTCGGCGGCAACAGCTTCCAGAAATTCGGTTTGGTCAAAGGCCCGTATTGGAAGTTTATCGAAGATCCGAAACGCGACAAAGGCCGTGCCGACGTAACCAAAAAAACAGAAGACGAATTCTTCTTCCGCGTGCCCGGTTTGCGCAATGTGGCCAAAACCTATCCGTATTTCCACAACGGCAGCGTTTGGGAGTTGGATAAGGCGGTCAATATCATGGGCATGGCGCAGTTGGGCAAAGAATTGTCTAAAGAGGATACGGACAATATCGTCGCCTTCCTGAACACCCTGTCCGGCAGCGTATCCGACTCCGCCCGCACCATGCCCGAGCTACCGCTTTCCGCACCGTTGGAATCCCAGTCCAACAATAAATACAGCCACTGATGGATAGAGGCCGTCTGAAAGCACAAAAAACGCCGGAGAAACCTTCCGCGCGCTTGAAACTGCTTCAGACGGCCTTATATTGCCGCCCATGAAAAATCCATTCCGTCACTTTAAAAAGGGCAAATCCATGAGCGAAAAAAACACAGCACCCGAAGAAGAACAAAACATCCCGGCCGAACAGGAAGCTGCCGCAGCCGAAGCCGCCGCACCCACTTACGAAGAATTGCAGGCACAAGTGGAAGAACTGCAAGGACAGTTGAAAGACGAACAGCTGCGCGGTTTGGCGAACGAGCAAAACCTGCGCCGCCGCCATCAGCAGGAAATCGCCGACACACACAAATTCGCCGGACAAAAATTCGCCGCCGAAATGCTGCCGGTCAAAGACTATCTTGAAATGGCACTGCTTGACCAAAGCGGTAATTTCGACGCGTTGAAAATGGGCGTGCAGATGACGCTGAACGAATTGCAAAAAGCGTTTGATGCCACGCACATCAAAGAAATCAACCCGCAGCCCGGCGACAAACTCGATCCTAACCAGCATCAGGCGATGCAGGCGGAGGAGAGCGGGCAAGAGCCCAATTCCATCATCCGCGTCTTGAAAAAAGGCTATATGCTGAATGACCGCATCTTGCGCCCGGCAATGGTGGTCGTGGCCAAAAGTGCGGAAAACGCCGAATAGGCGCAGTTCACGCAGCATTCCGCATTTTGTTTTCAGACGGCCCCGGAGGCCGTCTGAAACATAAGGGAAAACGGAAAAATCAAATTAACATTTTGATTTTAAATTTCAAAAAGTTGTCATTTTTTTGCAACACAACACTTGAAAACTGCCGTCTGTCCCCTATTTTGCATGTCAAGCAACAGCGGTCGGACACAAAACAGGCCGTCTGAAAATTCCATTATTTGAAGGAGTATTAACACTATGGCAAAAGTAATCGGTATCGACTTAGGTACAACCAACTCTTGTGTATCCATCTCTGAAAACGGTCAAACCAAAGTTATTGAAAACGCAGAAGGCGCACGCACTACGCCGTCTGTCGTCGCTTATCTGGACGGTGGCGAAGTCCTCGTCGGCGCACCCGCCAAACGCCAAGCCGTAACCAACGCTAAAAACACCATCTACGCTGTAAAACGTTTGATCGGTCATAAATTTGAAGACAAAGAAGTCCAACGCGACATCGAATCCATGCCTTTCGAAATCATCAAAGCCAACAACGGCGACGCATGGGTGAAAGCGCAAGGCAAAGAGCTGTCTCCGCCGCAAGTTTCCGCAGAAGTCCTGCGTAAAATGAAAGAAGCCGCCGAATCTTATTTGGGCGAAAAAGTAACCGAAGCCGTGATTACCGTTCCGGCCTACTTCAACGACAGCCAACGTCAAGCCACCAAAGACGCAGGCCGCATCGCCGGTTTGGACGTAAAACGCATCATTAACGAGCCGACCGCAGCCGCGTTGGCATTCGGTATGGACAAAGGCGACAACAAAGACCGCAAAGTAGCCGTATATGACTTGGGCGGCGGTACCTTCGATATTTCCATCATCGAAATCGCCAACCTCGACGGCGACAAACAATTCGAAGTATTGGCAACCAACGGCGACACCTTCTTGGGTGGTGAAGACTTCGACCAACGCCTCATCGACTACATCATCGCCGAGTTCAAAAAAGACCAAGGCATTGATTTGAAACAAGACGTGATGGCATTGCAACGCCTGAAAGAAGCTGCCGAAAAAGCCAAAATCGAATTGTCCAGCGGCCAGCAAACCGAAATCAACCTGCCGTACATCACCATGGACGCAACCGGCCCGAAACACTTGGCAATGAAAATTACCCGCGCCAAATTCGAGAGCCTGGTTGAAGACCTGATTGCCCGCTCTATCGAGCCTTGCCGCACCGCATTGAAAGATGCCGGCTTGAGCACCAGCGACATCGACGACGTGATTTTGGTCGGCGGTCAGTCCCGTATGCCGAAAGTACAAGAAGCCGTGAGAGACTTCTTCGGCAAAGAGCCGCGCAAAGACGTGAACCCTGACGAAGCCGTTGCCGTAGGCGCAGCGATTCAAGGCGAAGTATTGAGCGGCGGCCGCAGCGACGTATTGCTGCTGGACGTAACCCCTCTGTCTTTGGGTATCGAAACCATGGGCGGCGTGATGACCAAGCTGATTCAGAAGAACACCACCATCCCGACCAAAGCGTCGCAAGTGTTCTCTACCGCCGAAGACAACCAAAGCGCAGTAACCATCCATGTACTGCAAGGCGAACGCGAACGCGCCTCCGCCAACAAATCTTTGGGTCAGTTCAACTTGGGCGACATTGCACCTGCACCGCGCGGCATGCCGCAAATCGAAGTAACCTTCGACATTGACGCCAACGGCATCCTGCACGTTTCCGCCAAAGACAAAGGCACCGGCAAAGCCGCCAACATCACCATCCAAGGCTCTTCAGGCTTGAGCGAAGAAGAAATCGAACGCATGGTGAAAGATGCCGAAGCCAACGCTGAAGAAGATAAAAAACTGACTGAATTGGTCGCTTCCCGCAACCAAGCCGAAGCCCTGATTCACTCCGTGAAAAAATCTTTGGCCGACTACGGCGACAAACTCGACGCAGCCGAAAAAGAAAAAATCGAAGCCGCGTTGAAAGAAGCCGAAGAAGCTGTGAAAGGCGACGACAAAGCCGCCATCGATGCCAAAGCCGAAGCACTGGGCGCAGCCAGCCAAAAACTGGGTGAAATGGTTTACGCCCAAGCGCAAGCCGAAGCCCAAGCAGGCGAAAGCGCACAAGCCGAACCGTCTTCCGCCAAGAAAGACGACGACGTGGTAGATGCCGACTTTGAAGAAGTAAAAGACGACAAGAAATAATTGAGACCGTCTGAAAAAAGCGCGAATCGCAAGGTTCGCGCTTTTTGTTATGGTTCGAATGATTGCCGGCAAACTGCATTGCTAGCTGTTGTTTTTGGTTTTTTGAAATATTCCTGTGTTTTAAATGGCGTTCGTAAAGATATATTTATTTTCTCCCGCCACCTCTTCATCTTCATAAACTTGAATCGGAGTCGGACTGCTTCCCGTTAGCAAATATCCGTTCCAGTTATCATTGGGAACATAGCAAGCGATTTGCTTTGTTTGCGAGGCGGCGATAATCCTCTTTTCGATTTCGTCATCCGTTGCCTCAATCCGATATAGATTCAAAAGCCAAGCGGCATCGCCTTCCACTTGTGTACCAATACAAAGGCAGCACAGCTTATCCAATTCTTCAGCGGCAATTTCCAGGTCGGCATTCTCTTCAGAGGAAACGACAAAGATTTTATCGAAAGGACAATTTAGTACTGCAGCAAGAAACTCTCTGATTTCAAAAATAGAAATCGGATATTTAATCAAAAAATCGAACATAGGGTACCTATATCGTCCAAGCCTGCAAGTAGCATTTAATCATGCCGAAATATATCAAACCCACAAGAGGCCGTCTGAAAAATCAAGTTTCAGACGGCCTCTTGCCGGGGCAACGGTTATCCAATCAAACATCCGTATCCTCTGCCAAGCCTTCGGCCGTTTGTTCCGGATTGAAGCGGACGGATTGCGGGTAGGGATAGAAATCGTCAAACAAACCCTGTTGCAGCCGCTCTTTTTTGCCCTGCCAGAATTCGGGGGTCAGCAAATCGCGGTGGTGTTTGAGGAAAACCTGCCGTACGTCGGGTTCGCCGAGCAGGAAGGGGGCGAATTCTTCGGGGAATACGTCGCCTTTATGCACGGGATACCATACCTCGCCCGACATTTCCATTTCCGGATTCGGTGCTTCCGGGATTTTGCGGAAATTGCAGTCGGTCATGTATTCGATTTCGTCGTAGTCATAGAAAATCACCCGTCCGAAGCGCGTCATGCCGAAATTTTTGTACAGCATATCGCCGGGAAAGATATTGGCCGATGCGAGTTCTTTCAGCGCGAAGCCGTAGTCGATGACTGCCGCCGCTTTTTCTTCCGGCGAAGCCTTCTGCATAAACAGGTTTAACGGTGTGAGACGGTATTCGATATAGGCGTGTTTGATGATGACCATATCGTCGGTTTCCTCGATTTGGCTCGGTGCCAAGGTGCGCATTTCGTTGAGGAAGGCTTCGTCGCAGCGGACTTTGGGTAGCGGGATGTCGGAAAATTCCAGCGTATCGGCCATCCTGCCGACGCGGTCGTGCTTTTTCACCAGCAGGTATTTCTGCTGTACATATTCGCGGTCAAAGTCTTTGTTTGGCCCGAAGGTGTCTTTAATCACTTTGAACACATAGGGGAAGGAGGGCAGGGTAAACACGCTCATCACCAAGCCTTTGATGCCGGGCGCGAGGATGAATTTGTCGTCGGAATAGCGCAGGTGCTGCGTGAACTCGCGCCAGAAAATGTTTTTCCCCTGTTTGTGCAGGCCGAGCAGGGTGTAAAAATCGCCGTCCGAGCGCATCGGCAGCATTTCGCGCAGGAAGCGCACATAGCCGCTGGGAACGGGCATATCCACCAGGAAATAGGCGCGGGCGAAAGAGAAGAGTACGGAAATCTGTTTCGGGTCAAACAGCGCGGCATCGATTTTCAGACGGCCTTCGGTGTCGTGTACCACCGCCAGTGCAAAGGGATGCCTGCTGCTGCCGTTGATAATCTGCCCGAAGATATAGGCCGATTTGTTGCGGTAAAAAGCCGAATTCAACACTTGAACGTGCAGGTTTAGCTCGCGCGGCGGCCACTCCTTGTCGAAATGCCGACGCGCCGCACGCAGGATGTCGGCCACGTCGGCGGCGGCGTGGGCAAACGGCACCTGCCAGCCGAAATGCCGCAATATCCGTTGCAGGCAGCCGCGCAAACCGGCATTGGCAGGGTAGAAAGTGCAGAACACGGGTGGGTCGGAGTCGATAAATTCCGTGCTGGCGGCCGGTTTGACGAAGATAAACCGGTTATTGAAATATTCTTTGGCCAACACTTTGGTGGATACGGAATTGAAAAAGGTTTCCGCCAGTTCGGGCTGTTTGTGATCCACCAAGAGGGCGATGTATTCTTTTTTTGCCTCCGCCCACAATTGGTCGGACGAGCCGCCTTCCAGACGTTCGGTCAAAATGTCGGCCGCTTCCGACACGCGGCGGTCGTACATCTGGATGCGGTAGGCCACCAAATCCTGTATGCCTTTCCAGTCGCGCCGTTCAAACAGGGCTTTGGCTTGGGCGGATTTTTCGCGGAACAGGCGGTAGTGCTTGTCGAATCCGGCCAACATGGTTTCGGCAATTTCGCGGGCAGACGGGGTGTTTGCCGTTTTTTCCATTGTAGTTTCTCCTTTATAGCTATAGCGGCTTCAGTTTCAAACAGAGCAAGGCGGAAGCGTGCGGGAATAATGTTTTAAAGCGCAGAAACGCATCAATTAAGCCGCTCCGTACTGTTTGCGGCAGACTATTCAGCATTAACGCCGTTTAATCCGCCATATATAGTGGATTAAATTTAAATCAGGACAAGGCGACGAAGCCGCAGACAGTACAGATAGTACGGCAAGGCAAGGCAACGCTGTACTGGTTTAAAGTTAATCCACTATATTTGTAGTTTTATGTAACCTTATGTTGCTTTAGATAAAAAAGCAAGCAGGCCGTCTGAAAATTTCAGACGGCCTGCTTGCAGGGGAAAGATTTGACTATTGCCCGCTGATGGCTGATGCGGATTCGGCTACCGGCCCGTTCGGCGTGGTAACCGCTTCGTCGGGCAAGGGTAGGGCGGGTAAAGATTGATCGGCGGCGGGATGCGGCTGAACCACGTCGGTCTCGAAAGGTCGGTCCTGACCTTGTTCCACCACTTTGGTGCTGCAACCTTTAAACGCCATGACAGCCAATACTACCGCCAGCAGCAATACCGGCAGGCTTCCGACAATTGATGATTTGCCCGATACGGCAGGCAGTCCGTCATCCGATAATTGCAAGGAAGCGGCATGGTCGGACAGCTTATGGGCAACGGCTGATACGGCGGCAACATTGCTGATGCCCAAAGCCGAAAGCAGTCCGCCGTTCAGATTTTCCGCCAGATGATCGGATTGACCGGCCAGCAATTTCAAAAAGTCGGACAGGCTGCCGCTGCTGCGGCCCAAATGCGACAAAACCAAAGGCAGTGCCATGGCCAGCAGGCGGGCGGCAGACGCTTTGGCAATCCCGCTCTGCCGTGCCAATTCGGCAGCCGCATCGGCGGCGTTACCGTCAAACACGGCAGGCAGCAGACTGTTGCCCAAATCAATCAGGCGTTCGGATTGTGCCTGAACTTCGTCCGCAGACAGGCCGCTTTCCGCGCCGGCCTGCCGGTAAAGGGCGGACGCATAATCGGGATTGCCGGCCGTGCTCTTCAATACGCCGGCCAAAACGGCGGGTAAAACCAATTTTGCCGCCTGCGTACCCGTTTCGGCGTTTTCGCCGGCGGCGGTCAAAAATCGGCTGAGGACGGGGACGAGTTCTTCTTGCAGCAAGGTGCCGAAGCGGGTAGTCATGGCGGGGTTCCTTGTATTTGTGCATTCAAAATGTTTTCAGACGGCTTGGCCGTCTGAAAAGACGGTTCGGAAGGAAGGTTCGAACCGGGCACATTGTAGCTTAAAGATAGGGGTTATGCTGTTTTTCGTAGCCGACCGTCGTCATCCTGCCGTGTCCGGTAACGATTTGGGTGTCTTCAGGCAGAGTGAAGATTTTTTCACGGATGTTGCGGATTAAGTCGTCGTGGTTGCTGCGTTCGAAATCGGTGCGCCCCACGCTTTCATAGAAAATCACGTCGCCCGCCACCAACAAGTCGGCCTCGGCGCAGTAGAAAACGATATGACCGGGCGTATGGCCCGGGATATGCAGCACTTTGAAGGCATATTGTCCGACTTTCAATTCGTCGCCTTCTTCCAGCCAGCGCGTCGGCATAAAGGGTTTGGTTGGCGGAAAATTGTATTGTTTGGTGATTTCGGTGAGGTTTGCCAGCAGGAAGCGGTCGGCTTCGTGCGGACCCAAAACTTCGATTTTGGGATTGCCCGCCGTCATTTCCGCCACGCCGCCGACATGGTCGAGATGGCCGTGTGTCAGCCAAATCTCCTTAACGTGCAAACCGCGTTTTTCCGCTTCTTCCAGCAGGCGCGGAACGTTGCCGCCGACATCGGTAAAAACCGCTTCGTTGGTTTCGTCGTCCCACATCAGTGTGCAGTTCTGGCGGAACAGGGTAACCGCAATAATTTCAACATGTAGCGACATCGTTTTCCTTAAGATATTTATTTTGAATAACCGGCTGTACCAAGATAATGAATTATATGTGATAATCCCGACCAAACCAATCACTTGGGCAAAACAGTCATGAAAAACCCTATTTTTTGTGTGCTTTTTTCCATAACCGCCTCTGCTTGGGCCGCGCCGCCGCTGATGTTGGCGGAAGAATATAGCAACCAAAACGTGCAGGGCTGGGCGGCCAGCGAGAAATTGGACGGCGTACGCGCCTATTGGGACGGCAAAAAGCTGATCAGCCGCCAAGGTTATGCCTTCACGCCGCCGCCGGGGTTTACCCGCAATTTTCCGTCCTATCCGCTGGATGGCGAGCTTTACAGTTCGCGCGGGCAGTTTGAGCGGATTTCCGCCGCCACACGTTCGGCCGACGGAGATTGGGGCGGCATTAAGTTGTACGTTTTCGACTTGCCGGAAGCAGAGGGGAACCTTTACCAAAGGCTGGCCGTATTGGAAGGCCGTCTGAAAAAATATCCGGCGAACATTGTCGTTGTCAAACAAACGCCGGTCAAAAATATTGAAGAAGCGCGTGCGATGATGGAAAAAATTGTGAAGGCGGGAGGAGAGGGCGTGATTTTGCGCGATCCGCAACTGCCGTACCGTGCAGGCCGCAGCAGCGGTTATCTGAAACTGAAACCGCAGCAGGATGCCGAATGTACGGTAACGCGCCATTACGAAGGCAAAGGGAAATATGCGGGCAAACTCGGCGCGGTCGGCTGCCGCAACGATTTGGGCGAATTCCGTATCGGAAGCGGGTTTAAAGATGCCGAGCGTGCCAACCCGCCGCCGGTCGGCTCGGTCATTACCTACCGTTACCGAGGTTTCACGCAAAAGGGCAAACCCCGTTTCGCCACCTTCCTGCGTATCCGCAAAGACAAATAAAAGCAGAATCAAACGTTGGAAAATAAAAGCATCAAGGCCGTCTGAAAACCGGAAAACGGTTTTACAGACGGCCTTTCAATACAAGATGGCCCGACGGGTCAGCGGCAAACGGTTTCTTCCACCGTTTTGTCCAATTCGCCGACACAAGTCCAAGACAAGCCGCCGTTTTCACGGGTGGAGAACAGCATAATCTGTGCGGACAGGCCGTAAATATTCGGCTTCGGCGTGATGACGATATTGCCTTGCTTGATTTCAATCCGTTGCCAATAGCGCAGGCTGGGATCGTCTTCCCCCGCTTCTTCGTGGGTTTCATTGATTTCGTCCAATGGCGTGCCTTCATTCAAGGCTTCTTCCACCCGTTGCTGGGCGGACAAAATCGGCACGGCTGCCGGCGGAATTACAGGGGGGAGCGGTTTGACGTTTTTTTCCGGTACGGCGGGGGCGGCCTGGTTTTCCGAACCGCGCGGCTGCGGTGCGGCGGGTTTGGCCTGAACGGCCGAAGCGGCTTGTTCGGCCGGCGCGGCGGCCTCCTGCGGCCACAGCGATTTGCCTTCCGGCATGCCGACCCAGATACCGATCAGCATCATCGCCGCGCCCAAACCGCTGTAACCCAGCACCAGCCCTGTTAATGCCATACCCTTGCCGCCGACTTTCAACCGCTTGTTTTTGGCATAGGCGATATGGCCGGTGAGGATGGCGGCCAGTGCGGCGACAATGGGCAACAGCGTCCACGCCAGCAGCCCGCAAACCAAACTGACCGGTGCCAGGATGTTTTGATGTTTGCCCGAAGCGGCAGAAGATGAGGTTTTCGGAGTCATGGCTGACCACGCACTGTTCATAACGGATTATTGGGAAACGACATTATACCCGCTTTTGATTATCTTACCGCAACCGTATCTTCAGGCCGTCTGAAAATATCCAGCCGTACCGCAACACATGATGGGACAGGCTTTCTGCCGTCATACATAAAACCTTGACAGGCACGCGCCAGGCCCTACAATGCCGCAGCCTTTTTGGAAAACCGATATGAAACTGATAATTCTCGACCGCGACGGCGTCATCAACCAAGACCGGGACGACTTTGTAAAGTCGGCCGATGAATGGGTTCCCCTGCCCGGCAGCATGGATGCCGTCGCCTTCCTCTCCGAGGCGGGCTACACCGTGGCCGTGGCCACCAACCAGTCCGGCATTGGGCGCGGCCTGTTCACCATGCAGGAACTGACCGAAATGCACAACAAAATGCACAAAATGGTTCAGCAGGCGGGCGGCGTGATAGACGGTGTTTGGTTCTGCCCGCACACCGCCGCCGCCGACTGCGGCTGCCGCAAGCCGAAAAGCGGCATGGTGTTGGACATTCTCGACCGTTTCAACGCCAAAGCCGAAAACACCTATATGGTGGGCGACAGCCTGCGCGATTTGCAGGCCGTGGCCGGGGCGGGCGGCAAACCCGTGCTGGTGCTGACCGGTAAAGGAAAGAAAACGTTGGCGGAACACGCCGCCGAACTGCCCGAAGGCACGCAGGTTTTCGACGACCTGATGGCGTTTTCGCAATACCTGATGGGACAGGACGAAGCCGAAACGGAGGCAGGCCATGCTGTTGTTGCGTAACCTTATCTACTGGCTGATATTGGTGGTCAGCCTGATTACCATGTTCCCCTTCATCCTATTGGCTGCAGTCGTTCCCAACGGCGCGCACACGGTAGCCCGGCAGTGGGTGAAAATCCTGATGTGGTCGCTGAAAAACATCGTCGGTTTGAAATACCGGCTAGTCGGTGCGGAGAACATCCCCGACAAACCGTCCATCATCTGCGCCAAACACCAAAGCGGCTGGGAAACGCTCGCCCTGCAGGAAATTTTCCCGCCGCAGGTATTCGTGGCCAAGCGCGAACTGTTTAAAATCCCCTTCTTCGGCTGGGGGCTGAAAATCGTCAAAACCATAGGCATCGAACGCGGCAGCGCGCAGGCCAACGCCCAATTGGCCAAACAGGGCAGGGAGCGGCGCGACGAAGGCTATTGGATTACCATTTTTCCCGAAGGCACGCGGGTCGCACCGGGCAGCAAGGGACGTTACAAAAGCGGCGCGGCGCGGATGGCGAAGCTGTTTGAAATGGACATTGTCCCCGTCGCCCTCAACAGCGGAGAATTTTGGCCGAAAGATTCGTTTTTGAAATACCCCGGGACGGTGGACGTCATCATCGGCCCCGTCATCCGCCATGAAGACGGCAGCGAGGCCGAACTGACCGCCCGCTGCGAAGAGTGGATTGAAACGCAGCAGCAGCACATTAACGGCAAAGGCCCGCGTGCCGCCGCGCACCGTCATTGACGGCGGGATTCCGTTTCTCCAGATTGGTCAAAGGCCGTCTGAAAACGAAGTTTCCGAAGGAAGCCGAGTTTTCAGACGGCCTTTTGCTTTCTTGCCGACAGGCTTTCCACTTACATCAGTACTACGTCGAACTGCTCCTGCGTATAACTGTTTTCCACCGCCAGCGACACTGGTTTGCCGATAAAGTCGATCAGCATCGCCAACGACTGCGACTCTTCGTCCAAAAACAAATCGATCACTTCCGGCGAGGCGAGGATGCGGAACTGGCGTACGTCGAAGCGGCGGCTTTCGCGCACGATTTCGCGCTGGATTTCATAGCAGACGGTCTGCGGGGTTTTCAGACGGCCTCTGCCCTGACAGGCGGGGCAGGGTT
This sequence comes from Neisseria elongata subsp. elongata, assembly GCF_900113545.1. Taxonomy (GTDB): domain Bacteria; phylum Pseudomonadota; class Gammaproteobacteria; order Burkholderiales; family Neisseriaceae; genus Neisseria; species Neisseria elongata. The sequence continues at coordinate 149,942 of NZ_FOPS01000003.1, read as the reverse complement.
CGCACAATACATGGCTGAGGTTTTCGCGCGTGCGTTTGCGCGTCAGCTCTACCAGGCCGAGGCTGGTGAAGCCGTTGAGGGTAACGCGGGTGCGGTCGAAGCTGAGGGCTTTGGCCAGCTCCTGCAGCACGGCTTCACGGTGCACGTCGGAAGACATGTCGATAAAGTCGATGATGATGATACCGCCCAAATTGCGCAGGCGCAGTTCGCGCGCGATGGCGTGGCAGGCTTCGAGGTTGGTTTTGAAAATGGTTTCGTCGAAATTGCGCGCGCCGACGAAGCCGCCGGTGTTCACGTCTATCGTCGTCATGGCTTCGGTGGCTTCGATGATCAGGTAGCTGCCGAAATTGAGATTGACGCGCGGCTGGAGGGCGCGGTTGATTTCGGCTTCGACGTTGTGGGTTTCAAACAGCGGCCGCTCGCCGGTGAAGAGCTTGATTTTTTCCGCCGCGCCTTGAACGTATTGGGTGGCGAAATGCTGCATTTTGGCGAAGTTTTCTTTTGAATCGACCAGGATTTCGCGCGTGTTGTCGCTGAACATGTCGCGCAGCACGCGCAGGCTGAGGGGCAAATCCTGATACAGCAGGCTTTCTGCCGGACAGGTTTTGGCCTGTTGGCGGATGTTGGCCCACACTTTGGTCAGGTAGTCGATGTCGGCCTGCAGTTCGGCATCGCCGGCGGTTTCCGCGCTGGTGCGGATGATGTAGCCGTGCGCGGCATCCGGCGGTAGCAGGTTTTGCAGGCGGTCGCGCAGGTTGTGGCGGTCTTCGTGGTCTTCGATGCGTTGGGAAACGCCGATGTGTTCTTCCTGCGGCAGGTGGACGAGGAAGCGTCCGGCCAGCGAAATCTGGGTGGAAAGCCGCGCCCCTTTGCTGTTGATCGGGTCTTTGATGACCTGCACCAGCACGGTTTGCCCTTCGAACAGCATGTGTTCGATGCGCTGGGTTTCGTCGGGGTTTTGCCGCTGTTCCAATACGTCGACGATGTGCAGGAAGGCCGCGCGTTCCAAGCCGATGTCGATAAACGCGCTCTGCATACCGGGCAGGACGCGCCGCACCACGCCCAGGTAAATGTTGCCCACCAGGCCGTGTCCGGAATTGCGCTCGATGTGCAGTTCGCAGATGTTGTTTTCTTCGAGCACGGCCACGCGCGTTTCCTGCGGTGTGATATTGACCAACACGGTTTCCGGCGGTCGGACGATGTCTTTATGGAGGGGGATGCTGGGTAACATAATCGGCTTTCGGATTTCAAGCACGCCATGATACAGAAAGCAGAGGCCGTCTGAAAAGTTTATGTGCGGTGAGGAGGGTGTTTTGTTTCCGCCGCAACCCGATGGTCCGGCGGAAACCCCGTTTAGCTTCGCAGAAACTCGGCTTCCTTCGGAAACTTCGTTTTAGCTTCGTTGAAGCTGCGCTTTTAGGTAGCCTTCCCCACCGCCCGCTGCACCCCGAAAATCGAAGCCAGCACCAACACAAAGCCTGCCATCGATTTCGCGTCCATGCCCTGGCCGAGAAACAGCCAGCCCAGCACGAAGGCGCAGACGGGGCTGAGCAATCCCAGCGACGATACGGCGGCGGGCGGCACAGTTTGGCGATGCCGTCGAACCACAGCACATAAGCCAGCACCGCGCCGAACAGGCACAGATACAGGTAGCCGCCGAGGTTGGCCGCGCTTAACGCTTCCAGCGGCGGTTCGGCCAGCAGGGCGACGGGCAGCAGGCACAGTCCGCCGATAAACAGCTGCCAGCCGGTGAACGCCAGCACGGGCAGTGAAGTGCGGCGGTGTTTCGACAAATACACGCCCAAGGCCATTGCCGCCGCGCCCGCCAGTGCCGCCAAAATGCCCAGCGTGCCATAGCGCGCCTGCGGCGACAGCACCAACAGTGCAATCCCTGCCACGCCCGCCGCCGCCCAGCCCCAAGCCGCTTTCGGCGGCATGGTTTTGCCGATTAACCAAGTGAACACCAGCACCATCAGCGTCTGCGTGGAACTCAGCACCGCCGCCAAACCGCCCGGCAAACGGTACGCCGCCACAAACAGCATGGCCTGAAAAAAGCCGATGTTTAAAAAACCGAGCAGGGCGACAAAGCCCCATTCACCGCGCCGAGGCAGCCTGCGCGTCCACGCCAACAGCAAAAGCCCGGCGGGCAGCACGCGGATTAAAGCGGCAGTAAACGGCCGGTTTGGCGGCAGAAATTCGGTGGTCACGAGATAGGTGCTGCCCCAAATCAGCGGGGCGAGCGCGGTGGCGAGGATGGCGGCGGTGCGGTTGGGCATGGGGATTCCTTGTGTGCAGCGTTTTAGCTTCGCAGAAACTCGGCTTCCTTCGGAAACTTCGTTTTCAGACGGCCTGTAGGATTTTGCCGACGATTTCCCCCGTTTCCCCCGACAGGCCTTCGGTGCCGTTGATGCGGCGCAGCTGTTCCGCCATCAGGTTGCGGCGGATGGGTTCGAGGCGGCGGCAGATGTTGAAGGCGTGCACCAGCCGCGCGGCCAGCGACGGATTGAAGCGGTCGGCTTCGAGGATTTTGTCGGCCAAGAAGCGGTAGCCCCGGCCGTCGGCGGCATGGAAGTGCGGGACGTTGCGGCTGAATGTGCCGAGCAGGGCGCGGGCTTTGTTGGGGTTTTGCAGGTTGAACGCGGGGTGTTGCAGGGCGGCCTGTATCTGCTGCGGGGTGTCGGCGCGGCGGCAGGACGCAATCAGGACGAAGTATTTGTCCATCACCAGCGGATCGTCGGCGAATTTTTCGGTAAATTGCGCCAGCAGGCGGTCGCGTTCGGGACGACCGATGTGGTTGACGGCGTTGAGTATGCCCCATTCGTGTGTCATGTTTTGCGCCATTTCGCCGTATTTTTCGGCGACGGCGGCGATGTGCGCGGGGTCGGCGCGTAGGATGTAGGCGCGGCAGGTGTTGCGCAGGGCGCGCCAGCCGGCCAAATCGGGACTGTATTCGTAACGCGTTGCGGCGGGGGCGGCCTGCTCTTGGGCGGCGGCTTCGTTGTTCAGGCTGCGGAATTGCGGCAGGAAGCGGGCGGCGACGGCGTCGAGCAGGGCTTCGCGCGCGCGGTGGACGAGCAGCGGGTCGATGTTATCGTCTTCCGCCCACAGGTCGGCTTCGGGCGGCAGTTGCAGCAGCAGGGCTTGGAAGGCGGGGTTGAAGTCGGCGTTTAAGACGTATTCGAGTGCCTGCATGAGTGCGTTGTGTTCCGGCGCGGGCAGGCCGTCTGAAAGTGCGGTTTGGTTGGCGCGGACGGCGCGGCGGTATAGGGTTTGGGCAGCTTCCCATTTGGCGAAGGGGTCGTCGTCGGCGGAAAGGAGGATGCCGAGTTCCTGGTCGGTGTAGGGGTAGTTCAGAATGACGGGTGCGGAAAAGCTACGCAGCAGGGACGGTACGGCGGGGCGGTTTGCGCCGTAGAGCGTGATTTGCTGTTCGGCGGCGGTAATGTGCAGCACGGCTTCGGTTTGCGGCGCGCCGTCCGGTGTCAGACGGAAGGGTATTTTTTCGCCGAAGCTGTCTTCTTCCGGACTGAACAGGGCGACGGCAAGGGGCATGGACATGGGCTGTTTGTCGACCATGTCGGGGGTGGGCGGGATGCTTTGTCTGATGTTCAGGACGTAGTCGCCTTGGTCGTTCAGACGGCCTGTGATGTCGAGCGCGGGCGTGCCCGCCTGGCTGTACCATAGGGCGAATTGTTCGAAATCGAAGCCGTTGGCGTCGGCCATGGCGGCGCGGAAGTCGTCGCAGGTAACGGCTTGGCCGTCGTGGCGTTCGAAATAGAGCTTCATACCTTTTTGGAAGCCTTCTTCGCCTAGGAAGGTGTGATACATGCGGACGACTTCCGCACCTTTTTCGTACACGGTCATGGTGTAGAAGTTGTTCATGTCTTCGTAGCTGGCGGGGCGCACGGGGTGGGCGGTGGGGCCTGCGTCTTCGGGGAACTGGTGGGCGCGCAGCAGGGCGACGTTTTCGATGCGGCAGACGGCGGCGTTGGCGCGGTCGGCGGAAAATTCCTGGTCGCGGAAGACGGTCAGCCCTTCTTTGAGCGAGAGCTGGAACCAGTCGCGGCAGGTAACGCGGTTGCCCGTCCAGTTGTGGAAATATTCGTGGGCGATGACGGCTTCGACGCGGGCGAAGTCGGCATCGGTGGCGGTGCGGGAGTCCGCCAGCACGCAGGATGTGTTGAAGATGTTCAGGCCTTTGTTTTCCATCGCGCCCATGTTGAAGTCGCCCACGGCCACGACCATGTAAATGTCCAGGTCGTATTCCAGCCCGAAGCGGGTTTCGTCCCATTTCATGGCGTTTTTCAGGGCTTCTATGGCAAAGGCGGTTTTGCCCGCGTCTTCTTTGCGGGTGTAGAAGGCGATGGCGACTTCGCGGCCGCTGCGGGTGGTGAAGGTGTCGCGGCTGACGGCCAAGTCGCCCGCCACAAGTGCGAACAGGTAGCTCGGTTTTTTAAACGGGTCGTGCCATTTTGCCCAGTGGCGGCCGTCTGAAAGTTCGCCGCCGCCTATTTGGTTGCCGTTGGACAGCAGGACGGGATAACGCGCTTTGTCGGCGGTGATGGTGGTGGTGAAGACGGACATCACGTCGGGGCGGTCGGGATAGTAGGTGATTTTGCGGAAGCCTTCGGGTTCGCATTGGGTGTAAAGGTTGCCGCCGCTTTCGTACAGCCCCATCAGGGTTTTGTTTTCAGACGGCCTGACACGGGTGGCGGTTGTCAGCGTGAAGGGGGCTGACAGCGGGTTGGCGATGGTCAGCCTGCCGTTTTTTTCGTCCAATTCGTATTGCACCGCTTCGCCGTCCAGCGCAACCGACAGCAGTTCGGCCGAACCGTCCAGCACTAGCGGTTCGTCCGCGCGCTGCGGCAGGAAACGCACGGCGGCGGTGATGTCGGTGTGGCCGTCGTAAATATCGAAAGACAGGTCGGTTTGCGATACCAAATAGGCGGGTGCTTGATAGTCTTTGAGATGGTGTACGGTTTTTTCGGTCATTTTGTTTATCCTGAGTGTGAAGGGGCAATAACGGTGCAGCGGCCGACTGTGTGGCCGCCGCTCATGAAGTCGAAGGTGAAACCCGGTTGCAATAATTCGTGCGGTGCGGATTCTACGAGGAAATAAACCTTTTCGGCCATATTCTCGCCGGACGGCAGCGCAGGCGGTGTGTCGGAAAATTCAAGCACGACGCTCCAGCCGCCGTCGGGCAGGTGGAGCTGGGTGTAGAGCGTGCAGGCAACTGGGTTGGGACACGGCCTCCCCTTGTCCGCAAACCATGTTTTATCCCAAACGATATGGCACTGCATGGGTTTGTCCTTTCTTTACAGATTGGTTTTCAGACGGCCTGAAGGTGCGGTTTCAAGAAATTGGAAAGGTTGGCGCGGATACGGCTATTTTATGTACTTTCTTTCTGCTCCGCCGGTTGCTGCCACTCTGATGAAGCGTTCGATGTCCCGCATCATGGTTTCGCGGTTGAGCGGATAGTCGGGCATGGGGTCGGACTGTTCGGGTTTCCAGTTTACGGGATTGCCTTGCAGGTTAAACGCCCATTTCTGCTCCACATAGTAGTCATCTTGGTTCGAACCTTTTGGGGTCGGGCGGTAGGTGTTGGCTTCGGCCAAATAAACTTTACCGTTTTTAAGATAATAGTTTTGACTGTGTGACGTACCGTTCTTGCCGAAACTCCAGAAAACGTTCCGCACCTGTCCGGATGCGTCATAGCCGACGGTAAGGCGGTTTTCGGTCATGCCTTCAGGCATCAGTTCGGGCAGGTTTTTATATTCGACATAAGATGAAATAAATTTGAGGGATGCGTCGCTTTCGCTTTCCGCATCACTCAGCGTCCATATGGCGCGTACGCGTTGTTCCAGTGTTGCCCGAGTATGAATGATATTGCTGTAAATTTGACGGCAGTATTGTTTGATGTCGGTTTTTTGCTCTTTTCCTGCCATATGGTAACGTCCCCTCCACAGTTTGCCATCGGGCTGGAAGACGCAAATGCCGTACCCCGCTATCTGCTGGTTTTTTTTCAAGCTAATCTGTTGGACGGCTTGGAAGGGTTTGTCGTTGCGGTACAAAACGCTCATGTAGGTTGACCGGCCCGTCGCCGCATTGTTGTTTTCAGGCCATTCCAACTCTACCGTTTCGTCGCCGTAGGCCCAAAGTTTGTTCTCTCCCCGAAAAAAGAATGCGGTATTTTCTTCGGCAACTAGGATTTCGGTCAGTAGGCGCAGGTAACTTTTTTGATCGGTGAGTACGGCATCGTTCTGCGGCAGACGTCTGTCAGCGGCAAGGCGGCGGGCGAAATCGGTTTTGTAGGAACGCATTTCCGATATCAGTTCGGCAGACTCTTTCGATTGAATAGTTTTATCGTTACTCAGCAGGTCTGCGTAGTCGGCCAAAGCCTGCACCGCAAATATTGGCGATTCATTATCTTGTACTCTGCTCTGCAATTCCGCGGGTTGGATATTGTCGCCGATGGCGGTTTGGGGGGATGTGCGGTTTTCAGACGGCCTGAATGCCTGTTTCCAATAAACTGTTCCCGCATCCGCACCCGTAGCCAAAACGAGCAGTACGCCCAACCCGAGCCGGCTGCCGCCTTCCAGCGGCGAATCGGTGAAAACGTTGCGGTAAAACACATAGCCCGTCAGCGGGACGGCGAACGCCAGTACCATCAAAACCAGCCAGAACATCAGCCAAAACAAAATGTTTCCGTATAACGGCAGGATGGCTCCCGTTTTCAGGGAACTCATTTGCGCGCCAAAAAACAGGTTGAATGCACCCAGCAGTAACAGCATGCCCACCGTATGGCACAGTACGGGCAGGATGTTTTTTACCACCGCCATAAGCGACATCAGGACGGCGCGTAACGGCGGGATGCCGTGCAGCACCATCAGCGGCAGCGGCACAATCCATAATGCAAATACGCCGGCTAAGGTCAACATCATCATCAGGATGACGGGCCAATCCGAAGGATGCATACCCGCACGGGTCATGATTGTTAAGCCGTAAACTGCCGCAGTCATCGGCACGCAGCCCAGCAGCATCAGCTTGATAATCGGCCAAAACGCCCCATTGAAGCCGTCGAATACCTGCCATATCGAACAATTTCCCCGTTCTGCCAGCGAAGTCACCGCCGACATCAATCCGCCCGCGAACAGCAGCGGCAGAGAACAGATGAATACAATCACGGCAAACACCAGTGCCGCCAGTACATATTGTCCGAGCTGGAAATGAGCCGCGCCACCGAAGATTGGTGCAAGTATCGACAAACCCGTTCCCGCCGTCGCTACGGCAACCACGCCCGCCACGATGGTCAGTACATAGCCGATGAGCAATACGGGCATCATCATCATAAACGGCACAATGCCGCGCATTAAGAGCAGGACAGCCTGAATAGGCCAGCCCAACCCGGACCAGGGCGCGCGCATGGCGGAAGTTTCAAGTAGAAAAACAGGTTTATACATATGATACATAAAATTGCCTCGAAATTTTAGGGTTGCCAAATATTATGGGATTTTGTTGTTTTTTCATAGGTTATGATGGATGGCGTCGAAGTTGATCGGTCTTTCAGGCGGCCTCTTTAGGCCGTCTGAAAGCCAACCAGCCGTTTAGGCACAACAGCAGCAGGCCGGTCCAAATCAGGCCGTAAGTGATATAGGCCGAATCGGCCACCGGCGTGTGCAGTACGAACACTGCCGCCAAAAACAGCAGAGCGGGTTCGGCATAGCTCAACATGCCGAACAGGCTGACCGGCAGTAGCTGCCCCGATTTCAAATTGGCCGACATGGCCAGCGCGCTGAACAGTCCCAGCAGCGGCAGCAGCAGCCAGTAGCGCGGCTCCTGCCACACCACCGCCAACGATTCGTGCCGCCACAGCAGGTATGCGGCGGCAAAGGGCAGAATCAGGGTCAAATCCAGCGTCAGCCCCTGAAGGGCGGGAACATTCATTTTGCGGCGGCCTAAGTAATAAACGGGATACATGCCGCACACCCACAGCGTTGTCCACGAAAAAGAACGCACGGTCCAGATTTCGTGCGCCACGCCGGCCGCCGCCAATATCAGCGCGGCCAGTTGGAGGCGGTTCGGCCGCTCTTTCAGCCACAACATCCCCGCCAGCATCATCACCAGCGGGAACAGGAAATAGCCCGTGGCCACATTCACCCCTTCGCCGTTCACCGGCGCCCACATAAACAGCCAAAACTGGCTGCCGATATTGGCGGTGCCGATTGCAAACCACAGCCTGTCGCGCCAAATGCCCAGCCGTTCGCGGGCAAAACGCCAAAGCGCGGGCAGGCCGATGGAATACAGCATCATCAGCCATATCCCCGCCGCCATAACCAGCATCCGCAGGGCGAACACGTCCGTGCCGCCCAAGGGTTTCATCCAATGGCTGAACAGGTAGAGTACGCCGAATAAGAGTTGGGAAAACAGGCACAGCAGGATGCCTTGGGATAACGGGGTCATGGGTTGCAAATCGCTTTCGTTGAAAAGCCGCTAGGATACAGGCCGTCTGAAACCGCAGCCTGATTGTCATGATTTCGGGTTTTTCCGCTATGTTGCCAAACCCAACATTTGGCAAGAGATTTAATCATGTTGTTGGGTCGCGACCCAACCTACCCGCTTGATTTATTGTTTCAGACGGCCTTTTACCGAATCGTTTTGCTGTAAATATATTGCAGCCCCTTTGTGCCCATAAAGGTTCGCCCCGTATCGGCAAATCCGCAGCTTTGGTACAGGCCGATGGCGGCGCGGTTGGCGTGGTGTACGCCGAACACGATTTCGTCGCAGTCGGGCAATATGCTGCGGATGAGCGGCGCCAATTTATCGTCAGCCAGCGCCGCGCGGGCGCAGCCTTGACCCTGATATGCGGGGTTGACCGACATCGAGCGCAGCAATACGGCGCGGGGGTTGGTGCTGTAAGTAAGGCGGTCGCTGCCTTTATCAAGGATGAAAAATCCGATGGGGCGGTTTTGGCACAAAATGGTTACGGCCAAACAGTCGGGCGCGGCGAACCGGCCGTTTTGCAGCCGCTCTTGGGGCGAAACCGAGTATTGTGCTTGCTCTCCGTGCAGACGGTAGTCCAAATCGGCGGCGTGTGCGGGGTCGTACGGCACAAGGGTAACGGTTTGGGGCATGGCGTGTTTTCCTGTTTGGCGGGCACTTGGCTTGTTTTCAGGCTGCTTTGAGGCCGTCTGAAAGCAAGGTGTCGGATACAAGTATCCGACTTGCGGCTGTTGCAATAAAGGCAGCCTGAAAACCGCAAAAGCCGTTTTATAGTGGATTAACTTTAAACCAGTACGGCGTTGCCTTGCCGTACTATCTGTACTGTCTGCGGCTTCGTTGCCTTGTCCTGATTTTTGTTAATCCACTATATTTTACCGCCGTATTGTTTCAGACGGCCTTTTTGACATTTCTTCACAATCCCGTTATTCTGCCGCTTTACATGCCGAAGCATCAAACCAACCATGTCCCCACAGCCCATGCGCCGCGCCGTTTATGCCGGCAGTTTTGATCCGCCCACCAACGGCCATTTATGGATGATACGCGAGGCGCAAGCCCTGTTTGACGAGTTGATTGTCGCCATCGGCAGCAATCCCGACAAAAAATCCACCTACACGGTGGCCGAACGCCGCCGGATGCTGGAAGACATCACCGCATGCTTCCCCAATGTCCGCATCGATTCCTTTGAAAACCGTTTCCTGGTCGATTATGCCCACAGCGTCAAGGCGGGCTACATCGTGCGCGGCATCCGCAGCGCGTCGGACTACGAATACGAGCGCACCATCCGCTACATCAATTCCGATTTGCAGCCGGAAGTGTCCACCGTGCTGCTGATTCCGCCGCGCGAGTTTGCCGAAGTGTCGTCCACTTTGGTGAAAGGGCTGGTCGGGCCTGAGGGTTGGCGCGACATCATCCGCCGTTATGTGCCCGACGCGGTGTACGAAAAAATTTTGAAAGACCATAAAAACATCGGTTGAAACCGCCATGCCGCCTTTGTCGTACCGGGAGGCCGTCTGAAAACCCCCTGCGGCATTTTCAGACGGCCTCTTGTTTGAACGGGCGCGGAAAAAGGAGAAATCATACATGGACATACACACCCTGACCGAACTCGACCGCAGCCATATCTGGCATCCGTATTCCTCCACCGCCGATCCCGCGCCGGTTTATCCGGTCGAGCGGGCCGACGGGGTAACGATTACCCTGAAAGACGGCCGGCGGCTGCTTGACGGCATGTCGTCGTGGTGGGCGGCGGTGCACGGCTACAACCATCCGCGTCTGAACCGCGCCGCCGTCCTCCAGCTTGAAAAGATGAGCCATGTCATGTTCGGCGGTTTCACCCACGATGCGGCGGCAAAGCTGACGCAGACGCTGCTGGGTATCCTGCCTTCGGGTTTGGACACAGTGTTTTACGCCGACAGCGGTTCGGTGGCGGTGGAAGTGGCGATGAAGATGGCGGTGCAATACCAGCACGCGCGCGGAGAAACGCAGCGCAGCAAGTTTGCCGCGCTGCGGGCGGGCTATCACGGCGACACTTGGCACGCGATGTCGGTGTGCGACCCCGTTACCGGAATGCACAGCCTGTTTGCCGAGCGTCTGCCGGTGCAGTTTTTCCTGCCACAGCCTCCGGTTAAATTCGGCGAGCCGTGGCGCGAAGAGGCGGTTGCGCCGTTGGCGGATTTGCTGGACAAACACGGCGGAGAAATCGCCGCGCTGATTGTGGAACCTGTCGTGCAGGGGGCGGGCGGGATGTATTTTTACACGCCCGAATATCTGAAGCGGGCGCAGGCCTTGTGCCGCGAACACGGTGTGCTGTTGATTTTCGACGAAATCGCCACCGGTTTCGGGCGCACGGGTAAGCTGTTTGCCTGCGAACACGCAGACGTCGTGCCTGACATCATGTGTCTGGGCAAAGCCCTGACTGGCGGCTACCTCACGCTTTCCGCCGCGGTAACGCACAAAAATATCGCCGATACCGTCAGCAACGGCGCGGCGGGCTGCTTTATGCACGGGCCGACGTTTATGGCCAACCCGCTGGCCTGCGCCGTGGCCGACGAATCGGTCAGGCTGCTGCTGGAAGGCGGCTGGCGTGAAAATGTGGCGCGGATTGAGGCGCAACTGCGCGAAACCCTTGCGCCCGCGCGCGATATCGCGACGGTGAAAGAGGTGCGCGTGCTGGGCGCCATCGGCGTGGTCGAAATGCGGGAACCCGTAAACCTGCGCCGCCTCCAGCCCAAATTCGTCGAACGCGGCGTGTGGCTGCGCCCCTTCGGCAGGCTGGTGTACACCATGCCGCCGTTTATCATGCAGCCGCATGAGTTGGACAAACTTTCAGACGGCCTCATTGCCGCATTGAGGGAAGAATATGGCGGATAAACTGTTTTCAGATGGCCTCCAAACCCGCAAGCAGGGCAAAATCCTGTTTGTCGGCGGCATCGATACAGACATCGGCAAAACCGTCGCCACCGGCTGGTTGGCGGCCAAGCTGATGCGGCAGGGCTTTTCCGTCATTACCCAGAAAATCGTACAGACCGGCTGCACGGGCATCTCCGACGACATCCTTGTCCACCGCCGCCTGCAAAACCTGCCGCTGCTGCCGGAAGACACCGACGGCACCACCTGCCCCTACCTGTTCGGCTATCCCTGCTCGCCCCATCTGGCCGCGCGCATGGCGGGAGCGCGCATCGACCCCGCCGTTATCAACCGCGCCACCGCCACACTTGCCGAACGTTACGATTACGTCCTGCTCGAAGGCGCGGGCGGGCTGGCCGTGCCGCTGGACGACACCCTGACCACGCTCGATTTCATCCGCGCCCAAGCTTATCCCGCTGTGCTGGTTACATCGGGCAGGCTCGGCAGCATCAACCACACCCTGTTAAGCCTGGCGGCCTGCCGACAGCAGGGGATAGCCGTCGAAATGCTGATATACAACCGCTTCCCGCCGGCAGACCCGCTGATTGAACAGGAAACCGCCGAATACCTGCAACGCTACCTGCGGCAACATTTTCCGCAGACCGCGTTTGAATACATGGACGGACAAAAACCATGAATTATTGCGACTTTGCCAACAACCTGCCCGAAGACAGCGACAATCCGAACAAACAGTATCATGCGGAACAATACGGTTTCCCGATTGAAGACGACAACGGACTGTTTGAGCGGCTGGTGTTGGAAATCAATCAGGCGGGCCTGAGCTGGACCTTGATTTTGAAGAAGCGGCAGGCGTTTCAGACGGCCTATAAAGGCTTCGACATCGATACCGTCGCCGCTTTCGGTGATGCCGACCACGAACGGCTGCTTGCCGACGCAGGCATCGTCCGCAACCGTTTGAAAATCAACGCCGCCATTTACAACGCGCAACAAATCCGGCGGATACGGCAGGAATGCGGTTCGTTCAAAAACTGGCTCGATATGCACCATCCGCGCACCAAAGAAGAATGGGTGGCGCTGTTTAAAAAACACTTCAAATTCATGGGCGGCGAAATCGTCGGCGAATTTTTGATGAGCACCGGCTACCTGCCCGGCGCGCACACCGAAGACTGCAAGGTTTATCGGGAAGTTTTGAAACGCAGGCCGAAATGGATCGAGGCCGTCTGAAAAGTTTCAGACGGCCTTTTTGTTGTTAAAGCACCGGTTTTTTCAGACGGCCTTTATTCGACCGTAACCGATTTCGCCAGGTTGCGCGGTTTGTCCACGTCCGTGCCACGTGCGAGGGCGGCGTGGTAAGACAAGAGCTGCACGGGGATGGTGTGTACGATCGGCGAGAGTACGCCGACATGACGCGGGGCGCGGATGACGTGCACACCGTCGGTGGCGTTGAAATTGCTGTCCAAATCGGCGAAGACGAAGAGTTCGCCGCCGCGTGCGCCGACTTCCTGCATATTGGCTTTTACTTTGTCCAACAGGCTGTCGTTCGGGGCAATCACGACAACTGGCATGTTCTCGTCCACCAAAGCCAACGGGCCGTGTTTCAACTCACCCGCAGGATACGCTTCGGCGTGGATGTAGGTGATTTCTTTCAGCTTCAACGCGCCTTCGAGGGCAATCGGGAAGTGGATGCCGCGGCCTAAAAACAGTGCGCTGTTTTTCTTGGCGAATTTTTGCGCCCACGCGGCGATTTGCGGCTCAAGGTTGAGGGCGTGTTGGATGCTGCCGGGCAGTTGGCGCAGCTCTTCAACGTATTCATGCGCCCTTTCTGCAGAAACAAAGCCGCGCTGTTTGCCCAAGGTAACCGCTAAGCCGAAGAGGGCGACCAGTTGCGTGGTGAACGCTTTGGTGGAGGCGACGCCGATTTCTGCGCCGGCGCGGGTATACAGCACCAATTCGCTTTCGCGCGGTAGGGCGGATTCCATGACGTTGCAGATGGACAGGCTGTGTTTGTGTCCCAAAGACTGCGCGTATTTCAGGGCTTCCATCGTGTCCAAGGTTTCGCCGGATTGGGAAATGGTGATGACCAATTGTTTTGGATCGGCAATCACGTCGCGGTAGCGGTATTCGCTGGCAATTTCCACGTCGGTCGGGATTTTGGCGATGGATTCGAGCCAGTATTTGGCGGTCAGCGCGGCGTAGTAGGATGTGCCGCAGGCGAGGATTTTGATGCTGTGAATATCGTCGAACACTTCGCGTGCGTTCGCGCCGAAGTTTTCGGGTTCGAAGCCGCCGTCAAGGAACACTTCGGCGGTATCGGCGATGGCGCGCGGTTGTTCGTGGATTTCTTTTTGCATGAAGTGGCTGTACGGGCCCAACTCCAGCGAAGCGAGCGACAACTCGGATACTTTGATTTTGCGTTGGGTGTCGGCACCGGTTTTGTCGATCAGTTTTTCGATGCCGTTCGCGCTCAATACGGCGATGTCGCCGTCTTCCAAATAGGTGATGCGGCGGGTAAAGGCGATGACGGCGGATACGTCGGAGGCGATGAAGGTTTCTTGATCGCCCAATGCCACTAAGAGCGGGCAGCCCATGCGTGCGACCACCATTTCTTCGGGTTTGTCCTGCGCCATCACGGCGATGGCGTATGCGCCGTGGAAACGGGCGGTGGCTGCGCGGACGGCTTCAAACAGTTTGCCGCCGTTTTGGGTGTATTCGTGATTGACGCTGTGGGCGATGACTTCGGTGTCGGTTTGCGATTCGAAGGTGTAGCCTAAGGATTGGAGGCGTTCGCGTTCGGCTTCGAAGTTTTCGATGATGCCGTTGTGGACGACGGCAATCATGCCGCCGGAAATGTGGGGGTGGGCGTTGGGTTCGGTTACGCCGCCGTGGGTCGCCCAGCGGGTATGGCCGATGCCGATGTGTCCGAACACGCCTTTTTCGCGCGCGGCGTCTTCCATCAGCTGCACGCGGCCGACACGGCGCACGCGCTTGATTTTGCCGTCTGTGTTCACGGCGATACCCGACGAGTCGTAGCCCCGATATTCAAGGCGTTTGAGACCGTCGGTCAGAAAATCGACTACATTGTGATTGGCGCGGATGGCGCCGACGATACCGCACATATAAGTTCCTTAGTATCTAAAGATTAACGAAATGACTGCCGTTCCGGCTCCCGGAAGCGGCAGCGGTAAAAAGCCGTTTTACATCATCCGAACGGCGCGGATTTGGGTTTCAGACGGCCTCTTGATGGAAAGGCCGTCTGAAAAAAGAGTGGAATCGGCCGAACCTTATTTCTTATCGCCTTTTTCCGGACGCACCCAGCCTTCGATGACGGTTTGGCGGGCGCGGGCGAGGGCGAGTTTGTTGTCTTCGACGTTGCGGGTAATCGCGCTGCCTGCGCCTGTCGTGACTTTGTTGCCGAGGGTGACGGGGGCGACTAGGACGCAGTTGGAGCCGATGCGGACTTCGTCGCCGATGACGGTTTTGTATTTGTTCACGCCGTCGTAGTTGGCGATGATCGTGCCTGCGCCGAAGTTGGTTTTGCTACCGACTTCGGCGTCGCCGATGTAGGTGAGGTGGTTGGCTTTGGTACCTTTGCCGATGGCGGCGTTTTTGATTTCGACGAAGTTGCCGACGTGTACGTCGTCTGACAGGCGGGCTTGCGGACGCAGGCGGGCGTAGGGGCCGATTTGGTTGTTTTGTCCGACTTCGCAGTCTTCGAGGTGGGAGAAGGGGGCGATTTTGCTGTTTGCGCCGATTTTGGCATTTTTGATGACGCAGTTTGCGCCGATTTCGACGTTGTCGCCGATTTCGATGTCGCCTTCGAGGACGACGTTGACGTCAATTACGACGTCTTGTCCGTGTTTCAGACGACCCCTTAAGTCGAAGCGGGCGGGGTCGCGCAGGGTAACGCCTGCTTTGAGCAAGGCTTGCACCTGTTCGGTTTGGAAGATGCGTTCGAGTTCGGCGAGCTGGAGTTTGTTGTTTACGCCGGCGGCGAGGTGGGAGGCGCGCACTTGGACGGGATGGACTTTGATGCCGTCGGCAACGGCTTTGGCGATGAGGTCGGTCAGGTAGTATTCGCCTTGGGCATTGTTGCTGGAGAGGCTGTTCAGCCAGTTTTCGAGTTTGGCGTTGGGCAGGACGAGGATGCCCGTGTTGATTTCGCGGACGGCTTTTTGGGCAGCGTCGGCGTCTTTTTCTTCGACGATGGCGGTTACGCTGCCTTGGCTGTCGCGGATGATGCGGCCCAAGCCTGTCGGGTCGGCGGGGACGTCGGTCAACAGGCCGACTTCGCTGCCGGCGGCTTCGAGCAGGGTTTCGAGGGTGGCGGTGTCAATCAGGGGAACGTCGCCGTACAGCACCAGCGTGCGGCCTTCGGCGGCAAGGTGTGGCAGGGCGGTTTTGACGGCGTGGCCGGTGCCGAGCTGTTCGGTTTGTTCGACCCAGACGACGTCGCGTTTGACGGTGTCCAAAACTTGGTCTTTGCCGTGTCCGATGACGACGCAGATGTTTTGCGGATGGAGTGCGGCGGCGGTGTCGATAACGCGTTCGACCATGGGCTTGCCGCCGATGCGGTGCAGCACTTTGGGCATTTTGGAATACATGCGCGTGCCTTTGCCGGCGGCGAGGATGACGATGTTGAGGGGTGTTGTGGACATGGGGATTCTTTCGGCGGGGAAGGCGGTTTTAAAATGGAAAAAGGCCGTCTGAAAAGGCGTTTGGCGCGTGCCTTGCGTTTTCAGACGGCCTTCTGCTTATTTGGGCTGGATTTTTTCCCAATGCGTGCCGCGGACTTCTTGCTCTTCGGCGGAGCGGGCGGGCAGGATGGCATGTTGTTCGGGGCGGTATTGGTTGTTGCGCATGTTGCGGGAGTAAGTGCCGTCTTCGTAGCTGACGGCGGTGCCGGTCGGGTATTTTTGGCGCAGGGTGGTTTGGCCTTGGCTGTTTTTGTAGGTTTCCCAAGAGCAGCCGGTCAATACGGCCATGACGGTAAAGAGGGCGAAGTAGCGCATTTCGTTTTCCTTTCAGGTAAAACGTTATTTTAGCCGATTTGACGCAGACGGCATATACGGCACATTAAGGTGCGATAAGGCCGTCTGAAATTTTCAGACGGCCTTTATTGTCAGCCGGAAACGGTTTCGGCGGTGGCCGGAGCGGTTTCAACGGCGGGCGTTGCCGGTGCGGGCGTCGGTGTTGGTGCGGGTGCGGCTGAAACGGACGGTACGACCGGCGGCAGGGCGGGCAGCAGCGGTTCGGGATTGACCGCTTTGCCGTTAATTCGCACTTCGAAGTGGAGTTTGACGCGGTCGGCATCGCTGCTGCCCATGGTGGCGATGGTGTCGCCCGCCCGCACGGTCTGGCCTTTTTTGACCAGCAGTTTGTCGTTGTGGGCGTAGGCGGTCAGCGTGCCGGGGTTGTGGCTGATGAGGATTAGGTTGCCGTAACCGCGCACGCCGTTGCCTGCATACATAATTTTTCCGTCGGCCGCGGCTTTCACCGGGTCGCCCGGTTTGCCGTCGAAATCGATGCCTTTGTTGCGGCCGTCGTAGCGTGTCAGGACGGCGTTGTCCGACGGCAGGTTGAATTGCAGCCGTTTGTGCGGAACGGTCTGTTCGCCTGCGGTGCCCGCGCCGCCTTTGCCGCCGGCGTTTTGGCGCACGCGCAGCAGTTGGCCGACGGAGATTTTCGACGGGTCGGACAGGTTGTTCCATTTGGCCAGGACGGCGGGTGTTTGGTTGAAACGCATGGCGATGCGGTTCAGGGTGTCGCCGCTTTGGACGCGGTAGTAGCCGTCGGGCGTGCCGGAGGGATTGGAGGAGGCGCAGGCGGCCAGCAGTGAGACGGCGACGGCGCAGGAGAGGGTTTTGAGCGGGGTGAATAATGTTTTCATGGGGGTAAGGATAGCAAAAGCGGCGGGTGTCGTGAATCGGGAAAGCACGGTGCGGGCGGTGCGGCGTTTTCAGACGGCCTGACGGGCGGGGCGGGGAAAACGCGCTTTTGCCGACGGCGGCGGGATGCGCGCCGTTCGGGCTGTGCGGGCCGTGCGGTACGGCTTTACTTTTTTTTACCCCGAAACGGGTGCCCCGCCGCGTTGAAATTGCGGGCGGCAGGCTGTATTTTGCCGTCTCGCGCAGGATGGATTGCGGTTACGGTTGTAGAGGAAAGGATACGGTTATGCGTTATTTCGGTTTCGGTTTGTTGGGCTTTGGCGTGTTGGAGGTGATGTCCGTCTTTTGGATGGTCGGGAGGATAGGCGGCGGCATGACTTTCGTGCTGATGGTGCTCAGCGCGATGGCCGGTGTGTTTATGCTGCGCCGCATGGGTTTGTCGGGCGTCCTGCTTGCGGCTTCGGCGGCACGCGGCGGCGGGAAGGTGTCGGCCTATCAGATGCTGTGGCCGGTGCGTTATGCCGTGGCCGGGCTTTTGCTGCTCAGTCCCGGCTTTGTGTCCACGGCGGCGGCCGTTTTGCTAATGCTGCCGTTTAAGGGCGGACGGGCGGCGGAGATGGCGCAGGAACATATGTCGTTTACGGCCTATTCTTCCGGCGTGCGCGGCGGCCGCAGCCGTGACGGCGATGATGTCATCGAGGGCGAATACAGTACGGTGGACGGCAACGGAAGGCCGTCTGAAAAACTATTGCCGGAAGACAAACCTCCGCGTTAGACAGATATATTAAGGCCGTCTGAAAATAATCCGCCGCACTTGTTTGAGCGGCAATAATTTTCAGACGGCCTCTTTAATTTTCAGACGGCCGCCCCTATTTGGCGCGGCATTCGTTTATTTATTCAGACAAGAACACTACCATGAGCGATCAAGATTTTTACACCACATTGGGCGTGTCCAGAACTGCGAGTGAGGACGAAATCAAAAAAGCCTACCGCAAGCTGGCCATGAAATACCATCCCGACCGCAATCAGGGCAATAAGGAAGCCGAGGAAAAATTTAAAGAGGTTCAGAAGGCCTACGACACCCTGTCCGACAAACAAAAACGGGCGATGTACGACCAATACGGCCATGCCGCGTTCGAACAGGGCGCAGGTGCGGGCGCGGGCGGCTTCGGCGGCGCGCAGGGTTTCGATTTCAGCGATATTTTCAGCCAGATGTTCGGCGGCGGGGGCGGTGCGCGGCAGCAGAATTACCAAGGTGCCGATTTGCAGTATTCGGTGGAAATCAGCCTTGAGGAAGCCGCCAAGGGCGTGAAGAAACGCCTGACCATCCCGACTTACGAAGAATGCGACGTGTGCCACGGCAGCGGTGCCAAGCCCGGTACCTCCGCCACCACCTGTTCCACCTGCCGGGGTTCGGGTACGGTACACATCCGCCAGGCGATTTTTCAAATGCAGCAAACCTGTCACGTCTGTCACGGTTCGGGCAAGGAAATCAAAGACCCGTGCCTGAAATGCCGCGGCGAGGGCAGGGTGAAGGCCGGCAAAACGGTGGAAGTGGATATTCCGGCCGGTATCGACGACGGCCAGCGCATCCGTCTGAGCGGCGAGGGCGAACCCGGCCGCAACGGCGCGCCGGCGGGCGATTTGTATATTTCCGTGCATGTGAAGGCGCACAAAATTTTCGAGCGCAACGGCCTCGACCTGCATTGCGAACTGCCGATCAGCTTTACCGTCGCGGCATTGGGCGGCGAAGTGGAAGTGCCGACTTTGGACGGGAAGGTAAAACTGAATATCCCGAAAGAAACCCAAACCGGCCGCCGCATGCGCGTGAAAGGCAAAGGCATCAAATCGCTGCGCTCCAGCGCGACCGGCGATTTATACTGCCACGTCCTGGTGGAAACGCCGGTCAATCTGACCGACCGCCAGAAAGAGCTGTTGGAAGAATTTGAAAAAATCTCCACCGGCATGGAACGCAGTCAAACACCGCGCAAAAAATCCTTCTGGGACAAAGTGGGCGACCTCTTCGACTGACCCGTCCGGCCAAACGGCAGGAAAGGCCGTCTGAAAACCGTATTGCCGTTTTCAGACGGCCTTTTGCCCGTATGGGCCGAACCGCCGCAAAGCCGTAACACCCAAACATGGCGGTTTTTCGGCGATACCGTTATATTCGCGTTTTCACATTAAAAGGCGACCGCAGTGTCCGCACCCTTCAAACCTTTTTCAGACGGCCTCAAGCTGCTTTATCAGGCAGGATTCCTGCATCCGCGCAACATGAGCGCGCTCGCCTTCGGTATGCTGCGGCACGGCTTCAACCTCCAAGCCCTGCTTTATCAGGCCGCCCGGCTGCATCCTTTTCAGACGGCCGTCTGCGGCAACGACAGCCGTACGGACTGGCAAACCCTGTATCTCGACAGCCGCCGTTACGCCTCCGTATTGTCCGAATACCCCGCTTGGCGGCAACGGCGGAAAACGGCCGTCCTCTGCCGCAACACGCCCGAATCCGTTGCCGTCTTGAGTGCGCTGTCGGCGGGCGGAATGCCCGTACTCCTGTTCAATGCCGACATGAGCACCGAACAGCTGCACACACTGCTTCGGCAATACGATCCCGGCCTGCTGCTGACCGACGACGGCCTGTCCGCCAAAGTCGGCGGCCTGCCGTTTGATACCGTATCGTTCGGCGAACTGGCCGCCGCCGCGCAACGCATTGAAACGCCGAAGCCGCTTCCTCGGCGCACCGCAGGCGAAATGCTGGTGCTGACGGGCGGTACGGGCGGCAACAGCCGCATCGTCCGGCGGAAAACCAGCGCGCGCATCAGCGTCCTGCCGATGCTGGTGTTGCTGAAAACGCTGCGGCTCCACGAAAGGCACAACGTTTACATCGGCCCGCCGTTCTATCACGGCTACGGCATCGCCGCGCTGTATTTCAGCCTTGCCCTGCGCCGCACCATGCTGCTGACCGAACGTTTTGACGCCCGCCGTGCAGCCGAACTGATAACGCGCGAACAGGCGGAAATAGCCGTACTTGTGCCGACCATGCTTTATCGGCTGCTGGATACCATGCCGCAAAAAGGCCGTCTGAAAACCGTCCTGACCGGCAGCGCGATGCTTTCGGCCGAAGCCGCGCGCCGCACGCTCGGGCAATGGGGGAACGTGCTGTACAACCTGTTCGGCACTACGGAAACAGGCTTCGCCCTGATGGCCGCGCCGGAACAGCTGGCGGCCAAACCCGACAGCATCGGCCGGCCGTTTCCCGGCGTTACCGTCGAAATCCGCCGCGCCGACGGCAGCCTCTGCGGTATCGGCGAAACCGGCAGCCTGTGGCTGAAAACGGGCTGGTCGGCGCAAAGCCGCAACCACGATGTCTGCACCGGCGACCTGGCGAAAACCGATGCCGACGGCGACATCTTCCTGCAAGGGCGTGCGGATGATATGGCCGTTTGCGGCGGGGAAAACGTCTATCCGCAAGATGTCTGCCGCATGACCGAACAACATCCGAAAGTCAGGCAGGCGGCTGTGTTGGTTATCGAACACGCCGAATACGGGCAGGCGCTGGCACTGTTTGCCGAAGCCGAAAAAGGACTGGACACGGCAGCATTGCGCCTATGGCTGGCCGGACGGCTGGCGCGCTACCAAATGCCGCAACGCATCGGCATCACCCGCGAACTGCCGATTAGCGAAGCGGGAAAAATCGACCGCTGCCAATTGAACGAATGGCTGTCGGCACATTGCGAACGCGACTTCCTGCTGTGAGAATGCCGTCCGCGGTTTCCTGAACCGCATTTGCCTGCCAAGCTTTGAACCCCCGTTTTCAGACGGCCTCATACCGTTGCCGTCATCACATACCGTCCGCCGACGCGGTTATAATCTGCCCAAACACACAAATCTTCCCCATCATGCGCCAAACCGTCTTTATCGCCGACCTCCACCTCTCCGACGACACGCCCGACCTGAACCGCTTGTTCTTACAGGCCTTGAAAGGCTGGCGGGGCAAAGTGGATGCTCTGTATATCCTCGGCGACCTGTTCGAAGTCTGGCTGGGGGACGACATGCCCGACCATGCCGCCGTACAGGTTGCCGAAGCCCTGCGCGATTTTTCCGCCCATGCACCCGTTTACTTCATCTGCGGCAACCGCGACTTCCTGCTTGGCGCGCATTATGCCGCCGCCGCAGGCATGACCCTTCTGCCCGAAGTCCGGACGCTGAATCTGTACGGCCGGCATTACCTCATTTCCCACGGCGACGAAATGTGCACCGAAGATGCCGCCTACCAACGTTTCCGCCGCATCATCCGCCTGCCGTGGCTGAAAAAAATCCTGCTTGCCCTGCCGCAAAAATGGCGCCGCAAAATCGCCGCCGATATGCGCGCCGCCAGCAAACGGCGCAAACGCGAAATCGGCCTGAGCCCGATTTCCGACGTTTCCGAATACGGCGTTCAGACGGCCTTAAAGCAATACCCGCAAACGGAAATCCTCATCCACGGCCACACACACCGCCCCGCCGTCCACAGCCACACCTTCGGCGGCCGGACCATCAGCCGCTACGTTTTGCCCGACTGGCACGGGAAAGAGGGCGGATATTTGTCTGTTTCCGAACGGGGCTGCACCCTGCACGGCCTGCCGGCGGAAAAATAAGCAGAAACCGGAAAGGCATTGGGTAAAAAGCCACAGATTCGGCGGCATGATGGGAAAACGGATAAGCAGAACAAAAGCCTGCTTGATAGGGAAGGCGGGTTTGTGGTATAAACCGCGTTTTACTTTTTCAGAAGTTTGGAGTTAAACCATGGCACGAGTTTGTAAAGTGACCGGAAAACGCCCGATGAGTGGCAATAACGTGTCGCACGCCAATAATAAAACCAAACGTCGTTTTTTGCCTAACTTGCAAACACGCCGTTTTTGGGTTGAGAGTGAAAACCGCTGGGTTCGCCTGCGCGTATCCAATGCCGCATTGCGCACCATCGACAAATTGGGCATCGATGTCGTTTTGGCCGATTTGCGTGCACGCGGCGAAGCCTGATTTGAAACAGCCGATTTAAGGAATTACTGCAATGCGCGATAAAATCAAACTGGAGTCGAGTGCGGGTACTGGTCATTTCTACACCACTACCAAAAACAAACGCACTATGCCTGGCAAACTGGAAATCAAAAAATTTGATCCGGTTGCCCGCAAACACGTTATCTATAAAGAAACCAAATTGAAATAATCAGGTTTCGAAAGTAGCCGCACAGTATTGCGAATCATTGATTGGCAATACGGTGCGGTTTTTGTATGGTGAGGCCGTCTGAAAATCGATAATCCGTTTTCAGACGGCCTCATCTTTGTCTGGAAACTGCTGCCGTCTATAGTGAGTAGAGGGTGTTTGTAGAATAGATTTGATACAAAGCAGTATAAGGGACGTTGTAATTTTGCGGCGGCAACGATTCTATCCGCATCGCCCCGGTTATTCGACCGTTAAGCAAAGTATAGATTTTTAAAGAGAATATTGTAGTTAGATTTTAAGAAGAAAGTTCATCCTACTTATTAAGTATGAATGTTTTTTTGAATTGGTTTATGTACAATGCCGCCTCTTTTCCCCTGTTTTAAAATTATTATAAGGAAATATGTATGAAAATCAGCGCAAGAAATCAATTGAAAGGTAAAGTCGTTTCAATCGAAACCGGTTCTGTAAACGCCATCATTCACCTTGATATCGGTGGTGGCAATGTGATTTCTTCAACCATCTCCATTGAGTCCGTTAAAGAATTGGATTTGGCTGTAGGCAAAGAAGCTTACGCAATCATTAAAGCCACTTCCGTTATGGTTGGCGTAGAATAATTCGTTCTTCTTTGAAAAAAACAACCGCGCTTGGAGAAGTGCGGTTGTTTTTTATGTGTGTGTCGGTCTCAATGAAAGATATGCCGAAAGATAATCTTCACTTCGTATTGAATCAATTGTTTTCAGCTTTGTGGTGCGTGCGCAGTGAAGTGATGCCTGCGTCGGCGGAAGAGAAGGTACAGTCCGAATCAACATAAATTACGGGATACCTCATCGCGGCAGTCAAAGCAAAGCGCGGCCATCAGCGGTTGGCCGCATACAGGGCGGGCAAGCCTTCCGCACAAAAGCTTGGATTGCGAAGTGGCAGATAAAGTGCCCTTGTCCGGGTTGTTAAGTTGTTTTGGGTTGTGTTTAAAATTGGCATGAAACAGCCTCAAACCTGCCGAACTCTTCCAGCAGAATCCGCAAAACCGTCCCCGTCGTTGCCGATTGTACGCGATAGGGCGTTACCGCATATACGTCTATTTCGGGCAGCCGCCAGTCGGGCAGTACGGCTTTCAGACGGCCTGAGGCCAAGTCGGCTGCGACGTCGCCATCGAGGAAAATTGCCACGCCCAATCCTGCTTTGACCAGTTCGGTCAATGCGCCCAGCTGGCTGCAATGCAGGCCCTGCCCGATATGCAGTGTGAAAAAATCCGTGCCGCGATGCATGGGCAGGTTGGCCGGTGCGTAATACAGCCAGTCCAGCGTGGCCAAATCCTGCGGCTTTTCAACAGTGTGTGCCGCCAAATAGGCGGGAGACGCGCAAATCCGCCATTGTTGGCGGGTAAGGAAACGGGCGACCAGATTTTCATCGTCCAAAGCATGTTCTCCGCCGCGCAGGGCGATGTCCACCGTATCGCGCTGTAAATCCAGCAGCGAATCGCCGAATAAAAGCAGCGGCCTGATGGCGGGATGTTCTGCCTTCAAATGCCGCAGGCTGTTATGCAGTGCGGGATGGGCGGCGATGCCGGAGGGCAAGGCGATTTTGATTTCACCGCCGATTTCGGTTTTCACATTTTCCAGCATGGCAAACGCATCGTCCGCACAGGCCAGCAGGCGGGTGCAGGAAGCGGCCAGCGCGCGCCCCGCCTCGGTGGGGGCCATCCTCCGTGTGCTGCGGTTAAGCAGTTTTACACCGTATTGACGTTCCAGCCGCCCGACATGTTGGCTGACGGCAGACGGGGTTATGCCCAGCGCGGCAGCGGCGGCGTTCATGCTGCCGTGTTCGAGGACGGCGGCGAAAACGAGCAGGGGTTTGATGTCTTGCATTCTTCCTTCCATGATGAGGCCGTCTGAAAGTTTGATTTTAACGAAGTCCAAACGCTTTCAGACGGCCTTCTATTTTGATTATTTAGTTTAACTTCACAATAATAACAGCTAAACGGGGATTGTCAAGCGTTTCAGACGGCCTTACAATGCGCTCATCTAATTAATCTCATCCCAACAAGGAGTCAAACATGAAAATCGCAGTTATCGGTTCAACAGGTTATGTCGGCAACGCAGTGGTTCGAGAATTGGCAGGTCGCGGTCATGAAGTAACCGCTTTCGCCCGCAACACGGACAAAGTGTTCCAAGCGCAAAATGTTGCCGCCGTCTCCGCAGACGTGAACGCGGCGGACTTTGCCGGCAAGCTGGCAGGCTTTGACGCCGTGGTCAGCGCGTTTAATCCTGGCTGGAGCAATCCCAATATCGGCGCGGATTTTACACGCGGCGCAAACAGCATCGTCGAAG
This sequence comes from Neisseria elongata subsp. elongata, assembly GCF_900113545.1. Taxonomy (GTDB): domain Bacteria; phylum Pseudomonadota; class Gammaproteobacteria; order Burkholderiales; family Neisseriaceae; genus Neisseria; species Neisseria elongata. The sequence continues at coordinate 125,166 of NZ_FOPS01000003.1, read as the reverse complement.
CGGCAAAAGCGGCGCAAGTGCCGTATCTCTTAATCGTCGGCGGCGCGGGCAGCCTGTATGTCGCACCTGGTTTGCAAGTTATCGATACGCCCGACTTCCCCAAAGAAATTTACGACGGTGCGAATGCCGCACGCCATCTTTTGGCGGCACTCCTGCCGCGTCGCGATGTGAACTGGTCTTTCGTTTCCCCTCCTGCACGACTGGGCATTACCGGCGGTTTCAGCGAAGACAAAATCGGCAAATACCGCTTGGGCAAAGACGATTTGCTGATGGACGGTGAAATTCCGGCAGGCATCAGCGTAGCAGATTTGGCGATTGCCATCGCCGACGACGCGGAAAACAAAGCGCATTTGTTTGAACGCTTCACCGTTGCCGCCGTCTAGTCGGATAAGGTAAAAGGCCGTCTGAAAACCGTCGCTGTCAACATAACTCCGCCTCATCCGAAAAGTGCGGGTTCATGGTAATCAAACAGGCTCATCGGCGGATAGGCCTGCCCCGCTACAATGTTGCCGCATCGGGCCGCCTTGTAGCGAAAGCGTGCCAATCCGCCGTGTTGCTTGCATTCCCCGACCAAGCTGCTTAAACTGCCGCCTTTCGAATTCCGGCCGTCGCGCAAACAAAACAAACATGGAAGACCCCTTCCGTTTTTTTCAGACGGCCTCACCCTACCCGAAAGGATTAACGACGCAATGGACTTCAGCTGGTTGGCCGAACCGCAAACCTGGATCGGTTTTGCCACTTTATTACTCTTGGAAGTGGTGCTCGGCATAGACAATCTGGTTTTCGTGGCAATCCTTGCCAACAAAGTCAAACCCAAATCCCGCGATCGCGCCCGACTGACCGGCCTCTCGCTTGCCGTCTTAATCCGCATCATCATGCTCGGCTTCATGGCGCACATCATGACGCTGACCAAGCCCTTCCTCCACCTCGGCAGCCTCAGCGTTTCAGGCAAAGATCTGATTATGCTCGCAGGCGGACTCTTCCTGCTCTATAAAGCCACCACCGAGCTGCACGAACGCCTCGAAGGGGCCAACCACTTCGCCGTAGCGGATACGCAGAAAAAGCATGCCCCTTTTTGGAGCGTTGTTGCCCAAATATTGATTCTCGATGCCGTTTTCTCCATCGATTCCGTCATTACCGCCGTGGCCATGGTCGACCACATCGTCGTCGCCATGGCTGCCGTCGTCGTCGCCATGACCGTGATGATATGGGCCAGCAAGGCCCTGACCGATTTTGTGGACCGCCATCCCACCGTCGTCATGCTCTGTTTGGGATTCCTGCTCATGATAGGCTTCAGCCTGATTGCGGAAGCCTTCCACTTCCAAATCCCCAAAGGCTATCTCTATGCCGCCATCGGTTTCTCCGTCCTGATTGAAATCTTCAACCAGGTATCGATGAAGAACACCAAGAAAAAAGACTACATCGGCAGTTCCTGGCGGCAACGCACCGCAGAAAACGTCCTCGGCATGATGGGCATACGCGAAAGCGTCCTGGCCAACGCGGGCGAAGAAGCGGAAAACAGCGAACATTTCGAAGAAAACGAAAAATCCATGATACGCAGCGTTCTGACCTTGGCCGAACGCCCGATACTCGGCGTGATGATTCCCCGCCGCGACATCGAACGGCTCGACATTTCGCAAAGCAAAGAAGAACAACGCCGCCAGTTGCAAAGCACGCCTTACTCCCGCCTGCTCGTCGTCGGCAAGGCCGGCGTGGACGAACCATTGGGCTATATCAACAAAAAAGACCTGCTCAACCAACTGCTTGCCGATGGCGAACTCAATATTCAGACGGCCTTGCGCCAGCCGTTGATATTGCCCGACAGCACCACCGCCTTGAATGCCATCGAACTGTTCCGCCAACAAAGCGCGGATTACTCGTTGGTTGTAGATGAGTTCGGCGCCGTGCTCGGCATGGTTACCATGAAAGACCTGCTTGAAACCATCGCCGGCGAATTTCCGGAAGAGTTCGAACGCGCCGAAGAACCTGTTTTGCAGGCCGACGGGCAAGCCGACAGCTTCACCGTAGACGGTGCGCTCGAATATGTCGAACTCGCCCCCCAGCTCAACCTGCCGCCGCAGGAAGAAGATGCCGCCTTCCACACCGTAGCCGGCCTGATTATGGAAGAACTGGAAAACCTACCCGAAATCGGCGAAAGCGTCGATTTCCACGGCTGGCGTTTCGAAGTATTGGAAAAAGCAGGCCAGCGCATCGAACGGGTGAAAATCAGCAAAATCCCTGAAGAAGAATAAGCTGCCTCCCATTGCCCGTTGCTTATGAAGGCCGTCTGAAACTATCAATTTTCAGACGGCCTTTCTAAATTGCAATAAACAAAATATTCATAATAAACAATCATGAAAATCAGGATGGTCTGTGTTCGGATAAAATTCGTTGACAAAGTTTCGGGTTCGGAATAGAATGCGCGTCTCTTCCCCGATAGCTCAGTCGGTAGAGCGACGGACTGTTAATCCGCAGGTCCCTGGTTCGAGCCCAGGTCGGGGAGCCAAATTTAGGAAAAGCCAAGTTTTAAAGCTTGGCTTTTCCTTCGTCTAAAATCTAATCAAATAAAAGAGGCCGTTTGAAAACATCCCCCGATTTCAGACGGCTTTTTAACGGAAATGATGATGTTCGGGCAAACCTCGTGCTGTTATAATAACCATTCTTTACATTTTATCTCACAACCTTGATTCACACTGAAAGGAAGATTGATGAAAAGTTTTGGCAGCACGCTGTTTATTCTGGGTCTTTTAGCGTTTGGTTTGAACTATATGAATGCCGTGCCTAAAGTATTGGCATGGATTTATACATGGGGTGAAGACACGGCTATGTGGATTAAGGCCGGGATTACGGGCGGCGGCGCACTGATTTGGCTCTTGGGTCATTTCGCGGAAAAAGGTGCGGAAGAAACCGAGGCAGAAGAAGAGTAAGTTTAATCAAAGGCCGTCTGAAAACGGGTTTTCCGTTTTTTCAGACGGCCTTTCTTGCTTCAGGGCAATATGGATACCATTGTTCATTCTTTATCTGACGGGCGTCGGATTACCGTCCGCATCAAGCGCAACGCAAGGAAAAATATCATCCTGCGTCCGATGGCGGCAGATGCGGTCAGTGCAACGATACCGCCTTGGTTGGGGCGGAGGCAGTTGTCGACGTGGCTGTCGGAGCGGGAAGATTTACTGTTGTCGGTGTTGTCGCGTGCGGCCGTATTGCCGGTTGAAGGAAGCCTGCCGTCTAAGCTTTGGCTGCATGGGGAGCAGTTGGATTTGGTGTCGGGCGGGCATGAGGGCGTATTGTTGCTGCCTTCGCGTGTCAGTGTGGCGGAAGCTGGAGCGGAGGAGCAGAAGGAGTTGTTGCGGAGAGAGTGGCGGCGGCGTGCTGCCGAGACATTGCTGCCGCGCCTGGTTGGCCATGCGGGCCGTTTGGAATTCCAACCTGCGGCAGTGGCTTTGTCGAATGCCAAAACTTTCTGGGGCATTTGCCGCCGTACCACGGGGATACGCCTCAACTGGCGGCTGGTTGGCGCGCCTGATTTTGTGGTGGACTATGTTTGCGTGCATGAGCTTTGCCATCTTCCACATCCGAACCACAGCCGCGATTTTTGGAGTTTGGTCAATCGGCATACGCCGCACACGCAGGCAGCCAAGTTGTGGTTGAAACAGTATGGGCGGGAGTTGTTTGTTTTGGGATAGGTGGGAAATCTGTTGCCTGCTTGTTTGAGGCCGTCTGAAAGTGGCAATCGGGATAAGGATGGAAACCGATAATCAAATGATTTGGCAGTTTAAATATAAGCTATGCCGTAAGCAGTTAGCTAAAAATTTAGAACTAGGAAAGGGAAGAGAGTATTGAGACAGCTTGTTAGTGGTGCCCGGGACCGGAATCGAACCGGTACGTCCGTATTAGGGACGACGGATTTTAAGTCCGTTGTGTCTACCAATTTCACCACCCGGGCTTTATCTTTTCCCGGAAGGGTAAAGATAAACTTTTGGAGGCGGGGGCACGGACTTTAACCGGCCTGTATAGAGGTTGCACCCCCTATCGCATAAACGCTCTGCCACCCCGCCGTGAAGGCTGTTGTCTATTGGAGGCGGGAGTCGGAATCGAACCGGCGTAGACGGATTTGCAATCCGCTGCATAACCACTTTGCTATCCCGCCATAAAGAAAAAAGTTGTTTTGAAAACAACTTAATCTTAAATGGAGCGGGAAACGAGTCTCGAACTCGCGACCTCAACCTTGGCAAGGTTGCGCTCTACCAACTGAGCTATTCCCGCATAATTAAAATTTTTTTTTTTTGGAGCGGGAAACGAGTCTCGAACTCGCGACCTCAACCTTGGCAAGGTTGCGCTCTACCAACTGAGCTATTCCCGCATTTCGGAAGTCTCTTTGCCGGAAGCAAAGAAGCCGCCATTATAGCGGCTTCTTTAAGGCTGTCAAGCGTTGTGTCGGAATTTATTTAAACTCGCGCCAAGCCATTTTTAAGTAGTAGAACATCGACCAGATGGTTAGGACGGCGGCGATTGTCATCAATATGTTGCCGATAAAAATAAAATTCAGGCCGTGATAGTCGTTCATGCCTGCCAGCAGCAGCATGATGGCGGCCATTTGGGCGGTGGTTTTCAATTTGCCGATTTGGGCGACGGCCACGCTGCCGCGTTTGCCCATTTGTGCCATCCATTCGCGCAGTGCGGAGATGGTGATTTCGCGGCCGATGATGATCATGGCGAAGATGGCGTGGGTCCGGTGCAGGCTGACCAGCAGGATGAGGGCGACGGCCACCATGAGTTTGTCGGCAACGGGGTCGAGAAAGGCGCCGAAGTCGGAAGTCTGTTTCCAGCGGCGGGCGAGAAAGCCGTCAAACCAGTCGGTTACGGCGGCGGCGGCGAAGATGAATACCGCCGTCCAGTTGACGGTTTGGGGGTCTAGCCAGCCTTTTGGCAGGTAGAACAGCAGGGTGAAGACGGGAATCAGCAGAACGCGCATCCAGGTGAGCAAGATTGGTATGTTCCACGGCATGGGTATTTCTTTCCGGCGGGTTTGTTGTTTTTAAAGGAGTGGTTTGCTGTGTGGTTTTCAGACGGCCTTGAGGCCGTCTGAAAAGGGGCGGGGGGGCATTATAGCGGATTTGACGGCCGCTTCGGTTTTCATGGGGAAGGCTTTGTTTTAGAATGTTGCGCCGTTTGGACAGGCCGTCCGAAAGGTGCGGTTTGGTTTATTAGGATACACACATGTCTGTCAATCATTATGAAAATTTTCCGGTCGGCTCGATTATGCTGCCGCGCCGCCTCCGCAAACCGGTTCATGCGGTTTATGCGGTTGCCCGTTATGCGGACGATGTTGCCGACGAGGGCGATGCGGACAATGAGGCGCGTTTGGCGGCTTTGGCGGCTTTGCGCGCGGAGCTTGACCTTATCGGAGCGGGCGGGGTGCCGCAGACGGCTTTGATGCGCCGTTTGTATGAGGAGGCGGTGTTGCCGTTCGGTTTGGATTTGCAGCCGTTTTACGATTTGTTGTCGGCTTTTGCACAGGATGTGGTGAAAACGCGTTATCAGAATTTTGCCGAGCTTGCGGATTATTGCCGCCGTTCGGCCAATCCGGTGGGGCGAATTTTGTTGCAGCTTTACGGTGAAACGGATACCCGCAGCCTAGCGCGGAGCGATGGTATTTGTACGGCGTTGCAGCTAATTAATTTTTGGCAGGATGTGGCGGTGGATTGGCGCAAGGGCAGGATCTATATCCCGCAGGACGATTTGGCCAAATTCGGCGTTACCGAAGCGCAGATTGCGGAGGGTAGGGCGGATTTTGCCTTTCAGCGGCTGATGGCGTATCAATGCGGGCGGGCGTTTAAGATGCTCAAGGCCGGTGCGCCTTTGGGCCGGACGTTGAAAGGGCGGATCGGTTTCGAGTTGCGGATGATTGTGGTCGGCGGGCAGATTATTTTGCAGAAGCTCGACGGCTGTCGTTACAACGTTTTCGAGCAGCGGCCGGTGTTGGGTAAGAAAGACTGGTGGCTGATTGTGAAACGCGCCTTCCTTAAAAAGTAGGCCGTCTGAAAACGAATCCTGTAAAAAATTAAGGCGAGATTTTGAACCGAATATGGAAAATACCGGCGCGGCGTTTGCCGTCCGGATGCTTGGCGGCTGCCGCGGCGTTGCTGCTGTCGGCCTGTGCGGGTTTGCCGGATTTGGCCGACCGCAGCGTTTCCGGCTATATCGATACGGACAGCGCGCCGCGTTTGGAAGCCGCGCTGCCGTCCGAGAGGCCGTCTGAAAAACAGGCGGGGCAGAGCGGTGTTTATTTGCTGGCCGACCCGCGTGATGCTTTTGTCGCCCGTGCCATGCTGATTGAGCATGCCGACCGTTCGCTGGATATTGCCTATTACATCTGGCATGACGATGTATCGGGCAAAATGCTGTTCCAAATGCTGCAACGCGCCGCCCAAAGGGGCGTCCGCGTGCGCCTGCTGCTCGACGACAATAATACGCGCGGTATGGATGACGTGCTGGCGGCATTGGATGCCGAAGACAACATCGAAATCCGCCTGTTCAATCCGTTTCCCCACCGCAAAGTCCGCGCATTGGGCTATCTGACCGATTTCCCCCGCCTCAACCGCAGGATGCACAATAAATCGCTGACGGCCGACAATCAATACACCATTGTCGGCGGCCGCAATATCGGCGACGAATATTTCAATGTAACCACCGACATCGGTTTTGCCGATTTGGACGTGCTGGCCAAAGGCGAGGTGGCGGAAGACGTTTCGCGCGATTTCGACCGTTATTGGGCCAGCGGCTCCAGCTATCCGTTTTTCAGCATCGCGCCGCGTGCCGATGCCGAAAAAGGCCGTCTGAAACTGCACCGTTCCCGCCGCGACGATGCGGAAATCCGTGCCAGCTACCTCGACGAGCTTGCCGCTTCGCCGTTGGCCGCCGCCATATCGGAAGGCAATGTGCCGTGGCAGTACGCCGATGCCCGCCTCATCAGCGACGATCCCGCCAAAGGGCTGGCGCGCGATAAGGAGCTTCCCGCGATTGCCGACAGCCTGCTCGAGGCTTTGGGCAAGCCGGAAAAAGATGTCTTTATCGTGTCGCCTTATTTTGTACCCAGCAAATGGGGGATGGCGGCCTTGCGCGATTTGACGGCCAATAATGTGAAGGTAACGGTTTTAACCAACTCCCTGCGCGCCACCGACGTGGCCGCCGTGCATTCGGGCTATGCGCGTTACCGCAAAGACCTGCTGAATGTGGGCGTCGAACTGTATGAAGTCAAACCGGATTTCGCCCCGCCCAAGATTAGGGACAAAGGCCTGACCGGCAGTTCGACCACCAGCCTGCACGCCAAAACCTTTGTGGTGGACGGCAAGCGGGTGTTTATCGGTTCGCTCAACTTCGACCCCCGTTCCGCCCGTTTGAACACTGAAATGGGCATGGTTATCGACCATGCCGGAATCGCCGGCGACATGCGGCAGGAGCTGGAAAAAATCACGCCGCAATACGCCTACAAGGTGGTGATGGACAAACAGCGCAAACGCCTGCGCTGGCAAGACCCGGACCGGCCCGACGTGTTGTTGAAAAACGAGCCCGACGCTGGGATTTGGAAGCGGATTATTTCCAATATTTTTTCGATATTGCCGATTGAAAAATTGTTGTAAGGATGAAGCACATAAAGGCCGTCTGAAAGTTTGCCGCTTTCAGACGGCCTTTAAATTACGGGGCGGATGCACGGCATCAGTCATGCCGGACGGCCATGCGTTCGATGAAAATCGGCATGAGTGGTTGTTATCCTGTTGAAAAAAATGAATAATTATATTTCAGACGGCCTCACACACCCAAATAGCCTTCCCTGCTGGCAAGCCACCTTGCCAGATGCGCTTCGACGATTTCGGGGTTTTGTTCAATCAGCAAGGGGGCAATTTCGCGCGCTTGTTCCAAGAGGTGCAGGTCTTCTTCGAGGTTGGCGAAGCGCAGCATGGGGACGCCGCTTTGGCGCGCGCCGAGAAATTCGCCGGGGCCGCGGATGTTGAGGTCTTGGCGGGCGATTTCGAAGCCGTCGGTGTGTTCGTAGATGACTTTCAGCCGCGCCTTGGCAAGTTCGCTCAAGGGTTCTGCAAACAGGAGGACGCACACGCTTTCTGCCGCGCCGCGCCCTACCCGTCCGCGTAATTGATGAAGCTGCGCCAAGCCCATGCGCTCGGCGTGTTCGATCACCATCAGGGCGGCATTGGGCACATCTACGCCGACTTCGATGACGGTGGTGGCGACCAAGACGTTCAGACGGCCTGCGGCAAACTGAGCCATGACTTCGGCTTTTTCAGCGGCCTTCATGCGCCCGTGCACCAAGCCGATGTTGAGTTCGGGCAATGCCGCCTGAAGCTGCTCTAGGGTTTCGGTGGCGGTTTGCAGTTGCAGGGTTTCGCTTTCTTCAATCAGCGGGCAGACCCAGTATGCCTGCTGCCCTTTGCGGCAGATGTTGAGGACGAAGCCTTCGACTTCGGCGCGGCGGACGTTGTTGACGAGGCGGGTTTTAATCGGGGTGCGCCCGGGAGGCAATTCGTCGATGACGGACACGTCCAAGTCGGCGAAGAAACTCATGGCGAGCGTGCGCGGGATAGGGGTGGCGGACATCATCAGCTGGTGGACGTCGCGCCCTTTGTTTTTGAGGGCGAGGCGTTGGGCGACGCCGAAGCGGTGTTGTTCGTCCACAATCACCAAGCCCAGATTTTGAAACTCGACGTCGTCTGAAAACAGGGTGTGCGTGCCGACGGCGATTTTGACGGTGCCGTCGGCGAGTTTGGCTTTGGCTTCGTCTTTGGCTTTTTTGCGCTGGCTGCCGGAGAGCCAGACGACTTCGAGTCCTAACGGCTCGAGCCATTGTTTGAACTTGATGAAATGCTGTTCGGCAAGGATTTCAGTCGGCGCCATCACGGCCGCCTGCGCGCCGGATTCGATGGCGGTTAAGGCGGACAAGGCGGCGACGATGGTTTTGCCGCTGCCGACATCGCCTTGCAGCAGGCGGTGCATGGGGTGGGTTTGCGCCATGTCGCGGCGGATTTCGGACACGACTCTTTCTTGCGCATCAGTCAGGGCAAACGGCAAGGCGTGGCGCAGAGTTTGGGTCAATGTGCCGTCGCCGCCCAATGCCGCCGCCGTACCGCTGACACGCTTCTGTCGTGCCAGCCGCATGGAAAGCTGTTGCGCCAAAAGTTCGTCGAATTTAAGCCGCTGCCATGCGGGCAGCGCGCCATCGGAAAGCTGGTGGATGGTGAAGCTCGGCGGCGGCGAATGCAAAAGACGCAGGCTTTCAGCAAGGTGCGGCAGTTTCAGACGACCCAATAAGGCATCGGGCAGCGTGTCGTGCAGCGGCGTAACGTCCAACGCCGTCTGAATGATGCGGCGCAAAGTGGGCTGGTTCAAACCGTTTACTGTCGGATAAATCGGCGTGAGGCTTTCCGCCAAACCGCCGCTCTCGGCATCGCGGATTTTGGGATGAATCATCTCGTCGCCGTGAAACCCGTGTTTGATTTCGCCCACGGCGCGGATGCGTTTGCCGACCGCCATCTGTTTCTGATGGCTGGCGTAAAAGTGGATGAAGCGCAGAAAAAGAACGCTGCCGGAACCGTCGGCGATTTGGACAATCAACTGCTTGCGCGGTTTGAACGTTACTTCCTGATGGATGACCTCGCCCTCAACCTGACACGGCACGCCGATCGGCGCATCCTTAATCGGCATGATGTGCGTCTCGTCCTCGTAACGCAGCGGCAGGTGCAAAACTAAATCCCACGCGGTATGGAGGTTGAGTTTGTCGAGCTTCTTGGCGGAAACGTCGGTGATTTTGAGCTGTTTCTGGGTTTCGGGCGTCATCATGGCTTTGTCCTTTAATGGCGCGTATTTTAGCTGAAAGGCCGTCTGAAAATGTTTTTTCAGACGGCCTCAATGCACGAACCCGCAGTTTCGGGCTGCGGGTTCGTGCGTTGGTTCGGTTTTTGAGTATCGATGAAAAGGCCTATATCGTATATGAAGTCTCCATGAAACGGATTGATTGGGATAACTGAAATGCAGGTGTTTAATGACCCGACTGCTTAGTCGGTATGGGTATTATAGAGTAATGATAATAATTATCAAGATTTATTTTAAGAATATTTTTGATATGCGTATAATAATATGATTTTTAAAAGAATAAAATTTAATAAAATACAACGGGAGCAGTATCCGCGTATCGGAAAAAAGCCGTTTCGCGTATAATCCGCCCCTTTCGTACCGCAAACCGTTATCAAAAAATGCACAACGATATTTCACAAACCGTCCGCCGCGACCTGCTCGCCGCCAACGGCCTGTCGCCCGAAGACCTTTCCCGCAGCCTGTCCGCCATCGGCACGCACCACGTCGATTATGCCGACATCTACTGCCAACGCACCGCCTTCGAAAGCTGGCACTTGGAAGAAGGCATGGTCAAATCGGGCAGTTTCCAAATCGACCAAGGCGTGGGCGTGCGCGCGGTGTCGGGCGAGAAAACCGCCTTTGCTTACGCCGACAGCCTGAACGCCGACAGCATCCGCCGTTCCGCCGAAACCGTGCGCGTCATCGGTGCGGCCGGACGTGAGGCGCACATCAGAACGCCGTCTGAAAAATACGGCAAAGCGGTGCACCAAACCGCCAATCCGATACACAGCCTGGATTCCGCCGCCAAAGTCGTCCTGCTTCACCGCGTGGAAGAGTTGGCCAAGGCGGCCGATCCGCGCATCGTGCAGGTGATGGCGGGGCTGACCTGCGAATACGACCTGATTTACATCGCCCGTTTGGACGGACGCCACGCCGCCGATATCCGCCCTTTGGTGCGCTTGAGTATTACCGTCATCGCCAAGCAGGGCGAACGGCGCGAAATGGGCAGCGCGGGCGGCGGCGGACGTTTCGACCTGTCTTATTTCAGCGACAAATTAGTAACGGAATATGTAAACGCCGCCGTGCAGCAGGCACTGACCAATCTCGAAGCGCGCCCCGCGCCGGCAGGTTTGATGAAAGTCGTTTTGGGCAGCGGCTGGCCGGGCGTATTGCTGCACGAAGCCGTCGGGCACGGCTTGGAAGGCGATTTCAACCGCAAGCAAACCAGCGCGTTTTCCGGAAAAATCGGACAGCGGGTGGCCGCCAAAGGCGTTACCGTCGTTGACCAGGGCGACATCTCCGACCGTCGCGGTTCGCTCAATATCGACGACGAAGGCAACGAAACCGGCCGCACCGTACTCATTGAAGACGGTATTTTGGCCGGCTATATGCATGACGAAACCAACGCCCGACTGATGGGCGTGCAATCCACCGGCAACGGCCGCCGCGAAAGCTACGCCTCCGCCCCTATGCCGCGCATGACCAACACCTTTATGGAAAACGGCGGCCACGACCCCGAAGAAATCATCGCCTCGCTCGATAAAGGCATTTACGCCGTCAATTTCGGCGGCGGTCAGGTGGATATTACCAGCGGCAAATTCGTGTTCAGCGCGTCGGAAGCGTGGTGGGTGGAAAACGGCAAACTGCAATATCCCGTTAAAGGCGCGACCATAGTCGGCAACGGCCCGGAAGTGTTGAAACACGTTTCCATGATAGGCAACGACAGCGCGCTGGATAAAGGCGTGGGCGTGTGCGGTAAAGACGGGCAGAGCGTGCCGGTCGGCGTCGGCCAGCCTACTTTGCGGATTGATGCCGGTCTGACCGTGGGCGGCAGCGAGGCTTAGGCTAAGGGTCGGTTAAAATCTAAAGAGGCCGTCTGAAAAACAGTTTTCAGACGGCCTCTTGTTTGTGCCGGTGCAACGGCACGGACTTTAAAACCAAGCGGAAACAGTGGCGAACAGCCAGGAAAGGCCGCTCCAAGTCCATTTTGCCAACGCGATGGTTCCCCAAGTCATCAAAACCAGCATGACGAGGCCGAAGAAATCGGGCAGGTGCAGATAAAGCCAAGCGGCGGCAGGTTTGCGCCAAAAGGCGGATTGTGCCTGTTTCTTTTCCAGCCCCGCGTGCATGAACGGGCGTTCCAGATGCAGGCTGGTGTCGATGCCGTATTCGCTGCGGACATGCTCGTTGACGATTTTCATTGTGCGGAAGGTCGGTTGCAAAAAGATGTCGATCAGCGTGCCGACAACCGGAATCATGCCCAGCAGCATATCGGCCAAAGCAAGATAAACCGCCGGCCGCATTTTTTCTTCCGGTACGCCCAGTTCCCTGCCCATGCGGAAGGCTTTGAGCGTCAGCAGCAGGCCGGCGATGTCGCCGACAAATGGGATGAGCGACAAAAGCGCGTCTATGCCGATACCTTGTTTCGTAAACGGGATGCAGAACAGGCTGTCCATGGTGTTGGCGTATTTGGCCAGATGTCGTTCGCGGCGGATGATTTCCTGCCGATCAAACGGGGCGGGGGTGTTGTTCATGATGTATTCCTTATGTGATGCGGTGTGTCGTGCGGCAGGGCAGTGAGGCCGTGTATTTTATTTCATTGTGCGGATTTTGAGGTACGGCGGCATTTGGGATGTGAAACGCTTGTCGCATGCTTTTCCGGCGCGGCCGCAAGCGGTTTTCAAGATGCCGTCTGAAAGGTATTTCTATTTTTCAGACGGCCTTTTTTATTCTTTGCCGTGCAGTATGGCGGCAAATTTTTCGGGCAGTCTGCGGACGCGTTGCGCGGTGTAGTCGAAAGCGGCCAGATGGCATTGGACGGTGGCAATCAGTGTTTGGTCGTGCAGGCGGAGCAGGGAGGCATCGCAGCGGAAACCGCCCGCACTGATTTCGGCCGTGCCGAGGCCGATTTGCAGTTGGTCGCCGTGCATGGCCTGTGCCCGATATTGGATGGAGGCACCGGTCATGATCAGGCCGCAGCCGCCGATGTCGAATTCGCTGTATCCATGTTCTGCCAGCCAGCGGATGCGCGCTTCGTGAACCATGCGTAAGACGGCATCGTTGGAGAGATGGTTGCCGTAGTTCAAATCGCCGATTTGCACGCTGAGGCCGGCTTGATAGAGGATGGATTCGGGTGGGGAGATGTTGAGGCGGGACATGTGGTTTATTTGGAAGGTTGTGAAAGGTTGAGGGGCGGTTGCTTCCGGATGGCGTTCTGCCGTTTGACTTCGGATTTTATCGTCCGGTTGTATTTTGTAGAGAGGCCGTCTGAAAAGAGTCCGCTTTTAAATAGGGCGGAATCTTTCAGACGGCCTTCGGATGCTTAGAACAGGTTGTCGTCGCTTCCGTTGTCGTTGGCTGTGCCGCCGTTGTATTGCGGCATGTTGCCGACGGGAGGTACGGGGGTGCCGTTCTGCGGAATGTCGGCATCGATTTCGATCTCGCTGCCTTCAGGCAGGATTTGTTCGGCAGGCGGAGGAGTTTGCGGTTTCGGTGCAGCCGCTTTCGGTTTGCTTAGACTGCCTGAGCCGGAAGTCCATGCCAGCGAGGTCAGATTGCCGCTGATTTTGCCTTTTCCTGCGCCGCAGGTCAGACAGTTCAGCGTGCCGGTCCGCGCTTTCAATATGGCATTTATGCGTTTGTCCGATACGGTTTTGCCGTTGGCCTGCGCCCATGCGTTGATGCTTTTGCGCAAGGCGGCCGTATTCAGGTTTTTCTTGTTATAAGGATCGCGGTAGGCGGCCAGCCAGAGGTTGCCGGCACCGTCTACATTGAGGGCGGCCATTTGATAAATGACATCGGCCGGCGAGCCCGTGGTAATGGTTTTGGCAAATTGGAGGGCGTCGGGGGATTTCATCCGCACGCAGCCGTGGCTGCGTACGCCGGGGACGCTTGCCGGGGCGTTTGTACCGTGGATGCCGAGGCCGAGTTTGGGATCGCCCAGGCGGACAAATACAGGGCCGAGCGGATTTTTCGGTCCGGGCGGGATGGAGGTTACGCCGTTGTTCAGTTCTTTTTGAATCGATTTCGGGATGTGCCAGGTGGGGTTGAAGGCTTTGGCGCCGATTTTGTGCGAACCGAGGTTGGTTTGCGTCATCGCTTTACCCACTGCGACAGGATAAATTTTCGCCAATTTGCCGTCTGTGTAGAGGAAAAGGCGTTGCTGAGGGATATTGATAACGACGTGGTGGCCTTGTGAAACAGGCGCGACATCGGGAACGGACGTGTTGGCCAAAGCCGGGACAGCCGCCAGTAGAAATAGACTGAATCCTAATTTTTTCATGATGTTGTTTGCCGACAGTGTTTGTGAGGTGCGGCATCATACCGCAACTGTCGGCAATTTGTGGGAAAATGTCGTTTTTTTGTTCGGTTTTGGTGTGTGAGCGTGGCATTATGGCAATAATGATGAAAAAGCAGGCTGATTCACAAGGTGGCAAGGGTGAGGTGTTTGAGGCCGATGTGGTTGGTTTGGATCATGAAGGGCGCGGCATTGTCAGGCGGTCGGGGAAGGCTGTGTTCGTTCACAACGCGCTTCCGGGGGAGCGGGTTGCCTGCCGTGTTGTTCGGACGGACAAGCGTTTCGATGTGGCAGATGCTGTGGAAATTCTGCGTCCGTCGGGATATAGGCAGGATGCACCATGCCCGGATTATGGGGAGTGTGGCGGCTGCTCCATGCAGCATATTGAATTTTCGGCGCAGGTGTCGTTTAAGCAGAGGGTGGTGGAAGAGCAATGTGCGCGGCTCGGCAAGATATCGCCCGATCAGATCTTGGCACCGATTTACGGTCTGCCGTGGCATTATCGTGAACGCGGCAGGTTGGGCGTTCAAGTAGACGAACAAGGCCGTCTGAAAATAGGATTCCGTTCGAAAAAGAGTAATCGTATTGTTGCTTTGAAACAGTGTGCCGTTTTACCTCAACATCTTTCGACGGCTTTGCCCAAGCTGCATATGGGCTTGCAGCCATTTTCAGGGAATTTGGAAGGTATAGAGTTCTCGGTGGCGGAAGGGAAAACGGCCCTGTGCCTGATTGTGCTCCACGGGCCGTCTGAAAAAGAAATGAAATGTTTGCAGGCATTGGTTGAGGCATTCGGGGATGCATGGCTGTGGAGTTGGAGAAGTAAAAACGGGATGCGCCAGGCATTGCGGCCGGAAGGGGGCGGGCTGATTTACAAGCTTCCCGATTTTAATTTGAAAATGTCGTTTGAAGTAGGCGGGTTCACTCAGGTCAATGCGAAATTGAATAATTTGATGGTGAAAAGGGCAATGGATTTGCTTCAGCCGTCGCCGGGAGAGAGGCTTGCCGATTTGTTTTGTGGTTTGGGTAACTTCACTCTGCCGATTGCCCGTAGCGGTGCCCAAGTATTGGGAGTTGAAGGGTTGCCCGATTTAGTGAATCGGGCCAAACAGAATGCCATGGCTAATCATTGTCAAGGATATGTCGATTTCAGAGTGGCGGATTTATTCAAGGTGAATCCCAGTGCATTGGATGATTGGTGTAATGTGGATAAAGTGTTATTGGATCCGCCGCGTGCTGGTGCTCATGCCGTGATTGAAATGCTTACGCAGGCACGGCGGCTGCAACGGATAGTGTATGTTTCATGCAATCCGGCTACTTTTGTAAGGGATGCTGCGCTATTGGTTGGAAAAGGTTATAGATTCAAGTTATTAGGAGTGATGAATTTGTTTTCGCAGACTGCACATATTGAATCAATCGGTTGCTTTGATAGATAAGCGGCGTGTTTAATTAAGTAAAACGTTGAAATAAAGGTTCGGTTTTTTGTAAGTCATGCTATTATGACAAGCTAAGGGATTAACAATCCGTAACAAAAAAATATCTAGTTTGTATTTTTAAGGTTGCAAGGGTTGTTTTCGAATATGCCATATGTTGGGAGATATTCTTGGATTACGCGCTTATATTGGGAGTGCTCGCAGTTGTTGTACTAATCTTTATTATGCTGAAACAGCGTAGTAAAGAGAAAGCATCAGTCAAAAATAACCAGTCATCAACTAGGCGGGCGAATAATAACGATGATACTGAGGAGCAGGCTGATTCAGATGTTTGGGTCAGTCAGGTGAATACCTCAGTTTCTGATGCGGATCAGAGTTGGGAGTGGGATACCAATAACACTGATTTGTCTACTGCTTCAGTATCTGCTCAGGAAGTGGATCCTCTTACTGAATACCAAGTCTATAAGCAGTTCGGTTATGAGGATAAGGCAGCAGCTTCTTTGGCAAGTTATTTGAACAATCTAAAATCCGATGCACCTGAAAAATTGGTTAGCGAGTTGGCTGGCCTTTGTTTAAATATCGGGGATGTCGACTTGTTGTCTTCAACCTTGGAGCGGCATGCTTCAGTTCTACCGCAAACGGCTTTGGCTGAATATATTAAAGCTGGTTTGGGTCTTGATTCCAACCACTTAGGCTTGCGTGTGTTGGCAGAATCGAAGTTGAATTGGGGTATGCAGGAGGTGGCTCGCCAGATAGGTGAGCAGACAGGCCTTGATGTTTCTGATTCCGATGGCAGTTCATATAATGTGTCCTCGACTGTAGAGGTTACAGTTAATAATGATGGTCGTGAAGTTAAACGCTTAACTAAGCGGAGTCCGTTGATTATCGGTAAGGCTGAAGTTGGTGATATGACCGAGGAAGAAATGAGTGCGGTTATTGGTTTTGTGAAGCCTGAAAAGTCAGCAAAATTGATAAAAGATCAGGTTGATTACGAAACTGCGTTACAGCAATACAATAAAGCAATTCAAAAGGCAGAGAAACCTGCAGGGCTAATTATCGATGCCTTAAAATTAGACTATCAAAATTCTGATGTTAATGAATTTGCGGCTCATTTGTGGAAACTGTATTACTCCTTGGGTTCTAACGGACGCCAGGTAAAAGAACGTATGTTAGGTTGGGGTTACAGTTTGGGTCAGCATGAGGTGTTCGATAATTTAGAGAAAGCACCCACTGAGCAACAAATTCGTGAAATTGGATTGAAGCAAGGATATTTGCAAGCCGCATCACGTCAGGCAAAAATTAAGTATCGAGAATTGGTTCAGAGGAATGATTCTATTCTAAATGAAAGCACTTCTCCTGCTGAGCTGGCATTGAAAGAAGTTGAGTCTTTGTTAATGTATGGCCAGCTTGAACAAGCAATATCTACATTGGAGCAGGCTGTTCTACAATACCCTCAAGAATCCCAGTTGTACATAATGTTGTTTGATTTATATGAACGATCAGAGGATTGGGTAAGATTAGAGCAGTTCCTAAGATTGCTGCGAGAAAGGGAAGCTAATCTGCCAGAGGAAGTTGTTTTGGCAATTAGTCAGTTACAGCAGCGCATTCATCGTAATTCAAACAAATAAAAGAGTGCAGAATAATGGATAATTTAATACCGAAAGTAAAGACAGTACGGGTTAGTCTGCAGGAAATGGGTGAGCAGCAACATGCTGTTTTTAGAATGGCATTTAAAATGCATAACACAACTAATTATGAAATTGTGGATGCAAGCTCTACTGTTAAAGCGGACATGGTATTAGTTGACGTTGATGGTAGCAAGGGGATGTTGGCTTGGCATGAGGCAAAGAAAAATCATCCAGATATACCTGTAGTTGTATTTTCAGTTAATGAGCCGATTGTAACTGCTCCTTATCTACCTAAACCTGTAAAATTTGACACATTATTTCCGATTCTGAGAAGTTTAGCCCAGGGTGGTAATGTTGTTGAACCCAAACAGCAGGAAGTGATTAATTCGCAGCAGCCAGAAAAAATGTTAGCCCCCTCTGGGCATAATGATAAAAAGACAACAATTCGCCGTTTTAATCCTCAGCGTGGTTTATTAGGTGCATTAAGGGCGTCTAGTGAGCGACAGCAAGATACGGCAGTATTGGTTGATGGTAAACCAGTCCTCATTGTATTCCCTAGTATTCAACGTGTACTCTTAACCGTTAGTGCAGAAGAACTGGAAAAAATGTGCCGTGATGATCATCTTACGGTTATTTGTAAAACAGTTCCTGATAATCCTCAGTGGAAAGAGAAGGCTAAAGTTACCATTATGTCTTGTTTGTGGCAGATGGCAATCTGGACTGCCCAAGGCAGATTGGTATTTCCGATGACTCCGCAAACAGTATTTACTTTAAAACGTTGGCCTAATTTAACTCGGTTAGCTCCAGTTCCTGAGTCTATGCGACTATCTGCATTTTTGACCAAAACATCAGTTAACTTAAATATTTTATATAAAGTAATGCCGCTAGATATGGCAGATATTTTGAATTATTTGGCAGCTACATATGTTACAGGATATTTAGCAACAGATAATGAATTTTCTGTTCAAGGAAATAGAGAATTAACGACTGATACTGTAAATGTTAATACTCATGTTCCTGATAATAAAATGTCTAAAGATGCGCTAACTGCTGTAACACCGTCTCAAAATCAGCCTCGTGGATTACTCCAGAGATTGATGCGAAAATTATCAGGTGGCAAATAAGGATTAAATATAATGAAGGAAAATAAAATCATATTTACTGGGCCTGTCGGCGTTGGTAAAACTACAGCAATTGCTGCTTTGTCTGATGATCCTCCTGTAAAAACAGATGCACGGGCATCCGATATGACTTTGGTCCGTAAGGGACATACGACAGTTGCAATGGATTATGGCGTTATTCGGCTAGATGGGGATACTAAAGTTCATTTATATGGCACTCCCGGGCAAGAACGATTTAATTTTATGTGGGAAATTTTAAGCAAAGGAAGCATGGGGTTAATTCTGTTATTGGATAATACTCGGGCTAATCCTTTAAAAGATTTAACTTTTTTTCTAGACGCATTCAAAGATTTATTAAAAACAGCACCATTGGTAGTAGGTGTGACCAAGATGGACGTCCGGTCATTGCCAGGTATTGATGTTTATCAAAAATATTTGGCTCAACATAATTTTAATGTTCCTGTTTTTGAAGTGGATGCGCGCCAAGAAGAAGATGTGAAACAATTGGTTAGTGCGATGTTATTCTCAATTGATCCTGGGTTAGAGGCATAAGATGGATTCAACACTTTCTTTACAATCAAATTTATACCCACATGTGACTCCTGCTGGTGCTTACTATGCTGTATCTAGCAATATTCCAAGTGCCAGTAGAACGTTGTTGCATGGATTATTACGAGCTTCATATAATGAAACAGCCAGTACTGAAAATTTGCTTGCTTGGGCTCAAACAAATGATGCGGATTCAGCATTAAATTTGTTGTATCGGTTACAAAGATTGGAATTTTTATATGGTGATGAGTCTCCATCTATTAAAGAGTCCAGTATGACAGATGAGCAGTTACCTGAATTATTAGCACAATTATCCAGTACAGGAAGGGCACTATTGGCTGATGGTAATGGGCTCTATTTTGCGAATGCGGGTTTTCACCACGAAACAGCTGAAGAAGTGGGTTTAATGTCCAGTGAGGTTGCAGCATTAGGTGAAAAACATCAGTTATTAGTGAAAAATAACTTAAATATTCATCACAATGCGTGGGGGATTTGTGATCCTTCAGGTCAAACAGAACTTACTTTTTTTCCATTATATGCGGGAAAAGTCAAGTTAGTATTAGTGGTAGCCGGTGTGCCTGATTTAAATAAAGAGGCTTTTGTTTCATTGATTAAAGTGCTTTGTAATCGGTATGCCTAATTTTATGGGACTTGGGATTTATCAAAAATATCAAGCTGGCTAATACAGCGTGAAGAGATGACTGATTATAACAAGTTTAAATAGCAAATATTTAATAATATATTGATTTTATTGGGTTTTAAGATATGCGTGAACAACTTTTAATTTCTGTGTTGAGCGATTTAAATGCGACATCGGCAGATATTATTGCTTCAGCTGTAATATCCAGTGATGGATTACCAATTGCAACTTTAATTCCTCAAGGATTGGATGCTGACCGTGTAGGGGCAATGTCTGCAACTTTATTGGCATTAGGTAGTCATGCTGCACATGAGCTTAATTGTGGTGATTTGGATCAAGTGATGGTTAAGGGCAAAAGTGGTTATATTTTATTGAACCAAGCTGGTGCGGATGCGGTTTTGGCTCTGATTGCTAATGAGAGTGGCAAGTTAGGCTTGATTCTGTTAGATGCTAAACGTGCTGCAAAACATATTGCTGATATCATCTAAAAGATTTTGAAAAGTGGCGAGTTGTACGTTACTTTAAATGAGGTATTAAGGGTCTGGAAAATATTCTTTTCGAAGGAAGGTTTATTTTCTTATTATAGTGCTGGTTAGTAAACTTGAATTAGATGGTTTAGTGATTTAGAATCGCCCACGTATCTCAAATTTTGTATGGCTTTATTAGACGAGCACGCAATATGCTACAACAGTGGCATATGCGTGTTTTTTTGCGGATAAAATGACAGATAGGATGTTTTATGGAAATTCCAGCTCTTCTTGTGCTTGCGGATGGTAGCTTATTCCGAGGGAAGTCAATCGGTTATAAGGGTGTTACGTCTGGGGAGGTTGTATTTAATACATCAATGACTGGATATCAGGAGATATTGACGGATCCGTCATATTGCCGGCAGATTGTAACTTTGACTTATCCCCACATTGGAAATACAGGAGTTAATCCTGAAGATGTCGAGGGTAAGCAAGTGTATGCGGCGGGATTGATTATTCGTGATTTGCCTCTTTTGGAAAGCAGTTTTCGTTCAAAAGAGAGTTTGCAAGAGTATTTAACTCGGAATAAGACGGTTGCGATTGCAGATATTGATACCCGCCGTTTAACTCAAATATTAAGAATCAAAGGTGCGCAAGCTGGTGCGATTCTGACAGGTGAAGATGCTACGGAAGAGAAAGCAAGAGAGTTAATCAATGCTTTCGGTAGCATGGTAGGTAAAGATTTAGCTAAAGAAGTAAGCTGTACGCAACCTTATGAGTGGACAGAAGGTGAGTGGGTGCTTGGTCAGGGTTTTGTAACTCCTGAGTATCAACCCTATCATGTCGTGGCTTATGATTATGGTGTAAAAACTAATATTTTGCGTATGCTTGCAGCTAGGGGGTGTCGATTGACAGTTGTGCCGGCACAGACTCCGGCAGAAGAAGTCTTGGCGATGAATCCCGATGGTATTTTCTTATCAAATGGTCCCGGGGATCCGCAAAGCTGCGATTATGCGATTACAGCTGTCCAGAAGCTTTTGGATAGTAAAAAACCGTTATTTGGTATCTGCCTGGGTCATCAGTTACTTGGTTTGGCTTTAGGAGGGAAAACCCGCAAGATGCCGTTCGGGCATCATGGAGCCAATCATCCTGTACAGGATTTATTGACCGGAAAAGTAATGATTACTAGCCAAAATCATGGTTTTGAGGTGGATGCAGAGACTCTTCCTGATACAGTAACAATTACCCACCGTTCCTTATTTGATGGTTCTTTGCAGGGGATTGAGTTGAAGGGGCAGCCGGTATTTAGTTTTCAAGGACACCCTGAAGCAAGTCCTGGACCGCATGATGTCGCTTATCTATTTGATAAGTTTATAAATAGCATGCAGAAGACTGTTTAAAAAGATTTTCAGACGGCCAAGATTGATTTTATTTTTGGCCGCCTGAAAGAATTATGAATAGATGTAATTGTTGTTAAGACGCAGTGCTTTTTCGTTTTCAGCTTATGCTGTCGGCTATTTGGTATTGAAATTAGCCGAATTTTATTACAGTGATGCATCCATCATACTAAATAGTAAAAAGCAGCTTTTAAAGCTGCTTTTTACTATTTAGTTTGGTCGGAATGAGAGGATTCGAACCTCCGACCCCTTCGTCCCGAACGAAGTGCGCTACCGGGCTGCGCTACATTCCGAAATGATTAAAACACGGATTATAGTCTGATATTTTTAGACTGACAAGCGCGTTTAAGCATGTAAAACAAAAATTGTCGGACGTTTTTTTAAATCGGGTAACGGAGATAAAGTGTGCCAGATATCAATGGTTTGGCTGATAATTTGTTGGGTGGGTAGTGTTAAATCACAGGCGATACATAAGCGGGTTCGTGGATGCAGGATGTTGATTGCGTCAGATAGTAATGCATTGTTTCTGTATGGTGTTTCTATGAATAAGATGGTTGAATTTTGCTGTTTCGATTGTTGTTCGAGTAGTTTAAGAGATTGGATGCGTTCGGTTTTGTCAGATGGGAGATACCCTTTGAATGTGAAATTTTGGCCGTTTGCACCAGATGCCATCAGAGCCAGCATAATACTGGATGGTCCGATTAACGGGCGTACTTCAAAACCGGATTGGTGGGCAAGTGCAACCAAGTCGGCCCCTGGGTCTGCTACGGCAGGGCAACCTGCTTCGCTGAGTAGCCCCATGTTTCGGCCTTCTTGCAAAGGTCGGAGCAGCTCAGGTAATTTTGTACGGTCGGTGTGCTCATTGAGTGTATGTAGGTTGAGTTCGCGGATGAGGGTGGTGATCCCTAGATGCTTGAGGTGCGCTCGGGCAGTTTTTTCGGCTTCAACCACAAAATCGGTCAGGCCCACGATTTGCTGTTGCTCGTGGGGTAATAGGCAAGGCGTGTCGGGTGTACCGAGAGGTGTGGGGATAAGGTAAAGGATTGCAGGCATATTTTGAGGATGATGAAAAATTAAGGGTTAGCTTGATAGGCAGTAATAAGGTTAAAGAATATCTACACCCTCGGCCTGTAAAAAGTCGATTAAACGGAAAATAGGTAGGCCGATCAGTGCATTTGGGTCGCAGGTTTCAACTTTTTCCAGTAAGGCGGCTCCCAAGCTCTCACTTTTGGCTGCTCCGGCACAATATATGGCATCGGGTTCGCGTCGTAAATATGCTGCAATCTGTTCCGAAGTCAATTCCCGCATGGTAACGACGGTTTTGTCTACATGATGATGCAGGCCGTCTGAAAATGTGTTGAGCAGACAGACGGCACTGTAAAATGTAATCTGTTTGCCACTTAATTCCTGTAGCATTTGTTGTGCATTTGCTACGCTCATCGGCTTGCCGAGTTGCCGGCCTTCACACCATGCGACTTGATCGGCACCTATAATCAATGCGGCAGGGAAACGTGTTTTCAGTGACTGTACTTTACCGATGACAAGGCGTAAAGCCGTGTCCCCGCCTATTTCACCGGAATGGGGCGTTTCGTCGAAATCAGGTGAGGCCGTCTGAAAATGCAAACCGAGCCGTGCCAGTTGCTGTTGCCGGAATATCGAACTTGATCCCAAGATAAGGGGGAGTGTGGTTTTCATTTTGTGTAAAAACATTGACGTTCTATTGTTGGAATTATATCATGCGCAGTTTATGTTAGAGCCTGATTTGATTGCCCCCGGTGAGTTTGCCGGCAAAAAGCAGAGCCTGCGAGGCGAGGTCTTTTTGCATGAGCTGGACGAACGGGTATGGTCGCACGAATATTTTGCGGATAAAGACAGCCCGCTGCATGTGGTTTTGCAGGGGGGGATTGATCGCTTCCAGCGTCCTTTTTTGGATTTGAAAGTGCAGGGATGTCTGCATTTACTTTGTCAACGGTGCATGCAGCCCATGAGTTTTGATTTGGATGAGGATGCGCGTATTGTTCTGTTTGCCGATGAATCCGAGTTGGATGAAGCCATGCTTTCCGATGAGGAATTGGAAGGTATGCCGATGGATAGCGAATTGTCGGTTCGGACGTTGGTGGAAGATCAAATTTTGATGGCGATGCCATACTCGCCGCGGCATGAGCACTGTGCCGGGGAAAATATGGCAGCAGTCAATCGAGATAGACCCAATCCGTTTGCGGTATTGGCAGGGCTGAAAAGCAGCAAATAACTTTTTGTAAATATTTTTAGGAGTTTGAAATGGCCGTTCAACAAAACAAAAAATCCCCTTCTAAACGCGGTATGCACCGTTCGCACGATGCTTTGACTGCACCCGCCCTGTCTGTAGACAGCGCAACCGGTGAAGTTCATCGTCCGCATCACATTTCGCCCAACGGTATGTACCGTGGCCGCAAAGTGATGAAAGCCAAAGGCGAATAAGCCTGAGGCGGATGTAAAACGGAAATCCGTCTGCGGGTTTCCGTTTTTGTTTCTGTTAAAACAGCGGATGTACGATTATGGTTAAAAAAATTTGGTATACCTATGATGATATACATCGGGTATTAAAAGAATTGGCAGGTAAAATTCAATCGGGCGGTGTGAAATATGATGCAATGATTGCCATTGGCGGCGGGGGATTTATTCCCGCGCGTATTCTGCGCTGCTTTTTGAATATTCCGATTTATGCGGTTACTACAGCCTACTATGCCAATGATTTTGGTTACCAGACCAATGACGAAATCAAGAAAATCCAGTGGCTGGATCCTATTCCGGAAAGCTTGGTTGGAAAAAATATCTTGGTGGTGGACGAGGTAGATGATTCCCGCGTAACCTTGGAATTCGTGCTGAATGAGTTGCAAAAGGAAAAATTTGCCGAAATCGGCGTAGCCGTGCTGCACGAAAAAATCAAAGAGAAAAAAGGCATCCTGCCTCAAGGCATTCATTATTACAGCGGTATTACCGTCAAAGATTGGTGGATTAACTATCCGTGGGACGCCGACGATATTACTGCGCATAATATGCTGGCTGCGGAAAGCAGTGCGGAACGATAAGGCCGTCTGAAAATACGGAGCGGCTTTTGCGGATTGATTCGATTGATGCTTTATCGATTTCAGAATCATAATCTGCCGGATGGCCAACCGATATTTTAGCGAATGGAGCAATTATGATTACCTTGGCTGTAGATGCGATGGGAGGCGATGCCGGTTTGGCGGTTACCATCCCCGGAGCATTGTTGTTTTTACGCCAGCAGACCGATGTCCGCTTATTGATGGTGGGCAACGAGGTGCAGGTTCGGCAGGCATTGGAAGCTGCCAATGCACCGATGGACCGCATTCAAATCGTCCATGCCGCACAAGTGGTCGAGATGGATGAGCAGCCCCAGTCTGCCCTGAAAAACAAAAAAGATTCCTCCATGCGGATAGCCGTGAATCAAGTGAAGGAAGGTTTGGCGCAGGCAGCGGTGTCTGCGGGCAATACGGGTGCATTGATGGCAACCGCACGCTTTGTGTTGAAAACCATACAAGGCATCGAGAGGCCGGCAATTGCCAAATTCATCCCCTCTCAAAACGGCCACATGACGCTGGTGCTTGATTTGGGCGCAAACGTGGACTGCACACCCGAGCAATTGGTGCAGTTTGCCGTTATCGGCAGCGAATTGGTGCACGCACTGTATCCGAATGCGGGCGCGCCGCGTGTCGGTTTGCTGAATGTCGGTACCGAAGATATCAAAGGCACGGATACCGTCAAACAAGTTTTCAAACTCCTCAGCGGCAGCAAGCTGAACTTTGTCGGTAATGTCGAGGGCGGCAGCATTTTTAGCGGCGATGTGGATGTCGTGGTGGCCGACGGCTTTGTCGGCAACATCGTATTGAAAACCATAGAAGGTGCGGTGCGTTTTATGGGTTCGGCAATCAAGCAGGAATTTCAAGCCAATCTGCTGACCAAATTGGGTGCGCTGGCCGCCATGCCAGCCCTGAAAGGTTTCAAAAACAAACTGGATCCGCGCAAATTCAACGGCGCCATATTCCTCGGCCTGCGCGGTGTGGTGATTAAAAGCCACGGCGGTACCGATGCGGTCGGCTTCAGTTATGCATTGGAAGAAGCCTTTCATGAAGCCAAGGCCGACAGCCTGACCCGCATCCAGCAAGGCGTGGCTGACCAACTGGCTCATTTGGCAGACAAAAAACTGGAAGTGGAACAGGCAGCCATCAACATTGATTAAACCCTTCGGCATAGTTTCGAAATATGCCGTGATACAGGCCGTCTGAAACCGGAAATCCTTTCAGACGGCCTGTTGCCCGATTGAGAAAACGGCAGACATTCCCTACAATGCCGAATCTTTTATCCAGCCATTACAAATAATTTAGAAAGGGACGCGCCATGCAATATGCAAAAATCCTCGGTTCCGGCAGCTATCTGCCTGAAAAGCGTGTCAGCAATGATGATCTTGCCGAGTTTGTCGATACATCGGACGAATGGATTGTCAGCCGTACCGGCATCAAATTCCGCCACTTGGCCGTCGAAAACGAAAGAACCAGCGATTTGGCCGTGATTGCCGCACAGCGTGCGTTGGCCGATGCGGGCGTGGCGGCGGAAGAAATCGACCTGATTGTTTTGGCTACGGCAACCCCCGATATGCAGTTTCCGTCTACGGCCACCATCGTGCAGAACAAACTCGGCATTGCCGGTTGTGCGGCATTCGACGTTCAGGCGGTTTGCGCCGGCTTTATGTATGCCATCGTCACCGCCAATGCCTACATCAAAAGCGGTATGGCCAAGAAAGTGCTGGTTATCGGCGCGGAAACATTCAGCCATATTTTGGACTGGAAAGACCGTACAACCTGCGTGCTGTTCGGAGACGGTGCGGGCGCGGTCGTTTTGGGCGCGTCTGACGAAGAAGGCATCATCCACGGCAAACTGCAAGCTGACGGCGGCTATTTGGACTTGCTGAAAGTGCCTGCGCAGATGGCCGGCGGACAGATTTGCGGCAACCCGTATGTGGAAATGGACGGACCGGGCGTATTCAAATTTGCCGTTAAAACCCTCGCAAAAGTGGCGGAAGAAGTATTGGAAGAAGCGGGCTATCATGCAGAACAAATCGACTGGCTTGTGCCGCATCAGGCAAACAAGCGCATTATCGACAGCACCGCCAAACATCTGGGCCTGAGCTTGGACAAAGT
Source organism: Neisseria elongata subsp. elongata (assembly GCF_900113545.1). Lineage (GTDB taxonomy): Bacteria > Pseudomonadota > Gammaproteobacteria > Burkholderiales > Neisseriaceae > Neisseria > Neisseria elongata. The sequence continues at coordinate 98,566 of NZ_FOPS01000003.1, read as the reverse complement.
TATCCTGACCGTGCAAAACCACGGCAATACTTCGGCCGCATCCGTTCCGTTGGCATTGGACGAGGGCATCAAAAGCGGCCGCATCAAGCGCGGCCAGATATTGCTGCTGGAAGGCATAGGCGGCGGTTTTACTTGGGGGGCGGTATTGTTAAGATACTGATTGGGAAAATTTAACACAAATTCGTAAAAAGATTTATTGCAACCGTTCGGTGGATGAGTATAATGCGCACATCTGCCGAACGGTTGTTTTTACAGACAAGCGGTGCAGAAATAATAATTCACTATTCGTTACGGGGTATCATCATGCAAGCAATCCAACATTACGGCATTATCATTTCTTGGTTTCAAGACAAACAGTTAGGCGTTGTCCGTGATAAAGACGACACGACCGCCAGCCTGTTGCTTCTGGCGGCAGACCTGCCGGCTGGTTACCGCGAACCGAAAGTCGGCGACGAAATCACCTATATCGCCGGCATGGACGACCAAAACCGTCCTTGCGCGCTTTCTCCCGCACCGGTGGGGATGCAGGCGGCCGAGCCGTTTGCCGAAAGCGGTGCGACAGTAAAAGAAGGCGATATCGTACGCATCAAAGTCAGTGCTTGGGACATTAAGAAAAACGGCGGTTTCGGCATGTTGTCCAGCGAGCCGGCCGTTCCGGTGTTCGCCTTGGGCCAGCACCTCAACCAATTTTATGTGCCGCAAGAAGGCGACGTACTGAAAGGCCGTCTGAAACGCCACAGCAACGGCCAATGGCTGCTGACCGACATCGACATCCAGATTGCCGAATAAAGCCTTCAGGCCGTCTGAAAATGTACCTCTTTGTTTTCAGACGGCCTGCCGCCGAATGCGGCAGCATAGAACGGAGTATCTCTTTCTGTTACACTTTCCGCCATCCCGCTTTTGCCGCAGATGGCGGTTTGTGCATTTTGCGGCGGCAATTTTTTCAACCGACAGACACACAGGCGGCCATAACGGTGTATCCATTGTTATCCCGGCCTGAGCATGAGAAAGGAATCCCATGTCTTTTGCATTTTTATTCCCCGGCCAAGGCTCGCAGAGCCTGCACATGATGGACGGTTTCGACGGCGTAAGCGTGGTTAAAAATACTTTTGACGAAGCATCCTCCGCCCTCGGCCAAGACCTGTGGGCGATGATGAACGGCGAAGACAGCGACTTAATCGGCCAAACCGTCAATACACAACCCCTGATGCTGGCTGCCGGCGTCGCCACATACCGCGCCTACCTCGAAGCCGGCGGCAAACTGCCGCAAGTCGTGGCCGGACACAGCTTGGGCGAATACAGCGCGCTGGTAGCTGCCGAAGCACTGGCCTTTGCCGATGCGGTCAAACTCGTCCGCCTGCGTGCGGAATTGATGCAGAACGCCGTGCCGCAAGGCGTCGGCGCGATGGCGGCGATTTTGGGTTTGGAGGACGGGCAGGTTAAAGAACTGTGTGCCGCCGCCGCGCAGGGCGAAGTGGTGGAAGCGGTAAACTTCAATTCGCCGGGGCAGGTCGTGATTGCCGGCCATACCGCCGCCGTCGAACGTGCCATGAACGCCGCCAAAGAAGCAGGTGCGAAACGCGCCCTGCCGTTGCCCGTATCCGTTCCTTCGCACTGCAGCCTGATGAAGCCTGCCGCCGACAAATTGGCCGAGGCACTGCAAAACATCAACATCGCCACACCGAAAATCCGCGTCATCCACAACGCCGACGTCGCCTCCTACGACAACTCCGCGCAAATCAAAGACGCACTGGTCCGCCAGCTCTACAGCCCCGTACGTTGGACGGAAACCGTAAACAGCCTGGTTGATGAAGGCATTACCGAATCCGCCGAATGCGGGCCGGGCAAAGTTTTGGCCGGACTGGCCAAACGTATCCGCAAAGAAGCAGTGTGCGGCGCGCTGACCGGTCAGGAACAAGTGGCCGCCTTTATTGCCGCCCATCCGTAAGGGAGAATGACAACCGGAGGCCGTCTGAAAGCAAGACGAACTGTTTAGTGTATTTTCAGACGGCCTGCTGTCGGTAAAACTTTCCAAACAACCCGAAAGGACAAACGAAATGAATGCACCTACCGTTTCCATGTTGGTTTTGGCCTCAACGGCCGGTTTGGCCGCCGGCTTCCTGCTGGCGTGGCTGTTCCTGCGCGGCAAACAGTCGCGGCAGGCAAGCGAGCGGGAAGCCTTGAAACAGGAACTGGACGACTACCGCAGTCGCGTGGACCAACATTTTGCCGACACCGCAGAAGCGGTGGACGCGTTGAACCGCAGCTACCAAAACGTCATCCGCCACCTGAGCAACGGCGCGCAAACCCTGATGGGCAAAGAAGCGCTGCAAGAACAACTGGCCAAGCGCAGCGATAAAGCCGTTACGCTGGGCTATCTGGCCGGATCGGTGCTGCCCGCCGCAGAGTCGGACGGACAGCAAAGCGCGGCGGAGCAAATCCAAGCCGAAACCGTCGAACCGGCAAGCCAAACCGGTTTGCAAACCGAAGCGGCGGAAGAAGCGGTAAGGCCGTCTGAAAACGCCGCAAGCGAAGCGGCGGCCGAAGATAAGGCCGAAGCCGAAACTGAAATTGCAGAAGCTGCGGATGCGGAAACGCCGGAACAAGAACAGGCCAAGCCGGAAGACAAATAGCGTTTGCCGGGCAGATGCCGCCGCACACAGGAAGGCCGTCTGAAAACATATTCCCGACCGATATGTTTTCAGACGGCCTCAAAACATTACCGCATAACCGCAGCCGGCCAAATCCGCGCCGAAGTTTCCACATATCCCGCCAGACTGTCTGTATAATGCACGCCGTCTGAAACACAAGTTTCCCCATTTACCGACAAGAAGGAAAAATACAATGTCCAAAAACCTGATTTTAGTATTGAACTGCGGCAGCTCGTCTTTGAAAGGCGCAGTGCTCGACAACGACAACGGCGAAGTGCTGCTGAGCTGCCTGGGTGAAAAACTGACCACTCCGGATGCCTACATCACCTTCAAAAAAGACGGCCAAAAACACCGCGTGGAACTGGCCGGCCGCCACGACCACACCGGCGCGGTGGGTGCGCTTTTGGACGAACTGAAAAAATACGGCCTGGATGCCGATGTGAAAGCCATCGGCCACCGCGTCGTGCACGGCGGCGAAAAATACAGCGCGTCCGTCCTGATTAACGACGAAGTCATCGCCCAACTGGAAGCCTGCATCCCGCTCGCTCCGCTGCACAATCCGGCCAACCTGACCGGCATCCGCGCCGCACAAGCCATTTTTGCCGGCCTGCCCAACGTCGCCGTGTTCGACACCGCCTTCCACCAAACCATGCCGGAACACGCCTACACCTATGCCGTACCGCGCGCCCTGTATAAAAAATACGCCTTCCGCCGCTACGGTTTCCACGGCACCAGCTTCCGCTTCGTGGCCCCCGAAGCCGCCCGCATCATCGGCAAAGACGTGAAAGACTGCCGCCTGGTCATCGCCCACTTGGGCAACGGCGCATCCATCACCGCCGTGAAAAACGGCGAATCCCAAGATACCAGCATGGGCTTCACCCCGCTGGAAGGCTTGGTGATGGGTACGCGCAGCGGCGACGTCGATGCCGGCATTTACCCGTTCTTGGCCGCCAATGCAGGCATGAGCGTGGAAGAAGTCAGCGACCTCTTGAACAAAAAATCCGGCCTGCTGGGCATCTCCGAGCTGTCCAACGACTGCCGCATCGTGGAAGAAGCCGCAGCCGAAGGCCATGAAGGCGCGAAATTGGCCATGGCCGTTACCACCTACCGCTTGGCCAAATACATTGCCGCCATGACCGTAGCCGCTGGCGGTATCGACGCGCTGGTGTTCACCGGCGGCATCGGTGAAAACTCCGATGCCGTCCGCGCCCAAACCGTCGCCCATTTGGCCTTCCTGGGATTGAAACTCGATGAGCAGGCCAATGTGGACGTACGCTTCGGCAAAGAAGGCATCATCAGCCCGAAAGGCCAAACGCCTGCCGTCGTCGTGGTGCCGACCAACGAAGAACTGATGATCGCGCACGACACCGCCGCCCTGTCCGGCCTGTAAGCAGCGCACCATGAAAAAGGCCGTCTGAAAGCATCAAAACCGCGCTTTCAGACGGCCTTTTGCACTGAAATCCCATTTCACACCCGAAAGGAAAAAACATGTCATTGCAAAACATCATCGAAACCGCCTTTGAAAACCGCGCCGACATCACGCCGGCCACCGTTACCCCCGAAGTCAAAGAAGCCGTGTTGGAAACCCTGCGCCAACTCGATTCCGGCAGCCTGCGCGTGGCCGAACGCCTGGGCGTGGGGCAATGGAAAGTCAACGAATGGGCGAAAAAAGCCGTACTGCTTTCCTTCCGCATTCAAGACAACGAAGTGCAAAACGACGGCGTAAACAAATACTTCGACAAAGTGCCGACTAAATTTGCCGATTGGAGCGAAGAAGAATTCCGCGCCGCCGGTTTCCGTGCCGTACCCGGTGCCGTGGCGCGCCGCGGCAGCTTCATCGGCAAAAACACTGTTTTGATGCCGTCTTACGTCAATATCGGCGCGTATGTGGACGAAGGCGCGATGGTTGATACCTGGGCGACCGTCGGTTCATGCGCCCAAATCGGCAAAAATGTCCACCTGAGCGGCGGCGTCGGTATCGGCGGCGTACTCGAACCCTTGCAGGCCGCCCCGACCATTATTGAAGACAACTGCTTCATCGGCGCGCGTTCCGAAATCGTCGAAGGCGTGATTGTCGAAGAAGGCAGCGTGATTTCCATGGGCGTGTATATCGGCCAGTCCACCAAAATCTACGACCGCGAAACCGGCGAAATCCACTACGGCCGCGTACCGGCAGGTTCGGTGGTTGTGTCCGGAAGCCTGCCCGCGAAAGACGGCAGCCACAGCCTGTATTGCGCGGTTATCGTGAAAAAAGTGGACGCGCAAACCCGTGCCAAAACCAGCGTGAACGAATTGTTGCGCGGCGTGTAAGCCGGACAAGACAAAAAGGCCGTCTGAAAAACCTGTTGCCAAGGTTTTCAGACGGCCTTTTTGTTTGATGGTGGATTGCTTGGAGGGTGTCCTGGTATAGTGGATTAAATTTGAATCAGGACAAGGAGACGAAGCCGCAGACGTTACGGATAGTATGGTAAGGCGAGGCAACGCCGTACCGGTTTAAATTTAATTCACTACAGCGGGGAGGGGCGTTTCCGTTTTCACTTACGATAATCCGCGATATGGCGCGGGAGATGCCGCAGGGCGGGCCGGGTTTGCCTGCGATGCATTTGGTTAGACGAATGCCACAACCAAGCCGTAAAGGCAGAAAAACAATACCGCTAAAGCCACCCGTTCGAACGGGTTTTGCCGCAGCAGCACCGTGGCGGCCGTGCCTGCCGCCCAGGCGGACAATACGGCGTACATCCTGCGTTCCAGCCACCATGCGGCGGACAGGCCGTTTGAAGCTTCCGGCGGCAGGTGTGCGGGTTGGGCGGCCTGATGGCTGCAATAAACTGTGAATAAGGTCAGCAAGAATGTAATCAGGTAGAGCAGGGTAGATATTTTGCGTTTCATTTTTCAGACGGCCTTTTGCAAGGGCTGCGGTGGGGATGGGCATTATACGGCGGTTGGAGGCGGTTTGCTCCGCCGCCGTTTGTGTTTTCATGCCGGAAGGCGCGGTTTTTGCAACGTTGGTTTTAAAACCGCGCCGCCGTGTGGCAAAATAGCGTACCTACACACATCAATTAAGGAAAATCCATGCACATCATCAAAGCCGTTTGTTTGGGTCTGGCCGTTTCGGCCTTGGCCGCCTGTGATTCCGAAACCGACAAAATCGGCAATGCCAGCACCGTATTCCGCGTGCTGGGCAAAAACGACCGTATCGAAATAGAAGGTTTCGACGATGCCGATGTGAAGGGCATCACCTGTTATTTGTCGTATGCGAAAAAGGGCGGCTTGAAAGAGGCGGTAAATTTGGAAGAGGATGCCAGCGACGCATCGGTGTCATGCGTGCAGACCGGCAATGCGATTGAATTCAACGAACAGGCGGTGGCCAAGCCGCAGCAGGTGTTTAAGCGCAGTGCGAGCTTTGCCTTTAAGAGCCTGCAAATCATGCGGTATTACGATGCCAAGCGCAAAACTTTCGCCTATATGATTTACAGCGACAAAATCATCGACGGTTCGCCGAAAAATTCGCTCAGCGCGATTTCATGTTATGGAGGCGCGTCTGCGGACGAAAAACAGATAGTCGGCCTGCCCAACAAGCAAATCGCCGGTTCCTGCATTATCGACACGGCGGCGAAGAAATAGCAGGCCGTCTGAACAGCACGGAAGGGTAAAGGACGAAACGGCATGTATGAAGAATTGCTGGGCGCGGTGAAATTCGACGACAAAGGCTTGTTGTGCGCCATCGCGCAAGACAGGCACAGCGGCCGCGTGCTGATGGTGGCATGGATGAATGCCGAGGCGCTGCAAAAAACGGTGGAAACCGGTTTTGCCCATTATTACAGCCGTTCACGGCAGAAACAGTGGATGAAGGGCGAGGAGTCGGGGCATGTGCAGAAAGTGTACGAACTGCGGCTTGATTGCGACGGCGACGCATTGGTAATGCAGATTGAACAGCAGGGCGGCATTGCCTGCCACACCGGGCGGGAAAGCTGCTTCTACCGCGTTTGGCAGGCAGACGGCGGCTGGCGGGCGGTTGATGCGGTGCTGAAGGACGAAAAGGCCATCTACGGCACAACAACTTAAAGTTGCAGGCCGTCTGAAACGGAAAGGCGGTTTTCAGACGGCCTCCGTCTGCGGCAATTCATTGGGAGAAGGATGATGGACGACAGGATATTGTCTGAAATTCAAAATGTGATCGATTCGCGCAAGGGCGGCAATCCGGACGAATCATATGTGGCCGGACTGCTTGCCAAAGGCGGCGACAAAATCTTGAAAAAAGTAATCGAGGAGGCCGGCGAGGTGCTGATGGCCTCCAAAGACGGCGGCGGCGAGCACCTTGTTTACGAAACCGCCGATTTGTGGTTTCACTGCATGGTGCTGCTGGCGCATCACGGTTTGCGGGCGGAAGACGTGGTTCGCGAGCTGGCGCGGCGGCAAGGTTTGTCGGGGCTGGCGGAAAAGGCCGCGCGCACTCGGGGCTAATCTCAGGCCGTCTGAAAGGCGCGGACGGTGTTTTTGTATTACAATCCGACCTCTTTGCCCCAAGCGGAAATACCGCAAGGCGGCTTACCGGAGAATTCATGATGACCGACTGCATCTTCTGCAAAATCGCAGACAAACAAATCCCCGCTTCGGTGGTGTACGAAGACGACGAGATGCTCTGTTTCAAAGACATACGCCCCGCCGCGCCCGTCCATCTGCTGCTGATTCCGAAAGAACATTTCGATTCGCTGGCACACGCGGGGCCGCAACACGGGGCCCTGCTGGGCAAAATGATGCTGAAAGTGCCGCAGTTGGCCGCCGAACACGGTCTGCGCAACGGGTTTAAAACCCAAATCAATACCGGCAGCGGCGGCGGTCAGGAAGTGTTCCACCTCCATGTGCATATCATGGGTACGCCGGTTTGAATATCAGGCCGTCTGAAAGCGGGTTTCCGCATTGAATAGATTTAACGTAAGGATTTTAAAATGGGTTTGAGCGGAATTTCTCATTGGCTGATTGTGCTGCTGATTGTAGTGTTGGTATTCGGTACCAAAAAATTACGCAACATCGGCAAAGACTTGGGCGGCGCGGTGCACGACTTCAAAAAAGGCCTGAACGAGGGGTCGGAAGAGGCAGATGCCCGCCCGGCCGAGAAGCAGGCCGAGGCCGACAAAGACGATAAGCAAGCCTAAGCCATGTTCGACCTCGGTTTCAGCGAGATGCTGCTGACCGGCGTTGTTGCGCTCGTGGTGCTGGGGCCGGAGCGGCTGCCGAAGGTGGCGCGTGCGGCCGGATTGTGGCTGGGGCGTTTGCAGCGTTTCGTCAGCGGTGTGAAAAACGAACTCAGCCGCCAAATGGATGCTGAAGGGCTGTCGGAAGTCAAAGAAGATTTTCAGGCGGCCGTCCGTGAAGCGCAGGAAGGTTGGCGTGATGCACGCCATGCATTGCAAAGTCAGGCGGACGGCATAGACCCCGAACTCCCCGCTTGGGAGCGGCTGCCGCCGCAGCGCACGCCTGCCGATTTCGGCATAGGGACGGACGACGGCCTGCACGCCGGCGGGGCGCGGTACGATGATGCCGTCCCTTTCCATATGGTTACCCTGCGCCGTCAGGCAATGGGCCGCCGCCGCGATTTGCGCCCGCGTTTTCATCCGAGGCCGCAACTCCGCGTCCGCCGCCAAGGCCGTCTGAAAAGATAGGCGGAGTCGGTCGGCTTCGCTTTCCGATGTTTTCCATATTCCCCATATTTTCGATTTTATAGTGATTAAGCTCCAATCGGGACAGGGCGGTGTAACGCCGTCTTGCTTTAAAGCGGATTCACCGTAATGTCGGCGAGATTGAGATGACAGAGCAAACTCAAACCCTGATTGAACATTTGGTCGAACTGCGCCGGCGTTTGGTGTGGATTATGCTGGTGATGCTGGCCGCTTTTTTTGCCGTCATCCCGTTTGCCCAGCCGCTTTATACGTTTGTCGCCCAGCCGTTGATGGCGTCTCTGCCTCAGGGGACGCAGATGATTGCCACCGATGTGATTGCGCCGTTTTTCGTGCCGATTAAAGTCGCCCTGATGACGGCGTTTTTGGCCACGCTGCCGCATACGCTGTATCAGATTTGGGCTTTCGTCGCTCCCGCGCTGTATCAAAACGAAAAACGCCTGATTGTGCCGCTGGTGTTGTCCAGCCTGATTCTGTTTGCCTGCGGCATGGCTTTTGCCTATTTTGCAGTTTTTCCGATTGTGTTCCGGTTTTTAACAAGCGTTACCCCGCAGGGGGTCAGCATGGCAACCGATATCGACAAATATCTGTCGTTTGTGCTGGGTATGTTTGTGGCCTTCGGTGCGACGTTTGAGGTGCCGATTGTCGTGGTGCTGCTGCACAGGATGGGCGTGGTGTCGTTGGCGCAACTGAAAAGTGCGCGGCCTTATGTGATTGTGGGCGCGTTTGTCGTGGCGGCGGTTATCACTCCGCCGGATGTGCTGTCGCAAGTTTTGATGGCTGTCCCGTTGGTTATTTTGTACGAACTCGGTTTGCTGGCGGCAAGATTGTTCAAGCCTGTAACGAGGGATGGGGAAGAAGGGGAATAATCGCTATTCGTTTCGCTTTTATAGTGGATTAAATTTAAATCAGGACAAGGCGACGAAGCCGCAGACAGTACAGATAGTACGGCAAGGCGAGGCAACGCCGTACTGGTTTAAATTTAATCCACTATACATCATTGAAAAATGTTTGTCGGATATAAAAAGGCCGTCTGAAAAGTTTTCAGACGGCCTTTGGTATGTGTGTGTTTACAGCGAACGGGCAACTTCGACGATGTCGAAACATTCCAGTACGTCGCCTTCCATGATGTCGTTGTAGCCTTTGATCATCAGGCCGCATTCGAAGCCCATGCGGACTTCTTTGACATCGTCTTTATAGCGTTTGAGCGAGGACAGTTCGCCGCTGTGGACAACTACGTTGTTGCGGATGAGGCGGATATGGGAATCGCGTTTGACCACGCCGTCGGTAACCATACAGCCGCCGATGTTGCCGACTTTCGATACGCTGATGACTTGGCGGATTTCCACCGTACCGGTAACTTGCTCTTTTTCTTCCGGAGACAGCATGCCGCTCATGGCCGCTTTCACATCGTCGATGGCATCGTAGATGATGTTGTAGTAGCGGATTTCCACGTCTTCATTTTCGGCCAGTTTGCGGGCGGATGCATCCGCGCGCACGTTGAAGCCGATGATGAACGCACCCGAAGCAATCGCCAAATTGACGTCGCTTTCGGTAATGCCGCCCACGCCGCTGTGCAGGACTTGCACACGTACTTCGTCGGTAGACAATTTTTGCAGGCTGCCCGCGAGTGCTTCGTAGGAACCCTGTACGTCTGCCTTGATGATGACCGATAGGTTCTGCACTTGGCCTTCGCCCATGTTACTGAACATGTTCTCCAGCTTGGCGGCCTGTTGTTTGGCCAGACGCACGTCGCGGAATTTGCCTTGGCGGAAGAGGGCGATTTCGCGTGCTTTTTTCTCGTCGGCCAACACGATGGCGTCTTCGCCGGCATTGGGTACATCCGACAAACCGAGGATTTCCACCGGGATGGACGGGCCGGCTTCGGTAATGGCTTTACCGTTTTCGTCCATCATGGCGCGGATTTTGCCGAAGGCTGTTCCGGCCAGCAGCATATCGCCTTTTTTCAATGTGCCGCTTTGTACCAACAAAGTGGCTACCGCGCCGCGTCCTTTGTCCAGACGGGCTTCGACGATGATGCCTTTGGCGGGTGCTTCCACCGGTGCAGTTAGTTCCAATACTTCGGCTTCAAGCAAGACGGCTTCGAGCAATGCGTCGATATTGATGCCTTTTTTGGCCGATACATCGATAAACTGTGTAGTGCCGCCCCAATCGTCGGGAATGACTTCGTGTTGGGTCAGCTCTTGACGGATGCGTTCGGGATTGGCGGCTTCCTTATCGATTTTGTTCACTGCAACCACAATCGGCACTCCTGCCGCTTTGGCGTGGGCAATCGCCTCTACGGTTTGCGGCATCACGCCGTCGTCGGCGGCAACCACCAGAATCACGATGTCGGTGGCTTTGGCACCGCGTGCACGCATGGCGGTAAACGCTTCGTGACCCGGGGTATCCAAGAAGGTAACTACGCCGCGCGGGGTTTGAACGTGGTATGCGCCGATGTGCTGGGTAATGCCGCCCGCTTCGCCTTGAACCACTTTGGCGCGGCGGATGTAGTCGAGCAGCGAGGTTTTACCGTGGTCGACGTGGCCCATCACGGTAACGACGGGCGGACGGGGCAGGGCTTCTGCTTCGATGAGTTCCTCTCCTTCGTCCAAGAAGGCTTCAGGGTCGTCGGCAGCGGCGGGTTTGCCGATGTGGCCGAGTTCTTCCACCACAATCAGGGCGGTATCCTGGTCTATGGATTGGTTGATGGTTACCATCATGCCCATTTTCATCAGGGCTTTGACCACTTCCACGCCTTTGACGGCCATTTTGTGTGCCAAATCGGCGACAGTGATGGTTTCCGGAACCAAGACTTCGTGAACGACGGGTTCGGTAGGTGCTTGGAAGGCGTGTTGGTTCGGCTCGAGTTTGAGTTTTTTGCCTTTTTTGCCACCGCGTACGCGCTCTTCATCACCGCTGCCGCGCGCATTGCGGTCGCGTCCGCCTTTGCCGCCTTTGCCTTTGGCATTTCGGCTTTGACCTTCATCATCGTGATGATTGCGGCGTTCGTCTTTTTTACGGCTGCCGCTGCTCGGATTGGGCTCTGATGCCGCAGCATGTGCGGAAGCCGGTTTGTTTGCCGATGCCGACAGGGGTTTTTTCTCGCTCGGTTTGGCGGTGCGCTGTTCGCCGGCTTTGCTTGCACGCGCTTCTTCCGCCGCCTGTTTTTTGGCGGCTTCACGCCGTTCCTGGCGTTCTTGGCGCTCCTGTTTTTCTCTCAACAGCGCAGCCTGGTGTTCGCGGAAGGCTTGGGCGCGGCGTTCTTCTTCGGCACGGCGCTCGGCTTCGGCGGCATTGACGACTTCTACCGGTTGCGGTGGGGTTTTGGCTTTTTTCTCCCGGCCTTTTTTGGCCGGTTTGGTTTCCTGTTCGGTTTTTTCTTCTTTCGGCTCGGCCGGTTCGGGTGAGGCCGTCTGAAGGTCCGCTGTTGCCGCTTTTTCAGCCTCTTGAGCTTTACGCTGTTCGGCTGCGGCGCGTACTTTGGCTGCTTCGGCTTCAGCCGCCGCTTTGGCCGCCTCGGCTTCGGCTGCGGCAGCGGCTTCTTGCGCCGCTTTTTCCTGCGCGGCTTTGGCGGCAGCGAGTTGTTCGTCGGCGGAAGGGACGACTACTTTCCGGCTGCGTCGGCGTTCGACCGCTACGCCGTCAACCGTGGTTTTTTCGACCTTGGTGCGGTTGATGCGGATGGTGCCGACGGTTTGCGCGCTTAATTGTGCTTTGTCGGCATCGGTCAGCATGTCGCTGCCGCTGTTTTTGTTGATGCCGTGCTTCTTCAGGTGCTCCAGCATCCGCTCCACCGACATTTTCGATTCGGCTGCAAATTGTTCTACTGTGCTGTTACTCATACGACAGCCCCTCCTTATTGTTCGTCTGTTTCAAACCAGTGTGCCCGGGCGGCAAGAATGATTTTTTCTGCTTCGCCGGGTTCTACGCCGGTAATTTCACGCAATTCGTCTATCGACAGTTCTGCCAGACCGTCGCGCGTTGTGATGCCGGCCTGTGCCAGGTCGCGCAGCAGGTCTTCGTCTATACCGTCCAGTGTGCGGAGGTCTTCGGCGATTTCTTCCAGTTTTTCTTCTTGCGCCATCGCCTGGGTGAGGATGGCGTCGCGGGCGCGGTTGCGCAATGTATCGACGGTGGTGGCATCGAAACCGATTTCTTCCAGTTCTTCAGACGGCACATAGGCGATTTCCTCCAATGAGGCAAAGCCTTCCTGTACCAAAACATCGGCCGTTTCTTCATCGACATCCAGGTGTTCGGTAAACAGGCTGCGCAGCGCGGCGTCTTCGGCGGCATGACGCTCTTCGGCTTCCGTAACGGTCATGATGTTGAGCTGCCAGCCGGTGAGGTCGGCGGCCAGGCGGACGTTTTGTCCGCCTCGGCCGATGGCCAATGCCAATTGGTCTTCGGCAACGATGACATCGACTGCATGATGGTCCTCATCAATCACAATGCGGCTGACTTCTGCAGGCGACAGTGCGTTGATGACGAATTGCGCCGTATCCGGCGACCACAGTACTACGTCAATGCGTTCGCCGCCGATTTCGTTGGTAACGGCATTGACGCGGCTGCCGCGTACGCCGATACAGGTTCCCTGGGGATCGATGCGCTGGTCGTTGGCTTTGACGGCGATTTTGGCGCGATGGCCGGGATCGCGTGCGGCTTCGCGGATTTCCAGCAGGCCGTCTGCAATTTCCGGTACTTCCTGTTCAAACAGTTTGGCCAGGAATTCGCGCGAGGTACGGCTGAGGATGACTTGTTTGCGTCCGGATTGGCCGATTTCTTCAACACGCAAAAACAGGGCGCGGATGCGGTCGCCGCTGCGGAAATTTTCGCGCGGAATGGATTGGTCGCGCGGGATGAGCGCGTCCAGTTTGCCCGGAACGAGTTCCACGATGATGCCGTGGCGTTCGACCCTTTTCACTGTTCCGATAACGATGTCTTCCCGGGTGGCGAGGAAGTCGTTCAGGACTTTTTCGCGTTCGGCATCGCGGATGCGTTGCAGGATAATCTGCTTGGCCGTCATTGCGGCTTGGCGGCCGAAGCCTTCGTTTTCGATTTGCTCTTCGTAGTATTCACCGATTTGGATGGTGGTGCCGGGGATTTCTTCTTGGATTTCCTCAATGGTTTTTTCCACATCGGGATAGGTGTAATCCTCATCGGCCACAATCAGCCAGCGGCGGAAGGTGCGGTGTTCGCCGGTATTCCGGTCGATTTCGACGCGCACGTCCATGTGCTCTCGGCCGGCTTTTTTCTTTGCAGCCGTGGATAGGGCGAATTCCAGTGCGTCAAACACTACGTCGGTGTCTACATTCTTTTCGCTGGCCAATGCTTCGGCCAGTTGCAGCATTTCGCGACTCATGTTTTATCTCCTAAAAATGTTTCCGATTAATCGTGTTATTAAAATTTAAATTCCGGTTTTAAACGGGCTTTGTCGATATTGTTGATTTCGATGGAGGCGGTCTTGCCGTCGAAAGAGAGTGTAACGATATCGTTTTCGCACGCCTCGATACGGCCGATAAAGTTTTTCTGTCCGTCTATCGGCAGGCGGGTTTTGATTTTTGCCTGCTGTCCGGCAAAGCGGACGAAATCTGCCGCTTTTTTTAGCGGGCGGTCGAGGCCCGGGCTGGAGATTTCGAGGTTTTTGTAGTCTATGTCTTCCACCATAAACAGGCGGCTGAGGTGGTTGCTGACTGTAGCGCAGTCTTCGACGGTAATTCCGCCTTCCTTATCAATAAAGACCCGCAAGATGCCTTGTGCCGTCAGTTCGAAATCCACCAGTTCGTAACCCAAACCCGGCAGGGTTTTATCCAATATTTGTTGAATGTCCATTTTTCCTTCCGGAGAAAATAAAAAAATGGCCCGATGGCCATTTCTCAGTTTGACTTGAAAAATTTTGCGAATTATATCGTGTTTGGACAGAAAAGAAAAGCGGTTAAATTTCAGCGGTTTCAGACGGCCTTGATTTTTTGCGCGGTGGTCGGGTTTCTTGCCGAAACTGTTTGCCGGGCATAAAATCAGGCGCTTTACGAGGCCGTCTGAAAGCATAGTTTCAATATGGTTCAAACAGGCGGCGGAAACGCCATCCCGTAAACGGGAAAGTCAGAATAGAGAGTCCGAACATGAATACCGTCTACAATTTTTCCGCCGGTCCCGCCGTGCTGCCGGCTGCCGTATTGCACACCGCGCAACAGGAAATGCTCGATTACAACGGTACCGGCATCCCGGTGATGAGTATGAGTCATCGTTCCGCCGAGTTTCAAAGCATCCTTTATCATGCCGAACAGGATTTGCGCCTGCTTTTAAATGTGCCGGACCATTACAAAATATTGTTCCTGCAAGGGGGGGCGAGTGCGCAATTCAGTCAGGTGGCAATGAACTTCTCCTACGGTTTCAAACGGATAGATTCGGTGGTTACCGGGAATTGGTCGCAAACCGCGCATCGGCAGATGGAAAAATCCACGGCGGCGGAAATCCATTTGGCTGCGCACGGCGGTACGCAATATGATTACTGCGACCTGCCGCCCGTAAGCGAGTGGGATATAAGCAAGGATTCGGCTTTTGTCCATTTTGTCGCCAACGAAACCGTACACGGCCTGCAATACAGGCAGATGCCCAAGCTTTCAGACGGCCTTCCTCCTTTGATATGCGATATGTCTTCCGAAATCTTGTCCCGGCCGATTGATGTCGCCGATTTCGGCGTGATTTATGCGGGTGCGCAAAAAAATCTCGGTCCGGCAGGCGTAACCATCGTCATCATTCGCGAGGATTTGCTGGAACGCTGTCCGGATTCGGTACCGGCGGTGTGGAATTACAAGGCACATGTTGAAAAGCAAGGTATGTACAACACGCCGGCGACCTATCCGATTTATATTGCGGGATTGGTACTGCGCTGGTTGCAGACTCAGGGCGGCGTTGGGCAAATGGCGTTTATCAACCGCCGCAAGGCCGATATGTTGTACCGTGCGATAGACGGCAGCGGCGGTTTTTATCGAAATGCAATACATCCGGATGCACGTTCGCAGATGAACGTTATCTTCAGTACAGGAGATGCGGGATTGGACGAACGTTTCGCGCAGGAAGCGGCATTGTGCGGATTGCGCCACCTGAAAGGCTATAAAACGTTGGGCGGTGTGCGCGCCAGCATTTATAACGCCATGCCGATAGAAGGCGTGGCCGCGCTGGTGGAATTTATGGCCGATTTCCAAAGAAAGAATGGCTAATCGGTTTATAGGCGGCATGAGGCCGTCTGAACAGGAACTTTCATAGGAAATAAGGTGAATTTCCGTTTGAAACGATTTTTAGGGTGAAGTCGCAATCGCTTTCTATACTTGATATTGGAGGGCGTGCTTATTTTGGAATACTCTGTTTTGATTATTTGTTGCAAAACGAACAGAAAAGAATATGGCAGGGTGTGGCTAAAAAGAGGCAGATTATTTTTTATAGGCGGCAGAAAATTTGACGGCAGATGGTTTTTTCCCTATAATTCGCTTTGTTAAGTCGCTGGTTGCGGCTTAACTAGTTTCTCCTCTATTTCTCCTTTGTAGACTTGGCACACATTTGAAAAAATGTGTGCATTTTTTTTTTTGCCTAAAATTTCAGTGTGCTATAAAAAACTGTTGAGGCAAAGTTTTTGTAACGACTATAAAAATACCGGAACCATCAAGCGGTTCCGGTATTTTTGTCTGCTTCATTTTAAGGCTTTCTTTATCTGCTTCGTTTGAGTCCGACAGCCAGAAAAACCGCCGCGAATACGGACAATAGGCCGATGAACGGCAAAGAGCCGTCCAAACGCATATAAGGGGTTTCTCCCTGATAGCCTTGAATTTCTTCTTTCAATACGGTTGCGGTATTGGTGGGCGCCATGGCAACGATGCGTCCTTTGTTGTCTACGATGGCGGTCGCGCCGGTATTGGTGGCTCTGGCCATGTAGCGGCCCAGTTCCAATGCGCGCGCTTGCGATTGCTGCAGATGTTGGAACATGGCATTGGAATCGCCGTACCAAGCCAGGTTGCTGGCGTTGGCGAGCAGGGTGGATTGTTTGGCGGAGGCGATTAAATCGTCGCCGAAACCGTCTTCATAACAAATATTGAATGCTACCTGTTGGTTTTTCATGGGAAACGGTTTTTGCGCCTCTCCTCCGTGCAGAATATCGGACAAGGGCATATCCATCATTTGATATAGCGGGGCGGTTAAGGACGGCAGGGGTTTGTATTCGCCGAACGGAACCAAGTGGTTTTTGGCGTAAAACGGAATATTGGCCGCTCCTATGCGGTAATCGGTCAGATTGACGACGGCATTTTGATAATTCATACCGTCAGCCGTGTATTGCATGGTGCCGACAGCTAAGGCACTGCCGTTTTGACGGGCCTGTTCGGCAAATTCTGCAATGATGTGGTCAGGCAGTTCTTGCAGCATCACGGGGAATGCTGTTTCGGGCAGGATGACGATGTCGGCATGCGTGGCGGCGATTTGTCGGAAATAACGATCCAAAGTCGGCAGGACTTGGTCGTTGCGAAATTTTAAGTGTTGTTCGATATTGCCTTGAGCCAGGGCGACGGTGGCGGTTTGTCCTGTGGGTTGGGTGAAATCGGTTTGCTTGGCGATATGGCCGCCGAATAATAATGCCGCAACGGCGCAGGCAAGGGCCAAGCGTTTTTTCAGACGGCCTTTGTTGTCCACCAGTAAAACCAGCCATGCACCGAATAACGCGGTGGCGAATGTAACCAAATGAATGCCGCCCAAAGGAGCGAAACCGGCCAGTGGGGCGTGGTCGGCAATTTGGGAATAACCCAATGCCCCCCAGCCGAATCCGGTCAGCAAACGTTCGCGGGCAAATTCCGCCAATGTCCAAAAAACCGGCAGTGCAAGGCCGGTATGCAGCCAACGGTTTAAACGGATGCGGTTCCAGAGCCAAACGGCGGTGGCGGGGAACAATGCCAGATAGGCCGGCAGCAGCATGGTGAGGGGGAGGGCATAGAGATTGGGCAGGCCGGAAACGTCGTGCAGGGCGGTATGTATCCAATAAAACTGAACGGTGTAGGCAACCAGGCCAAACAGGTAGGCACTGCGGACACGGACATCGGGACGGAGCTCCAGCAGGCGGATGAAGGCCGCGAACAACAAAGGCATCAGCCAGAAATGGTAGTAGGGGGCGAAAGTGAGCGGCGTGGCGGCGGCCAGCAGGGGAATCAGCAGCCAATATACGGGCGGGCGGCACCAGAAAGCTTCGAGTTTGGAAAAGATACCGGTCATGATGTGTTTAATGGAGTTGTTTGGAAAACGGTGCCGCATTGTACAGAAAATTACTTGAGAGGGTGGCGTATCGCCGGACGGTTGCCTGCCGCTTTGCCAAGCGGATTTCGGCAAGTGCAGTAAAGATTCGTATGGTTATGAAAATATTATATCTTCGGCTGATTCGGGGAAATCAAATATTATTTATGACAAATAATGCCTTATATGTTTTTGAACGTGGAATATTGTGCCTGCCTGCATGAAATATGTTTAAACAAAATAGACAAAGCCTGCAATTAAAGGCAAAATCAAAGACATGCTTTCCAAGCGCATCTGCCAAGCTGTGAGTGACAGGGAATACAGATTACACCGCAGCACTCAAATTTTCCGAGACAATAACAATGATGTCGGGAAAGCTGATGGATTACTCATTTTTATTGGATATCTTTTAAAGAGGTAAAAATATGCCGCAAATGAAATTGGATGTAACCGGGATGAGCAGCAAGGAAGATTCCCGCAAACTGATTACCCAAGCCGAAGCCGTGCCGAATGTCCGCATGGTGAACGCAAATTTTGAAACTGGTGTGGTGGTGATTACCCACGGCGAAGGTTTGGATGTGGATGCCGTGAAAAAAGCCATTGCCGATGCGGGCTTTAGCGTAGCCTAAGGCAATAACCGATTGAAGGCCGTCTGAAAACAGTTTTTCAGACGGCCTTTTCCTTCTGTTAGAATCCCTCCGGATTACAACCAGCCATTTTGATGATTATGAATTCCCTGTTGAAACAACTCAAACCCTATCCTTTCGCCCGTTTGCGCGAGGCTTTGCAAGGCATCAATCCGCCCGACGGCCTGGTGCCGATTATGTTGCAGATCGGCGAGCCGAAACATCCCACGCCCGCCGTGATCACCGATGCCTTACAGGCGGCGGGCGCGGAGTTTGCCAAATATCCGCTGACCGCGGGCCTGCCCGAATTGCGCCAAGCATGCGCCCGTTGGCTGGCACGCCGCTATGACGGCCTGCAATTGGATGCGGAAACGGAAATCCTGCCCGTGTTGGGCAGCCGCGAGGCATTGTTTTCCTTCGCCCAAGTGGTACTCGACCCTGTTGCAGATGATACCGGCGTGGTGGTTTGCCCGAATCCGTTTTATCAGATTTACGAAGGTGCCGCCCTGCTGGGTGGCGGCGAAGTCTGCTTTGCCAACAGCAGCCCGCCGCGCCACCTGCCCGACTGGCGTTGCGTTCCCGACGACGTTTGGCCGCGCGTGAAGCTGCTTTTGGTTTGTTCTCCAGACAATCCGAGCGGCAGCGTGATGAATCTTGACGACTGGCGCGAATTGTTTGCGTTGCAAGACCGATTCGGCTTTGTCATCGCTTCAGACGAATGCTATTCCGAAATTTATTTCGACGACCGCAAACCGCTGGGGGCTTTGCAGGCGGCTGAAATGTTGGGGCGCGGCCGCAAAGGGATCGTGATGTTTACCAGCCTGTCGAAACGTTCCAACGTGCCCGGCCTGCGTTCCGGCTTTGTGGCGGGTGATGCCGAACTGCTGCAATCCTTCCTGCTCTACCGCACTTACCACGGCAGCGCGATGAGTGTTCCGGTGCAGCGCGCCAGCATTGCCGCATGGGACGATGAAGCCCATGTGGCGGAAAACCGCCGCCTTTATCAGGCCAAATTCGAGCAGGTGGTGCCTGTATTGCAGCAGGTGTTCGACGTGAAAATACCGGATGCTTCGTTTTATATCTGGCTGAAAGTGCCGGACGGGGACGATTTGGCGTTTGCGCAAAAACTATGGCGCGAGGCGGCGATACAGGTGCTGCCGGGACGCTTTTTGGCGCGGGATACGCCGAACGGCAATCCGGGCAAAGGTTATGTGCGCATCGCCCTGGTGGCGGGCGTGGAAGAATGCGTGGAAGGTGCGCGGCGGATGGTTGCGCTATTCCGGCACGCTTGAATATAAGAGTTTGAGGCCGTCTGAAAACCGCCCGGAGCTTCGGGTTGCATGTTTTCAGACGGCCTTTGCAAGCCTTCCTTGAAATTAGCCCGCTGCGTTCTCTTTTCCTTCGGAAATTTCGTAAACCGCCAGCGCAGGTAGGGCTAAATACACAATATTCGCAATCAGTTTAAGGTAAGGGTTTATATTTGGCAGGGAGACCACGGTCATCACACAGGCCACATGCACGATACCCAAAACAATTACTGCCGCATTAAGGGTTTCGTTCCTTTCGTGCCATTTTGTCAGCATCCAAAGAAGAAGCATGGTTGCTGCACACATGCATATGCCGAATAGAATGTTGTGAAGACAGCTAAGAGCATCACTGGCCATTATTACAGATATTTCCAAGCAAATCAGAATGAACACCAAAGCAGAAAAACTCCCATATTGCCAACCCAATTTACAGAAGCCTTTACGCAAAGGAAATAATAATAATAAAAATGTTGCAGCAAAAATAATGCCGACCACTATCCATCCGTTCATTTTTTAGTCCCCTCAAATCCAGCCGTGTTAGGAGTAGCATCAAATGATTTGTATTTCCTGTTCAGTCCGAAGAAGCATTTACAGATTTGCAACCAGCCATACATCTGAGGATGTATGGCTGATGGCATTGGTATTTTCAATGTTTTCGGTGCTGAACAGCATCAATACATTCTTCCCTACTCTTTTTGTATAGAGACGCAAAATCTGACTCATCCCGACCCACACCCAATCCTTTGCGTACACGGTTTTCAAATTTTCTACCCTGGCATTCACACACTTTTTTTGCAAATGGCGCTAGAGCTAGCTTTTGCTTTAGGTCTTCATCCAGCCCCATTTTAGCTGTGCCATCCTCTACATCTCTGTGGCAAAGTTCTATTATCATTTGTTTGACTTTAGCTGCCTTTGCCGTTAGGCTTAGGTTGTCAGAGTCGGCGGCTACGGCAGTTCCGATCGACAATAATACAACTGCCAATAAAAAATTCTTCATAACATTTCCTTTAAATAAATAGTTTCAGGAGGTGTTATTTTATGTTTTGCGGGTGGAAGGTCAAGTGTTTTTTGTATGCTTTGGTTATTTGTTGTAAGCCATATTGTGTCGGGAGGCCGGGTGAAGAAAGTTGAGGCCGTCTGAAAACATTTTCAGACGGCCTATCCGCATTTAAATCATTATCCGGGTTTGCCGTCCAAGCGCGGACGCGTCAGCCACGGGATGTAACGCCATGCGTACAGCAGCAGCGAGGCGGCGAACAATACGCCCGAACAGCGCAGGCTGTGCAGGTAGGCAGTCGGATGTACGGTCATCAGCATGATCGCAGCCAGCGTGCGGAAAAACAGTGCGCCAACCATTAGGCAGAAGGCGGTAGGCATCAGTTTCGGCGCGGGGTAGAGCTGGCGGCCGGTGTGGCCCAGGGCGGTTCGGGTCATCATGCTGACGGTCAGCAGGCCGATGCCGCCGACGGCGATGAAGTGCACGCCGGGACTCATCAGTTTCGGTATCCATTGGCCGAAACCCATGATAATCAAGCCCATGGCTGTGGCGGCATAGCCGATGTGCAGCGTCCACAACAGCGGCTCTTTGGCCGTGCCTTTCGCCCACCAGCGCACGGTTTGAACCAGTCCGAGCAGGCCGCAGGCGATGCCGCACAATGCCGCCAACGGCAGGGCGAGGCGCAGCGTCATCAAAGCCGCCATCAGCATCGGCAAGACCAGCGGCGCCATCAACGCCCATTGCGGCGAGGCCGGTTGCGGCGTGCCTAAACGGCGGGATGTGAAGAAGCCGATGATGCGCGAACCGATCAGGCCGATAAAGCCGGCCACCATGACCAGTCCGGCAAACAGGTTGTCTTGCAGCGATGCGGTGTTGCCGATCGATAGGCGCGTGTGGAAGACGGCCAGCGTGATGCCCATCAGGATAAGGGCGTATACGGCGATATAGTTGCGTTTGCTTTCGGCGGCAAAAACCGACTGGCCCATATAGAAGGCCGCCAGCCAGTAGAAGGCCGTTCCGGCCACGCCGGAAAGCAGGGCCGCATTCGGAATGAAGGCGAACAGGCGCGCCAGCAGCCAGAGGCCGACCAGCAGGGCCAGCCGTTGCCCGCTAACGGGCGGCTTGCCCGTCCAAGTGGCGACGGCGGTCAGCAGGAAGGCGACGACCACGCCGCCCGCGTAGCCCCAAATCATTTCATGGGCGTGCCAAAGGAATCCGGGCAGCTGCGGCGTGCCTTGATAGCCGAAGCTCCAGAGTAGGACGGAAAGCGCGCCGTAAACGGCGGTCAGCGAATAGAGCGGGCGGAAGGCCATCGCCCAAACGGGATGTTGGAAGAATTTCATTTTTTTTAATGGATTGGGTAGTGGTGGAAAGATGGTTGTGCGGCTGCGGTTTGGTTTTCAGACGGCCTGTTGGTGATAGTGGCCGTCTGAAAGTCAGCGGTAACGGACGTTTTCCGCCGCATCGATTTTAATCAGGTTTTGCTCCAGCAGTGCGTCCAAATACTGTTGAGCTTCACTGCCGTGTTGCTGTGTCAGCAGGTGCAGCAGCGCGTTTTTCTTCTTCGGCTGGTTTCTCCTGATTTGCCGCAGGGTGTCGGACAATCCGGGCAGTGCGGTCTCTTCCGTGTGCGGCGGCAGGGTGAGGCCGACGGTGATTTCTATTTCTTCGGCCACGCGTTTGATCAATTCGTTTTCTTCTTCTGCGGAAAGCGGCTGCAGCGGGTTTTCAGACGGCCTCTCGTCGTGATACAGGAAGCTGCGGGCTTTTTTGCCCAGTTTGGAACTGCTGATAATCTGTGCCGCCGGATATTTTTGCTGCAAACGCTCCAGTTTTTTTTGTAGTTTTCCGCGCGGGCTGATGACGGCGATTTTGGCTTCGGGATGGCCGGACAAAATGACTTTGACCGTTTTCAGTATGGTACGGGTGAATTTGTCTTTGGGCGGGATGACCAAGTGCAATGCGGCGTTGTCTCCGCATTCAGGGCAGGTTCCGTCGGCAGAGGCGGCCAGCTTGCAGAACGGACGGGCGGTTTTCTTGTCGGCAAACAACCGGACATCATGCCTGCCGAAGGGTAGGTATTTTTTTCCGGCATCGGTTTTTACGGTATCAATCAGCAGATGTGCCATATTGCTTCCTTTCTAAAGGATGCGGCGCGGGAAGTGCCGCCTATTGTCCGATTGCGGCGGCAAATGCTTCGATAATCGGTTGCAGCCGCGCGTGTTTCACTTTCAATGCCGCCTTATTGACCACCAGGCGGCTGGAAATGTCGCAAATATGTTCCACCGCTTCGAGACGGTTGGCTTTTAGCGTGTTGCCGGTGGAGACCAGATCGACAATGGCATCCGACAGGCCGACCAGCGGTGCAAGCTCCATCGAGCCGTACAGCTTGATAATATCCACATGAACGCCTTTGGCGGCAAAGTGTTCCGCCGCAATATCGGGGTATTTGGTGGCGATGCGCAGGCGGCAGCCGGGCTGTGATGCGGCAGCGTAATCGAAGCCTTGGGGAACGGCCACCATCATGCGGCATTTGGCGATTTGCAAATCCAAAGGCTGGTACAGCCCCTCGCCGCCGTTTTCAATCAACACGTCGCGGCCGGCAATGCCGAAATCAGCAGCACCGTATCGGACATACGTCGGAACGTCGCTGGCGCGGACGATGACCAAACGGATGTCGGCATGGTTTGTGCCGATAATCAGCTTGCGCGATTGTTCGGGGTCTTCAACCGGTTCGATGCCCGCAGCCGCAAGCAGCGGCAGGGTTTCATCGAAAATGCGCCCTTTTGACAAGGCGATGGTCAGATTTTGCTCGGACATGGTGTGTTCCTGTGGATAAGGCCGTCTGAAAATGCGATGCCGGCAACAATACGGCAGGCGTTTCAGACGGCCCGGTGCAACTGGTTAGGATTGCAGCAGTTTTTTGATGTCGGCGGCAATTTCGGTTGAAGTGCGGCCGTAATTTTCCATCAAAACGGTGTTGCCTTCTTTATCCAAAACATAAGTGCCGGCAGTGTGGTCGATCAAATAAATATCGTCCGACTGCTCCTGCGATTTGGACGACACCACGCGGTATTGCTGTTTGACGACCGGAATGCTTTGATTGCCCGTCGCAGTCAGGCCGATAAAGTTTTTGTTGAAGGTTTTTACATATTTGTCAATTACTTCGGGCGTATCGCGGTGGGGGTCGACGCTGACAAATACGACGGACACGTCTTTGGCCTGCTCACCCAGCTGATCGATCACCTCGCTGTAAGTCAGCAGGCTGGCAGGGCAGACATCCGGACAGTTGGTATAACCGAAAGTCAGCAGAACGATTTTTCCTTTCAGGCTGCTGATGGCAAACGGCTTGCCGTCGCCCGAAGTCAGCGTGAAATCACCGCCGATATCGTCTTTCCTCATGTCGGTACCGAAAAATTCACCGTGTTTGGGCGCGATTGCAGATGTGCTTGAAGCGGCAGATGCGGCAGGTTCGCCGGTGGAAGACGCGGTCGGCGAAGCAGGTTGCTGCCCGCCGTTATTCTGAGCGGCTTCCTGCGAACAGGCGGCGAGCGCAAGGGCCATTAACAGGGCTAAAGGACGGTATTTCATGACAACTCCTTTGTTCGGTTAAGAAGGAAACAGATATCGAATATTACCCTGTTTTAACAGTCAGTGGAATGAAGATGCAGGGAAAAAGGCAGTAAATTTGACGTGGGGAAAAGTTTCTACATTCTTTTACTTAATTTCTTTTATTTTCAACAGAATAAATATTATTGGAAAAATTCACTTTACAAGTATGATTTTCACGCTATAATGGCGGCTTTCCTACCTGCCCAGGTGGTGAAATTGGTAGACACAGGAGACTCAAAATCTCCCGCCGCAAGGTGTGTCGGTTCGAGTCCGACCCTGGGCACCACACTGTAAAAATCAACCGCTTTCGAGCGGTTATTTTTTGTCTAATACCGTCCAATGCCATAAACTAAATCCAATAACCACGGGGCTTGCAGGCCGATTGCCATCCTGCTTGCCCCTTCCTGATTGTCCAATCCCGCCCATTGCCGTGTAATTGAGTAAAGCGAAAACTGGGGGTATATTTGGGGGCATCTGAAAATACCCCCGAAAACATACCCCAAAAATGCCGCTAAACGACCGCCAAATCAGGAACGCCAAGCCGACCGAAGCAGGAAAGAAAGCCAAACTGTTTGACGGCGGCGGCCTGTATCTCGAAGTTACCCCCGCAGGCGGCAAAATCTTCCGCCTGAAGTACCGCATAGACGGCAAAGAAAAAACACTGACTATCGGCAAATATCCCGCCGTTTCCCTTTCCGAAGCCCACCAAGCCGCCGAGAACGCCCGCCGCCTGCTTTCAGACGGCCAAGACCCCGGCGCGGCCAAGCAACAGGAAAAGGAAGAACGCAAAGCCGCCGCCCTAAACACCTTTGAACATTTATCCCGACAATGGCACGCCGCCAACCTGCGCCGCTGGAAAGAGAACCACGCCGCCCGCGTGCTACGGTATTTGGAAGCCGAAGTATTCCCCGCCATCGGCGCAATGCCGATACAGGAAATCAGGGTAACCCATATCAAAGCCCTGTTGGATGGCATCATGACGCGGGGCGTGCATAACACCGCCGAAAAAATCAGGGAATGGACGGCGGCGGTTTTCGACTATGCCGCCATGCTTGAAATCACGGAATCAAACCCCGCCCGCATATTGCGGCAGTACATCCCGCCCAAACCCGCAACCAACCGCCCCGCCCTGCCGCGCGAAGAACTGACCGAGTTTTACCGCCGCCTAATACCGGCAGACGTGGAGCATTCAAACAGAATTGGCCTGCTGTTAATCATGCTGGTGTTTGTCCGCAATACCGAGCTAAGGGGCGGCAAATGGGAGGAAATAGACTTTCAGGCGGGCACGTGGACGATACCCGCCGAACGCATGAAGCACGAAAAGACCGCCCCGAAACCGCAGCACGTGATACCGCTGGCAGACTGGCCGCTTGAACTGCTGGCCGAACTGCGGGAGATTACGGGACATACCCCCTACCTCTTTCCGAGCCGCACCAAGGCGGAAGGCTTTATCAGTGAAAACACACTGGGCAAAATCATGAACGGTATGGGCTACAAGGGCAGGGCTACCCCGCACGGCTTCCGCGCCCTTGCGAGCAGTATCTTGAACGAGCAGGGCTTCAATCCCGACGCAAGCGAACGGCAATTAGCCCATGTGGAAGAAGACCGTATCAGGGCGGCATACAACAGGGCGGACTACATGGACGAACGGCGGGAGATGATGCAGTGGTACAGCGACTATTTGCGCGAACGATACCGCCAAGCTCTGAAACAGATACAGACCCCGTAACCCCCTTGACCTTGATTTTTTACTAATAGGCCGCCCGATTTTTCAGGCGGCTTTTTTCTGCTTGTCAATATGTTTTACGAAAGGATTTAATAATATAATTCAGTGCAATGCCGTGTAATGCGATACTGGATAAACCCGCCCACGTTTGAAATCGAAATATGCGGCAGCTACGACAAAGCCAAAACGTGCGAGGTACTGCACGCCGTCGGCTGGCTGCTGAAAGCCGAAAACGGCAGATGGCAACACCAGCGCAAACGCAACGGCACGGCATCCCGCTACTACGTCCTCATCAACGAAGCCCCGCCCGAAACGGAGGAATAGCCAAAAGCAACCACACTGACAAAACCAATAGCATAAACAAAGGCCGTCTGAAACAACAGGCGGCCTTTCCCACATCCAAACACCCCGAAACGCACGGCAGGCAGCCCGCACGCCTCACAAACGGCGTTTCTGCCTTCCAGTCATACAACCCACACAAAAGCACTAACCCCGCCTAAAACCGCAGCCACGGCGCAGGAAACGGCATACCCCAAAAACAGCCGATTCAGCCGCCGCCCGTGAAAAAAAACCTATATGCGCGCGAGAAAACTACTGGGTACTCTGGGTACCACAAAACTTTACATTTACAACCTAATGAATATAAATAATAAAAACAAGAAAAAGCGGTACCCAGCTAACACAAATTTACTGGGTACCGACTGGGTACCATTGGGTACCCTTTTATTTTCATGTGCTTATGCCCGAAATGAAAGGGCGGTAACCAGCGGTAACCATGTAAAGATTTGTGTGTGGTTACCGACAAACCCAATAACCACGGGGCTTACAGGCGCGGTAACCACGGTAACCACGGTAACCAGCGTTTTTTTGTATATATACGGTTTTTTTTGGGGAGCGGGCAGATGACGGGCGGGCGGATTTTGAATTAACCTCATGCAAATTGACTTTTACGGGCGGCTTCCCGCCCATATATTTACAAAAGCCAAATTTTTAAACATATATCCTTGATATGTACGCGGCGTAAACATATACTGAAAACATCTTTAAATTTTCCGAAATTTTAAACATGAGCAACTGGAAGCCCGATATTCCCTATAACGATTTGCCACCCCTGCCGCCAAAGCAGGATATTGAAAGCAAAACCATTCTGAAACGTTGTATAGCCGCCCGTGCATCCCTTGCCCGTTTAAAGCAGGCGGCAGAACTGATACCGAATCAAGCCATGCTGATTAACACCCTTCCCGTTATGGAAGCCCGCGCAAGTTCGGAAATTGAAAACATCGTAACCACTACGGACAAGCTTTTTCAATCCCTGCAAATGGACACGGAACGGCAAGACCCTGCCACGAAAGAAGCCCTGCAATATCGCGCCGCCCTGTTTGCAGGCTATGAATCACTGACGAGCCGCCCTTTATGCACACAAACCGCCATCATGGTTTGCAACGCCATCAAGCACCCCTATGAAATGGCCATCCGCAAAACAGGCGGCACAGCCCTAAAAGGAGGCAACAGCGGAAATGTTGTCTATACCCCGCCCGAAGGAGAAGAAACCATACGCGGCAAGCTGGCAAATTGGGAGCGGTTTATTCACGAAAGCGGCGATTTAGACCCGCTTATCATCATGGCGGCGGCACATTACCAATTTGAAGCCATCCACCCGTTTACGGACGGCAACGGGCGGACGGGGCGCATATTGAACAGCCTGCTATTGATTGAAAAAGGGCTTTTGGATTTGCCTATTTTGTATTTGAGCCGCTACATTATCGAAAACAGGGCGGACTATTACCGCCTGCTTTTAGGCGTAACCGAACGGCAGGACTGGGAAAGCTGGATAATCTACATCTTAGACGGCGTAGCCGACACCGCCGATTGGACGGTATCGAAAATAGATGCGATACGCCGCCTGTTCGAGCAGACACGGCAACACATACGGACACACGCACAAGGAATCTACACGCACGAACTGGTAAATCTTCTGTTTGAGCAGCCATATACACGCATTGCCAACCTAGAAGCGGCAGGGATAGCCAAACGGCAGACGGCCTCTAAGTACCTGAAAGAGCTTTCAGACATAGGCGTACTGCAAGAAATCGCCATCGGCAGAGACAAACTATTTATTCATCCGCGCCTAATGGAACTATTGCGGGGAGAGGGCAACAGCTTTACTTCATTCTAACCCCTCTTCATCCCCCGCATGACTAACACGGAACAGGGATTTTGACACCCGAACCGAGACCCCTTGTATTTCCCCCGCGAAAAGCCGGCATCCGCCCGCGTATCATGGGAGCAACAAAACCCCTGCCTAAAATTTTGACTTGTGCAAATTGGGGGTATATTTGGGGGTATGTTGGAGTATGACGAAAATAAAATGTTTAATAAACATTTAATTAAAAGTCCAGTTCGTGTTTGACCCTGCACCACACTGTAAAAATCAACCGCTTTCAAGCGGTTATTTTTTTGTCTAAACGATGTTTGGATGGCAGGTTCAGTCTAGGTTCCATTGCGATTGACCGGATTGGGATTGTTGGTATCCCCTGATTCCAAGTGGTTTGAAGATAGAAGATAAAGGATGGCCGTCTGAAAATTTGTTTTCAGACGGCCTTCTGCTATTTGTGCGGGTGTTTTATTCGACAGGCTGTCCCCGTTCGATTTCCACGCCTACTTCGCGCACGTCGGGCAGGATGCCGGGTTTGACCAGCCGTACTTTTACCCATGCTGCGGGAAAGTCGTTCAGAATCAGTGAGGCAATGTGTTCGGCCAGGGTTTCGAGCAGATGGAAGCGGCGGGTTTCCAGGCTGTTGCGGACGGTGTCGCAGACTTCTCCGTAGTGGACGGTGCTGCCGATGTCGTCATCGTCGGCTCGGCGCGGGGGAAGGCCGATGTCGAGGTCGATCAGCAGGGTTTGCGGCTGTTGGCGTTCCCATTCATAAACGCCGATCAGGGTATCTGCCTTGAGGCCGTGCAGGAAGATTTTGTCCATTTTCGCGTGGCTCCGTTTTCGGATAGAATGCGCCGCATTCTAAAACAAGATGGATTGACGATGTCTGATTTTTTGGTGGTGGCTGCGGCTTATTTGATCGGCTCGCTGTCGTTTGCGGTGATTGTGTCGAAGTGTTACGGGATGGCCGATCCGCGGACTTACGGTTCGGGAAACCCGGGGGCGACCAATGTGTTGAGGAGCGGCAGGAAAAAGGCGGCGGTGCTGACTTTGTTGGGCGACGCGTTGAAAGGTTTGTTTGCCGTGCTGCTGGCCAAGGGTTTGCAGGGTGTTTTGGGTTTGAGCGATACGGCGGTGGGACTGACTGCGCTGGCGGCTTTGGTCGGGCATATGTGGCCGTTGTTTTTCGGCTTTAAGGGCGGCAAGGGTGTGGCGACGGCTTTGGGCGTGTTGCTGGCTTTGTCGTGGCCGACGGCTTTGGTGTGTGCCTTGGTGTGGCTGGTGATGGCGTTCGGTTTCAAGGTTTCGTCGCTGGCAGCTTTGGTGGCGACCGTAATCAGTGTGCCTGCGGCGTGGTTTTTTATGCCGCACGGGTCGTGGGTGGCGGTAACGGCGGCGGTGGCGGTGTTGGTGTTGTTCCGCCATAAGCAGAATATTCTGAAATTATTGCAGGGTCGGGAAAGTAAAATCGGCGATAAGGCGCAGTAGTGCACGCCTGAGTTTTGACTTTATTGAAGCTTTGTATTCAGACGGCCTGAGTGGATTAAGAGGCCGTCTGAAAGTATGGAGAGAATGTTTTTATGGCTGGACGTTTTTTCGGCCGTCTGAAAAAGGCGGTGTTGCTGGCGGCGTTGTCCGGTTTGTCGGCCTGCGCCCAATTTCAGTATCAGCCGGTGGCGACCATTGATAAGGTGGACCGTTCGCAAGGTTACCGTTTTGATGCCGAGGCGGGCAAACCCCAAGACGACGATATGCTGGTGGTGCTGATGTTTTCCGGCGGCGGTACGCGCGCGGCGGCTTTGGGCTACGGTGTGCTGGAAGAGTTGGACAAGCAGAAAATTTACAGCGGAGGACGGGAGAAAAGCCTGTTGGAATCGGTGGATTTGGTATATGGCGTGTCGGGCGGTTCGGTGTTGGCGGCTTATTTTTCGCTGCACGGCAAGGAAACGATTCCGTCGTTCGAACGCCGTTTTTTGAAGCAGAATTTCCAGCGGCAGGTATCGAAACAGGTTTTTTCGCTGGCGAATGTGCCGCGCCTGACATCGCCCGAGTTCGGCCGGGGCGACCTGTTGCAGGAGCAGTTTGAGAGCACTCTGTTTAAAAATGCTACTTTCGGCGATTTGGCTTCGCACCGCAAAGGGCCGTTTGCGGTGATTACCGCCACGGATATGTCGCTGGGCAACCGTTTCGAGTTCACGCAGGAATATTTCGATATGATGTGTTTGAACCTTTCGGATTTGAAAATCGCCCGTGCCGTGGCCGCTTCCAGTGCCGTGCCGCTGGTGTTCGCACCGCTGACGTTGAACAACAACGGCGGCAATTGCGGCTACCGCCTGCCGGAAAAAATCAGCCGCGCGGTGGTAGATAATTTTTCCGCCGACAAGTTGCAGCTGCAAACCCGTTTGGAAATGTTGGGGCAGGGCGTGGCGGCTTATCAGAACAGCAAAGAGCGGCCGTACATCCACTTGCTCGACGGCGGTTTGACCGACAACCTCGGCCTGCGCAGCCTGCTCGATATGTCCGAACTTTACGGCGATTCGCTCGGCGAACAGATACGGGCAAACCGGGCGCGGCATATCGTCATCATCAATGTGAACGCGCAAAACAATCCGGTTAACGATATCGACCGCTCGGCCAATGTGCCCGGCCTGCGTGCGGTTACCAATGCCGTCATCGACATCCCCATCGACCGTTTCTCGCAAGAAACACTGCGCCGTTTCCGCATGTTGGTGGACCAATGGAACGAAGAGGCCAAAAACAGCGGAAACGCCAACCATGCGAATATGTATTTCGTCAGCCTCAACCTGCGCGACCTGCCCGAATCCGGCCTGCGCAACAGTGTGCTGAATATTCCGACCAGTTTTTATCTGCCTGCAAACGAGGTGAACGATTTGAAGGAGGCAGGCCGTGTATTGCTCAGCCGTTCCGAGGAATACCGCCGCCTGCTGAAAGACCTTTCCTTGCCGCCTCCCGAGGTCAAATCCGTTCCCGAACCCGCACCCAAACACGACGGGAAGGCCGAAACGGAAAAAGTGCCGGAAACTGCCGCATCGGCTGCCGAATAGGCAAACCAAGTATGAGGCCGTCTGAACGTTTTCAGACGGCCTCATCGTCAAAATCAAGCCCTGCGATTGTCGGCAGGAGGCACTGGGATTAAAATAGGTTTTCCAAGCAACGAAAGGAGAACGACATGAAAAAATCGCTGAAAACCATCGCTTTAACCACTGCCGTTTTTGCTTTGGCTGCCTGCGGGAGCAACGGCAAATGGCAGGCGCAACTCAACGAAGCGCAGGTTGCCGCCAAGCTGGCGGCGGAAAATACCAAAAACTATCAGGATACTTACAGCGACATTTATTTCCACCTCGGCAGTCTGACTCCGGCAGATTTCGAGCGGCGTGTGGCGGCAGGCGAGACCCTCTACGTCTACATCGGCCGGCCGAGCTGCGGCGACTGTGCCGCTTTCGAACCATTGTTCAAACGCTATATCGCCCAACACAAATTGGACGGCAAGATTTGGTTCGTCAATGTACACCGCCTGCGCGGGCAGAAGGACGAGTGGGCGGCGTTCAAGCAGCGTTACAACCTTTCAGGCACGCCCGTGTTGGCCAAATACGCCAAAGGCAGGCAGCAGAATAAATTGGACTTTGAAGACAACGGCGGCATCAGTGCGGAAGATTTGCAAAAATGGCTGAAAACGAACGGCTTGTAAGCCGTTGTGCGGCAGAGGCCGTCTGAAAGAGGCAGTTTGATGGGACATACTTGGTTTTATTGGGCGTTGGCATCGGCTTTTTTCGCCGCGCTGACGGCGATTTTTGCTAAGGCGGGTTTGCAGGGCATCGATTCCGATTTTGCCACCTTTATCCGCACGCTGGTCATCATTGCGGCGTTGGCGGCTTTTTTGAGCTATGCGGGCAAATGGCAGGGCGTGGGCGACTTTAGTGTGAAAAACTGGACGTTTCTGATTCTGTCGGGCTTGGCGACGGGCGCATCATGGCTGGCCTACTTCAAAGCCTTGCAAATGGGCGAAGCGTCGAAAGTGGCACCGGTGGATAAGTTCAGTATTGTTTTGGTGGCTTTGTTTGCCGTGGTATTTCTGAAGGAAAGGCCGTCGTCTCAGGAATGGCTGGGTATCGCGCTGATTGCCGGCGGAGTGCTGACCTTGGCCTTAAAGCGTTAGCGCTTGAAAATTCTTGGTATGAGAAAAAAGGCCGTCTGAAAATGGTTTTTCAGACGGCCTTTTGTTTGATTCGGCGGTTTAAACCCGTTCCAAACCGAAGGCTTTGTGCAATACGCGGGTAGCCAGTTCCATGTATTTTTCGTCAATCAACACGGAAACTTTGATTTCGGAAGTGGAAATCATCTGGATGTTGATGCCTTCTTCGGCCAGTGAGCGGAACATGGTTGCCGCCACGCCGGAATGCGAGCGCATACCCACGCCGACGATGGATACTTTGCAAACGGTGTCGTCGCCGTTTACTTCCGCCGCGCCCAAGCTTTCTTTCAGGCCGTTCATCAAATCCAACGTTTGTCTGTAGTCGCCGCGCGGCACGGTGAATGAGAAGTCTGTGGTGCCTTCCGCGCCGACATTCTGGATAATCATGTCCACTTCGATGTTGGCATCGGCAATCGCGCCCAAGATTTGATAGGCGATGCCCGGTTTGTCGGATACGCCGCGCACGTTGATGCGGGCTTGGTTTTTATCGAATGCGATGCCTTTTACAACGGCTTTTTCCATATTCTCATCCTCTTCAAAGGTAATCAGGGTGCCTTCGCCGCCTTCCTGCAGGCTGCTCAAGACGCGCAGGCGGATTTGGTATTTTCCGGCGAATTCCACCGAACGGATTTGTAAGACTTTCGAGCCGAGGCTGGCCAGCTCCAGCATTTCTTCAAACGAAATGGTGCTCATGCGGCGCGCTTCGGGGACGACGCGGGGGTCGGTGGTGTACACGCCGTCGACATCGGTATAAATCTGGCATTCGTCGGCTTTCAGCGCGGCGGCCAGTGCGACGGCGGAAGTATCGGAACCGCCGCGACCCAGTGTGGAAATATCGCCCTCGGCGGTAATGCCTTGAAAACCAGCGACAATCACCACTTTGCCTGCTTTGAGGTCGGCATGGATTTTATCGCCGTCGATATGGTCGATGCGTGCTTTGGTGTGCGCGTTGTCGGTTTGGACGGCGACCTGCCAGCCGGTGTAGCTTTTCGCATCCACGCCGATGTTTTTCAAGGCCATAGCCAAAAGGCCGATGGTTACCTGTTCGCCGGTGGCCAGCACCACATCCATTTCGCGCGGGTCGGGGAATTCCTGCATCTCATGCGCCAGTGCCACCAAGCGGTTGGTTTCGCCGCTCATGGCCGATACCACGACCACTACGTCGTGGCCTTCGGCGCGGGTTTGGGCGACACGTTTGGCCACATTCTTGATGCGCTCGGCGGAGCCTACCGAAGTGCCGCCGTATTTCTGTACGATTAACGCCATTTTTCGTGCTTTCTGTTTGAACAAACCAAAAGGCGGCATTATCACGGCTTTTTACGGCCTAGACAAGATTTTTGCTTTGATTTTGTTATTGTTTTTTAGCTTTTTGTGCAAACCTTTGAATATATTTCCGTTTCATCGCCTATAATTTTTTCGTCGCACGCGCAGGATTTGCAAACGGCAGTCCGGCCGCTACAATGCGGCTTTTCCCACATTGATCAAATGGAGTTCGAGATGAAAAAAACCGCCTTGGCTGCAACCTTGCTGCTGGCCTGTGCAACTGTGTTTGCCAAACCTTATCCGAAGTATGACGTGGTTAAAAGCGTATTGCACGATCAGGGTTTCGACGGTGATGCGGCGGATAAAATCCGTGAGGATTTGGCCGACCATGCGGGGGAGTATCCGCCTAAATTCGATAATGAGGCCGATAGGAAACGTGCCGAAAAAGATGCGGTTACATTGGCCCGCCTTTACAGCGGCCTGATTGAACAAAAAATCGTGACAGAAAAACAGCCTGAGCGATACCGTTCCGTGTTGCACAGCATCGCGCGGTTAAGTTGGATTGCCCACAATCTGGATGTGCCCGGTGCCGCCGCCAAGGCCGACCAACATTATCGGATGCTGCTGGCCGCGTTGCCTCAGAAACAGCGTGCGGGCATACTGGGCGAATATGGCGGTTTCCTTGCCTCGGTAGGCCAAACGGATGCGGCTGTCAAAATGCTGAACGAAGCGGTACAGGGCGGCAGCGAGCGTTCCCGTCTTCCTTTAGGCATGGCTTTGCTGTCTCAAGGTAAAAAGGCGGAATCCCTGAAACAATTGCGCGCTTATGCGAAGAAATATCCTCAGGACGAACGTGCTGCCAAATTTATCGACGCAGTGGAAAACGGCAGGTTTGAAGTGAAACGCACGGAGATGCCGAAACGCTGATGTGTGCAGTTTAAAGGCCGTCTGAAAACAGGGGATGCGGTTTGCCGCCGCTGTTTTTTTCAGACGGCCTTTGCGTAGGGCGGGCATGGCATGGCTGTGTCGTGCTTGTTATTTCAATTTTCAGATGTAGTGAAAACAAGTAAACCTGTTGTCAGTATAAGGAGTTTATAGTGAAGGATGTTTTTCATAACGTTACACAAAAGATTTTAAATTTAAATTTTTATATCTTTATTGCTGTAATTGTGCTTAATTTTTTAATATTTACCAAAGTAATAAATTTCAATTTTAATTATCTTTTAAAAAATGAATTAATTGTTACTCTTGTAAACAATTCTTCATTTCCAAGAATAACCAGTGACTCCTTACAGTTTACTCTTTTAATCAGTTTGTTTTTATTTATTATTAATGTATTTTTAAGTATCTTTCTAGCTTTGTATTATTTAAGCAATAAGGAAAATTCATTTTTTAATAAAATTAAAAATGATAATGAAATTTTATATATACTTGGTTTCACGGTAATAGATCCTATTAGGTTTCATAAATTATCAGATCAGAAATCTATTCTTTTTAAAGTAGCATCGTTGTTTTTTGTTATTTTGACGCTTTTTGCTGCTTTAGAGTGGTTTATTTGGTTTGGCGTTCCGTTTGTACCATTTTGGCTATTCAAGCTTATTTCAAATTATCAATTTTTCTTATTCTTATGGAACATTTTCTTGGTTATAGCGATAGACTTTGTCTGTCCAAGCATGATAGGACTATCAATTGTTCTTATTTATTCAATTTTTAGGCCAACAAGTGATGGGGCATGCGTGGAACAGAAGTGATAATAAAAAAGCTTTCATTGAAGGTTTGTCATGGCTCGGAGAGGCAGCGGGAGTAATTGCTGTGTTGCAGTTGATCCCCTGTTTGGAGGCGTGGGTAGCATAGTTGGTGATGGAACGGGTTATCAGCTGCTTTTTGATGATTGCCGCCGAATGATTGGATATGAAACAAGCCGTCTGAAAACATTTTCAGACGGCTTGTTTGTATGGAAAAGCAAGAAAAGCGGTTTATTTGTTGGCTGCTTTGGCAATGGCGGCGCCGGTGTTGCCGATGGCGGCTTTGGCTGCCGGTGCTTTCATACCGCGTTCTTGGCGTACTTTGGCAATCATTTCGTCTACTTTTTTCATGGAGACGTTCCAGTCGTTGCCTGCAAAACGCATCATGTATTTGCCGCCGACAATTACGGTAGGCGTCCCTTCTATATTCATTTCAACGGTTAGGTCGGCCATTTGTTTGGCTTGAGCCTGGTTGCCGAAAGAATCATAGGCGGCAATCAGTTTCGCACCGTCGAAAGAAGTTTGCGCAGCTGCCCATTTTTTAAAGGTCGCGCTGTCAGCCAAGTTGATTTTTTCTTCGTAGAAGGCGCGGAATATCGGCAGATTGGCCTGATATTTCATGTTGCTGCTGTTTACAGCCGCCGCTACGCGGGCCAAGCCCATCATTTCGGGTTGCCAAACGACGTGCAGCGGGCGCAGGTAGGTGTCGGAAGCCCATTTCTTGCTGTGTTTCTGCATGACGGGTTCGAGGTGGTAGCAGTGGACGCAGAAATAGCCGAAGAATTCGGTTACTTCGATTTTGCTGCTTTGGAGTTGGGGTAAGGGTTTGCTGAGGACGGTGTAGTCTTTGCCTTCAACCAATTCGGCTTGTGCAGAGGCAGCAAATGCTAGAGCCAGTACGCCGGCCAACAGGGTATGTTTTGTTTTCACGATGATGTTTCCTTGGTAAGACGGGTTTATCGGGCGGGGCGGACGAAGCTGTCTATCCCGTTGTTTTGCAGTTTGCCGCGTGCGTCGGCCGCTTGGGCTTTGTCCAGCGGGGCGGTTTGGACGCGGTACATGGTTTTGCCTTGTACGGAAGCTTCGGCAATTTCGGCTTGAACGCCTGCCGCAGCCAATTTGGCGCGTTGGATTTCGGCTTTGTCGCGGCTGCCGTATGCGCCTGCCTGGACGATGACGGATTGGCTGCCGCCTTTACTGTTTTCGGATGGGGCGGGTTTGCCCGCCTGTCCGCTCAGTGCGGCCTGCGCTTTGCGGCGTTCGGCTTCGCGTTGCCTTTTACCCGCCTGGCCGTTCAATATTTGCTCGGGGGTAAGTTTGTCGTTTTGGTTTTTGTCTTTATCCGCCTGTTTGCGGTTGTCAGCTTTGTGTTTGCGCTCCGTTGTGCGATCCGTTGGCGGCGGGGGCGCGGGTTTGTCTTCCGGTTTTTCCGGTTCGTCGACCCGAGTCTGTTTCGGCTCTTCGGGCGGATTGACGGTTTCGGCCGGCTCGATCGGTTCGATTTTTTCTTGGGATGCGGGCTCCTGCTGCGGCGGTGCGGCAGGCGGAGGTGCGGGTTGTTTCGGTGTCAGGACTTCGGGAGGGGGAAGTTCTTTTTCGACAATCGGGTCTTTGAAGTCGCGTTTGCGGTTATTTTCCAGCACGTAAACCAGGCCGCCGATAATCAGTGTGGCCAGGAGGAGGCCGATAATGAAGCCGGTAAAGCCTTTGCCGTATGGTTTCTCTGTTTTCATAAACTACCTTTTTGTTGATGTACGGGCCGTCTGAAAACGGCGGGACGTATTCTAGCAAATATTCAGACGGCCTGTATCCGTCATTTTCCCCAGTTGCGGAAACTTTACCGTAGCGGGATGCAGGCTTGCCCGCCGTGCCGGTTCGGTTTCGCGTTTTGTATCGGTTTCTTATTGATTTCTCTATAATCCCGCCATGTACGCCGCGTTTGCGGATTTCAGGATGTGGATTTATGACTTTTTCCCTTGTAAACAGCCGGGCTTTGTACGGCATGGACGCGCCTTTGGTGGAGGTGGAAACCCATTTGGCCAACGGTTTGCCCGCATTCAATATTGTCGGCTTGCCGGATACCGAGGTAAAGGAAAGCCGCGACCGTGTGCGGGCGGCGATTATTCAGAGCGGGTTTGATTTTCCGGCCAAAAAAATCACCGTCAATCTGGCTCCGGCCGATTTGCCCAAAGAGTCGGGCCGTTTCGATTTGCCGATAGCGGTCGGTATTTTGGCGGCTTCGGGTCAGGTGGCGGCGGATAAGTTGGACGGATACGAATTTGCCGGCGAATTGGCGTTGTCCGGCCTGCTCAGGCCGGTGCGCGGTGCGTTGGCTATGGCTTGGCAGGGAATGAGGGCAGGGCGCGCCTTCGTGCTGCCGGCGGAAAATGCCGCGCAGGCGGCAGCTTTGAAGGGTGTCGGCGCGTTCGGGGCCGTATCGTTGGGGCAGGTGGCCGCGCATTT
The DNA here is from genome assembly GCF_900113545.1 of Neisseria elongata subsp. elongata. Taxonomy (GTDB): domain Bacteria; phylum Pseudomonadota; class Gammaproteobacteria; order Burkholderiales; family Neisseriaceae; genus Neisseria; species Neisseria elongata. The sequence continues at coordinate 60,854 of NZ_FOPS01000003.1, read as the reverse complement.
GAACGGTATCGAAATGCTGCCTCCTGCCAAGTCTTCGGTGTCTTTGAGGCCGTCTAAAAATGCCGCACAACCTGATTTGGCCGATGTCAAAGGGCAGCATACGGCGCGGATGGCATTGGAAATCGCAGCGGCCGGGGGCCACAGCCTTTTGATGACGGGGCCGCCGGGAACGGGCAAGTCGATGCTGGCGCAGCGGCTGCCCGGCATTATGCCGCCCTTGGATGATGAAGAGTTGGTGGCGGTGTGGGCCTTACAGTCGCTGTTGTCCCAACAGGGCGAAGGGCAGTCGGCCAAGAGGCCGTTTAGAAGCCCCCATCACAGCGCGAGTACGGTGGCTTTGGTGGGCGGCGGTAACAGCTGTGGTATTCAGAATAATCTGACACAAATCAGAAATAGGTGACACAAAATGATGCTCACCTATCCCTATACAATCAAAAATCCTGTTACGTCTACCTTCTCACTGGCGAAGCTGTCACCGAACCGGCCCTATCTGCTTTGGTGGTATGCCGCCTTGGTAAAAGGTTCGGAATCGGGTCAAAATAATCTGCAAGTGCTTTTCAGAGAAATTCTGGATCGAACTTATACCGGCTTGGAGTTGGGGAAGATTGTGAAAGAAATTCTCCCGCTTCCCCTTTTAGGGCAGTACCGTATTGGTTCTATCTGGATAAACGGCAAGTCTGTTAAAGAAGTCCATTACCCTGTTGTTGAATTCAAAGTATCATTTACAGAGGGATGCTGGCGTTATAAAACCTTCAATGCCCAGTCTAAGTTGGGCAAGCAAAATGACCCTTTCCCTCTTGATCTTTACCCTTTGCTGTACGGTGCAAATGATTTTAGTCGGCTGATTGAGTTTGATTTGGATAATGGTGGCAAGCTGGTATTGAACGGTACGGATTTCTTCCGGGCAGCTTACGGCCACTCGCCCGAACTCAAACGCATTTTGACAAGCTACCCTTATCAAATCAAACCTCCGAGCCAAGGAGACAGCATCCTGAGTCTGTTATTACCGCCTTTCCCTTCGCATTTGAAGCCTTCGGGAAATTTGGACGTTTTGCAGCCTTCCCACAAGTTTGTGAAGCAAGATGCGGTATTTTTGGCTCACTTGAAGCGAGATGCGCATACGAAACAAGTGGTTCATGAATTTGCAAATAATTGCTTCAAATCTTTTTTCAATCAAAGTAAAAAAGGCTCTATTCCATTTGTTTTCCTCGCTCCTGAGCCGTGGCACACCCATCCCGATGTGACTATTCGGGTGCGTGGTATTCCATTCGATAATCAAAAAAGTTTTCTCGGGCTGAACATTCTCGGTATTTCTGACCCGCCCGGTCCGGACATCATGTGGTGGAAAAAAAGCATGGCTTCCGGAAGCGGCTCAGGGGGCGAACCGGTCATTATTCGCAGGACGGTTAAGCTGTCTGAAGTGCCGGTTAGTGCCACGTTTACAGCAAGTTGGGACGCTGCCAATCTTGCCTTGCCTCTACATAATCAGTTAATCGGGGATAAGCGTAATATCGTGACGGCGAAAGATCAGGATGTCGGTGTCGGTGGCGGAAAGGTTGTTCCAATAGACAACATACCAGGATCAGGCTCTACATTGCCGGCAAAAGGAACCGGCACCAGTGTAGGCGGAATAGTCGGTCAGGGAATGGAAACCAAGCCGCTACGATATGAGCAGATGTGGCTGGAAGCCCAAGAATTGAAGCGACAGGGGCTAATCACAGAAGTCGAATGGCTGAATGGCACGGCATTTGAAACCAGACCAGACATAGGTATTATCAAGATTGCCGGAAATACAGGGACCACTCCACCAGTAGTGGGTGCTTTTGTTATGCGCCTGACGCTATCAGGTGGTAAGCAGCTGGTATGCATTGAACTGATAGGAAGAAACGGTAAAGAAGATTTTACTGGCTTAATGGTTGAAGTAAATGAGATGGTCAGCACTTTACCACGCTGGGTTAACTGGGTATTGCGTGAGGTAGTTAAACATGCCGGTGTATTCAACAAGTTCATAAAGAAAAGCTTATACACTCATTACAAGGTGTACAAGCATGGGGAAGAAGGGCGTAATACGGTGGAGAGAGTCATGAGAGAGCTTTAACTTTAATAATGAATGGGGCTGACGTAGATTAGCAGTTATGCTAGGCTACGAAAATGCAGATAACCAATTGAGACCTTTGCAAAATCCCTCTAAAATCCCCTAAATTACCATCAAGACATTTAGGGGATTTCTCATGAGCACCTTCTTCCGGCAAACCGCCCAAGCCATGATCGCCAAACACATCGATCGCTTCCCACTATTGAAGTTGGATCAGGTGATTGATTGGCAACCGATCGAACAATACCTGAATCGTCAAAGAACCCGTTACCTTAGAGACCACCGCGGCCGTCCCGCCTATTCCCTGTTGTCTATGTTCAAAGCCGTCCTGCTCGGACAATGGCACAGCCTCTCCGATCCCGAACTCGAACACAGCCTCATCACCCGCATCGATTTCAACCTGTTTTACCGTTTTGACGAACTGAGCATCCCCGATTACAGCACCTTATGCCGCTACCGCAACTGGCTGGCGCAAGACGACACCCTGTCCGAATTGCTGGAACTGATTAACCGACAACTGGCCGAAAAAAACCTAAAATTAGAGAAGGCATCCGCCGCCGTCGTTGACGCCACCATTATTCAGACCGCTGGCAGCAAACAACGTCAGGCCATAGAAGTCGATGAAGAAGGACAAGTCAGCGGCCAAACCACACCGAGTAAGGATAAAGATGCCCGCTGGACAAAGAAAAACGGCCTCTACAAACTCGGTTACAAACAACATACTCGTACCGATGAGGAAGGCTATATCGAGAAACTGCATATCACCCCCGCCAATACCCATGAGTGCAACCATCTGTCCCCTTTGTTGGAAGGCATTCCTGCGCGACCTCCCTGCCGTGCAGTATTTCGACGACAAGCAAAATGTTATCGTTGGCAACAGCACGGAAGATGCGGCTGCAAAAGTTCGGGCGAGATTGGCGGCATTGAACCAATGAGCTTTTATTTTAGAAATGAATTTTCAGGTAGCCTAGAACTGTCCAGACTACCTGAAAATAGCCAGTATAACAAAAGGACGGGTTTTCAATCCGTCCTTTCCGCATCAGCAATAACCGCTTTGGCTGTCGGCAGGCTGGTCGTGCGTTATCAACACATCGGGGTCGTGTTTGTTTTTCAGGCAGTCTTTAACAAAGCGGCGCAGGGTTTGCCGTTCATATTCCTGAATAAATTCGCCGTGCGGCCGCTGTTTCCTATCGCCAATGCGCCCGATGCCGAGAATTTCCAGCGACTCGCCATCCTTCTGCAACACAAACGGCTCGCCCGTTTTCAGCACCCAAACGCGCCGGTACGCATCAATCGGAAAAGCAGCCTGCACGCTTTGCCGCTCCAATTCATCCAAAAAATCATGGTCTTCATGATTGCCGCGCACGCAGAGCATATTGAGGTTGAGCCGCTCGAGGAATTGGGCGATCGGCGGCTTGGCGTGTACAAAGTCATCCATAAAGCCCAATTCATCGCGGTCCCTTGCCGCATGACGCAGCGTGGCCTTGTCCATACGGCTCTTATCCGGGAATGCGCCCATATCGCCGCATTGGACAATTAAGTCTATGGATTTGCCGGTGGTTTGCTGGTAGTGGTGCGCCAGCTTGAATGGGAGCAGGAATTTGCCGTGGATGTCGGCGAACAGGGCAAGGCGGATCATGGGAACGGTTGCAATTGAGTGATGGAAACAAAACGCAGAGACGGCGGCGTGTCGGTTAATTGGAAAAATATTTGGTGTTATCCTAGATAAGCAGGGAAATTTAATGGGGCTGTACTAGATTAGCCTTAAATTCCACACCACTCCCGCAGGATTTTTAGCTGCTGAGATGGTGTGCCGAAGTTAAATCGAAATTCGCATTCTTTCAAGAACAGCGGAAAAGATTTGCGATCGATTCCGTTGTATTTTCGCAAGACGCGTTTTGCCTGATTCCAAAAATTCTCAATGCCGTTAATGTAGTTTTGACGGTCTGTAAATTCCTTGGAATGGTTGATGCGGTGATGGGTAAAACCGCTCACGTCCAACTTGTCGTAGCTGCTCAGACTATCGGTATAAACAATACTGTCCGGCATGATTTTCTTTTTGATGACAGGGAGTAACGTTTCAGACTTGGCATTATCTACGACAACGGTATAGACCCGTCCGTTGCGTTTCAGAGTGCCAAAGACAACCACTTTTCCTGCCGCACCGCGACCACGTCTGCCTTTACGCCGTCCGACGAAATAGCTTTCGTCCAACTCGACAGAGCCCTCAAAAACCTCATCGGTAGCCAAGGCCAAATGATAGCTGATGACCATACGGATTTTGCGGTAGAACAGAATGGCGGAGTTGGGCTGAATGTCCAAAATATCGGCAGCGGAACGGGCGGTAACTTGGAGTACAAAAAATTCAAGCAGTTTCTTTTGAGTTCTCTTGCTTAATTTACAATTGGTTATCTGTATTTTTGTAGCCTAGCATAACTGCTAATCTACGTCAGCCCCTTCGTCAAAGCTCCAGCCATACATGACCAAACTCTCTCCGAGGCTGGGCAAAACCTCTTCGTACACGTTCGTCAGGTAGTGGCTCCGACGAATTGCGGCAATTTTCTGCTTGCTGGTTCCCTCGCTAACAAACACGGGCACGTAGTTCCCGGATGACCACCTGAGCGTGATCGTGTCTAGCAGGTCGCCTGCGGCTCCCGCGTCAACAGCGAGCTTTGTCTCATCACCAAGGTAGTCACGCGCAACCGCAAGACTGCCGTGAGGGTAGAAAACCAATGTTGCGCCTGCAGCCTGTCCATAGGGTCTCCGTAGATATTCCAAATCCGTTTGCCCCCCGTCGTGGAACGCGTCATTGAACCAACTCCCATGCGCCGCATTGAGCAGCAGCATAGCCCAGTACAAGGTGAGGTCGTAGTTCAGGCTGACGCCAGTTGGAAATACGCTCGCAAACGCACTGGTCTGCTGTAGGTCGGTGGCAACATCGGCATGCACCGGATGCACACTGTGCACCGCTTCGATCAGCGCTGTGCATATTTCCGAGTAGGCAGGACGGCGTCCACAATGCCACGTTGACGTGCTCGAAATCAGTTGTCCAGAGCTTGGCGAATATTGGAGCAGTGGGGACAAGCAATCCTTTTGCATCAGCAATGCCATGGAGTGTGGGGTTTGCAAACTCCTTGTGGATGGCGATGCTGGCGCCGTTGCCCAGAACGAGAGAGCTCCAACCTTCAGCGCTGATGTGTGCCCAAGTGTCGATATCGATTCTGTCCATAATCTTCACGGCGCGTCATTGTGGGTTGATCTCGCCATGCGAGTCGCCACAGCTATGCAACCCATCCAATGCCGCACGATCCGGTCTCGTGCAGCCATTCGTGGCCGCACACTTTGCAGCGGTAGTAAGCCTCATCGGCAGCGCCCATCATCGACGAGACCTTTCTGCCATCCTTGTACTCGAGATTTGCATGAGGCTTGGTGCTTCGCGACGCACCAATCAAAGCCTTGCAGTCATCGCACATCGGCGCAGGTGGTGATGCATTACTCATGTTGATAGACCTCCATCATCAGACGTCGGTTGGTGTCGTCTTCCAGACTTCCTGCGCTAGCGCGATGAGCAGCGCGTGGCGCTTCTCGATAGACGCGGCATTCCACGCAGGAAAAGCCTCCAGCTTGGCGTTGATCCGGGAAATCGATGTGTTCTGGCCGACCTCGGTCAGCGCCACCAGACTGCGCGTCAGGTAGTTGCCGCTCTTGCCGTACTCAGTCTGCTTCGCCTTGTAGAAGTCATTGCCTGCAACGATGTTGATCGGCTTCCCGAGCAACAGGCTTTCGATCCTCGTCGCCTTCCCGGACTTTCTGCCATACCGACGATTGCACATAAGCTTCGGAAAGCAGCTCTACTTCATCGTCCGAAAGTGTCTTCGCTATCTCAGGATCGAGGGGAATACGTTCCGGTGTCTCATCAGATTCCAACGCCAGGCTGCCTATGCTGGTGAGGAAGTTTCTGATCTGATCGATGGCCTCCGCAGGCTCCAGCTTTTCGAAGTCAGTCATATCTCGTACCCGAAGCGGGTACAGATAGATGCGGCCAATCGATGTCTCAACCTCGGCAACGGGCTTCGACTTCAGCAGTAGCTTCAGCGATTTTTTCTTCGGCTCGTCGCCATGCGGTTGCTTCGATTCCGTCATTGACCAAGTTCCGTTTTCATATCGTGCTGCGCAAAGCGACGAACTGGTTACTCGGGCCTTCCGACCGGAGGTCGAGGCTCGGGCTGTTCGACGCCACGTAGGCCAGGGGCCGCGTCAAGTTGAACGGGAACAGCACGGGCAGCGACTGCAGACTGGGTACTGAAACGGGCTTACCTGCGTAGCGCACAGCAGCTTCGATCAGCCAAGCAGTGAGCGCATCGTTGTCGATGCTCGTCTGTGGCAAGCGAATGACCCGCTTGCCTTTTTCGACCCGCTCCACGGCGCCCCAACTCGCCTGGCTTTGGATGACCATGTTGGTCATACGCCGGGTGCCTTCGCGCTCCCCATAGGTTTCACTCATGCGCCGATGGACCTCGGCGGACGCGCAGTCGCCCTGAATCGCGGACAGGCGGCCCACCAGCTCGGCTACCTTCCCAAAGAACGGGTACGTCGCCACGGACATGCCCCAGCACAGTGCTGAGATGGGAGTGTCCGGCTGCGTCTGGTGGATGGCCACGCCGCGATCGGCGTACTCGACCAATTCGGCGCGTGGCTCCAGCCACAGCCGATTCAGCACGGTGCGTGTTTTCTTCTTGGCTTCCAAGCCAAGCTCGGCTGCATCGAGCAGTGCATTCAGATCATTTAGCCCAGCCACGCCCGCACGAACATTCAGTGCCGCAGCCGCCCAATCAAGCTGAATGAACCGATCAAAGCCTATTTTTGGGGCTGATGAATTCATTCGGTACCAATCACATAACTGACTTTCACAAAGGGCACGATCAACTCTTCGACCGACACCCCGCCGTGGACTACCACCTGCTCACCCTCCGGCACAAAGGCGGTTCGTCCGCCTGCGAATAGGGGCATGAAGTTCGCGGGCAGTCCAGCGATGTCCAACCTGACTGTGGTGGGATAGGCCGCAGCAGAATCGGCCAGCAGTGGCTCACTCCGGTAGACCCGAACGCGCTCGCCGCGCGTCTCGGCAATCACACCTTGGTTGGGTCTGCCGACGCCGGTGGACTCTACGTTGCCGTGGTCCGCCGTGAGATAGATGTGGTATCCCTTGTCCAGCAGCAGCGAGAAAAGCCGGTCGACGAAACCAGTCGTCAACCAGTTCCCGATCCACATCGCCACGTCCTTCTTGGACCGCTCCTTGTGGAGCCGATCGTCCACCTCATCGATGACCAGGCCCACCACCTTCGGTCGACGGTCATTCAAATCCACTTCAAGTGCGTCTAGCTGATGGGTCTGACGTAGCGCACGTCGATACATCACCTCATTCGCGTTGACGCCTTCGTTCTGCCAGAACGTCTTCCACAAGGATTCCTCCTTGTCCGTCCGGTCGATGGAGTCGTCGAACTCACGCGGTTTCAATCCAGAAAACAGCGCCTGGCGCGATACCGATGTCACGGTCGGCAGCCATGCGAATGCGGTTCCCTCATCGAACGCGAAGCGCTTGGTGGTGGCAATCAGGCGCTCCCGGATCTGCACCCACTGGTCGAAGGCCAACCCGTCGAATACCAGCAATGCGACCTTGGTTTCCCCTGCGGACCGCCGATGGCGCAAGAAGCGTGGCACGTGGTGCACCATCACCGGGCCTTTGGTCACTGGTTGCAGGATCAGGTCGGCGTAATGCTTGGCTGCGACCCAGGCTTGCAGATGCTCGTCCGATTGCGCCTGCAAGGTCTTGATCCGTTCCCGAATCACGGGTAGGTGTTCGCTGCCTTCCGTGCCGGGCAGGCTATGCGTGCGAGCCAGGATCTCGCCGTAGCGCTTGGCGAACTCGCTCCAGTCCTTGTGCGAGGAGGCGGCTGTTGGGGTCGTCTCGATCAGGCCATCGATGCCTTTGAGCACCAAAGCCTGCAATGCAGCGGGGTCCTGGACGATGCCGGCCTTGATCCAACTCGGCATCCCCGCCAGAACATTGTGCGCCGCGAGCGGACTCAAGCTGCCGTCGAGGAACATGGAGTCGACCAGCACCTGCACATCGGAGTGATCGAACGGAATCTCGATCTTTGCGACGTAGTCCGGTGGCGGAGGTTCGCCAGTTCGGGTGCCATCCAGCCCCAGGTTTTTCAGGTAGCGATACCACGCGTCCTGCACGACGCGCAGCAGCGCACTCTTGGATGCCAGCCATGTGGCGACGGGTTGGTCGACGAGCAGCCCCTTGCCTTGAATGATGCCTGCCGTGTGTTGAGCAAACAGAGGTGGCAACGAGCGGTTGGCGAAGTGCATGCGCAGCAGCTCGCGCCAGAAGTCGACCGGGTTGCGAATGGATCTCGGCGTCAGTTGGTAGACGTGTTCGAGAATGAAGTCCTTGGACTCGTTCTCGCCGCGCGCTGACTGCAATTCGGTCTGGTGGGCATGAAACAGCCCGGCAAAATGCTCCGGCTCGACTTGCTGTACCGCGCTGTATGCCAGTCTGGGGAAGAGCTCCGCAAGGCTTAATCGAACCACACGTCCGTGGTGCACGATGTCCCAAGGCAGCGCATTCGCGTCGGCGCTGCGCAGATGCAGAACCAGCGAAGGCGCTGGCCCCGGTTCACCGCAATCCCAGGCTGCGCGATAGCGTTCCTCGTATTCAGCACGGAAGGCGAACGGGTCTTCGTACAGCATGACCTCGAAGCCGCGACCGCGCAGTTCGGACAACAGCTTTTCGTCCAGCAGCACATCGTCGGGGTCGCACGCCACCCACAGCCGGGTGAGATCGGCCGTGAAGTGGCTGAGAATGCGTTCTGACCACTGGCTCATCCCACCTGTCCTCCGGGCATCACATCGCCGGAGACGCGCACCATCATCACGGCATTCAAATCCGGCACGCTGGCCTCCATCTCGTCCAGGGCGGCCATGCGTGCATCGTGTTCTTGTTGCAGCCGCTTGCGCCGGTGCTCACGCACGGCGGGTAAGCCAATTCGTCCAATGGCCTGACCTCGGACCTCGAACGCATACAGCGCACGTTCGCGCTCTTCTTTCAGCCGGGCGCGGTGTTCGGTCAGCAGCTCGGTGAAGATCCGTTCACCCTGGGTACTGGCAGCCACATGCGATGCCTCGAACCACCTCACCGACTCCTCGGAACCCGTCACGGCATGCACGTCTACGGTTTCAGTGAGCAGCAGATCCCAGACGCGCTTGGCGGTCGGCACGAAGGGCCGGCCTTCCTCGTTGATGAACACCGGCAGGAAGCGCTTCCGGCTCAGGCCTTCAGCCGCCAAACTGATCTCCCACAGCGACCAGATGCCGCGTACCGAGTCCGGAAGACCTGTCACGCGGATCACCGGCAGCGGCTGGCCAGCGACAAAGCGCGGCAGCTCGCTGATCACAGCACGGGCGCGTGGGTCTTCCATCGTGACCCATTCCAACTCCGGGTTCTCATCCGCAGTGCGGGCGTCAAAGCAGGCCTGCGCCGATTCGCTGCCGTCTGCCCACTTCACCCGCCATGCATTGCCCGCCTTGATGGCGGAGCCACCGCGCGCTGCCAACCCGCTGGTGATGGCGCGCTCCAGCCAGAACTGTGCTGGGTGGTCACGCCACTTACGGACATCGTCGGCATCCAGATCATGTTCAGTAGTGAGCAGATCGCTATTCTTCTTCGACTCTACCAGGGTGGAGCGCAGTTGCGACACCACCGCGTCGCACTCCTGTTCGATGGCATCAGGGTTCTGCAGACCGTGGACGAACAGCTCGTCGAAGATCGGATCGGTCTCAACCGAATCCATCACATCAGCCGCCTTGTCGACGCCAAACTCCTGTGCGATGACCTCGAGCTTTTCTTCCAGCACCTGGCGCACGCGGTGCTCCACGGTGTCTTCGAGCACGAAGTTGATGGCACGCACCACGTGCTTTTGTCCGATACGGTCTACCCGGCCAATGCGCTGCTCGATCCGCATCGGGTTCCACGGCATGTCGAAGTTGACGATGACATGGCAGAACTGCAGGTTCAGACCTTCACCACCGGCATCCGTTGATATCAGCACGCGCACGTCTTTGGAGAACGCCTGCTGCGCACGCGTGCGCGCTTCCAGGTCCATGCTGCCGTTGAGCGTCGTCACCGAGAAACCTCGGCTCTCCAGGAAATCGGCCAGCATCGCTTGGGTGGGCACGAACTCGGTGAAGATCAGTACCTTCAGCGCCGGGTCGCCTTCCTCCTGCTGCAGCTTGTAGATCAGCTCCAGCAGCGCCTCAGCCTTGGCATCGGTTCCTGCGGCCTCGGTTTCCCGCGCCAGCTCCAGCAGCATCTCGACTTCGGACTTCTCCAGCTCCCAGCCGCTGGACTGCATGGCCAGATCCACCTGGGACTGGCCGTCCAGGTCCGCCCACTCGTCGGCGCTGGTGTTCTCGAACAGGTTGGCTTGCGGTTGCGGCGCATCGAGCAGGGCCTGGCGCTTTTCCAGTGTGGTGCGGATGGCTGCCGTACTGGACGTCACCAGCCGCTGCATCAGGATCATCAGGAAGCCGATGTGGCGCTGCTTGTCCACCATGGCCTGGTTGTAGCCGTGGCGCACATAGTCGGTCACGACTTCGTACAGGTGCTGCTGCGCGCCGTGTCGGGCCTGCCAGGCCACGGCCTGCAGCCGGGTCACGCGGGGCTTGAACAGCGGTTGCCCCTCGGCGTTGATGGACACACGCTTCTCGGTGCGGATCACAAAGGGCCGCACCCGGTCGCGGCTGACGCTGCTTTCATCGGGGAAAGCTTCGCGGTCCAGCAACTGCATCAGCCGCATGAACTGGTCGGTCTTGCCCTGGTGCGGCGTGGCCGACAGTAGCAAGAGATAGGGCGAGGCTTCGGCCAGCGCCGCGCCCAGCTTGTAGCGGGCCACCTGTTCGGTGCTGCCGCCCATGCGGTGGGCTTCGTCGATGATGACCAGATCCCACGACGCTGAGATCAGGTCTTCGAAGCGCTCGCGGTTGTATGTGTTGAGTTGCTCCAGGCTCCAGCCACGACGGCCCTCCAGCGGCTTCACCGAATCCAGCGAGCAGATCACCTGGTCGTGCACGCGCCACAGGTTCTCTTCCTCTCCCGCGCCGCCGCTGCGCCACTGCCGGAAGGCAGCAAGCTCGGACGGCTCGATGAACTGGAATTTCTCGCCGAAGTGCAGGCGCATTTCCGCCTGCCACTGGCGCACCAGCCCCTTGGGCGCCACCACCAGGATGCGCTTCACCCGGCCGCGCAACTTCAATTCGCGCAGCACCAAGCCGGCCTCGATGGTCTTGCCAAGGCCCACCTCATCGGCCAGCAGGTAACGGATGCGGTCGCGGCTGATGGCGCGGTTCAGCGCATAGAGCTGGTGCGGCAGCGGCACCACGCTGGACTGGATCGGTGCCAGCAGCAGGTTGTCCTCCAGCGCATCCAGCAGCTTGGCTGCCGCCGTGGTGTGCAGGATCTGCTCCACGCTCGGGCGCACGCTTTCCAGCGAGGCCAAGTCCACCGAGCGCGCTCGCACCACCGCGTCCTTGGCTGGCAGCCAGACGCGGTAGGCAATCTCGCCCCAGACATCTTGGCGCTCGACTACGCGGCACGCAGTAGCCTGCCGGGAGAACCAGCACCAGTCACCTATGGAAAATCCTGACAGAAACTTCACGACTCAAATCCGGGATCAGTAAATGGACTGCATTGGGATAACTCATTCATTAAATCTGGTTCATGAAGCTTTGGAACGAGCAGAAGATGGCATTCGGAGGAACCTGCCCCTTCGAAAGCAAATCGACTGCAGCCGCTGTTAGTGGAAAATAGAGAACATTTCCATTTGTCTTTAGAGCACTGCCGACTTTGCCAACGGTGTTTGCAAATACCATGTGGTATTCAATATTTAAGTCTTGCGCGGCTGCCGCAACTTTTTGAAGGGCATGAGCACCGTTCGGTCCGCTCCAAGATGGCCGTCTATTCATCGTTGAGACGAGCCTTTTTGCTTCTGCTTCGGACGAGAAATCCATCCAATACGTCGTCAGTTCGAAGCCACGAAATACTTCTCCGTTGTGCCAAACATAATCAAGATCTACGGTACTGTAGCCTCCATTGATCGGAGACAATATGTAGTCATAACTATTGTTAAACTGTGGATCTACAAATTGGGAAAAGAACGGATCGTTTGGAATTATCAGCCTTGGCTGGGCTGTGTAATCGAGGTAAACTTCACCCACTCCTGAATTGCTTTTTGGACGAGTGTCACCTTGCGAGTTAATAAGGTTATTGCTGTTTCTCTCAAAGATATAAGCCAACGTTGAGGTATTGTTGGACAGCGCAATTGGCCATACGACTGACTGATGCCCATACTTGTTAACAAGAGCATCCACAATTGGCTTTTCCGGTTTTCCTGTTGCAAATCCATAGCTTGGCGTAGCTTGTGCCATTTTTCACCTCATGAGGCCATAGGCCTCAAAAGGCCACAGCGATTAATAAAAAGTCGAACGAAGAACTCGTCCTGATTGGTCGATCAATACGAGTTTTAGAATGATCTTCTTTGAGCTTACATCCCTAACCTAGTTAGAGCTTGGTCGTACCAAAGCAATAGTTTTTCGTCCTCCTGCAAAGCATCCTCTGGAAGTTTTTGGGCAACCGAGACGATAGTTCCGTAGTCTTTCCTTGCCCAAGCATCCTTAAATCCCGCGCGCATCACTTCGAGCCTGAATTCTTTTAGGCGACGTCCTGCAAAATCTTGATACTGCGCAAAATCTTTGAGCAGCACCTTCTCTCGTTTCTTCTCCAAATCTAGAGCTTTTGTTGGGTCAGGCACAAACCATCTATCCAAGGCTCTCTCAACAAGCCTCGAATCAGACTTTGCAAGCCCACGAAGGTCCTTGAAATTTGAAGATAGATAGCTGTGAATTTGACTGGGAACCTCTCCATTACCTGTGTACTTGAGGAAGTTCTCCTCAAGAAGTGATAGCAGCTCCGGTTTTTCTTCGTGTTTTTTCCACCCAGCACCCAGCTGACTAATAAAATTACCATGAAGATCTTGGTACGTTGAGGGCCTCACTTTCAGATAGTCACTTAACCAATCAATCGCACTACGCTCGTCAGCAATAAAAAGCTCCATCTGCGGTGCATTTGCAAACTGGAGACGCTTTTTGTCGTATTCCATCGCCTGACTCGAAAGGAAGACCATTCCATCCCTAATTTCGAAGTGAGCGCCTAAGCCAGACTGGAATTCTTGTGATGACATGGGAACCGGCATATTGTGTCGGACAAACCAGGCAATCATTCTGTCGAACAAAATTCGTGGATCACGTTCCCCAACAAATTCGAGCATTCCATTTGCGTGTTTGACGACTGGCAAGTAGCCCAAGTGGGTTCGCACGAAATCCCAAACTGATTCTTCGGTGCCACCGCCACGAGTCGTCCGATCTTCCAATCCGCCATTTGGCTTATATGCAGAAATCACCAAATCTTGCTTAACGGCAGTAGTCGTTGTAACGGCCTTGAAACTTCCCTGCTGCTTGTCAAGCGCCGAAACATTGGCCACGACAAAGCCAGCTTCTTGAAGTGCCGTCTGTATCGCGTTCCATACCGAAGCCTGAGTGTTTGAAAACTCCACGGTCATCCACCGACCTGGCTTTAATGCCTCGTAGGCCCGCTTAAAAGAATCCGCCATCAGTCGCCGGTAATCATCAAGGCCCTTTTTTTGCGCTTTACTGGCTATGGCCTCATGGCTGTTATCCGTTCTAATTCCGAGCCATGCCTCCCATAAAAAGCTCAGCTCTGAATAGTCAATATTTGCGCCAAAAGGAGGGTCCGTGAAAATATAGTCAGCAAGCACAGGGGCCTCATTGGTTGCTGAGCTTGTTCCAACGATATTGAAGTGCTTAATTTGCGAGAAAGCCTCAACAAGCCTATTAAGCTTGTTCTCGTATGCCACGTAGACATCCGCCTCCGAAATCTGCGAGCCGATATAGAACGTTCCACTGAGCGGGTTATACGGAAAAGACACTTCCGGCCTGTAGCGATTTAGCTTGCTTACGTTGATTAACTGCGCGTTAAACCAAAGCGTTGTCTGCGGCGACTTGCATCTAGCTTTGAGTGCAGCCAGGTAGGCAAGATTTCGTCTCGAATAGAAGTGGTGCACATGGGTCAGTCCAATTGGATCATTTCTCCGCGTCTCTCGCCCTTCGATCATGCGATCTTTGGGAAACCAATATGGAATTGTCATTGCGTCTATCTGCGCAATCAGTTCGAGGTCAAAAGCATCAGGTTTCTTTTCGAATCGACTTTTACCAACCGAGTAGTTGATAAGAACCGGAATCTGTTTTACCTGCTTAATATTCTTCCCGAGCGCATCATCATGGATCAGTACTAGCAGCTTATCCATCTTCCGTTTTGTTAGTTCTGATCCGCAGTGAGGGCAATCAAATGCATCACTTACCTTTCCGCTACTCTTGTCTACGGCAGCCTCCCAGAAGACAACTTCGCCAGCACAATCTGGGCAAGTAAAAACATCGGACCATACGGTGTAGTTGATGCGCCCCACTTTATTTGAAAGTTTGGCTAACAGCTTCCGCTCTGACCGGATTGAGTTAATCGCATTAACAACCTCCTCTTCGGTTGGCTGATGGAGTGTTTGATACATCCAGCCAAACTCGCATTCGACCTCGCGCAGGATAGACAGCGCCTCGTCTTTGAAGGAGTGCACATCGACGGGAGAGTTGTAGTTAGCTGCAATAAAAGAAGCAACCGGCGATAAATCATTCAATATCGCATGGCGAGCGCCAAGCCTTGAGAACGGCACCCATTTCCCGCCTGCATCTTCTCGATCTTTTGAATACACAACACCGTCTTTATCCACCATGTACCCAAGAGACTCGATTACCTTCTTATCGCCACACATCTGCGCAGCGACCCCGGTCATGCCAGTCCCGCAAAATGGGTCATAAACAATATCGCCAGGCTGCGTGTAGTGTAGGATGTAGCGCATGATGGCTTTATGAGGAACTTTTGTGTGGTAACTATGCGCTTTATAGATTGGGTCCATCTTCCCTTCGCTGACATCTGCAGCAAACGGTTCGTGTACAAAGCTGCCATTTGGCACGTAGGGTTTGCCTAGATGCTGAACGAAGCTCGATATAAATGGGTTCGGACATGCTGTGTAGTAAGGAGGATTCGAGAGCGAAAGAATTTTCTCGTCTGACCCAACAGGAAACCCTTCTGTTTTTCGAAATGTCGGATCTTTAAGCTTCTCAGCAAGCAGATTCAGATAGTGCTCGCGGCGAGCCTCGTCACTCGGGAACGTTTGCCCGAGGCATTCAACCGGGCCGGACTTGGCCGCGTGGTTC
The DNA here is from genome assembly GCF_900113545.1 of Neisseria elongata subsp. elongata. Classification (GTDB taxonomy): domain Bacteria; phylum Pseudomonadota; class Gammaproteobacteria; order Burkholderiales; family Neisseriaceae; genus Neisseria; species Neisseria elongata. The sequence continues at coordinate 45,352 of NZ_FOPS01000003.1, read as the reverse complement.
TGGAAAAGATCACTCATCAGTCGTACCTCAAATTCTGGTTGTCATGGTCGGTTGATCACGTCGCATCACTCGATCACGAAGCGTAGCTTGGTGGCATCCTTGCCCTTGCAGCGCTCGTTCATGAAGGTGTCGAAGCGCTTGCGCAGGTCGTCCGACGTGGCCGGCGAGCCGCCTTGCAGCAGCGCTTGTTTGATCTCGTCGCCCTTGACCGCGATCTTCTCCAGCCCCGACAGCGCCTCCTGCACGGCATTCGCAAACTCGGTGGTCATCGGGTCCGGCAGCTTGCGCGATGTCAGGAAGGCGTCGATTAGCTTCTTGGACGCGGGAGGCAGGAGGCCCAGACTGTCTTGCGTGAACGGGTCTTCCAGGTTCTCCAGCAGGGTCTGCTGCCAGTTGGCCAGCAGTTCGTCCAGATCGTCATCCAGCTTGTGCAGGCGGTTGGCCGCCGGGATCAACTCCAACTGCTCGACGGACGGGCGGAACTGGCAGTGCGGGCAGACGGCGGCCGTGACCAGGGTCGGCTCATCCAGCGAGGAACAGCTCTTCAAGCCGTTGAGCGACTCCTCGAAGGCAATGAGTTGGCTGGTGGGCATCAGCGAGACGCCGGCCAACACGCGCAGCGCCAGCAGGCGGTCGTCCTTGCGCAGAGCGTTGCGGGTCTTGTCCTCAGCCACGCCCAGCCGCGCCTTGCTGTGGCTGGCGATGTAGGCGGTGATGTAGTCCTTCTTGAGCTGGTTGAGCGTTTGCCGGTATTCGGCGGCGTGCTCGGCCGTGCGGTCCTGGCTCAGCCTCTCCTGTAGCGCCTTGCGGGCGGCTTCGGCCTGCTTCACCCACGGATGCTCGGCGGGCAAAACCATCTCGGCCTGCGAGAGGTAGGACGCCGTGCCGCCTAGCTCCACCACCAGTTCGAGCAGACGCTCGACGGCAGCCAGGATCTCCAGATTTTTCTTCTGGCTGTCTAGGTCTTCCTGCGTGACGCGCAAGTTCTTCAGCTTGCCGACGGTGTTGTACGGCGCCAGCGACTCGGTGAACTTCTTCAGCGAATCCAGCCGGACGAGCCAGTCTTTGGTTTCTTCCTCGCGCAGCAGGTTCTGGCCCCAGAAGCCGAGCTTGCCTTGCTGCAGATCGGAACCGGCCTTGAGCACACGGGGCACCAGCGCACTGATTTTCTCCTGCAGTTTGATGACCGGCTCGGTGTCGCCCTGGCTGGCCTTCTGAGCCAGGCCCGACGGCAGGTCGAACAATTCGAACAAGGCACGAAGCACCGCGAGGTTGATCTCCTTGGGTGCTTCGATGTGCTTGAACTGCTTGAGTTCCTCCAGCGAGCGTTCTGCCAGCTGGGTCAGCTTTCCGGAGTCGATCTTGTCGCCGGTGATCGACAGCACGATGTCACCGGAGTAGACCAGCCCGCCCAGCACAGTAACCAACAGGTCGGGTTCCAGCCGGTACTTGATCGGCGTAAAATACTCGACGTCAGACGTTCCTGACAGCAGTTCGCTGCGGTTGAGCACCTGACCGTGGCCCTTGGCCTTGAGTCGGTTCAGCACTTCCTGCGCATAGCGTGAGTTGGCCGGATCGACGCGGTCGCCATCGAGCAGTTCTAGCGCATCAAGCACGGCGAGTGCATCCTTGGTGCGAGTACCGCCGGCCAGTGCGCGCAGCGCGTTGCCGATCAGTTGCTTGCGGTTGGCCTCGGTGACAAGCACCGAGAAGGTGGGATATTCCGGCGAGAGATCGACAAAACGCTGGTCCAGTGCCAGGCCGGAGACGATGTTCACCACGTCGCGGAAGTTGATGCGCTCGTCCGAGCCCAGTCGCGCACGGTCGCGCAGGGACACGCCCTTGAACCAGTCCTGCAGCGTCTTGGTCTTGCCCTGGTAGGTGACCTCGAACGCGGTCATCTGCTTTTCCTGCAGCCATTTGCTCATGGACCGCAAGGAATCTTGAGCCTTGGACAGGTAGATGGCCTTCGCACCGCCGCTGGCGGTGGACGCCAGATCCAGTGCCGCCGCGTATTGTGACAGGTAGCGCTTGTAGTCTTCGTCGGGTGACTTCAGACGGAAGAACACTTCGTCAGCCAGGTTGTTGTCGCTGAACTTCGGCTTGTCGAAGGGCTGGAGGAAATAGATGTAGAAGTCACGCTCAGGCTGCGCCGTGGGACGGTCGTTCGGTGCCCCGAAGAACAGGTAGCCCATGCGCTCGACGCGGCGCTCCTGCCACTCGATCTGGTACTGCCAGATCTGGAAGCCGGGGTAACGCAGGTCGTCGCTGCATTCCATCAGTGTTTTGATGGCTCTGTAGTAGGCGCGGTCTAGCGCATCGTCGGACAGGGCTTCGGCGCGCTTTTCAATCTGCGCGTCGTAGTCGATGTCTTTCTTGAGATCGAGGTAGTACTGCTCGGTGTCCGGCGCCTTGGAGATGAACTGGCCGTTGACGGTTTTCAGCACTTCCCGCATCACGGTCTGGACCATAGAGAGCAGGTTCTCGGCTGGATCGCCGGGCATGTCCTCCACGCCCGGCTGGAACAGGCACAAGGCATCGCGCAGCTCGGCGGCCGTGGGGCCGATGGGCACATGAATGTCGCCGCCCGTGGTCAAACGGTGTACAGCCAGCGCATTGATAACGCGCAGAGCCATGGCTTTGTAAGCCGGGCGCGTGAAGGCTTGCTGGACCCGCGACTCCAGCACTTCGGACACGCGCATAACCTCCTTGATGTTCGGGTCAGCGCGCAGTACCGAGTTGGCCTTGACGGTGTTCCAGAAGCTCTCGTAGCTGATGAGCAGCGGCTTGTCGTCGGGTACTTCCTGGTCGAGGATGGCCAGCATGGCGGCCTCGATGGTCTTGAGTGCGCCGCGCTTCTCGGTGAAGTGGATCTGCTCGAATGTCTTCAGGTAGTCTGGGTGAACCGGGAACAACCTCACGTATTCATCCATGAGCTCGTTCATGGAGCCGTAGAACTTGGCGAACGGCGTGAGGTATTCGCGGATCTTGTTCTGCTGGTCGGCCGTTTTCTTGAGCAGGCGCGCGGAGACGACGAAGCTGACGTCCTGGCGGTCGATCAGGATCTGCGTGAAGCGCTCGTTAACGCGGCGCATGCTGTCGGCAACGTGCTGGAAGCGCACGCTGTCGAAGATGGCTTCCTGCACGCCAGCCACGAAGCGGAACTTCAAGTGCTTGGTGACTTCGCCAATCTGACGCAGGATGGCCAGGTCCTGCACCAGCTCGTGATCGCGACGGGACTGCAGGTACTCCAGGAACTCATCGACAACCAGCAGCACACCCTGGTCCGGGAATTTCTCCGCGAACGCGGCCATCATCTCCTCGAAGGAGTCCTTGTTGTTAAGCTCCTTATCGGCGGTCGGGAATGTGTAATCGACGCCGAGCTTTTCGAGGAAGCGCTCAAGCTGTAGGGTGATGATCTGGCGCAGCGGCATCTGCAGGCCACCCACCTCGATGCGCAGCACCTTGAAGCGACCAGCGATTGGGGCAACCGCCTCGGCGACCTTGGGGTGGCGGATCAGCGGTGCGTAGGCCACATCTTCGGCCACCAGCGACAGCACCGACATCAAGTGCGACTTACCGGTGCCGTAGTTGCCGACGATCAGCATGCCCTTGTGATCGACCGAGTCGTCAAAACTGAGCTGAGGAACCATGAGCTTGGAGATCCGCTCGGCCATGTCATCAGAGATGACGTATGTCGCGACGAGCTTCTTGGCCTCGTCCGGGCACCCGGCATCGAGCAGTTGAATGACTGACTCGATCTGCTCGAACTGGATCAGATCTCCGTATTTCATGTTCTTGGCCATATGGTTCTCTCTTCCCCGTAGCGTCAAATTTCAAGTACGGCCACGCCATCACGGCTGTAGTCACGATGTTCTGGATGGCTCATGTCGGCGTACACCAAGCGATCACAGCGCAGCTCGCCAGGCCAGACGGCCACGACGCGCTTGGAGTGAGCCAGCCGCCTGATGAGGTCAAGCGGGTTGATCTGCAGGCCCGGCTCGAACAACAACTCCAGGTTGTCGAGCAGCAGCGGGTCTTCAGTTCGTTCCTTGTCCGCGATCTCCCGCAGCAGTTCGCCTGCCGAGAAGCCGCGCTTGTTGTTCGGCGTAGCAGCCAAACGGCGCCCCAGCTCCAGGCCGACGTTGAGCGGCTCGATGTTGAGCTTGGCGCTGAGTTGGCGCAGCAGTTGGGTCTTTCCACTGCGGCTGGGTCCGATCAGCAGGATCAACTTGCTGTTGAGGTCGCCGATTTCGCCGATGAGTCGTTCGAGTTTTGCGAGCATGCTCATTCCCTCAGTCCGACTCGGCTTCGAGCCGTTGTTGATCAGGGGAGCGATAGCCTGGCGCCAGCACGGCATTGTGCACGCCGTAGATAGCCAGGTGGTCCTTCAGCCATAACCGGTACTCGTGCCCACGCAAGCTTTGGTCGAGCGTGCAGTCCACACTCCATTGGCGAAGGATATAACCGGTGGTGGCTGCACGCAGCTTCATCCGCAGCACGCCACCCTGCATGCTGTAGTCAATCTCTGTAATCTCTGGCCAGGGTTGATCGGGGTGTGGCACCAGCTTCAGCTCGACGATCTGGTGCCACTGAATGTCCTGATCACTCATCTCATCAGGTGCCACTGGTTGCCCCTTGAGCACCACCGGTCGCTTGATCCGAGTGATGACGAAATCTCGGAACTCTTGGGACTTCCGGTCGAAGGCGCGGACGTGCCAACGAAGGCCGTTGTCAATCAGTGCGAACGGGAGGACCTCCCGCTCAGTGCGACCACTGGAGATAGAGTGGTACTCGATGCCGAGCGGATACTCCTGGTGGATCGCCCGGGTCACGCTCGCCAGCACATCCAGATCCGGATGCGTGAGCCGTGACGGGCTCTCGCTGGTCACCCACGCCTTTAGCCGCATCGGCTCGCCATCGCCAAAGCCCTGAGTTAGCCACGACAGCACCTGCTCCGGGGTGAAGTCGAAGACTGGCCGGAAGTCTGGCCACAGGACGTAGGACTTGCCCTTGGAGTCGTAATCGATGTTGCCCAGGGCTAACTCCTTGTACAGCGCCAAATCCCTGGATGCGGCGGCGGACTGGATGCCAAACCGCGTGACCAGGTTCTGACGGCGTATCTCTCCGATGAAGCGCACGCGTAACTTCACAAACACGAGCCGGTCGCGTTGTGGCTGGGTGAGATCTGCAAGCTGTTCGTTCGACATCCTGGCTGGCTCGTTCGGGTTAGCAAATGCTTGTGCTGATTATTGCGGAAAGTATATGGTCTGCCCTAGAATTTGTCCATGACTCTATTTTGATTTGTGTGTTCGTCGTATTGTGATAACCACAATCGGCGCAGCGGCAAAAGGATCGATACGGGCGTCATGCAAAATTTCGCAGAGCTTCATCTCAAGCCAGAGACGCTGGCAAAGTACGGGTTGCCGGACATCGCGTACCCCGTTCGAGCAGCCAATCTGAAGTCGACCTTGCTCGACAATGGGGATCTTCCGCTGGCCGCGATGCTGCACGGCCTGCAACAGCGTAGCCGTGATGGGGAGGTCGAATGGCAGCGGCTCGAACCCGCGATGGATCGGCCTTGGCACAAATCGTGGCACAAATGACCGCAGCCAGTAGTATATGAACAGATAAAAAACGCCCTAAATCAAGGGCGTTTGTCTATACACATACTACTGGTTACGGGCTAGGTGGGTTCGGTTCCGTGTTCCACCACCAAGATATCTGATAAGTATCCTATACTTATCTCCATTTCTGTGTTTTTTGGCACACTATTGGCACATTTTCCATCAAAAAGCTGCTCGATTTTAGACTTTTCACGCTGCTTGTCAGCCAAGTCAATCCAGCGGGAGTAGTTTTCAAGTAGCCTTTTCATGGTGCTGTGTCCCATCTGACGGGCTACCCACATGGGGTTGGCTCCGGCCATGAGGTTGAGTGTAGCAAATGTATGGCAGGAGTTGTAGGGTTTCCTGTACCTTACCCCCGCTATTTTTATGGCGTGCTGCCACGGTCTCTACGCCCGGGCAGCCTATTTTGGTCTGTGTAAAGTAAGTGCGCAAAGCCATCTGAAGGCGATGTGTTTGAACCTGTTGAAAGCGGCTAACAGGCTAAGTGTGCCTGTTGTCGCCTAAAAAGCGGCCCGGATGCCTGATTATCAGGTATCCGGGGAGGATTAAGGGGGTATTTGGGTAAAATCAGGAGTGATTGGGGGCGGAAACAGCCGAAAACAGCCGAAAACCTGTGTTTGGGTTTCGGCTGTCGAAGGAAGGGCTTTTTTGTAAAGGTCTCAGTCTATCGTCGAGGGAAAAGGAACCGACGACATCGTTCGGGATCTTGGAAAGGTGGTGATATACAAGGACTCGTTCAAACAGGCAGGGACAAAAGTATTCAGCAAGGCCCAGTACCGCATGGAGATGATCGCCCGGACAGAGGTGCTCCGGGCACATAATATGGGGCGTCTAAAATTTCATCAGCACGTGGGAGTCAAACAGCTTGAATGGATGACAATGGGCGACGAACGAACCTGTCCCGTTTGTGGCCCCCTTAACGGAAAAATATTTCCGGCGGAAAAGTTTCCGCAGCAGCCAGCGCATCCATTTTGTCGATGTACAAACTTGCCCGACATGAACTCTTTCGAATTCGAAAAAATCGAGAAACTATGAAACTGATCCGCTCTCAGTTGAGTGAATGCTTTTGATAAGCTCCCTGGTCTCTTCCAGCAGTCCTAGAAGATTTTGAAACAGGTCACTCCGGGTTTGCTGCAAATTACGGAGTTCATCCAACTGTGAATCAACATTTTCTATCTCGGAAGAAATGGCACTTGAGACAAATGATTGTGTCGCCTTATCAAAGTGCATTTCAATTACATGCGCGGCATCGTTAAATCCAGACCTCACCGCCGAACGACTTTCTCTAAGATCAACTTCAAGTTGAGCTGCATCTGCGTCTTCTTTGATTTGCAATACAAATGTAAGAACCGTTCCCGCCACTGTGAAAACTCGTCCAACATTTGCCACAGTGCGTGTCCATTTGACCGCTTCCCATGGCTTGAAGGACTTCCCGAAAAATTTACCAATAGCTTTCACTGCACCGTGGGTTGCCGTACCGGAATATTGGTTGAGTTTGAAAAGGCCTCCGAGGGTTCCAGTTTTTGGCGTAAAAGAGTTCCTGACCAGAAATTCACCCAGCTTGGAAGATATATCCGATGCTTTTTTGAGGTTTTTCATTGCTTCAGGCGAAATAGATGCCTGCTCAATCCGATGAACGAGGCGCGGAAGCAACTCTTTGGCAAGCTCACTGTTGGCAATATCGCCAACGCGGTCATCTAATGCTTTCATGTGCTTGCCAATGACAACCTGAACAGATTTTTCAAGCTGTTCAGCAAGGTTTTGAACGCGATCCTGTGCGGCTTGCAGCTCCTGATCAACAGCTTTCTGATCGGCAGAACCATTGATCATGTCCGCGACTTTTCGTCCTTCCTGCCGGATTTGAGAACTCGCGTTTTGAATTTCTCCTTCCACCGCCCGTGGTATACGATCCTGTGTATACAAGAGTGCTCGGCGACGCTGCAACAAAAGCGCTTCGAGTGCATCAATGTCCTTATCACCCGTGGATTCACTGGCAAGTGCTTCTTGGAGAATCTGCTCAAGGCTATAAAGCGCCGTTGTGTATCGAGAAGACAACCCTTTTTCTCTAACGAACCTGTTTAGCTCTTGTGTGAATCCGTCGACGCCGCTTTTCTTCAACAGAATTTTTGCTATTTCGTCATCTGTCTCTGTTTTGCTTTCGAGCGCAGCTTCGGCATCGATAAAGGTAGTGCCAAGGTCTTCGGGGGTGAAAGGGGCGAGGACCTTGCGAAGATCCTCACGAATAACATTCTGTGCTTCCTGGCTGTTGCCTTTGGCGCACCTTCTCATTTTGTTGACTACAAGCATCATTTCATGTGCCTTGTCACGTTCTATGGCAAGGTTGCGAAAATGTTTTGCGAGGTGAGAATCAAACAGCTCATTTGTTACAACAAAGACAAGGAGGTCGGCACCTGCAATTGCTCTGTATGTAATTTCATCATGATCGGGCCTTAGGGGCGGTCTCCAAACACTGCCTTGAGCGAAAAAGCAAATTATTACCGATGGTTGTCCATTGATATAGTTCGAATTTTTCGGTGGCCATATAATCTCCTTCGTCGTTTATCTCATTACATGGAAGCCTGTAAGTTGCTGGGCAAGCCTTACTCGCGCTTTAGTTACCGCATCAAGGTCATCAAGGGGGACATGCGCAACACGTATTTTTTTTTCGATGCTGATTTTGTTTTTTCCACAATTCCGCCCAATGGCCTGTGAAAGAATCGAAAATGTGTTTTTCGTATCGATAACGAACCAGATTTGCTCACCCAGTAGCTTTTCAAGTTCGCTGCGAATTTGACCAGGAAATGTAACATTGGGTTTGATCAAAAACATTGTGGCAAGACCCGGAACCCTGGCTACATCCATTATCGAGTCAAGCAGACCTACTGCACCCAGCTGGCTCAATGCTTCCCTCGCAAGAGTACGCCCAAGATCTTTTTGTCTGTCATTTAACGTCCAAGCTAGTGCGCGTTGAGCATCGGCAAGCTCAAACAATCCTGATGTAACCGCACCCAAATCGACCAAGAGAACGTCTATCTGCTTGCCCAAGAGCTCTTGATGGAACCAGTCACCTAAGTTCTTTCGAAGGTCGCGTTCCATTTTATTGATATTGTCGATGAGCCGCCTGCTTAATTTTTCTCTTGCTCTTCGGGCTTTTTCCTCTCGATCATCGAAAAACAAAGAGATAAGCCATCCCACAGCACCAACCGCTGCCGCCGCCCAACCTAGCGGTCCATTAGCAAGAACCAGGGCGGCAATTCCAAGTCCGCCAGCAAGGATATTGGTTCCCCAATTCCATGCACGTTTCACATTAAAGATACTATCCATCTTGATGTGGCGGTCACTGGAAAGACTTGCAACAAGCGAAAGTTCAGACTTCAATTCCCGAGCGACTTCACTAAGGGCTTTTTTGCATTCATCGAGAAGTTCTTTTTGAAGTTTTTCGACCTTACGGATCACACCGTTGGATTCAACAAGCCGTTTCCAGCTTTCTCCAGCGGACCGGTTCTCGTAATGGTCTTCAGCGAAAGAGGGGACTTCATCGCGGAGTGAATCCATAGCTTTTGAAATCAAAGTATTGATCCGCTCTTGACCAGAGGTTCTAAACTCTTGTGCCCAATCTCGGAACTGTTGTCTTTTATCTATTAGAACCCGTCCACTGCTGGAATTTTTAGCACTAAATTCTAATAGCAGGTCGGTAAGATCCATCATGGAGGTAACAGATCCGTCGACGAAACTTTTCACTCGTAAAAAAGTACCTCGACCAACGACTTCGTTAACGATACGGGATTCAACACCATCGAAACGGCTTGCCTTGAGTAGTTTACCTCGATGCTTTTCAAGCCCAGGCTGATATGCGAGAAAACGTGAGCGAAGATGGGTTACCACGAAAGGTATCCGCTTTCCAGGTATATGCTGGTCGGCAAGGAGATGAAATTGTTGAAGCAGTTGATCTATGCGCGTTCGATCAAAGGGGCGGTGTGGGGCTCTTAGAAATAGTAGTAGGTCATCTTCATCGTCAACGGCAGCCTTGACGTTGCATATTCCCAGAACAGGTTTTCCCAAGCGGCGCACTTGCGCCAAGCATTCCGCTTCAACCGGCTGAGGGGCATCATCTGTAATCAGAAAAAGAACCAGATCGGCTTGGGCGGCAGCTTTAAATGCAAGCTCCTCATCTTCTGCGCCCTCAAACGCAGCAACACCCGGCACATCTGTTACTTCAAGCCCGTTCCACTGATAACCTCGGACGTCACGCGTGGTTCTTTGTGATCCGGTACCGATTGATTCTCCGTCTCCACGCGTGAGAATTTCCATCAGTGTTGACTTCCCAGCCATGGTGCGACCGAAAAGGGTAATGGAAAAACTGTCCAGGCTCTTACGGCGTTCTTCCAGGGCCAAATCGGACGTTTTCTGTAAACCTTCGAGCTCAGTAACTACACCGGATAGTTGTGACTTGAGCTGGTTTACAATTCCCGGAGTGCGCACCGATCCATTCTCGAGCGACATCAAGCATTTGGATAGCGAATCAGAAACACCCTTAATGGCTTTGGCGGTTTCCTGAAGATTTTCTTTGGCAATAGCGTATCCATGGCGGGCTGCTTTACGACAACTCTTGAGCGCATCCTCAAGCTCTGTGCCTGAATCAACATCGTATTGAAACATTATTGGATGCCATCCTTATTTCTCGAAGTAGAAAACTTGTGACTTTTCACCCAGTCATCGATCTTGTCTCGGTCGAATCGCCATTGGGTTCCGATCTTGAAACTGGCAGGTCGCCTTTTGGGGCCATCTGATAGAGCTTGCTGCGGCTCATTTTCAGATAGCCGGAAATGCGAACAGCACACGCCTTTCTACGACATTGTAGAATTAGACGAATCCTATTTCGGTGCAAAGCGCATCCGAGGTAAACGCGGGCGCGGAGCAGGCGGTAAAACCATCGTCTTCGACATCCTCAAACGAGGCGACAAGGTTTATACCGAAATCGTTCCCGATGCTTCCAAAGCAACGCTGCAAAAGGTTATCCGAGGCCGTATCGTGATTGAGGGTGTGACCAATACCGACGGCTGGCGGGGCTGTCAGGGATTGGTCGACATGGGTTTTGCCAAACATTTTAGAGTTCGTCACGGCGACAATGAGTTTGCTCGAAGTGTGCAACATATCAACGGTATTGAATCCTTTTGGAGCTATGCCAAGCATCGTTTGGTACAATTTAACGGGGTACCGAAGCATACCTTTTACCTGCATTTAAAAGAAACCGAGTTCCGCTTCAACTACCGGCATGATGATCTGTATAAAGTGCTATTGAAAATGTTGCGGAAAAACCCTTTAAAATGAATAATGCTAATGTAACCGGCATGGATGCTAATTTATTTCAGCCATAACTTTTTTCATAAAACTAAATTCACCTGTCAGTTTGGGGACAAACATTTCTTCTCCCAATTGAGATACCATATAGCCGTCGGGACGTTCGATAACAGTATACTCTGAGCGTATTTCCCGCCAATGGAAATACGGCAGGGCCAGTCTGAGCCAATCATGTAACCGGAAAGCATCCGGATCTTTGTAGCAACGCATGATATAAGCAATCACCTTTTTTTCCAAAGCATTCCTTTTGGCAACTTTCATTCGCTGTTGGTCTTTTTTCGTGACTTTGCTGATGTGCAAATCCAAAGCATGCTCACGGCGTAGGTAACTGATAAACCCAGTCAGTGCGGCTCTCTGCCCTGGTTTTTTTCTCAAATAGGCATCAATATCCTTCTGAGTCGGAAAATGGTTAAAGCCTTGCATTAAACCGATAACAGGCTGCATCGCTAAACGGATGGAAGTAATGGATGTTTTACCAGCGTGATACTTTGAAAGCAATTTGTCGTGATAGCTGTCAAATAAGCTTTCTGCAACGGGGTTGCCGGCCAACTTCCCCCGTAAAACTTCAATCCTGTCCAGCTCGGCCAAGTCTACGGCCAACTGCTTGTCGGTTTTCTGATTGGGTAATTGTTCCAACCATTGTTTGACCTTGAGATAACGGCGCATGCCTTTGGGTTTAAAGTGGCTCAAAATGGTTGGAAAATCCGGCAAGGTAGGCCATTGTTGCGCTGCATCGCGGAAAAAAGGGGCATAACGCTCTATGGTCATGGCGGCTTTATCGTTGCCGACATCTTGTGCCAACCACAGGGCGAAGACAGGAAATGCGTCCCGCACTGCCCCTTTCCGAACGGAAACTTTGAGTAAATTTATTCGGTGTGCCAACCTTTCTGCCCAAGCGCAATCATCACACTTTTTTCCTTTTCCTGCGGGTATTTCTGCATGGCAGATTGTGCATTTGGTATGCCCTTCAGTAGCACATTTTTTGCACATGAGTCCATGCTCTGTTTTTTGTAACATCCGGTGTCTACCGCACTGGGGACAGCTGGCATGGCCTCTCGCCTTGCCATAACAACTTGGGCAAAACCAAGCGCCCGTACCGCTTTTCCCCAAACGGGTAGCTCCGAAAGATTGCTTTTTACAGACAGAGCAGATTTTTTTCTCCCTGAAATAAACAGCACAAGCATGACACACCGGACCGTACTGAGTCAGCTTTCCGATGGAGTAATGTTCTTTTCCGCAACGCAGGCACGGACGGTTTTTCTGGCACTTGTCACAAACGACGTCTTTTTCTCGGTGAGGCAGGCGGTAAATCTCGCCGCACTTGGCACAGGGCTTGTGTTTGAACTCCCGATTATAGCAGGCAGCACAATACCCCATTCCGTTGAAGACCCGGTTGTATATCCGCACGGATTTACCACATTGGGAGCAGTCTTTCATGATGCAATGACTCTTTGAATTTTACGTTCCAAACGAGCCCATTTCTTCATTACGGCTTGTTTCGATTGTGGACAGTTGTGCTTGGTTTTTGACCCTGAAGTCCGCTCACTAACCGGGAGATGATCGTATAATTCGACAAAAACAGGAGACCGATCTCTATGCAATGTGTTTAGTAAAGTGCTTTTTGTTACACGATTTTTCTGAGCCGATTGAATCAAATTGGACATGCGTTGGCTTATCACGCAGGCCGCGGCTTCTAATAAGGCATGACGTTCCCAAATTGGCAACCATTCGAATGTTCCGCCGGTTTTCGGAGACTCCGGTAGTCGGATTAGTCCTAAATCATGCAACATGGTACTGATGTATCCGGTGGGTGCCAAAGTTGCTCTCCGAATTAAACAGACTGCATTATCCAAAGTGAGCAGCCATGTGGACATATCGCATTTCTGCCCGAAACAACACAACTTATTCTTCTCGATTGCAGACTGTATGGCAGAAAAAGCAGGCTTAACTGAGTTTTTCCGCATGTCGTGGCCACAGTGATGACAAAATACCATGCTCCTTTCGAAGCCGGTTAATTTGGTAGGGGAATATAAAAATCCGCATTCCGGACAGCAATCTTGCAATAAAATCCGATGCTTATTGCAAGCTGTTGCCCACGCCATACGCCACTCGCGACGAAGATGGGGAGTGCCTTCTTGAAAGCATTGCGGGCAAAATGGTTGTCCGATTGACCGGCTTCTATAACAGATACCGATAGGTATCATCCAAGGCCAAATTTTGCCCGCAGTGTTCAATACTACTGTATGCTGTCGCACAGAGTGAATCAGCAGTAGAGCATCAATCTCGGCATACGGTCTGCCAGAAACCTCCGACAGTTGATGGATACGTTCTGCAGGGAGATTTCGCTCGAAGTCACTCGTAAGGAGGCGGCCTTTCTCCCAGACTTTCCAAGATAAAGTCCACATATCGCAAGCGTTCAACAAAGATATGCGTATCATCCAAGAGCTTAAAGATTCTTCCGGAATAATTTTCGGAGTACGTATTTTCATACTAGCCCCTTTATAGTAGACATAAAGTTCTGCTGCTTCTCAATGGCTTTCAAATTTATTTTCTCTGTTTTTGTCCGGATAGCCTCAACCGCACAGCGCTCCAAAAGCCTGCTCACATTACCCAAATTGCCTTTGCTTTTGTAAAAGATTGCTCTTGCTATATCAGGGCTTGCAAGATTGGATGCTTCTCTTAAAGGCAAAACGGATTCAAAAGACATCATCAAGCGCAGGAAATCCTCGTTGAATTCCCATGCCGGCAATTCCCAGACTTCAAAACGGCTGGCGAACTGTTTGTCCGTATGTAAAATATTGACCGCATTTTCTGTACCTACGCCAATGATCGGAATCTGTAATTCGTTGCACAGACGTTTTAAAGTATTCATCATGTCCCGCTGTTTGCGGGCCGTTCCGCTGAACATTGAATGAAATTCATCAATGATCAGCATTTTTACCCCGAAAGTACGCATTAAATGCAAAGTTTGCGTGTAAAGCGTCTCAACTGACGCCGTATCCCGGTATACCGCCATTAACTCATTCAAAATAGCCATATATAATGCTTTTTCACTGGCTATAGCAGGGGACTCGATCATTAGAATCGGCTTGACCAAGTTCAGATCTTCGTCTTCGTATGCCTCACCATGCTTTTTGTAGAAATGATGAATCAAGGTTGTTTTGCCGTTATTTGATTCACCAACCAACAAAATATTTGGCATACGCGGTTTCTTCGGGTAATTCAGCATTTCTTCCAACAGCTGCAGGATTTCCCGCGCTTGACTGTAACCAATCCAACGAGATTCCCGGATAAAAGTGATCCGCTCTTCATCCGACAATGATAAACAGTGTCGAAACTTCGGGTTGATATGTGGATAGCGTTCCATCACTCAATGTCCTCAAATGGTTTGATTTCAACTTTTACGGCCACATCCGGTACTGCAATCTCCGAAACAGGTGGCAGGTTTCGGGATACATCGGGTTTAATAGGGGTAATCTGCCTATCGTGAAGAACATTGCGCTGCCTTTTCCGTCGTGCTTTCAAAGTTTTTTGTTGTGCGCTCTCTTCTAAACGACTCATCTGCTGTATTGCCTCAATCAATTGATGCTCGTTGTAATTTTTTCTTCCCAATTCACGCAAACGTTTTTTTGTTTCCCGCAGTTGCCATACGCTTGTTCGGGGAAACTTTTGATCCGCTGCAGGAATACCGACATAACTTTTTGAATTCGGATTAAAAAAGTAAATGACTGCCACATTGCGCGGATCCCGTCGAAACAGGTATTCACACGATTTGCCGTTCTCACTCTTCCCAATAAACGGTGCCAGACAGAAGTCGAAATAACGCACTCCGTCCCACGTCACGCCATTAGCCTGTATGGTACGGTAGGTAAAAGGCATGAAATCCAACATGAGCCTTTCTTTATCCACAGGGATATCAGGTAATCCGCATCCGATGTGTTCACGACCGTTACCGAAAATGCCGAGATCCCATTTATCTTCAGGCCGCATTTCAATACCACGGTGAATACGCTTGTGATAAATATTCACAATCAAATTCAACAGCCATTCTTCCAGTTCATCAAACGTGAACGATGCCTTATTGACTGATTTATAATTATCTTTTTCTTTTATATTGGAAAACGTAGTGCCGGCTAACTGATGACTTTCCCGCATCAAAGTACCAATCAGGCGTTCAATATGACCACCGTAATTCGGCATCCTGACAGGTCGGTATTCCAAGGTAATACCATACTCAAGGCAGGCTCTTTTCAGGGTTTCGGTACGGAAATCCATGCCATTGTCCACATGGATTTTTTTCGGCAACCCCCAAACCTTCCACTCTCCATTTACACCTTTGGCTGACAGCCATTCCTCTTTCGGTAGTACACAATGGGCAATACACATAGCAACCGAAATTTCAGACGGAGCATCCAAAGATAGGTAATAACCACAAATCATGCGGCTGTAAACGTCAATGGCAACCGTCAACCAAGGCCGTCCGATAGCTTGGCGGGTTTTATCGTCCACCAAGATGATATCCATCGGCGTATGGTCAATTTGGATCACATCCAAAGGGTAAGATACATCGGGAAAGCGGCCGGGCTTCGGCTGGAATTTGTTTTTGGCCTTTTCTTTGTAGCCGCGCCTACGCAAAATTTCCTTCTCCGACAGTTCATTCATCCGCTTCCTGATTGAATTGTCTGCCGGCGGTTTGATGCCCTGCTGATGGCATAAAACCCGTATTTGCTGGATGACTTTGATCGGGGAGAGACGTTGTTCTGATAAGTAGTATTTCTGAATGGATTCCTGAATGATTTTCTCTGTTTCTTGATCCAGTCTGGATGCACCTTTCAACCAGCCTCTTTGTCGGGAAATTAGAGAAGAAATACTGTTGCTGGTTTTATAAACACGCAGCCAGCGGTAAAGAGAGGAATAACCCACTCCTTTTTCCTTTGCATACGCTTCAATGGCTGTTCTGCCGGCGATTTCATCTTTCAACAATGGCTGGATCAACTCATGGCGATATTTTGCTTCTGCCCAAAGCTTATCCTCAAGTTGATCCAAGTCTCCCGTATAAGGAGTAATATTGGTTTCCGGTAACCCCAATTCTTCAATTTTTAATACTTTTTCTTGGCCGTTTTCATTAGCAGCCAAAATATAAGTGTGGTCAATCAGCTTACTGATCCGGTACTGCCGATTGGTAGGAATGTGACGCACATACTCATTGACAGAAAGGCTTAATTTACCTCGGGAAGTTGCCTTTTTTTGTTTGTCCGGATCAGTCATTTTTTCTCCATATCAAAGTATCGGCAGAGAGAGGACCTTCTAAGTCAAAAAACAACCCTCGATTTGCCAGCATCCGATAGACCTCCGAGCTGCAGGCAGGAAAAGTTGAAAAGTGCGACAAAATATCTCCCATCGAAACCATGCTGTCACCTACAAAATCAGCAATCAGACCGGCCAGTGCATCGTCAGACTGCTTATCGAGAAAACGTGAAAGTGTTTTGATATTCGCTAACCGCTGTCCTCTTATGCGTGACTCATCATAAATATGAAACAGGAAATCCCGCTCAACAGCCCAACGGTAAGCAGCCTTCCATTTCGACAACCAAGAACGCCAATGGTTGCGCCATTCGGATTCCGGTTTGACTTCGACCAACATTCCCCGCTTTAGACAACTTTGCTCAAACAGCACAAGGAAATCCGGCGTATAGTGATAATTTCTTCCTTTTAACAAAAAAGGAATCTTGATGGGCTGGGCAATAACTTCAATGACAGAACTGTCAAATTCTTGCAATACAATAAAATCGCGCTCTAAAGACGATTCGTAAGCAAGTGAATACTGTTTGCGGAATGGATACACCCCGGATACACTGCGTCGTGTAGGTTTGATCTCTCGCACAGGATGAAACATAAAAACACCCTTATAAAATAACTACTTGAAATAAGATTATAAGAGTGTTTTATTTATTTCTGATGTGATTTACTGTGTTTTACTTATTTCTGGTATAAAAAGACCGTGTTTCATCTATTTCTGAATTTTTGTGTCACATTATTCTGAATATTTTACGAAGAGATTAGGGTTTTAGCAGAGTTTTGTGTCAGGTTATTCTGAATATCACAACAGCAATAATCTTCGGCCTGGTGAGATTTCATTGGCCCACAAGGGAATTTTGTTTCTCGATGAGTTGCCGGAGTTTGACCGCAAGGTGTTGGAGGCGTTGCGCGAACCTTTGGAAACGGGGGAAATCCATATTTCGCGTGCGGCGCGGCAGGCGGTGTTTCCGGCCGAATTTCAATTGGTGGCGGCGATGAACCCCTGTCCGTGCGGCTATCTCGGCCACCCGACCAAGCCCTGCCGTTGTACGCCCGACAGCATTTCGCGGTATCGCGGGAAAATTTCCGGACCTTTGCTGGATAGGATTGATTTGATTGTGGAAATACCCGTGTTGTCGGCTGCCGAACTGTCAGATATGAAGCCCGGCGAGAGCAGTGCCGATGTTTTGCGGAGGGTGTTGCAGGCGCGGGACAGACAGCAGGCGAGGCAGGGGAAGCCCAACAGCAAATTGCTGCCGACGGATTTGGACAAGCCTGATTTAATCAGCCCGGAAGCGAAGGCGGTGTTGGCGGGTATGCTGGAAAAGCTGTCGCTTTCCGCGCGCAGTTTCCACCGTATTTTGCGCGTTGCGCGTACGCTTGCCGATTTGGCCGGCGATGAAACCGTACTGCCTGCCCATGTTTATCGGGCGGTGGCATTTAGGCGGGCGTTTTGACGAAAGAGGCCGTCTGAAACTGATTTTCAGACGGCCTCAAAATTATTCGCTGTGTCGGTTGAAGAAATTTAACAGCAGTTGTTCGTATCCCGATTTGCCTTGCAGACCGAGGTGTGTTCCGTTTGGGATGAGTACCAGCTGTTTCGGTTCGCCGGCCAAGTCGAACAGTGTTTGGGAGTGTTTGTCCGGAATCACTTGGTCGGCGGTTCCGTGAATCAGCAGCAGGGGAACCGGGCTGATTCGGCCGATGAAGCGGCGGGAGCTGTAAGTGTTGCGAACCAGCAGGCCGCTGCCGCTGAATTTGTCGTTGGCAATATCGGAGTAGGATGAGAAGGTCGATTCTATGGCGACGGCGCGTATGCCGGCCTGGTTGCCTGCACCAACTGCCGCAATCGCATTGGTGCCGCCCAAGCTTTGGCCGAAGACGAACAGGCGGTTTTTGTCCACATCCGGGCGGCTGCGGACATAATTTAAGGCGGCATTGCTGTCGGCAAACAGTCCGGCCTGATTTGGCCGGCCTTCCGAAAGCCCGTAGCCCCGATAGTCGAAAAGGAATACGTTGTAACCGTGCGCAGGCAGCCATTGTACGGCTTCTTTGTGGGCGGAAAGGTTTTGGGCGTTGCCGTGGAAATGGATGATGGTGGCGCGCGCCGGTATCAGTCCGCCTGCGTTTTGTGCCGGGATGAACCAGCCGTGCAGGCGGGTGCCGTCTTCGCTTTGAAAGAATATGTCTTCATGTTGCAATTCGGCTTGGGCAGGTGTGCCGTAGTCGGCGTGGTCGGGATAATAAAACGCTTGCTGGGCGCAGGACGACAGGCCGAACAGCGAACAGCCGAGTAGGAGGGCGAAGAGGAGGGGGAGTTTGCGGTTCGGGCGCATGGAAATTCTTTCAGACGGCCTGATGGTTGTGGGTTGGGCTTGGTTTTGAAAATGCGTTTATTCGTTGTACGCGGGTTGGTGCAAAGTATCGGTAAAACAAAACGGCCTAATCTAGTTGATTAGGCCGTCTGAAAATATGGTGGAGGTAAGCGGGATCGAACCGCTGACCTCTTGCATGCCATGCAAGCGCTCTACCAACTGAGCTATACCCCCGGAATTTGGTGGCGAATCAGGGACTCGAACCCCGGACACAAGGATTATGATTCCTCTGCTCTAACCGACTGAGCTAATTCGCCGTGAAGTGAAGCCGCGATTATACGGATTTTGCAGGAACTGGCAACAGGTCTGTCGAAGTTTTTTTCTTTCCATATGATTTTACGGTTAAAAAAGTATTTACAGCTTGTGGCAGATGTCGCCGCGCGCAAAGCCTTGCCAGTCTATGCTTATGTTTCTGCCGAACGCGATGACTTTGAATAATTCGCCCATTTCGTGCGGCATCAGCAGTTTGTGCAGGGCGGAGGCCGTCTGAATATAGGCGGGCGAGTCGTGGGCGATGTCGGGCGGAATCAGTTTGGTGATACCCAAATTCAGTAGGAAATCGGCCTGTGTGGTGTAGCCGATCAAATTCAGGCCGCCATCGGTTCCGGCTTGGGCGATGTCGGTAAAGTTGACGTGCGCGGTCAGATCGGTCAGACCGATATTGAAGAATGGGTCGTGGACGGTGTGGTGGCGGTAGTGGCCGATCAACGTACCCATATGCCGTTGCGGATGGTAGTACTCGGCAGCGTCGAAGCCGTAATCAATCATGATGACGGCACCGCGTTGCAGTTTGTCGGCCAATGTGCGTATAAAGGCATACTGTGCCGGATGAAGTTCGCTGGTGTAGGGTTCGGTGTCGGGAAAATAGCTATGTGCGGCATCTATGAGGGACGTGTCGCTCAGGGTGTGCGGAATGAGGGAAAGCTCTCCATTTTCTATCCCGACGCCGATTTGCAGGAATCGGCCTTCGCTGCGTCGAACCAGTTCGCATGGCATGGCATCCAATACTTCGTTGCCGATAATGATGCCGTCGAGAGAGTCGGGAAGGGCGGACAGGTGGCGGACTTTGTGTGCTGCTTTCGGGGCGGTTTGTTTAATGTGTGCGAGTTGCCGTTCCGCCAGCTCGGCGGAAAGTTCGATGATGCAATATGTTTTCAGATTGTCGTTTGACAGGCTGTTCAGCAGGGTGGCGGCTAATTCTCCCGTTCCTGCACCAAATTCGTAAACAATGCCCGCAGTTTGCGGCAGAAGAAAGTCGATTTGCCGGGCGAGGGCTTGTCCGAACAGTGGGCTGATGACGGGTGCGGTAACGAAGTCGCCTTCTGCACCTATCTTGTGTGCGCCGCCGGTGTAATAGCCGTAGCGAGGGGTGTATAGGGCCAGTTCCATGAATCGGGAAAAAGGCAGCCAGCCGCCTGAGGTTTTGATTTCGTTATAGATTATTTGCTCTAGTTTTTCGGAGGACTGTTTGGCTTGAGGGTTTGGGGTGGGTAAATGAAGGGTGTTCATAGTTAAGTTGTGTAAAAATAAAATGACATTTGGAATGGTTGAGTAAGCAAGTATACGGCCTATGAAGATGCAGGGAGCGGGATTAGTAAAGTTAAGTCTGTGTATTTTATAGTGAGAAGGCTGGTAATGTAATGCCTCGAGCAGACTATATATGCATATTTGTCTTGAATTTTGGTTTTTAAGTGTCTGTTACTCCTTTTATTTTTCCGGCAAACCGGTTTGACCGCGTGCCGGTTTTTTTTTATAGTTTCGACTTATGTGGGGGAAAGTGGTGCAAAGTGTGTCAATTTTCCCTGAAAACGGAGTTTAGGCGTATTTATTATGTTCGGCGGCATTCATGATTTAAACATCGACAGTAAGGGGCGTTTGGCTGTTCCGGCCAAATTCCGCGATCTGTTGTTGCGCCGGTATACGCCTGCCTTGGTGGCAACTCTGGAAAACCGCGAACGTTTGCTGCTGTATCCGGAAAGTGTGTGGGAGCAGGAGGCGGCCAGGCTGATGGCGGTCAATGCGGCAGGCAATCCCGTGCTGTCGGCTTGGCGCGATTTGTTGTTGAACAATGCCGAAGTTCTGGAAATGGATGCGGCAGGCCGTATTCTCCTGCCGGCCGGCTTGCGCCGTAAGGTTCGGCTGGATAAAGAGGTTTCCCTCACCGGCCGTATGAACCGCCTCGAGTTATGGGATAGGGAGAAATACCATCTCAAAGACGAAGCCGCATTGGATATCGATCCCGAAGAATTGGCATCCGAATTGGGCCAGGCCGGATTTCAGCTATGAGCAGTCAGGAATTCCAACATGTTACCGTCCTGCTTCATGAAGCGGTGGATGGTTTGAATGTCGTTTCAGACGGCGTATATGTGGATGGCACGTTCGGCCGCGGCGGTCATTCGCGCCTGATTTTGTCCAGATTGGGAGAAAAGGGCCGCTTGGTCGTTTTCGATAAAGACCCGCAGGCGATTGCCGTTGCGCACGAATTGGCGGCTCGGGATGGCAGGGTCAGCGTGGTGCACGACGGTTTTTCCTCTTTTCAGACGGCCTTAGATGGGTTGGGTATCGGTCAAATCGACGGTGCTTTGTTTGATTTAGGTATTTCCTCGCCGCAAATAGACGACGGTTCGCGCGGTTTCAGTTTCCGCTTTGATGCGCCTTTGGATATGCGTATGGACACAACGAGGGGGATGTCCGCCTCCGAATGGTTGATGTCTGCGGATGAGGATGAAATTCACGAGGTAATCAAAAATTATGGTGAAGAGCGGTTTAGTCGCCAGATTGCGCGTGCCATTGTTGCACAGCGGGCAGACAGCCCCATCGATACAACCGGCAAGCTGGCGCAGATTGCGGCGCAAAACGTCCGTACTCGCGAGCGCGGCCAAGACCCGGCGACGCGGACGTTTCAAGCCGTTCGGATTTTCATCAACCGTGAGCTTGAAGAAATAGCGGCGGTTCTGC
Organism: Neisseria elongata subsp. elongata; assembly: GCF_900113545.1. GTDB lineage: Bacteria > Pseudomonadota > Gammaproteobacteria > Burkholderiales > Neisseriaceae > Neisseria > Neisseria elongata. The sequence continues at coordinate 23,733 of NZ_FOPS01000003.1, read as the reverse complement.
CTCAGGCGGCAGGCCGTCTGAAAAGCGGCGGCAGATTGGCGGTGATCGCCTTCCATTCGTTGGAAGACAGGATTGTCAAACAGTTTGTCAAACGCTATTCCACACATGCGCCGTTACCGAAATGGGCTGCCGTGCGCGAGGCCGATTTGCCGCAACCGCCGTTGAAAAGCATAGGCAAGGCAATCAAGGCCTCGGCGGACGAAGTGGCTGCAAACCCACGTGCGCGTTCGGCAGTGTTGCGTATTGCAGAGCGGACTGAAGGTATATTTTCGGAGGACGGCCGGGCCGTCTGAAAAACAGATTTTTAAATGAATTACATTAATATTGTTTTGTTGACGGTGGCGGTTGGTTCCGGCTTTGCCGTGGTTACCCAGCAAAATTTGGCACGCCAGCGGCATGCGGAACTGAGTGCGGCAGAAAAGCAGCAGAGAGAATTGGAGCAGGAGTATTCGCGCCTGCAATTAAAACAGGCCGAGTTGTCCAATCACCAGCTGATTCGGAAGGCGGCCGAAAAAGGAAAATTGGTACAGCCGAGCGCGGCGGATACCAAAGTTATTGAAATAGAATAAAAAAGCAGTCGGAAGTAATTACATGTTGATTAAAAACGAATATAAGCCGAAGATGTTGCCCAAGCAAGCTGTAGGCAAAAAACCGGTTACCAGCAACGGGCGGATTGTTTTCGTCCTGGGTGCGCTCGGTATCGGTTTTTTGGCATTGATCGGGCGCGGCTTATATCTGCAAACCTCAAATCACGAATTTTTGACCGAAGAGGGCAATAAACGCTTTGTCCGCACGCTCAAACTGCCGGCTTCGCGCGGCGTTATCAGCGACCGAAACGGTGCCACGCTGGCCCTGAGTGCGCCGGCCGAATCGCTGTACGCCATTCCTTCAGAGGCTAATTTGACCGACGAACAGATAGAGGAATTGTCGGGTTTAATCGATTTGCCGTCCGAAATCATCCGCGAACGCTTGGACCGCAAAAGCACCGTTTCGATTATTGCACGCCGTCTGAACGAAAATACCATCCAAGCCGTCCAGGCTTTGGGAATCGAGGGTTTGAAATTCCGTAAAGGCAAAGCGAAAGGCGATTCGGGGACTTACGAACTGTATGTTAAGCCGTCTGAACTGGAAAACTTGCCTTCCGATGAGAAGTTGCAGCAGTTGGCCGATGTATTGAACCCTGCCATCCAGTCCAAGCTCGATAAGAAAAGTGTGTCTGTCCTGAAAGAGGATATGGGCAAGAAGATTGATTTCGTCTTTTTAAAACGGCAGATGAAACCCGAATTGGCCAAGCAGATTGCCGATATGGGCATTCAAGGGCTGGCTTTCCAAAAAGAGCCGCAGCGGCACTATCCGATGGGCAGCCTGTTCGCGCAAATCATCGGCTTTACCAATATCGACGGCCAGGGGCAGGAAGGCTTGGAGTTATCCCGTGAAAAAGAACTGCACGGCAAAGACGGCCAAAGCAATGTTTTGCGGGACAATAAAGGCCAAATCGTCGAAAACATCGATTCCGAAAACAACAGGCCGTCTGAAAACGGCAGCGACATCGTTTTGGCACTCGACCAGCGTATCCAAACTTTGGCTTACGACGAATTGACCAAAGCAATAGCGCACCATCAGGCAAAATCCGGCAGTGCGGTGGTATTGGATGCGCGCACGGGCGAGATTTTGGCATTGGTTAACGGCCCGTCTTACGACCCGAACGAACCGGCCGAAGCCGACAGCGATCACAGGCGCAACCGTGCCGTAACCGATATGTACGAATTCGGTTCGGTTTTGAAACCGTTTCCGATTGCCAAAGCATTGGACGACGGAAAAATCAGCACGCGTTCGCATTTCGATACCCGTCCGTACAACGTAGGCGGCCATCCGGTGCGCGACACGCACCTTTATCCGTCGCTCGACGTGCGCGGCATCATGCAGAAGTCTTCCAACGTAGGCACCAGCAAAATCTCTTTGATGTACAGCCCGGAAGAGATGCACAGTTATTACCGCAGCATCGGATTCGGTAAAAAGTCCGACATCCGCTTCCCCGGCGAGAGTACGGGTGCGCTGCGCGATTGGAAGAAATGGGGCAAATTCGAGCAGGCAACCATGTCGTTCGGTTACGGCATGCAGCTGAGTCTGCTGCAATTGGCCAGGGCGTATACGATTTTTACCGCCGATGGCAAGCTGATGCCCGTTTCTCTTGAAAAACAAGACAGCGTACCTGCCGGCGAACGGATTCTGAAGCCGGAAACAGCCAAAGCCATGCGCCAAATCATGGTATCGGTAACGGAAAAAGGCGGTACCGGGCAGAATGGCGCAGTGGAAGGTTTTAATGTTGCCGCCAAAACCGGTACTGCGCAAAAAGTCCTGAACGGCCGTTATGCCAAAGACAAACACATCGGCACCTTTATCGGCTTTGCGCCGGCAGAGAATCCGCGTGTGATTGTTGCAGTAGCCATCGACGAACCGCGGGCAAACGGTTATTACGGCGGCGTGGTGGCAGGCCCGGCATTTAAAGGCATCATGGCGGGTACACTGAATATCTTGGGCGTACATCCGACCAACGCCGTCAAAGCCGTCGACCTGGCTGCGAAGTAACTCTAACTGCCAATCAGGAATTTTTAATTTATGTTCAGCAAGTTAACCCCTTTAGCTGAAACCAACTTTCCGCCTCTGCTGTGTGCAAACGCAGCAGGGCGTTTGTTGCATTCAGACAGCCGTCAAATCAAACAAGGTGATATTTTCGTTGCCTGTCAGGGCGAATATACAGACGGCCGCAGTTATATCCCCGCAGCCATTGCCAACGGCGCGGCTTTTGTTTTTTGGGACGACGACGGCAAATTTGCGTGGAATCCCGAATGGAAAGTCCCCAATCAAGGCATCAAAGATTTGAAACACCGTGCCGGCATGTTGGCGGCGCAAGTTTACGGCAATGTTTCAGACGACCTCAAAGTCTGGGGCGTAACCGGCACCAACGGCAAAACCTCCATCACACAATGGCTGGCGCAAGCCGCCGATTTGTTGGGCGAAAAAACCGCCATTATCGGCACGGTCGGCAACGGCTTTTGGGGCGTATTGGAAGAAACCACGCACACCACTCCTGCCCCCGTAGATGTCCAAACTTTGCTCTACCGTTTCCGTCAACAAGGCGCAACAGCTGCCGCGATGGAAGTCTCCAGCCACGGCCTTGACCAATCGCGCGTCAACGGCGTGCCATTCTGCAGCGCAATTTTTACCAACCTCACCCGAGACCACCTCGACTACCACGGCACGATGGAAGCCTATGGCGCCATCAAGTCGCGCCTGTTTTACTGGCAAGGCTTGAAACACGCCGTCATCAACGTAGATGACGAATATGGCGCAGAACTCGCAGGTCGTCTGAAAAAAGACTGTCCTGATTTGGCCGTTTACGGCTACGGCTTCAGCGAACACGCTGACATCCGCATTGTTCATTTCACTGCCTCTTCAGACGGCATGGAAGCCGTATTCCAAACCCCGTGGGGCGAAGGCCGCTGCCGCACCCGCCTGCTCGGACGCTTCAACGCGCAAAACCTTGCCGCCTGCATCGCCTTGCTTTGTGCCAACGGCTATCCGCTTGATAAAGTATTGGATGTGCTGGCAAAAATCCGTCCCGCCTCAGGCCGCATGGACTGCATCATGAACAGCGGCAAGCCCTTGGTCGTTGTCGATTACGCCCACACACCTGACGCATTGGAAAAAGCACTCGCTACTTTGCAGGAAATCAAACCGCAAGGTGCGGCTTTGTGGTGCGTATTCGGCTGCGGCGGCAACCGCGACCGCGGCAAACGCCCACTGATGGGTGCCGCAGCCGTACAGGGCGCGGATAAAGTCGTCGTAACCAGCGATAACCCGCGCTTGGAAAATCCGCAAGACATCATCAACGACATCCTGCCTGCCGTGCCCGCGCCCGAATGCGTCGAAGCCGACCGTGCCGCCGCCATCCGTTACGCAGTCGAACGCGCCGCGGCAAACGACATCATCCTGATTGCCGGTAAAGGACATGAAAACTATCAGGATGTACAAGGCGTGAAGTACCATTTCTCCGATTTTGAAATCGCAGAAAAAGCATTAGCAGAACTCAGGTAAAAATATTTTCCAGATAATTCCTTAAGGCCATTGGCAAAACCACACCGGCGCACCTGCATTATGGCGTGTATTTACCAAACGGAGCGATCAATCCCTATCCGTTGATTAATCAGGACAAATAGGTCGTCTGAAAAAAGAGTGAAGAGATGAACGCAAAAAAATTGGTCAAGGCAACGAACATCATCGGTATGGTAGCAGTGACACTGCTGGTGTACTGGGTGTTCGCGTTGATATTGATTCAAGTCTTCGGACTCAAGGTGTTCCGTGAACACATTACAGAAATTTTCCTGATGAGTATTTTGGGGATTTTGGCTGTGATGGGCGGCACGTTGATGCTGAACATCATGTTGAATCTGACCCGTATTGCCGAGCGCGGGCAGGAAGAAGAAGTCCGTGGCGGTAGGAAAACCGTATATCTGCTGTTGGCGGTATTTCCTATTTTGGCGGTGTTGCTGTTCGGCGGCAATTACCTGACTATTCAACAAAAACGCGATATCTTAATCCAATCGTCGGAGCGCATCGTCAAAGACAATTCTGCTCAACTCGATGCGTTGGCCGATTACCGTTTTGACTTGGCGTATATCAGAAAAACGTCGGAAATCTTGGATTTGATGGCTAAAGATGATTCTTCGTTCAACGCTGCCATGATTATCGTGCCGGATAAGATCGGCAACAAACCGGTTTATCTGGCTTTTTCAGCCGACTCCACCCGTCTTACCCTGAGTGACGAAGTCGTGCCTGCCGCCAATCAGAATGCAGAAGGTGGCGATAATTTCGTCGTGAATCGAAATGGTGAGAAAGTGGCGGTCAAGAAAACGGACTATGTCTATTCCCCGGATTTGAAGGGGCGCGAATACCTGCAAAAAGTATTTGCCGGACAAACCCAGGAAATGCGCTATGAAGCGGAAGACGGTCATTACAGCCTCTGCCATCCTTACCGTAAAAACGGTAAAACCATCGTATTGTGTTTCTCCGATTATCAGGAGTACGGAAAAATCGGTAGCTGAGTGTCAAAAAACTGTCTGAAAAAACAAATGAAAGAAACCATGAAACCACTAGACCTAAACTTCATCTGCCAAACCCTCAACCTTCCGACGCCGTCTGAAAACAAACCCGTTTCGCGCATCGTAACCGACAGCCGCGACATTCGCGCGGGCGATGTGTTTTTTGCTTTGGCGGGCGAGCGGTTTGACGCGCATGATTTTGTTGAAGACGTATTGGCTGCGGGTGCGGCGGCGGTTGTGGTTTCGCGCGAAGATTGCGCTGCTTTGGATGGCGCGTTGAAAGTCGATGACACGCTTGCCGCGTTGCAAACGTTGGCGAAGGCGTGGCGCGATAATGTGAACCCGTTTGTGTTCGGCATTACCGGCTCGGGCGGCAAAACGACGGTGAAGGAAATGTTGGCCGCGGTATTGCGCCGCCGTTTCGGCGATGATGCCGTGTTGGCGACGGCGGGCAACTTCAACAACCATATCGGCCTTCCGCTGACTTTGTTGAAATTAAACGAAAAACACCGCTATGCCGTGATCGAAATGGGCATGAACCATTTCGGCGAACTGGCGGTTTTGACGCAAATCGCCAAACCCGATGCCGCCTTGGTCAACAACGCCCTGCGCGCCCATGTCGGCTGCGGTTTTGACGGTACGCTCGATATTGCCAAGGCGAAAAGCGAGATTTATCAAGGCTTGGGCGAAGACGGATTGGCTTTGATTCCGTGCGAAGACGAACATGCCGCCGTGTTTCAGACGACCTCCCAAGGTCATCAGCAGCGGACTTTCGGCGTCGATAGCGGCGATGTCCATGCGGAAAATATTGTGCTGAAACCTTTGTCGTGCGAATTTGATTTGGTGTGCGGCAACGAGTGCGCCGCCGTGGTGCTGCCCGTTCCCGGTCGCCACAATATCCACAACGCCGCCGCTGCCGCCGCGTTGGCTTTGGCGGCTGGTTTGAGTTTGAACGATGTGGCGGAAGGTTTGCAAGGTTTCAGCAACATCAAAGGTCGTCTGAACGTCAAAGCCGGTATCAAAGGCGCGACCCTGATTGACGATACGTACAATGCGAACCCCGACAGCATGAAAGCTGCGATTGACGTGTTGGCGCGTATGCCTGCGCCGCGAATTTTCGTGATGGGCGATATGGGCGAACTGGGCGAGGACGAAGCCGCCGCCATGCACGCCGAAGTCGGCGCGTACGCCCGAGACCAAGGCATCGAAGCGGCCTATTTTGTCGGAGACAACAGCGTCGAAGCGGCGGAAACGTTTGGTGCGGACGGTTTGTGGTTTGCCGCCAAAGACCCGTTGATTCAAGTGTTGAGCCACGATTTGCCCGAACACGCCACCGTGTTGGTGAAAGGTTCGCGCTTTATGAAGATGGAAGAAGTGGTCGAGGCATTGCTCGATAAAGAGGTCGTCTGAAAATGAACAGCAGCGGCTTTGTGAAAGCCTTATTGCTGATTGTCGCGCTGGTTGGTGCGTTTTATGCCGGAATGCGGACGCAGGCGTATCTTTATGAAGACCTTTGTCTGGATTTGGGCGGCGGTAAGCATCCAGGGAATTATCCGATTTGCGTGCTGGAACGGTAAGAGGCCGTCTGAAAATGAAGCAGGAAGCAAAGCGGCCTTTGCTGTTGCAGTTTATCGTTTGGATGATGATGACGGTGGCGGTTTTATGGTCGGCGGGGGCGGTAATGGCGGTGTGGCATGCTGTCGAAGCGTTTGACCGCGAGGCTGTGGAGGCCGCAAGCGGCATAGGCTGGTGGCTGGTGATGGCCTTCCAACCTTTTGTGTTGTCCTTGATGATGGTGGTAACGGCAGTCGGGTTGTGGCGCGGCAAGAATTGGGCGCGTTGGTTGTGTTTGATTTGCTGTATGCTGTATATCGCTGTCAATACGGTAAAATATTTGGCCTTCCCGTGGTTGGGCGGGCTGTCTTGGCTGGATGTCGCCACCTGTGCCGTGGTTTGCTTCAGCCTGTTTTTCCTGCTGCCTAAGGATTATTTCCGCACCCGTGAGGGGACGGATTGATTTTCAGACGGCCTCATCAATGGTAGGCCGTCTGAAAAGGATATATTTTGAAATTTGATGTTTAACACACAATAAATCTAGGAAGTTACAGATGTTTTTATGGTTTGCCCGTTTCAGCGGCTCTTTGTCCGCGCTGAACCTGTTCCAATACACCACATTCCGCGCCGTGATGGCCGCACTGACCGCGTTGGCGTTTTCATTATTGTTCGGCCCGTGGACCATACGCAAACTGACCGAACTCAAAGTCGGCCAGGCTGTCCGTACCGACGGGCCGCAAACCCACCTTATCAAAAACGGCACGCCGACCATGGGCGGTTCGCTGATTCTGACCGCCATCGCCGTGTCCACGCTGTTGTGGGGCAACTGGGCGAACCCGTATATCTGGATTCTCTTGGGCGTATTGCTCGCCACCGGCGCACTCGGTTTTTACGACGACTGGCGCAAAGTGGTCTATAAAGACCCCAACGGCGTGTCCGCCAAATTCAAAATGGTGTGGCAGTCGAGTGTGGCCGTGATTGCCGGACTGGCCCTGTTTTTCCTTGCCGAAAATTCGACCAACAATATTCTAATCGTCCCCTTCTTCAAGCAGGTCGCCCTGCCGCTTGGCGTGGTCGGCTTTATGGTGCTGAGTTATCTGACCATCGTCGGCACTTCCAACGCCGTGAATCTCACCGACGGCCTTGACGGCCTGGCCGCCTTCCCCGTCGTCCTCGTTGCCGCCGGCCTTGCCATCTTCGCCTACGCCAGCGGACACTCGCAATTCGCCCAATACCTGCAACTGCCTTATGTCGCCGGCGCGAACGAAGTCGTGATTTTCTGTACCGCCATGTGCGGCGCGTGTCTCGGATTTTTGTGGTTCAACGCCTATCCCGCGCAAGTCTTTATGGGCGACGTCGGCGCGCTGGCATTGGGTGCGGCACTTGGTACCGTTGCCGTCATCGTTCGCCAAGAGTTTGTTTTAGTGATTATGGGCGGTTTGTTCGTCGTCGAAGCTATATCCGTCATGCTTCAGGTCGGCTGGTACAAGAAAACCAAAAAACGCATCTTCCTGATGGCGCCCATCCATCACCACTACGAACAAAAAGGCTGGAAAGAAACCCAAGTCGTCGTCCGCTTTTGGATTATCACCATCGTATTGGTGTTAATCGGGCTGTCTTCGTTAAAAATCCGCTGAACCTATGCCGTCTGAACACCTTTCAGACGGCATTTGAACGCGCAATAAACCTGCGGCGGCAATCCGCCCCGCCTTATCGTTAACGGCGGCTGAAACCCGCCTTATACTAAAACAGGAGTAAAACCATGAAACAGACAGTCAAATGGCTTGCCGCCGCCCTGATTGCCTTGGGCTTGAACCAAGCGGTATGGGCGGATGACGTATCGGATTTTCGGGAAACCTTGCAGGCGGCAGCACAGGGAAATGCAGCAGCCCAACATAATTTGGGCGTGATGTATGAAAATGGAGAAGGTGTGCGTCAAGACGATGCCGAAGCGGTCAGATGGTATCGGCAGGCGGCGGAGCAGGGGTTAGCCCAAGCCCAAACCAATTTGGGCTTGATGTATTACAAAGGACGAGGCGTGCGCCAAGACGATGCCGAAGCGGTCAGATGGTTTCGGCAGGCGGCAGCGCAGGGGGATGCTGCCGCCCAACATAATTTAGGCGTGATGTATGAAAATGGGCAAGGCGTGCGCCAAGACGATGCCGAAGCGGTCAGATGGTATCGTAAGGCAGCGGAGCAGGGGTATGCCGCAGCCCAAACCAATTTGGGCTTGATGTATGCTAACGGACGCGGCGTGCGCCAAGACGATGCCGAAGCGGTTAGATGGTATCGGCAGGCGGCAGCGCAGGGGGTTGTCCAAGCCCAATACAATTTGGGCGTGATGTATGCCAAAGGACGTGGAGTGCGCCAAGACGATGCCGAAGCGGTCAGATGGTATCGGCAGGCGGCGGAGCAGGGGGTAGCCCAAGCCCAGTATAATTTGGGTGTGATGTATGACGAAGGACAAGGCGTGCGCCAGGATGATGCCGAAGCGTTCAAATGGTATCGGCAGGCGGCAGCGCAGGGGTTTGCCCAAGCCCAAGTCTTGTTGGGCATGATGTATGAACACGGGCACGGCGTGCGCCAAAACCGCGCCCTTGCACAAGAATGGTTTGGCAAGGCTTGTCAAAACGGAGACCAAAAAGGCTGCGACAATAACCAACGCCTGAAGGCGGGTTATTGAACAGCTCGCGATGCCGTCTGAAAGCGGCTTGAGCAGGAGCGGACATCTTCCTGCTCAATATGATTTGTTTTAGGACAAAACCAAAATGACTTTCCAAAACAAAAAAATCCTCGTCGCCGGACTCGGCGGCACGGGTATTTCCATGATTGCCTACCTGCGCAAAAACGGCGCGGAGGTGGCTGCGTATGATGCGGAGCTGAAAGCCGAGCGCGTGTCGCAAATCGGTAAGATGTTTGACGGGCTGGTGTTTTACACGGGTCGTCTGAAAGATGCGTTGGACAACGGTTTCGATATTCTGGCGCTCAGTCCCGGCATCAGCGAGCGTCAGCCGGATATTGAGGCGTTCAAGCAAAACGGCGGGCGCGTGTTGGGCGACATCGAATTGCTGGCGGACATTGTGAACTGCCGCGGCGATAAGGTGATTGCGATTACCGGCAGCAACGGCAAAACGACGGTAACGAGCCTGGTCGGCTATCTCTGCATCAAGTGCGGGCTGGATACCGTCATCGCGGGCAATATCGGCACGCCGGTTTTGGAGGCGGAATTGCAGCGAGAAGGCAAAAAGGCGGACGTGTGGGTGTTGGAGCTTTCCAGCTTCCAATTGGAAAACACCGAAAGCCTGCGCCCGACTGTAGCGACGGTGCTGAACATTTCCGAAGACCATCTCGACCGCTACGACGACTTGCTCGACTATGCGCATACCAAAGCCAAGATTTTCCGTGGCGATGGCGTGCAGGTTTTGAATTCAGACGACGTTTTCTGCCGCGCCATGAAGCGCGCCGAGCGCGAGGTGAAATGGTTTTCGTTGGAACACGAAGCCGATTTTTGGTTGGAACGCGAGACAGGCCGTCTGAAACAGGGCGATGAAGATTTGATTGCCACGCAAGACATCCCGCTGCAAGGTCTGCACAACGCCGCCAACGTCATGGCTGCCGTCGCCTTGTGCGAAGCCGTCGGTTTGCCGCGCGAAGCATTGCTCGAACACGTCAAAACCTTCCAAGGCCTGCCGCACCGCGTGGAAAAAATCGGCGAGAAAAACGGCGTGGTGTTCATTGATGACAGCAAAGGCACGAACGTCGGCGCGACAGCCGCCGCGATTGCCGGTTTGCAAAACCCGCTCTTCGTGATTTTGGGCGGCATGGGCAAAGGGCAGGACTTCACGCCCCTGCGCGATGCGCTTGCCGACAAGGCAAAAGGCGTGTTCCTGATCGGTGTAGATGCGCCGCAAATCCGTCGCGATTTGGACGGCTGCGGCTTGAACCTGACCGACTGCGCCACTTTGGAAGAAGCGGTTCAGACAGCATACACCCAAGCCGAAGCGGGCGATATTGTGTTGCTCAGCCCCGCCTGCGCGAGCTTCGATATGTTCAAAGGCTATGCACACCGTTCGGAAGTGTTTATCGAGGCGTTTAAGGCTTTATGAGGCCGTCTGAAAAAATATTAGGACAACGATGATTAGCGAATCCAAATTACTTGACCGCAAAGTATTGAAAAACGGCCATAAGTTTGACCAATCCCTGTTGTGGATGCTGGTGCTGTTGGTGTCGTTCGGCCTTTTGATGGTGTATTCGGCATCCGTCGCCTGGGCGGGATACAACGGCGGCAATCAGTGGCAGGTAGTGGAAAAACAGGCGCAGTTTGTTGCCGGGGGACTGGTGTTCGCCGTATTGGCTTTTTGCGTCAAAATGTCGGTTTGGCGCAAGGCATCGCTGTGGTTACTGTTGGCCAACACCTTTATTTTGCTTTTGATTTTGTTTGTCGGTCGTGAAATTAACGGCGCACAGCGGTGGATTAACCTTGGCTTTTTCAGTTATCAACCGAGTGAAACCTACAAGCTGGCGATGATTCTCTACTTGGCCGCCTTTTTTAACCGCCGCGCGGAAGTATTGAAACATCTGAAAAGTATGATATTCCCTGGTATTGCCATCGGAGCCGGATTGGCTTTGATTCTGGCCGAGCCGGATTTGGGTGCGATGGTTGTGGCCTCGCTGATTGGTTTGGGTTTGTTGTTTTTGGCTGATTTGCCGAAAAAATGGTTTTCGGTGGCGGTTATTGCGGGTGTGGTAACCATTCTGTTTGCTGTATTGGCCGCACCCTACCGCATGGCGCGTGTGGTTTCTTTCTTGGATCCTTTCAATGACCCCCACGGCGCAGGATATCAATTAACTCATTCCCTGATGGCGTCCGCACGCGGCCAGTGGTTTGGTACAGGGTTGGGGGCCAGCCTCGACAAGCGGTTTTATCTGACCGAATCGGAAGCACACACTGACTTTATCTTCGCCGTTATCAGCGAGGAATGGGGTTTTTTCGGTATGTGCATGCTCGTATTCTGCTACGGTTGGCTGGTGTGGCGGGCGTTTTCCATCGGCAAACAGGCGCGCGATTTGGAGTTGTTTTTCAGTTCGTTCGTCGCTTATGGCATCGCATTGTGGCTGGGCGTGCAGAGTTTTTTCCATATCGGCGTGAACATCGGCCTGCTGCCGACCAAGGGACTGACGCTGCCTTTGGTTTCCTATGGCGGTTCGGCGGCGGTGGTAATGCTGGTCAGCATGGCCTTGTTGCTGCGCGTGGATTATGAAAACCGCCGTAAAATGCGCGGTTATAAAGTGGAAGGATAAAGAATGGGCGGTAAAACCTTTATGTTGATGGCCGGAGGCACCGGCGGCCATATTTTCCCCGCTTTGGCGGTGGCCGAAGCCTTAAAGGCGGCGGGGCAGCATGTGATTTGGCTGGGCAGCGAAGGTTCGATGGAAGAGCGGATTGTGCCGCAGCACGACATCTTGTTGGAGAAACTGGCGATTAAAGGTGTGCGCGGCAACGGCATCAAGCGCAAACTGACGCTGCCGTTTACACTTTTCAAAACCATCCGCGAAGCACAGCGGATTATCAGGAAACACCGGGTCGCCTGCGTCATCGGCTTCGGCGGTTTTGTTACTTTCCCCGGCGGCGTGGCGGCGAAATTGTGCGGCGTGCCGGTTGTGATTCATGAACAAAACGCCGTGGCCGGGCTGTCCAACCGGATGTTGGCGAAAATCGCCCGTCGTGTGCTGTATGCCTTCCCGCAGGCTTTCGGAGCGGAAGACGGATTGGTCGGCAATCCCGTCCGCGCCGATATTGCCAATCTGCCTGCGCCCGCCGCACGCTTTGCTGGGCGAGAAGGCCGTCTGAAAATTTTAGTCGTCGGCGGCAGCTTGGGGGCGCAGGTATTGAATGAAACCGTGCCGGCGGCATTGGCCGCATTGCCCGCTGAAATACGCCCGGATGTGCGCCACCAATCCGGGCGCGGCAAATTGGACGCGCTTCAGACGGCCTACCGCGAACACGGCGTAGGGGCGGAGTGCTGCGAATTTATCGACGATATGGTTTCGGCCTACCGCGATGCCGATTTGGTGGTCTGCCGCGCAGGCGCGCTGACGATTGCCGAGCTGACGGCGGCGGGCGTGGGCGCGCTGCTGGTGCCGTACCCTTATGCCGTGGACGACCATCAAACCGCCAATGCGCGCTTTATGGTGCAGGCCGAAGCAGGCCTGCTGCTGCCGCAAACACAGCTGACTGCGGAAAAGCTGGCGGAAATCATTGGCGGGCTGAACCGTGAAAAATGTCTCGAATGGGCGGAAAACGCACGAACACTGGCCATGCCCGGCAGTGCCGGACGGGTGGCCGAAGCAGCCATGTCGGCAGCAAAGGCCGTCTGAAAAAACGAAATGCGTCCTTCCGGTTTTCAGACGGCCTCAGACCCTGATGTGAGGCCGTCTGAAAATATCCCGCACATCGGTATGCAAACCTGTTTTTACTTTAAACAACATGACATCAGGCAGGTAAAAACCTTACAATCCCTTCCTTTTGCCACGCTTGCGGGCTTGGGCGGAAATGCCTGCGCGCAAACGTTTTCAGGCCGTCTGAAAAATAGGGTGAATCGACGTTAAGCCGCTGCGGCACTGCTTCCTTTGAACCGGCTTCCAATCCGATTCGCCGTCAAAAATTATTTGGAACACCATCATGAAAAACAGAGTCAAACACATCCATTTTGTCGGCATCGGCGGTTCGGGCATGTGCGGCATTGCCGAAGTGCTGCACAATCAAGGCTATACCGTTTCGGGTTCAGATCAGGCGCAAAGCGCGGTAACCCGTCATTTGGCCTCGCTGGGCGTGCAGGTTTACCCCGGCCATACGGCCGAGCACATTCAGGGTGCGGACGTGGTGGTTACTTCCACTGCAGTGAAAAAAGACAATCCCGAAGTAACGGCGGCGGTGGCGCAGCAGATTCCCGTCATTCCCCGCGCGCTGATGCTGGCGGAAATGATGCGTTTCAAAGACGGCATCGCCATCGCGGGCACGCACGGCAAAACCACCACCACCAGCCTGACCGCCTCCATTTTGGCCGCCGCGGGGCTGGACCCCACTTTCGTGATTGGCGGCAAACTCACTGCGGCGGGCACCAATGCCCGTTTGGGCAAAGGCAGCTACATCGTTGCCGAGGCCGACGAATCCGACGCATCGTTCCTATACCTCACGCCTTTGATGTCGGTAGTAACCAATATCGACGAAGACCATATGGACACTTACGGCCACAGCGTCGAAAAACTTCATCAGGCCTTCGTGGATTTTATTCACCGTATGCCATTCTACGGTAAAGCATTTTTATGTATTGACAGCGAGCATGTCCGCGCCATCCTGCCGAGAATCAGCAAACCCCATGCAACTTACGGGCTGGACGACAGTGCCGACATTTACGCCACGGATGTGGAAAGCATCGGCGCGCAGATGAAGTTTACCGTCCATGCGCGGTTGAAAGGCCATGAGCCGCGTACGTTCGACGTTGTCCTCAATCTGCCCGGCCGCCACAATGTGTTGAATGCACTGGCCGCCATTGGCGTGGCCTTGGAGTGCGGTGTCGATGAAGAAGCCGTCCGCCGCGGTTTGGAAGGATTTGCCGGTGTTGGCCGCCGTTTCCAAAGCTATGGCGAAATCGATCTGCCTCAGGGCGGCAAGGCTTTGGTGGTGGACGACTATGGCCATCATCCGGTGGAAATGGCGGCTACTTTGTCGGCTGCGCGGGGTGCATATCCGGACAAACGCCTGGTGCTGGCTTTCCAGCCGCACCGCTATACCCGCACGCGGGATTTGTTTGATGATTTCAGCAAGGTGTTGAACACGGTTGATGTGTTGGTGCTGACCGATGTTTATGCGGCAGGGGAAGACCCGTTGCCGCAGGACAGCCGTGCGTTGGCGCGTAACGTCCGCGCCTACGGGAAGGTCGATCCGCTTTATTGCGCCGACGTGAACGAATTGCCCGCCATGTTGCTGGACGTCTTGCGCGACGGCGACGTGCTGCTGAATATGGGTGCGGGCAGCATCAATAAAGTGCCTGCCGCTTTGGTGGAATTGTCCCGGCAGAACGGTAAATAAAATGTGGGAAACGACGGCCGGCCGGATGCAGGCTGAGGCCGTCTGAAAAAAATGTGTCAATCAAGATGCCGTCTGAAACCGGTTGGTTTTTTCAGACGGCCTTTGCAGGATGAAGAAGGAAGTTATGCAGGATTTTGGTAAAGTAGCCGTATTGATGGGCGGTTTTTCCAGCGAGCGCGAGGTTTCCCTCGCCAGCGGGCAGGCAGTATTGGAGGCATTGCGCAGCAAAGGTGTCGATGCCCATGCGTTCGACCCGAAAGAAACGCCGTTGGGTGAATTGAAAACACAGGGTTTTGATTGTGCGTTTAATATTCTGCATGGCGTGTTCGGCGAAGACGGCACGGTGCAGGGCGCGTTGGAGGCACTCGGTATCCGCTACACCGGTTGCGGCGTGCTGGCTTCTTCCATCGGTATGGACAAATACCGCAGCAAGCTGCTGTGGAAAGGTTTGGGTTTGCCTGTGCCGGATTATGCCGTGTTGCGCGACGACAGCGATTTCGACGCAGTAGAACGGCAGCTCGGATTGCCGATGTTCGTCAAGCCTGCAAATGAGGGCAGCAGTGTCGGCGTGGTGAAAGTAAAAGAAGCAGGCCGTCTGAAAGAGGTGTATCACGAACTGAAGCAGTTTCGCGGTGAGATTATTGCCGAAGCCTTTATCGGCGGCGGCGAATACACTTGCGGCATATTGAACGGCCGCGCCCTGCCCAGCGTGCGGATTATTCCTGCCACCGAGTTTTACGACAAAGAGGCCAAGTACGACCGCGACGATACGGTTTATCTCTGCCCGTCTGATTTGAGCGAGGAAGACGAACGCCTGATGCGCGATTTGACCGTCCGCGCATTCCATGCCATCGGCGGCAGGGGTTGGGGGCGGATTGATTTTCTGAAAGACGAGTCGGGCCGTTTGTATTTATTGGAAGCCAATACGCTGCCGGGCATGACCTCCCACAGCCTGGTGCCCAAAGCTGCAGCGCAGCAGGGTTTGGATTTCGCACAGTTGTGCGTTGAGATTCTGAAAACGGCTTATGTGGAATAATGCACAAGCCATGCGCCGTGCCAGCAGGTGGCTTTATGTGGTGGTGTTTGTCATGCTGCTTGGTTCGGCAGGCGTATGGCTGTATCATTCGTCATATTTCCCCGTCAAGCAGGTTAATATCAACGGAGATTTGCAATATACCGATGGGGAAGAATTGCAGAACATTGCCGCGCGCTATATACGGGGTAATGTCTTTAAAGCCGATTTGAACGGTGCTCAGGCTGCGTTTGCCGCAATGCCGTGGATAGCCAAAGCCGAAGTCCGCCGCCGTCTGCCTGATACAGTGGAAATCCGATTGAGTGAGCGCGTACCTGTCGCGTATTGGGAGGATGGCGGTTTGGTAGACAGCGAGGGCAATGTTTTTGCGGGCCGGCTGGATGAGGAAGTGGTTTTGCCGAAATTCAAAGGGCAGGATGGTGCGGGAAAGGTTATGGTGGAGCGTTTCTCCATGTTCAAACGTGAACTGGCAAAAGAAAAGCTGTCCGTCGCCACTTTGGCCTACACGTCCCGTTCGGCATGGGAAATCGTGTTATCCAACGGTATTACGGTAAAATTGGGGCGCGACAAGGTTGTCGAACGGCTGAAGCGTTTTGTCCGCGTTTGGCCGACATTGCTTAAACCTCAGGCAGATGGTCTTCATTATGTCGATATGCGCTATAAGGACGGTTTTGCCGTCCGCTTGAAAGAACAACAAACAGATAATCAGGGCGGCTTGGAGAGGCCGTCTGAAAATAATTGAAAAATTTAAAAAGACTGGAAGATTATGGTTAAAGGTAAACACTACATCAGTGCCTTGGATATCGGCACCTCCAAAGTAATCGCCCTAATCGGCGAAGTGCAGGAAGACAATCAAATCCATATCGTCGGTATTGGGCAGGCACCTTCACGCGGTTTGAAGGCGGGTATGGTAACGAATATCGATGCAACCGCACAGGCCATCAAACATGCGGTCAGCGAGGCCGAATTGATGGCTGATTGCGAGGTTGGCAGTGTGACTACGGGAATTGCGGGCAACCATATCCGAAGCCTTAATTCCCAGGGCGTGGTTAAAATCAAAGACGGTGAAGTCAGTCAGGCGGATATCGACCGCGCCATCGAAACGGCGAAAGCAGTCAATATTCCGCCGGATCACAGTATTCTGCACACTGTGGTTCAGGAATATATTATCGATAACCAGCCCGGCGTGCGCGAGCCGATCGGGATGAGCGGTGTGCGGTTGGATACTCGTGTCCACATTATTACCGGCGCGGTTACCGCATTGCAGAATATTCAAAAATGTATTACCCGCTGCGGTTTGCAGATGGATCAAATTATGTTGCAGCCCTTGGCCAGCGGCCAGGCTGTATTAACCGATGATGAAAAGGATTTGGGCGTCTGTGTGATTGACATCGGTGGCGGTACGACCGATATCGCGGTTTATACCAATGGTGCCATCCGTCATACCGCAGTAATACCCGTTGCCGGCGATTTGATTACCAGTGATTTGGCTCAGGCTTTGCGTACGCCTTATGCAGCGGCCGAATATATTAAAATCCATCACGGTGCGGCTCATCCAGATCTGCCGGATGAAGATATGGACGAGATGGTTGAAGTGCCAAGCGTAGGGGAGCGTCAACCGAGACAGATTTCACGCAAAGTGCTGGCCAGCGTAATCGGTCCGCGCGTGGAAGAAATTTTGGAATTAACCCGTAATGAATTACACAGAAGCGGTTTCTTCGAAGATATGCTGACTTCGGGAATCGTATTGACGGGCGGTGCGTCTATGTTGAACGGTATCGTTGATTTGGCCGAAGATATTTTCGGCCTGCCTGCCAGAATCGGCGTTCCGCCGGAAATGCCGGGTGTGTCGGAAAGAGTTCGTAATCCTCGAAATGCCACAGTAATAGGTCTGCTATATGCTGCCCGTGGTGATACTGAAGGCAATCAAATTGCCGAAACCGGGTCTGTATATCATGAGCATAAAGACGGGTTTTGGGGGAAACTGAAAGACTGGTTGCTGAATAGTTTTTAAGTGCCCATAGGAATATGAGTAAAAGTTATTGAAGGTTTTTGCTAAGATTCGGTAGCTTCTTATATAATCCGCTTATCATTCGCTGTATTTTGTCAAAGTTGTATTGTCCCATGCAGGGCACGAAGGAGTAGTTTTAATGGATTTGGTTTACGACGTAGTAGATTCAGCTGCAAGCCCTGCAGTAATTAAGGTAATCGGCATTGGCGGTGGCGGATGTAACGCTATCAACAATATGATTAAAAACACTATCCAAGGTGTAGAGTTTATCAGTGCGAATACTGATGCGCAGGCTTTGGGAAAGAGTGATGCGCCCAAGCGCATACAATTGGGTACCAATCTGACCAAAGGGTTAGGAGCGGGAGCCAATCCGGAAGTTGGGCGAGAAGCTGCCTTGGAGGAAAGAGAGGCTATTACCGAAGCGGTTCGCGGTGCCAATATGTTGTTTATTACAACAGGCATGGGTGGTGGTACCGGTACAGGTGCTGCTCCGGTTGTTGCTGAAATTGCCAAAGAGATGGGTATTTTGACTGTGGCAGTCGTTACACGTCCGTTTGAGCATGAAGGTAAGCGCATCCATATCGCTCAGCAAGGAATTGAACATTTGAAGAGTCAGGTGGATTCTTTAATTGTGATTCCCAATGATAGACTTATGACGGCTTTGGGTGAGGATGTTACGGTACGTGAGGCGTTTCGCGCAGCTGATAATGTATTGCATGCTGCCGTGGCCGGTATTTCTGAAGTGGTAACTCGCCCTGGCTTTATCAACTTGGATTTTGCCGACGTTAAAAACGTTATGAGTATTACCGGCATGGCTATGATGGGTTCAGGCTCATCGCAAGGGGTGGATCGTGCACGTTTGGCTACGGAAGAAGCTATTTCCAGCCCGCTGCTTGATAATGTAAGTTTGGACGGCGCACGCGGCGTTTTGGTCAATATTACTACTGCTCCGGGTTGCTTGAAGATGTCTGAGTATCGCGAGATTATGCGCGTTATAGATGATTATGCGCATCCTGACTCTGAGCGGAAATATGGTACGGCAGAAGATGAAAATATGCCTGAGGATGCGATCCGCATAACCATTATTGCAACAGGGTTGAAGGAGAATAATCACTATGCCGCATCTGCAACGACATCGTATAGTGGTAGAGAAATTCAATCAGGTCGTGTCCGTGGTCATGTATCCGGAGATGGGTATGGCGCAGTAAATGCGAAAATGTCGGAAGAGAGTGATTTTTCTAATATCGCTGGTGTGATTACGTCTGGTCGAGATGTTAGAAATATGAATTTGGCGGCTCCCGACTTTTCTGATCAGAGAGTGTTGGATGATTTGGAAATTCCTGCAGTATTGCGCCGTCAAAGAGGAAGCATTGACGAAGTATCTTAAGATTTTTTATTGATTAAAAAGTTATTGTCAGGCCGTCTGAAATTCAGACGGCCTTTGTGTTATCAAATTTAGTCAATATCCTACCCAAAGATGCGGTTTAAGTGTTGATTTCTTGACTGAAGATTGTCCAGGATAATATAATTCGACTCTTGCCGACATGGTGTCGGCAAGTATTTAACTCAACAGGACGAGAAAATATGCCAACTATTAACCAATTGGTACGCAAAGGCCGTCAAAAGCCTGTGTACGTAAACAAAGTGCCTGCACTGGAAGCCTGCCCGCAAAAACGCGGCGTATGCACCCGTGTATACACGACTACCCCTAAAAAACCTAACTCTGCATTGCGTAAAGTATGTAAAGTTCGTCTGACCAACGGTTTTGAAGTGATTTCATACATCGGCGGTGAAGGCCACAACCTGCAAGAACACAGCGTCGTACTGATTCGCGGCGGTCGTGTAAAAGACTTGCCGGGTGTACGTTACCACACTGTACGCGGTTCTTTGGATACTGCAGGTGTTAAAGACCGTAAACAAGCCCGTTCTAAATACGGTGCTAAGCGTCCTAAATAATTACAGGGACTTAAATAGGCACGTCGGTCGCCTAAGCTGAACAACGGCCGAGTAAGTGAATGCTCTTTTGGGTATTCATGGGAATTGACCCGACTGAATAGATTAAAGGAAATTAAAATGCCAAGACGTAGAGAAGTCCCAAAGCGCGATGTATTGCCTGATCCTAAATTCGGCAGCGTCGAGCTGACTAAATTTATGAACGTATTGATGATTGACGGTAAAAAATCTGTTGCCGAACGTATCGTTTACGGTGCGTTGGAGCAAATCGAGAAAAAAACCGGCAAAGCAGCAATCGAAGTATTCAACGAAGCCATTGCAAATGCCAAACCTATCGTGGAAGTGAAAAGCCGCCGTGTAGGTGGTGCAAACTACCAAGTTCCTGTTGAGGTTCGTCCTTCACGCCGTCTGGCTCTTGCAATGCGTTGGGTTCGCGATGCGGCCCGTAAACGTGGTGAGAAATCCATGGACCTGCGTTTGGCAGGCGAATTGATTGATGCGTCCGAAGGTCGCGGCGGTGCGTTGAAAAAACGTGAAGAAGTACACCGCATGGCTGAAGCAAACAAAGCATTCTCTCACTTCCGTTTCTAATTTTGAAAGGCTAATAAAATGGCTCGTAAGACCCCGATCAGCCTGTACCGCAACATCGGTATTTCCGCCCATATTGACGCGGGTAAAACCACTACTACAGAACGTATTTTGTTCTATACCGGTTTGACCCACAAATTGGGCGAGGTACATGATGGCGCGGCTACTACCGACTACATGGAACAAGAGCAAGAGCGTGGTATTACCATTACTTCTGCTGCCGTAACTTCCTACTGGTCCGGTATGGCGAAACAATTCCCCGAACACCGTTTTAACATCATCGACACCCCGGGACACGTTGACTTTACCGTAGAGGTGGAGCGCTCTATGCGTGTATTGGATGGTGCGGTAATGGTTTACTGTGCGGTGGGCGGTGTTCAGCCACAATCTGAAACCGTATGGCGTCAAGCCAACAAATACCAAGTGCCACGCTTGGCGTTTGTAAATAAAATGGACCGTCAAGGCGCCAACTTCTTCCGCGTTGTCGAGCAAATGAAAACCCGTTTGCGCGCAAACCCTGTACCTATCGTAATCCCGGTTGGTGCAGAAGATAGCTTCAGTGGCGTTGTTGACCTGCTGAAAATGAAATCTATCATCTGGAACGAAGCTGATAAAGGTACAACCTTTACCTATGGCGATATTCCTGCTGAGTTGGTTGAAACTGCTGAAGAATGGCGTCAAAACATGATTGAAGCTGCAGCAGAAGCCAGCGAAGAATTGATGGATAAATACTTGGGCGGCGACGAGCTAACTGAGGAAGAAATCGTAGGCGGATTGCGTCAACGTACTCTGGCAGGCGAAATCCAACCTATGTTGTGTGGTTCTGCATTTAAAAACAAAGGTGTTCAACGTATGTTGGACGCAGTTGTAGAATTGCTGCCAGCTCCTACCGATATTCCTCCGGTTCAAGGTGTTAACCCTAACACTGAAGAAGCTGACAGCCGTCAAGCCAGCGACGAAGAGAAATTCTCTGCATTGGCGTTCAAAATGCTGAACGACAAATACGTTGGTCAACTGACTTTCATCCGCGTTTACTCTGGTGTCGTGAAATCCGGTGATACCGTATTGAACTCTGTAAAAGGTACTCGTGAACGTATCGGTCGTTTGGTACAAATGACTGCTGCGGACCGTACTGAAATTGAAGAAGTACGCGCTGGCGACATCGCAGCCGCTATCGGTCTGAAAGACGTTACTACCGGTGAAACCTTGTGTGCAGAAAGCGCGCCGATTATCTTGGAACGCATGGAATTTCCTGAGCCGGTAATCCATATTGCCGTTGAGCCGAAAACCAAAGCTGACCAAGAGAAAATGGGTATTGCCCTGAACCGTCTGGCTAAAGAGGACCCGTCTTTCCGTGTTCGTACAGACGAAGAATCCGGTCAAACCATTATTTCGGGTATGGGTGAGCTGCACCTGGAAATTATTGTTGACCGTATGAAACGCGAATTCGGCGTGGAAGCAAATATCGGTGCGCCTCAAGTGGCTTACCGCGAAACCATCCGCAAAGAAGTCGAAGCCGAATACAAACACGCTAAACAATCCGGTGGTAAAGGTCAATACGGTCACGTTGTGATCAAAATGGAACCTATGGAGCCGGGTGGTGCAGGTTACGAATTTATCGATGAGATTAAAGGTGGTGTGATTCCTCGCGAATTCATTCCGTCTGTCGATAAAGGTATCCGCGATACCCTGCCTAACGGTATCGTTGCAGGCTACCCAGTAGTTGACGTACGCGTACGTTTGATCTTTGGTTCTTCACACGACGTTGACTCCTCTCAACTGGCCTTCGAATTGGCTGCTTCTCAAGCCTTCAAAGAAGGTATGCGTAAAGCCAATCCTGCTCTGCTTGAGCCAATCATGGCCGTTGAAGTGGAAACCCCTGAAGAATACATGGGTGACGTAATGGGCGACTTGAACCGTCGTCGCGGCGTCGTATTGGGTATGGATGATGACGGTATCGGCGGTAAAAAAGTCCGTGCCGAAGTACCTTTGGCAGAAATGTTCGGTTATTCTACCGACCTGCGTTCTGCAACCCAAGGCCGCGCTACTTACTCTATGGAGTTCAAGAAATATTCTGAAGCTCCTGCCCACATAGCTGCTGCTGTAACTGAAGCCCGTAAAGGCTAATCAGGCAAATAGGTCGTCTGAAAGGCTGAAATGATTTTTCAGACGGCCTCTGTTCTTTAATCGATCTTTAATGTAAAGGAATTAGCTCATGGCTAAGGAAAAATTTGAACGTAGCAAACCGCACGTAAACGTTGGCACCATCGGTCACGTTGACCATGGTAAAACCACCCTGACTGCTGCTTTGACTACTATTTTGGCTAAAAAATTCGGCGGTGCTGCAAAAGCTTACGACCAAATCGACAACGCTCCCGAAGAAAAAGCCCGCGGTATTACCATCAATACCTCACACGTAGAATACGAAACCGAAACCCGCCACTACGCACACGTAGACTGCCCGGGACACGCCGACTACGTTAAAAACATGATTACCGGTGCCGCACAAATGGACGGCGCAATCTTGGTATGTTCCGCTGCCGACGGTCCTATGCCGCAAACTCGCGAACACATCCTGTTGGCCCGCCAAGTAGGCGTACCTTACATCATCGTGTTCATGAATAAATGCGACATGGTTGATGATGCCGAACTGCTGGAACTGGTTGAAATGGAAATCCGTGACTTGCTGTCAAGCTACGACTTCCCAGGCGACGACTGCCCGATCGTACAAGGTTCCGCACTGAAAGCCTTGGAAGGCGACGCAGCTTACGAAGAAAAAATCTTCGAACTGGCTGCTGCATTGGACAGCTACATCCCGACACCTGAGCGTGCCGTGGACAAACCGTTCCTGTTGCCTATCGAAGACGTATTCTCTATCTCCGGCCGTGGTACAGTAGTAACCGGTCGTGTAGAGCGCGGTATCATCCACGTCGGTGACGAGATCGAAATCGTAGGTCTGAAAGAAACCCAAAAAACCACTTGTACCGGTGTTGAAATGTTCCGCAAACTGCTGGACGAAGGTCAAGCAGGTGACAACGTAGGCGTATTGCTGCGCGGTACCAAACGTGAAGAAGTGGAACGCGGTCAAGTATTGGCTAAACCGGGTACCATCACTCCTCACACCAAATTCAAAGCAGAAGTTTACGTATTGAGCAAAGAAGAGGGTGGTCGTCATACTCCGTTCTTCGCTAACTACCGTCCACAATTCTACTTCCGTACTACCGACGTAACCGGTGCGGTTACTTTGGAAGAAGGTGTAGAAATGGTTATGCCTGGTGAGAACGTGGCCATCACTGTAGAACTGATTGCACCTATCGCTATGGAAGAAGGTCTGCGCTTTGCGATTCGCGAAGGCGGTCGTACCGTAGGTGCGGGCGTGGTTTCTTCTATCATCGCTTAA
>NZ_FOPS01000004.1:113908-231533 GCF_900113545.1 Neisseria elongata subsp. elongata | reverse complement strand
AAATTCCCCTCACGGCCGAAAATCCTCGCCGTCAGCCTCGCAGGCATCCTCATTGCCCTGCCCGCCTATGCCGCCGACAACCCGCCCGCCGAAGTAACCGAAAGCAGCAACATCGAAGCGCTGACCGTTACCGGCAAACGCAGTGCCGACCAAAAAGGCGCGGACGACGTGTATTACAAAAACGTCTCCAACGCCTACGTCGGCAAAGAATACCTCGAACGCTACCGCGTCCAATCCGCCGGCGACGTGCTCAAAGGCTTAAACGGCGTGTACAACATGAACACCCGCACCGCCGGCGGCGCGATTACGCCCAATATACGCGGCATCACCGGCAAAGGCCGCATCCCGGTTACCGTAGATGGTACAGAGCAAACCATAGACGTATGGATGAACAACTACGGCGTGGGCGACCGCAATTATCTCGATCCCGCCCTGTTCCGCAGCATCGCGGTGGAAAAAAGCCCCGCCCTCACACGCGGCGTGAAATCCGGCGTGGGCGGCGCGGTAACCATCCGCACCATCGAAGCCGGCGACATCGTGCCCGAAGGGAAAAAATTCGGCTTCCAACTGAAAACGGAGTTCTCCAACAACAGCAACAAACAGGCCAACAACCTCAACCAATGGCTGGGCTGGGAAGACTACCGAACCCTGCCCTTCGGCGCGACGGCGGACGGAGCGGGCGGCGGCTTCGACCCTCATACCCGCAAACAAAGCCCGCAGGCCTTGGTGGCCGACGGTCTGACCCCGCCCAAGCACAAAGGCGGCCACGATAATTGGCGTTTCGGCAACGACCGCGGCTATATGGCCGTTGCCGCCTTCAAAACCGAACTTTCAGACGGCCTGGCCGCCTACAGCTACCGCAACAAAGGCAACTACTTCGCCGGGCGCAAAGGTGCGGAAGGCTACCTGCACAATCCGGTATACGACCTGCAAAAATGCAGCGATGAAGGCGGCAGCGACTTCGACTGCAAAAACTCTGCCACCTTCGTGCCCAATATGGCCAAGGTCTACCATCCCGGCGTGGAGGTACTCAACAGCAATACCGAAACCAAAACCCTGCTGCTGAAAAACAACTGGCATCTGCCCGGCAGCCATAAACTTGGCTGGCAGTATATGCGCACTGACGTGCGCTTTGGCGAAATCAACCCCTTCCATACCACCTATGTGATGAATATTGAAGAATACAATCCCAGCAACCGCCCCAAATCATTGTCGCCGCAGATGCAAAGTATCGATTCCAATATCCGCACCGACACCTACAAACTCGGCTGGAACTGGAAGCCCGAAAACAGCCGCTGGATCGACCTGCAGGCCAACCTGTGGCGCATTAAAACCAATACCACCCGCCACCAGAGCGGCGGTATGGATTTGTCTGCCGCCAAACCGGACCCTCACTACGATGTCTGGCACTGGTGCACCAAACGCGGACAACTTCCGCCCGATTATGCCGACAGCTACAGCAGTTGCAGCAGCCTGATGGACGATTTCGGCGTAAACGGTTTAAGTAAAGAAGAAGTGATGAAAATCCTGCCCAACGACAACGGACAATACCGTGTGCTTTCCGGCGCAGAACAGAAAACCCGTGTCAGCCGCACGGGCTTCGACCTCAACAACCGCTTCCGCCTTCATCCGCGCCTGCACATGACCCTGTCCGCCGACTATCAGAACGAGAAGCTGGAAGAAGAAGTGGAAGTGGTTAATTCGCAGGATATGTTCAACCTTGCCGGCATGGCCACCGGCATGACGAAAATCGCCGGCCCGCGCGGCGGCAAACGGCGCGAATGGGGAACCAACTTGGTATTCGACTGGCAGGCCACCGACCGCCTGAAAATCTCCGCCGGTATCCGATACCACAATTTCAGGGGCTTCGACACCGCCCTGGCCGAAGGCCGCGCCCGCCGCGACCCGCGCTATCAGGCCGGTGGCGGCGACAGCAGCACTTATTCGGACGGCGTGTACATCCCATATTTCGAGCTGGTTGGCGATCGGGAGCGGCGCGATTGGGACGCGGTAGCCGAACAGAGCCGGCACGCCTACCAGTCAGGCGATGACGCCGCCATCGCCGCTGCCGACCGAGCCGTGCAGGCGCACGGCGCACGCTATAAGCTGCCGAAATATTACAACAGTTCGGAATATAAGGTGTACGACCAGTATCAATATATCGGCAGCGACGGGCTTGCTTATGGCGACGGCACAGGTTATAATAATTCTCAAAATCATCCGCTGTACCGGGTGCGCCCCGTATATGTGCCGTTTGTGAACGGCAAGCTGGACAGCGGTTCGCTGCCGGAACATTTCCATGATTTTGTGAAAAATTATCAGGAAAAGGTTGCCAATCCACAGGGATTGAATCAGGCACATTACCGATATTGGGCAGGGTCGGGGAATCCTGAGAACTGTATAAGAAGTAATGAAAACAGTTGTATGGATACTTGGCCAGGGAAACTGACCAATATGAGTGTCGGTTACCCGGAAACCGGCGGTGATACCGGATCAGGACATAAGATTATCAATAAACACTACACTGAAGAGCAATACTGGGCGCAGCCCAAACCGATACGCGCCCATGCTTGGGCACCGACCGTCGCCGTCAGCTACGACCTGACCGACAACAACCGCCTGTTCGTGCGCTACGCGCAGATGACCCGCTTCCCCAGCGTGTACGAAGTCGGCAGCTTTTACAACGACCTGGCCTATATCGGATCGCCCAAAGCACCGAATTTCCGCTTCAAGCCGGAACGCAGCCGCAGCCTGGAAATCGGCTACAACTTTAACTTCGCACCGCACTTTGCCCGGCTGCGCCAAGGCGATATGCGCCTGACCTACTACCGCAACCGCATCCGGAACGTAATCGAGACCACCGACCATTTCCGCACCGTGCAATACGACAGCAAGGATACCGCCGGGCTGGAATGGCAGAGCCGCATCGACAGCGGCCGCTTCTTCGCCGCGCTGGGCGCGACCTACCGCCTGAAACAGCAGATGTGCGACCGCGACACGGCCTTCGATTTCGACCCCTACGGCTACAAAGGCGTGCCGATCTGCATTGAAGGGGGCTACGGCAGCACGCGCGGCTACCATGCCCTACAGCCGAAGTATTCGGTGAACCTTGATGCGGGCATGCGCACCTTGGGTGAGAAACTGGAATTCGGCCTGCGCGGCATCTACCACAGCCGCGTCAACACCAAGCAATACGACCAACTGTTGAAGCGGGGTTTTGGGCATATCTTCAACAGCACCGGCAAGCCCTACCATTGGAACCCCTCGCTGACATGGGACGTGTACGGCCGCTATCAGGTACACAAAAACCTCAACGTCAATCTCGGCATCACCAACCTGACCAACCGCTACTACCTCGACCCGATGAGCAACGTGCCCGCACCCGGGCCGGGCAGGACGGTTACCTTCGGGCTGACGGCGAAATTTTAGCCGGACGGATAACGACAGGCGCGGCAAACGCGCCGGACATAGGGATACACAAACCAAACCGCCCCGCAGGGGAAGGCTTTTTGCCGTTTTTTCCGCCAGCCGGCGGCAATAAAGCGGATGTTTGTTGTTATTCACTTAATGTTAAAAAGGAGACTTATTATGTCTATCTTCAAACAAACCCTGTTGGCCGCGACACTGTGCGGCGTTTTCGGCGTGGCCGCCGCCGCTCCGGAAGGTGGTTCAAGTCAAACGGACATAGACAAGAAGCCAACAACAGTCAAACCCGGTGAATCCGATAGTCAGCCTTTTGGTAAAGGCAAGGCAGGCTTGGCATTCAGTACCGACAACGGCCATAGTTGGTCAAACTCCATCAATCTGGAAAACGGCCCGGTTAAACATATCGGTATCAAATATAAACAGGGCACACAGAAAGTTCCGATTAACGGCAACAACCCCTATGCCAATGTGGACGGCACGCGCAATCCGAAACATCTTCGCTTGGGCGACGTAAAGCCGGTTGTCGGCTGGTTCTACAACCCGAAACTGGGACAGGTGTGGTATGAAAACCGCCACAACAACACCGAAGTGTACAGCGTGCGCCAAATAACCGAACCGAAACTCCCCTTTGCACCGAAATTCGGCGGCTTGGTGATTGCCAAAGTGCCGGGCATGGGTGAAGGTAACAACGTATTCTTCGGCGAATGGGCACCACGCAAGGGCAACCCGTCTGACAACAGCACCGATTTAAATATGGCGGACAGCAAACGCACCGTTTGGTATGTAGGCGACAACCCAACCCGAAATATGCCGAAGCTCGTTAATGCTAAATACAATGTATTGGGCGTGAACAAACACACTCCCGGCCGCAACGATTTCTACACCGGTACACTTACCGCCAACTACGGAACAGGGTCAGGTTCATTGACAGGCAGTATCTCCCGTCCAGGCGACAGTGTAAACTTCGCCGGTACCAATATTCGGAGCAACGGTACGTTTGACAACGGCAAGGCAAACGAACATATTACCGGCCGTTTCTACGGCAACAGTGCGGAAGCCTTGGCCGGTATCGTGGATCGCACGGGAGCGGATAAAGACGTAGCCTTCGGTGGCCGCAGACAATAAGCCCAAATTGTTGAGAATACAACGGGATGCAGCTTGACCGTAGTCTGCATCCCGCTTTGGTTTTATCGAATCCGACCTTTTTTCAGACGGCCTCCCTGCCCAAAGGACCCCATCCCATGAAACACCGCCTCTGCCTGCTTTTCCTGCCGCTCTGTACGGTCTGCCTCGCCGCCCCGTCCGACGATGCCGCAGACGAACGCCGCCGCCTGCTGGACGAGGGCAGCCGCCAAACGCAGCAATACCGCGAAAGCGGCTGGCTGGACACGGAGCAGGCACACGGGGAAGTGGGAGAAAACGACGACTACATCATGATAGACGGTACAGTCTACCAAGTCGGCGACACGGCGGAAGAGTTGGAAAGCGCGATTTACCATGCCCTCAACGCGCGGCAGTGGCACAAGGTGCGGCAGTTCGCCGCCCGCTACGCCAAACTGCCCCGGCACAAGCCCGCGCTGATTCATTTGGCCGATGCGCTGCAAAAACGGGACGAAGGGGATTTCCGCGCGGCGGGGAACAGTTTTCAGACGGCCTTGGAAGCCGAACCCGACAACCCCCGCCTGCTGCTCGAAGCGGGGCGGTTTTATGCCGAAGACAACCAAAACAAAGAGTCCGCCGCCGCGTTTGAGAAAGTTCTGAAAACGGATATTCCCGCAGAAACCCGCCCCATCGTGGAAAACTACCTGTCCGAACTGGGCAAACGCCGCCGCTGGCACGGCCAAATCAGCCTAGGCTACGGCTACAACAGCAATGTAAACCAAGGCAACGGCATCAGCCAATGCGTGTGGGAAATCGCCGGCATGTGCCTGATGGAGCGCACCCTACCCGCGCCAACGGATTCGACCTTCTCATCCTATAGCGCGACCGCCAAAAAAACCGTCCCGCTCAAAGGGCATCACGGCGTACAGGTGCGCGGTGTGCTGTACGGCAACCGCTACACGGAAAAAGACCAAGATTCGGCGGCCATGCCGGATTACGGCTATCACAACGGTTCGCTTTACGCGGGATATGCCTATGCCGACGCACGCTCCTCCTTTTCCCTGCTGCCCTATTTCGAATACGACTTCCGCAACCGCCACACCCACTACCGCGCATGGGGTGCGGATGCCGACTGGTCGCACACACTCTCCCCGCGCTGGCGTGTCAATGCCCGTGCCGGCGCGAAAAAGACCGGATACGGCGGACAAAGTAAAACTTATTTTGCCGATTTCAAACAATACGAACTGGGCGCGGGGGCGGAATTTTCCATCACGCCGAAAAGCGGCCTGCTTGCCAACTTCGATGCCGCCCGCAAAGCCTATCCCGAAAAATCCTCTTCCAGCAAAGAATATACGGCGCGGCTGGGCGCATACCGGCTGTTTCCGGGCGGTACTTATTTAAACGCCATCCTGCTCTACCGCCGCAGCCTGTATGACGCGGCAAGTTTCGTCAGCGACAACAGGCGGCGGCGCGACAAGCAATACATCATGATGGCTGCGGCGGGTTTTCCGCAATGGAATATCAAAGGCGTATACCCCGAACTGCGCTTCCGCCGCACAATCGCGCGCAGCAACGCGGTGTATTACCGCTACCTCCAAAACGAATGGCTGTTGAGCTTGAAGTATCGGTTTTAAAAGGAAAGGCCGTCTGAAAACCTTAAATCAGTTTTCAGACGGCCTTTCGAATATCTGCGTAATCAGAACTTCACGCCTTTGTGCAACGCCACAATGCCCGCGCTCATGTTGTGATAGTCCACGCTGTCGAAACCCGCATCCAGCATCATCTGTTTCAAAGTTTCCTGATCCGGGTGCATACGGATGGATTCGGCCAGATATTGATAGCTGTCGGCATCTTTCGCAATCAGTTTGCCCATAACCGGCAGCAGCTTGAACGAATACAGGTCGTACACGCCTTCCAGCGGTTTGTAGACTTTGGAAAACTCCAATACCAGCAGCGTGCCGCCCGGTTTCAACACGCGATGCATCTCTTTCAGCGCGGCATCTTTGTGCGTCATATTGCGCAGGCCGAAAGCGACGGAAACCAGATTGAAGTAGTTGTCGGGAAACGGCAGTTTTTCCGCGTCCGCCAGCGATACGGGCAAAATCAGGCCTTCGTTGAGCAGGCGGTCGCGGCCGACGGTCAGCATGGAGGAGTTGATGTCGGTCAGCCAAACTTCGCCCTCTTTGCCCACACGCTTGGCCCAGCCGCGAGACAAATCGCCCGTACCGCCCGCGATGTCCAACACTTTGTCGCCTTTTTTCAGGCGCGCGGTGTTGATGGTGAAATGTTTCCAAACGCGGTGCAGGCCGCCGGACATCACGTCGTTCATGATATCGTAGTTTTTCGCTACCGAATGGAACACTTCGGCTACTTTGCCGGCTTTTTCGTTCTCATCCACGGTGCTGAAACCGAAATGGGTTTTATGGTCGCTCATGTTGTCTGCCTTGTAAAAATAATGCGGATTCAAATATCGAATACGTCGAAATCGCCAACCACTTTCGACGCGGGAAATATGTTTTGCGCCTGCCGCTCCAGCATCAGCCGTTGCTCCTCATTGGCATAACGCGCGCTGATGTGGGTCAGGTAGAGTTGTTTCACCCCGGCTTCGGCGGCCAGGTTTGCGGCATCGGACACGGTGGAATGGAAAACTTTTTCCGCCATTGCTTCGTCTCCGGCGGCAAAAGTCGCTTCGTGCACCAAGACATCCGCCCCTTCGGCCGCCGCCGGTGCGGACGAACAGGGTTTGGTGTCGCCGAAAACGGCGATTATCCGCCCTTTTCGCGGCGGCGAAAGGTATTCTTTGCCGTCAATCAGCCGCCCGTCGTCCAAGGTTACGGTTTCGCCGTTTTTCAGACGGCCTAACAACGGGCCGGACGGGATGCCGAGTTCGCGCAGACGGTCCATTTGCAAGCCGCCCGCGCGTTCTTTTTCTTCGATGCGGTAGGCGAAGGACGGCAGGCTGTGCGCCAGTGCGAAAGCACGGACGGTAAATTCCCCGTCGTCCAATATGAGGCCGTCTGAAACGAATTCATGGAAGTTTATTGGATAGCTCAACTGCGTTTGCGAAACTTCCAGCGCGCTTTCGACAAAACGGCGGATACCGGCGGGGCCGTACAGGGACAGCGGTTCGTCCGCCCCGCCCAAAAACGAGCGGCTGCTGAGCAGGCCGGGCAGGCCGAAGATGTGGTCGCCGTGCAGGTGCGTGATGAAAATCTGCCTGATTTTGCCCGGCCGGATGTTGGTACGCAGAATTTGGTGCTGCGTGGCCTCGCCGCAGTCAAACAGCCAGACTTCGTTACTTTTCCCGCCTGTTTTCAGGGCGGTGCAGGTAACGTTGCGCGCTTTCGACGGCGAACCCGCGCCGGTGCCTAAAAATTGCAGTTCCATGTTTTCAGACGGCCTCTTCCTCAATGCCGCCCGCCGCAACCGCCGCTGCCGCAGGCATGGCCGGATTTCTGTCCGGCTTGCGAATCGTCGGCAGACGGAAGGCGCGACGCGCCCGCCAATTCGATGCGGCGCAGGTAATCCGCCCACAGTGCGTCGTAATCGTGTGCCAGTGTATGCAAATAGTCCCAATCGTACAAGCCGCTGTCGTGGCCGTCTGAAAACACAATTTTCAAGGCATATTGCCCGACAGGTTCGATATCGTTGATCAGCACGTCTTTTTTACCGGTTTGCAACACTTCCTGTCCGGGGCCGTGGCCGCGCACTTGCGCACTGGGCGAATAGACGCGCAAAAACTCAGCCGGCAGGTCGAAGGTTTCGCCGCCGTATACCAACCCCAAAGCGGCTCGGCCTGAACGGACGCGGATTTCTTCGGGCAGCGGGTGTTTCATGTCGGTTTCCTTCTTTCTTTCGATGTGCGTTCAGCGGCCGAACAGCAAAACCAGCGAAATGCTGGCAAACGACAATACCGTGGTCAGCAGCATAATCGCCGCGCCGCGCTGTTCGTGGCCGTATTGGGCATGGATGATGGCCACCATGCTGGCCATGGGCACGCAAGCCAGCAATGCGCCCGCAAAAAGCATGTCGCGCGGTGCGCCGAACAACAACAGCAGGCCGACGACCAGTAGCGGGAACAACAGCAGCTTGCCCGCCGTCAGCAGGAAAACATCGGCCAACCTGCCGCCCAAACTCAGGCCGACCAAGCTGCCGCCAATCACGAACAAGGCCACCGGCCCCGAACCGGCAGACAGTACCCCGGCGGTTTTCAGCAGCGCGGCCGGCAGGGGCAGCCAGCCGAAGGCGAACGGCACGGCGGCAAACTGTGCGAGGATAATCGGGTTTTTCAGCAGGTTCTTCAATACTGCCGCGAGGTTTTTCAGACGGCCTCCATCGCCGTCCGCCGAATCCGCCAAGATGAAAAACAGCGGAATCAGCAGCATGTTTTCCACCAACACGTTCATGGCGAAATAGCCGCCCGCCGCATCGCCGATGACCATAGACAGCAGCGGATAGCCGATGAAGCCGGTATTGGAAAACGACATGGAAAAGCCGCTCAGTGCCGCCAGCCGAGCATCGCCGCCACGCAGTCTGCCGAACAGCCGGCCGATAAAGAAAGCCGCCAGTGTCGCCACCGCATAGCCTGCCAGGTAAACCGCATTGAATACTTCGTTTACCGGTTTGGCGGCAATGGCAAAAAATACCAATGCGGGCAGGCCGACCTTCATCACGAATTTCGCCGTGCCGCGCAGTTCTTCAAACCGGAATACGCCAAACCGGACCGCGCCGTAACCCAAGCCGATGATGAGGAAAATCGGCGCGGTAATGTTGAAGATTTGCAGCATGGCGGGTTGGCTCCAATCGGCGGACGGCAGGGGCGGATTTTAGCAGATGCGGTGGAGGCCGTCTGAAAAGGCGGTCGCTATTCCAAATCGGTTTTGTCTTCCGGCGTTGCCGTTACGATTCCTTCGATAAAGTCCGGTTGCGGAAGGAGGCTGTCGAGATAGAGGCCAGATTTGTCCAGCGTCGGATAGCCGCTGAAGGTGACGGTGTAGCCGCCGTTGCCGTTGCCGCGGACTTTGGCCTGCGCGCCCAACGGGAAGGTGGTTTTGTTGCTGATGTGGCCGAACGGGAAGCCGGTCAGCACCGGAATCCGCGCCGCGCGGCTGATGGCGGCGGAAACGGCCGACAAATCGTAGCTGCTGTCGTATACGTCGCGGATGTTACCCATGCGGAAATCGCCGAGGATGACGGCCTGCTGTTTTTGCAGGATGCCGGCCAGCAGCAGGGTTTGCAGCATGCGTTCGATGCGGTAGGGCTGTTCGCCCACGTCTTCCAAAAACAGAATGCCGCCGGAGATGTCGGGCATATAGGGGCTGCCGGCCAATGCCGCCAAAACGCTGAGGTTGCCTCCCCAAAGGATGCCCTCCAAGTTCACGTCGCGGCTTTGGAAGGCGGGCACGCTGACGCTGTAACTGCCGGAGGTGGTGCATTGGATGAACGAATCCATGGTGTAGACGCTCGGTACGGGTTTGCCGAACTCGCTGTACACCATGGGGCCGGCGAAACTGAGCCAGTTGCCCCGCGCCAGCAAGGCCAGTTGTAGGGCGCAAACATCGCTGAAGCCGAAAAACAGTGTGCCGTGTTCGCGCATCCGCGCGCCCAACGAGGCAAAATCGATGTGCTGCAACAGCCGGTGCGCGCCATAGCCGCCGCGCATCCCCATCAGCACTTTCGGCGTGGGCACGCGGCCGGAAGCTACGTCTTGAACGTCGGCAATCCGCTCGGCATCGCTGCCGGCAAAACGCTGGTAACGGCGGAACACCGCCTGTTCGTTGCTTACGGTGAATCCGGCCGCCTGAAGGCGGGAAATACCGGCCTGCGCCCGTGCGGTATCGGGGGCGAACCCTGAAGAAGCGATAATGCGTAACACGTTGTTTCCTGATGTTTGTTTGCGGTGCGGCTGCGACGGTGCGGCCTGTGTGGTCGGTTTGACGGGGACGGTCTGCGTTCCGCTACAAGCCTGGAGTATGCCTGCGCCCGCCACGGCGGCGGAGGTGCGGAACAGGTTGCGTCGGGATGTGAGCCAAGTCATCTTTGTATATCCTTTCAGACGGCATGGTATGAATACATGGCGGATAAGGGAAAGCTTCCCTGCCGCTTCAATGGGATTGGCCGTAAAACGGGAGGTGCCGTGTTTTCAGACGGCCTCTTTCTGCAATACCGCCCTTACCTGCTGCGGCCAATCGGCAGGCAGTACGGTTGCGGACGGCCTTTGCGCCGCCGCCCAAATCGGGGCGGGGAAATTGGCATCGTCGGCAAAGCGGGCGATAACGTGCCAGTGCAGGTGCGGTACGACGTTGCCCAAGCTGGCCAGATTGATTTTGGCGGGCTTGAACACCTGCCGCATCGCGCTTTCCACACGATAAACGGTTTCCATCAGTTCGGCGCGCTCGGCCACATCCAAATCGGTCATTTCCGCCACGTGGTTTTGCCAAATGACGCGGCAGAAGGCCGGCGCGTTGGCTTCGTTGTGCACGGCGATAACCCGCAGCTTGTCGTTCCGCCACAGGATTTCTTCGTTGTCGGCAGTGCAGATGGGGCAGTTCATGAAGCATCTCCAAACGGAAAGCCGCCATTGTACCGTAAAACAATCGGAAGACGCAGGAGGCAGGCCTTACGATAGGGCTGTTCAAACTTTTCAGACGGCCTGTTTGAAAACCGAGGCCGTCTGAAAAACCGTTTGTCGGCATAAAAAGGCCGTCTGAAAACCAACTGCGGCAATTTCAGACGGCCTTTCCCGTTTAACATATACCGTTTATTGGCGTTGCGCGTCCACAGCGGCCAGGGCAATCATGTTTACGATGCGGCGGACGGTGGAAATCGGCGTAACAATCTGCACCGGTTTGTTCAAGCCCATCAGGATGGGGCCGACGGTAATGCCGTTGGTGGCGTTCACGCGCAGCAGGTTGTAGCTGATGTTGGCCGCTTCCACATTCGGCATCACCAGCAGGTTGGCCGCGCCGCTCAATGTGGTTTCGGGGAAGATGCTCTTGCGCATGGTTTCGTCCAAAGCCACATCGGCCTGCATTTCACCGTCGATTTCCAAAGTCGGATCAAGTTCGCGGATGATTTCCAGTGCACGCTGCATTTTACGGGCATCGGGGCTGCAATGGCTGCCGTAGTTGGAATTGGACACCAGCGCAACTTTCGGCTTCAGGCCGATGCGTTTCATTTCGGCGGCGCACATTAACGTACCGTTGGCCAATTGTTCGGCGGTCGGGTTTTCGTTGATGTAGGTGTCGGCGATGAAGAAATTGCCCTTGTTGGAAATCAACGCGTTCATGGCGAAGGCTTCTTTTTCGGGATTGTTATAGCCTATTACTTCTTCCATCACGGCAAAGTGGTCGTGGAAACGCCCCATCGTGCCGCACACCAAGCCGTCCGCATGGCCGAGGCGAACCAGAAGCGCGCCCACCAGCGTGGTATTCGCTTTCAAGCGGCGGCGGGCCATTTCTTCGGTTACGCCGCACCGTTTGCGCAGGTTGTAATATTCCTTCCAGCTTGCTTCGTAATAGGGGCTGTTTTTGATGTCGATTAGTTCGAAATCTTTGCCCGGCTGGATGGTCAGGCCTTGGCTGTGCAGGCGTTCTTCGATGAGCTTGGCATCGCCCACCAAAATCGGGAAGGCCAGTTTCTGCGACACGACTTGTTGCGCGGCATGCAATACGCGTTCGTCTTCGCCTTCGGTCAGCACGATGCGCTTGATGTCTTTGCGCGCCTGGTTGAACACCGGACGCATGAACAGGCTGGTTTTGTAAACAAACTCGGTCAGTTTTTCCGCATAGGCTTCCAAGTCGGCAATCGGACGGGTGGCTACGCCGGAATCCATCGCGGCTTTGGCGACCGCCGGGGCGATGCGGGCAATCAGGCGCGGGTCGAACGGTTTGGGAATCAGGTATTCCGGACCGAAAGTCAATTCCGCATCGCCGTATGCGCCGGCCACCTCCGCGCTGGATTCGGCCATCGCCAAATCGGCAATCGCGCGTACGCAGGCCAGTTTCATTTCTTCGTTGATGGTGGTCGCACCCACATCCAGCGCGCCGCGGAAGATGAACGGGAAGCACAGGACGTTGTTTACCTGATTTGGGAAGTCTGAACGGCCGGTGCCGATAATTACGTCGGGGCGGGCTTCTTTGGCTTCAGGCGGCCAGATTTCGGGCTGCGGGTTGGCCAGTGCCAATACGATGGGGCTGGCGGCCATGGTTTTCAGCATTTCGGGACTTAATACGTTGGGGCCGGAGAGTCCCAAGAAGATGTCTTTGCCGTTTACCGCGTCGGCCAATACGCGCTGGCCGTTGTCGGCGATGGCGTAGCGCACTTTGCTCTCGTCCATGCGCCCGCGGTCTTCGCGGGTTTGGTAAATCACGCCTTTGGAGTCGCAAACGGTGATGTTTTCACGCTTCATGCCCAAAGCAACCAGCAAGTCCAGGCAGGCGATGGCGGCCGCACCCGCGCCGGAGCAGACGAGTTTGACTTGGCCGATATCCTTGCCCACCACGCGCAGGGCGTTCAATACGGCGGCGGCGGTGATGATGGCCGTACCGTGTTGGTCGTCGTGGAAAACGGGGATGTTGCAGCGTTCGCGCAATTTTTTCTCAATATAAAAACACTCGGGTGCTTTGATGTCTTCGAGATTGATGCCGCCGAAAGTGGGTTCCAACGATGCGATGATTTCAACCAGTTTGTCGGGGTCGGTTTCATTGACTTCGATGTCGAAAACGTCGATGTTGGCGAATTTTTTGAACAATACGCCCTTACCTTCCATCACGGGTTTGCCCGCCAGCGCGCCGATATTGCCCAACCCCAAAACCGCCGTGCCGTTTGAAATGACGGCCACCAGATTGCCTTTGGCGGTGTATTTGTAGGCGTTCAGCGGTTCGGCGTGGATTTCCATGCACGGCGCGGCCACGCCCGGCGAATAAGCCAGCGATAAGTCGTATTGCGTGCCCAGCGGCTTGGTGGGCGCGACTTGGATTTTGCCGGGATTGGGGTATTCGTGAAAGCGCAGTGCGGCTTCTTTGATTAAATCATCCATGCTGTTTTCTCCTGAAGGGTTTGGGATGCAGGCCGTCTGAAAACGCTACCGGTTCAGACGGCCTGCGAAGATTTGCAAATGCACGATTCTAACATGGCGTGCATACGGGAAAAAGGCCGTCTGAAATGCCTGCATCGGCGTTTTCAGACGGCCTCCGTGTAGTGTCAGACAACTTGGGTTTGGTGTTCGTCGCCGCTGCGTTCGCGGATAACGCCCAAACGGTAAACGGTTTCGCCTTGTTCGGTTAAGAATGCCTGCACCGCGTCGGCATCTTCTTCGGCAATCACGACCACCATGCCGATGCCGCAGTTGAAGGTGCGGTACATTTCTTGCGTTTCCACATTGCCTGCCTGTTGCAGCCATCGGAACAGCTTGGGCAATTCCCATGCTTTGGCGTCGATTTGGGCGACGGTGTTTTCCGGCAGGATGCGCGGTACGTTTTCGGTAATGCCGCCGCCGGTAATGTGCGCCATGCCTTTGACGGTGAATTTTTCCAAAGCGGCGAGGATGGGTTTTACATACAGGCGGGTCGGGGCAATGATGGTTTCGCGCAGGGTTTTGCCGTTGTCGAACTCGGCGTCCAAATCGGGATTGTCGCGGGCGATGATTTTGCGGACGAGGGAGTAGCCGTTGGAATGGGCGCCGTTGGAAGCCAAGCCCAACACGATGTCGCCCGCTTTGATGCTGCGGCCGTTGATGACGCGCTCTTTTTCGACCACGCCGACGGCGAAGCCCGCCAAGTCGTATTCGCCTTCGGGATACATACCGGGCATTTCGGCGGTTTCGCCGCCGATAAGGGCGCAGCCGGATTCTTCGCAGCCTTGGGCTATGCCTTTAATCACGTCGGTAGCGCGGGCGACGTCGAGTTTGCCGCAGGCGAAATAGTCGAGGAAGAACAAAGGCTCAGCACCTTGAACCAAAATATCGTTGACGCTCATGGCGACGAGGTCGATACCGACGGTGTCGTGTTTGTCCCAGTCGAAGGCGAGCTTGAGCTTGGTGCCCACGCCGTCGGTGCCGCTGACGAGGACGGGATTTTTGTATTTTTTGCTGATTTCGACCAATGCGCCGAAGCCGCCCAAATCACCCAACACTTCGGGACGCATGGTGCGTTTGGCAAAAGGTTTGATGTTTTCGACCAGTTGATCGCCTGCGTCAATGTCAACGCCTGCGTCGCGGTAGCTTAAGGATTCGCTCATTTTGTCGGCTTTCTCGGTTTTGTAAACAAGGTTGGGAAAAATCGGCGGCATTTTACCCTATTCCGCCCGTTTTGTCGGGCTTGGCAGCGGTTTTATACGACGTAAAAAGTTTTCAGACGGCCTGAAGGATGCAGCCCGTGCTTCTCCGTGTTATGCTTCGCCACTTTATTTCCCCTTTAGGGCAATCCATTATGTATACGAAGAAAAAACGCGGTCTGTCCCCCTGGCTGCCCTGCGCGGTATTTTTTATCGTTGCAAGCTGGCTGGTGCTGGCATTGCGCGATATTCTGACCCCGTTTATCGTCGCCGCCGTTTTGGCCTATATCCTCAATCCGCTGGTGGAAAAGCTGCGCGACAAAGGCGTATCGCGTGCTCCCGCATCGATGCTGGTGATGATGTTCGCCCTACTCATACTGTTGGCATTGCTGCTGATTCTGATACCGATGCTGCTGACACAATTTCAAAACCTGACCAACCGTCTGCCGCAGCTGATTGACTTCGTTCAAAACAAAGCATTGCCTTGGTTTAACCACCATTTCGGCACACATATCCCGCTGAATAAGGAAACCCTGCTGAACTGGCTGCAAAGCCACACCGGCACGCTGCAAAACACCGCGTCGAAAATCGCCCCAACTCTGATGGAACAAGGCGGCGCGCTGGCTTCCGGCTTGAGCAACCTCGCCCTCCTGCCGCTGCTTCTGTATTACTTCCTATACGACTGGCAGCGTTGGTCGCACGGCATCCGCGCCCTGATGCCGCGCCGCTTTATCGATGCCTACACCCGTATCGGCAGCGAAATCGACGAAGTATTGGGCGAATTTTTGCGCGGGCAGCTAATGGTGATGCTGATTATGGGCGTGGTATACGGCGTCGGCCTGATGCTGACCGGCCTCGATTCGGGCTTCGCCATCGGCATGATTGCCGGCCTTTTGGTCTTCATCCCCTATTTGGGCGCGTTTACCGGCCTGCTGCTGGCCACCATTGCCGCCCTGCTCCAATTCGGCTCATGGCATGGGTTGGTCTGGGTATGGCTGGTATTTGCCGCCGGACAACTTTTGGAGAGCTTCGTCGTTACGCCGAAAATCGTCGGCGACCGCATCGGCCTGTCGCCGTTTTGGGTGATTTTCTCTTTAATGGCGTTCGGCCAACTGATGGGCTTTGTCGGCATGCTGATCGGCCTGCCGCTGGCCGCCATCTGTCTGGTGCTGCTGCGCGAAGGTTCGCAGGTCTATTTCGCCAGCCATTTTTACCAACACAAATGACCTTCCGCATGAACCCTTCCGCCCCGCTTTGGCAAACCCGCCTGCCCTCCACCCTCAGGCCGTCTGAAAAACTGGCCGGCCTGTTGCAAAGCCCGTCGCTGACCGCCGCCTTGCGCGCCCTGCCCTGTGAATTCTCCGTCCGCCTGCTGCATCTGGGCCTGGCGGACGGCAGCCTCCTTCTCGACGGCGGCGGACCGGGCAAATCATACTTCTGCCGCGACGTCGAACTCTGCCTCAATGGCGAACCCGTCGTCTGGGCACGCAGCCAATGCCTGCCGTCGTCCGACTACTGGCGGCAGATGCTCGACTGCGGCAGCCGCCCGTTGGGCGAACGCCTGTTTGCCGAAAGTGCGGACTGGCAGCGTTCGCTGCTGGAATTTGCCGCCCTCGAAGGCATCCCGCTCCCATCGGTGCAAAATGCGCAATTGGCCCGCCGTTCGTTTTTCCAAAGGCAAAACGAAACACTGGGCTTGGTGGAATGTTTCCTGCCCGCCCTGGTCGGTTATTTGTAAAACCGATTATTAAGATAATGCGTCATACCGCCAACCGTCATTCCCGCGCAGGCGGGAATCCGGAAGTTTGGATTTACAGTAATCTTTAAATATTTCTGAAATATAGAGGTCTGGATTCCCGCCTGCGCGGGAATGACGGCGGTTGGTTCGGTCTTCATACGCAAAAGAACATATAAAGGTCGTCTGAAAACGAATATAGCAGAATCCGCTAAATCGTTTTCAGACGACCTTTTCTTTAAAGCCGAATCAAATCAGCCTGCCGGTTAACCCAAAGCCTTCCTTGCTCCGGCGAAGAGGCGGTACCAGCCGGACAGTTCTGTCCAGTCTTCCGGTTTCCAGCTCATTTGCGCGGCGCGGTACACGCGTTCGGGGTGGGGCATCATGATGGTAACGCGGCCGTCGGCGTTGGTGACGCCAGCGATGCCTTGCGGCGAGCCGTTCGGGTTGAGCGGGTAGGTTTGGGTAACTTGGTTTTGTCCGTCGACGTATTGCAGCGCGATGCCGAGGCCGTCTGAAATTTTGCCACCGTGAAGCGCGAAGTCGGCGCGGCCTTCGCCGTGGCTGACGACGACGGGCAGGCTGGAGCCTTGCATTTCGTTCAGGATCAGGGAGGCTGATTTGGGGACGTGAACCATGCTCAGGCGTGCTTCAAACTGTTCGCTCAGGTTGCGTTTGAACTTCGGCCAGCCTGCCGTGCCGGGGATGATTTCGGCGAGGTTGCTGACCATTTGGCAGCCGTTGCACACGCCCAATGTCAGCGTGTTCGGGTCGGCGAAGAAGGCGGCGAACTGATCGCGCAAGGCGGGGTGGAACAGGATGGATTTCGCCCAGCCTTCGCCCGCACCGAGTACGTCGCCGTAGCTGAAGCCGCCGCACGCCGCCAGCATTTTGAAGTCGGCAAGGTGGACGCGGCCTGTCATCAGGTCGGACATATGCACGTCGTAGGCATCGAATCCGGCGCGGGTGAACGCGGCGGCCATTTCGATTTGCCCGTTCACGCCCTGTTCGCGCAGGATGGCGATTTTGGGTTTCGCGCCGCTGTTGACGAAAGGCGCGGCGATGTCTTCGTTCACGTCAAATTTCACGTCGGCAAACAATGCGCTGCGGTCGTTGTCGCCAATCAGGGCGAACTCGCTGTCGGTGCAGGCAGGGTTGTCGCGCAGGCGTTGGATGGCGTGGCTCGTTTCCTGCCATGTGCGTTGCAGGTCGGCGCGGGTTTGTTCCAACACGATGCCTGCCTGATTGCGGATAACGATTTTTTCGTCAGAACCGATGGTGGCAACGGTATGCAAGGGCAGTGCCGCTGCTTTGAACAAGGCTTCTGCTGCCGCAATATCTTGTTTGGCAATTTGAATCACTGCGCCCAGTTCTTCATTGAACAATGCGCGGATGCTGGCTTCGTTGACGTCGGCTTGGTTGGCAACCAGTGAAGTCAAATCCACATTCAACCCACAACGCCCCGCAAACGCCATCTCCGCCAGCGTGGCAAACAAGCCGCCGTCGCTGCGGTCGTGATACGCCAAAAGTTTGTCTTCGGCGACAAGCTGCTGAATCACGCCGTAGAAGTCTTTCAGACGACCTGTATCGTCCAAATCGGGCGCTTCGCCGCTCATGTTGTTATAGACCTGACCGAACGCCGAGCCACCCATACGCGCTTTGCCGAAGCCCAAATCGACAAACAGCAATACGCTGTCTTCGACGTTTTTCAACTCGGGCGTAACGGTTTTGCGCACGTCTTTTACCGGCGCGAACGCGGAGATAATCAGGCTCAACGGTGAAACGACGGATTTTTTCTCTTCGCCGTCCTGCCACACGGTTTTCATCGACAGGCTGTCTTTGCCCACGGGAATGCTCAAGTCCAATGCCTGACAGGCTTTAGAAACCGCTTCGACGGTGCGGTAGAGTTTTTCGTCTTCGCCTTCGTTGCCGCACGCCGCCATCCAGTTGGCGGAAAGCTTGATGTTGCCGATGTCGCCGATGTTGACCGCCGCGATGTTGGTGATGGCTTCGCCGACACACATTCTGCCTGAAGCAGGTGCGTCAAACAGGGCGACGGTCGGTTTTTCGCCCATAGACATCGCTTCGCCGCGATAGGTGTTGAAGCCCATCATGGTAACGGCGCAGTCGGCTACGGGCGTTTGGTATTTGCCGACCATTTGGTCGCGGTGGGTCATGCCGCCGACACTGCGGTCGCCGATGGTAATCAGGAAGTTTTTGGCGGCTACGGTGGGCAGGCGCAGAACGCGGTAGGCGGCTTCGGTAATGTCGATATTGCCCGCGTTAAACGGTTTTTTAGACGACCTCACGGTTTGGTCGCTGCGCGTGGTTTTGGGCGGTTTGCCGAGCAAGACGTTCAGCGGCAAATCGACAGGGTTGTTGGAGAACAAGTCGTCGCGCACTTTCAAATGGCCGTCGTCGGTCGCCGTGCCGACTACGGCAAATGGGCAGCGTTCGCGTTCGCAGATGGCGCGGAAGGTGTCCAAATCTTTTTCCAAAATCGACAACACATAACGCTCTTGCGATTCGTTGCACCAGATTTGCAGCGGGTTGAGGCCGTGTTCTTCCAGCGGCACGTCGCGCAGTTTGAATACCGCGCCGCGTCCGGCATCGTTGACGAGTTCGGGGAAGGCGTTGGACAGGCCGCCCGCACCGACGTCGTGGATGGAGATAATCGGGTTTTGGTCGCCGAGCTGCCAGCAGCGGTCGATGACTTCCTGCGCGCGGCGTTCGATTTCGGGGTTGCCGCGTTGCACGGAGTTGAAGTCCAAAGATGCGTCATTTGTACCGGTATTCATCGAAGAAGCCGCGCCGCCGCCCAAGCCGATAAGCATGCCCGGGCCGCCCAGTTGGATCAGCAACGCGCCTTCGGGGATTTCGTCTTTATGCGTCTGCTGCGCCTGAATGCTGCCCAAGCCGCCGGCAATCATAATCGGTTTGTGGTAGCCGCGAACCTGACCGTCAAATTTCTCTTCAAAAGTGCGGAAGTAGCCCAAGAGGTTCGGGCGGCCGAATTCGTTGTTGAACGCCGCGCCGCCGATGGGGCCTTCAATCATGATGTCCAACGGCGAGGAAATGTGTTCCGGCTTGCCGTAATCTTGTTCCCATGGCTGTTTGAGGTCGGGAATGTTGAGGTTGGATACGGTAAAGCCGGTTAAGCCCGCTTTCGGACGCGAACCTTTGCCCGTCGCGCCTTCGTCGCGGATTTCGCCGCCCGCCCCCGTCGCCGCACCCGCAAACGGCGCGATGGCGGTCGGATGGTTGTGCGTTTCCACTTTCATGATGATATGCGTGTCTTCCTCGTGGAAACGGTAGCCTTGGTTTTCCGCCGCATTCGGATAGAAACGCTCGATTTTCGCGCCTTCGATCACGGACGAATTGTCTTTATAGGCAACGACCGTGCCTTCGGGATGCGCGTTGTGCGTGTCGCGTATCATACCGAAGAGCGATTTCGGCTGTTTTTCGCCGTTGAGGATGAAATCGGCGTTGAAGATTTTGTGGCGGCAGTGTTCGCTGTTTGCCTGCGCGAACATCATCAGCTCCACATCGGACGGATTGCGCTGCAAAGCCTGATAGTTTTCAACCAGATAATCGATTTCGTCGGCTGAAAGCGCCAAGCCCATTTCGGTATTGGCTTTGACCAAAGCCTCTTTACCGCCGCCCAAAACATCGACGCTGGAGAAGGTTTCGGATTCGAGATGGTGGAATAATTTGGAGGCCGTCTGAAAATCGGGTAGCACGGATTCGGTCATGCGGTCGTGTAGCAACGCCGCCCATTGCTGTTTCTGTTCATCATTCAGACGACCTTCCAGCCACACCGCCATGCCGCGTTCGATGCGCTCTATTCCTTCCAAACCGCAGTTTTCCGCGATATTGGTCGCTTTGGAAGCCCACGGCGAAATCGTACCCAAACGGGGCGTTACCAAAAATAAATGCAAGCCCTCGCGCGTTTCGGGCGTTTCTTTAACGC
Organism: Neisseria elongata subsp. elongata; assembly: GCF_900113545.1. Taxonomy (GTDB): domain Bacteria; phylum Pseudomonadota; class Gammaproteobacteria; order Burkholderiales; family Neisseriaceae; genus Neisseria; species Neisseria elongata. The sequence continues at coordinate 211,026 of NZ_FOPS01000004.1, read as the reverse complement.
TTTGCGCCGCCAACAAGGCTTGCAGTTTTTCAACAGTCGCGGCATCCAGTGCTTTCTCGCTGCCGACAAAATACCAAAATTCGCTTTTCAGTTTCACTTCGGGCAGGCCGAGTGCGGCCGCTTTTTGCAAGAGTTTTTCAACACGGAAATCGGAAAGGGCGGTAACGCCGCGCAAGGGCAAAACAACAGACATGATTCAGCTCTCAAATGCGGTTGGGAAAGATGGCAGATTATACGCCGAAGCCGCGCATCCGTCCGCCTTTTTCAGACGGCCGCCCGCCCTGCCCGATTGAGTGTTGCGGCGGATTGTGATAATTTCCCGCCCTGCCAAATCAAGCACACAGGAGCCAAGCCGTGAAAAAAATCGAAGCCATCATCAAACCCTTCAAACTTGACGACGTGCGCGAAGCACTCACCGACATCGGCATCACCGGCATGACGGTTACCGAAGTCAAAGGTTTCGGCCGACAGAAAGGCCACACCGAAGTCTACCGCGGCGCGGAATACGCCGTCGATTTCCTGCCGAAAATCAAAATGGAGCTGGTTTTGCGCGACGACCAAGTCGATCAGGTGGTGGACGTCATCATCGAAACCGCCCGTTCCGGCAAAATCGGCGACGGCAAAATCTTTATCTTCCCGGTGGAAGAAGCCATCCGCATCCGTACCGGAGAGCGTTCCGATTCCGCCGTTTAAGCCTGATGGCACACAGGCCGTCTGAAACGCAGAATGCCCCTTTTCAGACGGCCGGCAAACACCGCCCCGCCAATAATTCAAGGAAAACCAATCATGCCTGTTTCACATCCTTATTTTGAAACCTTATCGGCAGGAAGCCCGGAAAACGGACCGGACGTTTGCTGGGAACGTGAGCTGCTCGTCAACGGCGATACCGTCGAAGTCTGTTTGTGGACTGGCGGCGACGACGAACTGAATGTCGAAAAATTAGACGCATTCGCCGCGTTTTTAGCGCGTTTGGACGAAGCGGACAAAATGGCCCGCGCCGCCATTGCCGAATATTTAACCGAAGACGGCGAATATTTGAATCTCCACATCACCGAAATAGAAGGTGCGGACTACCCCGACAACCCCGAAGAATTTGCCCGCGCCATGCGCTTGGAAAGCATCTCTTTATGGACGGTGGAGCTGCCAGACTACGACCCGATTGTGATGGACTACATGATAGACAGCGAAAAAAGCGACGAAATATTGGCCGTCAAACTGTTTGCCGACGGCGGCATATGCGGCATCGACTGGGAAAGTTAGCCCCTTTTCAGACGGCCTTCCGCACCACCCAAGCCGCCCCGTTTCCCACCCCATACCCAAAACAGCCGAGGATTCCCCATGCACACTTCCGCCCTGCCCTTTTTCGGCCTGATCCGCGTCAGCGGCGAAGACCGCGCTTCCTTCCTGCACGGCCAACTGTCCAACCACATCGAAGGACTGGCCGAAGGAGAAGCCTGCTATGCCACCTACAACACGCCCAAAGGCCGCGTCATCGCCAACATGCTGGTGTTCAACCGCGGCGAAGACCTGCTGCTGCTGACGGCGGCAGACCTCGTCGAAGCCCTGTGCAAACGCCTGCGGATGTTCGTCCTGCGCGCAAAAGTCGTCTTCGAACCCCTGCTCGGCTACGGCGCGGCAGGCCGTCTGAACGAAGGCGCAACCGCCCTGCCCGCCGCCGAACCGCACCTTTCCTTCCCGTTTGCCGTTTCAGACGGCCTCATCGAATGCACCCTGCCCCACGGTGGCATCCTGCTGGCAGGCGAAAAAGACAAACTGCCCGCCTACGATGCCGAAGCGGAAAACGCCTGGCAGCTGCATGAAATCCGCAGCGGCTACCCGTGGATTTCAGAGGCGACCAAAGAAAGCTGCGTCGCCCAAATGCTCAACCAGCACACCATAGGCGGCGTGCACTTCAAAAAAGGCTGCTACCCCGGCCAGGAAATCATCGCCCGCGCCCAGTATCGCGGACAAGTCAAACGCAGCTTGGCCGTATTGTCGGGCAGCAGCCTAGAAGCCGCAGGCATCGCCGTCCTGCAAGACGGCGCGGAAGCGGGCATCATCATCAACACCGCCTGCACCGCCGAAGGCAGCCTGAGCCTGGCCGTCATCAAACACAGCGCGGCCACCGCCCCGCTTACCGATGCCGACGGCAACCCGCTGCAACAGCAGCAACTCTTCTTCGATACGTCGGAAGCGGAATAAAGCACGCCGCCGCAGATGAGGCCGTCTGAAGATACCGCACCGCTTTTTTCAGACGGCCGCCGATTCATATAGCGCAGTGGATTAAATTTAAATCAGGACAAGGCGGCGAAGCCGCAGACAGTACAGACAGTACGGCAATGCGAGACCACGCCGTACCGGTTTAAATTTAATCCGCCATACAACCCACCGAGAAAAGAAAACACCTTATGTTTACAGGCATAGTACAAGGCATGGGGCGTGTCGTTTCCGTCGAACAGCCCGCCGCCGATTTCCGCACCCACACGGTCGAACTGCCCGAGGACATGGCCGGCGGCCTGCAAACCGGCGCGTCCGTCGCCCACAACGGCTGCTGCCTCACCGTAACGGAAACGGACGGCCGCATCGCCCGTTTCGACCTGATGGCCGAAACGCTGGACAAAACCAACTTAGGCCGTCTGAAAGCGGGCGACTTGGTCAATCTCGAACGCGCCGCCCGCTTCGGCGACGAAATCGGCGGCCACCTGATGAGCGGCCACATCACCGCCACCACCGAAATCCTCCGCATCGAACGCACCGAGCACAACACCACGATGCACTTCGCCCTGCCCGCCGCGCTCAAACCCTACATCCTGCCCAAAGGCTTCGTCGGCCTCGACGGATGCAGCCTGACTATCGGCAGCGTCGGCGAAGACTCGTTCTGCGTCCACCTGATTCCCGAAACCCTGCGCCGCACCCTGTTCGGCACACGGCAGGCGGGCAACACGGTCAATCTGGAAATCGACCCGCAAACACAGGCCGTCGTCGATACCGTCGGCCGGATATTGGCCGCCAAAGGCTGACGTCTTTCAGCCGAATCAAGTCTGAACAAAGCCTGCGCGGCGGACAAAACCGGCCTATCCATTCCTTTGCGGATGCGCAACAGCTTTGCCCGACATCCATTCGGAAAAACAAACAGGCCGTCTGAAAAACAAATTTTCAGACGGCCTTCATCATCCATTCGCAAACGGTTTGGCAGATTCAACGTTCCGTACAAGCCGTCAGCCGTCAGGCCGTCTGAAAACACCTGCTTTCAGACGGCCTGCACGATAACGAAACCGTTCCCTGTTATTCCGTTTCCCGCCACACCGGCAGCGCGCCGAAAGCCTGCGCCGTCGGCATAATTTCAATCGCGTTCACATTGACATGCTTCGGCCTCTGATACAGCCACAGCACCGTATCCGCAATATCCTGCGGCGTAACCGGCTGCACGTTCTCATACACCTTCGCCGCCCTGCCGTCGTCGCCCTTGAAGCGTACGTTGGAAAACTCAGTTCCGCCGCACAAGCCCGGCTCCACATTGCTCACCCGCACCCCCGTGCCCTGCAAATCCGCCCGCAGATTGAGCGAAAACTGGCGGACGAACGCCTTGGTCGCGCCGTAGACATTGCCGCCCGGATAAGGGTAAGTACCCGCGATCGAACCGATATTGATGATGTAGCCGTCGCGCCGCGCCGTCATCTGGGGCAGCACCAGACGGGTCAGGTACGCCAATCCGAGCACGTTGGTTTCAATCATCGTTTCCCAATCGGCGAAATCGGCACGGTCGGCCGCATCCAATCCCAAAGCCAGGCCACCGTTGTTAATCAGGCAGTCGATTTCGCCAAACGGCGGCGGCAGGCTTGCCAACGCCGCCGCAACGGACGGCCTGTCGGTCAAATCCAATTCGAGGGGATAAAACGACCCGCCCAGTTCGTCGCGTAGGCCCTGTAGTTTATCCATACGCCGTGCCGCGCCGACCACGCGGAAGCCGGCCCGTACAAAAGTCCTGCACATCGCTTCGCCGAAGCCCGCCGATGCGCCGGTAATCAAAACCGTCATTTTTTTCTCCTTAGCGATGGACGGCAAACCTTTTGCCGCCCTGTTTTCAGGTATGATGCGCGCTTCAAAAACCATACCGAAAGAGGAACACATGAATCTCCGTACCGTTTTTGCCGCAGCGGCCGCCACTGTAACACTGGCGGCCTGCGGCGGACAAGGCGGCCCTGCCGCAGACAAAGGCCCGATTTCCGCCGAACGCACCGCCGCCTTCAAGCGTATGATGCCCGAATTCGCCGTTATGGGGAAAATGGTCAAAGGCGACGAAGCATTCAGCCAAGGCAAATTCAAAGAACTGACGGCCGTTTTCACCCAAAATGCGAAAAAACCGTTCGACCACTTCCAAAACGACCCGCAGGGCAACGGCGACGCGCTGCCCGCCGTATGGGTGCAACCGGATGATTTTAAACGTAAACAAAGCGAATTTTTCGCAGCGGTGGACGAGCTGAACGCCCAATCGCAAAACGGTCGGCTCGAAGGCATCACCGCTGCCTACAACAACGTCAGCGCAAGCTGCAAATCCTGCCACGACGTATACCGCAGGCCGAAATAAAGGCCGTCTGAAAGCCGCAAAACCTCAAAGCGAAAAAAAGGCCGTCTGAAAACGAAGTTTCTGCGAAGCTAAAACGAAGTTTCTGCGAAGCTAAAACAAAGTTTCAGACGGCCTCAAACATCGGCACGTCAAGTATCGGCAAAATCCGCCCGGCGGACGAGCAAAAAGCACAACGGCAACGCCACCGCCGCCAAAGCCGCGCCAGCGAAGCCGACGTGTTCCAAACCGAACTGCTGCACGGCATAACGTCCGAACAACGCGCCGCCGCCTATCCCCACGTTGTACAACGAAGAATAAATCGACGTCGCCACATCCGTCGCATCGTCGGCAAACCGCAGCACGCGCGACACCATCGCCAAACTGAGCGCAGTGATGCCCACGCCCCAAAAGAAGCACAACACCGTCAAAACCCAAGGGGACGCTGCCGACGGCAGCAGCAAAACCATCACCGCCGTCATCAGTAGCGCGTAAGCGGCAAAAGACAAACGGCTTTTGCGGGCAAACCAACGTCCGAACAAGTACGACCCGGCAAAACCGGACGCGCCGTACACCAGCAGCAGCATCGTCGCCCGCTGCGGCGAAAAGGCAGCCGTCTGAAGCGCGAACGGCTCGATATAACTGTAAGCCGTGAAATGGGCGGTTATCATCAGCACGGTAAAGGCAAACAGCTGCAGCAGACTCTTGCGCCGCAACAAAAGCGGCAGGCTGGCCAGCGAACCGCTGTTGATACTCGGCAGCTTGGGCAGAGTTTTAACCAACACCGCCGCCGTCAAAGCCGCCGCAATCCCGATCAGCAGGAAACTCAGCCGCCAGCCGTACGCCTGACCCGCCATCCGCCCCAACGGAATACCCAACACCATCGCCAGCACCGTTCCCATACTCAGCAGGCTCAAAGCCTGATTCCCCTTGCCCTTGGGCGCAATCCGCACCGCCAAAGCCGCCGTAATCGACCAAAACAGCGCGTGTGTCAGCGCGACCACAGTACGGCTGACCAGCAAGACAGTAAAATTGCCGGCAAAAAACGACAACACATGGCCGCCTGCAAACACCGCCAGCAAAACCAACAGCAACACCTTGCGCTCCGTCGCCCGCGTCATCAGCATCAGCGGCAGCGACATCAAGGCCACCACCCACGCATACACCGTAATCATCACACCGGCCTCGGCGGGCAGCATGCCGAAACTGCGCCCGATATCGCTCAACAGCGCAATCGGGATAAATTCGGTGGTATTGAAGATAAAGGCCGCGCAGGCAAGCGCGAACACGCTCAGCCAGCGAGAAGATTCTGTCGCCATAGATTCACCATCCGTTCACAAAAAGGCCGTCTGAAAATTCAGACGGCCGGCGATTGTACTCCATTTGGCAAACAAATACCGCCCGACGGCTTTCAGACGGCCTTTCTTTTCATTCCCGCGGTTTAATCAAGCCAGCAGTTCGTCCAGATATTCTATCCAGTGCCGCACGGGAGTTCTGCCGCCGCCCAGGTGGGCGATGCAGCCGATGTTGGCCGAAAGGATGATGTCGGGTTGCAATTCGTTTAGGGCGGTAAGTTTTTCGGTTTTCAGACGGCCTGCGGTTTGGGGCTGGAGCAGTGCGTAAGTGCCCGCTGCGCCGCAGCATTGGCCGGAATTTGCGGGCAGGTAGAGCGGGATATCTAGTTGGGCAAACAGGTTTTCCACGCTGCCCGATAGTTTTTGGCCGTATTGCTGGGTGCAGGGCGGGTGGTAGGCGATTTTTTCAGACGGCCTTTTGTGCATCATGGCATTCAGGCGGTGGCTTTCGTTGCCCAGGATTTCGACGATGTCTTTGGATAATGCGCTGATGCGGGCGGCCCTTTCGGCGTATGCGGGATCGTTTCGCAGGTGGTAGGCGTAGTCTTTGACGGTTACGCCGCAGCCGGAGGCGGTGGTTACGACGGCTTCTATGCCGTCGGGCAGCCAGGGTATCCAGGCTTCGATGTTGCGGCGCATGTCGTCCAGGCCGTCTGCTTTTGCGCCGTTGTGCAGGTTTACGGCTCCGCAGCAGCCGGCAAAATGGGAATAGTGGGTTTGGATGCCGAGCCTGTCCAATATGCGGGCGGCGGCGCGGTTGATGTTGGGCGAGAGGGCGGGTTGGACGCAGCCTTCGAGCATGAGGATTTGGCGCGGGTGTTCGTTGTCGGGCATGAAGCCTGCTTCCCGCTGAGGCAGGATTTTGTTTTTGAGTGCGTCGGGCAGCAGGGGGCGGCTGTGTTGTCCGATGCGGTAAAGGGGGGTGAAGAGTTGCGGGGCGGTAATCAGCCGCCGCAGTATGCCGCGTTGGAGTTTCTGCCACAGCGGCCTTTTGATGCGGCGTTCGGCTTCGTCGCGGCCGATTTCGGCCAGTTTGCCGTATTCGACTTTGGCGGGGCAGACGCTTTCGCAGGCGCGGCAGGTGAGGCAGTGGTCGAGGTAGCGGTGCAGGTTGCCGGCGGCGGGTGCTTCGTTTTCCAATAGTTGTTTGATTTGGTAGATGCGGCCGCGGGGTCCGTCGGCTTCGTTGCCGCTGAGGCGGTAGGTGGGGCAGACGGCGTTGCAGATGCCGCAGTGGACGCAGCGGCGGATGATTTCGTCGGCCGTTTGGCCTTCTGGCGTGTGGCGGATGGGGTCGGCAAGGTTGGTTTGCATGGTCTGCTGAGTGGGAATCGCGTTTTGTGCGGCGGTGTGGAGACCGTCTGAAAGGATATGATCGGCAAGGGTGTTTTCAGACGGCCTGTTTCGGTGTTCAGATGCTTAGTCGGGCGCGGAACATGGCTTCTTTCATTTGGACGATGGCGGCGGGCAGGCCGAGGAAGAGTGCCTGGGCGATGAGGGCGTGTCCGATGTTGAGTTCGGCTATCGGCAGGATTTTGGCTATCGGGGCGACGTTGTGGATGTTGAGGCCGTGCCCGGCATTGACGATGAGGCCGCGTTCGGAGGCGAAATACGCGCCTTCTTCGATTTGTGCGAGGCGTTGGCGGCGTTCGGCGGCATCGGCGGCATCGGCATAGGCACCGGTATGCAGTTCGACGGCGGGTGCGCCGATGTCTGCGGCGGCTTGGATTTGCGCTTCGTCGGCGTCGATGAAGAGGGAGACGCGGATGCCGGCTTCGCTGAGGATGCGGGTGAAATCGGCTGTTTTTTGCTGTTGCCCCAGTACGTCCAAGCCGCCTTCGGTGGTAACTTCCTGCCGTTTTTCGGGCACGATGCAGACTTCTTTCGGCCGCACGCGCAGGGCGTGTTCGAGCATTTCTTCGGTCAGTGCCATTTCGAGGTTGATGTGGGTGCGGACGGCGCGGGCGATTTGTGCGACGTCGTCGTCTTTGATGTGGCGGCGGTCTTCGCGCAGGTGCAGGGTGATGTAGTCAGCGCCGTGGGTTTCGGCCAGCAGGGCGGCTTCGAGAGGGGACGGGTAGCTTGTGCCGCGCGCGTTGCGCAGGGTGGCGACGTGGTCGATATTGACTCCTAAGAGCATGGTTGTTTCCTTTCTCGGTTTTCAGACGGCCTTCCGATGGTTGGAGGCCGTCTGAAAGGTTGGACGATTCAGCGTACGGGTAGGACGGCGCAGTTGCACAAATCCGCACTTTCAAAAGTGGTCCGCTCTCCGGCCTGCAAACCCGGAACGGGAAATACGCGCACGGTGAGCGGCTTATTCAAGCGGAAGGCCATTGTACCCGTGTCGCGCATGATGGCGGCGATTTTCGCTGCAGGTGTGTCTCCGGGAATGGGGACGGTATCCAGGCCGATGCCGCATACGCTGCTGTAAGTCAGCAAATCGTGTAATCCGAAGCGGGCATGATGGGTTGCTTCGGCCAAACCCTGGTCTTCGGTTACCGCCAGCATGAGGCCTGAAAAACCGACTGCACGGACATTGTGCAGTGATTTGAACACCCGGGTCAGCAAAGCCGACGCTTCCACCGTACCTGCGGCACCGAAATGCGGCACGCGCAACAGGCGGTAGAGTTCGACCATCGAAGTGCAGTTTTTCGACGGGGCGGCGGAGGTATCCATGCCTGCATATTGCCAGCCTGCCGAGAGCGGGGTTTCGGTAATGTATTGCTGCACCGCATCGACATGATGTTGCAGTGCTTCGCGCATGGCATTTAAGGCCGTCTGAAAATAAGCGGTGTGTTCTTCGGGAAGGTTGTTTAGGCGGCGCAAGGCGGCAGCCAGCAGGTCGGGGGTTTCCAAACCGACCACCAGGCAGTTTCCCTGCTCCCCCCTATGATAGCTTGCCGGAAAATAAGGTATCAGCGGGGAGCAGTTGAAATTGACGGTAAAGTTGAAATTGCCTTCGCCGCGCGGTGTGATGCGGCCGATTGTTCCGACGGCATCCACGCAGCGGAGGATGGTTTCGTTGTCGGGCAGGCAGTTTGTATCGGCATGGACATTGACACAGGCGTTGCAGAGGTCGCCATAATCTTTGATCAGTTCGGGCAAAAGGGCGATTTCGGCCGCCGTGCATGCTTCGCCGATTGCAAACCGTATGCGCAAACTGCTGTTTTGATTGATGCGCGTCAGAATATTGCGAATCCGTTCCAAACCGGCTTTTGAGGCCGCTATGTCCGATGTGTCGAGGTATTCGCCGAACGGATTGGACACTATGCGGATGGATTGCACCTGATAGCCGCCTCGGGCCAATGAGGCGGCCAAACGGTCGCATTGGCTTTTGGCTTCGGAAAGGATGCCCTCCCAGCTTGCGGCATCAGCCGGCAATACTGTAAAGGCCGTAATGGCGCGGACGCGGCACAATTCGGGAGACTGAAGTTCGGTGTGCATATGATTCCTTTTGTTTCTGGTTATACCGGATAGAACAAACGGTATGTTTTCGGATTAAGTTGGAGGCCGTCTGAAAAATATGGTGCGATTAAAGAAGATCGGCCTCCCCTGCTTTCAGACGGCCTTCCCTTTGCGCTCGGCCTTGCGGCGTTCGCGTTCGGCTTTTTGTTCGGCTTCGCGTCGTTGGGCGGCTTTGAGCCATTGTTCCCATTGGTTCGGGGTTTCCAAGGTGATGCGGCCGATGTGGCCGTCGCGGAAGTCGGTCAGGGTGTTTTCGGCCGCTTTTTGGTAATTGATGCGTCCGCCGCCCAGTAATGCACCGCGCCTGCGCCCTATCCATTCCAACCATTGTTCGTCACGCCAATGGCTGCTTTCGTTTTTGTCGGCCTGATAGCGTTCCTGCAACTGCGGCAGGTAGTGGCGGCGCAGGTAATCGATGAGTTCGAGGGCTACGGTTTCTTCATCCAGTGCGTTGCGGCCGACCGCGCCGCCGGCAGCCAGGTTGTAACCGCCCTCTTCCACGATGATTTTCGGCCACAGCATGCCGGGGGTGTCGTAGAGCCAGAAATCGTCGGCAAGGAACAGGCGTTGTTCGGCTTTGGTAATGCCGGGTTCGTTGCCGGTTTTGGCCGATTTTTTGCCCAGCATACCGTTAATCAGGGTGGATTTGCCTACGTTGGGAATGCCGCAAATCATGACACGTAGGGGTTTGTCCACGCCTTTGCGGTTCGGCACGAGGGCGCGGCAGGCGGCAATCAGCTTTTGTGCCGCCTGACGGTCGGAAGCGTCCAACGCGATGGCGTTGGTGTTCGGGCGGGACTGGAATTCGGCCAGCCACAGCGCGGTGCGCTCGGGGTCGGCCAAATCCTGTTTGTTGAGGATTTTCAGTTTGGGTTTGTCCGACGAGAGTTTGCCCAGCAAGGGGTTTTCGCTGGATGCGGGCATGCGCGCGTCCAGCACTTCTATCACCATATCGACGCTTTTGAGCCGTTCGATAATCGCTTTTTTGGCCTTGTGCATGTGGCCGGGATACCATTGGATTGCCATGTTTTTCGGTTCTCTGTTCTGAATATGGGAAAGGCCGTCTGAAAATGCCGGACGGCCTGTTTCAGACGGCCTCTGCGGTCTAATTATCCGCTACGCCGGTTACGCACCTAGGTTGAGCTGGCGGTGCCGTACCAGCACCTGATAATCCGGCCTGAAATGTTCCGCCAGCCGTTCGCAAACATAAACGGAGCGGTGCTGGCCGCCAGTGCAGCCGATGCCGACGGTAACGTAGCTGCGGCTTTCTTCCTGCATCCGCGGCAGCCAGCGGCCGATAAAGCGTTTGATGTCGCCCACCATTTCCTGCACCAGAGGCTGGCCGTCGAGATACTGCCGAATAGGCTCTTCCGTACCGTTGAACGGCCGCAGGGCGGTGTCGTAATAAGGATTGGGCAGGCTGCGCATATCAAACAGGAAATCGATGTCGGTCGGCACGCCGTATTTAAAGCCGAAAGACTCAAACACCACCAACAGGCCTTCGCGCTCTACCTTCAGCCATTGCTGCACGGCATAACGAAGCTGCTGGGAATTCATCGACGAACTGTCGATGCAGTATGCCTTTTCGCGCAGCGGTACCAACATCTCCCGCTCTTGCCGCAGGCTCTCCTGCAGGGATTGCGTCAGTCCGGCCAGCGGATGGCTGCGGCGGGTTTCGGAAAACCGGCGCATCAATACGGCTTCGTCCGACTCCAAAAACAGCAGTTCCACACTGTGCCCCTGCCGGCGCAGATAGGCAAGCTGCTTGTCGATTTCGCTGATGCTCGGGCGGGAACGGATGTCCACGCTGACGGCCAAGTGCTCGACGTCTGCCCGCAAAATGTGATGCCGCACCAAATCGGGCATCATTTCCATAGGCATATTGTCGATGCAGTAGTAGCCGACATCTTCCAACAGGCGCAGTGCCACCGACTTGCCCGAACCGGACAGGCCGCTAATCAGGATGATTTTCATGCCTGACCTCTTGCTCTTTCATAATACTTTGATGCCGTTCTAAAAATTCCTTCATGCTGTCTTTTCCGCGCAGCTGGAGGATATAGTTCCGTACCGCCACTTCCACCAGAACCGCCAAGTTGCGGCCTGCAGCCACGGGGAGGGTAACGGAGCGGACATTGACGTTTAGGATGGATTCGGTTTCGCTGCGGATGCTCAAACGGTCGATTTGTTTCATGTAATCGTCGTCAGCCGCCACCAGATTGATGATGAGGTTGAGGGATTTCTTCGGACGGATGGACGTTTCACCGAAAATATGGCGGATATTGAGGATGCCCAAGCCGCGCACTTCGAGAAAGTCGCGCAGCATCGGCGGACAACGGCCTTCCAAAAGTTCCGGCGCGGTGCGGTGCAGTTCCACCGCATCATCGGCCACCAGGCTGTGCCCGCGCGAAATCAGCTCCAAAGCCAATTCGCTTTTACCCAAGCCCGACTGCCCAGTCAAAAGGACGCCGATTTCGAATACATCGAGGAATACGCCGTGCTTAACCGTAGAAACCGCCAAAGTGCGTTGCAGATAAATCCGCAGCACATCCATCAGATACGGGCTTTCCAGCTTGGAAGTCAGCAGCGGGACGCTGTGGGTATGGCAATAGTCGCGCAAACTCTTCGGCACGGGCAAGTCGTTTGCCACGATGGCCAGCGACATCGGCAACTCGAAAAGCTGGTCGAAACTGTAGGCCAAATCGCCGCTTTCCATACGGCTGAGATAATCGACTTCGGCCACACCCAAAACCTGAACCTGATTGGGGTGGATAAAATTCAAATGGCCGACCAAAGCCAAAACCGGCTTGTCGGCCTCTACTCCGATACGGTTGTCGGCACCCGCCGCGCCTGCCGCCCAAGCCAATTGGAGTTTGTGCTGATTGTCCTGATAGAGGCTGCGTACGGAGATGCTCGGCATTATTCCTCCGTCAGAATCCGTAGGATTCCGGCAGCATCGGCAGCCTGCATCAGCTGTTCGCGCACGCCTTTGTCTGAAAATTTTCCTGCGAGTTTGGATAAGACTTCCAAATGCGTGCCTGCGGCATTTTCGGGAACCAGCAATACCATAACCAGTGAAACGGGTTTGCCGTCGGGCGCATCAAAAGGAATCGGCTCTTTGCTGCGGATAAAGACACCGACCGCCTTTTTCAATGAAGCCAATCGGCCGTGCGGTACGGCCACACCGTGCCCCAAGCCGGTGGAACCGAGTTTTTCGCGGGCAAACAGGCAGTCGAAGACTTCGGAACGGGCAACACCCGCTTCGTTTTCCAACAACAGTCCGGCTTGCTCGAACAGGCGTTTTTTACTGCTGACTTCCAAATCCAGCAGGATGTGTGAAGACGGTAAAATTTCACCAATCAGACTCATAATATTTCTTTACAAAAATAAAACGCCGCCGATTGTACCGCCTGACGGCGGCAATCTCAATCGGAGGCGGGTGTTGTACACAACAGGCGGCAAAGCGATGCCCGGGCCGTCTGAAACATTTCCGAAACGCGCCTTAGCCAGGCACTATTTCCCCAACCATCGGCTAAACCAGCTTTTGCCTTTATTGTTTATATTTTCCGACACTTTATGCTCGAACGGCCCGGCGGCAAACACAGTTACGCCGTTGTAGTATTCGCGCAGCCACATATTGCTGAAATCTTCGCCGATACCGCGCACATAAAAGCGTATAAACGGAAATTGCCGCGCGATTTCGTCAAACAAGCCGATGACCGTTGCCGCATCCAAGCCGTTGAAAGCGAAAGAAAAAGGCTCATCTACTACAGTTTCGAGGTCCATCACGGCGTGACGGCTGGCATTTTTGTCCGCCAACCATACGGCGGCCACAGCCTGCACGGCAGTCATGTCGAGTTTTTTACGGCTTTGACTGTCGTCCCAATTGAATTCCAAGCGGGTCATGCTTACTGGCATTTGACTGTATTCCCTTAAAATATTTGTTAATGTGTCCGCAACTGCAGCATCTTTTTTGCCGCCGGCCGATACTTCGGGCAGGTAGCCGCAATGATGCAACAAAAAAATACTTGATTATTACGTTACTTTACAATGATTGCGCCAATTCGTCAAACGAACACACGGCCGTACCGAGTTTGCCCACCACCACGCCGGCGGCGGCGTTTGCCAGCTGCATGGCTTCGGGAAAATCCAATCCTGCCGCCATTGCCAACCCCATGCCGGCAATCACGGTATCGCCCGCGCCGGAAACATCGAACACTTCCCGCGCCTGTGTCGGCTGGTGGTGCGGTTCGCCGTCGCGGAACAAGGTCATGCCTTCTTCGCTGCGCGTCAGGAGCAGTGCCTGCAAATCCAAATTGCGCCGCAACGCGCGGGCTTTTTCCTGCAAATCGGCTTCGTTTTTCCAGCTGCCGGTAACTTGGCGCAGTTCGGCACGGTTGGGGGTAAGCAGGGTTGCGCCGGTATATTTGGCGTAGTCGTCCCCTTTCGGGTCGATTAAGACCGGTTTTCCCGCCTGCCGCGCCCATTCGATAAAGGAAACCACATGGGTCAGCCCGCCTTTGCCGTAATCCGACAGGATGACGACGTCGCATTCGGCCAACAGTTCGCGGAAGCGGTTTTTCACTCCGTTCAATACTTCGTGTGTCGGCGCGTCTTCAAAATCCAGCCTGATCAGCTGCTGGTTGCGTGCCACGACGCGCAGTTTGACGGTGGTAGCGATGTTTTGGTCGCGTATCAACACTGTTTCAACCCCATGCTCCGCCATCAGTTCATTCAGGCAGTCGCCCGCTTCGTCGTCTCCGATGACGGACAGCAATACGGCCTGCCCGCCCAGTGCGGCCACGTTGCGCGCCACATTGGCCGCTCCGCCCGCGCGGTGTTCGGTTTTTTCGATTTTGGCCACGGGGACGGGGGCTTCGGGCGAGATGCGCGATACGTCGCCGAACCAATAGCGGTCGAGCATCACGTCGCCGACAACCAGGACTTTGGCTTGCACGAAACGGGGCTTAAGGGTTTCTTGTTGGAACTTGGTGGGCATTTTGCGCACTCCAAAATTAAGTTATTTTTTGTGTGTGAAAACTTCAATGTATTCTCAAAGCACTCACCTAGCAGATTTACTGCTTAAAAATAAATCTGATTTTTTATTATTCTTCAAAATCTAAAGGAGACCAATCGGTAACAGGTGAAAAGCAATCCTCTCCTTCTTTTTTTTCAAAAACGCTACCTATATCCGCCCAAAACAGCTCCCCAACATCTGCTTGATAATGAGTGAGCCGTGTCAAACTATGAAAGGTAAAATTCTCAGGGTTATTCGAGTATTCATCATCTTCTGTTCCAGAAAATACTCGCCATCCGCTATCAAATGGTAAATCCCCTTGATGTTCCCGATACATAAATTTAATAGGAAGCCCCTCTTCGACAATTTTATGCGACACAATCGCATACCATCCAACAGGGGTATCCTTTACAAGCAAATCATCTTCCGGAAATGCATCATAATCAAAAATATTGCTCACATCTGAACCACGTTGAGACATCGAATAACTTCCTTTCTAAACTAAAATTTTTTGGCTATTTATCTATCGTATCAAAGTAAGGCAGTTTTCTTTGAACGGCATCAAAATTGTTAATGTTTAAGCATTCGCCACGCGGTTCACTTCGCGCAATACGGCTAGCGGATCGGCGGCTTGGGTTACAGGGCGGCCCATCACCAAATAAGTCGAACCTGCCGCCAAGGCTTCGGCGGGCGTCATGATGCGGCGTTGGTCGTCGCTGTTGCCTGCGGTATCCAAGCGGATGCCGGGCGTTACCAAGACAAAATCGGAGCCGAGCGCGCCGCGCAAGGGGGCGGCTTCGTGCGCGGAGCAGACCACGCCGTCCAAGCCCGAATCCTGTGCCAGCCGCGCCAGCCGCAACACTTGCTCCTCAATCGGCACATCCACGCCCGTTTCGGCCAAGTCGGCCTGCTCCATGCTGGTCAGCACGGTAACGCCGATTAAAAGCGGCTTGTCCGGACAGTTTGCCACCGCTTCCGCAGCAGCCTCCATCATGCGGCGGCCGCCCGACGCATGCATATCCACCATCCAAACGCCCATTTCCGCAGCGGCTTTGCAGGCCTTGGCCACAGTGTTGGGGATGTCGTGGTATTTCAGGTCGAGGAAAAGTTGGTAGCCCTGATGGATTAAATTTTCCACCAGCCTGCGGCCTGTGGCGGTAAACAGCTCTTTGCCGATTTTCAGACGGCACAGGGAGGGGTCAAGACGGCGGACGAATTGAATGGTCGATGCCTCATCGGCAAAATCCAGCGCGACAATCACCGGCTTGCGGCTGTCGGATAAGGCGGAATCGGTAATCAGGGGGTTCATGGGGTTTCCTTTGTCGGGCGGTTTTCAGACGGCCTCAATAAAAATCGTAATACAGCGACCATTCGCCGTTTTCGGGATTGCGGGAAAACATCAGGCTGCCGCTGTCGATAACGTTGAAACAAGCCTTGCTGTCGCTGGAAATCTGAAACATAAATTCAAAATGATCATGCATCAGCAGGCGGCCTTTGGCATTTTCGCAAATGCCCGACTGGCAGAAAGACGGATAACCGCCGAACTTATGGCGGTAGTCGTGTTCGGTGCCGATGTCGTCGTAATAGCTCAAGCAGTTTGCTTCGTCGTCATCGTCTTCAAAGTCGCAGATTTCATCTTCCAAATGTCCATCCAAGCCTCCGCCGTCCCAGATGGGGAAATCCCGTTCAAGGAAGACAGGTTTGAGCGGAAAGGGCTTTGGCGAACCGTTCGGATCGGCGGGATATTCATAACGGACGAGTTCGTCATCGGCGGTGTATTCCCGAATCAGCCAGCCCTTGCCGTGCCGTCCGATATGTTCCAAGAACACCATGTCCCCGCGTTTTAATTCGAATTCTTCCAATTTGGGGATTTCTTCGCCGATAAACACGGTCAGCCAGGTAATATGGCTCAGTTGTTCGGGCACATAGGGCAAATCGGGCAGGTAAAACTGCGCCAGCGGATAAAGCGGCCTGCCCTCACTATCAACAACCGGCCGCGCTTCTTCCGGTTTGCACAAAAACACACGGCCTATCCAGTTTTCTCGCTCATCTCCCGCCGGTCGGAAACCGCCTGTTTCAAACGCCGTGCAGGGGCGGGCGATTTTCTGCCGCAGCTCACTGATTTTCTCGGAAATAAAAGGGCTTTTTCCGCTCATTGTCCTATGCTCCCTGTCGGTATGGAAATACTTTTTCAGACGGCCTGTTTATCCTGCCCCTCCTGCTCGTGCCGTTCCTCCTTGGCGGCCTTTGCCGCCCAATAGGAAGCCAGCAGCGAACCGGAAATATTGTGCCACACGCTGAATATCGCGCCCGGCACGGCGGCAATCGGATCGAAATATTTCATCGCCAAACCGGCGGCCAGGCCGGAATTCTGCATCCCGACTTCGATGGCCAGCGTTTTTTGCGCGTCGTAAGGCAGTTTGATGAACTTGGCGGCGAAAAAGCCCAGCAGGTAGCCGATGCAGTTGTGCAGCATCACCACACCGAAAATCAGCCCGCCCGCCTCGGCGATTTTGGTGCGGTTCAAAGCCACCACCGCGCCGATAATCAGGGCAATCGACACGACGGACACCAGCGGCAATACGCCTTCCACCGCCTTGGTTTGCCGGTGCAGGAAAAGGTTGCACAGTACGCCCAGCACAATCGGCAGCATGACGATTTTCAAAATATCCATCAGCATGGCGGAAGCGGAAATGTCCAGCCACTGATGCGCCAGCAGATAAAAAATGGCGGGGGTCAGCACCGGCGCGAGCAGTGTGGAAACCGACGTTACCGCCACCGACAATGCGACGTTGCCCCGCGCGAGGAAGGTCATCACGTTCGAAGCCGTCCCGCCCGGGCATGCGCCGACCAAAATCACGCCGGCCGCAATCGCGGGCGGCAGTTGCAGCGTAACGGCCAAAACATAAGCCGTCAGCGGCATAATGACGAACTGCGCCACCACGCCCGCCAGCACGGATTTCGGATGCTGCCCCAAAATTTTGAAGTCCGACGGGCTGAGCGTCAGCCCCATGCCGAACATAATCACGCCCAGAAGCCAGGTGATATAAGGCTTGAGCCAAACAAAGGCTTCGGGCAGGGAATAGGCCGCCACGGCGGTCAGTGCCGCCCACAGGGCGAAGGTTTTACCGAAAAAATCGCTGATGGTTTTAAGTGCGTTCATATTTGTTGAGGAAGTGTCTGTGTGCGAAAGCACGCAAGGATACGTTAATTCATGTGTAAAGAAAAGGCCGGCTGAAAGTTGGCGGCGGGTGCTTTCGGCTATAATCGCGCTTTTGTTTTTTCAGACGGCCTATCCAGATGAATAAGGAACTGCTCGGACTGTTTTTCCTGCCTGCGGGCGTTTTTTCGATGTGCGGCGCGGCTTTGTGGCAGATGTATGTGGTGATGAACGAAAGCTATACCCTCAACCGCTTTAAAGACCGGCAATTGGTGTGGGCGGTTGCGGCGATGTTTTTCAGCTTCAGCCTCGCCGTTTACTGGCTGTGCCCGAACGCGCGTAAAAAAGGGATTGTGTTTGCCGTTTTGGGTTTCGGCGGACTGTTGATGTACGCGCTGGCCAAGATGTGGCTGCCCTGGAAACATTAAAGTCCCGATATTTTTTCAGACGGCCTCAAACCATGAAGAGGCCGTCTGAAAACGTTTCAGGCATCCGTCAAACCCAGCGCGGCCAGTTCGGCGCGCAGCCGGTCTGCCGTCCAGGCGTTGCCTGCCGCCAGCGTCAGCAGCACGCTTGCCGTTTCGAGGTTGCATTTGCCGCCGCCGACCACACCCGCCTGCCGCAGCGCGTCGCCTTGGGCGTAAACCGCCGCCGCGCACCCCTGCGGCACCTGGCTGATGTTGAGAAGCAGGCCGCCGCGCGAGGTGAAGCTGCGGACGGCATCGATAAAACCGTCGTCCGAAGGGGCGTTACCGTGGCCGTAGCTTTGCAGTATCGCGGCATCCTCCCCGCCCTGGCGCAAGGCGGCGGCGATGTGGCGGGCGGAACCGCCGGGAATCAGGGTGTGGCAGGACACGGACACGGCGGGGTTTATCCGCTCCGCGCGCAATCCGCCCGACGGCTTTTCAGACGGCCTCAAACCGTCCCGCAGGCTTATCCGCCCTTCCGCTTCCGACCATTGCGCCAACGCGCCGAAATGCGGGTTGGCAAAACCGTCGGCCGTTTCCGTGCTGACCTTGCTGCTGCCGACGGCGGGGAACAGTTTGCCGTCAAAGGCGATGACGCACTGCGGCAGGCCGAGGCGGAGGGCGGCGGCGGCCGTCGCCAGATTGCGCGGCGCGTCGCTGCCCGGCGCGCCGAACGGCCATTGCGAACCGGTCAGCACCAGCGGTTTGTCCAAACCGTGCAGCGCGAGGGCGAACAGATTGGCCGTGTAGGCCAGCGTATCCGTGCCGTGCAGCACCAGCACACCGTCGTATTGCGGGATTTTTTCCGCCAGCAGGGCCAGCCACTCGCGCCAGTTTTCCAGCGTTACGGCGGACGAATCAATCAGCGAAGCACAAATGTGCCAATCGAAAGAGAGGCCGTCTGAAAACGGCAGCAAGGCCTTTTCCGCCAATGCCGCATCCGGCCTCAAGCCCCGGCCGCTTTGAACCATGCCGATGGTGCCTCCCGTATAGAGGACGAAAATCCGCCGTTTTTCCTGACTCATCCCTGCCGCTCCTGTGCCGAAACCGTTATCAAAAACGGCGCGGATTGTAGCAGCAAAACAGGCCGTCTGAAATTCGGTTACAATGGCGGCCATGAAAAAAAACGCCCCGCTGCCGCTGATAGACGGCATCAAACCGAGCTACCTCCACCTGCCGTGCGACAAAAAACTGCACGGCACTTTGCTGCTCGACTTCCTCTGCCGCCGCTTCCCCTACATCGGCCGCGAAATCTGGGCGGGCAGGCTTTCAGACGGCCACATCTTCGACGAAGCCGGCACGCCGCTGGCCGCCGACGCCGCATTCCGCCCCGGCGGCACGGTTTACTACTACCGCGAAGCCATCGCCGCCGAAGAAGAACCCGTGCCGTTTCAAGAACACATCCTGCACATCGACGAACACCTGATTGTGGCCGACAAACCGCACTTCCTACCCGTCATCCCCGGCGGCCGCTTCCTGCGCGAAACCCTGCTCACCCGCCTGCGGCTGCGCCCCGAACTGCAACACCTGAATCCCGAAAACTTTACTCCGCTGCACAGGCTGGACAAAGACACGGCGGGCGTCATCCTGTTTGCCCACCGCCCCGAAAGCCGCCGCGCCTACCAAACCCTGTTCCAAAGCCGCGCGGTGGAAAAAACCTACGAAGCCCTCGCCCCCACCCGCACCGACCTTGCCTACCCGCTGCACGTCCGTTCGCGGCTCGAACGCGGCGAACCGTTCTACCTCACGCGGCAGGCCGAAGGCGAAGCGAACAGCCATACCATCATCGAACTGGCGGAAAACAGGGGCGGCCACAGCCTCTATCGCCTCCGGCCAGTCAGCGGCAAAAAACACCAGCTCCGCGTCCACATGGCCGCGCTCGACATGCCGCTGCTGAACGACCCGCTCTACTCCGACCCGCAGCCCGCAGACTGCACCGACTACGCCCGCCCGCTGAAACTCCTCGCCCGCGCGATAGAGTTTACCGACCCCTTCAGCGGCATCAAAAGGCGGTTTGAAAGCACAAGGGCGTTATGAGGCCGTCTGAAACCGCCGTTTGCCCCGTCCCTTTTTACTGCAAACCCTTTTTCAGACGGCCCGAACATCCATCCGAACCTCCGCCCGAGGCCGTCTGAAAACACACACCGACACATCATGCTCACCACCCCGCCCTTCGCCCCGTCCACCCTCCAAGCCCTGCACCGCCTCGGCATCCGCAGCCAGGAAGAACTGCGGCAAATGGGCGCGGTCAAAACCTTTCTGCTGTTGAAAGCATCGGGCCGCACACCGACCCGCAGCGTCCTGTGGCAGCTTGCCGCCGCCTGCCTCGGCTGCGACGTTATGCAACTGTCCGACACGGACAAAACCGCGCTGCTCGCCGCCGTCAAAAACCACCCGCCCGTCTCCCTGCCGCCGCCTGCCGGAGAGGCCGAACGCTTTATGCGGCTTGCCCTGCATCAGGCCGAAGCGGCGGCAGCGGCCGGCGAAGTGCCCGTCGGCGCGGTGGTGGTGCGCAACGGCGAAGTGTTATCGACGGCGCACAACCGCTGCGTCGCCGACTGCGACATCGGCGGCCATGCCGAACTGCGTGCCTTGGCCGAAGCGGGCCGGAAGACAGGCAGCTACCGCCTCGACAGCTGCGACGTTTACATCACCCTCGAACCCTGCGCCATGTGCGCCTCCGCCCTGATACAGGCACGGGTGGCGCGCGTGGTCTACGGTGCGGCCGAACCGAAAAGCGGTGCGGCGGGCAGCATCGTCGATCTGTTTTCAGACGGCCGTCTGAACAAACACACCGCCGTGTTCAGCGGCATTCTGGCCGAAGACTGCCAAGCGGTTTTACAGCATTTTTTCCGGCAACGCCGGAGCAGCAAACCCGAAAAGGAAAATCCATGAAACATCTCGCCCTTTTACTTTCAACCGCCGCCCTCGCCGCCTGTTCCGCCGACAAGGCCGGACAAGAAAGCCCGGCGGTCGGCACGGCCAACCCCGCCTCCGAATTCTGCATCAAACAGGGCGGAAAATCGAAAATCAAAACAGACAAAAACGGTGCCGAATACGGCGTCTGCCACCTGCCCGACGGCAGCGTGGTGGAAGAGTGGGCATATTTCCGCAGCCATCACGGACAGTAAAAACAAAAAAGCCGCCAAACCCAATCCGTTTGGCGGCTTTTTCAGACGGCCTCTAGGCCGTCTGAAGCCTTATTCGGCGGTTTCGGCGGCAGACCGCGCGTCCTTCGCCTCTTTCACCGCCAGAATCCGCACCTTGCCGTGTCTGTCGGATAAAGCCAGCTCCGCCCCGGCAGGCGTTTCGCGCAACCGATAACGGCGGACGGCGGACAGCGCGCCCGACAGTTTTTCTTCCGCCGTCATCACTTCCGGCTCGCAGGCTTTCAAGGTGGTAACGGCCTGGGAAATATTCAGACGGCCTTTCCTGACGCGGTATCCGGCCGACAACATATTGCATCCCGCATCGGCATGCAGGCGCGATGACGCGCGGTCGAAAACCAATGTGCCCGATGCAGATTTGCCGTCAACCCCCGTTATCCGCCAGCGGCCTTCCGGCACGCCGGACGGCGCGGCAAAAGACGGTGCGGACACGGCCAGCAAGGCGGCAGCCAATATTGCGCTATGCTTCATTTCAGAAACTCCTTTCACTCATTACACAGAAAAATTACGACACGGCGGCATCATCCCTTGCCCGAAGGGCAAAATGCGGCAGAAGCCAAAAAACCGACTCAAACAACGGCGATACATTGCCGCCGCGTTTGAACAAACCTACCGCCTTTTATCATGAATTTATTTTTCAATACAATTCCGTCCGATAGCCGAACTGTCCGATGACGTCGCAACTTTTCGCTTCGCTTCGGCATTTTTTTAACAGCGATTTAAATTCGGGCTGTTGTTGGGAAAACGGGGTGCTGTTGTCGCCGCGTGCGAGCCAATAAAGTGTGTACGTACTGTCTGTCAGCCTGCCGCGAATCACGGCAATCAGGTTTTCTTCCAGCCGTTCCCCTTCCTTCACGATTTTGCAATCGCTTTTTTTGCCGTATTTGCGGAGGGTTTTGTCCATTTCCTTGTGGGTAAAGCCGCCCAGTTTCAGATTGAGGGCTTTATCGATACAGGAAGCCAAAGCAAATTCTTTGGTGGAAGCCAGCATGGGGTTGGCATGTAGGTTTGGCTGCAACTGCGCCCACGATACCGCGGACACGCCTACAGCCCCTGTGGACGGACTGAAGGCCACGGCAATATCACTTTGACCGGCCAAATCCTGCCGCGCCCGGACAGTCGCTTTTTCAAACGCATACGGGTCATACTGCTGCTGCCGCTGCTGGCCGAGTGATTGCTCCTGCTGCATCCGGCCTTGAAATTGCTGCATTTCCATAGACTGCCGCTGTTGGTTGATACAGTTTTGGTAATTCGGCAGGTTGGGCGAACAGGCGAGTGTACTCATGCCTGACGACAACAGAATCAAACATAAGACGGTTTGGGTGGTTTTTTTCATATATCTCTCCGGTTATGCCGCTTTCAGACGGCCTGTATTCAGAAACAGCGGTTTGCGGGATCGAGGCTTTGCATGGCCAGCCTCATCCATTGCCAGGCCAATTCGTATTGTTCGCCGAAAGCGTTGTACAGCGCGTCTTCGCTCAAAACGCGGTATTCCCCCTCCGTGCGCTCGTCGAGTTCGAGGCCGTCTTCTACGGCCTGATTGAATGCCATGTATTCTTTGGCGTAAAAGGCATCCAGTTCGGCCATCAGCCCCGCCGCCTGCCGCCATTCCTCCTGTGCCGCTTCCAGCTTGGGCTGCAGCTCCAGCCAGCGTCGGTAGCAGCTTTGGATATGGTCGAGGCGGCTTTGCATTTGTTCTGCGGACAATTCCATCACAATCTCCCGAAATCAAAAAGAAGGATTTTACGCGTTTTTCACTTATTAGGCCGTCTGAAAGGCATTTCCCCCACAGCGGCTTCGTTTTGGCCCCGCAGAAACTCCGCCTCCCATCGTCGGCTCCGTTTTCAGGTATCATACGCCCTTTGCCCGACCGAACCTTTCCCATGCTGCACACCGACAACCTCACCGCCGCCAAACCGGAACGCATTATCAGCGCGCAATCCCTGTCATCCCAAGAAGAACAGCTCGAACGCGCGCTGCGCCCGAAGCTGCTTGCCGACTACATCGGCCAGCACAAGGCCAAAGAACAACTTGAAATCTTTATCCAAGCAGCCAAAAAACGCGGCGAAGCACTCGACCACACGCTGCTTTTCGGCCCGCCGGGCTTGGGCAAAACCACGTTGGCCAACATCATCGCCAAAGAATTGGGCGTAAACCTGCGCCAAACCAGCGGCCCGGTGCTGGAACGCGCGGGCGATTTGGCCGCGCTCCTGACCAACCTCGAACCGCACGACGTATTGTTCATCGACGAAATCCACCGCCTCAGCCCTGTGGTGGAAGAAATCCTGTATCCCGCTTTGGAAGACTACCAGCTCGACATCATGATAGGCGAAGGCCCGGCCGCCCGCTCGGTGAAAATCGACCTGCCACCGTTCACGCTGGTCGGCGCGACCACCCGCGCAGGTATGCTGACCAATCCGCTGCGCGACCGTTTCGGCATCGTCGCCCGTTTGGAGTTTTACAACCATGCCGATTTGGCCACCATCGTCCGCCGTTCGGCCCATCTTTTACAGCTGGACATGGACGAATCGGGCGCGATGGAAGTGGCCAAACGCAGCAGGGGCACGCCGCGCATCGCCAACCGCCTACTGCGCCGCGTGCGCGATTACGCCGAAGTGAAGGGCGACGGCAGCATCAGCGCGAAAACCGCCGATGCCGCGCTGTCGATGCTGGACGTGGACGCAGTCGGCCTGGACGTGATGGACAGGAAATTCCTCGAAGCGGTGCTGCACAAGTTCGGCGGCGGGCCGGTCGGCTTGGAAAACATCGCCGCCGCCATCGGCGAATCCACCGACACCATCGAAGACGTTATCGAACCCTACCTGATCCAGCAGGGTTTCCTGCAACGCACGCCGCGCGGCCGCATGGCCACCGAAATCAGCTACCTGCATTTCGGCCTGCCGGTAGAGAAGTAACCGCACGACCACGATAAGGAAATGCCATGAAATACCTATATTCCCTGATGGCCTGCGCCATACTGGCCGCCTGTTCTTTCGAAGCCGATGAAACCACCCGCACCGACAACAGCGCGGCCGTCAAATCAGCCGCCGACGCGCAGGCGAAACAGGCCGTCCATCCCGACAATCCGTCGCCCTACGGCCTGACCATGGGCAAAGCCACGGTGGCCGACGCGCTGAAAAAGCATCCGCAGCTTGCCAAGGCGGGTTCCAGCACCATAGGCTACGGCAACGGCACGCCCGTGCCGATGAACAATGCCTACTCGATGCCTGACGCGGACGGTTCGATTATCGTTTTCCAATTCGACGATACGCACGACACGTTGCAAAACATCATGCTGATACCGTCTAAAAAAACGTTCCCCCAAGCGAAAAAGGAATTCGACGCCCTCTATCCGCCCTACCCGCGCCTGAGCCGCGAAGAATTCGAAGCCCTCGCCCCGCAGGGCGCGGATTTCGAGCATCAGGAAAACTGGTTCGCGCAACACAAATCCGACATCGCCTTCTACAAACAGGGCGACACGCTGATTTTGGCCGCCGTCAGCGCGGCATCGCCGAAGGAAAGCGTCGTGATGTACCGCAACAGCAGCTACATCCCCGTATTGAAGGAAAAAGCGGCAGAAATCACCACCCGCAAACAGCCCTAATCGGCAACACGGAAAAACAATCGGTTATAATCCGCGCCAATCCGTAACAGGCCGTCTGAAAACCTTTCAGACGGCCTTCAAAGAAAGACCTACATGAAACCCACCATCATCGAAAAATTACAACAACTGTCCGACCGTTTGGAAGAAGTAACCGCCCTGCTCGGCTCGCCCGAAGCGACTTCCGACATGGACAACTACCGTAAGCTCACACGCGAACACGCCGAAATCACCCCCGTCGTCGAAACCTTCCACCAATACATGCAGGCACAAAACGACATGGCCGAAGCGCAGGAAATGCTGTCCGACCCCGAAATGAAAGACTTTGCCGCCGAAGAAATCGAAGCGGCAAAAGCCAAAATCGACACGCTCGATACCGAACTGCAAAAACTGCTGCTGCCCAAAGATGCCGACGACGACAAAAACATCTTCATCGAAGTGCGCGCCGGAACGGGCGGCGACGAAGCCGCACTGTTTGCAGGCGATTTACTGCGCATGTACAGCCGCTACGCCGAGCGCAACCGCTGGCAGGTCGAAATCGTTTCCGCCAACGAAAGCGAGTTGGGCGGCTATAAAGAAGTCATCGCTCGTATCGTCGGTTTGGGCGCGTACAGCCGTCTGAAATTCGAATCGGGCGGCCACCGCGTACAGCGCGTTCCCGCCACCGAAAGCCAAGGCCGTATCCATACTTCCGCCTGTACCGTTGCCGTCATGCCCGAAGCGGACGAACTCGAAGACATCGAGCTGAACCCCGCCGACCTTCGCATCGACACCTTCCGCGCATCCGGCGCGGGCGGTCAGCACATCAACAAAACCGACTCCGCCGTCCGCATCACCCACCTGCCCACCGGCATGGTGGTCGAATGCCAAGACGGCCGCAGCCAACACGCCAACAAGGCGCAGGCGATGAAAGTCCTCGCCGCCCGCCTGAACGACGCGCAAAAACGCGAAGCCCAAGCCAAAGAAGCCGCCGAACGCAAATCCCTCATCGGCAGCGGCGACCGCAGCGAGCGCATCCGCACCTACAACTACCCGCAAGGCCGCGTGACCGACCACCGCATCAACCTTACCCTGCACAAGCTGGATTTTGTGATGGACGGCGATTTGGAAGAAATCACCAACGCCCTGATTGCCGAACATCAGGCAGAGCTACTGGCGGCAATGGGCGATTGATGCCGAACGAATCGGTTTCCTTTCAGACGGCCTTGTATGGCGGACGGCCGAACGCCGAATGCCATCGTTGTGTCAGGAAGGCAGCCCAAGCCGGACGCTTTTGAAAAATGAAAAAAATCCTTCTGTTTTTCGCCCTTTTCAATGTCGCTGCGGGCTGGTATTTTCTGCGGCAGCCTGCCTCCCTGCCCCTGATGCGGGCAGCAGACGGCAGCCGGATATATCCGCAATCGGCGGGCAGCGGCGATTTGCACCTGCTCTCCTTTGCCTTCTTGGGGTTTTCGTTTGCCGCATTGATGCAGCTTTTCCCGCGCAATATTGCGGCGGCGGCATATGCCATCAATCTGGCGGTATTATGGGCGGCTTGCGCCCTGGTCTCGCTCGATACCGGCCTTTGGGCAGCCGCGGAATCCGGCTATCCGCAGCCCCTGCTGGCGGTCGTTGCGGCAAGCCTGCCCGCGCTGTTAGCCCTGTTTGCCATTTTGAAACGGACACCGGCTCAGCGTTGATGTCCGACACGCTCCTTTCCAATCGAAATCAGGCCGTCTGAAAGCACAGCGTGTGCTTTTCATTTTCAGACGGCCTCCATACGGAAAACCCGATGCCGATTTATCTGCCGTCCGCCTTTTGTGCGGGCGTTTTGCTATCGTTTGCCCTGCCTGGCGCACCGCCGTTTTGGCTGTTTGCGGTATGGGCGGCGTGTGCCGTGCCGATACTGCGCCGTTTTCCGCGCACGGCGGTTTTCGTGCTGCTGACGTGCGCGGGGACGGCATACGGCGTATGGCGGACGGAACAGGCTTTGGCCGCCCGCTGGCCGTTGGAACGGCAGGGCGAAACGGTGGAAATGACGGTGAGGGCGGCCGGTTTGGCGCAGGACGACGGGCGGCGGGTGCGCTTGGAAGCCGAAGCGGAAACGGCCGGCGGGCGGCGTTACCGCGTGCAGTTATCCGACTATCGACGGCGCGAATGGCCGGCCGGCAGCGTGTGGCGGCTGAAGCTGAAAATGCGCCCGCCTATCGGTGAGGAAAACATCGGTGGTTTCAGCCGCGAGGCGTGGGCTTTGGCCAACGGCATAGACGCATTAGCAACGGCCGGGGCGGAACGGCAGCTGCTGGCCGACAGGGAAAACGGTTTTTCAGACGGCCTCCTGCGCCTGCGCGGACACATCCGCTCAAGCTGGCAGCGGCTGCCGCCCGAAGTGGCCGACGGCGCGGCCTTGATGCGCGCGCTCTCCATCGGCGAGCAGGATGCGCTGTCGGGCGGCTGGTGGCAGGTGTTCCGCCCATTGGGGCTGAACCATTTGATCAGCGTGTCCGGCCTGCATGTCGGCATGGTGGCCCTGCTGGCCGCCTGGCTGATGAAACGCCTGCTGCTCGTTTTGCCCGCCGCGCCGGGGCGGCCGCGCGTTTGGATGCTGGCGGCGGGTGCGGCGGCGGCTTTGGTTTACAGCGGCTTGGCCGGATTTGCCGTCCCCACCCTGCGCTCGATGCTGATGATTGCCTCCGTTGCGGCAGCCTGGAGTCTGGGCGGCACGGCTTCGGCCTGGCGCGGCTGGTGGGCGGCGCTGGCCCTGATTTTGCTGCTCGACCCGTCGGCCGCATTGGCGGCAGGCAGCTGGCTGTCGTTCGGGCTGGTGGCCGCGCTCTTGTGGGCGGACTCCTGCCGCACGGGCGACGGCAAGGCATGGTGGGTTTCGGCCTTGCGCGGGCAATGGGCGGCCACATTGGCCTCCCTCCCGGCGGTGGGTTTTCTGTTTTCCGCCCTGCCGCCCGCCAGTCCGTTGGCCAATGCCGCGGCGATTCCGTGGTTTTCCTGGCTGCTGGTGCCGCTGGCACTGACGGCCTCCCTCTTTCCGTTCTACCCCCTTCAATACGCGGCGGCCTGGCTAGGACAGCATACTTTGCACGTTTTGGCCGCGATGGCGGAATTCGCGCCGGAATGGGGGTTGGCCGCCGCACCGTGGCCGCTGCTGCTGTCGGCACTGGCGGCGGTGGCCGTTTGGCTGCTGCCGCGCGGTGCGGCATTGCGCCCGTGGGCGGCCGTCGTTTTGGCCGGTTTCCTGTTATACCGCCCCGCCCCGCCAACGGAAGGCCGTCTGAAAATGGTTGTGCTGGATGTCGGGCAAGGCTTGGCGGTGTATTTTCAGACGGCCTCCCATCACCTGTTGTTCGATACCGGCACGGCGGGCGCGGCACAGATGCAAACCCTTCCCGCCCTGCGCGCGCACGGCGTGCGCCACCTCGATGCCCTGCTGCTGTCCCACCACGATACCGACCACGACGGCGGCGCACCGCTGATTGCCCGCGCGCTCAAGCCCCGCGAAATTCTGGTCGGACAACCCGAATTTTACGGCGGCTTAGGCATGATTCAGGTGCAAAACTGCCACACCGGCCGGCAATGGGAATGGGACGGCGTGCATTTTGAACTCCTCGCCGTCGAAGGCGAAGCCACAGACGACAACGCTCGAAGCTGCGTCCTGCGCGCCGTGGCGGGCGGCACGGCGTTTATCGTAACCGGCGACCTCGACATCAAAGGAGAACGCAAACTGCTGGAACGTTACGGCCAAAGCCTGTACAGTCAAGCCTTGGTGTTGGGGCACCACGGCAGCAGCGGCTCGTCGTCGGGCGCATTCCTCAACGCCGTCTCCCCCGACTTCGCCATCGCCTCCAGCGGCTTCGGCAACAGCTACCGCCACCCGACCGCCGAAGTGCAAAACCGCGTCCGCGCACACGGCATCCGCCTGCTCCGCACCGACCGCCAAGGCGCATGGCTGCTCGAATCCGACGGCCAAACCGTTACCGCGCGCCAGTGGCGGCCGAAACGGTTTTACTGGCAATGGAAACCGCTGGACGATTGAATGACACGGCAAAAGGCCGTCTGAAAAGCTGTTTCCGGCTTTTCAGACGGCCTTTTTACCGCCAACCTCCGATACCGGGCGGCACGGCTACGACTGTACAATCTTCCACGCCATCCGCAGCGCAATCAGCAACAGCAGGATGCCGAAACCCTTTTTCAGCTTATCGGCAGGCAGCTTGTGGGAAAGGCGCACGCCCAAAGGCGCGGACAGCAAAGTGGCTGCGGCCAGAATGCCCACCGCAGGCAGATAGACGAAACCCGCCGAACCTTCAGGCAGACCGCCCTGATTCCAGCCCGCCCAGGCATAACCCAACGTACCCGCCGCCGCAATCGGCCAGCCCAAAGCGGCCGAAGTGCCGACGGCGCGGTGAACCGGCACATTGCAGAAAGTCAAATAAGGCACGGTCAGCGAACCGCCGCCGATACCGATCCAGCTCGATAACAGGCCGAACAGCCCACCCATACCGAACAAGCCGCCCCTGCCGGGCAACTGCCGCTCAGGCGTAGGCTTGATGCCCAACAACGCACGCACGGCGAGAATGGCGATAAACAGCGTGAAAAAAACCTGCAGGCCCTTGTTCGGCAAATATTGCGCCACCAACGCCCCTGCCGCCACACCGCACAGCACCCCGGGCACCATCGCGCGCAGCACGTCCATATCCACCGCCTGCCGCTTATACTGCGCCCTCGCGCTGGCAAACGACGTGAACACCATCACGGCGAACGACGTGCCGATGGCGATATGCTGGGCGTATTGAAAG
Organism: Neisseria elongata subsp. elongata; assembly: GCF_900113545.1. Lineage (GTDB taxonomy): Bacteria > Pseudomonadota > Gammaproteobacteria > Burkholderiales > Neisseriaceae > Neisseria > Neisseria elongata. Next base: position 181,446 of record NZ_FOPS01000004.1, on the reverse strand, counting down.
TTTTCCGCACCCTGCATCTGCAAAATCCACAGCACCAGCGGTACCAAAATCGTGCCGCCGCCGACGCCGAACATCCCCGCAATCACACCCGCCGCCGCCCCGACCGCCAGCATGGCGGCCACCATCTCAAACGACCACATATTCTTCCTTTACGCTTAGCCTTATTCTCAAAACAAAAAAGCAATTCGCCACGGTTGAAGCCGGGCAAGGGCACAAACCATCATGCCAAAATAGAAAACAGGCCGTCTGAAACTTTTCAGACGGCCTCCGTTTGCCGGATTACTTGGCGGCAACCAACTCCTGCAATTCACCGGCGTCATACATTTCCTGCAAAATGTCCGCGCCGCCGATAAATTCGCCGTTCACATAAAGCTGCGGGATGGTCGGCCAATCGCTGTATTCCTTAATGCCCTGGCGCACTTCGGCGTTTTCCAACACATTGACCGTAACATACTGCGCGCCCGCCGCGTTCAGCAGCTGCACCGCACGGGAAGAAAAACCGCACTGCGGAAACTGCTTCGTACCCTTCATAAACAACACGATGGGATGGGTGGTAACGACTTCTTTGATTTGCTCTTGGATGCTCATGGTGTTCCTAACGATTTGTCGGTTAAAAAACCGCGCCATTATACGCATCCTTTTGACGAATTTGAAATGCTTGTTTTAGAAACGGCGGCGAAACGGTAAAATGCCGCCTTTTTCCGCCTCCATCCGCCCAAGCTTCAAACATGATAGAAATCAAAAACCTCACCCTGCAACGCGGCCTAAAAGTGCTGCTCGACCAAGCCGCCCTCTCCCTCGCCCCCGGCCGCCGCGTCGGCCTGATCGGCAAAAACGGCAGCGGCAAATCCAGCCTCTTCGCCCTGCTCAAAGGCGAAATCACAGCAGACAAAGGCGATGTTTCCATTCCGAAACACTGGAAAACCGCCGCCGTTGCCCAGGAAACGCCCGCGCTGGACATATCCGCGCTGGATTATGTTTTGCAGGGCGACGGGGAATTGCAGCTTTTTCAGACGGCCTTACACGAAGCCGAAGCAAAAAACGACGGTATGAAACAGGCCAAATATCATGCCAAATTGGAAGAAATCGATGCTTACAGCGCGCCCGCCCGCGCTGCCAAACTGTTAAGCGGCTTGGGTTTTTCCCAAGAAGAACATGGCCGGCCGGTCAAATCCTTTTCCGGCGGCTGGCGGATGCGCCTCAATCTGGCGCAGGCGCTGATGTGCCGCGCCGATTTGCTGCTGCTGGACGAACCGACCAACCATCTCGATTTGGAAACTGTGTTATGGCTGGAAAACCATCTGTCCGGCTTGCCCTGCACCCAAATCATCATTTCGCACGACCGCGATTTTCTCAACGCCACCACGACGCAGACCGTCGAACTTTCCGATCAAAAGCTCACGCTTTACGGCGGCAATTACGATTTTTACCAGGCCGAACGCGCCCGCCGCTTGGCACAACAGCAGGCGGCCTACCTCAAACAGCAGGCGCAAATCAAACACCTGCAATCCTTTATCGACCGATTCAAAGCCAAGGCCACCAAAGCCGTGCAGGCGCAGAGCCGCATGAAGGCCTTGGACAAGCTCGAACGCATCGCGCCGGCACACTTCGACAGCGGGTTTTCGTTTGAATTCGACAGCCCCGCCCACCTGCCCAATCCGTTGCTGCAACTGGACAAAGCCGATTTGGGCTACGGCGGCGAACCCGTTTTGCACGGCATCGACCTGTCGCTGGAAAGCGGTGCGCGTTACGGCCTTTTGGGGGTAAACGGCAGCGGCAAATCGACCTTTATCAAAACGCTGGCGGGCGAACTGAATGTCTTGTCCGGCCGGATTGTCCGCTCGGACAAGCTCAATATCGGTTATTTCGCCCAACACCAGCTCGATACACTGCGTCCCGACCAAAGCCCGCTGTGGCACATCCAAAAACTCAGCCCCGATGTGCGCGAACAGGAAATCCGCAACTTCCTCGGCAGCTTCAACTTTGTCGGCGATGCCGCCCTGCAGAAAACCGAACCGTTTTCCGGCGGCGAAAAGGCGCGGCTGGCATTGGCGATGATTGTGTGGCAGAAGCCTAATTTGCTGCTGTTGGACGAACCGACCAACCATCTCGATTTGGACATGCGCCACGCACTCACGCTCGCATTGCAAAGTTTTCAAGGCGCGCTGATTGTCGTCTCGCACGACCGCAGCCTGCTCGAAGCCACCACCGACAGCTTCCTGCTGATAGAACAAGGCCGTCTGAAAACGTTTGACGGCGATTTGGAAGACTACCGCCGTTACCGTTTGGCACAAGAAAACGCCGCCGCCGCGCCCGCCGCTTCGGCGCAAAGCCGCAATCGCAAAGATGCCAAGCGCATCGAAGCGCAAATCCGCCAAGAAAAAGCCCGCCTCGGCAAACCCTTGCAGCAGAAAATCGACCAAGCCGAAAAAGAAATCGCCGCCCTTAGCGAAATTCAGACGGCCTGTGAAGCATTTTTGGCACAGGAAGACGCCTATTCCGATGCCAACAAAGCCAAATTGCAGCAGACCCTCGCACAATTGGCGGAAACTAAAGTAAAATTAGAAAAACAAGAGGAAAACTGGCTGGCATGGCAGGAAGAATTGGAACAGATAAACCATGCCGTTGAAACAGAATTCCGGGGATAAACTTATGAACAGCATCATCAAATACAGCATCATCGCCGCCATATCCGCCGCCTCGCTGCCGGCCGGAGCCAAAGTGTACGAATGCAACGTCGGCGGCGTAACCGTCTATACCTCGCGCCCTTCGGCCAACTGCCATACGCCCGACCTGCCGAGGATAGGCAGCTATACCAGCATCGCCCCGCGCGTTGCACCGCCGCCGCGCGAACCGGCCGCCCAGGCCTCTGCTGCTCCGGCATCGCCGAGGCGCGCCTCCATGAGTACGAACCGCGCCGCCAATGCGCCGATACGTACCGCGCCCCCGCTGCAAACCGCCGATGCGGGCCTGCCCAAGCCTTCGGGCAGCAGCGGCCGCCGCACCATTTTGGAACAAGAACTGGCCAACGAACAGCAGGCTTTGGCATCCGCGCAAAACGAACTGAGTGCCGCCCGCGCGCAGAAAAACCAAAACCGCGCCAGCCAGCTCACGGCCAATATCCAAGACCGCCGTCAAAATATCCAAGCCCTGCAGCGCGAATTGAGCCGGATGTAGGCTGCCCGAATACAGAAAATCCTGAAACCCGTTGCCGGTTTCAGGATTTTTCTTTTCATACTGTTTTTTCAGACGGCCTCCTGCGTGGATCAGGCCGTCTGAAAGACGCCATACCTCAAATTCCCGTTTCATGCGTTCTTGCTCTTGTTCGTTGAACAGGCAGATGCACAAAGCCAAACAATCATACGGTTCCCAGCCGTTTGGGGCGGCAAAATTAAAAAGGGCCTGCGACAAGCCGGCATTATCGTCAAACCGGGCTTGCAGCCTTTCGGCGGCAACCGGCTCGGGCGTGCCGACCGGCATCACGCCGCAACCGTCGGCCAAATCCAAAGGAAACGGCAAAGGAAGGGAGAAATAAATTTTGCCGTCCCAATCCTGCAAGGTCGGCTGCCCGCCGCGCACAATAAAAAAGCATCCGTGCCAAACAAGGCAAATATATTTTCATGTTCGCTTTCGACTTCGCTCCCGAAAACACCTGATGAAAATCCGCTAAAAAATTGTCTTTGCCGTTATCGAACAAAATCAGCGAATCGGGCGATGTTTGCAACAGATAAGGCTGCTTCATGGTTCAATCTTTCACGCTTCAGCCAAAATTCACATCACTTTAACGGTTTTTCCCTTCATCCTTCATTTTCAGACGGCCTTATATGCAGAGGCCGTCTGAAAGCCTTATCTTCCGGCATCGGGATGAAACGGAATGGGGTCGGGAATCTTGTTTAAATCATAAACATCAAAATCAATCACCTGTTCCTTTTCGTTCCATCTCAATTTGCGCGACGGCGAGGAATGTTCGGCCAAAACTTTATCCAGGGCGGCGCGGCGGCTTTCGGCGGGCAGGCGGTATAAGGCTAAGGCCGCGTTAAAGGCGCGCTGTTGCATGGCGGTGTCTTGCAGGCGGTAGACGTATCCGTCAAAAGAAGGCAGGGCGGCGTCGGTGGTCAGGCAGCCTATACTGTTGCCCAGGCATGCCCATTTTTGGGCAAACGTTTTTTCAGACGGCTGCGGCTGTCTCTGTATTTTTTGATCAGCCTTCAAAACGGCGGCGGCCTCAGGTTTGCAGTAAGAGGCATAATGCGGCGCGGTTTGCGCCATATTGTGCGTTGCATCAAAGCGCGGCAGGAACAATAATGCGAAGTCGGCTGCCCGGATTTGCGAGTCGTCGCCCAAAGCCATAAGTTCCCGCCATTCCGATACCTGCATCATCTGCACACCTTTGCCGTCCAATTTGCGGTACATATTACCCGTTTGGTGGAATTCGTCCTGCATGGCCAAACAAATGCTTTGTTCCTGTTCGTCCAATACATCGAACACGCCGCCGCATTCGGCAGGCAGGCGGTTTGCCCATTCGGGTTTTTCATGCAGCATTTGCGCCGCCAGTCCGGTGTTGCGGCGGATGACGGCGTTTCCGATCATGGGAAAAATCAGGCCCGGACGGCCGTGAAGCAGGCTACGGCCGGTTTTAATGTTGCGGCAGACACGCTGCCAGGCTTGGTCTTCCCCGCCCTGCGCCCAGTCCAGTGCGGCAAGGCCATGACTGCGGAGAAGCCATTCAAAGCGCGGAAAACCCACTTCTGTAAAATCTTCTTGATCGTTCGGCCAGTTGCGCGGGGCGAAAGTGTCGTAATCGGCCAGTTTGTCCACGTTGGCAAACAGTTCGGCATGTTTTTCCGCTTCGGCGCGGTATTTGGGCAGGTTGACACGGATTTGGGACAGATATTCCGCCGCCGTACCGATAAAGGTCAAAATATCGTCATCGGGCGGCGGCAGGTATCTGTCCGCCAATTCGTTATGGCGCGCAAAGGTATCAGGGTTGTATTTGATCACTTCGCCGAAACGGCGCATCAAATCGGCGCGTTCGGCATCGTCTTTTGTGCGGTATTGCAGCAGCCACAATGCGTCTATGCCGTTTTTCGCAGACGGCGGCGGCGCGGGCGGCGCGGCCAGCAAAGCCAAATCAGCTTCGGCGGCACGGATTTCGCGCTGTTTCAGCCATTCGGGAACGGCATACAGGACGGCGACGGCGGCCAATATCAGGACGGCGGTTGCACCAAGCAGGTATTTGAGCAGGCGTTTCATAACATTTCCCTAATCGTTAAGTGCTTTTTAAAACGGTGGTAATGGTATTTCAAACGGTGTTTTGGTTTTTCAGGCCGTCTGAAACGGCGTGTTCGGCCAATATTTCGCGCAATGCGTCCAAACCTTCGCCCGTTTTAACCGAAATATTGGCCGCCACCGCCCTACCTTGTATGTCGCGCAGGACGCCGAAACGGCGTTCTTCGGGCGGCAGCAGGTCGGTTTTGTTGTACAGCACGATTTGCGGTACGTCGCCCGCGCCGATTTCGCGCAATACTTCGTTCACATCGTCTATCTGCCGTTCGTGTTCCGGATGGGCGGCATCGACGACGTGCAGCAGTACATCGGCCAATGCGGTTTCTTCCAGCGTGGCGGAGAAGGCGGCCACCAGGCCGTGCGGCAGGTCGCGTACGAAGCCCACCGTATCGGTGAGTATGATGCTGGCCGACGGGTTGAGATACAGGCGGCGGGCGGTAGTGTCCAGTGTGGCGAAGAGTTGGTTTTTGGCCAAGATGTCGGCTTTGGTCAGGCGGTTGAACAGGCTGGATTTGCCGGTATTGGTGTAGCCGACCAGAGCGAAGGTGGGCAGGCTGCCGTGTTCGCGCGCCTTGCGGCGGGTGGCGCGTTGGCGGCGGACGGCTTCGAGCCGTTTTTTCAGGGCGGTGATTTTTTGGGCGATCAGGCGGCGGTCGGTTTCGAGTTGGGTTTCGCCCGGCCCTTTCAGGCCGATGCCGCCTTTTTGGCTTTGCAGGTGGCCGTAGCCGCGCACCAGGCGGCCGGATAGGTGGGTCAGTTGCGCCAGTTCGACCTGCAATCGGCCTTCCTGGCTTTGCGCCCTTTGGGCAAAAATGGCCAATATCAGGCCGACGCGGTCGAGTACGCGGCATTGCAGGGCTTTTTCGAGATTGCGCTCCTGGGTGGGGGTGAGTTCGTGGTTGAACACGGCCAGTTCGATTTGCCGTTCGCGAACGGTTTGCGCCAATTCTTCGGCCTTGCCGGTGCCGACAAACAGGGCGGGGTGGGCGCGGTCGCGTTTGGCGGTTTGACGGCAGACGAGTTCGCCCCCGGTGGCGCGGACGAGTTCTTCCGCTTCAGCCATTGCGGCGGCAAAGGCGCGTTCGCGGGTTTCGTGCGCGCCGGTGTAGTCGGCATCGAGCATCATGCCGACCAGCATGATGCGTTCGGGTTTGCTCAAGAATTTATCGGGCTGTTTGGACACTGGCTTTCCTCGGATTTCGGGTTTGCCCGCGATGATACGGCAAAGGCCGTCTGAACGGTGGAAAAGGTTTTTCAGACGGCCTTTTACTCTATCCCCGCCCATTTGTGCGTCTGCACGCTCAGCTGCCAATGCACGGGTGCGTCGGGGCGGCTGTTTAAAATACCGATTTGGCGGATGGTGTCGTAGATGTTCATCGCGCCGTTTTGTTCGCAGGGCGAAAGGTAGTAATGGCGCGCGCGTATTTTGCGTTCCATGTTTTGGCAGAACGCAACGACATCGCCGTCCGCAACAATCCGCACTTCGTCGGCTTTGGCGATGCAGTTTGTTTCATATTTTTCGGCGTAGCAGGCTTTGGGGCTGGTGGCGACATAGTCGATTTGCGACGGCGCGGGCTTGAGGCCGTTGGTTTCGATGCAGAGGAAATAGCCTTCGGCTTTGAGCGCGTCGAGCAGCGTATCGAGATGCGGCTGTATGGTCGGCTCGCCGCCGGTAATGATGACGTTACGCGCGGTGTAGGTTTTCAGACGGCCTAAGATGTCGGACAGGCTCATCATGCCGAATTTCAAATAATCGGTATCACACCAACCGCACGCCAGATTGCATTTGCCCAAACGGACGAAAACAGCAGGCATACCCGTGTTCCAGCCCTCGCCTTGCAGGCTCTCGAAAATTTCGACGATGCGGAATTGCGGATTTTCGGGGGCGACGCTGATTTTTTTCATACCGCCGACACCGCTGCCTTTTTGCTGGGAATCTGCGTCATTTCAAGCCAGGCGATGTAGAAATGTTCGATTGCGACGAGGAGGACTAGGAGGGTGGAAAGGAGTTTCATGGTGTTCCTTTTAATGGGTGCGTTGGTATAAAAGGCCGTCTGAAAAGCAGGGAATCCGTGCAGGAAAAAACCGCTTTACAGTAAATTCAAAGAAGAATGCCCACACCATCATTCCCGCGTAGGCGGGAATCCAGGGATTTGGAATTGCTGCAATTTTTAAATTCCTGAAAAACAAGGCCTGGATTCCCGCCTACGCGGGAATGACGGGGGTGGGCAGGCCTTATTTAAATTGACTATATCGATACGTCCGAGATATTCCCTACCCCTCCTCATACTCCGCACACGAGGTCGGCGTTTCCCACAGTTTGACATTAGACACATTCAAACCCGCATTTTTCAGACGGCCGTACATTTCAACCGCCATGTTTTCGGCGGTGGTGCGGAAGGGAAGGCGCAGGGTTTTCATGTTCCAACCCTCCAAAAGCACGGCGATTTGGCTTTCACGTTCATTGCCGCCGTGATAGATGAAGGAGTGGTCGAAAGGTTCGATGATGTGTTGCTTGACTGTGCGTTTCAGGTCGGAAAAATCCATCACCATGCCGTCTTTCGCGCCGCCTTCGATGGGGCTGCCCGAAACGGTGATTTCCAGTTTGTAAGTATGGCCGTGCAGATTTTGGCACTTGCCATCGTGGCCATCGAGCATATGCGAGGAATCGAAAGTAAAGATTTTGGTGATTTTCATTATTTTGTTTTTGAGCTGTTTTGACGATATGGAGGCCGTCTGAAAGCCGTTGCTGCGGTTTTCAGACGGCCTTTTGCCGTTGCCGGACGCGCTTAGGGATTCAAAACCCGGGCAATCAGGGCTTTTTCTTTGCCCTGCATATTCGGGATTTTGACTTGGATGCCGTTGCCCGGGGCGACTTCGACGGCTGTGCCTTTGCGGGTCATTTGTTCCAGCGTAATGGTTTGGTTGCCTTCGGGATGGATGATTTCCAAGATGTCGCCGACGGCAAAGCGGTTTTTGACTTCCACCGTTGCCCAGCCTTCGGCATCGATTTCGGTAACGTGTCCGACGTATTGGCTTTGTTTGGCGGTGGAATGGCCGCTGAGGTAGTTTTGGTAGTCTTGGGTTTGGTGGCGTTCGAGGAAGCCGCTGGTGTAGCCGCGGTTGGCGAGGCCTTCGAGTTCGCTCAGCAAACCGTAGTCGAACGGACGGCCTGCGACAGCATCGTCAATCGCTTTGCGGTAGGACTGGGCGACGCGGGCGACGTAGTAGAGCGACTTGGTGCGGCCTTCGACTTTGAGGCTGTCCACGCCGATTTTGGCGAGTTTCTCGACAACTTCGATACCGCGCAGGTCTTTGGAATTCATGATGTAGGTGCCGTGTTCGTCTTCCATAATCGGCATCATTTCGCCTGGGCGGTTGGACTCCTCAATCAGGAAGACTTTGTCGGCGTAGGGATGGCGTTTCTGACCGTTGATGCCTTCGAAGTTTTGGTTGGCTTCTTCTTGGGCTTTTTCAAAGTTGAAGCCTTGCAGAAGCTGGGCATCGCCCGCATCGCTTTCAGTGGCGTTGTGGACTTTGTAGTCCCAGCGGCAGGAATTGGTGCAGGTGCCTTGGTTGGGGTCGCGGTGGTTGAAATAGCCCGACAATAGGCAACGGCCTGAGTAGGCGATGCACAATGCGCCGTGGATGAAGACTTCGAGTTCGATGTCGGGGCATTCTTGGCGGATTTCGGCGATTTCTTCCATGCTCAATTCGCGCGACAGGATGATGCGTTCGACGCCGATGTTCTGCCAGAATTTCACGCCCCAGTAGTTGGTGGTGTTCGCCTGTACGGACAGGTGGATCGGCATCTCCGGCCATTTTTCGCGCACGGTCATAATCAAACCCGGATCCGCCATAATCAGCGCGTCGGGTTTCATGGCAATCAGCGGCTCCATGTCGGCAACGAAGGTTTTGAGTTTGGAATTGTGCGGCAGGGTGTTGACGGTCAAAAAGAATTTTTTGTTGCGCTCGTGCGCTTCTTTAATGCCTTGCTCGAGGACGTCGAGTTTGGCAAATTCGTTGTTTCGGGCGCGCAGGGAGTAACGCGGGCTGCCGGCATAAACGGCGTCTGCGCCGTAATCGTAGGCGGCGCGCATACGTTCGAGACCGCCGGCGGGAAGGAGGAGTTCGGGTGCTTTCATGTTTGAGCTTTATAAAAGGTTTCAGACGGCCTGAGTTTGGGCCGTCTGAAAAAGATGGGTAAACGGGCGGATTATCCGTGCTTTCGCCCGCCGGGTCAATTTACCACCACCAAGGCCCCCACGGACGCGGGCCGTACCACCAGTCGTCGTAATAGCGGTAGCGGCGCATGTCTTCCAATTCGACTTGGGCCGCATAGCTCTGCCAGGCCATTTTGTAGCAGGCTTGGAACATTTTGTCGTTTACCCTGTCGAGGTAGGCCAGCCGGAAAGCCTGCCTTTCCTTTTCGCCCGAACCGGTATCGCCGTCGAATTGGCGGCGCATCAGGCGGGCGGTTTCGGGGTCGCATTGGGCGGCCAGCCCAACTTGCAGGTTTTGGCGCGCCCGAATGCGGGCTGCCTCGCGTTCGGCCTGCTGTTCGGGTGTCAGGGCGCAGGCGGACAGCAAAACGACGGCGGCAAGTACGGCATATTTCACAGCATATTTCATCGCAACACTCCTTGATTGCAAAACGGTATCGGACGGCGGCGGCATGTGTTCGTTTTTTTTGGGGGCGGCATATAGATTTTCTGTTTTCAGACGGCCTGCCTTCATTATCGCGCTTTGCAGCGGCTAGTCCAAGCCTCCCTTGCCTTTTTTACCTTCCGCCTTACCTGACGCGATGTGTTCCAAAGCGGCTTGGGCGCAATACAGGCCGAAAGGTGCGGTTACCAACATGCTCGCGCCGTAACCCGCGCACGACAGTCCTTGCGGCGAGGAACCGGCGGCACAGGCTTCGGCCGTTTGCGGCGGCGTGATGTTTTCCAGCGAATACACGCAGGGTACGCGCATTTTTTCCTTGGCATCGCGCGGGAAGCCGTAGCGTTTCCGCAAGGTGTAGCGCAGGTTGGCCAGCAGCGGGTCGTGGGTAACGCGGCTCAGGTCGGCGGTTTGAATCAGGGCGGGATTTTTCTGCCCGCCCGCACCGCCGCTCAATATGAAAGGCTGCCCGTGACGGACGAAATAGGCGGCCATCGCCGCTTTGACGCGCATTTGGTCGATGGCGTCGATAACGAAGTCGAAAGGCCGTCTGAAAAGCACGGGCAGGTTGTCTTCGGTAACGAAATCCTCGATTTCGGTAACACGGCAGGCGGGGTTGATCTGCAGGATGCGTTCGTGCAGGGCGGTTACTTTGGCCTTGCCGAAATCGCAGGTCAGCGCATGCAGCTGGCGGTTTACATTAGACTCTGCCACATTGTCCAAATCAATCAGGGTCAACGCGCCGATGCCGGAACGCGCCAAAGCCTCGACCGCCCACGAACCCACGCCGCCCACGCCGACCACGCAGACATGCGCGGCAGCAAAGCGGTTTAAGGCGTCCGCACCGTAAAGGCGGGCGATTCCGCCGAAACGGCGTTCGGAAACGGCGGCAGAAAAATCGTTGTCGTTCATTGTTGCATATCAAAACAAAATAGAAAAATTGCACACTCGGGCGCGGGCTGCATTATACTTCAGCCCATACGGCGCGTCCGTAAACGAAATCTTAATAATTTCATAAAGGAGGGTTGTATGTATAAACATCTGGTGGTAGCGGTAGACGGCAGCGAAACTTCCGTCAATGCCTTGAGACATGCCTGCAGCGTGGCCGCCGCGGGCAAAGCGAAACTGACTTTGGTCCACGTGGCCAACCCCGCCGAATATATGGCTCTGGCTCCCGAATTCCTGCAACAGGCCAGTTATGAAGAAGCCGCCATTGCCAACGGCAACGAGGTGCTTTCCGAAGCCGTGGAAATTACCAACGACGCGGAACCGGGCATCTCCGGCGTCAATACCCACCTGCTGCTAGCCAACAAAGGCGCACGCGAAATGGCGCAGGAATTGGTGGATTATGCCAGCCAACAGGGCGCGGACCTGCTGGTGCTGGGCACCCACGGCCGCACCGGCCTGATGCACCTCTTGATGGGCAGCTTCGCCGAAACCGTGATGCGCCAAAGCCATCTGCCGCTGCTGATTATCCGCAGCGAACAGCCTGACGAAGCCTAAGCGTCATCATCTGCCCGTAGCAATCAAAATAGCAAAAGGCCGTCTGAAACATGATTTTCAGACGGCCTTATCTATCACCGGGCTACCTGCTTATTGCGCCTTTACCGCCGGCACTTTCGCGCCTTCGACAATCTTCATCCCTGCGGAAACCAGGCTGCCGATGTCGGCCACGTTTGCCGGCATAATCAGCGTATTGCTTTCTTTGGCCAGTTTGGCGAAGGCTTCGACGTATTGCTCGGCGACTTTCAGTTTCACCGCCTCATCGCCGCCCTCAGTGCGTATCGCTTCGGCCACGGTGCGGATGGCGTCGGCACTGGCCTGCGCAACCAGGCGGATGGCTTCCGCCTCACCCTGCGCCTGATTGATTTTCGCCACTTTTTCACCGTTAGACGCATTGATGGCCGCCTGCGCCTCACCCTCGGATTTTTGAATTTCCGCTTCGCGCTGACCGGAAGCTAGGTTGATTTGTTCGATTTTCAAACCTTCGGACTGGGCGATACGGGCGCGTTTTTCGCGTTCCGCCGTGGTCTGTGCCTGCATGGCGCGCAAAATTTCCTGCGGCGGCACCAGGTCTTTGATTTCGTAACGCAGCACTTTAACGCCCCAAGAGACGGCAGCCTCATCCAATGCCGCCACCACGGCGCGGTTGGTATCCTCGCGCTCTTCAAAGGTCTTATCCATTTCCATCCGCCCGATAACCGAGCGCAGCGTGGTTTGCGCCAGTTGCGTAATCGCCAGCACATAATTGCTGGAACCGTATGACGCAAGCTTCGGATCGGTTACTTGGAAATAAATGATGCCGTCCACGGTGAGCTGGATGTTGTCGCGCGTGATGCACACCTGGCTGGGCACATCCAGCGGGATTTCCTTCTGCGTGTGCTTGTAGGCCACACGGTCGAGGAAGGGAATCAGAAAGTTCAAACCCGGCTCCAATACGCTGTGGAACTTGCCCAAGCGTTCGACAACGTGCGCCTCCTGCTGCGGCACAATGCAGACGGCCTTAAAGCCGAATATGACAACCGCGGCCAGAATAATCAGCGGCAAACCCAAAAATTCCATAATATCTCCTTAGTTTAAGTGGACAAGCAATATATTGCCTTCTTTGCCGCCAATCACGGCGAAGGAAGGCTCGGCAGCGGCTCGGGCGTTCAGGGCGCGCGCCTGCCAGGTGGTGCCCCGGTAAGAAACTTCGTATTGCCCTTCGCTCACGCGGCGCAGGATTTTCACGGTTTGACCGATGTCCAAATCATTGCTGACTTCATCGGCCGGCGTGCGGCGGCGTTTGATAAAGCCGTGCAGCCAAAAAAGGCCGACGGCGGAAATGGCGGCCGCCGTCAATATCGGCACGGCCGAGCCGTCAAACAGAAGCGAGGCCGCACCCGCGCCGGCCAGGGCGGCACTGATGATGAGCAGGTACAGGGTGCCGACAAACATTTCAACCACTAAAACGGCAACGGCTGCGATAAACCAATACATAACTCCCTCCCGCGTGGCAACATTAACAAATAATGTTGAGAATATAATCTATTTCAGGCTGTCTGAAAACCGTATCCGACCTGCCGCGCCTGTTTTTCCGCCGTACAAACTGCGGTAGAATGCGCACCTGCCGCATCCCGCACACAAAGGCCGTCTGAAAACCGGTTTTCAGACGGCCTGTTACAGGAAATCCCCATGAACACCAAACTCTTCCCGCTTGCCGCCGCCATGTTGCTGACTGCCTGCGGCTTCCACCTGAAAGGCAGCCTGCCCTACGACCACCTGCCCTATAAAAACTGGCACATTCAGGGCGGAGAACTGCAAGTGCCGCTGGAAAACGCCCTGCGCCGTTCAGACGGCCTCCCCGTTTCCGCCACCCAAGCCCAGGCTTCCGTTACCGTGAACAGCGTCGAACAGCAAAAAGACGTACTTACCATCACGCGCGCCGCCATGATTAACGAATACCAGCTGGCCCTGCGCGTCCGCGCACAAGTTTCCCGCAACGGCGAACCCGTCGGCGAACCGATGCAGATCGAAGTACGCCGCACCCTGGAATATGCCGATTCCGAAATCTTGGGCAAACAGGAAGAAGAAGCCATGATATGGCAGGAAATGCGCCGCGATGCCGCACAGCAAATCGTCCGCCGCCTGCCGTTCGCCGTACACTGACCGCCTTTTCAGACGGCCTCCGTGCCATTACCCCAACCACAACACAGCAAATACAACCATGTTCCATCCCGCAGACCACCCGCACCGCCGCTACAACCCCCTTGCCGACCAATGGATACTCGTCTCCCCCCACCGCGCCAAACGCCCGTGGCAGGGACAACAGGAAGCGGCCGACACCGCCGCCAAACCCGCGCACGACCCGTCGTGCTACCTTTGCCCGAGCAACAAACGCATCACCGGCGAGCAAAACCCCGATTACACCGAACCCTTCGTCTTCACCAACGACTTTTCCGCCCTGCTGCCCGACACCCCCGCCTATTCCGACAGCAGCCATCCGCTGTTCCAAAGCCAAAGCGTGCGCGGGGTCAGCCGCGTCATCTGCTTCTCGCCCGACCACGGCAAAACCCTGCCCGAACTGCCGCCCGAACAAATCGAAGCCGTCATCCGCGTTTGGCAGCAACAGGCAGAAGAACTGGGGCAGGCCTACCGCTGGGTGCAGATATTTGAAAACAAAGGCGCAGTCATGGGCTGCTCCAACCCCCACCCCCACGGCCAAATCTGGGCGGGCGACTTCCTGCCCGACCTGCCCGCCAAAGCCGATGCCGCCCAAAGCCGCTATTTCGCCGAAAACGGCCGCGCCCTGCTGCAAGACTACGCCGAAGAAGAAGCCGCCCGCCGCGAGCGCATCGTGGCCGAAAACGACGACTGGCTGGCCGTCGTCCCCTACTGGGCCGCATGGCCGTTTGAAACCCTGCTGCTGCCCAAAGGCGACATCCGCCGCATCACCGACCTGAACGACGGCCAACGCCGCACGCTGGCGCAGATACTCAAACAGCTCACCACCCGCTACGACAACCTGTTCCAAACCAGCTTCCCCTATTCAATGGGCTGGCACGGCGCACCCTTCGACGGCGGCGAACACCCCGAATGGCGGCTGCACGCCCACTTCTACCCGCCGCTCCTGCGTTCCGCCACGGTTCGTAAATTCATGGTCGGCTACGAAATGCTGGCCGAAGCCCAACGCGACCTGACCCCCGAACAAGCCGCCGAACGGCTTGCCGCCCTGTCAGACGTCCATTACAAACAGGCCGTCTGAAAAACATGCAGCTTCCCCGCCCGATAAGCATCGACATGCTCGATTTCCTGCGCGACGGCCGTTTCGACTGCATCGAACCCGGCCAAACGAAAGAATGGATACTCAACAATTTTCCCGATCCCGATGGAAAATGCCGCATCGCCGACGATATCTGGCTCTACGGCAACATCGAATTCCACTTCGGCGACGGGGAACTCGTCCGCATCTATTCCGACCATTTCCCACATGAGAAACTGCATGGCGGGCGGCACATCGCGCTCAAACGCCGCCTGCTGTCGCGCGTAAAAAAACTCAGCCTGCCACGCGTCATCCGCTGGCTGAACCGACGCGGCATCGACTTCGTCAAACAAAGCGACAAGTTAGGCATCCGCCTATATCTGCAAAGCGGCGTGGAACTCTACTTTGAAAACGACAGCGGCCGTCCCGACCGGCCGCGCCGTTTCAAAATGACCGCATTCTGCCGCACAAACGGCGGCGCAAACCGCTATCCCGTCATCCGGCGGCTGACAGGCGGCGAATGACACAGCCTCCGACTATGCCCGACATCCGCATCCTGACCCGCAGCATTTCCGAAGAATGGGAAGACCTATTGCTTGGCGCGTACACCGACCCCGAACGGGTAGAAACCGACCGCCTGCGCTATCTGGCCACCGTCGGCGTACAAGACCCTTGGCAGGAATGACGCGATGACGGCGACTTGGAAAACGCAGTCAAAATCACCGCCGTCCCCTATCACGGCGATGCCCCCGCCGAAACGCTGCACATCGTCATGCTTTACGAAGAATGCTTCGGCCAGACGGTAAAAACCATACTCGCCGCCTTTCCTTCCGAACAACAGGCGGAGCAATACGGCAATCGGATTGAAGCGGACAACGAAAAATCATTGTGGCCGGCCTATTGCGCCATTGCCGCCGTTACTCCAAACCGCTTGAGCGGGCTGCCCGAAGGCTGGCGCGACAACGGACGGCAGCCCGATTACCCCTATTTCGAACACAGCGGACAAGCCGTCTGAACGTATGTTTTTTACCTTTCTGTTTTTTCAGACGGCCTCTGAGGCCGTCTGAAAGATTCAGGCTATTTCCGACGGTTTCATCACCGACCTCCATAACCGGACGATGTACACCGCCCCGTCAGTACCCGCCGTCTGGTTTCAAACTGCCTGAAATACCGAAGCAAACAAGCAAATGCCTGATTCCGTTTGTACTGCGGTGGCGGTTTGCGTATGGTATGCGCCGTTACCGTCCCGCCGCCATGCCCCGCACCGTCGCCACAGAAAGGAAAACCATGCCGAACACCCGCTCGCCGACCGGTTGGTATTACTGCTCCTACCTCTTGCGACTGACCCTTGCCGGCAGCCCGTCCGCGCAAGACCCGGAAGCGCGTTTCTTATCGTATGAAAACACCGTGCTTATCCGCGCCGACAGCAGTTTGGAAGCCTACGACAAGACCCTGCGCATCGCACGGGAAAACGAAACGTCCTACACCAACGAACATCAGCAGGATGTGCAATGGAAACTGGTCGGCATCACCGACATCCTGCCGATTTACGAAGTACTCGGAGACGGGGCGGAAATCGCGTTTACCTCGCGGCCGCCGCGCAAACTCAAAAACCTGCAAAAATGGGTATTGCCGCGCGAACGGTTTGCCGAAAACTGAAGCCCTCCGCCCTTATTTTTTCAGACGGCCCCAATCCATGCAGGCCGTCTGAAAAAATTGATACAATACGCGCCCCGTAAAAAGCCTGTCCATTGGGCTTTTTCCTTATTCGGGCATCGTCCGCCCGGTGATGGAAGTGTATCCGCACGCATGGCTGTTTTTCGTCCCGTTCATCCTGGTTTCCGCCTTTGTGATGCTCAACCTGTTCGTCGCCGTGATTGTGGACACCATGGCAAACTTGGGCGCGGACGGCGAAGAAACGGACAAACAGGCCGGGCCGGAAACCAAAGACGGCGAACTGCCCGTCAGCAAAGACGAAATCGAACGCCTTCATCGGGAACTCGCCGAAATCAAAGCCATGCTGCGCGAACAATCACCGCGATAGTTTTCAGACGGCCTGACCCGCAAACCGAACAACATCCCGACAAACACCAACCGAAAGAACCTTATGAACCTCTCACAAATCTTTGAAAGCCAATTCGGCCGCCGGCCGGAATTTACCGTCCGCGCACCCGGCCGCGTCAATCTGATCGGCGAACATACCGACTACAACGACGGCTTCGTCCTGCCCTGCGCCATCGATTTCGCCACCTGCGCCGCCGCCGCCAAAAACGGCACGGATACCGTGCGCGTATATGCCGCCGATTACGGCGAAAGCGACGAATTTTCCCTCACCCAAGCTATCGAATCCTCCGGCAAACAATGGGCGGACTACATACGCGGCGTGATTTGGGCATTGCGCGAACACGGTTTCTCCTTTTCAGACGGCCTCGACATCGCCGTCAGCGGCAACGTACCGCAGGGCGCGGGTTTGAGTTCGTCCGCCGCATTGGAAGTCGCCGTCGCCCAAGTGTTTCAGACGGCCTTCGACCTGCCCGCCGACAAACCCATGCTGTCCAAAATCGGCCAATACGCCGAAAACCGCTTCGTCGGCTGCCAGTGCGGCATCATGGACCAACTCGCCAGCGCGTGCGGCCAACGCGGCCACGCCCTGCTCATCGACTGCCGCAGCCTGCACACCGCGCCCATCCCCGTCCCCGACACGCTCAGCGTCATGATTATCCATTCCCATGTCCGCCGTGGCTTGGTCGGCAGCGAATACAACACCCGCCGCCGCCAGTGCGAAACCACCGCCGCCCACTTCGGCGTCAAAGCCCTGCGCGACTTGACCTTGGAACAATTCGAGGCCGGCAAAACAGGTTTGGATGAAACCGCCGCCCGCCGCGCCCGCTACGTCATCGAAGAAAACCGCCGCACGCTGGATGCCGCCGAAGCACTCCGCCGCAACGACGTCCCCGCCCTCTCCCGCCTGATGGCCGAAAGCCACGCGGGTATGCGCGATGGCTTCGAAATCACCCACCCCGCCGTCGATACGCTGGTGGAACTGGTACACGAAATCATCGGCGAACAAGGCGGTGTGCGCATGACCGGCGGCGGCTTCGGCGGCTGCATCGTCGCCCTGCTGCCGCACCACCTGGTCGAACCCGTCAAACAGCATCTGGCGGCAAACTATCAGGCACGCACGGGGCTGAAAGAAGAAGTCTTCGTCTGCACCGCGCATGAAGGTGTCAGCGTAGCGAAAGAGGCCGTCTGAAAACGGATCGGGGATTCAGACGGCCTTGCGCAGCAACGGCCGTTCCATCCGTCTCCTCATCCGTTGAAAAGGTGTTGAGGGCAAGGCGGCCGGATGTGCGGCGCATGACCGGCCTGTCCGCCACACTACGCATCTAAATCGAAAGCAAAAAGGGAATTCTAAACGGCAGCTCGCCTGCACATGGAGTAAGGGAATACAAACCCGACGGCAGTTCCTCCATTCATAGCGGAGGAGCAAAAGCGTCATTTAAGACACAAATGGGCGGCCGCATAATGTTTGAATGGGACTTTTGGAACGGGGGGCAAAAAACATGAATGCAAACTTAAATGACAAAGACAAAGCTATGGATACCGCAATCAGGTTTCAGAAAAGGATGAGGATTCCGAAATTTTTCTTTTTAATTTTCGGAACCACAATCATTTTGGCATTTATCCAAGACGTGATAACGGGTTCTAACTTTCTGCAAACAACAATTATGCAAATAATATTTGCGATATATTTAGGCTTTGGAGGCATCATAATTTTATTCTACATAATCATCGCAGGAATTTGTCCTTATTGCCACGAGTTCCAAAAGATGAATTATGGCACCTCCGTCGGCATCGGGTCGGATAGCTTTACTTTTTTTAAAGGCATTTCCCCTGTTCCGAAAATCGATTACTGCAGCAAATGCGGCAAGCCCCTGTCTCCCGAAGCCGTAAATAAGGTAATGAATGATGAAACCAATGAAGAAAAAACTGATATTTGATGTAAATTGATGCGCGACAAGCAGCCGCAAGCCGGATTCTTAAATTTGACACACAAACAAAGGCCGTCTGAAAACCGGTTTTCCCGTTTTCAGACGGCCTTTGTTATGCACGACGCAGCCGTTATCCTTGATGCAGGCTGTTCACATAATCCACTTCTTCGCGGCTGCCCAAAACCACGGCGACGCGCTGATGCAGGCCTTCCGGGCGGATGCTCAAAATATCTTGAACGGCATTGCTGGCCGCCCCGCCCGCCTGCCGCATAATCAGAGCCATCGGATTGGCTTCGTACATCAGGCGCAGCTTGCCCGGTTTGGACGGATCGCGCTTATCCTGCGGATACATAAACACCCCGCCGCGCATCAGGATGCGGTGCACTTCGGCCACCATGCTGGCCACCCAGCGCATATTGTAATTCTTGCCGCGCACGCCGGTTTCGCCTGCCAACAACTCGGCGATATACTGCTGGACGGGCGGCAGCCAATGGCGTTGGTTGGATGCGTTGATGGCGAATTCTTTGGTTTGCACCGGAACCTGCGGCTCTTGTTGCGTTAAGACGAAATCGCCGCCTTCGTTCAAAGTGAAAACATACACGCCGTGCTTGAAGGTAATCACCAACTGGGTTTGCGGGCCGTACAGCACATAACCCGCCGCCGCCTGGTTTTCGCCGCTTTGCAGGAAGGATGCGGTATCCAGCCTGCCTTCAGGCTTGGACAGGATGGAAAAAATCGTGCCGACGGAAATATTGACATCGATATTGGACGAACCGTCCAAAGGATCGAACAGCACCAGATAGCGGCCGTCTTCATGGCAGGCGACGAAGCTGTCTTCTTCCTCGCTGGCCAACCCTGCTACCTGCGGGTTCTGGCGCAACGCGCCTATCAGCAAATCATTGGCCAGCACGTCAAGCTTTTTCTGCTCTTCGCCCTGCACGTTGCCGCTGCCCGCCGTACCGAGCACGCCCGCAAGCGCGCCCAACCGCACCAGCCGGCCGATCTGCACGCAGGCGGAAACGACGGTTACCGCCGTTTCGCCCAGTTCGGGCGGCAGATTATGCCGGCGCAGGTGTTCGGGTAAAAATTGTGAGAAGGTGGTATTCATGGCTGCTCCCTATAGGTTCGGCATTCAGGCCGTCTGAAACAATCGAAGCCGCCGTTTATACCCTTTTCAGACGGCCTGAACAAGCCACAGCCGCCCTCATCCGCGCCTTTTTTCCGATTTTGCCGCGGCAAAAGGCGAAATTTCTTGGAAAAAATCCCGTCGGCCTTTAAAATACCCCGTTTCCTGCGGCATACAGCATGCCGCCGCCATTTCTCAAACCAAGGATAGAAACCATGATTGGACTAACTTATGCCGCAGATGCCGCACAACCCGGCGGATTGATGTCGTTTGCCCCGTTGGCACTGATTTTAGTGGCATTTTATTTTCTGATCCTGCGTCCGCAGCAGAAAAAATTTAAAGCCCACCAAGCCATGCTGGCCGAACTGAAAACCGGCGACAAAGTGATTCTGGCTTCCGGCTTTACCGGCAAAATCACCAAAGTCGGCGAAAAATTCTTCACTGTCGAAATCGCGCGCAACGTCGAAGTCGAAGTGGAACGCCATGCCGTGGCGGCTAAAAGGACCGATGCATAAGCCGTCAGAAGATTGATTCCGAACAGGCCGTCTGAAACCGGATTTTCAGACGGCCTCATCCCGAAGGTTTGATTATGAACCGTTATCCCTTGTGGAAATACCTGCTGGTTCTCGCCATACTCGGCCTGGGCCTGCTCTACACCCTGCCGAACTTCTTCGGCGACACCCTGGCGGTGCAGATTTCGACCAACCGCCAATCCCTCGCCATCAACAGCCAAACCGAAGCGCGCGTCAGCGAAGCCCTGCGTATGGCCAATATTCCCGATGACGGCATGTTCATCGCCAACGGCTCGTTGAAAGTGCGTTTCAAAGATTCGCAAACCCAAATGAAGGCGCGTTCGGTGATTGAAAGCACCTTGGGCGAAGGCTACATCACCGCCCTCAACCAAATCGCCAACACGCCCGAGTGGATGGCGAAAATCCGTGCCAACCCGATGTTCCTCGGCCTCGACCTGCGCGGCGGCGTGCATTTCACCATGCAGGTGGACATGAAGGCCGCGATGCAGAAAACCTTCGACCGCTAC
This sequence comes from Neisseria elongata subsp. elongata, assembly GCF_900113545.1. Taxonomy (GTDB): domain Bacteria; phylum Pseudomonadota; class Gammaproteobacteria; order Burkholderiales; family Neisseriaceae; genus Neisseria; species Neisseria elongata. Next base: position 160,600 of record NZ_FOPS01000004.1, on the reverse strand, counting down.
GCCGGCGACATCCGCCGCGAGTTGCGCCGCGAAAAAATCCGCGTCGGCACCATCGTGCAGAACGACAACAGCCTGGCCGTCCCCTTCCAAGACGAAGCCGACCTGAACAAAATCCTGCCGACGCTCAAAAATATGTTCCCCGAAGCCACGCTCACCAGCGACGGCAGCCGCCTGATTCTCACCCTTTCGGAACAGGCCGTGGACAATATCCGCAAACAGGCCGTGGCGCAGAACATCAATACCCTGCACAACCGTGTGAACGAATTAGGCGTAGCCGAACCGATTATCCAGCAGGCGGGTGTGGACCGCATCGTCGTGCAACTGCCCGGCGTGCAAGACACGGCCAAAGCCAAAGACATTATCGGCCGTACCGCCACGCTGGAAGTCCGCATGGTGAGCGACGACACCAACGCCCTTCAGGCGGCCTTGGACGGCAACGTACCCGAGGGCTACGAATTGCTGAACACTTCCGGCGATATGCCCCACCCCCTGCTGATTAGCAAACAAGTCGAGCTGACCGGGGAAGACATCGACGACGCACAGCCCGACCGCAACGAAACAGGCAAACCCGGCGTGAGCGTCAGCTTTAACAACTCCGGTGCCGCCATCTTCGCCGACCTGACGCGCAACAACGTCGGCAAACACATGGCGATGGTCCTAATCGACCAAGGTAAATCCGAAGTCATCACCGCACCGCAAATTAACGAACCGATTCCGGGCGGCAAAACGATTATCTCCGGCAGCATGTCGTTCGCCGAAGCGGAAGATATTTCCCTGCTGCTGCGTGCCGGTTCGCTGGCCGCGCCGATGGAAATCGTTGAAGAGCGCACCATCGGTGCCTCCCTCGGTGCGGAAAACATCAAAAAAGGCGTGGATTCCACGCTGTGGGGTTTTGCTGCAGTCGCCCTGTTCATGGTGGTTTACTACCGCCTGATGGGTGTCTTTTCCGTGATTGCGCTGGTCGCCAACATCCTGCTGCTGGTTGCCGCACTGTCTTTCCTCGGCGCCACCCTGACCCTGCCGGGCATCGCCGCCATGGCATTGACGCTGGGTATGGCAATCGACTCCAACGTGTTGATTAACGAACGTATCCGCGAAGAACTGCGCGACGGTGCCAAACCGCAGGCCGCAATCTTTGAGGGCTACAAACACGCTTGGGACACCATTGTCGATTCCAACATCACCTCGCTGATTGCCGGCATCGCCCTGCTGCTGTTCGGCTCCGGCCCAGTGCGCGGCTTTGCCGTGGTGCACTGTCTGGGCATTCTGACCTCGATGTTCTCGTCGGTCGTCGTATCCCGTATGTTCGTCAATCTGTGGTACGGACGCAAACGCAAACTGCAAAGCATCTCCATCGGCGGCGATATCAAACCGGCCGTGGCTGCGGATAAGGAGTAACCATGGAACTGTTCCGTTTCAAACGCGATATCCCGTTTATGAAATACGGCAAGCTGACGACATTCATCTCGTTGGCCACCTTCATACTTGCCGTGTTTTTCCTTGCAACAAAAGGCCTGAACTATTCGGTGGAATTCACCGGCGGCACGGTTATGGAAGTCGAATACGCGCAAGCCGCGGAAGTCGATAAAGTGCGCGATAGCCTAAACAGCCTGCAACTGGGCGAAATTCAGGTTCAGGCCTTGGGAACCAACAAACACTTGATGATCCGCCTGCCGAACAAAGCAGGCACCACATCGGCCCAGCTTTCCAACCAAACCATGGACATCCTGAAGAAACAGGATGCCTCGGCCAAACTGCGCCAAGTGGAATTCATCGGCCCGCAAGTCGGCGACGAGTTGGTGCATAACGGCCTGATTGCATTGGGCATGGTGGTGGTCGGCATCATCATCTACCTGTCGATGCGTTTCGAATGGCGTTTCGCCGTCTCGGCCATCATCGCCAACATGCACGACGTCATCATCATCCTCGGCTGTTTCGCTCTCTTCCAATGGGAATTTTCCCTGACCGTATTGGCGGGCGTGCTGGCGGTGTTGGGTTATTCTGTAAACGAATCGGTGGTCGTGTTTGACCGTATCCGCGAAAACTTCCGCAAAGGTGCGATGCGTAACCACACCGTGCCAGAAGTCATCGACAACGCCATTACCGCCACCATGAGCCGTACCGTCATCACCCACGGCTCTACCGAAGCGATGGTTATCTCCATGCTTTTGTTCGGCGGTGCGGCACTACACGGTTTCTCCATGGCACTGACCATCGGCATCGTCTTCGGCGTTTATTCTTCCGTACTCGTCGCCAGCCCGCTGCTGCTGTTATTCGGCCTCAGCCGTGAGAACATCGGCCGCGTCAGAGAGAAAAAAGAAGAAGCCGTCGTCTAAAACGACCGGCCGTATACGAAGGCCGTCTGAAAAGGAACCATCCGTTTTTCAGACGGCTTTTTCCTTTCAGACGGCCTTATTCACCACCAAGCGATAAACTGTTATACTCTTCACATTTTTTAACATCCATGGCACGTCGAGCGGATAACTGCGCTTGACGATACCCGGCTGCCAATCAAAGCCGGTTCGAATAGCGTAGCGAAGTACCACCGCGCTGAAGCCATAATCGGGTTCGTCCGCACTATATTGCCAGGCCGTCTGAAACATCCGCTTCAACGGAGTGAAACATGATCAGCAAACAAGAATACCAAGCCCAAGCCGTCCAAGGCTACAACCGCATCCCGCTCGTTCAAGAACTCCTTGCCGACTTGGATACGCCGCTTTCCCTCTATCTCAAACTCGCCAACCGCCCCTATACCTACCTGCTCGAATCCGTTGTCGGCGGCGAACGTTTTGGCCGCTATTCCTTTATCGGACTGCCTTGCAGCCACTATCTCAAAGCCAGTGGAAAACACGTCGATGTTTATCAAAACGGCGAAATCGTCGAGCAACACGACGGCAATCCGCTGCCCTTTATCGAAGCCTTCCACAACCGCTTTAAAACACCCGAAATCCCAAGTCTGCCGCGCTTTACCGGCGGATTGGTCGGCTACTTCGGTTACGAAACCATCTACAATTTCGAACATTTCGCCCACCGCCTGAAAAACACCGCCAAAGCCGACCCGCTCGGCACGCCCGACATTTTGCTGATGCTGTCGCAAGAGTTGGCGGTTATCGACAATTTGAGCGGCAAAATCCACCTCATCGTTTACGCCGATCCCTCGCAGCCCGACGGCTACGAACGCGCCCGCGAACGCCTCGAAGACATCCGCACCCAATTGCGCCAAAGCTGCGCCATCCCGCTCTCGCTCGGCAGCAAACACACCGAAGCCGTCAGCGAGTTCGGCGAAGAACCGTTCAAAGCCTGCGTCGATAAAATCAGAGACTACATCTTCGCAGGCGATTGTATGCAGGTCGTCCCCAGCCAGCGCATGAGCATGGAATTTACCGACAGCCCGCTCGCCCTCTATCGCGCCCTGCGCACGCTCAACCCTTCGCCTTATCTCTTTTACTACGATTTTGGCGATTTCCACATTGTCGGTTCCTCGCCCGAAATCCTCGTCCGCCGCGAACGCAACGACGTCATCGTCCGTCCCATCGCCGGCACGCGCCTGCGCGGCAAAACCCCCGCCGAAGACCTTGCCAACGAGCAGGATTTATTAAGCGACGCCAAAGAAATCGCCGAACACGTCATGCTTATTGATTTAGGGCGCAACGACGTCGGCCGCATCAGCAAAACGGGCGAAGTCAAAGTAACCGACAAAATGGTGATTGAAAAATACTCCCATGTGATGCACATCGTTTCCAACGTCGAAGGCCGTCTGAAAGAGGGTATCACCAACATGGACATCCTCGCCGCCACGTTCCCCGCCGGCACACTCTCCGGCGCACCCAAAGTCCGCGCCATGGAAATCATCGAAGAAGTCGAACCGAGCAAACGTGGCATCTACGGTGGCGCTGTCGGCGTCTGGGGTTTCAACAACGACATGGACTTGGCAATCGCCATCCGTACCGCCGTCGTGAAAAACAACTCGCTATACGTCCAAAGCGGAGCAGGTATCGTCGCCGACTCCGACCCGACCTCCGAATGGCAGGAAACGCAGAACAAAGCCCGAGCAGTGGTTCGGGCGGCGCAGATGGTGCAGGAGGGGTTGGATAGGTAGACTTGGAGTTTTCAGACGGCCTTTAAGGAATCAACAAGCCGTCTGAAAATCCAAACAATAAGCAACAATCGTTTGATTAGAACAGCTACCTTTACTGTGTCATTCCCGTGCAGGCGGGAATCCAGAAATTTAAAATTATGGGAATCTCTAAATATTTCTGAAAGATTGAGGCCTGGATTCCCGCCTACGCGGGAATGACGGATTAAAGTTTTTTGCAGAAACATGATGCAACCTGCCGTTTACATACTCGCCAGCCAAAGAAACGGAACGCTGTATATCGGTGTAACATCCAATCTTATCCAACGTGTTTACCAACATAGAGAACATTTGGCGCAAGGATTTACAAATCAGCATCATGTAACCATGTTGGTTTGGTATGAACTGCATTCCACGATGGAACACGCCATTACCAGGGAAAAGCAACTGAAAAAATGGAATCGGCAATGGAAGCTGCGCCTTATTGAAGAGAAAAATCCAGGTTGGCAGGATTTATGGTTTGAGATTATTAAATAACCATCATTTCCATAAAACATGTAATTTAACCTTGGTACCCCTTGAATTTCGTCATTCCCGCGCAGGCGGGAATCCAGACTCTTAGGTTTCAGGAATCTTTAAACATTGCAGGGTATTTACCCTCTGGATTCCCGCCTGCGCGGGAATGACGGATTAACGGTTTCAGACGACCAGAAATAAACAGCAGAACACAGACAGATTAAAACACCATGAACAAATCCCCCATCCTCCCTCCTTCCATGCTCGGCATCCTCGGCGGCGGCCAATTAGGCAGAATGTTTGCCGTTGCCGCCAAAACCATGGGCTACAAAGTGACCATTCTCGACCCCGATCCGAACGCGCCGGCGGCGGAATTTGCCGACCGCCATTTGTGCGCGCCGTTTGACGACCCTGCCGCGTTGGACGAATTGGCAAAATGCGCGGCTGTTACCACCGAATTTGAAAACGTCAATGCCGACGCGATGCGCTTTCTGGCAAAACATACCAACGTTTCCCCCAGCGGCGACTGCGTTGCCATCGCGCAAAACCGTATTCAGGAAAAAGCGTGGATACGCAAAGCGGGATTGCAAACCGCGCCGTATCAAGTGGTTTGCCGTTCAGACGACATCAGCGAAGAAAGCGCGCAATTTTTGCCCGGCATCCTGAAAACGGCTACTTTGGGCTACGACGGCAAAGGTCAAATCCGCGTCAAAACGGTGGACGAACTCAAAGCCGCGTTTGCCGAACACGGCGGCGTGGATTGCGTTTTGGAAAAAATGGTGGATTTGCGCGGCGAGATTTCCGTTATCGTATGTCGTCTGAACAATGAAAACGTGCAAACCTTCGACCCCGCCGAAAATATCCACGAAAACGGTATCTTGGCTTATTCCATCGTCCCCGCGCGGCTGAGTGCCGACGTGCAGCAACAGGCGCGGCAGATGGCGCAACGCTTGGCGGACGAATTGGACTATGTCGGCGTGTTGGCGGTGGAAATGTTTGTCGTCGGCGACACGCATGAATTGGTCGTCAACGAAATCGCCCCGCGCCCGCACAATTCCGGCCACCATACGCTGGATGCCTGCGCCGCAGACCAGTTTGAGCAGCAGGTGCGCATTATGTGCAATCTGCCGCCCGCCGACACCAAGTTGCTTTCTTCATGCTGCATGGCGAATATTTTGGGCGACGTCTGGCAGGAAGACGGCGGCGAACCGAATTGGCTGCCGTTGCAAAGCAATCCGAATGCACACCTGCACTTATACGGCAAAAAAGCCGCGCGGAAAGGGCGCAAAATGGGGCATTTCACCGTTTTGTCCGCCGATGCCGACGACGCATTTGCCGCCGCTCAAAAACTGCACAGTGCTTTGTAAATCTTTTCAGACGGCATGAAACATAACCGGGCCGTCTGAAAAATCAGTACCGCTGATGCGTAAACGCTTGCACACGGCCTTTTTTCAGACAGTTCAAACACATTTCCCATATTCTAAGGCCGTCTGAAAACTGAAATACACAGGAAACATCATGGCCATCCTTACCCTTCTGCGTTCGGCACAACCTGCCGACTGCCACGACATTTATCATGTTCACGAATATGCCGTGCAATACACCTGCCGCCACGGCTACGATCCCGTGGTACTGGAAGCATGGCGCGAACTGCTGGCTCCCGAGAGTTATTTGGAAACCCTGTCCGATCCGAAGCGGGAACTGTGGGTGGCTGAATACAAAGGCAATATCCAAGGCTTTTTCCAGCTTGATTTGAAAGAGGCACAACTGGACGCGCTGTATGTCCATCCCTTCGTCCACAACCAAGGGCTGGGCACTGCCCTCCTGCATAAAGCGGAGGCACTCGCCGTCAATGCCGGCCTGAGCTTTATCAAACTCTATGCCTCCAATAACTCGATCAGCTTCTACCGCCTCAACGGATACGATTCGCTGGGCAAGGCCGAACTGCGCCTCAACCCCTCGGTAACCGTAGGCTGCGAACTGATGCGGAAAAACCTGGAAGACTGATAAGCCCCGCCCGTTCCGTTCACATTCCAGCCAGGCAATAATATGAATCTCGATACTTAAGAAAAATCACAAAAGGCCGTCTGAAAATCCGAAATCCGGTTTTCAGACGGCCTTTTCAAAACCAGGGCGGCAGGCTACGAACGGCGGCCCAACATACGCGGCAACACATTATTGCCCTGCATACGGTGCACAATAACCATCGCAATATGCCCCGCTACCAAAACAAACAGTAGCCAAGCCATCTTACCGTGCAACATATTGCCCAGATTCGCCATCCATTCAACCTTTTCCGGCGTACCCTGCATCACCTGCAAGCCAAACACCTTCAACGGCCCGCGACCGCTGCCGTATTGTCTAATCATGCCGACCAGCGGCACAAACAACATCAGCGCATACAATGCCAAATGCCCCAGCTTGGCCGCCGCACTGTCGGCGGGCGGGCGTTTGCCCATATTGGCAGCCGCCCATAGGATACGGACGACGATCAACACCATCAAAATAAAGCCGAACGATTTATGCAGGCCGTAAAGACTGCCGACCCAGTCGGCCTCGGTCAGATTCCAAATAATTGCCGTTACCAGCATTACAACAAAACAAGCAGCCATCAACCAATGCAGCAGGCGGCTGACGGTACCGTAATAGCGGAAAGAATCAGGTGTCATGGAGGTTCCTTTAAAATTTTGTTTTTCATCAAATATGCAGATAGGGGGGCAGTGTAAAGGAAATCTCGGCGACAACAAACCTGCCGTACGGTAAAGCTGCATTTCCCATTAGTAAACCAAACCAAAAATCAAATACCTAAAATGATGTTTAATCACTTTACAGCCAACCCAAATAGCATCCCTATCCCGACAGGCCGTCTGAAAACATACCGCCCGAACCGAATGCCGCCACGGCATTTCAACGCTTTTGAGACACCGTTATTTTTCAGACGGCCTTCTTGACAGCCCGCCCCACACTACATAAAATGCAGCCCGCTAATCCGCCGCTTCCGTCGGCGGTTCCCATTTTTCAAAATTCAATTTCCATATTTCCAAATACAAAACCATCACTATCCACCCTCCGACCACTTTTTTCAGACGGCCTCACGCGCCGTATTTCCGCTTATACTGACTACAAAAACAATCTTATGCACGTCTCCGAACTACAAACCCAACATATTTCCAAACTTCTGGAACAAGCCGAACAACTCGGCATCGAAAACGCCAACCGACTGAGAAAACAAGATTTGGTTTTCGCCATCGTCCGCCAATTGATGCGCCAAGGCGAAGATTTTAACTGCTCCGGCACCTTGGAAATCCTGCCCGATGGCTTCGGCTTCCTGCGCAGCGCCGACACCTCATATCTCGCCGGCCCGGACGACATCTACGTCTCGCCCAACCAAATCCGCCGTTTCAACCTCCATACCGGCGACACCATCGAAGGCACCGTTCGCGTACCGAAAAACGACGAACGCTACTTTGCCCTCGTCCGCCTCGATTCCATCAATGGCGACCACCCCGAAGTCTGCAAACACAAAATCCTCTTTGAAAACCTTACCCCGCTCTTCCCAACCAAACAATTCAAGTTGGAACGCGACATCAAGGCGGAAGAAAACCTCACCAGCCGCGCCATAGACCTCGTCTCCCCAATCGGACGCGGACAGCGCGCACTTTTGGTTGCCCCTCCGAAATCAGGCAAAACCGTGATGCTGCAGAACATCGCCCATGCCATCACCGCCAACTACCCGGATGCCGAACTCATCGTCCTGCTGATTGACGAACGCCCGGAAGAAGTAACCGAAATGAGCCGTTCCGTACGCGGCGAAGTCGTCTCCTCCACTTTCGACGAACCCGCCACCCGCCACGTCCAAGTGGCCGAAATGGTGATTGAAAAAGCCAAGCGCATGGTAGAACACAAAAAAGACGTGGTTATCCTGCTTGATTCGATTACCCGCCTTGCCCGCGCCTATAACACCGTCGTCCCCGCATCGGGCAAAATCCTGACCGGCGGCGTGGATGCCAACGCCCTGCACCGCCCCAAACGCTTCTTCGGTGCCGCCCGTAATGTTGAAGAAGGCGGCTCACTGACCATCATCGCCACCGCCTTAGTGGAAACCGGCAGCCGTATGGACGATGTGATTTACGAAGAATTTAAAGGTACGGGCAATATGGAGCTGCATCTCGACCGCCGCATGGCCGAAAAACGCCTGTTCCCCGCCATTAACATCAACAAATCCGGCACCCGCCGCGAAGAACTACTGGTACCGAACGACCAATTGCAACGCATGTGGCTGTTACGGAAATTCCTGCACCCAATGGACGATTTGGAAGCCACCGAATTTTTAGTGGACAAACTCAAAGCCTCGAAGGACAACAACGATTTCTTCGAACTGATGCGGGGCAAATAAAGCAAAGGCAGTCTGAAATATTTTCAGACGGCCTTTCGATTCAATGTGTGGTTCGAAATAAAAACAATATAAGCGGATTGGCGACTGCCGCTTTGGACTTTTCGGCCTGCCCGCCGCAATGCTTCCTAACTCCCCCCGTTAATGCACAAAGACTCTATTTTTCCCGCTCGCGGAAAGTGAATGGTGTAACGTCCTTTATCCATGATTTCCGCAAAGCTAAATCCGCCTTCGTCATTACCACCTATCCTTCCCACTTCCAATGCAACCTTTTTGCCCTTCGGATTTTTCACCACCACATCAGGACTGATTGGTTCAAATGAAAGCAACAAACCCGTATCTGTCGGGCTGTCAAAATAATATACCGCACCGCCGCGCTTGATTTGTAAAGGCTTAGACAAACAACCTGTCTCATCCAAGGGTAATTTTTGAGTTGCTGAAGCGTACGCCGAGCTGCACCATCCTAAAGCCAACAGCAAAATAATTTTTGAAGATTTCACAAAATATCCTTCATTATTTTCAAATAAAAAATATGGCATCCACAGCAGAGGAATTTGACACTGAAACGGGGCAATCTGATTGCCGCAACCGTACATCATAAGTATCAAATCAATCCGCCATGAATTGCCATACTTTTGATTGAACAGCCTATTTTATTCGCATAGGCCGTCTGAAACAAAGTTTTCGTCAGTCGGACAGTCGATTGGCGAAATTAAAACGAAATCCAACCTGCTTATTTACTGCGTTTGACAATCAGCTTGTCGGTCGTAACTTCGCCATCCAGTGCGGTAGCCAATTCTTTCACGGTTGCCTCTACATCGGTTGAACCATCGCCTATTCCGTAAACAGCCATCAGCTTCAATATTCCTTCGATAAATTTCTTATCGACTTCGACAGCCGCGTTGTATTTCAATTTTTCTATCACGGCCTGCTCCAACTGCTGGTCGTTTTCATAGGCAATAGGCGGCAATGAGGCATCTGCATCGGCCTTCGCCATGCTGCCGTCCAAGTAAATCTGGTTGCCTTTACTGTCTACCTTGAGGCCGGATTTCAACAGCAGTTTGACAATTTCCTTCATTTCGGTCTGTGATTGTTCCGGACTCAAGCACTCTTGTCCTTCTCGCTCCAAGAAGGCGTTAGCACGTTCAACAGCCTCTCCGTTCAAATCTTGCAGGCTGAAGTTTTGCTGTATGCGGTCGAACTTGGCCTGATTAACCTCAATATCGCCAATGGTGTTACGGCTGGCAAATGTGAACTTGCCGTCTTTAATCGTTTGCTCGCTTTCACTCTTAACATTATTTACCTTCAAATTGAAGTCTGGGCTCTCTACTTTGAATGAACCTAGAGAAAAAATCGCGGTTCCGTTCTGCGGTTTTACAACCTGGCCCATAATGGTATCCGTGCTGTATTTCAAATTATTCATTTGAATAAGGAATTTCCCTTCCTCGGCAGCTTTGATGTTTTCCATAGAAACAGAGGGGGAGTCAAAATCGAATTTGCTCAAATAATAGCGTTGATCTGCTTTTCCGCCGGAAATATTGGAAGTTACAGTATCCCAGCTAACTTTCATCCCCGCCTCATCGTCTTGATACGAGCTTGCGGGAGCAGTCAGCTTACTATTAAATTCACCTACCCAAGAAATATCGGTATCGCCGTTGAACAGGAGAAATTCTTTGCCATTTTCCACAACCAGATAAAGCTTGCTTTTCATGTTGTAACCGCTCAGGCCGCGCGTGATCACGTCCTCACCGCGCAAGGACAATTTGTCCTCCGTATTGCACAGATCAGGAGTAAATTCGCCCGTCCACGAAGCTTTGCCCGATGTCACGCCCATATCGAATTCTTTAAGCGTGATTTTCAGACGTTTGTCCGCTTTGGGATTGTTTTGGAAATAAAAATCCTGCTTCAGTTTTTTATCGGCATAAACACTGCCGCCGACAGCTCCGCCGCCCAAGATGGCGATTCCGACCAATGTTGCAATAACGGTTTTTTTCATGCTTTATTCCTTAGTTAAGTATTTCGGCTGTGCCGCTTGATTGTTATACCATCCAGACTGTTTCAGCATACAAGGCCGTCTGAAAATATTTCTTTCAGACGGCCTCAATCAGGCATCGTGGTAATTAGCCCTTTTATTTGGCAAAATATTTATCGGCAATTTTATCGTATTCGCCAGATTCGCGTACTTTTTTCAGTGCGTCGTTCAGCATTGCAACTGTCGCTGTATCGCCTTTACGCACGGCAAATCCATAGTTTTCCTCGGTAAAATCGGGAATTTCAACCATAGAAAAGCCTTTGCTGCCGTTATTTTTAATGTAGTTGGCAATTACCGCGCTGTCGCTGATTACCGCATCCAAGCCGCCGTTTTCCAGCTCTTTGGTTACCAAAATAATGTTTTCAAAACGGGCGATTTTAGTGCTGTCCGAACCGAGGGTTTTGCTGGCAGCCAAGTCGCCGGTCGTACCGGTTACCACGCCTACTTTATTGACCTGTTTCAAATCCTCAGCCGATTTGATGGTTTTACCCTGCGGCACCAAAATCACTTGGGTAATTTTGTAATATGGATCGGAAAAATCCATGGTTTGTTTGCGGTCGTCGGTAATGGTTACCGCAGAAGCCAGGATATCGACATCGCCGTTGCCCAATGCGGGGAACAGACTGTCCCACGGCTGATGTTTAAACTCAACTTTAAAATTACCCGCCTTAGCCATGGCATTGACCAAATCGACATCAAAGCCTTGGATATTGTTTGCACTGTCCATAAATTCAAACGGCGCAAATTCGGCATTCATAGCAACACGGTAAACCTTCTCGCCGCCTTGCGCACCCGCCGGAGCCGATGCCTGACCCTGGCTTTGGTTTTGACCCTGACCGCCGCAGGCAGCCAGTAATGCGGAACAAGCCAATGCTGTTGCCAACCATTTTTTCATGCTCATGTTTGTTTCCTTTACTCGATTTTTATTCAGTTTTAAAGTACCGCTTGTTTTATTTTAGCACGAATTTACTCTTTTTCACGGAAAAACGCATAAGTAACGTCATGAAACAAATCGACATGCGGGCTGTCTTCGTAAACCAATTCATTTACCGCATCTTCAAATGCCAGCTGCACGGACTCCACCACATCTTGCGCAAGCTCTGTCGGCAACCCGCGGAGCATGCCTTTGAATGCCGCAACCAGCACCTTGTTCTGCATTTTCAACGCCTCATTGGCCTCTTCCAAATACTCCAAACGACGTTCGATATCTTCCATCACCGAACACTCCTTATATTCTGTTAAAATGGGCGGCATTATAAGCCGTACTGACGAAGATAACCATGTCGAACAAACAACCCGAATGGGAAAAAAAACTACAACAAATGCGCGCCAAACGCGACAGCCGCCCGTCTGAGCAGCCTGAAACACACACTGTCCCTGCTCCCGCACCGACACAAGCAACAGAAAAAAAACACCACCTGCACGCCGAATTCAAACGGCAGGTCATGAAAAATTATCTGAAAAGCTGGCAGGCCCGGCACAATGCCGCACTGGCCGGCGAGCTGACAGAAACCGACACCACCGTTCTGCTGGAAGAAGACTGGCTGAACGCGCAAAACGCCCTGCAAGGCAACATCAAACCGGAAGACATCCAGGAAAAGCAGACCGTCTGGCTTAACCCCAAACGTCAATCCGCGCAAACGCCTATCGCCGAAGAGCCGGAGGAAAATGCCGACAGCACCGAAGCCGTGCCCGCCCTGGCCGACATCCCCGTCAACGTAAACGTCTTAAATCCGCAGGGTGTACCGGGCAACCGCCCTGTGTTCTGCCTGTCGGAACAAGAACTTATCGACCGTCTGATGCAGCGTCTGATGCCTCACCTGACCGATGCTGTAAACGGAGTCGTCCGCACCGCCATCACCCGCCAGGCCGCCAACCTGAACCAACAGCTTTATCAGGCTGTTACCTCGGAAACACCCGAATTGGTGAAAGACATCCTCGACTACAACCTGAAAAACGTCCTTACCGAACTGAAATACGACGTAAAATACAACAGCAAATAACCGCAAGGCCGTCTGAAAAACACCTGCAAACCGCTTTTCAGACGGCCTCGTCCGCACCATGTCCGACCGCAACCACCGCATCAACCACGAACCCGTTTTCCTGCTGAATGCCGTACCCTGGCGTGAAAGCAGCCTGAGGCTCGAAGTATTCAGCCGACGTTACGGCCGCGTCGCCCTGCTGGCACGCAGCGCGCGTAAAAGGCAGAGCGAACTGCGCGGTATCTTGGTCCCGTTCGTCCCCATCGACGCATCATGGTACGGCAACACCGAACTCAAAACCCTGCACCGCGCCGAATGGTTGGGCGGCTGGCCCCAACCGCAAGGCAGGGCCCTCTTCAGCGGCCTGTACCTGAACGAACTGGTTTGGAAACTGACCGCGCGCGAAGACCCGCATCCGAAGCTATACGACGCGCTGGCCGAAGCACACCGGGAAATCTGCACCCGAAACAACCATGTTGCCGCCCTGCGCTGCTTCGAATGGCGGCTGCTGACCGAACTGGGCTACGCCCCCGACCTGCTGCACGACGCCGACGGAGCAGCAGTAGAAGCGGAAAAACAATATCTGCTGCAAGCCGAACAAGCCCCGCTGTTGCTGGCATCGGCACCGAATACTGCAAACAGCATCACCGCAAACGGCAGCACTCTGCTGCAACTGCACGCAGGCCGTTTCGACAACGGCGAAAGCCTGCAACAGGCATTGCAAATCACCAGGATGCTGCTGGATTTCCGCCTGCCGGAAGGCATCAAATCACGCCGCATCCTGCAACAAATACAGGCTTTTCAGACGGCCTGAACCACTGGAAACCCTTTTTCAGACGGCCTCCCCGACTATATATGGAAGGCCGTCTGAAAACCGAAAACATCATGAATAACACGCTTCCCCCGGATACACTTATCGAAGCCGCCCTGCTGACCCAAACCGAACCGCTGAGCGAAAAAGCCATGCGCGAACTGTGCGTGCCGCCGCTGTCGGCCGACAAGCTCATAGACGTGCTGGCCACCTTGAAAACCCGCTGGCAAAACCGCGCCCTGCAACTGGTGCATACCCACGAAGGCTGGCGGTTCCAAATCGCGCAAGCCGCATTCGAACGGCTCGGCAGCCTGCAGGAACAGCGTGCGCCGCGATATTCCCGCGCCGTAATGGAAACACTGGCCATCATCGCCTACCAGCAGCCTGTAACGCGCGGCGACATCGAAAACATACGCGGTGTGGCCGTTTCGCAAAACATCATGCAAACCTTGCAAGACCGCGGCTGGATAGAAGTCATCGGCCACCGCGACAGCATAGGCCGCCCCGCCCTGTGGGCAACCACACCCGCCTTTTTGATCGACCTTCAGTTGGAAACGCTGGAACAACTGCCGCCGCTGACCGAATTGGGCGAACTCGTCCTGCCCGAAGCGTTTCCCCAAGACGGCGCAACGGAACAGGAAGACAATGAATCCGAATCGGATTGGGATACGCAGTCGGAGAAAGAACCATAACCGGCAAAATCCGCATCCGTCCCAAGATACCCGCCAAAACTATTATTAACCCATCCTGCCGCGCAAGCCGCAGAAGAACCCGCCATCCGGCGGGTTGGAGAACATTATGACCAAAAAAACAATCAGCAAACGACAATGGCGCGACGGCGTATCCGCCAAACCGAAAAACAGCCGCAGGCCGTCTGAAAACACGGCAGCGAAGGCAAAAAGGCCGTCTGAAAAGCCTGCGTCAGGCCGTGCCGCCGTGCAGAGGCCGTCTGAAAACAAAACGTCAAACCGTTTTGAAAACCGCACCGAAGCACCGAAGCAGCATGCCGCCAAAGCAAAAAAACTGGTCGTCCGCAACCCGAACCGCAAAATCATGGAACGCGCGCGCGATTTGAAAGAACGCCGCAGCGATTTGTCGCGCATGGAACCCGAACGCCTGCAAAAAGTGCTGGCCGCCTCAGGCGTCGGTTCGCGCCGCGAAATGGAAGATTGGATTAACAACGGCTGGGTAACGGTCAACGGCAAAACCGCGCAGTTGGGCGATAAAATCACGCCCGACGACCAAGTGCTGGTCAAAGGCAACATCATCAAACTCAAATGGGCAGACCGCCTGCCGCGCATCATCTTGTATTACAAACAAGAAGGCGAAATCGTCTCCCGCGACGACCCGCAAGGCCGCGTCAGCATCTTCGACCGCCTGCCTCAGGCCGCCAGCAGCCGCTGGGTCGCCATCGGCCGCTTGGACATCAACACCAGCGGCCTGCTGATTCTGACCACCTCGGGCGAACTGGTGCAGCGTTTCGCCCATCCGCGCTTCGAGGTGGAACGCGAATATGCGGTGCGCACGCTGGGCGGCCTGACGACCGAACAAATGCGGATGCTGACCGATGAAGGCATCATGCTCGAAGACGGCTTGGCCAAAGTGGAGCACATCCGCGAACAAGGCGGCGAAGGCGTAAACAAATGGTACAACGTCGTGATTAAAGAAGGCCGCAACCGCGAAGTACGGCGCATATTCGAATACTTCGATTTGACGGTCAGCCGCCTGGTCCGCATCGGCTTCGGCCCCATCGGCCTGCCCAACCGCTTGAAGCGCGGCCAGTTTTACGAACTGAATCCGGCCGAAGTGGCCAACATTGTGAAATGGGCCGATATGGGGCTGCCCGGAGAGCGGCGGCGCAGATAAGGCCGTCTGAAACACCCGGCCATCTGCTTTATTTTCAGACGGCCTTCAACCCATCTCCCACCAAGTATCGAACATGACCAAAATATCATTAAGCCTCTGCATCCTGTTGCCGTCTGCCGCCGTTTCCGCCTTCTCCATCCGCCCGCTGACGGCGCCGGCAGGCTACACTTTAAAGGAAACCGTCTGCCGCACGCACACAATGCAGCAAGACGGCTTCCGCTTCGACAAACAACCGCCGCACTCCTATCTGGTCCGACGCGGCGGCTCGTTCCGCATCGTGTTCCCCGACGGCCGCGCCGCTTCCGACACCGCTTACCGCAACGCAAAATGCGCCGAACCCTACGGCTACATCCTGCAAAATTCAAACGGCAAATGGGGGATGACGGATACCGACGATCAAACCATGCTGCCGTTCGAATACGAAGACATCGACTCCGTCAACCGCCAATATGCCGCTGCCAAACGAAACGGCGGCTACGGCCTGATAGAAATCAGACCGAACGGCACACCCGCCGTATCCGCCCCATTCGTGTGGCAGCAAATCCGCCCGGGTTACGAACATTACCGCCTCACCCACCTCCAAGTGCGGCAAAACGGCAAATGGGGCATTGCCGATTTGAAAGGGCGCGTCCTGATTGCCCCGCGTTATCAAGATGTCGGCCCGCTTGCCGAAAACCGCCTGCCGTTCAAACAAAACGGCAAATGGGGGCTGGCCGACGGCAAAGGCCGCCAAATCCTGCCGCCCTCGCTCGGCCATATTTCCGATTTCCGGCACGGCTTGGCGATTTTGTCCAACCGTTCCGACGGGCAACGCGATAAAAACACCCGCTACGGCTATATCGACCGCCAAGGCAAAATCGTCCAGCCCGCGCGCTTCACCGCCGCCTCGCCGCTGGCGGAAGAGATAGACAAACGCATATACGGCCGTGCAACAGACGCGCAGGGGCAACACTGGAAAATAAGCCCTTCCGGACAGGCTGAAAAAGACTGATTAACCAACCCGCCCCAACCGGCCGTCTGAAAACAAAATCCTACTTTCAGACGGCCTTTCCCTTAAAAGCAAAGCAATATGGACTGTTGGCAAATACTGGGCATAGAACCCACCAATGACGAACGCGCCATCAAACGCGCCTACGCCAAACAACTGAAAACCACCCGCCCCGACGACGACGCGGCAGCCTACCAACGACTGCGCGAAGCCTTCGACTACGCCCTCGCCGTCGCCCCCCATATCTATATCGATGCAGACGGGGATGAAGACGAAGATACCAACGGCGATATATGGCCGTCTGAAAACCACGGACAACCCGAAACAGGGCAAACCGGCTGTTCAGACGGCATATCCGCCATTCCCCCTGCTTGGGAAAACGGCAACAACGGCAACGGCGATGAAGAAACCGTCGAGAGGCCGTCTGAAAGCCCGTTTGACGGCACATCCGCTGCTTCCGATACAGATAAAGCCTTTTCAGACGGCCGCAACATACACAGCCCCGAATACCTATCATCCAAACTGGAGCAATGGTTCAACGAAGCGGGCAGCGAAGGGCTGCTTCACAGGCTCGGCGAATTCCGCGCCTCACTGGACAGAATGTCTTGGGACGAGGAGGAGCAAATGTCGCGCTACTGCCTCGACTTCCTGCACAAACACGACATTACCCACCCCCTCTTGTGGTCGGAATGGTCGGACACTTTCGGCTGGCCCCAAGAAAGCGCGGCCGATACGGACGAAGGTTTTTCAGACGGCCCCTATGCCGCAATATTGCCCGAAGAGCTTGAAACCCGGCTGGAAGAATGGTTTGAACAGGGCGGCTGCGACAGCCTGCTGAAGCACCGCGAACAAATTTTCGCCATGCTCGACCAAATGCCTTTGGGCGGCAGCGAAGAAGCATCGTATATGTGCGCCGCCTTCCTGCGCCGGCACGACATTTACGACCGGCCACTGTGGCTAGAATGGTCGGATTATTTCGGCTGGCACGAAGACAAGCACGGCCGGATTCTCACACCCGTCGAAATGATGCGGCTGCAGAACTTTCGCGAAAACGCAGTCCTCTCCCGCCTGCTTGCCCGCTCCGACGACGAAACCCGTTTTAGTGCCGAACCCGACCCCATCCCCTACACCCGCGCTTTCGACCGCTTCCTCGGCAGACGGCCCGGCTTTTTCAGGCAACAGCTTGCCGGCTTGGCCGCCGTTTTATCCTGGCCGAACTTATCGTCCGAAACCACACAAGAGCAGCGCGAAGCCCTTGTCTTCTCCCATTTTTCACTCTACGACCTCTTGCAAGGAGGGAAAACCGGCTACGGGGCGTGGGTAGTCATTCTCGGACTGCTGCTGTTCACCACCCTGTTGTTTACCGTCCAAAACCGAGCATTTCCCGATTTGCTGGCTACAGTCATTCAAACTTCTGTAGTTGCCGGCATAATCGCCCTCCTGCATAGTTGGTTATGGAATATCGCCGCACCCCGTTGGCAAACATTCAAATACCACCCTATTACTGCGCTAATCTACCTGTTTGCCATGCCCGCCGTCACGATTGCCATTCAATTTTTCCCCTTACGCAACACCCCGGAGCCGACATTCCTTATCCTCACTTTGATACCACTTGTTTCATGGACTTATTACCTTTCCCGTTACAAAATGGCGTGGGTTGTCGTCTCCTTGTCTATGACCGGCTTCATCGCCTTCGCTTGGTCGTTATTAAACGATCTGGAGTCGGTGTCCGAAGAATTCCGCATCGCCTCTTATTGCGCCATCCTGCTGTGGTTCAACTCCGCCCTCTACCTGCTTGAGCACAAACGAAACTGGCTCGCCGCCGTCGAACGCCCGATCAACCTCCTATTGAACGGGCAGGCCTCCCGCCTGCAACAGCCGTTCTGCGCCCTGTATGCCGCTGCCGTCTGGCCGCTGCTGTTGCCGGCCCACGTTGCCCGCACAGTGCAAAACGGCCATTTGGGCACGGTGCTGGAAATTGCCGCTATCGGCCTGTTTTTGATGCTGCTCATTCCCGACAGTCTCTATCCTTACGGCTTCCTGCTGTTCTATCCTGCCATGATGCTGGCAGCCTGGCTGCGCCGCTACTCCATGCGCGGGCTGCTGAAACTGATGCGGCGTTACCCTGCCGCCGACGGCCAAACTTAGTCCGCCGTATCTGCCCGGACATTTGTCTGCCGCCCAAGCAGGCCAACCCTTCAGCAGACATCGGCAGAAATCAAAAGGCCGTCTGAAAGCCCGACTTCAAGGAAGTCCGAAGCTTTTCAGACGGCCTTTTGATGCCCTATCGAAACCTACGCCGAGTTTTCCGCATCGCGGCAGATTTCGATGGCTTCCTGAAGGCTGGAAACGCCGAAGATTTTTAGATTCGGAAACTCTTTTTCGTTGCGCGGCATATTGGCTTTGGGGACGATGGCGCGTTTGAAGCCGAGTTTTTCCGCTTCTTTGAGCCGCTCTTGTCCGCGTGCGACGGGGCGGACTTCGCCGCTTAGGCCGATTTCGCCGAAGGCGACCATTTTTTCGGGCAGCGGGCGGTTGCGGAAGCTGGAGAGCATGGCGAGGATGACGGCGAGGTCTGCGGCGGGTTCGCCGATTTTGACGCCGCCGACGGCGTTGAGGAACACGTCTTGGTCGAAGCAGGCGATGCCGCCGTGGCGGTTGAGAACGGCGAGCAGCATGGCGAGGCGGTTTTGTTCGAGGCCGACGGTGAGGCGTTTGGGGGTGAAGCCGTGTGCGTCATCGACCAATGCCTGAATTTCGACCAGAAGCGGGCGGCTGCCTTCCTGCGTGACCAAAACGCACGAGCCGGGCGTGTCGTCGCGGTAGCTGGCGAGGAAAATGGCGGACGGGTTGGACACACCTTTCAAACCGTTTTCGGTCATGGCGAACACGCCCAATTCGTTTGCCGCGCCAAAACGGTTTTTGATGGCGCGTATCATGCGGTAGTTGGAATGTTGGTCGCCCTCGAAATACAGCACGGTATCGACCATGTGTTCCAGCACGCGCGGGCCGGCAATCGCGCCGTCTTTGGTAACGTGTCCGACCAGTATCATGGCGATGCCCATCTGTTTCGCCATACGCGTCAGTTGGGCGGCACATTCGCGCACTTGCGACACGGAACCTGGGGCGGAAGTGATTTGGTCGGAATACATGGTTTGGATGGAGTCGATGACGACGACTTCGGGCTGATGCTGTTTCAAGGCCGTCTGAATCGCTTCCATGCGGATTTCGGCAAGCAGGTTCACGCCTTCGGTGGGCAGTTCTAAACGCTGCGCGCGCAGGGCGACTTGTTGGGCGGATTCTTCACCGGAAACGTACAGTACTTTGCGGCTTTGCGCCATTTTGGCGATGGTTTGCAACAGCAGCGTGGATTTGCCGATGCCGGGGTCGCCGCCGAGCAGGATAACCGCGCCGTCTACTAAACCGCCGCCCAATACGCGGTCGAGTTCACCCATACCGGTCGGATTGCGCGGCACTTCGGTGGCGGTAACGGCGGAGAGGGATTGGACGGTCGAGGTATCCGCCGCCCAAGATTGGAAGCGGGCGTTTTTCGGTTCGGGCGCGGCTAGGCTTTCCTGAAGTGTGTTCCACTCGCCGCAATGCGGGCATTTGCCTTGCCATTTCGGGGAAGTGCCGCCGCATTCGGTGCATTGGTAGATGGTTTTGGGGGCTTTTGCCATGTGTCGGTTTCCGCTATCGTGATGATGTTGGGAGGCCGTCTGAAAAACCGGTTCGGCGTTTTCAGACGGCCTGTTTGCGCTTATTGTTTTTGTGCCGTATTTTCCAGTGTATTAAGGAGTTTTTCTACATCTTGCCTAAAATAACTCATCCGATTGCCGCTTGCCTCATCGGTCAGTTCCAGCATACTCGGCTTGTTATCGACCACAAGCATCCTGACTTTGATCGTACTTTTCTTGCCGATTTCTTGTCTGTCCCGCTGTTCTTTGCCGTTTTTCACAACCCGATAATCGGTAACGGTCTGCCGCAACGCCTGCCGCTCTTCGTCGAATGTCCAAGTGAATTGCTGTTTGATGATAACGGGCTTGCCCTCGGCATTGACCGTCAGAATCATTGTGTCCACACCCGTCCCATCAGGATGCATGGTCGTCGTGTTAATCAGCGAACCTTCTTCATTTTCTGCCGCATTGCCCCAAAATCCGTACAAATCATTTTGTCCGACTTTGTCGGCAATGCGCATCCTGTCGGCCTGCCCGGCAGCGGGTTTCTGCTTGGGCGCGGCGGAAACGGGCGGGCTGAGGAATATCAGGCTTGACGAAACCATTAAGGCGGGCAAAATGCTTTTTAAAATCTTCATGCTGTTTTCTTCCGGCTAAATTAAATCAAAACGGCAAAGCCGTATGAGGGTGCTTATTTCAATGTGAGGCCGTCTGAAAAACGGTTAAGCGTTTTCAGACGGCCTTTTTCCGCTAACAGCCTACAAATAAACCGTTTCGCCGTTTCTGCCTTTGCTTTCGCTGCCCAACCAATAAATAAAGGCGGGCATGATGTCGGCCGGTTCGCGCCGTTCGCTTTTCGATTCGCCGGGGTGGGTTTTTTCCCGCTGCGGCGAGTTTACCGCGCCGGGAATCAAAATGTTGGCGCGCAGGTTGTCGAAGCGTTCCCATTCGTCGGCAATGCTGAGGGCGAGGTAGTTCACTGCCGCTTTCGATGCGCCGAACCCGCCCCAGTAGGCCTGCGCTTTTTCGCTGTGGCTTTCGCTGACGAAGAGGACGGATGCGTCGTCGGACTGTTTCAGCAGCGGGGTGAAGGCGCGGGTCAGCCCCATCGGGCCGACGGTGTTGATGCGGTATTGTTTCACCCAGTCGCCGACGGTTTGGAATTCGAGCGGGGACAAGGCGGTGAAGCAGCTCGCGCAGTGTACGATGCCGTCCAGCCGTCCGCCGGTGGCTTCGCCTATGGTGGCGGCCAGTTGGGCGAATTCGTTTTCTTCTGCCGTGAGGAGGTCGAAGCAGACGGCAAAAGGTTCGGGCGAACCGGCGGCAACGATTTCGTCGTACACTTTTTCCATGCGTTTTTGGCGGCGAGCCACCAGGATGACGGTCGCGCCTTCGGCCGCGCAGTGTTTCGCCACTTCCGCGCCTATGCCTTGCGAGGCTCCGGTTACCAAGATGGTTCTGCCGCTTAATTTTCCTGCCATGGCTGTTACTCCCGTTTTATTGAAGGTTGATAGGCTGTCGAGGCCGTCTGAAAAAGGTTTTTCAGACGGCCTCTTTGGTCTGTTGCCTTTGCTACTGCCCTGCTTTCAATTCCTGCCACAGTTTGGTTTGCAATTTGACGGTTTCCCGTGATTTGGGCAGGACGACGAAGCTGTTGGCCCGGACTTCGTCGTCGGGGAAGACCGACGGGTCGGCGGCATATTTCGGCTGCATCAGTTCGCGTGCCGGTTTGCTCGCCGGTGCGTAGGTGACGAAGTTGCCGTTTTTCGCCGCCACGTCGGCCTGAAGGGTGTAGTTGATGTATTTGTGGGCGTTGAGGACGTTGGCAGAATCACGCGGAATCATGAAGGAATCCACCCAAAGTCCGACGCCGGTTTTCGGGGTGAGCACGCGAAGTTTCACGCCGTTGCCCGCTTCTTCGGCACGGGTTTTGGCAATGTTCAAATCGCCGCCGTAGCCGATGGCGACGCACAGGTTGCCCGATGCCATGTCGTCGATGTAACCCGAAGAGGTAAAGCGTTTGATGTCGCCGCGCACTTTCCTCATCAAATCGGTGGCGGCTTCAATGTCGGCCGCTTCTTCGCTGTTGGGGTTTTTGCCCAGATATTTCAAGGCCAGCGGATATTGTTCGGTTGGGCTGTCGAAGAAGCTGATGCCGCAGTGTTTCAATTTGGCGGTGTATTCGGGGTTGAAAACCAGATCCCATTCGTTTTCCGGCCATTTATCGCCCAAAGCGGCTTTCACTTTGGCTTCGTTAATTGCCAGGGTGTTGATGCCCCAGAAATACGGTACGGCATATTTGTTGCCGGGATCGACCTGTTCCATCTGTTTGAGCAGTTCGGGATCGATGTTGCTGTAATTAGGGATTTTGCTTTTATCGATTTCCCGATAGGCACCGGCCTTGATTTGGCGGCCGATGTTGGAGATAGAGGGGGCAACCAGGTCGTAGCCGGAATTGCCAGTCAGCAGTTTGGCTTCCAAGGCTTCGTTGCTGTCGTAGAAATCGTAGCGTATCTTAACGCCTTCGGTCGCTTCGAATGCGGAAACAGTGTCAGGATCGACGTAATCCGACCAGTTGAAAATATTGAGTTTTTTTGTGGCGGCAGGCTGTTTGTCTGCGGCAGTATCCGCGCCGCCGGATGCTTGGTCGGAACCGCCGCAGGCTGCAAGCAGCAGGGCGCTCAGCACGAATGCCGGTAGTGTTTTTTTCATGGGTGTGTCCTTGGAGTGTGCGCAACCGCATCTTCCGGCCCAATTGCAGCCGGCTGAGGTTCCGCTGGGAAAAATGATTCCGCCTGCCGTATTTTCAACGGTTTCCGGCGCACCCCGCCGCGATCCTGAATGTCCTTCTCTCTCTTAACGGTGTTGTCGCGCATTAAACGGCAAAAGCCCGTACGATGCAAGCGGCTTTCGGGGTTTGGCCGACATTTTTTAACGGCCTGTTACGTTATCGATACGCTGCCGCTTGCTTTTCAGACGGCCTGTAATATGGGAAAATCGCCCGATTTGAAATTTGTACGAGGGCGGAATCATGTTGGACAGGGAAGGCTATCGCCCTAATGTCGGTATCATCCTCATCAACGGACAAAACCGTGTCTTCTGGGGCAAGCGGGTGCGCGAGCATTCGTGGCAGTTCCCGCAGGGCGGCATCAAGCCGGGCGAAAGCCCGGAAACGGCCATGTACCGCGAATTGATGGAAGAAGTCGGCCTGCTGCCGCACCATGTGAAAATCATCGGGCGCACGCGCGACTGGCTGCGTTATGACGTGCCGAACAACTGGGTACGGCGCGAATGGCGCGGCTCTTACCGCGGGCAGAAACAGATTTGGTATTTGTTGAAACTGGTCGGCCGCGAAAGCGATGTACACCTGCGCGCCACCAGCCACCCCGAATTCGACGGTTGGCGTTGGCACGATTACTGGGCACCGATAGACGAGGTTATCGAATTCAAACGCGGCGTTTACGAGGGCGCGTTGTCCGAACTGGCGCGTTTCTTAAAGAATTTGGAACCACGCGAAGTGTTTGAACGTAAAAAATTGGAAAATGCACGATAATCGGTTTTCCAATACATCAGGCCGTCTGAAAACACTGCGGGAAAAAATCCCCTGCCGTATTTTCAGACGGCCTTCCCTTTGCCCGCCGCTTTCTTCACTAACGGCCGGGCGATAAAACAGAAAACCCTGCATACCGTTCCGGTATGCAGGGTTTTTCACGCCAATCCGTTTATTTCTTCACTTCTTTGGCCAGATACAACCAAGTTTCAATCACGGTATCGGGGTTCAACGAAACGGTATCGATGCCCTCTTCCACCAGCCATTTGGCAAAATCGGGATGGTCTGACGGGCCTTGCCCGCAGATGCCGACATATTTGTTGTGCTTGCGGCAGGCGGAAATGGCCAGATGCAGCATAACTTTAACCGCAGGATTACGCTCGTCGAAAGAGGAAGCAATCGAACCACCGCTGTCGCGGTCCACACCCAAAGTCAGCTGGGTCATATCGTTTGAGCCGATAGAGAAACCGTCGAAATACTGCAGGAATTGCTCGGCCAAAAGCGCGTTGCTCGGCACTTCGCACATCATAATCAGGCGCAGGCCGTTTTTGCCGCGCTCCAAGCCGTTGGCTTTCAATGCCTTAACCACAGCTTCCGCTTCAGACAAGGTGCGGACGAACGGAATCATGATTTCGACGTTGGTCAGCCCCATGTCGTCGCGGACGCGTTTCAAGGCACGGCATTCCAAGGCGAAACATTCGGCAAAGTCTTCGGAAACATAACGCGCCGCACCGCGGAAGCCCAACATTGGGTTTTCTTCGTGCGGTTCGTAACGGCTGCCGCCAATCAAGCCCATGTACTCGTTGGATTTGAAATCGGACATCCGCACGATGACCTTGCGCGGAAATACGGAAGCGGCCAGCGTGGACACGCCCTCGGCAATTTTATCCACATAGAAATCGACCGGAGAGGCATAGCCGGCGATACGGTCTTCGATTTCCTCGCGGACGTCTTCGTCTTGACGTTCGAGCTCGAGCAATGCTTTCGGATGGATGCCGATTTGGCGGTTGATGATAAATTCCATGCGCGCCAAGCCGATGCCTTCGCTGGGCAGGCTGGAGAACGAGAAGGCCAATTCGGGATTGCCCACGTTCATCATGATTTTTACCGGCGATGCGGGCATGTTGTCCAAAGCGATGTCGCTGACTTCCACATTCAGCAAACCGTCGTAAATAAAGCCGGTGTCGCCTTCGGCACAAGAAACCGTTACTTCCTGACCTTCCTGCAGGACGGAAGAGGCGTTGCCGCAGCCGACGACGGCCGGAATACCCAATTCGCGCGCGATAATCGCCGCATGGCAGGTACGTCCGCCACGGTTGGTAACGATGGCTGCCGCGCGTTTCATCACCGGCTCCCAATCGGGGTCGGTCATGTCGGTAACCAATACGTCGCCTTCTTTCACGCTGTCCATCTCGGAAGCGTCTTTCACCAGACGCACTTTGCCTTGGCCGACCTTCTGACCGATGGCCCGGCCTTCGGCCAATACTTTCTTCTCGCCGGAAATCGTGTAACGGCGCAGGCTGCGGCCGCTTTCCTCTTGGGATTTAACGGTTTCGGGACGTGCCTGCAAGATATAGATTTTACCGTCCACGCCGTCGCGGCCCCATTCGATGTCCATCGGGCGGCCGTAGTGTTCTTCGATAATCAGCGCATATTGTGCCAACTCGGTAATTTCTTCGTTACTGATGGAAAACTGTTTGCGCTGCTCGGCCGGAACGTCCACCACCTGCACGGACTTGCCCGCCTGAGCCTGTTCGGTAAACACCATTTTAATCAGTTTCGAACCCATGGTTTTACGCAACACGGCGGGACGGCCGGCACGCAAAGTCGGTTTATGGACATAGAATTCGTCGGGGTTTACCGCGCCTTGAACCACCATTTCACCCAAACCGTAGGACGAGGTCACGAAGACGACTTGATCGAAGCCGCTTTCGGTATCCAGCGTAAACATTACGCCCGAAGCGCCGCTGTCGGAGCGCACCATGCGCTGCACGCCTGCCGACAAGGCCACGATATCGTGCGCGAAACCTTTGTGGACGCGGTAGGAAATGGCGCGGTCGTTGTAAAGCGAAGCAAAAACGTGCTTCATGGCTTCTTTGACGTTGTCCAGCCCGTTGATATTCAGGAAAGTTTCCTGCTGTCCGGCAAAAGAGGCATCCGGCAGGTCTTCGGCGGTGGCGGATGAGCGCACGGCAACGGAAATCGCGTCGGTGCCCGCATCGGCCGTCATTTTGTTCCAGGCTTCTTCAACCGCGCGGTCCAGCTCTTCCGGAAACGGCGTTTCCAAAATCCACTGGCGGATTTCTTTGCCGACGCGCGCCAATTCGTTCACGTCGTCCACATCCAGCGCGGCCAGTGCGGCGGAAATACGTTCGCTCAGGCCGTTATGCGCCAAGAATGCGCGGTAGGCTTCCGCCGTTGTGGCGAAACCGCCCGGCACGCGCACGCCTTTTTCTGTCAGTTGGCTAATCATCTCGCCGAGGGAAGCGTTTTTTCCGCCAACGCGCTCCACATCGGTCATACGCAGATTTTCAAACCAGATAACATAATTTTCAGCCATTTGTGTCGTCCAAAATAAAGGTTGGGAAAGGTAAAGGATTCAGCGCGGCATTGTAACCAGCCTGTGCCTTCGTGTCATGCTTTTTTCAGACGGCCCGTGTGTTTCGGCCGTCTGAAAATTGCGCTCCGCCTCATTGTAGTCGAGTGAAACAAAATCCGACCGACAAATGTAAAACCGATGTAAACACCACCAAATCTTATAGTTAAATGATATTGCAAACCCCTAATCAAGCAAATTTTACGCACAACAAAGAAATTTTATGCTGATAAAAAAATTAAAAAGAAATTTAATAGCTAAATTATATTTGACCAAAATTTCATGTAGCACCATGTAGCATCCATCCCGCACTTCAATTTCAGACGGCATCTTGCTATCATCCGCACCTGTTTTCCAAACCAGACAGCGAAAGAGAGCCACATCATTATGTCGCGCAGACACGCCTTTTTTATTTCCGACCGCACCGGCCTGACTTCCGAAAGCATGGGCGAAGCCTTGCTCGACCAATTTCAGGAAGTGAAATTCAAACGCTCCACCTACCCTTTCGTCGATACGCCGGACAAAGCCCGTGCGATGGTAAAAATCATTGAAACCGCCGCCAATCAGACCGCCATGCGGCCTTTGGTTTTCTCCAGCATCATCAACGAAGAAATCCGCGACATCATCCGCAACAGCCCGGGCCTGCACCTGAGTTTTTTCGATGCCTTCCTCGGCATATTGGAAAAAGAACTGGGCACCAAGGCCCGCAACGAAGTCGGACGCAATCACGGCATCGCCGACACCGCCCGCTACGATGCCCGCATGGAAGCGGTAAACTTCACCCTCAACCACGACGACGGCGTCAGCGACAAAGACCTGAAAGATGCCGACGTAATCCTGATGGGCGTATCGCGCAGCGGAAAAACCCCGACCTGCCTGTATCTCGCCCTGCAATACGGCATCCGCGCCGCCAACTACCCGCTCACGCCCGACGACCTCGACAAACCCGACCTGCCACCGATGGTGAAACAATACCGCAATAAAATCTACGGCCTCACCATCAAGCCCGAACGACTGGCCGACATCCGTGAAGAACGCCGCCCGAATTCGAACTACGCCAGCATCTCCACCTGCAAACAGGAAGTGGCCGACGCGCAGGCCATGTTCCGCCGCTTCGACATCCCGTTCACCAACACCACGCACAAATCGGTGGAAGAACTCGCCGCCAGCATCATGCAGGCCTGCGGGCTGAAACGGCGTTTCTAAACGCGCACACGGTTCAGGCCGTCTGAAACACCGTTGTCCCGGTTTTCAGACGGCCTGAACCTTTATCCGCCGCAGCCTATTGCAGCCTATTTATGCCGGATAACCAGCCTGAACACACCTTCCCGCTCCTCCGAAGCCAGCAGCACATGGCCGGTTTGGCGGCAGAACGCGGCAAAATCGTCCGGCGCGCCCGCATCCGTGACATCGACCGTCAAAACGTCGCCGCAGACCAAAGCGGCCAAAGCCTTTTTCGCCCTCAAAATCGGCAGCGGGCATTTCAGCCCGGTTACATCCAGATAATGTTCGCTCATTTTCATCGCCTCAAATCAAAAGCGGCGGATTATACGCCTTTCGTCGGCATACCGCCCCACGGTACGGCAAAACTTGTCTGCCGACCCGCCGTTGGTGCTAGAATCCGCCGCACAACCTCCCACACAAGGAAATGACATGCCAAGAAAATACGCCGCCCTATTCGCCCTCCTGCTTACCGCCCCCTTTGCCCAAGCGGAAAGGTTCAGCCTGAAAGAAAACGAAAACAGCTCACGCTATGTGGAAACCGAGGCCGACATCAAACGCCGCACCTTCACCGAAGCGGAAGAAGCCCTGCCCCCCTTCCCTGCCGAAGGCACAAAATGGTTCGAACTCTACGTTTCCCCCACCTTCGACAAACACCTCCTGATTTCCCCCGACAGCATCCATGCGGCCGAAGACGGCACCGTACGCTACGTCCTCAACCTCCGTTCGGGAAAAGGCATTGACAACATCAGCAGCGAGGCACTGTATTGCGCGCCCGGCTCGTTCTCCAGCCAACAAGGCAAAAAACACTCTTATAAAATTTATGCCTACGGCGACCCCGTAAACAAACGCTGGATCAAGGCACGCAATCCGCAATGGCAGGAATTGGGCGGCGCAGCCACCAGCAATGCCGCCGTACGCGCCGTACTCCACGATGTCTGGTGCATGGACGGCATACCGTCCGGAGACGGCGCACTGCTGGAGCGGCTGAACATACGCGGCGGCAAATATGAAGCCGACGGCCGCCGAAGCGACCGTGAAACCAAAAAATAAAAACCGTCCGGTTTTTAAGCAAACAAAACCGACAAACATCGAGGCCGTCTGAAAACTGTTTTTCAGACGGCCTCAAAGCATGTATAGCGGATAACGGCACCGTCTTTCGGGTCAATCCGTTTCACTGCCGCCATGCCCTATGCCAACCACTCCTTCGGCACGTTGCAGACCGGAATCGGTTGGATTTTGTGCTGCGCGGCACGGTTCAGACGGCGGTAAATCGCCAGCACTTCGCGCTGCCGCCCTTCGAAATCTTCGGGCTGCTTGTCGGCTGGGATGTCCATCGCCCATTCCAATTCGGGATAACTCGCGCCCATTTGCTGTTCGTCGGTGCGCTCGGTGTCCCACAGGCCGTCGGTAGGAACGGCTTTCCGTATCGCCTCGATAATATTCAGACTTTCGGCCAAACGGTAAACCTGAGTTTTGGTGAGGTCGGCAATCGGGCTGATGTCCACGCCGCCGTCACCGTATTTGGTGAAGAAACCCACGCCGAAATCTTCGATTTTGTTGCCCGTCCCCGTAACCAGAAGGCCGTTGATTTGGCCGTAGTAATACAGGGTCAGCATACGCAGGCGGGCGCGGCTGTTGGCCAGCGCGAGCTGCTTGGCCGGATACTCGGCCTCGCTGACCTCCACCGTGTCGGCAAAGCAGTTGAAGGCGGGGGTAAGGTCGACGCGCAGGCTGCGGACGTTGGCAAAACGGCTTTGCAAATCGGCAATGTGCTGCTGCGCGCGGTCGATTTGTTCGGCCTGCTGGCGGATGGGCATTTCCAACAGCAGCACGTCGAGGCCTGTTCGGGCGGCCAATGCGGAAACGACGGCGGAATCGATGCCGCCGGAAATGCCGACGATAAAGCCTTTAACGCGCGCCTGGCCGGCATAGTCGTGCAGCCAGCGGACGATGTGTTCGATAACGGCTTGTGTTTGCATGATTTTCTCTTTCGGATGTTTGTTTCAGACGGCCTTTTCGATGCAGAGGCCGTCTGAAAACAGATAAACGGGATTTAGGAATATTTGTCGGACAGCCATTTTTTCAGGTTTTCGCGCAGAAAGGCAAGCTGTTTGCGGTAGCGGCGGCAGAGCGGGCAGACGGCCAGGTGGAAGTTAAGCAGGACGCGTTCGCGCAGGGTCAGTTTCCTGTCTTGCGCTTCGGACAGCAGTTTGCAGGCTTCGCGGCATTTGAACATGTTTTCCTCCTTACGCGCCGATGTCGAACCAGCGCAGTTGCAGACAGCGGCGCAGGCTGTTGCGTGCCCGGTGCAGGATGACGTAGCAGTTGTCCCGCCCGATGCCGAAGCGGCCGCAGATTTCTTCTACTTCCATGCCCATGATTTCTCGCAGGTAGAAGATGCGGGCGGTGTCTTCCGGCAGGCCGCCGAGGCAGTTTTCCAGCGTGCGGAAAAAATCCTGCTGTTCGGCATAGTCTTCCGGCGGCCGCCAGGCGGCGGGGGCGGCGGTTTCGAGCCAGTGGCCGCCGGCATCGAAGCAGGAGTGCCAGGCTTGGTCGGCGGCTTCGTTTTCTTCGCACAGGCTGTCGAGGCTGACGGCGGTGCGCCTGCCGCTGCGGAAATGGTCGGCGATTTTGTTTTTGAGAATGGCCGTTACCCAGGTTTTCAAATCGGCTTCTTCGCGGAATTGGCCGAGCTTGCTCCAAGCGGCGGCAAGGGTTTCCTGCACGATGTCTTCCGCCTGCGCCCGGTCGCGCAGTTGGATGAGTGCGAACCGCAGGAGGCCGGGGCGCAGGGCGGCAAGCAGGCGGCCGTAGGTGTCTTGTCCGGGCGTGGTCATAAATCCCGATTCCGCCCGGCAGGCGCGGGCAGCAGCACGCCTGCTTCCACCCAGCTTCGGACGGTCTCTTCCAGCCAATCTGAAGCGTCGAGGCCGTCTGAAAGCGCGGCCAGTTGCGCCGAGATGCCCGACAGCGTGTCCGCGCCCGCTTCTTGGAAGTGGTTCAGCAGTAACAGGTCGGCTCCGTCGAGGGCGGCGTAATATACTTTGCCCGCGTTGCCGCGCCAGGTGAGCACGTCGGCGGCCGCATCGTCTATGCGTTCGAGGCCGGAAGAGACGAAGTCGCAGGGATAGTGTTTCAGCCGCGCGCCTTCGGCCCAGCGCAATTCAGTGTTTTCGTCCCATTGCGGGGCGGCTTCGGGCTGGATGACGGTTTCGGCGTGCAGGAGGTCGGTTTCGAAAGCCATCATGTGCAGGATGTTTTCAGACGGCCTTTCGTTTTCCGGCCTGCTGCGGACGTAGTCGAGAAACTGTTTGGGGATGTCGTTGAAAAACGGCGACTGCGGGCGGGCTTCGAGCAGGAAACGCCGTTGCAGGTCCTGCCACAGGCCGGCTTCGGCGAAACCGCCGGAAGCACTGAAGCATAAGTCGATGAAACTTTTCAGGTTGTTCAGCAGCAGGCGGCGGTAGACGCCGAGCCGTCCGATGTCCACGCCTTCGGGGGCTTGCGCCGCGCCGCGCGCATAGTCGGCCAAGGCCGTCTGAAAGGCCGCGCTGCGGCCGCTTCCGTTGTCAGGCTGCATGGTTTTCATGACGCTCCTGCTCCGTTTGTTGTTGGATTCGTGCGATGCGTGCCACTTCCGCTTCGAGTTCGGCAAACGGCGGCAGGTTGTTGTCGCGTTCGAGCAGGGTCGGCACGCTGTGCGGCAGGCGGCGGCAGGTGTAGGCGAAGAGTTCCCATACGTCGCCGCAAACGGCCTGCCCGTGAGTATCAATCAGCAGGTCGTTCCCTTCCCGGTCGTGTCCGGCCATGTGCATATAGGTAACGCGCCCCGCGTCCACTTGGTCGATGAAGTCGTGCGCGGCCAACAGCTTGTGGTTGAAGGCATTGACGTAGATGTTGTTCACGTCGAGGTGGATGTCGCAGTCGGCTTCCCGTGCGACGGCGTTGAGGAATTCCACTTCGCTCATTTCAGCCAGCGGGCTGTGGGCGTAATAGGAGGTGTTTTCCACCGCAATCCGCATTTCCAATATTTCCTGCACCTGACGGATGCGCGCGGCGGTGTGGCGCACGGATTCCCAGGTAAACGGCAGCGGCAAAAGGTCGTATACAAAACCGTTGTCGCCGCAATAGCTCAGGTGCTCGGAAAAAAAGCCGATGCGGTAGCGGGCGATAAAATCTTTAATTTGTTTCAGGAAATCCACCCGCAACGGGTCTTGTCCGCCCAAGGAAAGCGACAAGCCGTGGCAGGCGATGGGGAAGCGTTCCGCCACTTGGTCGAACTGCCTGCGCGCCGCGCCACCCATCCGCATCCAGTTTTCCGGTGCGACTTCGATAAAGCGGATGGGGCTGCCTGCGGGGTCGAGGTGCAGGAAATCCTCCGCCATCGCGCGCTTGTAGCCCAAGCCCGCGCCTTGAAGTGTGGTTGCCATATCGTTCCTTTCGAAATCGGATGTTCCTGTAAGGAGGGCCGTCTGAAAGCGCGTTTTAACGTTGTCAAAACGGATTGTGCCTTTTCAGACGGCCTCGTTTTATTTATGCGGCCGAATTAGTGGCTGCCGCATTTGCCTTCGCCGCATGCGCCTTCGGCCGCTTTAGGGGCGGCTTTTTTGGCGGCTGCGCATTTGCCTTCGGCCGCTTTGCTTTTGGCGGCACCGCATTTGGCTTCGGCTGCTTTGCCTTTTGCAGCGGGTTTGGCCGCGCCGCATTTGCCTTCGCCGCATGCGCCTTCAGCTGCTTTTTTCGCTGCCGCTTTGGCCGGAACGGTTTGTGCGGGTTTTGCGTTTTGGTCGGCAGCGGCGGCAGCCTGGGTGCCCATCAAAGCCAATGCACCGGCCAGAGCGGCCAAAGAAGAAGTGGTTTTCATATGTTTACTCCTGAGTGTTAAAAACGAATGAATATGCCGGAAACAGTCCGGCAGGCTGTAAAAGGCCGTCTGAAAGCAAGATTTCCGTCTTTCAGACGGCCTGAAAGCTATTTTTTGCGGAAAAGCAGGTAATCCAGCGAATACTTTCCCGCGCCCTGCAACAGCAGGGGCAACAGTAGCAGCAGGTAAATGAAGGCCATTTTATAGCCGTTGTCGCACACATTGTAACCGTTGCCCGCGTGCACCGCATACCAGGCCACAGCGGTCAGTATCATCAATGCCAGCGCACCCAGGCGCGTCAGCAGGCCCAACACCAGCAAAACGGGTACGACCAATTCCGCCCCCATCGCCAGATTCCAGCTCCAACCCGCCGGCAGCAGGTCGAAGGGAAACGGAAACGCGTCCCGTATATCGGCAAACCAGTTTTCGCCGCGCCATTTGGCCAAGCCTGCCTCGCCGAATTCGTAGGCGGCAAACAGCCGCAACGCCAACATTGAAATGCCTTTGCCGAAATCTTCCGTCGAGCGGCAAAGGCCGAGCGTTTTATCCATAAGAAACTTCCTCCGATGTCTTGATGCACGCTTAGACGGCGAAGGCGGCCGTTTCTTACAAATAAAGGGAAATAATTTTAGTTTTTTCTATAAGCCGATGAATGGAAATGAAATAAATTTAAATCAAATCGGCAAGTCATTTCCTTCGCTGCCGTTTCAAGGTGCGGACAGGCGGTTCCTGCCTGCAGGCCCACTCAATCGGCTTCATGCCCGTGCGCGCAGCTGCAACCGCAGGTATGCCCTGCCTCATGCCATTCTTCCTCTTCGCCGTCGAAGGTTTCCATATCGTCAAATTCGCCGTTTTCCAACATGGCTGCCAGTTCGTCGATGTCGTGCGCGCCCTCCACCCAAAAACAGGGTTCCTCGGGGGCGGCATCCGGCGGCAGGACTGCCGCCGTACCTTCGTACCAGGCCGCCCAATAGCCGTTGGCCGTCTGAAAAAAGCGGGCGTCGGGATGTATGGTTTCGCCTTCGGTATTGACCAGCATCCGGGCGGCAATTTCGTTTTGAAACGGCAGTGTATCCATTTTCGGGTTTCCTTGTCGGTTTATTCCGCCTGTGCCGCTGCGGCATCGGGCGCGGTTTTTTCGTTCGGCGCGTCGTTCAGGCTGATTTCGATTTCGGCGTAATTCTCCGGCTGAACGATTCTGACCAGCCCTTCTTTCGCCAGTTCCAAAAGCGCGATAAAGGTAACGACCACATAGGCCGGGCCTTGCGACGGGCGGAACAGTTCGGAAAAACGGCAGGGCGCGGTTTGCAGGCGGCGCAGGATGCCGCTCATTTGCGCGCGGACGGACACGGCCTCCTGTATGATCTCATGGCTTTTGTTGTGTTTGGCCCTGGAGAGGATGGCCAGCCAGGCCTGCGTCAGGTCGGATAGGACGACTTCGGGCAGGCGGACTTCGGCGGCGATTTCCAGCGGCAGGTATGCCCAGGCGAAATCCCGTCCGGCACGCGGCAGCGCGTCCAAGCCCTGCGCCGCCAGTTTCATTTGTTCGTAGGCCAGAAGGCGGCGCACCAGTTCCGCACGCGGGTCGGCCTCTTCGCCGTCTTCCGTTTCGGCGGTACGCGGCAGCAGCAGCCGCGATTTGATTTCAATCAGCACCGCCGCCATCAGCAGGTATTCCGCCGCCAAATCAAATTGCTGCGCCTCGATTTGGGCGATGTAGTGCAGGTATTGCTCGGTGATTTTAATCATCGGGATATCCAGCACGTCGATATTCTGCTTGCGGATGAGGTAGAGCAGCAAGTCCAGCGGCCCTTGAAAACTGCCCAAGACGACTTTCAGCGCGTCCGGCGGGATAAACAAATCTTGCGGCAGGTCGATTACGGGCCGGCCGAACACCCAGGCGATGGCCTGTGCATTCTGTGCGGGCGGAGTGGAAAAAGATGTGGCGTGATTCATGGTTTAATAGCTTGAAACGATGTATTCCGCCCCGCTGAAACGGCCTTTGCGGACGACAAAGGGTATCCTTCCATTTCCGGCTCCCGTTTACCAATCCGCCAGAAGGCGGCGGATTTGTTCGATGGCATCATAGGATTTCCGGCTGCGTTCGTCCGCCGCCGCACCGTCGTCGGCATGGGCGACGATGCCGCACAGGTGGGCATAGGGCAGGCCGACTTCGCGCGCCAATACCGCTTCGGGCATGCCGGTCATGCCGAATATGTCTACGCCGTCCCGCCGCAAACGCCGCATTTCGGCACGGGTCGGCGTGCGCGGCCCCTGCAGGCAGCCGTATACCGCCTGCGGCAACAGCACGGTCTCGCGCGCGGCGGCGTGTTCGAGTAGGGTTTGGCGCAAAGCCGCATCGTAAGGTTCGGTAAAGTCGGTATGGACTACGCCGCAGTTGTCGTTTTCAAAGAAGGTGGCGGAACGGGCACTGGTGTAATCAATCAAATCGTCGGGCAAAACCAGCGAGCCCGACCGCCAATCGCTATTTAACGACGTAACCGCCGATACCGCGATAATTCCGACAACGTCCAACGACTTCAACGCCCAAATATTGGCGCGGTAATTGATTTCGTGCGGCGCGAGCGTGTGGTTCAGGCCGTGCCGCGCCAAAAACACCAGCTCGCGGCCGCCGCTCCTGCCGGTGAGCAGCGGCGCGCTGGGCAGGCCGTATGGCGTGCGGACGATTCTGCGTCCGGTGATTTCGAGTTCGGGAATGCGGGTCAGGCCGCTGCCTCCGATAACGGCAAACATGTCTTTATTGCTCCGGCAGGTAAAAGGGCGGCATTATAGCAGGCTGTCCGAACTGTTTGTTTTCATCTGCCGTAGGTTTCCTTTTCAGACGGCCTGCTATAATTCAGGCCGTCTGAAAACTATACCAACACCACCCACTCCATGACCACGGACTTCGACATCCCCCTCTTCCTCAAAAACCTGCCCAACCTGCCCGGCGTATACCGTTTTTTCGACGAAGGCGGCAGCGTCTTATACGTCGGCAAAGCGGTCAACCTCAAGCGGCGCGTGTCCGGCTATTTCCAGAAAAACGACCATTCCCCGCGCATCGCCTTGATGGTGAAACAGGTTCACCACATCGAAACCACCATCACGCGTTCCGAAGCCGAAGCCCTGATTCTCGAAAACAACTTCATCAAAGCCCTGTCGCCCAAATACAATATCCTTTTCCGCGACGACAAAAGCTATCCCTACCTCATGCTCAGCGGGCATCAATATCCGCAGATGGCGTATTACCGCGGCACGCTGAAAAAGCCCAACCAATACTTCGGCCCCTATCCCAACAGCAACGCCGTGCGCGACAGCATGCAAGTCCTGCAAAAAGTCTTTATGCTGCGTACCTGCGAAGACAGCGTGTTCGAACACCGAGACCGCCCTTGCCTGCTGTATCAAATCAAACGCTGCACCGCGCCCTGCGTCGGACACATCAGCGAAGAAGACTACCGCGACAGCGTGCGCCAAGCCGCCACCTTCCTCAACGGCAAAACCGACGAACTGACCCGCACCCTGCAACACAAAATGCAGACCGCCGCCGCCAACCTGCAATTTGAAGAAGCCGCCCGCTACCGCGACCAAATCCAAGCACTCGGCATCATGCAGAGCAACCAGTTCATCGACAGCAAAAACCCGAACAACCCCAACGACATCGACCTGCTCGCGCTCGCCGTTTCAGACGGCCTCGTCTGCGTACACTGGGTCAGCATACGCGGCGGGCGGCACGTCGGCGACAAAAGCTTCTTCCCCGACACCAAAAACGACCCCGAACCAAACGGGCAAGACTACGCCGAAGCCTTCGTTGCCCAACACTATCTGGGCAAAAGCAAACCCGACATCATCATCAGCAACTTCCCCGTCCCCGACGCATTGAAAGAAGCCTTAGAGGGCGAACACGGCAAACAAATGCAGTTCGTGACCAAAACCATAGGCGAACGCAAAGTTTGGCTGAAAATGGCGGAACAAAACGCACAAATGGCAATAGCCCAACGCCGCCTGCAACAAAGCAGCCAGCAACACCGCATCGACGAGTTGGCAAAAATCTTGAACATGAATTCAGACGACCTCAACCGCCTCGAATGCTTCGACATCAGCCACACCCAAGGCGAAGCCACCATCGCCTCCTGTGTCGTGTACGACGAACAAAATATCCAACCCTCGCAATACCGACGCTACAACATCACCACCGCCAAACCCGGCGACGACTACGCCGCCATGCGCGAAGTCCTCACCCGCCGCTACGGCAAAATGCAGGAAGCCGAAGCCAACGGCGAGACCGTTAAATGGCCTGATGTCGTATTGATTGACGGCGGCAAAGGACAAATCGGCATCGCCGTATCCGTATGGGAAGAACTCGGGCTGCACATTCCCTTGGTCGGCATCGCCAAAGGCCCCGAACGCAAAGCCGGCATGGAAGAACTCATCCTCCCGTTCACCGGCGAAACCTTCCGCCTGCCCCCGCACAGCCCCGCCCTGCACCTCCTGCAAACCGTACGCGACGAATCGCACCGCTTCGCCATCACGGGACACCGCAAAAAACGCGACAAAGCCCGCGTTACCTCGTCCCTCAGCGACATCCCCGGCGTAGGCAGCAAACGCCGCCAAGCCCTGCTCACCCGCTTCGGCGGCCTGCGCGGCGTCGTTGCCGCCAGCAAAGAAGATTTGGAACAAGTCGAAGGCATCAGCAAGGCATTGGCGGAAACCATTTACGAGCATCTGCATTAAACGGCTGCCGTACAAAAAAGGCTGTCTGAAAACCTGAAACCTCGGTTTTCAGACAGCCTTTGCACAACATCATCAATGGTCGGAAGCCTTTTCCGCCCCTATACCGGTCATCGAACGGACATACTGCTCTTCATAACCGGCCTTGTCTTCTTCGGCACGGGCAGATTTGTCGGTTATTGAAGCCAGCCAAGCCGCAATAAAGGCAGCGGGGATGCTGAAAATGGCGGGTGAACCGTAGGGGAAGACGGGCGATTCGAAATGAAACACGCTAACCCACACACTCGGCCCCAAAATAATCATCACCAGCGACAGCAGCAGGCCGGTATAACCGCCGACAACCGCACCGCGTGTGGTCAATCCTTTCCAAAACATCGACAGTGCCAAAATCGGAAAATTGGCCGAAGCCGCCACGGCAAAAGCCAAGCCGACCATGAAGGCAACGTTTTGATTTTCAAAAATCAAGCCGAAAATAATCGACAAAACACCCAAAATCAGCACGGTAGCGCGTGAAACCCGCATTTCCTCATGGGAAGTGGCCTTTCCTTTGCGGATTACCGACGCATAGATGTCATGGCTTACCGCTGAAGCACCCGACAGGGTCAAACCCGCCACCACGGCCAAAATAGTTGCGAATGCCACCGCCGAAATAAAGCCTAAGAACATATTGCCGCCCAAGGCTTCGGACAAATGCACCGCCGCCATATTGCTGCCGCCTATCATCTCATAAACGGTTTTGCCGTCTTTCACCATTTCTGCGAAAAAATTCGGATTGTCCTTGGTTACAAAAATAATGGCGCCGAAACCGATAATAAAAGTCAGGATATAGAAGTAGCCGATAAAGCCCGTGGCGACAAACACCGATTTGCGCGCTTCCTTCGCGTCCGGCACGGTGAAAAACCTCATCAGGATGTGCGGCAGGCCAGCCGTACCGAACATTAAAGCCAATCCGAGCGACAACGCATCAATCGGGTCTTTTACCAAACCGCCCGGCTCCAAAATTTTGCTGCCTTTTTCATGAATGGACACCGCTTTGGCAAACATCTGCTCCATACTGAAGCCCGATGCCTTCAAAATCACGAAAGCCATGAAACTCGCACCCGACAACAGCAGCACAGCTTTAATCATCTGCACCCAAGTAGTTGCCAACATTCCGCCGAACAACACATACGCCACCATCAAAACACCGACAATAACCACGGCCGACAGATAATTCATGCCGAACAACAACTGAATCAGCTTGCCTGCGCCGACAATCTGCGCAATCAGGTACAGCATCACCACCAGAATCGAACCGGAAGCAGCCAAGAGGCGGACCGGCGTTTGCTGCAAACGGTAGGCCACCACGTCGGAAAAGGTAAACTTGCCCAAATTCCGCAGCCGTTCGGCCACCAAGAACAACACCAGCGGCCAACCGACCAAAAAGCCGGTGGAATAAATCAAACCGTCATACCCGCGCGTGAACACCATGGCGGAAATGCCGAGGAAAGACGCTGCTGACATAAAGTCGCCCGCAATCGCCAAACCGTTTTGAAACCCCGAAATTCCGCCGCCCGCCGTGTAAAAATCCTTGGACGATTTGTTTTTCTTTGCCGCCCACTTGGTGATAAACAGCGTGGCGCCGACGAAAATAAAAAACATCACCACCGCAGGAACATTCAGCGGGCGTTGCTGCACCTCGCCGGAAATAGCGTCTGCCGCCCATGCGGTGTTAGCGGCCAAGCAGGCTGCAAAGGCAAAATAAAATTTATTCATTTTTTCCCCTCCGTTACTTCGCGCACCACTTCGCGGGTAGTTTCTTCAAAACGGCCGTTGGCAACATAAACATAAATGCCGGTAATCGCCACCGCAAACAAAATCACGGCCAAGCCGATATAAATCCCCCAAGTCGTTATCCCGCCCTCGGACACGGGCGTGGCAAACGCCTGCGGATCGATGCCGAGATAGGCGACAAACAGCGTATAGACCGCAAACATCACGGCGGAAAACGTCCAGCCCAAAATCGATTTCTGTTTGGCCATGGTTTGGAACTTGGGATGCGACAGCACTTTGGAAGTTGTCTGCTTATCCATTTTTCAATCTCCTCTTACTTTGTGTTCAGCCGAAAAACCGGTATGGCGCGATTTAAAATCCCTGCAGACATTTTGGCTAATTTTATTTTCAGATGGGCATCATCAGTCTGCCTGATGGCCGGCGTGTCCGGCGTGTGCCCGCCGCTTCGTGCTGCCTTATCAAAACGGGTGTTCCGGCACGGCAAAGAATAGAGGCCGTCTGAAAAGTTTTCAGACGGCCTCTGTTGTCATGAAGTTTGCTATTACTGCAAACGGTGTTGCTCTTCGCGCACAGCATTCACCACGTCCGCACCAAACAGTGCGTTCACGTCCGTTTCGTCGAATACGTATTTTTCGTTGCAGAAATCGCAATCCACCGAAATGCTGCCCTCTTCCGCCACAATCGAACCGACTTCCTCACCGCCCAGCATCAGCAGCATGTCGCTGACTTTGCCGCGCGAGCAGGTGCAGGCGAATTCCAGCGTTTCCGGTTCGAAAACGCGCGGCGGGGTTTCGTGGAACAGGCGGTACAGCAGATGTTGCGCGTCTAATTTCAGCAGCTCCTCCGCCGTTACGGTATCGGCCAGCGCGGTAACGTGCGCCCATGCGTCTTCGTCCAAGGTTTCTTCCGGCAGACGCTGCAACAGCAGGCCGGACGCGGTATCGCCGCCGGCGGCCAGCGTGATGTGGGTTTCCAGCTGTTCGGAACGCAGCATGTAGTGGGTCAGCATTTCGGCGATGCTGCCGCCTTCCAGCGGTACCACGCCCTGCCACGGTTCGCCGTCCTGCGGCTGGACGGTAATGACGAATACACCGTTTTCGCCCAAGAGGTCGCGCAGGGTTTCGTTGCCGCCTATTTGCGCGGTTTCGTCCCAACGCGCGGTGGCGCGGCAGGTCTGGTTGGAAGTGGCTTCCACCACCAGCATTTTCAGACGGCCTTGCCCCTGAACCTGCACAATCAACGTGCCTTCGAGTTTCAGGTTGCTCGACAGCAGTGCGCCTGCGGCCAGCAATTCGCC
Source organism: Neisseria elongata subsp. elongata (assembly GCF_900113545.1). Lineage (GTDB taxonomy): Bacteria > Pseudomonadota > Gammaproteobacteria > Burkholderiales > Neisseriaceae > Neisseria > Neisseria elongata. Next base: position 120,228 of record NZ_FOPS01000004.1, on the reverse strand, counting down.
CAACGCGCGGCGGATGGCGGCGGGATATTGTTTGCGGCCGACAATGTGCCGCCACACTTCCTCCAGCCGGACATGCAGGCCGCGGACGGGCATGTCGTCGAAAATAAAGCGGGTGCGTAAGTCTTGGTTGTTCGGGTTCATTTTTGTCCTTTTCAATCTCGGCAGTTCGTGCAGAATGTTGTGACGGCAAAGCGGAAACTTTGAAACACAGCCGCCGCCATTCTCCCACAAGCAGGAATCCGGAGGTTGGGCATAACGGCAATTCCCTTCCACTTCTGAAAAATCGAAGTCCGGATTCCCGACTGCGCGGGAATGGCGGCGGTTGTATATTTCCATCCGAGCCGTCGTCTTTTCAGACGGCCTGTATCTTTATTCCTCCTGCCCTTTCTGCTCTTTCGGCAGACGCAGGATGGAAACGACGAATCCGCCCCAAATCACTACCAGGGAAATCATCATCATAATAATGGCATTTGTGCTCATTCCAAGTCTCCTTCATTGTTGTCAATCGGGGCAATAGTGGCCGCGCTGCGGTGCCACGGCAGGAAGGTCAGGATGACGGACAATACGATGAGGCCGCCGGCCATACCCCAGCCCAGAATATTCAGGAACCAATCGGGATAACCGCTGTAGTTTTCCGCCAATAGGTCGCGGGTATCGAGGAACAGCATGTAACCCAACACATTAAGCGTGGTGAGGATGAAGAAGTTCCAGACAATGCCGATTTTGAAAGAGGAAACGGAATTGACGTGTTTGCGCAGCAGCGGCAGTTTTTCCCACACCACCAAAGCCAGCACATACATGAAACCGGCGGCCACGATGCCGTAAACGTTGATGAATTTGTCCAACACATCCAACACGGGCAGGCCCGTGGTCGTACCGAACAGCAGGGTGGAAATCACCGCCATCGGAATGCACACGGCCAATGTAGCCGGCACGCGCGCCACTTTCCATTTGTCCTGCACGGCGGCCACAATCACTTCCACCACGGAAATCAGGGAAGTAATGCCGGCGAACACCAGCGAACCGAAAAACAGTACGCCGATAATCGAGCCCAAGGGAGCCTGCACCTGATTGATGATGGTTGGGAAGGCGATAAAGGCCAAGCCGATGCCGGAAGAAGCAACATTGCTGACTTCCTTACCCTGCGAGGCGGCCATAAAGCCCAATGCGGCAAACACGCCGATACCGGCCAATACTTCGAAACTGCTGTTGGCAAAGCCGACCACCAAACCGGTGCTGCCCAAATCGGATTTGGGTTTCAGATACGACGAATAGGTAATCATGATGCCGAAACAGATGGAAAGCGAGAAGAAAATCTGCCCGTAAGCCGCCACCCACACGCCCGGTTCGGCCAACTTAGACCACTTGGGCGTAAACAGCGCGTCCAAGCCTTTGGCTGCGCCCGGCAGCGTGAGCGAAATGCCGACCATCAAAACGAACATCACCACCAAAAGCGGCATAAAGAAAGTAGACGCGCGCGCCACGCCTTTCTGCACGCCTGCGGCCAGGATGAAGATGGTAAACAGCCACACGCCGATCAGCGGCCACAATACGCTGCCGACAAAATCCAAACCCAAACCGGGGTCTTTCGCCATTTTCAGGTATTCGCCGAAAAAGAAACTTTCGGGCTGCGCGCCCCATGTTCCGGTAACCGAATAGAAGGTATAGCTGACCGCCCAGCCAAGAATCACGGCGTAATAGGTACAAATTACGACGTTGGTCAGCACGTTCCACCAGCCGAACGGCTCGAAATATTTGGAAACGTGGCGAAAAGCCAACGGGGGCGAACCGCGATAACGGTGGCCAATGGCGTAATCGAGCAGCAGCAGCGGGATACCCGCCGTAATCAGCGCGATCAGATAGGGAATAATGAACGCGCCGCCGCCGTTGTCATAAGCGACATAGGGAAAACGCCAAATATTGCCCAAGCCCACCGCCGAACCGATGGCGGCAAACATAAAGGCTTTCCGGCTGGAAAAAGTTTCGCGCTGCGATTGTTGTTGTTCAGACACGAATGCACCTCCTTGATGTGATGGCCGCAGCCCGGACGGACCGCGGCGATGAATACAAAAAAGCGTCGGAAACGGGTTTCCGACCGATATAAAACGCCATCATACTGGTTTGTGTAAAGTTTTGCGAGTAGAAATTAATTTTTGCATTATTCCGTTACAAAAGGCCGTCTGAAAAACATTTTAAGAAAACCCTGCTTTCAGACGGCCTCACCAATCCAGCCTGCCGTGCGCGGCTTCCTGCACGATGCTGTGGTCGGCCAGATTGACGGCGGTCAGGCAGCCGCCCCACAGTGCGCCTGTATCGAGTGCCAGCACTTTTTTTTCCGCACTGTCGAGCAGGCCGAGTGCCGACCAATGGCCGAACACTATGGTGTGGTCGAGGTGGCGGCGGTTCGGCGCATCAAACCAGGCATGGAGGTGCGGCGGCATTTCAGACGGCGTGCTTTTGAAGTCGTAATCCAAACTGCCGTCGGCGTTTAAGGCGCGCATGCGGGTAAAGACGTTTACCAGCAGGCGCAATCTGTCCGCACCCCGCAAATCTTCCGACCAGGCGGCGGGTTTGTTGCCGTACATTTCGGCAAAATATTCGCCGTGTTTGCTGCGGCGCATGCTGTGTTCGACTTCGCGGGCAAACTCCGCCGCCTGCGCCGCCGTCCATTGCGGCAAAAGTCCGGCATGAACCATCAGATAGCTGTCTTTCTGCACCAGCAGCGGCTGATGGCGCAACCAGTCGCGCATTTTGTCGGCGTGTTTGTGCTTGACGATGGGCTCGATGGTATCGCGTTTTTTCATCGTGCCGTGGCCGTAGAGGACGGCCAGCAGGTGCAGGTCGTGGTTGCCGAGGATAATCTGCACGCTGTCTTCGTGCTTCATGCAGAATTTGAGGCTCTCCAGCGATTTGGGCCCGCGGTTGACGATGTCGCCCGTGAGCCAGAGCGTGTCGCAGCCGTGGTTGAATCCGATTTTGGTCAGCAGGGCTTCCAGTTCGTCGAAGCAGCCCTGTACGTCGCCGATTGCGTAATGTGCCATGATGTGTACATCCTTGATTTGCGGTGTGTTTGGTATGCGGGCGGTCAAACCTCCTCAAAGCGGCGGAAACGGCGAGCCGTTTTTTCATGCCCGGCCTGTTTTTCAGACGGCCTGCATACCTTGGTTTTATTGTGTTTCCGGCCGCCTGCCTATTCTCCTTCCGTCCAGGCCTGCCTTAAGGCCGTCTGAATAGTGTCGCCGTCGAAGCCGCGATAAGCCAAAAAGCGCATCTGTTTGAGTTTTTCGGCATAGTCGGCGGGCGGGCGTTTGAATTTTTTGCGCACCACTTCTACGGCGGAAGCCAATTCGTTGTCGCGGTCGGGTAGGAAGGCGCGCACGGTTTCTTCGTCCACGCCCTTTTGCGCCAAAGCCTGTTTCAGCCGCAATGAGCCGTGTTTGCGGCTTTTGCTGTGGATATAGGCTTCGGCATAACGTTCGTCGGACTGCCAGCGGCGGTCGGCGAATTCGTCCAGTACGCGCTCGATTTCCTCTTCATTCTCTGCATGCGGGGCAAGTTTGCGCTTGAGTTCGGCACGGCTGATTTCCTGACGTGAAAGGATGTCGAGTGCGCGGGCGCGGAGGGTTTTCTGCGGGTTCATAGGCCGTCTGAAAGGGTTTGATTGGGTGGGATGGGCGGAACGGGCCTTGAGGCCGTCTGAAAAACCGCTTCCGTCTGTTTTCAGACGGCCTTCTCTTTTTCTTCCCGCTGCGGGCGCAGGTTTTCGTAGATTTCCGGCAGCGAGCCGATTGTCCAATCCGGCCGCGTGGCTTCGTGTTTCGAGAGTTCGGCCATGTCGCCGTAGCCGAAGGTTACGCCTATGCTCGGGCAGCCCGCCGCTTTGGCAGCCAGGATGTCGTTGCGCGAATCGCCGACCATAATCATGTTTTCCACCGGAACGCCCAGCACTTCGGCGGCATGCAGCAGCGGCGCGGGCGAAGGTTTCTTCTCCGGCAGGCTGTCGCCGCCGAGTACGAGGCTGAAGTAGTCGGACAGGCCCAATGCTTCCAGCAGTTTGACCGCCAACACTTCGTTTTTGTTGGTAATCACCGCCAACGGGATACCGAGCGATTTCAATAATCCCAGCCCCGCTTCGGTTTCGGGATAGGCACGGGTGCGGTCGGCAATATGTTCTGCGTAATATTGAACAAACAGGGTAAAGCCCTGCGCCCACAGTTTTTCTTCTGCCCTACCGTCCACATTGCCAGTCAGCGCGCGGTGCACCAACACGGCAATGCCGTCGCCGACATAGCTTTCAACGGTCGGCTGCGGCAGCGGGGGCAGGTCGAGCGACGCACGCATGGCATTGGCGGCAGCCGCCAAATCGGGCAGCGAATCGCAAAGTGTGCCGTCCAAATCAAAGGCGGCGGCTTGAACGTGTTCTATCGTGCCGTTCACAAAATTCTCCTTCAAGGAAGAGGCCGTCTGAAAACGCAGGTTATATCAACCGAAAGCGGTCTTCAGACGGCCTTTTCAATACATTCACAACTCCCGAATCATCCCGTCCACCATTTCCGCCGAATGGACGGCGGCGGTTTGCAGGAACTCGTCAAAGCTGACATCCGCCTTCTCGTCGGCCGCATCGGATACGGCGCGGATAACGACAAACGGCAGGCCGAATTGGGCGCAGGTTTGCGCGATGGCCGCAGCCTCCATTTCCACCGCCTGCACATCGGGAAAGTTTTTGCGGATGGCGGCAACGGCCTCACTGCTGTGAACGAACTGATCACCACTAACAATCAGCCCGCGCCGTACTGCGGCATTCGGAAACGCTGCAGCCGCCCGCTCGGCAGCGGTTACCAAAGCATGGTCGGAAGCAAACGCCGGCGGCAGTTGCGGCACTTGGCCGATTGCATATCCGAAGGCGGTAACGTCCACATCGTGATGTGCGGTTTCACTGCCGATGACCACATCCCCCACTTTCAAGCCCTGCCCCAAACCGCCCGCGCTGCCGGTATTGATGACGCAGTCGGGAGAAAATTTGAGGATGGCCGTGGCAGTGGCCGCGGCGGCATTGACTTTGCCTATCCCGCTTAACGTCAGCACAATGCGTTTGCCGTGCAATTCGCCGCAATGGATTTCAAACGCGCCGAAACAGTGGCTTTCACGGTTATTCAGACGGCCTTTCAATAATTCAATTTCGGGCTGCATCGCGCCGATGACGGCAATGGTGCGGATAGCGTTCATCCCGTTTCCTTTCCCGAAATCAGGCAAACACTTGCGGCCACTCGCCGCGTTTGTCGAGCAGGCCGCGCGCGATTTGCTGCGCCCCTTCCAAACTGTGGCTGGCCGCCCAGCCGCACTGGACGACGTTGCAGGCCGGGACTTCCGTTGCGGATAAAACATCTTTCAATGTATTTTCAATCAGTTGCAAAACCTCGTCATAATCACCCATGTTCAGCAGGGCGATATAGAAACCGGTCTGACAACCCATGGGGCTGATGTCCACGATTTTATCAGAATGATTGCGCGACAATTCGGCCATCAGGTGTTCCAGCGAATGCAGGGACGGCATTTCCATATGGTCTTGATTGGGCTGGCAGACGCGCAGGTCGTATTTGTAGATTTTGTCGCCGAAATCGCCGTCGGTCACACAGGCCAGCCGCACATAAGGGGCTTTTACTTTGGTGTGGTCGAGATTGAAGCTCTCGACATTCATTTTTTTCTCAATTTGGATTTCGCTCATGACGAATCCCCTCGTTCGGTAGTGATAAAAACGGGGATTATACGCACCGCTTCAAATATTGACAAAACAGCAGATCATTTTAGCAAGGATATTTTTTGGCTATGGCTGTTTGAACGCCGTAGATCAAGATACCTCTTCAAAAGGAGATGGCGACCGTTTTAATATACAGCTGCCTGAAGGCGGCTGCCACCAATTCTAGCGGTAAGGAAACCGCCGTAGTGTTTCAACACGCAGCCGCCTGAAGGCGGCTGGGGATGGCTTCAAAAGTACCGTAGGCATAAAAATTCGTTTCAACACGCAGCCGCCCGAAGGCGGCTGGGATCGACATCGAAATCATCAGGATCAACGGATGGTTTCAACACACAGCCGCCTGAAGGCGGCTGGGCCGCGAAGTACCGATGAGTACGCTCGAGCTAATGTTTCAACACACAGCCGCCTGAAGGCGGCTGAAGGCGGCTGACTTCGGCCTGCCGTGGTTTGGCCGCATTTACGAGTTTCAACACACAGCCGCCTGAAGGCGGCTGCCTGTACCAAGGCTACATCATCGCCCAGAAACATGTTTCAACACACAGCCGCCTAAAGGCGGCTGGCGCGG
>NZ_FOPS01000004.1:0-112817 GCF_900113545.1 Neisseria elongata subsp. elongata | reverse complement strand
GTTGTTTCAACACACAGCCGCCTAAAGGCGGCTGAGCCTCTCTCAAAAGCCTTGCTCCATCAGGCTTCGCAGCCCCGATTTCGCTAAGCTCCTAAGAAAAGCGTGAACGCGAGTATAACACAGCCTTGTCTGTTACACCCACATTCACAATATCCTGATTGTTAAAGAACAATTCCAGTTCGCCAACCCTGTCGCATTTTCATGAGAACCACAGGTTGGCGATTCACACAATCAACGTATCCTTAAACACATCGACCGCTGGTTTTGCGCCGTGGTGTTCCACTTTGCGCCGCCATTTGCTGCCCAGATGGTAAAAGCGCAGGCTGTCGGTTTCGGGGTTGTAGGTTTTCAAGAGTTTGTCTTTTAAAATAACCCATTGGTCGGGCGCGATGTCGCATTCGAACACCGAATACTGCACGCGCACGCCGTAGTCCAGACACAACTTTGCCACGCGCCGCAGTCTTGCCTGTCCTTCTGCGTCTTCCAGCGAAATATCGTAAGTAATCAGCATCAGCATTTTGTATTCCCATGTGCAGGCTGCTTTAGAGGTCGTCTGAAAATGTCCAACCCGTTTTCAGACGACCTGCAAACCTATCTCATCAAAAACGGCGGATATTCCGCCAAATCCCCGCGCAAATGCCGCGCCAACAGCATGGCCTGAATATACGGCAACAGCCCGATTTCCACTTCTTCGCCCAAAAACGGATGCACGATTTTCTCCTGCTTTTTTGCTTGCAAAGCTTGGAACAAGAGCTTACGCGCATCGGCTTTCAAGTTCACCGCGCCGCTTGCCTCGGTAACAAAATCCTGCGGTTTTATTTGCCCTCGGTTAATCAGCGACAACACCAGCCTGTCTGCCCACCATGCGCGGAATTCTTCCAAAATATCCTGCGCCAAACTGTCGCGCCCCGGACGGTCGGCGTGCAGAAAGCCCACCTGCGGGTCCAGCCCCACGCCTTGCAGCGCGCCGCTGATGTCCTTGCCCAACAGACTGTACACAAACGACAACAGCGCGTTCACACCGTCTCTGGGCGGACGGCGGTTTCGCCCGTCAAAAGAAAAGCCGCTTTTCTCGCTCAAAAGCTGCCCGAACACGCCGAAATAACGCGCCGCCGCATCGCCCTCAATGCCGCGCACCACGTCCAGCCCATCCGCGCCCTTCAACTGCCGCAGCGAAATGTTCAAAGAATCGACCGCACTTTGAATCGCCGCATTCTCGCCGTAATTGCGAATCTGCCGCTGAAGCACCCGCTTACCCGCCTGAATCTTCGCCGCAATGATATTGCGCGCAATCGGCACGGGATTTTGCTCCGACACCCGATACTGCGCCCGACGCAGCAGGACATTGCCGCTCTGCCGCCCCTGAAGCCGCCCCAAGAAACGTCCGTTTTCGGTAAAAAACGCCAAATTCACATTATTTTCGCCGCAAAACCCCAACAAAAACGGCGACACCAACACATTCCCAAAACAGAAAATATGCCCGATGGAATGCACCGGCAACTGCGCCACCTTCTTACGCTCCTGCTCCACCACCAGCGTCTCCCGCTCCTTATGCAGATAGCTGCCTTGGGTGGTGATGTAGAGCGTGTTTTGCAGTTTGCGCATGGGAAACTCCTTGGGTTTTGACCGCACTTTTTTAGGTATTTAACAGGGTTGATCCACCTGAAAAACGGTAGGTCGGATTCTCGAATCCGACATTGCCAGTCCACAGCAATCATTTCAAATTACATCAATCTCAACAAATCTTTGGACACAAGTATCAGATCTTGTATCTACGCATATCAGATAAATCAATTAAATAAGTACCGCCATAAAAAAGGCGGTACTACTCAATCAAATTAAACAAAAAACAATCAAGGTTTCAACACACAGGCATCTATAAAGCACCTGGAATTATAGAGTGATCTTCTTACACACCTCCTTTAAAGACAAAAGACAAACAAATGAATATATTCACGAATGGAAACGGAAATATCCATCTATCAAATAGATAATAGTAAATACAGTTAATATTAGTAAACTAACAATTTTTCTAATTCCCTTAACATGGAATAAAAATTCATCATCGGCTCTTTTTTCAAAATGAATTTTCCAGCCTTTATCGTTCCGACTGCCCATTTTTTCTCCCATAACAAGATGTCATGGAATCCATGATAGACCACTTCAAACAGAAAGTCAATTCCTTGAATGTTTATTGTAAGAATAATCTATTTATATACCCCACACTCCGATCCCGTTTCCCCAACAACTCCGGCTGGCAAATCTCCACCAGCGAGCAGGCTTTGCAGCGTTTGCCGTAGGCGGGCAGCGGGGTTTGGCCGCTGTTTAGAAGGTCGCGCACGGCGGCGATGGTGGCGAGTGTTTGGGCGCGCAGGTCGCCTGAAAACACAACGGGGACGCGGTGGCGGGTTTGCATATACCATAGCGCACCCTCAGAGACGGTTTGCCCCGTCATTTCTTCCAAGCACAAACCTTGGGCGCAAAGTTGGATTTCGTCCATTGGGTCGGGTTTGGGCTTACCGCGTTTATATTCCACGGGTTTCAGGCTGCCTGTTTTCGTGTCCACTTCCACCAAATCCAACACGCCGCTGATACCCAGTTTCTCCGCCGACACATGCACCGTCCGCTCAAAGCGCACGCCCTTGCGCATTTCGGGCTCGCCCGAATCCACCCGCTCGTGCAGCGCCTTGCCCTGCGCGGTCAAATAGTTCTCCGCCCACGCCTGCTCGTTATGTATCAACGCGCATTGACGCGGGCAAAAGGCGTAGTGTTGCAGGGCGGAAAGGGGAATCAGGCGCATGTCCTGATTTTCCCCTTGGCTCTCAGTTGAAAGTGCGGTCATTTTTTTGAATGTTTTTAGAAGCCGTCGATTTCCTGCGGAGTTAAACCATCAAGTTTTTCCAGTTCATAGCCGCCATCGGCATTCACTTTCAGGCTGCCATGCACTTTGGCGGAAGAATATTGCCCTGCTTTGCTGTTGTGTTCCCACCAGATGAGTTTCAGCACCTGCATACTGCCTTCGGGGCGGGCGGAAGATGCGTCACCCTCAAAGAGTTTGGTGAGTACGGCTTTGATTTTTTCGGCATCGTCGTCTGAAAAGCCGGTGCGCTCGGCAAGCTGCGGTGACATCGCGCCGAAGGCAACGTACACGCCCTGATCGACGCGGTGCTTCATGCCCATGGTGTCGGAAGATTTTTTCGTACCGTCGCCTTCGCCGCTGACGCTTTTGGTGATTTGGGTACTGGTGATGTTAATCGGCTCAACGCTGAATGCGGATTGAATGGTAACGGGCCCACGCACAGCAATGGAAATGCCGCTGCTGCCGTCGCCGCTGAATGCGAAGACCTGCCCGAAACTGCGTACATCCAGCCATTTTTCACAGGCCTTTTTGGCGGTATCGTCTTTGTTGGCTTTTTTGGCGTTAAAGGCATCCGCACCCAAGCCGACATCTTTGTCTTTGGCGCGGTTGGCCAGGCTGGTCATGCCGTCGGTTTTCTTTTCGTCCGATTGTACGAAGATGCTCTCGCCGCTGTCTTGCAGGCGGTCGCGGATTTTGCGTTTCAGGCACACATCAGTCATTTCGCCAAAGCCTTGGAAATCGGCACGCGGGCGGTTGCCGTTCAAGGGGTCGCCGTTAGGGTTGGCGTTGGTTACTTTCAGGATTAAGGCAAAGTCGATTTTTTTGGTTAAGCTCATTTTAGTTTTCCTTTAAATGGGTTATTCGTGGGTTTTGGATTTGTTGGCGGAAAGCTCGGCAATGCGGCGGGCAATTTCCATTTTTTGGCAGTGGTAGCCCAAGAGAAATTCGCCGCTTAATTTGTCGTCGCAGGTGAAATCATCGGTGGCAAATAATTCCATAATCTCGCCGATTGCCTGTGCGCCAGTATCTTTACCGTTGTTGCGCAGGCGTTCTTGATAGGGTTTCAACGCCAGCTCGATATTGCGCCATGTGGCAAACGGATGTTCGGCAAAACGCTGCATATAGCGTTCGGCGGTGGTCGCGCGTTTCTCGCCGGCCAGATACAGGGCGTAGGATTCGGTGTTTTCAGCGACGGCAAGCAGCCTGCCGTATAAGTAGTCGCGCGAGCGGTTTTGGGTATCCAAGCTCATAGGGTAAGTTCTCCGTTGTGATAAATCGTGATGACGAGCGCGCCAGCCTTTGTATAGGGCGCAGGCGACGCCGATGTTTCTTTGCCATTCCCAGTTTTCGCAGCCATTAGGATTGCAGGCTGCCTGAAAACTTTGACGCACCAAATCTTCAGGAATCGGCACGGATGTTCCGCCTGCGATAACGGGCAGAAGGCGGGCATAAAGTTGTTTTTTGAGCGTGTCGGACAGGGATTTGCCGTACACGGCTTCGGCAATGCTGTAAGGCGACGGCGGGACGAAACGCCATTGGGTGCGCTTGTCGGTTTTTTTGCCATTTGGGACTTCAATGCTGTAACGCTGATACCAAGAAAAATCGTCAATCCATGCGTCCAAATTGGCAAAATAATCAGCAGGCAAAAATTCTTGGTAATAAGTTAATGCCATGCGCCCCGGCGTTGCAGAATCGAGCATAATCAGGGAGATTTGTTCGTGGGCTTTCAATTCCGCCTGATAGCCATGCAGTTTCTTTTTGATAATTTGTGCAGCAGCACGCCCGATATTTACTGACCAATCGGGGGGTGTTTCCGAATTTTCAGGTAGCCTTTGGGCGGCAATTTCATCGGGATTTTCGACCGCACTGATGTCCCAGTTGCCCATATCCGCCCAATCCAGTTCGGCGGAAATGTCTTTCATCGGCGACGGAACGGGTTTGCCGCTGATTGCCCAGGCGACGGTAACTTGGTCGCCGTTTCGGATGCCTTGGCGGGAAATCAGCCAGCGCAGCGCGCTGTGTGCCTTGGCGGATACGTCTGCCGATACGCTGGCGGCTTCTTCGGCGGTGGCAAAACGCCCGCGAAAGGTGTAACCCGCCGTATCGTTGGAAGAAATCAGTTTGGCTTTATCGCCCGTGTGGCGCAGCTTGGCGGGATGCATGGTGGAAATGACAGTTTCTTCGCCCTGCACCAAGCAAAAACCTTTTTCGGCTTTTCCTGAAGCGGCGTAATCCGCCCAAGATTGCTGTATGGTTTTGTCCGTCCAAGTTTGGCTGTGTACGTCGCCTGCAATTTCCACCTGCCAGCACACCAATGCCGAGCCGAATTCGATTTCGCCCTTGGTTTTAGGCAGCACGGAGAAAATCGGCGGCGCATCGCCTTCTGTTTCCCATTTGTTCAACACTTTGCCGTCCGAATCAAGCGGAAATATGCCTGCTTCCACCAAATCGGCAACCACTCGCCCTTTGGCAACATAGTGCAACACAGCCTGCACTTTAGGATGGGCAAAAGGCGATTCGCACCATGCTTTGAGTTGTTTCAGGTAGCCGTCAAAATAGGCTTTCTTTTCTCCGCCGTAATCGACGTAATCCTTGGCGACATATTGGATTTTGTCAGCAAGCGGATGCGGGGCTTCGCCGCTGGTGCGGTTTTCAGACGACTCGGTGGCAGGCAGCAAAATCGCCGTTTTCGGCGGCATCACGCATGCCGTCTGAAAATTGCCCTGACCGTTAATCACGATAACGATATGCGCGTTTTGGATGGTATGCCCGACCGGCGTCAGCGGCTCGGCATCATCAGTAACACCCTGTTCCAAAATGCTTTCATACGTCCGATAAAGTTTCTGCATCCAACTCATAATTCCAGCTCCTTGGCTTCATCTTCCACAGGCTTGACGTTTTCGCCGCGCTTGAACGGTTTTTCAGGCTGCATTTTGCGGATAAATCGGGTTTTCAGGCAGCCTGCACTTTCGTTTACACTGGGGAATTCAATCACACCGTTTTTCATATTGGCCATCCAAAAGCGGCTTACCAATTCAGGCTTTCCGGTTTCTTCGGGATAGCCGAAGCTGTGGAACATCAGACCGAAATCTAAATTATCTATTTCGTCGTAAAATCCTTTTCCTTTGCCAAACTCACAAGGTTCAACATAGCCTTGGCAATCGCGCGTACCAAGGAAAATATCCTGCCGTCCGCCGCGTTCCAACATTCTTCTGGCAATGGCGATATGTTTGCCGAAATTACGGTCGCCTGCCAATTCTTCCCAATGCTCATTCCATTCAAAATGGGCTTCCACTTGGTATTCCACGTCCTGCAAAAAGGTGTAAATCGCCAAAGTGTTGCCGCCGTTCCAGTCCAGAGGTTTAGTGGATTTGCTTTGGGTCCGGATGGGTCTCATCACACGAATGCGGTCGATATGCCAAATCAACGTGGGTTTCCAATAGATGCTTTTAACGATGCCTTTAATGGCTTCGTATGTCGGCACTTGGTAGCTGAATTTTTCGCCGCCAATTTTGGTAACGGGGTCGGTAAACAAGGCTTGCCGCCCCCATACGCGGAAACTGATTTTGCTGTCCATATTGCTCCTATAAGTCGTAAAAAGTCATTTCGCTTGTTTCATCCAAAGACAAGCCGAATTCATCGTTGTAATAGCGTTCATTCAGATAATAAATGCCAGAATCTTCAATGGTTTCGTGTAAGGCATTTTCTTTTTGCAATTTATCCCAAACGTTGGGGAAGACGTTTACGCTGTAACGCTGGGCTTTTTTCTTTGCATCATACATTTCTTTCGGATCCCATTCGCCGCAGAGTTTGGCAATGAGTTCCGCGCCTTCGCCATATGGCACAATCACGGCGTGTGTCGGCGCGTCTATGGCTTGAAAAGCACGCCCTGCACTTTTGAAGGATTGCATCAGCAATGGTAACGGTTTGCTTCTTTTATTGTTTTTTTCGCCATAAGGATTCAATGTATTATCACTCAGCCAATCCAGCAGGGAGCCCGTTGCGCTGTTTTTGACAGAATACGCCATTTCATCGCTGCGCTGGTAAAAATAGTATTCAAAATAACGTTTCATCGCTTCTGGCTGTAAAATATCCTGTCCAACAAAATCGCGAAACACGCGTTCGGCATGGGTTTTGCCCGCCTGAATATCGGGCAATATCCGCGTAAAATCCTGTTCTTGCAAATTCAACACCCAAACCTGTCCTTTGCCTTCTTTCTCGCCGTGCCGGTTGCAGCGCCCTGCTGCTTGGGCAATGCTGTCTAATCCGCCCAAGGCACGAATCACGCAAGCCATGGAAATATCCACACCGGCTTCAATCAACTGGGTGCTGATGCAGATAACGGGTTGTTTGTTTTCCAGACGAGCTTTGATGGTGTCAAAAATCGCTTTGCGGTGCGCCGCGCATTGGTTGGTACTTAAATGAAACAAGGCCTCGGGCGGCACATTCTGCCTTTGGCAATATTGATAAAGCTCTTGCGCCCATTTTTTGGTGTTGACAATAAACAGGCAGCTTGGGGTTATCTGAAACTGTTCCAGCAAAAACGCGCCCGCTTCTTCCACATTCCAATCGCCTGCTTTTTCGTTGAATCGGATTTCCACGCGTGATAAATCAGCAAATAATTTGTCCAAATCCTGATGCTTGCCCATGATTTCGGCATTTTCTGACAGCCTTAATAAACCACGTGCAGAGATACTTTCTCTTTTTCCTTCAGGAAAATTCTGCAAGCCCGATTCGCCGAGTAAAGGCTGCGTCGCCGTACACAAAACCGCCGTGCTTTTGCCGAACGTCGTCAGCCAGTTCAATACGTTGCAAAACAAATGTACGCATTTCACAGGCAGGGTTTGAATTTCGTCAAAAATCAAGACGCTATTTGTCATCGGGTGGATATGGCGTGCGCCGCGCGTACCGCCGCCGAACCATGCATCCAAAAACTGCACCATCGTGGTAAACACAATGGGCTTGTCCCAGTTTTCGGACAGCAGTTTGTCCTGCCAGCTTTGTTTTTCAGGTTCTAAATTGGAATGGTGTTCGAGCACCCAATCTTCACCGAGAATTTCACGCACGGCTTGGGCGTTTTGATCGATGATGGAAGTATAGGGAATGATGTAGATAATGCGGTCGAGATGGTGTTTTTGCGCATGATGTAGAGCGTAGCGCAGACTGGCCAATGTTTTGCCGCCACCGGTCGGCACTGTGAGCGTATAAAAGCCTTGAGAATCGGATGCTCTTTTTAAGCAGTCGTCTGAAATTCGACGGCGGATTTCGTCAATGGGATAACGGTTTTCAAAGCTCGCCAGATGCGTTTCCAATTTATCGATTGCCGATTGCCAATCTGGTTTTTCGGTCAAGCGGCGGACTTCTTTTTGCGCTTCCCGTTCAAAATCCGAGCTGTTGATGCGGTCGGCATCAATCAGGCAGCTAAACAGAAAACGGGTTAGGCAGCCGAGATAAAATTCTTTGATTTTATTATTGATTGTTTGATTGGAAAGAATCGGCTTCACCGCATTCAGCAGGCTGCGAATTAGGTTTTCACCGGCCAGTTCTTTCGCTTTTTGCTGAACGACTTCATCGGCATTTCGTTCGCATTCCGTCAAATGTGTCAGTTCATCAGTTTTATTAAACCGCTCAATCCATTTCGGATTACCTTCTCCATCCAAACAGTCAATCAAGCCTTCGCCGTGGTGTGATGCAATGCACAAACCCAGCATTTGTCCGAACAATTCGCCGATGCCCTGCTCTGCACCAAATTTTCTCAATTCGCGGTAAACCCATTGCGCTCCGGCGGTGGAATGATCCACTTTACTGCCGTTCGGCGTACTTTCTTCATCATCCAAATCAGGATTAAACAAACCGGTTTCATCGTGGATATATTTTTGGAATTTGCGGGAATATTTACCAAAATCGTGCATGAGTCCGAGTAACTCGCCCGCCTGATCCAAATCCAGCTTGGATGCCAATAATTTGGCGATCTCGGCAGTTTCCGTCAGATGCGTTTGCAAAGATTGAGGTTGCCCGTCCGATTTGCGGACGTGGGCAATATAGTCAAAATTCACGTCAATTCTCCAAATTTAAAACGCGCAAAATTTAACGAACAAGCCCTATAAATGGCTTGAAGGATTGAAAAATCGAAAATCTGTGGAATGAGGTCGTCTGAAAAGCTGTCGGCGGTCAGGCGCATAACGGCAGCTTGGGCGGCAAGTTCGGGTGGGGCTTTCCATTGTTCTTCGGGTGCGAGTATCCAGACAAAGCTGTTTTCAGACGGCCTTTTACCTTCGCGGTTGCAGCGCCCGGCGGCTTGGGCAATGCTGTCTAAACCTGCTTCGGCGCGCATCACTAGCGGAAAATCGACATCAACGCCGGCTTCGATTAAGGAGGTGGCGATAACGCGGCAGGGTTCGCCGTTTTTCAGACGACCTCGGATTTCATCGAGTTTTTGGCTGCGGTGTTTGGCGCACATTAAGGTGGTCAGGTGGAACATTCCGTCAAGGTGTTTGGCTTTGTCATACAGGCTGCGGGCATGGCGGCGGTTATTGACGATGACGAGCATTTTCGGGTGTTCGGCAAGTTTGGTGAGCAGGTCGACGTCGGTTTGTGTGCCGATGTATTGCACGGTGGTGCGGCGCAGTTTGTCGAAAAGTGCGGTCGGTTTTGGGGCGATTTCGCGCACGTTTTCAAAGCCGCGATAGAAGCCGTTTTCGGCTTGCACGGCCGGCTGGGTGGCGGTGCACATGACGATGCTGCAGCGGTAGTTTTGCGCCAATTCTTTGATGGCTTGCATGATGGGCAGCAAAAGATTGAGCGGCAGCATTTGCGCTTCGTCGAGGATGATGACGGAGCCTGCGATGTTGTGCAGCTTGCGACAGCGCGAGGAGCGGTCGGCAAAGAGGGATTCGAAGAATTGCACGGCGGTGGTCACGACAATCGGCGCATCCCAGTTTTCCGAGGCAAGGCGCAATTTGTCTTTGGTGGCCTCATTTTGCAGTTTGCCGTCGTCGAAGGTGCTGTGGTGTTCCAACACGGCTTGTTCGCCTAATTCGCCAAAGGCTTTGCGAAATTCGGCGGCATTTTGTTCGATGATGCTGGTGAACGGGATGACGTAAATCACGCGCCGCATGTCATGTCGTTTGGCGTGTTCCAGCGCAAATGCCATGGAAGTGAAAGTTTTTCCGCCGCCTGTCGGCACGGTGAGCGTGAACAGCCCTTGCGGTTGTGCCGCTTGTTCTACGGCGTAATCGAGAATTTCGCTACGCAGGCGGTTTAAGGCGGCATTACGTTTTTCGGCTTCGGTTTGCGCTGGAGCTTGGGCGATACGTCGTCTGAAAGCGTTGATAAATTGATTGAAATTATGTTGTAAGGCGTTTAGATCGGGATAACCGTCGCGCTCGACGGCTTTGTTTTCTAGGTTTGAATAAAAAGCTTCGGTGTCAAGATAATCAGCATCCACCAAGCAGGAATAGAGCATTCGGGTGAAGAAGGCGTAGGAGAAAAAAGGATGATGCGCGTCGGCTTTGAGTGGTGGTACGGACAGGTTTTGAGGGAGTTTGATTTCTTGTTGCCACAGGTTATCGAGGGCAGGAATATCTGCGCCAAATTGCAACGCCAAACGCTGTTTTAATGTGCGGCGGTTATCGCCTTCACCGTTTCCATTTGCCAATCCGGCATGATGCCCCGCAATGCAAAACGCCATCAGCTTGCCGATAACATTTCCCCAACGCTCGACAGCAATTTTGGCGCCGGCGGTAGCATGATCGACTGAGGAACTGCCGTGTAATCGACGGTCAAAGGCTTCTGAATATTTCCCTAAGTCATGAAGCTGTCCCGTCTGGCAGGCAATTTCCTGTGCACCAAATACCCGCGCAAACTCCGCCGCCATTTCCCCAACATTGACCGAATGGCTTTGCAAGGTTTGCCAATGTTCGTAAGGCAAGAGATTGCCGAATTTGTCTTGCGCGGAATGGGCGTAGTAAGTCGTCATCTAAATCCCCTTGGGTATTTTCACAGCTGGGCTATTTCTGTTTTCTACCATCTGTCTTTGCAAAGACAGACTACGGTTGTCAGTCTGCTTTGAGAGTATGGGCAATATAGTCAGAATTCATTGCTTGCCAAATCAATAAAATAGAAATGATTCTATATCATCATGAAAATACCTTCAATAATAAATAGATATAAAAACAACACACTTAACGATTGCCATAAAACCGCTTTTTCAGCCATTTGCCTTTCGGGCAATATGCCTCAGACACAATATCGAAAATGAAATCACTGCACAATCAATCAAGCGGATTATTTGTGTGGCAGCATGATCCAACGGCACGGGAGCAATGATTTGCCAGATGGAAAAACCAAGGAGCGACAGCATAGCGCAGAGAATCCAAAACCGGTATTTTTGTCCAATGGTTTGACGAGAGCGGTATGGCCGGTGGCGGGCGGTGTGGAATACAAAGTACAGGCAGGTGGTTAGACCTATTACACCGCCGCCGTATTGCAGCCATTTAAAGATTGGCAGAAACAATACGGTTTGTTGCAGTACGGGGAAATGCTGTACAAACCAGCCGGTGGGGTGGGTAAACGCATCAAGGAAAAGATGGGTAGCCATGCCGAATAAGGCACTCGGTATGAAGGCCGCCGATTTGAGTTTATTAAAATCTACATTTTCAGACGGCCTATAAGGGGCAGCATTAAGGCAATTGGGTAAAAAATCAGATAAAGCGTCCCGCCATAAGGCAAGATAAAGCCAATAAACCGCGAAACACAACGGCAGGTTCGGCCACAGCATATCGGCCAAACCATGTCCGCCGGATACGGCACGTCCATGCAGGAAATAGACGAAATCAGGAGAAAGGCTTCCAATGACCAATGCAGGGAAATGGCAATAACGGCAGCGTGAAAACGGCAAAACGGCAACCGGGTGGGCAAGGGTAAACGGCATATTTTGAAATCCGATGATGATGCGAAAACGTGATTTTAGCGCAGCCGGAAGAGTAGAAAATATCGGATTGGATTGAAGGCAGGCCCATTTTCTATGTTCACAAAGAAAATAAAAAATCTGAAAAACTGTTTGTTCAAACCGGTTTTTCAGACGGCCTTTTACTGAGTTTCTGGAATATTATGAATAACGGACAATAAATTTGGCAGCCCGCTTCCATCCGTACAATAAGGGGCGCAGGCTTGCCGCTTCTTGGCTGATAAAAATACTTCCTCAGACGGCTAATTTTTCTCAAACTTCAAATAACGCAACAGCAAACCTAAGCCCAAGAAACTGCATACCAGATAAATGACGTTGGAAATGCCGTGCCACATACCGAAAGAACCGCCCAACAACGAAAGCAGCCAGTTTTCCGTACCCGCCTTGTGCGCCGCAATAACCGGGTTTATCAGGAATTGGTTGGCCGCAGTCAGCAGCAGGAGGAGGATAATGAATTTCGGCGCCACCTTGCCATTGTTGGAAAACGAACGGTTGCGGTCACTCCGCACCACCAGCCAAGCCATGGCCCAGGCCAGCAGGCCGAAATAATTGTTGATTGAAAACAGCACGCCGGCGATGTTCCCCGCTTCCTGCTTGCCTAGCCGTTCAAACAAAACCGGTGCGGCCACATAGCCCGCCATTACCTGCATACCCAGCCACAGGCCGGTCAGCAATGCGCACAATCGGTTCATCATTTCCTCCTGAAATTCAAATCTGCCGCATACTAACATAATTTTCAGACGGCCTGAGGCTCATACCGCCCTACACCAAATTCGACCCGTCCTTCGGATGCAGATAAACGAAAACCCAGCTTGCACAAAAAGTAATCGTACCTATAACCAAAAACGTATATTGGAAAGCCTGATGCACATTGCCCGTCCGCGGATTGCCGCTGCCGAAAAAGTTAAGCAGCAGCGCGCCCAGCGCAATGCCGAAACTGATGGCCAACTGTTGGTTTACTGCCATCAGGCTGTTGCCGCTGCCTTCCATCTGCGGCCGCAAATCGGCCAGGGTCAGCGTATTCATCGACGAATATTGCAGCGAATTGCACATACCGAGCACAAACAGAACCGGCACAATCAGCCAAACCGGCGTAGACGCATCCGGCAAAGCCATAGACATAATCAGCAAACCGATAATGCGGGTATTCCAAATCAGCACCCTGCGGTAGCCGAAACGGGCAATCAACGGTTTCACAAACGGCTTGGTCAGCAAAGCAGCCAACGCCACGGGCGCGAGCATCTGTCCCGACACACTCGCACTGCGCATAAAGGCCACCTGGAGCAGCAAGGGCATCAAAAACGGCATCGCCCCCATGCCCAAACGGCTGATCAGGTTGCCCAAAATCCCCAAGCGGAACGTCCGCACCAAACGCAGGCGCGGCGGATACAGCGCGAGGTCGCCGTCGTGCCGCGCATGCCGCCAATAGCACCACAAAGCCGCCAAACCGCCCATACCGCACAAAGCGGAAAACAAACGCGCCCCCGGATGCATCAGCAGCTCCACCGACAGGCTCAACCCCACCGCCGCCGCACCGAAAAGCAAAAAACCGGTCAAATCGAAATGCGGCACACTACCCTCGGGCGCGGAAAAGTTGGGCATGATTTTCGTCGCCCCAACAATGCCCGCCAAACCGATGGGCACATTGATCAAAAACACCCAATGCCAACTCGCATATTCCACCAAATAGCCGCCCACCAGCGGACCGGCTATCGGCCCCAGCAGCGCAGGCATCACGACGAAATTCATCCGGTTGATCAACTCGGCCTTATCGTAAGCGCGCAGGATAATCAGCCTCGGCACAGGCACCATCATCGCCCCGCCCATCCCCTGCACCACCCTGGCGAACACCAACAGCGGCAGATTCGGTGCCGCCGCGCACATCAGCGAACCCAGCACGAACAACGCCATCGAAACGGAAAACACCTTCTTCGTGCCGTAGCGGTCGGTCAGATAACCGCTCATCGGCATAAACAACGCCAGCGTCAGCGCATAGGAAATCACCGCCGACTGCATATTCAGCGGCGATTGCTGCAAATCCGCCGCCATCTGCGGCAGCGCGGTATTCAATACCGTCGCATCCAGCATCTGCATAAAAATACAAACCGCCAACAGCAGCGGCAACCATCTGGACGGTGTGGCAGCCATATTTGGCCTCCTCTTAAATAACAGGCCGTCTGAAAAACGGCTTTCAGACGGCCTCATCATAACGCACTAAGCTTTTTCGTTCACTTCGGCAAGCATCGCCTGCAACATCGCTTCGATATCCGATTTTTCCCGTTCGGAATACACATCCGCCGCCAACAGGATATTCCGCGCCTCAAGCAGGCCCACTTTCCGGTTATACTGCACGAAACACACGCAGCCTAAAAAAGGCACGCCGCCGTTTTTCAAGCGGACAAGCCCTCCGGCCAACGCCCGCCCATCCAACATCGGCAGGCTTTCCGCATACTTTTTTATTTCGCCGACCGTTTTCATCGTCCGCACCTTTTCAGACGGCCTTATCCTGTTTTTTCACATCCACCAGCCGCGTACCCGCCAGATAATCGTATAAAAACTGACGGTCGGTGTTTAAAAGCGCGAAACCCCACGGCAGAATCCACCAAATCAAAGCCGCACCGCCCGCCGTTTTCGGCGGCACGCCCATCCCGCGGTTCAGCGCGGCATAAGCCAGCATCGGCACAAAAACCAAAAACACGCAGGCCCAAATAAAGCGCAGCCTCAGCAGGTTCAACGGCGGCCGGACACCTGTCCGGTCGCACAAACCGATACGCCACACCTGCATCGCCAGCGTCTGCCCCTTCTTATGCCAGTTTATTTTGAAATACAGCCACCAGGCATACAGAATCACCATCGTTACCAGCAGGCTGCTCAACTGCGGTGCGGATTGATTGAGGAACAAAGCCAGAATCCCGGCAGGGATAAAGGCCGCGCAACTGACCGCGCCAATCAGCAATAATTCGTAGCACAAAGCCGCAAACCGGCGTTTCAGCGGCGCGGCGGGAAGCATATTTCCGTTCATCGTAACCCCAATCGTCATATAGTAAATTCAAATAAGGACCCTCCATACCGTCATACCTGCCTGCACAGAGTGGCGGCCAAACAATAGTCGGAGGCTCCTTATTTCAATTCACAGCCATCACACGGAACAGGCGCAAACGGCAGGCCGCCTTTCAGACGGCCTTCACGAAAAATGCCTTTCCAACGCCGCAGAGGCCGTCTGAAAAACATCCGTGCCGTCATA
This sequence comes from Neisseria elongata subsp. elongata, assembly GCF_900113545.1. GTDB lineage: Bacteria > Pseudomonadota > Gammaproteobacteria > Burkholderiales > Neisseriaceae > Neisseria > Neisseria elongata. The sequence continues at coordinate 97,745 of NZ_FOPS01000004.1, read as the reverse complement.
CGGGTCGAGCAGCGTATCCGCTTCCGTCTTACGCAGCCAAGTCAGCTGCCGCTTCGCCAACTGGCGGGTGGCGGCGATACCCGCATCGACAAAAGCATCGTAAGCGCAGGCACCGTCCAAATAATCCCACGCCTGACGGTAACCCACGCAGCGCATCGAATTGTGTTCCGCCGTCAATGACGGATACTCCGCTTTCAGACGGCCGACCTCTTCGAGAAACCCTTGCTCCAACATCAACCGGAAACGCCGCGCAATCGCCTCGTGCAGCAATTCTCGCCGCTGCGGAAACAAAACCAGCGTATGCAGCCGCAGCGGCACACGGTAGGCCGTCTGCACCGCCAAATGGTCGCTCAACGGCCGCCCGGTCAGCAGGAAAACCTCCAACGCCCGTTCGATGCGCTGACTGTCGCCCGGCTTCAACCGTGCGGCGGTGGCCGCATCCACCTCGCACAAACGGCGGTACAACCCCTCAAGCCCCTGCTCCGCCTTCTGCGCCTGCAACTGCGCCCGCACGCCGGCATCGGCCTGCGGCAAATCGTTCAAACCGTTTACCAGCGCGTGGAAATACATCATCGTACCGCCGACAATCAGCGGCATACGCCCGCGCGCACTGATTTCGCCGCACAAGCGCAGGCAGTCGGCGGCAAACTCCGCCGCGCTGTAAGACTGCAGCGGCGAAATGATGTCGATTAAATGATGCGGCACGGAAGCCAGCTCTTCGGCCGTCGGCTTGGCCGTCCCGATGTCCATCCCGCGGTAAACCAAAGCCGAGTCCAGGCTGATGATTTCCAGCGGGAAACGCTGCGCCAAACGCAATGCCAGCCCGGTTTTGCCGCCGGCGGTCGGCCCCAAAACGGCAAAGGCTTTAGGAAAATCCATAAATTCGCCAATACGGATGCAAATTGAAAGGCGGCATTATAACAGGCCGTCTGAAAACCTTTCCCCGCTTTTCAGACGGCCTCCGCCACACTTCTTCCAAAAACCGCCGTCCACAGGCGTATAATCCGCCCGTATACGGAGCCGCCGCCGGTCAAAACGGCAAAGGCCGTCTAAAAACCCAAAAAGGAACAAAAACATGCAAATTATCCACACCGTCCAAGCCCTGCGCGAATGGCGCAAAACCGCCGGAACGGTTGCCTTCGTCCCCACCATGGGCAACCTGCACGAAGGCCACCTCGCCCTGGTGCGCGAAGCGAAAAAACGCGCCGACAACGTCGTCGTCAGCATATTCGTCAACCGCCTCCAATTCGGCCAGGGCGAAGACTTCGACCGCTACCCGCGCACCCTGCAACAGGACGCGGACAAACTGGCCGGCGAAGGCGTGGCCGTCGTCTTCGCGCCCGACGAAAAAGAACTGTATCCGAACGTCGAACAACGCTACAACGTCGAACCGCCGCACCTGCAAAACGAACTGTGCGGCAAATTCCGCCCCGGTCATTTCCGCGGCGTGGCCACCGTAGTTTCCAAACTCTTCAACATCGTCCAACCCGATTACGCCTGCTTCGGCAAAAAAGACTACCAGCAGCTTGCCGTCATCCAAGGCCTGACGGAAGACCTGAACTTCAACATAGAAATCGTCCCCGTCGATACCGGCCGCGCTTCAGACGGCCTCGCGCTTTCCAGCCGCAACCAATACCTGAGCGAAGCCGAACGCGCCGAAGCCCCGCGCCTCTACCGCGAACTGCAGGCCATCGCCGAAGCGGTCAAAAACGGCAACCTCGCCTACGCCGAACTGGAAAACGCCGCCCGCCGCCGTTTGGAAGAAAACGGCTGGACTGTAGACTATGTGGAAGTCCGCCGCGCCGACACGCTGGAAACCGCCCACGCCGGCGACAAACACCTGGTCGTACTGGCTGCCGCCCGACTGGGCGCGACCCGCCTGATCGACAACGTCGAAATCCGCCTGGATTAACCGCAGGCCATCTGAAAACCACCTTTCAGACGGCCTCCCAACCACAAGGAGAAAACCATGCATCCGATTCGAGAACCCGTCCGCAGCGGCCTGCTGCAGGTATCCGCCATCCATCAAATCTACTGGGAAGAAAGCGGCAACCCCGACGGCATCCCCGTCATCTTCCTGCACGGCGGCCCCGGCGCGGGCGCATCGCCTGCCTGCCGCGGATTTTTCAACCCCGAAAAATACCGCATCGTCATCATCGACCAGCGCGGCTGCGGCCGTTCCCTGCCCTACGCCGAAACCCGCGAAAACACGACTTGGGATTTGGTGGCCGACATTGAAAAAGTACGCGAAATGCTGGGCATCGAAAGCTGGCTGGTATTCGGCGGCTCTTGGGGCAGCACCCTCTCGCTGACCTACGCCGAAACCCATCCCGAACGCGTGCGCGGGTTGATTCTGCGCGGCATCTTCCTCTGCCGCCAAATCGAAATCGACTGGTTGAGCGAAGCCGGCGGCGTAAGCATGGTTTACCCCGAACAATGGCAACGCTATCTGGCCGCCATACCGCCGGAAAAACACGGCGCGCTGGTGCAAGCCTATTACGAACTGCTCCAATCGCCCGATCCCGCCGTCCACCTGCCGGCCGCCAAAGCCTGGGCAGACTGGGAAAGCTGGCTGATTCAGTTCGAACCCAAGCCTGTGGACGAAGACGCACAGGCTTCCTTGGCCATCGCGCGGCTGGAGAACCATTATTTCGTCCACCAAGGCTGGCTGCAGGGCGACAAAGCCATCTTGGCCAACGCCCACAAAATCCGCCATATCCCCACCGTCATCGTACAAGGCCGCTACGACCTCTGCACCCCCACCCGCAGCGCATGGGATTTGAAGCAGGCACTGCCGCAGGCCGATTTGCGGATTATCCAGGGCGGACACTCCTCCTTCGAACCCGCCCTGTCGGCCGCGCTGGTGCAGGCGGCGGATGAATTTGCCGAACGCCTGGCAAAATAAGCCCGCCCCTCAACCTCAAGGCAACAGGCCGTCTGAAAACCGCACAACCGTTTTTCAGACGGCCTTCCGTTTGGCCGCCCGGTTGCAAAATCCCTTTGAATTCCGCCGTCAAACAGAGTACATTCACGCTTTGCCCGCAAATCTTCACGGAACACAACAATGGATAAATTCAGCAAATCCGCCAAACTCGACCATGTCTGTTACGACATCCGCGGCCCCGTACACAAAAAAGCCCTTCAACTTGAAGAAGAAGGCCACAAAATCCTCAAACTCAACATCGGCAACCCCGCCCCGTTCGGCTTCGAAGCACCCGACGAAATCTTGGTGGACGTTATCCGCAACCTGCCGACCTCGCAAGGCTACTGCGACTCCAAAGGGCTGTATTCCGCCCGCAAGGCCATCGTCCACTACTACCAAACCAAAGGCCTGCGCGACATCACGGTAAACGATGTTTACATCGGCAACGGCGTATCCGAGCTGATTACCATGTCCATGCAGGCACTTTTGAACGACGGCGACGAAATCCTGATTCCCGCGCCCGACTATCCGCTGTGGACGGCTGCCGCTACCTTGGCGGGCGGCACGGTACGCCATTATCTGTGCGACGAGGAAAACGGCTGGTTCCCCGACCTTGCCGACATGGAAGCCAAAATCACGCCCAAAACCAAAGCCATCGTCGTCATCAACCCCAACAACCCCACCGGCGCGGTGTACAGCAAAGAAATCCTGCTCGAAATCGCCGAGTTGGCGCGCAAACACGGCCTGATTATCTTCGCCGACGAAATCTACGACAAAATCCTCTACGACGGCGCGGTACACCACCACATCGCCGCCCTCGCCTCCGACCTGCTGACCATCACCTTCAACGGCCTCTCCAAAGCCTACCGCGTGGCCGGATTCCGCCAAGGCTGGATGGTGCTCAACGGCCCGAAACACCACGCGCAAGGCTATATCGAAGGCCTCGACATGCTCGCCTCCATGCGCCTGTGCGCCACCACGCCGATGCAGCATGCGATTCAGACGGCCTTAGGCGGTTATCAAAGCATTAACGAGCTGATCCTGCCCGGCGGCCGCCTGCTCGAACAGCGCAACAAAGCCTACGAACTGATCTCCCAAATCCCCGGTATTTCCTGCGTCAAACCGATGGGCGCGATGTATATGTTCCCGAAAATCAACACCGAAATGTACAACATCCATGACGACATGAAATTCGTCTACGACCTTTTGGTGCAGGAAAAAGTATTGCTGGTGCACGGCACGGGCTTCAACTGGGTCAAACCCGACCACTTCCGCATCGTCACGCTGGCCTACAGCCACCAAATCGAAGAAGCCATCGGCAAACTGGAACGTTTCCTGAAACATTACCGCCAATAAGGCGCAACACCAAGAGGCCGTCTGAAAGCATTTGCAGCTTTCAGACGGCCTCTTTTTATTCAGGCAGTTTCAACCCGGTTTATGCCGACCAAAAATCGCGCGGCGCATCCAACACGGGTTTCACCATGCCGGTGCGCACGGCAAAATCGCCGAAACCCTCATCTTTCAGACGGCCTTTCGCCCACGCGCCTATCCAATCGTCCAAAATCTGCAGGATTTCCGGCTCGGTAATATTTTCCTTAAACAAACGCGGAATGCGCGTACCTTCGCGGTTGCCGCCCGCATACAGGTTGTAGCGGCCAACCGCCTTGCCCACCAGCCCGACTTCCGACAGCATGGTGCGGCCGCAGCCGTTCGGGCAGCCGTTTACACGCAACACAATGTGTTCTTCCGACAGACCATGTTTCGCCATCAGGCCGTCCACATGATCGATAAACGCCGGTAGGAAGCGTTCGGCTTCGGCCATGGCCAGCGGGCAGGTCGGCAGCGCGACGCAGGCCATGCTGTTTTCGCGCTGGCGGGTAACGCCGTCGCTAATCAGCCCGTATTCGCGGGCAAGGGCTTCGATTTTGGCCTTGTCGCGGACGGAAACGCCGGCCACAATCAGGTTTTGGTTGGCGGTCAGGCGGAAATCGCCCTTGTGGATTTTGGCGATTTCGCGCATACCCGTTTTCAGCGGGCGGTTCGGCGTATCGGTGATGCGGCCGTTTTCAACAAACAGCGTCAGATGCCATTTTTTATCTTCGCCCTGCACCCAGCCGATGCGGTCGCCGCGCGTAGTGAATTCATAAGGACGTATCGGCCGGAACTTCGCCCCCATGCGGTTTTCCACTTCTTCGACAAACACATCCAGGCCGACGCGCTCGATGGTGTAGCGGGTTTTGGCGTTTTTGCGGTCGCTGCGGTTGCCCCAGTCGCGCTGTACGGAAACCACGGCGGCGGCGCAATCCAATACTTTGTCCAAACCGATAAAGCCGAATTCACGGGCGGTGTTGGGGTAGGTTTTGTGGTTGCCGTGTTCGATGGACAAGCCGCCACCGACCAGCACGTTGAATCCGGCCAGCCTGCCGTTTTCTTCGATGGCGACAAAGTTCAAATCGTTGGCGTGCAAATCGACGTCGTTGTGCGGCGGGATGACAACCGTGGTTTTGAATTTGCGCGGCAGGTAGTTTCCGCCCAAAACGGGTTCGGCCGCGTCGCCGCTTTTCACAGCTTCGGGCAGCGGGGCGTTGCCGGTGTTTTCGGTGGATTCGACTTTTTCGCCGTCCAGCCAGATTTCGGCATAGGCGCGGGTTTTCGGCAGCAGGTGCTCGCTGATTTTCTTCGCCCATTCGTGCGCTTCTTTGTGCAGCCCGCTTTCAATCGGGTTGCTGGTGCATAAGACGTTGCGGTTTACGTCGCCCGCCGTGGCAATGGTGTCCAATCCCAGCTTGTTCAACCATTGGTGCACGGCTTTGATGTCGGGTTTGAGCACGCCGTGGTATTGGAAGGTTTGGCGGTTGGTCAGGCGGATGGAGTTGTAGAGGGTGTGGCTACCGGCAAACTCGTCTATGCCCAGCCACTGCTTGGGCGTAATCACGCCGCCGGGCAGACGGCAGCGTATCATGACGTTTTTTAGGCCTTCCAATTTTTGCTCGTTGCGTTCGGCGCGAATGTCGCGGTTGTCCTGTTCGTACATGCCGTGAAAGCGGATAAGTTGGAAGTTGTCGCCGTTGAAGCCGCCTGTCAGGCCATCGTTCAGGTCTTCGGCAATCGTGCCGCGCAGATGGCGGCTTTGGCCTTTGAGCCTTTCGTTGTCGGCAAGCGGAGTATCGGGAAGTTTGGCGCGCGGGTCGGCTGTGGTACTCATGGCATTCCTTGGAATTTTGCTTGTTCGGGATGCCGCCACTGTAATCAGGCCGTCTGAAAAAAGGAAAGAATGCTTGTTTGTAAGCAAAGACGAGTTGGTTATAAAAAGGCCGTCTGAAAAATATGATTCCTGCCGCACTTATTGCTTTCAGACGGCCTGTGTTAGAATACGCCGTTATCGCTTGCAAAAAGCCCCTATTAGGTTCAGGAATCAATATGCTCACTCAATTAGCTAAAAAAGTATTCGGCAGCCGCAATGACCGGCTGTTGAAACAATATCGAAAAACAGTAGAGAAAATCAATGCGTTGGAAGCCGAAATGCAGGCTTTGGACGATGCCGCGCTACAGGCCAAAACAGCCGAATTCAAACAGCGCATCGCCGACGGAGCCGATTTGGACAGCATTCTGCCGGAAGCGTTTGCCGTCTGCCGCGAAGCATCCAAACGCGTTTTGGGTATGCGCCACTTCGATGTCCAGCTGATCGGCGGCATGGTGCTGCACTATGGCAAAATCGCAGAAATGCGTACCGGTGAGGGAAAAACGCTGGTTGCCACCCTGCCCGTATACCTCAATGCCCTGTCCGGCGACGGCGTACACGTCGTTACCGTCAACGACTACCTTGCCCAACGTGATGCGGCCACGATGGAGCCGTTGTATAACTTCCTCGGCCTGCAAGTAGGCGTGATTATCAGCGATCTTGAGCCTTTCCACCGTCAGAATGCGTATGCTGCCGATATTACCTACGGCACAAACAATGAATTCGGCTTCGATTACCTGCGCGACAATATGGTTGCCGACCAATACGACAAAGTGCAGCGGGAGTTGAACTTTGCCGTAGTGGACGAAGTGGACTCCATTTTGATTGACGAAGCCCGTACGCCTTTGATTATTTCCGGCCAGGCAGATGACAACGTCCAACTTTACCAAATAATGAATCAAGTGCCGCCCCAATTGTTCCGTCAAGAAAGCGAAGAAGGCGAAGGCGATTATTGGGTGGACGAAAAAAACCACAATGTCATCTTAAGCGAAGCCGGACACGAACATGCAGAAGAAATTCTGACTAAAATGGGTCTGCTGCAAGAAGGCGATTCGCTTTATTCCGTCAGCAATATTTCCCTGATGCACCATTTGATGGCCTCACTGCGGGCTCACACCCTCTTCCATAAAGATCAGCATTATGTGATTCAAGACGGCGAAATCGTAATTGTCGATGAGTTTACCGGCAGGCTGATGTCCGGCCGCCGTTGGTCTGACGGTCTCCATCAGGCAGTAGAAGCAAAAGAAGGCGTTGAAATCAAACGTGAAAACCAAACATTGGCTTCAATCACCTTCCAAAACTATTTCCGCCTCTATAAAAAACTGTCCGGCATGACCGGCACGGCCGATACGGAAGCATTTGAATTCCAAAGCATCTACAACCTCGAAACCGTTATCATCCCGACCAACCGCCCGATACAACGTAAAGATTTCAACGATCAGATTTTCCGCTCGGCCGAAGAAAAATACGAGGCTGTGGTTAAAGATATTGCAGAATGCTACAAACGCGGCCAACCGGTTTTAGTGGGTACGACCAGCATCGAAAATTCAGAATTGGTTTCCCATTTGCTGAATCAGCAAGGCATCCCCCACAATGTCTTGAACGCAAAAGAGCACCAACGCGAAGCCCTCATTGTGGCCCAAGCCGGTAAAGTCGGCGCGATTACCGTTGCCACCAATATGGCCGGACGCGGTACCGACATCGTACTTGGAGGTAACGTCAAACATCAGGCAGATGCCATCCGTGCCGATGAAAACCTGAGCGAGGAAGAAAAAGCAGCACGTATCGCCGAACTGGAAAACGGCTGGCAGGAAGAGCACGACAAAGTCATGGAGGCAGGCGGTCTGCATATCATAGGTACAGAGCGTCACGAAAGCCGCCGTATTGATAACCAGCTGCGCGGACGTGCCGGTCGTCAGGGAGACCCTGGTTCCAGCCGTTTCTACCTTTCATTCGAAGATCCTCTGTTGCGCCTGTTCGCCCTAGATCGTGCTGCCGCCATCCTCAATCGTTTGGCGCCGGAACGCGGTGTAGCTATTGAGGCTGGCATGTTGACCCGCCAAATCGAAGGCGCACAACGAAAAGTAGAAGGCCGAAACTTCGATATGCGCAAACAAGTGTTGGAATATGATGATGTTGCCAATGACCAGCGCAAAGTAATCTATTTCCAACGCAACGACATTCTCTCTAACCCAAATATCAGCAATCTGGCGAAAGAATTCCGGCGTGAAACCATCTATGCCTTAGTAGACAACTACATGCCAGCAGACAGCATGGAAGAACAATGGGACTTGCCCGCACTGGAGGCGCAATTAGCCGGTGACTTCCGTTTAAATGTCGATATTCAAGGTTGGCTGAAAGAAGACAACACTCTTGATAACCAAGACATTAAAGAACGTTTATTGGCGCAAGTAGAACAGGAATATGCTGAAAAAACCGAATTGGTGGGCGATATAAACATGCAGGGATTCGAACGCAACGTAATGCTGCAAGTGATCGATACACAATGGCGCGAACATCTCTCCGCTATGGATTACCTGCGCCAAGGTATCCACTTGCGCGGCTATGCCCAAAAGAATCCCAAACAGGAATACAAGCGCGAAGCATTTGAAATGTTCCAAAACTTATGGAGCAATATCAAGCATCAAATTGCCTCTCTGCTGATTTCGGTACAAATACAGATGAACGAAAATGTTGTGGAAGAAAGTGAGCCTGAGAATTTGGATAATCTTAATACTCATGCCTTCCAGGCTGATGCACCGAATATGGAAGAAATCCTGTCACAATCTCAGAGTGAACTGGTATCTGAAGCCTTCGATCCAAATGATGATGAAAACTATACCCCAGAGGCATTAACTGCACGCGGCTTAATTGTTCATCGTAATGACCCCTGTCCCTGTGGCAGTGGCTTGAGATATAAACAATGCCACGGAAAATTGGCTTAATATAGAACTGTATAAAATAAAAAACCGATAGAGAAAAATCATCTCTATCGGTTTTTTATTCAAACTGTAAGCTAGCAACCTTATCAAAGTTACCTCCACGATTGTCAAAGTTTGCCTACCAATCTTCAGAAGTACTCTGCGGGCCAATTAACTCTTTCATCGTATTAAATCAGGTTCTTGGCAGATACTATAAGTCTAACTAGAAAATATTTAACAAAAAAGGAGTACTCCTAACCCAACCAGGAAAACTCCCTTCTTTTGTAAGATAACTGAATTTTTCTAATTGTTCTTAGCTATCTTAAAATCATTTCTAAAATAGATTCAGTTTTATCGTTCACGCAAAGCCTGTTTTAATCTCGTAATCGGCTTGATCAGATATTGAAAGACTGTTTTTTCACCTGTTTTCACATCCACTGTTGCCACCATACCGGGAATAATCGGTAGCTCCTTACCATTCTTATCACGTAATGTATTACCTTCAGTTTGTACTAACATACGATAATATACTTGATTTTGATCTAATTTCAGCTGATCCGTTGCACGATTTTGATTGCTTAAAGTATCCGGACTAATCAATGTCACCTTGCCATCTAAACCGCCATAAATTGCATAATCATATGCACTAATTTTGACCACTGCCGGCAACCCCGGCCTAATAAAAGCGACATCCCTAGGGTTAATATAAGCCTCAACTAACAACTTATCATCCAAGGGGACAATAGTCATAATTTCCTGCCCTGCAGTGACTACACCTCCAACCGTATTAATCTTGATATCTTTCACAATTCCGCGCATTGGTGCTTTAACTTCTGATCGTTCTACCGGATCTGCACGCATTGCCATATTTTCTTTTGCTTGGGCAAGTTCTGATTCAACCCTTACCAACTCCTCATTGGCTTTAGCTGCATAATCATTTTTACGTTGGCTAATTTGTTGAGCCAAATCACTTGATTCACGCTGCATCCTTAATAATTCAACTTCAGAGACCACTCCATGTTTAACCATGGGAGCAGTGATTCGAATTTCTTGATCCAATGCAGCCTTACTCTGTCCCAGTCCGGCAACTGCATCAGTCATTGCACGGCGGCGTGCTTCATAAGCAGCTCGTTCGCGTTGTTGTAAATCTTTGCTGATTCCCGCAGGAAAAACAATGGCTGTACCATAAGATTCTGCTTTTAATCGTGCCAACATCGCTTCCAGATTGGCAACTTTGGCTTCACTTTCCCTTAAAATAGCAGAACTGCGCGTATCATCCAGCTTTAGCAAAACCTCGTCTTTTTCTACGATATCACCTTCCTGTACCCGCATTTCTGCAATTGTTCCAGGATCGAGGCTTTGAATCACTTGTTCACGACTACTTGGAATAATACTTCCCTGTCCCCGAGTTACCTCTTCTAATGGACTGTTATAAGCCCAAATGACGAATACAACCAGAAAGGCAAATAACAGCATGATGACCCAAAACTGTCCATGATGCTTTTCTTTTTGCAAGGCTGCATTCAAATCATTTACCAATTGCAAATCATCTTTTCTAATCGTTTCCCTACTGTTCTTACTCATATGGTCATACCTAACATATCATGAGGCCGTCTGAAAATAAGATAATAACTTTCAGATTGTATCAATAATTGATTATTTTTTAGCTATTTACGTGAAGGATAAGCTACACTATGTTGCGCTTCACATCCGTTCCCCGTTCATTTTGCATCAATCGCTGTAATACCAAATCTCTAGGCCCGTCCATGACTACTTTGCCTTCATCCATAACAATGATACGGTTTACAATCTGCAAAACTTGAGGCCTATGGGTAACAACAAGCAGGGTTTTATCCTGCGCCCACTGCGAAATTGCTTGCAACGACATCCGTTCCGTCGCCTGATCAAGCCCCGTAGTTGGCTCATCCAGCAATACAATCCTCGGATTACGTAATGTCATACGTGCTAACGCAATAATCTGTTTTTGACCACCAGACAAACCTAAACCATCTTCACCCAACGGCATATCCAATCCTTTAGGGTGGCTACGGATAATTTTGTCCAAGCCAAAACGTTGCAATGCTTCCAATAATTCCTGATCAGAAGAATAGCCGTCTGAACGAGCCAAATCCATATTTTCACGCAAGGTACCTAAAAACAAACGTGGGGACTGGCTTAATAATAAGATTTGACTACGAAGAAAATTTGGATCTATTTGGCGCATATCGATGTTGTCCAACATGACATTACCAGTACTGCCATCATATAACCCGCTTGCGAGTTTCAGCATTGTACTTTTACCACTACCGATACGACCTAAAATACCTATCTTTTCTCCCGCACGAATCTGCAAATTCAAATTGCTAACTGCCGGCTTACCGTCCTCTTGATATTGAAAACAGGTATTCTCGAAAGTAATATTGCCCTGAATATTAGAAGGAGAAATATATTTCCGTTCTGGCACACGCTCAATAGGCCGTTCAATAATGTTATTTAATCCTTCCAACGCCAATTTTGCTTGCTGGAAACGGGTTGCTAGGCCGGCAACTTGTGCCAATGGAGATAAAGCACGACCTGATAAAATGACTGCCGCAATCAAAGCACCCATAGTAATCCGTTCTGCTGTATTCTCATTATGAATCAGATACGTACCAAATAGGACTAAAAAAACAGTATTCAGCTGCTGCATCGCCACAGAAAAATTAATCATGAAATTGGCAGTATCTTTAACCTTGATTGATGATGCCGAAGTTTTTGCAGTATATGCATCCCAACGTTGTTGAGCCCATCCAGTAGCATTGTTGGTTTTCAATGTTTCAATGCCTTCCAAGGCTTCTACTGCAAGCCCTTGCCTCTGGGAAGACTCCTTCATCGACTCATTAATATAACGGGATAGCGGCCTTTGAACAATAAACCCAACAATAATTACAATAGGTATGATGATAGCCGGCACAATTGCCAACTTACCGCCAACGATAAAAATGACGGTTATAAATAATAATAAAAAAGGTAAATCTACTAAAACCAGCAAACTGGCACTAGTCATAAATTCACGAACTGACTCAAATTCACGCAAATTATTGGCATATGAACCTGCAGAAGCAGGACGATCTGCCAACCGTAGCGCCATCATACGACGAAAAATTGCAGAACTGATGATTAAATCAGCCTTCTTGCCCGCTATATCAGTTAAATGCCCCCGTATCATTTTGGCTAAAAACTCAAACAAAATTGCCAGCATGACACCGATACTCAAAACCCATAGGGTTTCATATGCCTGATTGGGAATAACGCGGTCATAGACATTCATCACGTATAAAGAACTAACCAACGCTAAGAAATTGATAATGAATGTTGCCAAAATAACTTGATAATAATATCCCTTAAACCGCCAAATAACCTTCCAAAACCATGATTTTGGCAAATGATATTCAGGCAAATCAGACCGATTATCAGCCGCTACTTTGGGCTTAATAAACCAACAATATCCCAAATACAACGAAACAAGCTCGTCATGAGACAATTGCTGTTCCAAGCCATCTATCTGACGAAGGAAATAAATACGATTACGCCCAACCCCCTCTATCCGAACAACAACCGCAGCCTCTTCGTTATGCAACATCAAAACCAACGGAACCGCCAATGAAGGAATATCCTGCAAATCACGTTTTGATAAGGTATTCTCAAAACCATGACTGCGCAATACTTCTCCTAAAGATTGAAAATTGATATTTAATTTCCTATCTCTAACCACTTCTGCAGACAATGCTGCTTCAGAAACTGGGGCACCCAAAATACGAGTTGTCAGGGCAATATGTTCTATAATCGATTTCATCTTATTTTACTTATGGCTAAATTATATTTTTCAGACGGCCAACAAATAATAGTATGCGACCTCATTTATTTGGCAGAATTCATATCTTGAGAATTAGTTATCCCTGCCCAGCGTGCGATTTGCGACTGTGAAACCAAATATTCTAATGCCGCATCGCGAAAATCATTACGGGCAGTAATATTCTCCTGTTCAATTCTTGATAATTCAATATACGAATTCAAAACATCAGTTAAAGTACGGCGTGCTACCTTAAATTGCAGTTCATAAGCTTTTACTACTTCTTTTTGTGCAACAATATGCTCCGCGCTAATATTTACCTGCCTTTCACTTTGCGCCATATCAATTTCAGCTGTTCTGGCACGCTCGCCCACCTCACGCAGAATTTGATCCAACTTAGCATCAGCTGCTGTCAACGTATGTTTATTTTTATTTACCGTATGACGAGATGCTTCATCGAATAGATTCCATTGCAAGTTTAAATACACTTGTTTGGATTTATTGCTCATATAGCCTTCGAGATTCAGTGCAGGGAGACGTGAAGCCTTCGACACGTCTAACTCATAACGTGTACTTTCCCGCTCTGCTTTTTGCGCCAAATAGGTCGGATTATTTCCGTTATCTTCCTGACGAAAGCGATTAATTAAACTGGTGGTAGAATCCGCACTAAAAGGATCTTGTAAATCCTCAGGTTTGATAGGTTCCGGAGTGTATTTTGACAGCTCGCTCAGTGCTAATTCCATAGTACGGCGTAATTGGATAATGGTAGTTTGAACCTGTAACTGCCTAGATCGGGCCTCGATTAATTCTGAACGTCGTCCTGAATCATATTGAACCACTACACCTAAATCATTCAACAACTTGTTATGGCGGTTAAGGCTCTGCTCATTTATTAGTAAAGACTCTTTCGCACGCAATGCCCGCAAATAAAGCTTTCCTATTGTTTTACCTAATTCTTCTTGCGTTTCGTAATATTTGTAATCGTAATAAATCTCTTTTTGCTTATCACGTTTCACACCTGCTTCGATACCACCCCAAGCATATAAATTAAGCGAACCTTTTACACCGAGCCCATTGCTTAAATCATCATCAGAATCATCATTTTTTTGCAATAATGTTTGTGTCCCCGTAACAGAAATGACGGGATAATGGCCCGCACGAGTAGCTTTTGTAGCGCTCCCTGCAGCTGATTTATTAGCCTGAGCCTCCAGCAATAAAGGGTCATTCAAAAGTGACTGTCGCAAAATATCCCGCAGCTCTTTTGCGGCAATTGACTGAGATGCTGATAACAATACAATAGCTAGAAATATCGCTTCTTGTATTGTATCTTTAACTGCTTTCCGAAACTTTTGCATATTAACTCAATGTTATTATCCGCTAAATTTAAGAAGTAAATAGTAACTATTGTACAATTATTATTTTAGTATAGTAGCATTATTATGGCTATTCCTGTTATCAATAAGGATAAATGGTTAAGATAATTACTCAGAAGTAAATCAATTTATTGTAATCGCTGAATATAGAAAAATCCCGCTTATTGAAAACGGGATTTCCTGAATAACAACTAATATCCGCTTAGCCTTTTTTACCAGTTACCGTAGCAACAGCTAAGTTTGAATTACGTTTCAATGCTACACTGCTCACACCTTCAGGATACTGAATATCAGACAGATGGAGGATATCACCTGCTACGACTTGTGCACAATCCAACTCCAAAGCGGCAGGGATATTTTTAGGATCAACAATTACTTCTACACCTGTAGTTAGCAGAGACACTCGGCCGCTTTGCAACTTCACTGCTTTAGATTGTTCTGCATTAACCACATGAATAGGCAAACGAATCTTTAAAGGTTTATTTAAATCAACTACTTGAAGATCAAGATGTTGAATTTGCTGACGGAATGGATGAACTTGGAAATCACGCACAATCACATCATGAGTTTTACCGTTCAATGCCAATTTAATCAAACTAGTATGGAAAGATTCTTTTTCCAAAGCATAGAACACGGTTTTATGATCCAAAGCAATCGCAACTGCTTCCTGATCCTCACCGTACAATACAGCAGGAACTTGACCTTCGCGACGCAGGCGGCGGCTCGCACCAGTGCCTTGGGCTTCGCGAACGGTAGCTTGTAATTCATAAGACATAATTAAATCCTTTTAGGTAAAAAATTAAACCGCCTTACACCGCGACCAGTTTCAGACGGCGTTGATTCAGGCCCGGTATTCCAACAGGCCTACGGCAGTAACATACCACCGTTTGTCAGCACATCTTCGTTAAAAAGATATGAGACAGATTCTTCATTACTAATACGGCGCACTGTCTCTGCCAGCAGACCTGCAATAGATACTTGGCGGATACGAACGCAATTCTGTGCAGCCTCTGATAAAGGAATTGTATCGGTAACAACAACTTGATCAATATCAGATGAGGCTATACGGGAAACTGCCTCTCCAGAAAAAACCGGATGGGTTGCATATGCCAAGACACGGGAAGCACCACGCTCTTTCAAAGCAGAGGCCGCCTTACACAAAGTATTAGCCGTATCAATCATGTCGTCTACAATCAGGCAGGTCCTATCCTGGATTTCACCGATTACATTCATCACTTCCGCCACATTGGCTTTAGGGCGGCGTTTATCAATAATGGCTAAATCGGCATTTAGGGCTTTTGCCATGGCTCGGGCGCGTACGACACCGCCAATATCCGGGCTGACTACCGTTAAATTTTCTATTTGCTGACGCTGCACATCATTCAGCAAAATCGGCGTTGCATAAATGTTATCAACAGGGATATCAAAGAAGCCTTGAATCTGATCCGCATGCAAATCAACAGTTAAAACCCTGTCAATTCCTGCGGAATACAACATATTGGCTACTAATTTTGCAGAAATCGGTACGCGAGCCGAACGCGGCCGACGATCCTGACGTGCATAACCAAAGTAAGGAATGGCGGCTGTAATACGCCCTGCCGAAGCACGCTTCAAGGCATCGGCCATTGCCAAAATTTCCATTAAATTATCATTGGTTGGCGCACAAGTAGGCTGCAGAATAAAAACATCGCGGCCTCGCACATTTTCCAACAGCTCAATGGCAACCTCGCCGTCTGAAAATTTACTGACTGATGCATTGCCGATTGAAATATCGAGATGTTTTACCACATTGGCCGCCAACTTCGGGTTGGCATTACCGGTAAAAACCATCAAACTGTCGTATGCTGCCATATCTTCCTCACATGGAATGGGTTTATTTGCGTCATATTTAGGAAACATCGCGGGGCTTCCTTGGTTGCTTGGCGTTCTCAGACGGCATTATACGCATGTGCCGAAATCCAGCCAAACAAAAAATAACACAAGTATTCTGCAGACGGATAAATAAAAGCGTGCGATAAAATCACACGCTTTTATTTGGCTGGGGATGTAGGACTCGAACCTACGCATGCCGGATTCAGAATCCGGTGCCTTAACCAACTTGGCGAATCCCCAAAGTTCAGTTGTATTGGCTGGGGATGTAGGATTCGAACCTACGAATGCCGGAATCAAAATCCGGTGCCTTAACCAACTTGGCGAATCCCCAACTCTTCACTCTTTATATCAAACCATACAAAGGATGCTGCTGCAACCCTTGAACCAAACGGCTTTGATATTTGCTTGAAACCTTACTGTATACAATCTGAGCATCTTTATAGATATGGAAAGTTAAAAATAGACAAGCTCCAGAGCCTGTCATCATTACCTGACCAAACTGCTGCAAATCTTTATAAATTTGCATTATCTCAGGGTATACCTGCAAAACCACAGCCTGCATATCATTTCTGAACGGCTGCAAATTTGCGAAAGTCGGTATTATGCAGGCCACCGAATCCCTTGTCAAGTCTTTGTGCGAAAAAATTGCGGCAGTAGAAACATGCACAGGCGGTTTAACCACAATATACCATTGCTGCGGCACATTTATTTCCGTCAATTTCTCTCCTATCCCTTTGGCAAAAGCATTTTTGCCAAACAGGAAAAAAGGAACATCGGCACCTAATCCGACTCCGATATTAATCAACTGTTGCCGGGTCAGGCCGCATTGCCACCAACGGTTGAGGACCAATAATACTGTAGCCGCATCGGAACTGCCGCCACCCAACCCGCCGCCGCTGGGAATCTGCTTGTCCAAACGTATGTCCATACCCTGTTCCGTTTTCCGATACGGCAACAAGGCTTCGGCTGCACGGTAGGCAAGGTCTTTCTCCTGCGGCAGACCATCTGTGGGGTTTTGCAACACAATCAGGCCGTCCGAACGCGGAGTAAGGTAAACGGTGTCTTGCCAGTCAATCAGGCAGAATATGCTTTCCAAATTATGGTAACCGTCAGCACGTCGGCCTGTAATGCGTAAATCAAGATTCAGCTTGGCGGGGGCAGGAAATGCTTGTGTGTATTCCGAAATCGGCATGATTATCCCCTGGCGGCGCATTGTGTAGGCGCGTCCGCACCGTTTTCAGACGGCATCACGCTGTCAAACACCAATCTCAACGACAATTGTTCATTGCGCAAAGCCAATACTCTGACGCTGCCGTCTTCCTGTGTTTGGCGGCTGATATTCCATCCGGCCTGCTGCAAATCGCCTTCCGCCGTCAAATTGTGCGGCAAGTCCGCAGCCCACTGCCCCCGCATCCATACGTCGAGGTATTCCAGCGGCAGTGCGAAGCCGAGCAACTTCTGACTCAGCTGGCGAACGTCCGGCGCGGTAAACCGTTCTCCTTTGGCATTGACGGCCAACACGCCCTGCGAATCGCGGCAAATCTGCCCCAAGGTATTGCCCAGCGGGGTATTGACATTGATGGTCTGCACACCGTTCTGCCTGTTCCAATCGAAATTGGCATATGAACCTTTGCCCTCGTGCTGTACGGCCAAGCGTCCGTCGGCGGAAAAATCGGCACCTTCATCTTGCGGCCGCCAGTTCGTCTGCCTGACCGGCGTACTGAGGCAGCCTGCCAGCAGCAATGCGGCGGCGCAAGGAAAAAGTAATTTCGTCTTCATTAACTTACTCCTACAAAAAGGCCGTCTGAAAAACCGTCCTCCCAACAGTCCGGCTTTCTATTTTCAGACGGCCCGAACGGACAGCTTATACGCCTTCCGGTTCGGCTGAATACAGCGTGGAATCAAAATGCTTCCGCCGATATTCTTTTACGGCTTTTTCTGCCTGGTCGTAATTCAATGTTTGAGTCAATACAACTAATTTGGCAGTATCGCCGTCAGGCCTCTGCTTGACAATCTTTTGTCTGGCGGCCTGATAATCGCGGCCATACGTTCCATTTTCACCATTTTCCCCGTCATCGGCGGCGGACAAGAGGCGCGTACCGTCATCGCTGTAAGTCGGCGTATTATCCAATCCAAACAACAATATATTCTGATAAAACAGATACTCGTCAAAAGCTTTGCGGCTCAACCTGCTACCCGGATGGCGTTGCAGGAAATCTTCCCACTCCAGTACCCGTTCGGCCAATTCCTGCCATGAAATAGAAAGGGCGGCATCGTTTGTAGCCAGCTCCTTATCCTGTCGCGCTTCAATTTCGAGAAAGCGGCGGGTATCCGGGCTGACGGCGGGGCCGAACAATTTCAAATAATAATCCGCCTTCGGCCGCACGATAGCCGTACATTCGCCGACATCCCAATATTCCAATCCGACGGCAGACATTTTCCGCTGCAATGTCTTGAGTGCCTCCGTTTCCTCTAATTTGCCCGCCTTTTCGACCCAATATTGTTCGCTGCAGAAGTTGTCTAAAACCGTGGTTTCCCGATCATTGATTTTAACCAGCAGACCGCTTTCAGACGGCCTGTTTTCATTGTAGGTAGTCAGCAGCGCGACATATTCGTCGTACAAATTATCGGCCTGCTTCGGCGTGGCGGAGGCCAACTCCCGTTTGATGCGTTCGGTATGCCATTCAAACTGTTTCAGCAAATCTGCGGGCATCGGATCTTCTTCGGCCTGTATGGTCTCGGCTGATGCCGCTGAGGCCATGGACGCGGCGGCAGGCGCGGGCTCGGAAACGGCGGAGGCGGCAACGGATGCGGCCGGCGGCGGGGTATCGTCCTGCCTGCCGCAAGCGGCAAACAGTAAAGGCAGGCATATCAATAATAGTCTTTGCATGGCTTATATCGGTTTTGCAGAAAATATTGATTGAAGCATAACAAGGCCGTCTGAAAACGGCAGACGCTTTCAGACGGCCTGTCCGTATCAGCGGCTGTGCAGGCCGATGCGGTTGCCTTCGCTGTCTTCAACAAAGGCGGCATAGCCGTTGGCAATCGGGAATTTGTCCTGCAACAGGCGGCCGCCGGCCGCCACGGCGGAACGGGCGGTTTCCGCACAATCGGTACAATTGAAAAATACGGTGGTGCCGCCATAACCCGGCACGGCACCGCCGTCGCTCCACAACATGCCGCTGACCCCGTATTTCGCCCAGTCGGCACCGAAAATCATAAAGCGCATCCCGCCCCCGCCTACTTCCTGAAGCGTTTCGCCGAATACGGTTTCATAGAATTTTTTCGCGCGGTCCAAATCGGCGGCGTGAATGCCGAACCAGCTTACCGGATTGCCTGTCATATCGTACTCCTTTGCAAGTTGTGAAAAGGCCGTCTGAAAATACGGCGTGCGGTACAACGGTATTTTCAGACGGCCTCAAAGTTTATTTGTTCAGTTTTTTAGTGGCGGCACTGTCCACTTTGCAATCTTTGAACAGGATGGTTTGGTCGCCTTTTGGCAATCCGCCGTCCAATTTGCTGGCCTGCATCAGGATTTTACCGTTGGCTTTGGTCAATGTGTCGGGCGAGGCTTTGTCGGTAATCCAAGTCAGGCCTTCGCCGTAATAGCTGTTCTGTTTTTTGCCGTTGGTGTCGTTCATTACGCGCCACAAACCGGGGGTAACCTGATCGCCGACTTTAATCTGCACGACGGCGGTTTCGCCATCTTTGATGCCGTACATGGCGTTCACGTTGCGTTTGCCCTGCTGGCTGTCGCACACATAAGCCACTTCTACCCTTTTGTCCAAACTGCCGACTTCGGCCTGCATCAGAATCGGGGTATTGTCGGGTATTGAGGCGGCGGCTTTTTTGCCGTCGGCGGCATGGGAGAGGGTGGCGGCCAGCAGCAAGGCTGCGGCGGAAATCAATTTGGTTTGCATAACATATCTCCTATTGGTGGATTGTTGATGGATGACAAACGAAGCGCGTATTGTAAAGTATGTTGTGTCAGTAAAATACCGTTTTGTGTAAAGACGGGTGTATTTTCAGACGGCCTTTTGCCATTTGAACGGCAAACCGCCGTTTGTCAGCGTTTGACGAATACCAAATCCCATACGCCGTGCCCCAAGCGTTTGCCGCGCGCTTCGAATTTGGTTTCGGGGCGGTAAGCGGGCGTAGGGGCGTAGGTTTCGGCGGTATTTTGTAATTCTCCGGGGAAACCGTTTAAGACTTCGAGCATCTGCTGCGCGTATTCTTCCCAGTCGGTCGCCAAATGTATGTAGCCGCCGCTTTTGAGTTTGGGCAGCAGTTTGGCCACGAAGGGGGCTTGTATCAGGCGGCGTTTGTTGTGGCGTTTTTTGTGCCAAGGGTCGGGGAAGAAGATGTGTATGCCGTCCAGACTGCCGTCGGCCAGCATATTTTCGACGACTTCCACCGCGTCGTGGCGCATCACGCGTATGTTGGCGATGTGTTGTTCGTCTATCAGTTTGAGCAGGTTGCCGACGCCCGGCCCGTGTACGTCAATTGCGAGAAAGTCGTCATCGGGCAGGCGGCGGGCGATTTCGGCGGTGGCCGTCCCCATGCCGAAGCCGATTTCGAGTATTTTTGGATTACTGCGGCCGAAGGCTTGGTTCAGGTCGGCAGGCGTTTCCTGATAATCCAGGCCGAATTGCGGCCACAGGGTGTCGATGGCGCGCTGCTGGGCGGCGGTCATGTGGCTTTGGCGCAGGACGTAGCTGCGGATGCTGCGGTGGTGCCGCGTGTCTTGGTTTGCTTCGGTGATTTGGTCGGTCATGGTCGGCTTCCGTTGCAAGGCCGTCTGAAAGGGATGTTTTCGGTTTTCAGACGGCCTGCGGCGTTTGGTTTAAAGGACGGTGTGCGGCGGTTCGTAACGGATGATGTCGCGGATTTTGTTGTGCTCGTCCACCAGTACGACTTTGGGTTGGTGGGCGGAGATTTCGGGTTCGGACAGCATGACGTAGGACATGATGATGACGATGTCGCCCTTCTGCACCAGCCGTGCCGCCGCGCCGTTCAGGCAGACCGTGCCGCTGCCGCGTTCGCCGGCGATGGTGTAGGTTTCCAGCCGCGCGCCGTTGTTGTTGTTTACGATGGCGACTTTTTCATTGACGCAGATGCCTGCGGCATCCATCAGGTCGGGGTCTATGGTGATGCTGCCGACGTAGTTCAGGTCGGCTTCGGTTACGGTGGCGCGGTGGATTTTGCCGCCGAGCAGGGTTCGGAACATGTGTTTTCCTTTGATGTTGCGAGTCATGTTTTC
Source organism: Neisseria elongata subsp. elongata (assembly GCF_900113545.1). GTDB lineage: Bacteria > Pseudomonadota > Gammaproteobacteria > Burkholderiales > Neisseriaceae > Neisseria > Neisseria elongata. Next base: position 76,323 of record NZ_FOPS01000004.1, on the reverse strand, counting down.
AGACGGCCTTTTAGGGAAAGGAGGCCGTCTGAAAAGGCAAAAGGCAGGCATTTTCGATGAAATGTTTCGGCCAAGTCAAATTTTACGGCCGGATATTCCGTGCCGGCTGCCAATCCGACAACAGCTTTTCCGCCCGTTTCAAACGTTGCCCGTATCGCTCCGCCATACAGGATTCGTATACATTCCCTCTGCAATCTTTGCCTTCGGCATGCGGCGACGCACAAACGGCACGGCAAAACGGACGGATTGGATATTCACCGTCAGGTTCCCAATTGCGCCTCCATCCAGCGCAAATAGGCGCGCAAACCGCGCTGTATCGGCTGCATGACGATCTGCGGGCAGTCGTAACTGTTGTGGGCCAGAATGATTTTTTCCACCGCCGAATAATGGCGGCGCGCGCTTTTGATGACGACGCGGACTTCCGCGCTGCGGCAGAGTTCGCCCTGCCAGACATATTCGCTGACGATGTCTTCGTATTGCACGCAGGCGGCCAGTTTGCGCTCCAACAGGGCGCGGCCTATCCGTTCGGCTTCTTCGCGGCCTGCGGCAGTTGTGATGATAACGACGGGCTTGAATGCGGGCATTTTCAGACGGCCTCTTATTTGAAATTCAACACCGGCCAGCCCTTTTCCAAGGCTTCGCGCAGCAGTTCGGCATCGGGATTGACCGCCACCGGCTCGTCCACCGCGCGCAAAAGCGGCAAATCGTTTTTCGAATCGCTGTAAAAATACACCTTGCCGTAGTCGCCCAAATCCTTGCCGCGTGCAGCCAGCCATTGGTGCAGGCGTGTGATTTTTCCTTCCTTCAGGCTGGGGATGCCGGTGTAATTGCCGGTGTAGTTGCCGTCCGCGTCCGTTTCGAGCTGGGTGCCGATAACATTATCGATGCCGAAAATCTTGCAGATGGGCGTGATGATGAACTCATTGGTGGACGAAATAACCAGCAGTTCGTCCCCCGCCGCGCGGTGGCCTTCCACCAGCATCCTGGCCATATCCGAGATATGCGGCGCGATAAATTCGGCGGTAAACTCGCGGTGCATTCCGTCCAACTCTTCGCGGCTGAAACGCGCCAACGGTGCGAGGTGGAATTTCAAAAAGGCATCGATGTCCAAACAGCCGGCCTGATAGTCGCGGTAGAACTTCTCGTTCTGCCGTTCCGTCTCTTCGGCATCAACCAAACCCTTCTTAATCAAATACTGCGGCCAGGCATGGTCGGAATCCGTGTTAATCAGCGTATTGTCTAAATCGAAAACGGCTAAATTGGTCATGGTGTGTCCTGTTGTTTCAAAAGCTGGCGCAAAAGCGGCAGGGTGATGCGGCGGCGGGTGGTGGCGGCATAATGGCAGAGGGTGTCGAGCATCTGCACCAGGCTGTCCATATCCCGCCGCCAATACGTCAGCAGGTAACGAAAAATTTCCGGCTCCAAAGCCAACTGGCGCGCACCGGCCATGCCGACAAGCGCGTCTATCTTTTCTTCGTCGCTCAAAGGTTTGATGTCGTATACCAGACAATAACCCATCCGGGTGCGCAAATCTTCGCGCACGGTAAGCTGTTGCGGCGGCACGTCGGCGGAAAGCAGCAGCCTGCCCCGCGCGCCGTTGCGGAAACGGTTGAAGATTTCAAACAGCAACGCCTGTTCGTCGGCTTGGAGCCTATCCGCGCCGTCCACCGCCAGATATTCGGCGGACAAGGCGGTTTCATCCAGCGGCGCGGTTTCGGCATCGATATAAACGGCATCGTACCCCTGCTCCCGCGCCTGGGCGACCCATGCCTTGAGCAGGTGGCTTTTGCCCGACCCGCGCTGCCCCCAAACATAGACAAACTGATCCTGCGCCTGTTGCAGCACATAAATCAGTTCGCGGTTGGCGGTGCCGAGGAATTTGTCGAAGCCCGGATAATCGCTGCGTGCGAAGTCAAAAATCAGTTGGTTCACGGCATTTTGCTGCCCGAAGGGAAAACGGTGCGATTGTATCGGTTTTCAGCCTGCGGGCAAACCGTGCCGCCGTTGCCGCTGCGGCAAACCGCCTGTTTTCAGACGGCCTGTCATTTCCGCCGCCGCTCGGTTACAATCCGCGCTCTTTTGGCCGCACTCAAGGAAAACGCACCGTGCTTCAAACCGTTATCGACTTCATCCTCCACATCGACCGCCATCTGGCCGAATTGTCCCTGCAATACGGCGTGTGGATTTACGTCATCCTGTTTCTGATTGTATTCTGCGAAACCGGCCTGGTGGTTACGCCCTTCCTGCCGGGCGATTCGCTGCTCTTTGCCGCCGGCGGCATTGCGGCCGTGGGCGGTATGAACATTCATTTGATGGCCGCGCTGCTGATTGCGGCGGCCGTCCTCGGCGACGCGGCCAACTTCACCATAGGGAAATACTTCGGCGCGCGGCTGTTTTCCAATCCCGATTCGAAAATCTTCCGCCAAAGCCATTTGGCCAAAACCCATGCCTTCTACGAAAAATACGGCGGCAAAACCATCATCATCGCCCGCTTCGTGCCCGTCGTCCGCACCTTCGCGCCGTTTGTCGCCGGCATGGCCGACATGCACTACGGTCGCTTTATCCGCTACAACATCATCGGTGCGGTGGCCTGGGTCGTCCTCTTCGCCTATGCGGGCTATTTCTTCGCCAACACCAAAATCGTCAAAGAAAACCTCAGCCTCGTGCTGGCGGCGATTATCGTATTGTCCGTCCTGCCCGCCGTGGTCGAAATCGTCCGCGCGAAACGGGCGGCCAAAAAACAAAACGGCTGATGCCTTTCAGACGGCCTTTCCGTTTACGGCGGACAATTAAAGCCAAGAGGCCGTCTGAAAACCCTGCCTGCGAATAAAACGGGTTTTCAGACGGCCTCTTTCCGGGCAGGCGGGCTACGGCATCACAATGCGGCGTCGAAGCCGCCGTCTTCCACCGCCTCAATCAGCGCGGCCGCACCCGTTTTGGCGGGGTCGAACTCAATCAGCGCGCTTTTTCCTTCCAGGCTGACTTCGGCCTTCGCCACGCCTTCCACGCCTTCCAAAATGCGGGTAACGCTTTTGACGCAGCCGCCGCAAGTCATCCCCTCGATATTGAGCGTAAGAGTTTCCATAAAATTTCCTTTTCCAACAAAAAATACGGTTATTGAAACACGCACCGTCCGGCGGATACGCGCCGAACCGGGCTTCAAACGGGCGGCTTTATCATCATGGGAACAAACCGCCGCACGGAGCAAGGCAGGCCGCCACTATACCCCTTTATCGGCAATGACGGTCAAGACGATTGAAACAGGCCGTCTGAAAACAGGTGTCGGCGCAACCGGGCAAACAGGAAAAATCCGCCAGACAAACCAAATCGGACAAACCAGTTCCCCGACCCGCAGCCTAAACATCACGCACATCGGCCAACGGTTTGCTACCGAAGTCTTCCGCCTCGATCATGGCGGCAATTTTGGCGGCGGTATCGGCGGCGGATTGCAGCTTCGCACCGTCTTTCAGCGCGCGGAAACGCGGCTGCAACGGAAAGTCCCGACAGTCGGCGTTGCGGATTTCCCTCTGCATTTCGGTATCGACCACGCCCGGGGCGATGCAGGCAATCGAAAAGGCCGGATGCCCTTCCACCGCCGCACACAAGGCATGGCGGTCCAACGCCGCCTTGCCCGCGCCGTACACGCTCCAACCGGCATACTCCCGGCGTCCGGCACCGCTGCCGATATGGACGATTTTCAAATGTACGCCGTCCGGCCGCGCCGACAACAGATAATCCGACAACAGCAGCGGCGCGGTAACGTTCAGCGCGACGGCACGGACGATTTCAGACGGCCCCTGCCGTCCGAGCAGCGCATTGGGCGCGGTCGTCCCCGCATTGTTGATCAACAGCAATTCGTCCGCATCGCGGATAAAGTCCGCCAAGAGGCCGTCTGAAAGCTTTTGCGCCAGCAAACCGGCATCGGACAAATCCAATTCGGCCTGAAACAGGTTTTCAGACGGCCTCAAATCCGCCCTGCCCCGCGCCAAACCGAACACCGCCCAACCGGCGCGCAGATAATGTTCCGCCAACGCATAACCCAAACCGCGGCTGTGCCCGCTGATAACGGCCTTACGCATAAACCGCCTCCCAAATTACGATACAATGCACGCCATTTTACGCGCAAACGGAAAACCGATTTATGAAAAAACACATTTTGCTCGGCATCAGCGGCGGCATCGCGGCCTACAAATCCTGCGAACTGGTGCGCCTGCTGAAAAAACAGGGGCACGAAGTCAGCGTGGCCATGAGCCGTGCGGCGGCGGAATTCGTCACCCCGCTGACCTTTCAGGCACTCAGCGGCCGCCCCGTTTTGAGCGAAACCCATCAGGCCGGGGATGGCAACGGCATGGCGCACATCAACCTCACCCGCGAGGCCGACGTTTTCCTGATTGCGCCAGCCTCGGCCAACACGCTGGCGAAAATCGCCAACGGCATCGCCGACAACCTCTTGACCAACCTCGCTGCCGCACGCAAATGCCCGCTCGCCATCGCACCCGCCATGAATGTCGAAATGTGGCGCAATCCCGCCAACCAACGCAACATCGCGCAACTGCTTTCAGACGGCATCACCGTCTTCCCGCCTGCAGACGGCGAGCAGGCCTGCGGCGAAACGGGTACCGGCCGGATGCCCGAAGCGGCGGAACTGGCCGACCTGCTGCCCGATTTGTGGACGGAAAAAAGCCTGTCCGGCAAGCGCGTGTTGATCACACTGGGCGCGACCTTCGAAGCCATCGACCCCGTGCGCGGCATCACCAACCTGTCCAGCGGGCAGATGGGTGCGGCTTTGGCGCGCGCCTGCCGCGCGGCCGGGGCGGACGTGTCGCTGGTTTGCGGACAGGTGCAAACCGCCCTGCCCGCCGGCATGGGCGAAACCGTCCGCGTTTTGGGTGCGGAGGAAATGTACGGCGCGGTCATGCGGCGCGTGCGGGATTGCGACGTATTCATCTCGGTTGCCGCCGTCGCCGACTACAAAGTATCGAACGCCTCCGGGCAAAAATTGAAAAAAGACGGCAGCGGCCGTCCGCCCGTCATCGAACTGGCGGAAAACCCTGACATCCTCGCATCCGTGGCCGCCCTGCCGGATGCGCCGTTCTGCGTCGGCTTTGCCGCCGAAAGCGAACGGGTGTTGGAATACGCCCGCGCCAAACGCATCAGGAAAAATATTCCGCTGATTGCCGCCAACGACGTTTCGGTCGCCATGGGCAAAGCGTCGAACCAAATCACCCTTATCGACGACGCGGGCGAAACCGCCCTGCCCCTCTGCGGCAAAGACGAAACCGCCGCCGCCATCGTCCGCCGCATTGCCGAACTGCTGCCCGCCCGCTGATGCGGTGCCGTTTATCCTGCACCCTCCGCAAAAAGGCCGTCTGAAACATATCTTTCAGACGGCCTCGATGTTGCATACCCCGTTGTTGGCTATTGAATCAGCAGGGCTGATTCCGGGATTGATTTACCCTCCGGGGCAAGCCGCACGCCGCTGCCCCGGCTGCCTTTCACGCTGACCACCACGCCGTCGGGCAGGCTCTCGTGAATCACCAATTCGGCATCGCCGTATGAGCTGTAACTCACATTATCGCAATCACCTTTGCACAGCGAAAGCGGCCAGCGCAGGTAATGGGGTTTGCCTGACTGAACGGCCATGTTTTCGCCGCCCTGCAGGTTGAAGTAGTCGAAATCCGGCTTGCGGGTGCGAAAAGCCCATTCGACTTTTTTTTCTCTGGCCAAGCCGTCTTCTTTGCTGATTGCGGCATAACGGAATACGGCGCGGTATTCGGTGTCGTAGGCCAGCGGGTCGAGCGGGAAGAGCGCGAACTGGTAGGGGGTAAACAGTTTGTTGGGATCGGTTTCGGCATCCAAAATCCGCGTGTTGCCGACTTTTTCCTTTCCTTTGAATAATTCGAACGACAGCATTTCGATTTCGTCCCCCCCTTCTTCATTAAAGGCGATGCTGACCGGGTTGCCGCTGAATTTGCGGTCGGGCAGCGGATTGGGGGTTTCGTTGGCAAACATCGTAGCCACCCGTTTTCCCACCGGGTAGGCAACGTAGTCGGGAGCGGCAATGTCTACTTCATCGGCATAGATAATGCCGCCGTTCTGACAGGCGGAAGAATAAAACGAGCGGTATTCCTCAACATCCTCCTCCGAATGCTTCGTCTGGCCGCACCGTTTGTTGGCGCGGCTGTTGCCTTGGTTGACCACAAAGGCGTGGTTGCCGTTTCTGACGGTGTAGCCGATGCCCGCCTCATCGCTGTTGGCATCCAATAGGGAGAAACGGTGGTAGATGGCCGTCATCAGGCCGTCGAGATGGAGATGCTGTTGCAAGGTCTTGCCGACAGGTTCGCTGTTGGAAACAGTGCTGACGTTTTCCTGCGCGCCCAAATACTGATAGCCCGTTTTTTTCACGCGGTCGCCCAGTTCTTTGCCGCTGAAAAAACGGCTTTCCGGATGGTTTTCATCGTGCATGTCTTCGGGAAAATCGGTCAGATAGTCTGCATGGGCGGCGGCGGAACGGGTCAGTTCGGGCGAACGGGCAAACGCGCCCAATCCGGCCTCGCCGCGCAAATGATTAAGATAGGCCAGCGCATCCATCCCGCCGGTTTCGCCGTCGGTTTGCCCCGTTTTCGGATAAATCAAGTTTTCAGGCGGCCTGGGGCGCACCATGAAACCGAACATTAGCAGCAGGATCACCAGTAATCCGGCCCACACCAATAAAGGACGAAGCCAGCCTTTATTCCCCGTGCCGCCCGGCGGGGCGGAATGACGATTATGGTTCATGGTTTATTCTAAAAGGTAAAGGCCGATCGCCAAAGTGGTAATAGTCAGCAAAAACAGCAGGATAACGGAAATAATGAATCGTTTCATCGGATTCGCCCCATACGGCGGGTTTCAGACGGCCTGTCTACGCAGAAGGAAGCGGCGGCCGACCCGCGAATTTTGCAGGAAGGCCGCCGCCGACACGGCACGGCCGTGCTTATTCGTCGGCAAACATGTTTTTGAACCACAGCTTGATGCTGTCCCACAGGCGGCCGAAAAAGCCCGCCTCGTCCACGGCCGTCAGCGCGACGACTTTGCGTTCGGCCAGCACTTGGCCGTTGTAGGTGATTTTCAGTTTGCCCAGCACCTGGCCTTTTTCAATCGGTGCCAAAACGGGCTGCACGGTTTCCAAAACCGGTTTGACTTTGTTGCCCTCGCCGTGTGGGATGGTGAGATAGACGGGTTCGAGGAAACCTATATTTACGTTGTCTTCCTGCCCTTTGTACACTTTTACGGAAGAAACCGGGGTGTTGGCATCGTATGCCTTGGGCGTATCAAAGGCCTGCAAGGCCCAATTCAGCAGTTTGCTGCTCTCGCCCGCACGCGCCTCAATGCTTTCCGTTCCCACCACCACGGAAACCACGCGGCGGCCGTTGCGCTTGCTCGAAGCAATCAGGTTGTAGCCGGCAGTGTTGGTGTGGCCGGTTTTCAGGCCGTCCACATTCGGGTCGCGGTAGAGCAACAGGTTGCGGTTGGGCTGCTCGATGTTGTTATATTTGAACGACTGCATCGAGTAAATCGGATAATACTTCGGATAATCCTTGATAATCGCCGCCGACAAGATGGCCAGGTCGCGCACGGTGGTCGTGTGGCCGTCGGACGGCAGGCCGGTGGCATTGATAAAATGGGTTTTACTCATGCCCAAGCGTTTCGCTTCGGCGTTCATCATGTCGGCAAAGCCCGCCTCGCTGCCGCCCAACGCTTCGGCCAGCGTGACGGCGGCATCGTTGCCCGACTGCACGATCAGGCCTTTGAGCAAATCGCCCACGGATACCGGTTTGCCCGCATTGAGGAACATGCGCGAACCTTCGGCACGCCAGGCGGTTTCGGACGGCGTCAGCATGGTTTCGGCTTTCAGACGGCCTTCCTCCAAGGCTTTAAAAGCCAGATAAGCGGTCATCAATTTGGTCAGTGATGCCGGTTCGATTTGCTTGTCGAGGTTTTTGCCGGTCAGAATCTGGCCGCTTTGCAAATCCTGCACCAAATAAGCGGCGGCGGCGATTTCCGGCGCGGTCGAAGCCTGCGGGACCGGCTCGGGCGGCAAAACGTCCGGTTCGGAAGCGGCATTCTCGCCCGGCACGGCCGAAGCGGCAGCCGTCGCCGCAGCGGCAGTTGCTGCCGCGACGGGAGGTTTGTATCTGTGCTTGTATTTATGTTTGCTACGGGCGGCATCGGCCGTCTGAAAGGAAAGGACGACGGCCAATGCCGCCACAGTCAGATATTTTTTCATAGGACAACGAATTATGGGGAAAGTAATGGGGTTTTCAGGCCGGAGGCCGTCTGAAAAATTTCCGCCGCCGCACTAAACATTTGCGGCATATTGGCGAAAAAAGCCGCATTATACCGATAGCCCCCGCCTTTGCTAACTTTTTCTTGCGTTCGCACCAACCTGCGGGTATGGTTTTACCTTTCGTAAAAAAATTTAACATCATGGACACCCGCCCTTACGCAGACTACCTCACCCGCATCCTCACCTCCTCCGTTTACGACGTCGCCGTCGAAACCCCGCTCAAACCCGCCCGCAATCTTTCACGCCGTCTGAAAAACAACATCCTGCTCAAACGGGAAGACCTGCAGCCCGTTTTCTCCTTCAAAATACGCGGCGCATACAACAAAATGGCGGCTTTAAGCCCGACCGAACTCGAACGCGGCGTGATTACCGCCAGCGCGGGCAACCACGCGCAAGGCGTGGCCCTTTCGGCACAAACGCTGGGCTGCCGCGCCACCATCGTCATGCCCGAAACCACCCCGCAAATCAAAGTAGACGCCGTTAAGGCGCGCGGCGGCGAAGTCGTATTAAGAGGCACATCCTACAACGATGCCTATGACCACGCCGTCCGACTGGTGGCCGAAAGCGGCCTGACCTACATCCCGCCCTTCGACGACCCCGACGTCATCGCTGGACAAGGCACCATCGGCATGGAAATCATCCGCCAGCATCCGAAGCCGATTGATGCCATTTTCGTCCCCGTCGGCGGCGGCGGGCTGGCGGCGGGCATTGCGGCCTTTATCAAAAACGTGCGCCCCGAAATCAAAGTCATCGGCGTGGAAACATTCGATGCCTGCGCCATGAAGCGTTCGATTGAAGCGGGCGAACGTTTAGAACTGAAAGACGTCGGCCTGTTTGCCGACGGCACGGCGGTCAAACTGGTGGGCGAAACCACCTTCGCCATCTGCCGCGACCTTTTGGACGACATCATCCTGGTAGACACCGACGACATCTGCGGCGCGCTGAAAGACATCTTCGACGACACCCGCAGCATCACCGAACCTTCCGGCGCATTGGCTTTGGCCGGTCTGAAAGCCTATGTCGCCCGCGAAAACTGCGAAGGCCAAACCCTGATTGCCATCAACAGCGGTGCCAACATGAACTTCCACCGCCTGCGCCACGTTTCCGAGCGCAGCGAACTGGGCGAAGGCAACGAAGGCATTTTCGCCGTTTCCATCCCCGAACGCCCCGGCAGCTTCCTCAAATTCATCAACACCTTGGGCAACCGCAGCATCACGGAATTCAACTACCGCTACGGCGACGACGACACCGCCCACATCTTTGCCGGCATCCAAACCACAGGCTCGGCCGACCGTGCCGCCATCGCGGCCGAACTCACCGCCGCAGGCCTGCCCAACACCGACCTGACCGAAGACGAAATCGCCAAAATCCACATCCGCTATATGGTCGGCGGCCGCAGCCACAAAGTGAAAAACGAACGCCTGATTACGTTTGAATTTCCCGAACGCCCCGGCGCGCTGCGCCACTTCCTCAACCACATGCAGAGCAGCTGGAACATCACCCTCTTCCACTACCGCAACCACGGTGCGGACTACGGCCGCATCCTGGTCGGCATCGACGTTCCCGCCGAGGATGAAGCCGCCTTCGCCGCCTTCCTCGACAGCGTGGGCTACGTCTGCGAAGACCACACCGGCAACCCGGCCTACCGCCTGTTTTTAGGCTGACCGGCGCATCCCCGCCGAAGGCCGTCTGAAAAACCAGAGGCCACCGTCCAAGACCCTGCCGGAAGCCTTGAAATACGCACGGACGACTCAAGTTAGAGCACCATCGGATTTAGATTTTTATAACCATGAGAAACTGAATTTATGACAGAAAAAAATTATTACGAAATACTGGGTGTCGCCAAAGATGCGGACGAGGACGCCATTAAAAAAGCCTACCGCAAACTGGTGCGCAAATACCATCCCGATGTGAGCAAAGAGCCGGATGCCGTTGAACGTACGGCGGAAATCAACCGTGCTTACGAGACGCTTTCCGACAAGGAAAAACGTGCTGAGTATGATGAAATGTTGGCAAACCCTTATGGCCGCAATGCAGGGGGCAATCCGTTCGGACAAGGCGGTAACCCGTTCGGCAACGGTTTTGACGGCGGAGGCTTCCGTTATGAGTACCGGGAAGGAGAGCCATTCGGCGCGGGTGACTTTAATTTTGAAGACTTGTTTTCATCGTTCCGCCACGCCCGCTCCCGTCCCGAGCAGCCGCGTGGTCCCGTCAAGGGAGAGGATCAACACGCCGAATTGAGCATTGATATTTATGCAGCCTATACCGGTGCGGAGCGCAGTCTGACTTTGAATGTGCCGACTTTGGACGAGTACGGCCGTATGGCTTACCAAAGCAAAACCCTCAACGTCAAAATTCCCAAAGGCATCGCCGAAGGCCAGCAAATCCGCTTGGCAGGGCAGGGGTTGCCGGGCAGCAACGGCGGAGCGAACGGTGATTTGTACTTGAAAATCAAGTTCCACGACCGGCCGGACTTGTACGTCAAAAACAAAAAAGACGTATATCAGACGATAGACGTCAAACCGTGGGAGGCGGTATTGGGCGGCAAAATCATCGTTCCTACCGCATCCGGCCGCTTACAGGTCAATCTGCCCGCCAACACTCAGAGCGGCAAAACCATCCGCCTTAAAGGCAAGGGCATTCCGGCGAAAGAGGCGGGAGACCTATACTTGAATATCCGCATCAATGTCCCTGTTGCAGAAAGTGAAGCCGACCGTGCCGCATGGGAGAAACTGGCAGAGCATTTCGCTGCGAAACACGCATGAAAGAAAGGATAAACCATGACGCAATCCACCGACATCACATTGACTTTTGAAGAAATCATTGCTGTCAGCCATTGCCGCCGCGATTGGCTGTTGGAACTCATCGAGGAAGACATCATCAGCATAGGCGGCAAGCCCGAACAAACTACGTTCAGCGGTTTCCACCTTGCACGCATCCGCCGCGCACAGCGTCTGAGCCGTGATTTTGAGGCCGGCATCCCTGCGTTGGGCCTGATTATGCGGCTTTTGGATGAAGTGGAAGAGCTGAGGAAAGCACAGCGGCCGTCGGTTTTATTGCAGGACGAATAAAAAATGAATTTGCAGGCCGTCTGAAACACCTTGTTTTCAGACGGCCTTTTCCCGTTCCGCACGCCGGTTTCCGCCCGGGCGGCAAAATCCGTATAATCCGCCTTTTCCGTTTTTTCCTTATCCGTCATGCCCCTGTTCCGCCAGACAACCGCGCCGCAACATCTTTTCAGACAGCATCGGCCGAAATTGCGCCGCCTGATGCTGCCCGCGCACAGCCTGAACTGTCCCGAATGCGGCCTGCTGATTGAGATTCCGATGCTTGGGCAGGGGCGTCAGGCCGACTGCCCCCGCTGCCATCACGAACTGGTGCGGGTGGAAAACCGCCCTTTTACCACCCCGCTCGCATTGGCTCTGGGCACGCTCATCCTGCTGCTGTGCGTGTACAGCGGCATGTTCATGACCGTCAGCACCATAGGCGTTTATGAACGGCTGACGCTGCCGTTTATGCTGGAAGTATTGATTTTGCAGGACTTCGGTTTTTTGGCCGAAGTCATGTTCGTCTTTACTTTCGGCCTGCCGCTGCTGTTTTTGCTGTTGTGCCTCTACGTTTACGGCGCGCTGGCGGTACAAAGTCCCCTGCCCGGCCTGTTGATGGCCACGCGGACGATGGTCCGGCTACGAAGCTGGGTGATGGCCGACGTTTTCCTGATTTCAACCCTGGTCGCCTACATCAAACTGGGCGACGTGGTGCAGGTGGATTTCGGCAGCTCATTCTGGCTGATGTTCCCGATGGTGCTGCTGCTGTTGCGGACCACGCTGTCCGTCCCCGAACACTGGGTGTATTACCAAATCCACCGCCTGCACGGCCACACCACGATTTATGCCGACAACACAGGCAAAATCTGTTGCAGCCGCTGCCGCTACTTCAGGCCGTCTGAAGAAATCCTCTGCCAAGTGTGCGGCACCCACCTTTTCACCCGCAGGCCGAACAGCGAGAAACTGTCGTGGGCCTTCCTGCTGGCGGCGGCGGTGCTCTACCTCCCCGCCAACATGCTGCCGATTATGATTTCCTCCAACCCGACGGTTACCGAAATCAGTACCATCATGGGCGGCATCATCTTCATGTGGGACAGCGGCGACCGTGCGATTGCGGCGATTATTTTCAGCGCGAGCATCATGATTCCGGTCTTAAAAATTTTCGCCATGGCCTTTTTGCTGCTGTGCAGCCGCTACGGCGTGCCGTTCGACATCCGCAAAGTTTCCCTGCTGTACCGGATTACGGAAAAAATCGGCCGCTGGTCGATGATTGATATTTTCGTCATCATCATCCTGATGAGCACGTTCCACACCAACATCGCCCGCGTTACCCCCGGCCCCGCCTCGCTGTATTTCTGCCTCGTGGTGCTGCTGACCATGCTGTCGGCGCACTATTTCGACCCGCGCCTGCTGTGGGACAAATACGGTTCGGAACAGGAAAACGGACATACGTAAAGCAAATGCCGCCTCAACGGCAAAGGCCGTCTGAAAGCCGTCCCATGCAGGAAGCCATACTTTCAGACGGCCTTTTAACTGCGGCCTTTTGCCTGCAATCAACATGGAAAACGCCGAATCGTCTCATTCCCGCCCGGGCGTGAAGGACGGTATGGAAAGTCCTTTTTTCGACTCACCATAGGCCGGGCATCGCGGCACTGATGTATTCCTTCTAATCAAAAATCGCATGACCGCCCCCCTCTTCCACTCTTGCAAACGATAGCCGAAAAAATACAAAAGGCCGTCTGAAAACCAAGTTCCAACCAAGCGGAACAGGCTTTCAGACGGCCTTTTTATCGGATGATATTCGGATTTACCAATCGCGCTCAAACTTATCCAAGCGCGCATGCAGGCGGGCGATGTCGTCGCGCAGGCGTTCGACCTCTTCCGCCCACTGCTCGAATTCTTCGCGCGAAACCACGGGCGATTCGGGTTCCCGGGAAAAATCCGCGCCCTGCTCCAACAGGCTGCGGCCGATTGATTTCAGCGTGCCGGCGATTTTCCGCCCGCGCCCGCCTATGCGTTCCGCCGCCTCTTCGCCGAACAGGCGGCTCAAATCGCGGTCGGCCCGATAGCGCAGGCCGCCGATGACGGTCAGCAGCCTGAAGCCCAAGGTCATGTCGCCTTCGATTTCAAAATCGCCCACGCCGGGCTGCTGCCCGTTCAGCATTTTCCGCAATACGCTGTCGCGGAACACCAGCACGGCATCGGCGGCGTGCGGGCTGTGTTCGAGCAGGCCTTCGCTGTTGAAGCGGCCGTGCAGGGTGAAACCGGCAGCGCGGATGGTGAGGACGATGCCGTTGTAGCCCGCCAGCACGGCCTGCGTTTCGGGGTTTTGACGGATGATGTGGTTGAATATGGAAAGTGTCGGCATATCGTTTTCTGTCTTTCGAGGCCGTCTGAACGGTTGGGCTCCGTTAGGGCTTTGCTTTCAGACGGCCTCATTGTTTGTGCGGTGTCGCGTTGCGTGTCTCTGTCTGTCCGGCGTTTTTTTCAGGCGGCCTCAAACCGCCCGCGCCGGCCGTATGTTTTATCCCGCCGTATCGGCAAGCTGCAATATAGCAGAAAAATCGCCGTATCGGGTTTGCACTGTCCTGCCCCGTCCGCCGCCCTCGGCAAATTGCGGCACGGGCAGGCCGAGTTTGGCGGCCTCGGCGGCGTAGAAACTCCGGCGGGACGGGTGCGGGGTTTCCACCAGATTCCTCAGGCGGTGTCCGTCGGGCGTACAGGCCGTCTGAAACAGGGCGGAAACAGCGCGGTCGCGGTGCAGCATATTGACCGCTTCCCTGCCTTTCAGACGGCCTGCGTTTTTGGCAACGGTCGCCAGCGGATGCCGTTCGGCATCGTAGAGGCCGCCCAGCCGCAAAATATCGGTGGCGGCCACGCTGCTTGCCCGCACCGCCTGCTCTGCCGCCAGCAGCCGCACGGCTTTTTCATCTCCGTCATCGGGCGGGCTGTCTTCGTCGCACACCCGCTCCCGCCGCCCGTAAACGCCTATGCTGCCGGTAAAAATCAGATGTTCCGCGCCATACCGTTCCGCCGCCGCAACCCATGCCGCAATCAGTGCGGGATAGTCGGCGAAGGCCGAAGGCGGCAGCAGGCAAATCCAAGTCGGAATGCCCTGCCAGCAGGCGAAGAGGCCGTCTGAAAGCGGGGTTTGGTTTAAATCGGCGGTGTGCAGCCCGATGGGCAGGTTGATGTCGTCGGACGTGAGCCGCCTTTTCAGTGCGGAGACGCGGCAGCCGTGCTGATAGAGCCGTTCGGCCAGCGGGCGGCCGAGGTAACCGAAGCCGAGTATGGCGCAGGCGGCGGGCGGGGACGGGGCGGTTTCCGCTTGGAAGCCGCAGGCGGGATTTTCCACCATGCTTTACCTCACCACCTTGTTCGACCATTCGACAAACGAATCGCCCTTGCTTTCCTGCTCCCCCATCTGTACGGGGGTAACAATCTCCGTGCCCAATTCGGGGATGGTGGTGCGGAAGGTGTTTTCCACCCATGTGCGGAAAAGCAGGTTGGGTTTGACAAAAAGTCCGTCTTCATCGTGGTTCGGCGGCAGCGGCAGTTCGGAATCCCAGCAGATTTCGTCGTAGCCGATGGCCAGCAGGCGCAGGAAATCCAAGCCGTTTTGCGCCAGCGTGCACAGCATGGCGGAGCCCGAACCGGAGCCGAGGTGGACGATTCGCGTTTCGCCTTCGTCGTCCAGCCACAGCGCGCCCATCGAACCTTCCGCGCCCGTTTGGCTGAATATGCACAGACGGCTGCTTATTTCTTCATTCTTATTGCCGTAGTAGCGGGTAACGGTCTCGTCCTGTTCCTCTCTGCTGTCGACGTAGAACGAGATGATGGTGCCGCCTTCACGTTCGGTATCGGTCCAACTGTCCCGTAACGCCTGCTGCGGGTACAAATAGCCGTAGCGGATGCCTTCGCGGTCTTCGTAAAACCCGTTGTCTTCAATCCATTGGTAAAGCCGGCGCAACTCTTCGGGAACCTTCATGCCTTCGCAAAGCACGTTTTCCAGTTGCCGCAATAAGATATTTTCCATCTCTGGTTCCTTAGTCGGGTGTTAAAGGCATGGAGGCCGTCTGAAAGCGGCCGCCGCACGGGGCGTTTCCCTGAATTTCACCATCACAGCACGGCCACGGGGTAAGAGCCGATGATTTTGACGAAGACGTTGCGCTCGGCAAAACGCGCCAAGACGCGGCGGACGGTTTCGTCGTCCTTATGGCCTTCGATGTCGATGAAAAACACATATTCCCACAAGCCGGTTTTGCTCGGACGGCTTTCGAATTTGGTCATCGAAATGCCCGCCTCGCTGAACGGCGTGAGCAGTTCGGCGGCGGCGCCGGCGCGGTTGGGGGTGGAAAACAGCAGCGAGGTTTTGTCGCGCCCGCTCGGCGCAGTGTCCTGTTTGCCCAACACCAGAAAGCGCGTGGTGTTGTTCGGCTCGTCTTCGATATTCCGCGCCAAAACGGTGAGGCCGTAGATTTCAGCGGCGGTTATGCCTGCAACGGCCAGCGCGGAACCGTCTGCCGCCGCCAGCCGCGCGGCTTCGGCATTGCTCGACACCGGTACGCGGACGATGCTGTCCGGCAGGTTTTTGCCCAGCCAGTCGTGGCACTGCGCCAAGGCCTGCGCGTGGCCGTAAACGGTTTGCACGCCGTCCAACCCCTCGCGGTTGCGCAACAACTGGTGGTGGATGCGCAACACCACTTCGCCGCAGGCACGAAGCGGCGAGGACACCAGCAAATCCAACGTGCGGCCGACCGAACCTTCGGTGGAATTTTCCAGCGGCACGACGGCATAATCGGCCTGATCGGATTCGGCCTGCCGCATACATTCGTCCACCGTATTGCAGCCCACCGTGTCGGCGGCGTGGCCGAAATGCTTGACGGCCGCCTGCTGGGTAAACGTGCCGGCCGGGCCGAGGTAGGTGATGGTCAGCGGGCGTTCCACCGCCAGGCATTCGCTCATCACTTCGCGGAACAGCCGCGCCACGCCTTCGTCCGAAAGCGGGCCCCGGTTCAATTCCTTAATCCGCCGCAACACCTGCGCCTCGCGTTCGGGGCGGTATACCGCGCCCGTCCCCTTCAATTCGCCGATGGCGCGCGCATGGACGGCACGTTCGTTCAGCAACTTCAAAACGGAGGCATCGATTTCGTCTATCGCATTGCGGTGCGGCAGCAGTTGTTTTTCCAGCTCGGCGGACATGGTCGCTCCTTGTTTCCGGTGTCGTAAAATCGGCACCATTTTACCGTAAAACCCGCCTCCGCCCCACGCGGCGGGAAAAGGCCGTCTGAAAAACGCCCCGATGCTTTCAGACGGCCTTTCAAGATACGGTTTGCGTTATAATCACCGCCTTTCACCCGACACATCAAAACAAAGGCAGAAACACCATGTCAGAACACCGCTATCTCCCCGACACCCGCCCCTATCCCGCCGAACCCGTCAAACGCGAACTGCTGATGCACGCCGAACAGGCCGCGCGCGGCGGCGCACAGGGCAAACTGGCCGCAGAAGCACTGCGCGCGCAGATTTACGGCATGCTGTCGCAAAATTTCTACCTCAACCTTTCCGTCGCCCTCAGCATGACCCCGAGCGAGGCCGCATACGGCACCATGATGGCCGCGCTCAACGACGTATTGCAGGCCAAAACCGACGAAGAAATACAATGGTTCGCCCTGCCCGTGATTCTGGTTGCCGGCTGCAAACAAGCCGCCGCCCTCACCGCCGCCGCACCCGCGCACGAACTCTCCGTCTGCCTGGCCAACTACCCGCACACACGCGCCCTCTCCCGCGCCACCTGGCTGCCGCAACTGTTCACTGCCGGACAAATCTCCGAAATCAACGCCGGACAATGGTTCAAAGCCAAACAAAACGCCGAAGCCGCCGCAGAATTCGCCGCCTCGCTGCCGCAAAACGACAGCCTGCCGCTGGTCGAAGGCCAATCCGTCAGCGCAGCCTTCGCTCTGGGCTACGGCGGCCGCGAACTGACCGCCGCCTTGGGCAAAAACCTTCAAGAAGCCGCCCTGCCGCTGATGCAGGTATGGCAGCAGGCCCTGTCCGCCCCCGGCGTAACCCTGTTTGCCAACCCCCTCTCCCCCGACAGCCCGCCCGCCGCACTCACCGATGCCGGCCACATGCGCCTGCGTATGGCTTTGGACGTTTTCACCGCCAACTCCATCCGCTCCATCCGCCTGCAAAGCCCGCGCGTCGGCGTC
This sequence comes from Neisseria elongata subsp. elongata, assembly GCF_900113545.1. Classification (GTDB taxonomy): domain Bacteria; phylum Pseudomonadota; class Gammaproteobacteria; order Burkholderiales; family Neisseriaceae; genus Neisseria; species Neisseria elongata. The sequence continues at coordinate 58,738 of NZ_FOPS01000004.1, read as the reverse complement.
GTTATGGCCGCACAAGAAGGCGGCAGGCTCGTATTCGGCTTCAACGCCACCGACAGCCAGTTCGAACTCCAGCCGCAAACCTTCACCTGGCCGCTCTCGCCGATGGACAAAATCGAAATCGTGCAGCAAAACTTCCTCGACCTGCTGGCCGAATGCCAAGTGGAAAACATCCGCCTGCTGCACGACCCCATAGGCGAAAACGACGAATTGCCCACCTACTCGCAAGCGGTCAAACTGCCCGGCCACAACCCGCTCTACGGCGACGGCAGACACTCATGAACAAACACCGCATCCTGTTTGTCTGCCTCGGCAACATCTGCCGCTCGCCGATGGCCGAATACGTCCTGCGCCACCAAGCCGCCGAACGCGGCCTGTCGCACCTCGTCGAAACCGCCAGCGCGGGCACGTCCGGCTGGCATGACGGCGAAGGCATGCACCGAGGCACCAAGGCCGAACTCAAGGCGCACGGCATTGCCGCCGACGGATTTTCCAGCCGCAAAATCCGCCGCAAAGACCCGGCGCATTACGACCTCATCATCGCCATGGACGACGACAACCTGGCCGAACTGGAACGGCAGTTCGGCAGCCGCCCCGGAAAACAGTTCAAACTCACCGACCTGATTCCCGACAGCGGCTATCAGGCCGTGCCCGACCCCTGGTACACCGGCGACTTCGCCGAAACCTTCCGCCTCGTCTCCGCCGCCGCAGAAGCCCTGCTCGACAGGCTGGAAACGGCAGGATAAACAAAAAGGCCGTCTGAAAACGCATTTCCCGCTTTTCAGACGGCCTCCCGAGCCACCTAACCCCGTTTACCGCCATGACCAAACGCCGAACCTTCCTCATCCTGACTGTCCTCTTCACCCTGCTCTTCATCGCATTGGTAACTCTGGGCGCGTACCTGCTTTCCATTCAAAGCAAACAATTCGCCGTCGCCGCCTTCCTATTCGCATTCGGTGCCGTCTTCGGCCAAGTCGCCTGCCTCGGCCTCTTCGTCCGCGAACACGCCCGCGCTAAAGTAATGCGCGAACAGCAAAACCAATCCCGCTAAGGAAAACCCATGTTCGAAAAAATCGTTCTCGCCAGCGGCAACGCGGGCAAACTCAAAGAATTTTCCCGCCTCTTTGCCGATTTGAACATCGAAGTCCTGCCGCAATCGCAGTTCGACACGCCCGAATGCCCCGAGCCGTACCACACCTTCATCGAAAACGCGCTCGCCAAAGCCCGCCATGCCGCCAAACACAGCGGCCTGCCCGCGCTCGCCGACGACTCCGGCATCTGCACCGCCGCATTAAACGGCGCACCCGGCGTCCTCTCCGCCCGCTATGCCGGAGCCAATCCCAAATCCGATACCGCCAACAACAAGCGCCTTTCAGACCACCTCGCCGACAAAGCCGATAAAAGCTGCTACTACGTCTGCGTCCTCGTCCTCGTCCGCCACGAAAACGACCCGCAACCCATCATCGCCGAAGGCTTCTGGCGCGGCCAATGGCAGGCCGAAGCCGCAGGAACCCACGGCTTCGGCTACGACCCGCATTTCTACCTGCCCGAACACAACTGCACCGCCGCCGAGCTTGACCCCGAAATCAAAAACGCCGAAAGCCACAGGGGGCAGGCGTTGCGGGAATTGTTGAGAAAAATTGAAGCCTTATAAAGTATACAGGCCGTCTGAAAACCCCAAAACGTCTTTTCAGACGGCCTGTAATTGTCCTTGTACCGAAAGGAAAACGAATTTATGGCCCATTCCCGCCATCAACTTTTGAAACTGCTCTTGCTGCCCTTTATTCTGCTGATGCAAACTATCCGTTTGATATTGTCGTCTATAGTAACTTTGTCATTAATTTTGTTACTGTTTATTTCTAAAACTTTGTTGTTTGTCTCAAAGCCTTTTCTGCCCGTCATTGTCGTTTTACTGCGTTTATTGATATGGTTGATGTTCCCTTTATTTTTTATCTGTTTGTTTATTTATACATTGTTCCGCCCATTAAAAAATCATGAAACACTTTTCCGGCATTGGCTGGATGTTATTTACCGCGACCGGCCGAAAACCGTTAGCATCATTATCGAAAATATCCATCAAGACTTAAGAGGGGAAGATGAAAGCGGGGAAAATAATACGCAGGAAAAAAATAACGAAACCGCCGTATTCAAAAACCTCTTAACCGAAGGCTTCATCCTACACAATAATCTCGAAGACTACGCACATCTGTTTTCCGTTGATTGGAAAGACGGGGAAAGTTTTATTGACTGCATCACAGAAATGGCGCAACGTTTTAATGTTGTCCTAAATTGGACCGAACAGCAGCTTGAAGAAGATCTGCCCGATCAGCTAGCAAGGGCCGTATATCCCTTATTTGAAGCCGCCGGTGCAGTACTTTATAGTGCAGACACAGGAAGCGACTATTACACCTTTATCATCATCCCGCAACAAGACACAGCCGATTTTGAAAAAGTATCAAAACAATATGGTGTGTCCTTGCAGCGGGCAAATAAAACCATCTGAGACGAAACTTAATACCACAGATGCCGTCTGAAAAAATTTCAGACGACCTCAATCCCAAAAACATACCATGACCCAAATCACTTTCCAACGCCCCGGACAACTGACCGCCCTGCCGCCCCTGTCGCTCTACATCCACATCCCGTGGTGCATCAAAAAATGTCCGTATTGCGACTTCAATTCCCACAGCCTGAAAAACGGGCTGCCCGAAGCCGCCTATATCGACGCGCTGCTGACCGACTTGCAGCTTGAATTGCCCAATATCTGGGGCAGGCCGGTGGAAACGATATTTTTCGGCGGCGGTACGCCCAGCCTGTTTCAGGCGGAATCGATTGACCGTTTGTTGAGCGGCATGCGTTCGCTGTTACGCTTGCAGCCGGAAGCGGAGATTACGTTGGAAGCCAATCCGGGCACGTTTGAAATTGAGAAATTTCAAGGATTTAAAGATGCGGGTATCACGCGGCTTTCTATTGGTGTACAAAGTTTCAACGACGATATGCTGATGCGACTAGGACGCGTCCACAACGGCAAAGAAGCCTTAACCGCCATCGATACTGCGTTGAAATTATTTGATAAAGTCAATATCGACTTGATGTACGCCCTGCCGAACCAGACCGTTCAGACGGCATTGGACGACGTACAAACCGCTATCGCCACAGGCGCGACACACATCAGCGCGTATCATCTGACCATGGAGCCGAACACGCCGTTTGGTCATACGCCGCCGAAAGGTTTGCCGCAAGACGAAGCCGCCCTCGACATCGAAGACGCGGTACACGGCGCGCTGGAAGGCGCGGGTTTTGTCCACTACGAAACATCGGCTTTTGCGAAACCCGCCATGCAGTGCCGCCACAATTTGAACTACTGGCAGTTCGGCGATTATTTGGGCATAGGCGCGGGCGCGCACGGCAAAATTTCCTACCCCGACCGCATCGAGCGCACCGTCCGCCGCCGCCATCCCAACGACTACCTCGCCTTAATGCAAAGTCAGCCGAGTGAAGCCGTTGAACGCAAAACCGTCGCCGCCGAAGATTTGCCGTTCGAATTCATGATGAACGCCTTGCGCCTGACCGACGGCGTACCCGCCGCGATGTTGCAGGAACGCACAGGCGTACCCGCCGCCAAAATCATGGCGCAAATCGAAACGGCAAGGCAAAAAGGTCTGCTGGAAACCGACCCGACCGTGTTCCGCCCGACCGAACGGGGACGGTTGTTTTTAAACGATTTATTGCAATGCTTTTTATAAATCTTTGTATTGCTGCGGCAGATGGTTTTCAGACGGCCTCCAATATACGGCTCCGCTTTTTTATTGTTGTGTGGAAGCTTCCCAGCCATATCAAAACCATCTTAACGTTGTTTAAACCTTCATAACAGAATACAATCGGCCCGTCGGCGGTTGCAAGCCGTTTGACTACTAATAATTTTCTATCCAATTATTGAGGATGACATCATGAAAAAAGTTCTGGCTACCTTAGTTGCCCTTTCCCTTCCCGCTGTCGCATTGGCAGATGACAACCGTGGTTTCTACGTTCAAGGCGATCTCGGCCACTCAACCATTAAAACCAAAGATGATGGCGGTAAAGGCAGTGCCAAAGGCTTCAGCCCGCGCCTGTCTGCCGGATATGATTTCGGTGATTTCCGTGTAGCTGCCGATTACACCCACTATAAAACTTTGAAAGAACATGAACGCGATCCGCTTTACACATTTGACGCAAAAATCAAATTCCAAAGCTTTGGTGTTTCCGCCATTTATGATTTCGACTTAAATTCTCCGGTTAAACCTTATGTCGGCGCACGCTTGGGTCTTAACCGCATTTCTTATAGCGACGATTTCCGGGGTACTACCGGCTACCACGAAACTGAATCTTTCCGTAAAACCAAAGCCGGTGTTGGCGTGATGGCCGGTGTCGGCTACGACATCACCCAAAATGTTGCCTTGGATGCCGGCTACCGCTACAACCACTGGGGCAAATTCGATGGCTTGAAAGTACACTCTCACGAAGTATCTGCCGGTGTGCGTGTAAAATTCTAATTTTTCAAACCATCGGTATTCACGCAAGCCGCCCGAAGTGCCAAACTTCGGGCGGCTTGCAATTTTTCAATGAAAACTGTGATTGTTGTAACAGACGAAACGCAATACAATCCAAACAACCAACAGTTGCAGAGAGCCTGATGGCCATCAATAATTTTTTCCACCTACGAGGAACAACATCATGAAAAAAATTCTGACTACACTGGTTGCCCTTTCCCTTCCCGCCGTCGCACTGGCAGACGAACACCGTGGATTTTATATCCAAGGTGATGTCGGCCATGCTTCGGTAAAAGGCAAGGCTTACGGCGAAAGCGTGACGACAAAAGGCTTCAGTCCGCGCCTGTCGGGCGGTTACGACTTTGGCGATTTCCGTGTGGCAGCCGACTACACCCACTACAAATCCCACAAAGAAAGCGGCAGAATCAGCAGCTCCACCAATTATGACGCGAAAGCCAAATTCCAAAGTCTCGGTGTTTCCGCCATTTACGACATCAACCTGCAATCCCCTGTTAAACCTTATGTCGGCGCACGCGTAGGCCTCAACCGCGTATCGTTTGATACAACGGAATACAGTTCAAACTTTATCGAACGTTATGAAACCCGCAAAACCAAAACCGGCTTGGGCGTGATGACGGGCATCGGTTACGACATCAATCAAAACATCGCCCTGGATGCGGGCTACCGCTACAACCACTGGGGCAAATTCGACGGTGTAAAAGTACACACCCACGAAGTATCCGCGGGCGTGCGCATAAAATACTAAACACCCGCATCATCAGCTCTCAGCCGTCCCGAGGTATGCATCCGGGTGGCAGCTTTCTTATCATAAAACCCTGCCGCCACCCGTGTCGGACGGCATTACAATCCGTCCGAATCACCACACACGCAACTCATACATGAAATTTCTCTCCTTCCTGACCCTGTTTGTCTTATTGATGCAGCCGTTTACCTACGGTTTTTACAAAGCCTTATGCTGGCAGTTTGAAGGCCGTCTGAAAAAACGCGGCCGCCGGTTGCTCTGCCTCGCCCTGTTTGCCTTCGGCAACGGCCTGATACTCCTCTCCCTCCTCAGGCTGTGGCACGGCTCTTTCCGCCTGACCGCACTGTGGATGGTCTTACTGCTGTATACCGGCTTTGCCGCCTTGTTTGCTTGGTTATTGAAACTGCTGCTGCGCCAGCGCGTGGCCGACGAAAAACTCCGGCGCATCCTGCGTATTGCCGCACCGGCGGTAGTCGCTTCACTGTTCTGCCTGTCGCTCTACAATGCCTATCTCCCGACCGTCCGCCACTACCGCGTGGTATTGGACAAGCCTTTGGCCAAACCGCTGCGCATCGGCGTAGCCAGCGACCTTCACCTGGGCATCCTGTTCGGCGCGCGCCAACTCGACAAACTGGCCGGCATCATGCAACAGGAAAAAGCTGACATCATCCTGCTGCCCGGCGACATCATGGACGACGACACCGCCGCTTACGAAGCCGAACACATGCAGCCGCACCTGTCCAAACTGCGCGCGCCGCTGGGCGTATACGCCACATTGGGCAATCACGATCTGTTCGGCGCACAACGGCAGATTACCCGCGCCATCGAAGCGGCGGGCATCACGGTGCTAAACGACGGAATCATCGAAACGGGCGGCCTGACCGTTATCGGCCGTCCTGACGATTTGGACAAAGGCCGTCTGAAAACCGCCGAACTGCTGGAGCAGGCCGATACATCCAAACCCGTCGTCCTGCTCGACCACCGCCCTTCGGAAATCGAACTGCATTCGACTCTGCCCATCGACATCCAAGTTTCCGGCCACGTCCACAACGGCCAGATTTTTCCGGCCAACCTCATCGTCCGCACCATCAACCGCCTGCACTACGGATATGAAAAAATCGGCAACGGCCACTTTTTCGTTACTTCCGGTTACGGCTTCTGGGGCATCCCGCTGCGGCTCTGCTCGCAGTCGGAAGTGCTGATTATCGATGTGGAAGGCCGCCGCTGAAGCCGCCCCGCTTTTCAGACGGCCTCCAAATCCGGGCTGACAATCGCCAAGGCCTCTTGATTAAAAAACGGCTGCCATTCCTTTCAAGCAAGGCCTATTCGCAAAACCGCCACCGGCGCCGCAGCGAGATAAAAGCAAGGGAAACATACAAACCCGTCTCAAACCGCTTAAAAGGCCGTCTGAAAACGTGCAAACATCTTTTCAGACGGCCTCAATCATGCTTCGTCTGCCGAAACATCAACACCATGCACGGCAAACCGTTTTCCCAATAGTTTCAACGCATACGCCCGACATCCGCTTTTACCGAAACACTTAAGTTTCCCTCCCCCGCACCAATCCGCCTTGTAGGAAAAAAGCATGGCTTCGGCTATAATTTGCACCGTTTTTCATCCCCCATTCATCGCAAACAACTCGGACAAAACCGCCCGCCCCTCAGGAATCCACCATGCAACAAGCCTTCCACGATAAAGCAAACCGCCTTTTCTCCGCCATCACAAACGATCCGCGCTGGGATATCAACGACGAACTGCTGTTTCAAATGGCGGGCTTCACCTTCTACGGCTACTGCTTCGGCCGGCTGGTGTGCCTGATGGATGCCGACGACATTGATGCCTATGCGGCCGGCAAACTCACCGGCCTCGGCGCGGGCGCGAAATACGTGCAAGGCATGATAGCGCGCGCACGGCAGGATTTTGTTACCGACGAAGATACCGAACCCGCCGATACGGACGACCCTTTAAGCCGGTTAATCGGCATCGGCCATTCCTATTTCTCCGCCGATGACTTTAGCCCGCTCGTCGAATCCGTTTACGAAAATTACGACCTGTTAAGCGGCGAATAGCCGACCCGCTTTTCAGACGGCCTACAAACCCATTTCAAACCCAACTATTAGGAAACACCATGCCCTCCCAACTTGCCAACGCCATCCGCTTCCTCTCTGCCGACGCCATCCAAAAAGCCAACTCCGGCCACCCCGGCGCGCCGATGGGTATGGCGGAAATGGCGGAAGTATTGTGGACGAAATTCCTGCGCCACAACCCCGCCAACCCCAAATTCTACAACCGCGACCGCTTCATCCTCTCCAACGGCCACGCGTCCATGCTGTTATACAGCCTGCTGCACCTGACCGGCTACAACCTGAGCATTGAAGACCTGAAAAACTTCCGCCAACTGCACAGTAAAACCCCCGGCCACCCCGAATACGGCTATACCGACGGCGTGGAAACTACGACCGGCCCGTTGGGACAAGGCATTGCCAACGCGGTGGGTATGGCATTGGCCGAAAAAATCCTTGCCGCCGAGTTCAATAAAGACGGTTTGAACATCGTCGATCACTACACCTATGTCTTCATGGGCGACGGCTGTATGATGGAAGGCGTATCGCACGAAGCCTGTTCGCTCGCCGGCACCTTAGGCTTGGGCAAACTGATTGTTTTATATGATGACAACAATATTTCCATCGACGGCAAAGTGGACGGCTGGTTTACCGAAAACATCCCGCAACGCTTTGAAAGCTACGGCTGGCATGTCGTTCCCAACGTAAATGGCCACGACACCGCCGCCATTCAGACGGCCATTGAAGCCGCCCGCGCCGAAACCGGCAAACCGTCCCTCATCTGCTGCAAAACCTTAATCGGCAAAGGCAGCGCCAACAAAGAAGGCAGCCACAAAACCCACGGCGCACCTTTGGGCGCGGATGAAATCGAAGCCACGCGCAAACATTTGGGCTGGACTTACCCCGCATTTGAAATCCCGCAAGAAATTTACGCCGCATGGAGCGCGAAAGAACAAGGCGCGAAACTGGAAGCCGAATGGAACGAACTGTTCGCGCAATACCAAGCCAAATATCCTGCCGAAGCCGCAGAATTCGTGCGCCGCATGGATAAAAAACTGCCGGACAATTTCGATGCATATGTTCAAGCTGCATTGAAAGAAGTGTGCGCCAAAGCCGAAACCATCGCCACCCGCAAAGCCAGCCAAAACAGCATCGAAATTTTGGCTAAAGAGCTGCCCGAACTGGTGGGCGGTTCTGCCGACCTGACCCCGTCCAACCTGACCGACTGGCCGGGCAGCGTCTCCGTTACCCGCGAAAAAGGCGGCAACTACATCCACTACGGCGTGCGCGAGTTCGGCATGGGCGCCATCATGAACGGCCTTGCCCTGCACGGCGGCGTGAAACCGTTCGGCGCAACTTTCCTGATGTTCAGCGAATACCAGCGCAATGCCTTGCGCATGGCGGCGCTGATGAAAATCAACCCCGTCTTCGTCTTCACCCACGACTCCATCGGCCTCGGCGAAGACGGCCCGACCCACCAACCTATCGAGCAAACCGCCACCCTGCGCCTGATTCCGAACATGGACGTATGGCGTCCGTGCGACACCGCCGAATCGCTGGTGGCATGGGCGGAAGCGGTAAAAGCCGAAGACCATCCGTCCTGCCTGATTTTCAGCCGTCAAAACCTGAAATTCCAAGCGCGCAACGAACAACAACTGAACGACATCAAACGCGGCGGCTACGTCATCAGCGAAGCCCAAGGCAACGCCCAAGCCGTCATCATTGCCACCGGTTCCGAAGTCGAGCTGGCTCTGGAAGCGCAAAAAGCCCTCGCCGCGCAAAACATCGCCGTGCGCGTCGTGTCCATGCCGTCCACCAACGTATTCGACCGCCAAGACACCGCCTATCAAGCCGCCGTCCTGCCCGAAGGCCTGCCGCGCGTTGCAGTAGAAGCCGGACACGCCGACGGCTGGTACAAATACGTCGGATTGAACGGCGCAGTCGTCGGCATCAACCGCTTCGGCGAATCCGCCCCTGCCGAACTGCTGTTCAAAGAATTCGGCTTTACCGTGGACAATGTTGTCGATACTGTAAAATCAGTGTTGTAAAACGGTTTTCCGGTATTCCAATAGAGGCCGTCTGAAAAGTTTCAGACGGCCTCTCTGTATTACCGGTGCGGAAACGATGCAATCAAAACCGAATCATAAACCACCAATCCGTTTTAACTTGTCTGCCTCCTTAGCCTTAAGGAGAGATAATTTTTGAATATGCAAAGTGCCCGGTGAATCGGTTTCTATAAATTACGCCACCCGCAGCCTTGCTTTGCACACACCGTTTCTAAACATAATTATATGATTTCAACAAATATTAAAATCCTTAATTCCTCCCATATAAACCCCACTTTTAAATAATATCTATCAATTTTAATAATAATTCTCTATTATTTGATATGAATCAAAAACAATATCTCATTTTTTACACAGAATAATAACTGTTGTTATTTTATTCATGATGCCATGAAACGAGAAATAAAAATCAGCAACGGGCAAGCCGTACCGGATGCTTTTCCCGAGCGGCAGGCACTGATGCCTGTGTGGGGCGGCATCGACGTGCCGTCCGATGAGTGGCAGCGGCTTTGGCGCGAGCAGGCGCAAACGGTTTTGCAGGAAGATACCTTGGCCTACCTGCATATCCCGTTCTGCGCCAACCATTGCGTTTTCTGCGGCTTCTACCGCAACGCCTGGAAAGACGATTACAGCCGCGCCTATACCGATAAAATCATCGCCGAATTGGCGCAGGAAGCCGAAATCCGCCAAGGAAACGGCAAAATCCGCGCCGTCTATTTCGGCGGCGGCACGCCCACCGCGCTTTTGACCGACGATTTGGTCCGCCTCATCAAAGCCTGCTACCGTTATCTGCCGCTGGCCGACGACTGCGAATTTACACTGGAAGGCCGCATGAGCCATTTCGATATAGCCAAGGCACAGGCCTGCATCGATGCGGGGGTAAACCGTATTTCCATCGGCGTGCAAACTTTCGATACCGCCATCCGCCGCCGTTTGGGGCGCAAACACAGCGGCGAAGAAGCGGCCGCCTATTTGGAAAAGCTGGGCAGGCTGGATGCCGTAATTGTGGCCGATTTGATTTTCGGCCTGCCGGGGCAAAATGATGAAATCTGGCATAATGACTTGCGCATTGCGGCCGCCCTGCCGCTGTCGGGTCTCGATACTTACGCCTTCAACTGTTATCCCTTCCTGCCCATCAACCGCATGATAGAAAAAGGCGCGTTTCCACCGCCGGCCGGCTTCGACACGCAGTCGCTGCAATATGCCTATACGGTCGAGTATTTGGCGCAACAGGGCTGGCGGCAAATCAGCAACAACCACTTCGCCTATCCCGAACGCGGCGAACGCAACCTGTACAACCGCCTGGTCAAGTCGAATATGGCCTGCCTGGCCTTCGGTTCGGGCGCGGGCGGCAACGGCGGCGGATACAGTTATCAGGTGCAAAGCGATTTGGACAGTTACCTTGCCACGCCCGCCGGCCAAAAAAACATCGCCTACATGAGCCGCCACAGCGGAAACAAATACCTGCTCGGCCGTTTGCAGCACGATATCGAAACCGGAACGATAAACAGCCGCCTGTTTGCCGGGCAACCGCGCGCGCAGGCCCTGCTGGCGCAGTGGGCGGAACTCGGTTTGACGGGCAAACCCGATTCGGACGGCCTGATTCATTTAAACACCAGCGGCCGCTACTGGTCGCCCACCTTAACCCGCAAGCTGATGCTTGCCCTACCCGCAAACGAAGAAAAGGAGCAATCTATGCCTAACCCCCTGTCTGCCGAACAACAAACGGTATTGCGCAACTCGTTGGCCGAAAATCCCGGCCAGATTCTCGAAATGCTGGCCGGACGCTTCCAATGCAGTTTTGAAGAAGTCATCAACTGCCTGCCCGCCGGCACGGTGAAGAAAACGGATGGCGGACGCTTTGTCGAAATCATGCAGGCAATCGCCAAATGGGACGAAGCGGTTACGTTTATCGCCCATACGCCCGACGTGATTGCCGAAGTAACCGGCAAACTGCCGGACGGCAGCGTGGGACGCGGCTTCTACAATTTTAAAGAAGCCGAACCGGGCGGCATCCACGGCCATATTTATTATGAAAACTGCACGGCGGTTTATTTGGTCGAACGCCCGTTTATGGGCAAAGACACGGTTTCGCTCAACTTCATCAACCGCAGCGGCGGCGCGATGTTCAAGATTTATGTCGGCCGCGATGAAAACGGCGAATTGCGCCAAAACCAAATCGAAGCCATGCGCGCGCTGTTTGCCGAAGAAAAAGGGGCGTAACCATGCTGACCATATTCGGTGCAAACGGAAAAAGCGGCCGCGAACTGATTGCGCGCCTGTCGGCAGACGGTTTTTCAGACGGCATTACCGCCGTCCTGCGCCGCCCCGAACAGGCCGAAGACCCGTTTTTCAAACAACACGGCGCAAATACGGCAACGGCCGACGTGCTTGACGCGCAAGCCTGCGCCGCCGTCATCCGCGACAGCAAACCGCAAACCGTCGTCAGCTTTGTCGGCGGCAAAAACGAAGCGGGCGTACGCAGCGATGCGGCCGGCAACATCAACATCATCGACGCGGTGGCCGCCCACGCCCCCCAAGCCCGCCTGATACTCGTAACCAGCATGGGCTGCGGCGAACAGTGGGAAAACACGAACGCAATGTTCAAACAGGCATTGGGCGAAGCGGTTCAGGCCAAAACCGAAGCGGAAAACCACCTGCGCCAAAGCGGCCTGCATTGGACGATAGTGCGCCCGTGCGGCTTGGGCAACAGCGGCAGCGACAGCTATACGCTGCACACCGCCATCGACGAAATCCCGCGCGACTACATGGACAGGAAAGGCTTGGCCACCGCCGTGGCGAAACTGATTGCGGATAAAGAAAGGCCGTCTGAAAGCGTATATTCGGTAACCGCCTAATCGTCCGAATATAAAAAGGCCGTCTGAAAAACCGTTTATGGCTTTTAGACGGCCTGCTTCATTATCGGCACTATGCCTTAGCAGCACCGCCCGCCGTTTGCGCCGCAGCGGTGTTTTAAGAAAGGCTATCCGAAAGTGTAGATTCAATAACCGCCCAACCGTCCGAATACAAAAAGGCCGTCTGAAAAACCGTTTATGCTTTTCAGACGGCCTGCTTCATTATGGCACTACGCCTTAGCAGCACCGCCCGCCGTTTGCGCCGCAGCGGCGTTTACGGCAATAGTCTTGGAATTGCTGCTCGGTCATCACGGGAGCGCTCGGATTATGCCTGCGCTGTTGGGCAACGTAGTTTTCATAATCGGGCACACCTGCCATGAGGTTGGCTGTCAGCCTGGCGGTTTTCCACCAGGCGGCGAGTTTACGCTTCACCTTGTGCCTCCGGTTGTTTGCCGTCGCGGTATACCGCAGGGATTTCTTTCGCGGTCGGCCAAGCCACTTTGCGCGCCTTCAGGGCGGTACGTAAGCCGTAGATGGCAACGACGACGACGACGGAGAGGAACAATGCGGTCAGGCCGGCATTGATGTAGTCGTTGAAGATAATCTGCGACATTTCGCCGATGTCTTTGGCCGGCGGCAATACTTTGCCCTCATCCAAAGCAGTTTGGAATTTTCCGGCGTGCGCCAAGAAGCTGACGCGCGGGTCGCTGTGGAACAGTTTTTGCAGGCCGGCATAGCAGGTTACAAACAGTACGCCGAAAGCCGGAACAAGTGTTACCCAAATATAGCGGTCGCGCTTCATTTTCACCAATACGACGGTACACATAATCAAGGCTACGCCTGCCAGCATTTGGTTGGCGATACCGAACAAAGGCCAGAGCGAGTTGATGCCGCCCAACGGGTCGGTCACGCCGGTGTAGAGGAAGTAACCCCACAATGCCACGGCGAAGAAGGTCGCAATCAGGTTGGCAGGGATAGAGTCGGTGTTGCCGAAAGGTTTGTAGAAGATACTGCCCAAGTCTTGAATCATGAAGCGTGCGACGCGTGTACCGGCATCAACGGCGGTCAGAATGAACAAGGCTTCAAACAGCAGGGCAAAGTGATACCAGAATGCCATCATGGCTTCGCCCGGAATCAACTGGCTCATGATGTGCGCCATACCGACTGCGAGGGTTGGTGCACCGCCGGCACGGGAAAGGATGGTGCTTTCACCCACTTCTTTTGCCGTGTGCAGCAAGGTTGCAGCATCGACAGGGAAGTTGAGTTTGGTTGTAATCACTTCGGCAGCTGTGTTGGCATCCGTACCGATCAGGGCAGCCGGGCTGTTCATGGCGAAGTACACACCCGGATCAAGCGACGAGGCGGCGGCCAGAGCCATAATGGCCACAAAACTTTCCATAATCATACCGCCATAGCCGATCATGCGGACGTGTTCTTCATTCTCAACCATTTTCGGTGTGGTACCGGAAGAAATCAGCGCGTGGAAGCCGGAAACCGCACCACAGGCGATGGTAATGAACAAGAACGGAAACAGTGCGCCGGAGAATACGGGGCCGGAACCATCGATAAAGTGGGTTACGGCAGGCATACGCAGATCTGGATTAACAATCACGATGCCCAAAGCCAAGGCCACAATCGTTCCGATTTTCAGGAAGGTAGAGAGATAGTCGCGCGGAGTCAGCAACAACCAAACAGGCAATACCGAAGCCACGAAACCGTAAATCATAATCGCCCAAGTGAGCTGGATACCGTCAAGGTCGAACCAGTGGCCAAATGAACTGTGCGCCACGTCTTCACCATATATCACGGCCAACATCAGCAAGATAAAGCCGACGATGGAAATCTCGCCGATTTTGCCCGGGCGGATATAACGCGTGTAAATACCCATAAACAGCGCAATCGGCATGGTGGCGGCGATGGTAAACGTACCCCAAGGGCTGTGAACCAAGGCTTTCACCACAATCAGCGCCAACACCGCCATGATGATGACCATAATCATCAAAATGCCGATGGACGCAATCACGCCCGGCACAGTGCCCAGTTCTTGTTTTACGATATCGCCCAAAGACTTACCGTCACGGCGCATGGAGACGAACAAGACCATCATGTCCTGTACCGCACCGGCAAACACTACGCCGAAGATAATCCACAGCGTACCCGGCAGGTAACCCATTTGTGCAGCCAGTACGGGACCGACCAACGGACCTGCGCCCGCAATCGCGGCAAAGTGGTGTCCGAACAATACGCCTTTGTGTGTCGGCACATAGTCCAAACCGTCATTGTGCCGCTCGGCGGGCGTGAGGCGGTTCGGATCAAGCTGCATCACGTTTTTGGCAATGTACAGGCTGTAGAAACGATAGGCGATGCAGTACACCGATATGGCGGCGGTTACCATCCATATCGCACTGACATGCTCGCCGCGGCTGACGGCCAAGGTGGTAAAGGAGGCTAGGCCGACCAAAACCACAATGCCCCATATAAGGAACGTTTTCAGCGATTTCATGGTTGAATCCTTAGAATATATAAATAAACACAAGGGCCTGAGTTATGACTCCGGGCAAACGATCGCCCGCAGTACCTTTATGTGGGGAGACTAAAGATGGTAGTGTGAAGCCCGCTTATAAGATTAACACAAAAACGACAAAACATGCGGCAGACTTAACATATCGAAATCATAAATGCTTTAAATCAGCCCGATTGTATCAATCTCATTCTTAAGCAGCCTGCACCCTCCCATTCAGGCCGTCTGAAATGATGCGCTTCCTGCCGGCTATATTCTTTGACTTAGATTAAGCCGCAGAGTACTTGCATCATTACAATACCCCCCTCACAGGGAAAACCATCAGAACAGGAAACAATAAAATGAGCTATTTCGACTGGACTCCGGATCTCGACACCCACATAGAATTGGTGGATGAGCAGCATAAGATCCTGGTCCGCTGCATTAACGAACTGCACGAAGCCAATCAACGCAAGGATTTCGAGGCGGAGGGAAAAATCATCGAAGACCTAATCCGCTATACGGTCGAACATTTTTCCGATGAAGAAAAACTGATGGACGATGCCGGATATCCGCTCGGCAAACAACACAAACAAATCCATCAGCGTTTTGTCGATAAAGTCAGGGAAATCCAACAAAAACAGCGCGAAGGCGAAGACATCGGACAAGAACTGCTGGGCATACTGCACAACTGGCTGTTTACCCATATCAGCCATCACGACAAAGGTTTTATCCCCGCCGTGCAAAAATATTTGGCCGCCAAATCTTCTTACGACGAATTGGAAGCCGAAGCAGCGGTTCGGGCAGCCTTCCAAAATTCGCGCCGCACACAAAATCCGGCTGTATTCCCCGCCTTTATCGACGACGATGCGGCCAATGCCAACCATTCCGGCAACAACAATGCGCAAGAATCGGAAGACATTTTTTCCAAAGCACGGCAAAATATCAAAAATTTGAAAATTTGGCGTTAGAACCGGCGGCGGGGCGGACTGCGGAGCATTCCGGCAACGCCTGCCGTTTTTGAAACGATACCTGTTTCAGGCAAAATCAAAACCAGCATCCTCAGGGTTTGAAACCCTACCCACCCATCAAACGATTAAGGAACCACCATGGCAAAAATCGGCATCATCATGGGCAGCAACAGCGACTGGCCCGTTATGCGGCATGCCGCCCAATTTCTCGAACAATTCGGTATTTCTTACGAAGCGCGCGTCGTTTCCGCTCACCGCACGCCGGACTTGATGTTCGAATACGCGGAAACCGCACGCGAACGCGGCATTCAGGCCATTATCGCCGGAGCGGGCGGCGCGGCCCATCTGCCCGGCATGGTGGCGGCAAAAACCACCCTGCCCGTACTGGGCGTACCCGTGCCGAGCAAATATCTGAGGGGCGAAGATTCCCTCTTGTCCATCGTCCAAATGCCCAAAGGCATACCCGTCGCCACCTTCGCCATCGGCGAAGCGGGAGCGGCAAATGCCGCGCTGTTTGCGGTTTCCCTGCTGTCCAACCACGATCCCGAACTGGCGGCCAAACTGGCCGATTTCCGCGAACGGCAGAAACAGACCGTTTTGGAAATGGAGCTTCCTGCCAAAGAATAGGTTTGGCAGAAATCAATAATGAGGCCGTCTGAAAAGAGTATGGCGGCTTTATCCGCTTTTACTGTTTGCATGAATCATGCAAACCGGCCCGCTTCATATCGACGGCATCTCAGACCTTAAGCTCTTCAGGCTGAGGGAATCCCATTCCATAGCAAGCATAAAACGGATTTACCGCACAAAAAATGCCGAACTCATGAATCAATCATGAATTCGGCGTTTTTTTATAGTGGATTAAATTTAAACCAGTACGGCGTTGCCTCGCCTTGCCGTACTATTTGTACTGTCTGCGGCTTCGTCGCCTTGTCCTGATTTAAATTTAATCCACGATATCGCGCAAACAACAACTCGATTCAAAAATCAAACGGCCGTACGACAAGCGTCCGCTGTTTTCAGACGGCCTCGAAATGCGCCTGCAAGGCTGCTTCCACCGCCGCACGCACTTCTTCCCTGCTCCGGTTGCTGTCGATGACGCGGTAGCGTTGCGGATGGCCGGCGGCACGGTCGAGATAAGCACGGCGCACGCGGGCGAAAAACTCCGCCTCTTCCTGTTCGAAACGGTCTTTCTCGCGCGAACGGGCAATACGTTCGAACGATACCTCAAGCGGCACGTCCAACAGCAGGGTCAGGTTCGGGCGCAGGCTGCCCTGCACCCAGTTTTCCAACACTTCGATGTCCGCCGCCGGAATACCGCGCCCGCCGCCCTGATAAGCGAAGGTGGCATCGGTGAAACGGTCGGAAACGACGTGGGTGCCTTTATCCAAAGCCGGCAATATCACGTCTTCCAAATGCTGGCGGCGGGCGGCGAACATCAGCAGGGTTTCGGTACGCAGTCCGACGCGGCTGTCGGGCGATAACAGCAGGCGGCGTAATTCCTCGCCCAAAGGCGTGCCGCCCGGCTCGCGGGTGAACAGAACCGGCATTCCGCGCCGTTCAAACCATTCGCGCATGGTTTCCAGATGGGTGGATTTACCCGAACCATCGATGCCGTCGAGTGTTAGAAATTGTGCCTGCATGGTTGTGCCTCGCTAAATGGATTTACTTTTTTCAGACGGCCTATCCGCCGTTTTTGTTTTCTTTTACTGCTTTTTGGATTTCGGAGGCCGTCTGAACAGGATAAATCAGACTCATCGGATTGGCTTTGATCTGCATCCACATCGAGTCTATCAGTTTCGACAGGCTTTCGATGCGCGTGCCGCGCGAACGCAGGGCGACAATCAGCGCGAGCGAGAAGCTGACCAACAGGTTTACTACGCCTATCATCAACACAAAAGCCAGATTTATCAGGAAATATAGAATGTTACTGCCGTCGCTGACGGCGGCGTAACCCAAATTGGCCGAAGAAAAGGCGACGTGGCGGATGTCCAGCGGCAGGCCGAGCAGATGGCCGACCCAGCCCGTCATGCCCAACAGCATGCCGAAAATGAAATTGCCCGCCAGCGAGCCGTAGTGGCGATGCAGATAGTCGGCCAAACGGGCGCGGATGCCCGGCGGCAGGATTTTTTTCAGCAACGGCTGCACCGTCAAGCGTTGGCGCAGGTTGAGGTAGTCGGCGCGGTTGTCGAAAAAGCCGGAGATGATACCAGAGCAAAACAGCCACACGCCCGCGATTGCGGCATACCACAGCGTCGGCTGGGTAAACGGCTGGAGCGATTTGAACTGGTAGGCAACCGCATCGGCATCCAAGAACGGCCGACCGTTGTTTTGCGCGAAAGACAGCGACACCAGCGTGGCCACCAGTACGGCAATACAAACGTTGCCGAACACCGCCACGGTCTGCGAACGCGCGACGTCGATCAGCAGTTTGGCCAGTTTGCCTTCCACCGCGCCGCGCACCTTGTCGCCCTGCTCCACCGATTCGGCGATGCGGGAAGCGGTCATGGCAGGCTGTTTGGTGGCCACGGTGCAGTGCACCATGTGGATGAACATAAAGCCCAAGCCGTAGTTCAGGCCGGACAGCAGGGCGGTTGTAAAATCGCCCAAACCCCAGCCGGCGATGTTGATTTTATTGCCCGCCATCAGGGCGATAATCACGCCGCCGCCCGAAGCCGAAGCCAACATGCCCCAATATTCGCGCCTGTTGCGCGTGATGTAATGTTCGCCGTGGCCGCTGGTGTTCTCCGAAATGCTGCGCGCCAGCATTTTGATGCTGCGCCTCCTCAGCAGCTCCGTGCTGTGCTGTTCTACGGCGGCCATCGTCAGGGAACGCAGCAAACGCACGGTATGGCGGCGGTAGGCACGGCCGTTTTCAGCCGTTTGGATTTCCAGCAGCACATCCAAACGGTCGAGCGTTTGCGACAGCCTTTCCAATAGGTGCGCCACCTTGACCGACGAGCCCGCGCCCGCGCCGGTGCCCCGTTTGCGGAGCCTCTCCACCTGCTGCCGGCATTGTTCCATCATCACTTCGAGGTGGGCGGTATCGAATGCCTCTTTGTAATCCGGCAGGCGGTAATGCGCCACCAGCCGGCTGATTTCCTGATGCAGGGCGACGAATGCAGAATCCACTTCCATCAGTTTCGGTTCGATGCGGGTAAACTCGGGTTCCAATTCCTCCGCCGCTACCCAAATCGACAGCATTTCCAAAGCATGAAGCCGCGCCTGCGTCAGATGCCTTGCGGCCGTCTGAACCGTTGCATCCTCCGCGCCCGCACGCAGGCAGCCGTACAGCTTCAACCAACGGCGCAAGTTAATGGTTTCCAGCCATTTCTCATCGTTCTGCGAATGAAACAGATGCAGGAAGACATCGCGCAGGTTATTCAAATCCTTAAACGACGGCATAAAGCGTTCATAGATTCGGATACCGATTTCGCGTGCAAAACCGCTGCGCGAAAAAATGCCCAAGCCGACCAAGGCCGGATAAACGTGTACGCTGCCCAGCCATTGGTAAAAACGGCTGCCGAACAGTGCCGCCAATTCCGAATCACGCCGCAGTACATCCAGCAGAAGGTCGAAACGCTGCCCCGCGCGCCTGATACCGCCCCTGCGCAAAAATTGCACCAGCGCATCGAGTATCGTCGCCATATCCTTTTTCGCTAGGGCCTCGGCCAGCAGGACGGGCAGGTTGTCCGGAGTAATTTTTTTCATGATTAGAATGTTTGGTGTGGAAAGCGGGAGAAGGAAAATAACGGAAAGGCGCGGTGATGTAAAGGCCGTCTGAAAAATCGTTTCGGGCATCCTTCATAGACAAAGCCCGACTGCCGCCTTTACAATCCGCCATCCGAAACCGCAAGGAACGCCATCATGAACCAACCGGAAGTTTTGAGCATCAACGGCCCCGTAGGCACGCTCGAAACCATTTTCCTGCCGTCGCAAACCGCCCCGCAGGGCGTGGCGGTCATCAACCACCCCAACCCGCTGCAAGGCGGCACCAACACCAACAAAGTCATCCAAACCGCAGCCAAAGCACTCAACCGGCTGGGCTTCCACTGTTACCTGCCCAACCTGCGCGGCGTCGGCAACAGCGGCGGCGAACACGATTACGGCCGTGGCGAAACGGAAGACTGCCTGGCCGTTATCGACTACGCCCGCAGCCGCCACCCCGAAGCACCGAAACTGGTCATCGCGGGCTTTTCCTTCGGCGGCTACGTTTCCCTTTTCGCTGCCGCCCGCCAGACCCCTGACTTACTGCTGCTGATGGGCCCTGCCGTGCGCCACTACGATCGCGAACGCGAACCCGACGCGCCGAACCCGGCCCGCACCCTGCTGATACACGGCGAGCTGGACGAAGTCGTCAAACCGCAGCAGGCATTGGACTGGGCGGCCGGACAAGACATCCCCGTCATCCTCATCCCCCAAGCCTCGCATTTCTTCCACGGCAAATTGATTCCCCTGCGCGACACCATCCAACGTTTCGCCCCCGCCGTACTGCAACAGGCAGATGCCCGATAAGGCAGCCCGTCACGGCTGAGGCCGTCTGAAAAACCGTTTCCGACAAGAAAAACGGTTTTCAGACGGCCTCAGGCTTTTTTCAATGCCGGGCGGCACTGCTTCCGCCTATTCCTTACCCAGCAACTGTTCGCGCGTCAGCAGGAACACGAAGCCGTCGCCGCCGCTGGTTTCCAGCCAGGTAAACGGCAGTTCGGGATAAGCGGCTTCCAACACATCGCGGTTGTGGCCGATTTCCACCAGCAGCACGCCGCGCGGATTGAGGAACTTCGCCGCCTGCAGAATAATCTGCCGCGTCGCGTCCAGTCCGTCTTCGCCGCTGCCCAAGGCCTCTTCCGGCTCGTGCAAATATTCCGGCGGCAGTTCGGCCACCGACTCGGCATCGACATAGGGCGGATTGGAAACGATTAAATCGTAAGTGCCTTCCAAGCCTTCGAACAAATCCGTATGAATCAGATTGATGCGGTCTTCCAAGCCGTAATCTTCCACATTAATGGCCGCCACTTCCAGCGCATCCAGGCTGATATCGACCGCATCGACGTCCGCCGCCGGATAATGATGCGCCATCTGGATGGCCAGGCAGCCGCTGCCGGTACACAAATCCAAAGCCGTATGCACCAGCTCGTCATACTCTATCCACGGGCGCAGCGGCTCGCCCAGCAGCTCGTAAATAAACGAACGCGGCACAAGCACCCGTTCGTCCACATAAAAATCAAATTCGCCCTGCCAAGCCTGATTCGTCAAATACGCCACCGGCACACGTTCGTTTACCCGCCGCTCGATCAAAGCCAGCAGGCGGCGTTTTTCAGACGGCAGCAAAACCGCATCCAGATAGGGTTCCAGCAAATCCAGCGGCAGATTCAGCGTGTGCAGGATCAGATAAGCGGCTTCGTCGTGCGCATTGTCGCTGCCATGGCCGAACGCCAGCCCCGCCTCATTGAAACGGCTGACGGCAAAGCGCAACATATCGCGCACGGTGGAAAGGTATCGTTCGGCTTCTTTAAACATAATTTATCCGGTGTGATTTTAAAAACGGCGCGGATTATACCTTACTTTCAGACGGCCTTTGCTCCGTCGCGACCGCTCAAGACAAGCAAACAGTCGTCTCACGGCCGCTTCCCCTATATAATCGCCGCCCACGACATCCAAAGGATTCACCATGCTGCTGGCACTTTCCCTCAACGACTTCGTCATCGTAGACCGACTCAACCTCGACTTCCAACCCGGTTTCACCGTATTGACCGGCGAAACCGGCGCCGGAAAATCCATCACCCTCGACGCCATCGGCCTGCTGTTGGGCGACAAGGCCGACTACGGCCAAATCAGGCAGGGTGCGGCAGAAGCACGCCTCTCCGCCCTGTTCGACCTTTCCGAACTGCCCGAATTGCAGGCCGAACTGCGCGAACAAGGGCTGCTGGCGGAAGATGCGGAAGAACTCTCCGTCCGCCGCATCATCGATGCCAAAGGAAAAAGCCGCAGCTACATCAACAACCAGGCCGCCACCCTGTCGCAACTGAAAAGCATAGGCAGCCGCCTGATCGACATTCACGGCCAAAACGCCCACCACTCGCTCAACCAAGAAGCCGCGCAGCGCGAACTGCTGGATGCCTTTGCCGGCTGCACCGCGCTGGCGAGCGAAGTCAAAGCCGCCTACCAAAGCTGGCAAAACGCCAACCAAGCCCTGAAGGCCGCCCAAACCCAAAGCGAAAACCTGCAAATCGAACGCGAACGGCTGGAATGGCAGTTTGACGAACTCAGCCGCCTCGCCCCCGCGCCCGGCGAATGGGAAACCGTCAGCCAAAGCCACGACAGCCTCGCCCACGCCGCAGAACTGATGGAAGCCGCACAGGAAACCGAAGAAGCCATCAACGGCGACAACGGCCTGCAGGCGCAAATCTACCGCTGCCAGAAAAAACTCGAAGCCCTCAGCCGCATAGAACCGCGCTTCAACGAAAGCCTGAACCTTCTGGCCAGCATCGAAGCCGAATTGGGCGAAGTATCCGCCAACATGCGCGACGTAGCCTCCCGCAGCGACCTCGATCCGGCCGAACTGGCCGCACAAGAACAACGCCTGGGCGAACTGATGGGCATGGCGCGCAAATACCGCGTCGAACCGCAGGATTTGCCGGCTAAAATGCAGGAAATCGAAGCCGCGCTGCAACAACTTCAAGCCGCCGCCGACATTGCCGCCCTCGAAGCCGCCGCCGAACGCTGCGAAAAACAATATCACGAAGCGGCGCAGCAACTTTCCGCCGGCCGCCGTCAGGCCGCCGAACGCCTCGGCAGCGAAACCGCCGCCCACATGCAGGAATTGGCCATGAAGGGCGCGCGCTTCCACATCGAACTGCTGCCCGCCTCCCCGTCCGCCTTCGGACTGGAACAAGTGCAATACCAAGTGGCCGCCAACAAAGGCAGTCCGCTGCGCCCGCTGAACAAAGTCGCCTCCGGCGGCGAACTGGCGCGCATCAGCCTCGCCCTGCAAGTCGTCACCAGTCAATACACCCAAACGCCGACCCTGATTTTCGACGAAGTGGACACCGGCATCGGCGGCGGCGTAGCCGAAATGGTGGGCCGCGCCCTGAGAAGCCTCGGCAGGAAACACCAAGTGCTGGCCGTTACCCACCTGCCCCAAGTGGCCGCCTGCGGCGAACAGCATTGGCAGGTCAGGAAAAACAGCGAGGGCGAGCAAACCGTCAGCAGCATCCGCGTACTCTCCGCCGAAGAACGGGTGGAAGAAATCGCCCGTATGCTCGGCGGCGAAACCCTCACCGCCACCACGCGCAGCCATGCCGCCGAACTGCTGGAAATGGCGGCACGCTGAACAACGACGCCGCCATACGGTCAGGCCGTCTGAAAAGCGGGTTTCCCGAACATATTTTCAGACGGCCTGAAATGGTAATATCGGGGTTTGCCCCTTTCCATTCACGGAAACGAATATGAACAAAATCGGAATCTTCCTGACACTGACTTTCGGCTGCACCCTGCCCGCCGCCGCAGAATGCCTGATCAGCCCGACCAGCATCGGCGACGTCTCACTCGGGCAGGACCTGAAACAGGTCAGGCAAAAATTTCCCAAAGCGAAATTCAAACGGGAAAGTGATGCCGAAGGTGCGGCCTTTGTCGACATCACGCTGTCCAAAGATATTACCGTGTCGGCCCATTTGAACGGCGACGACGATCCCGATGCGCCTTTGCGGCTGAACAAGAAAATTATCTGGCTGGGCACTTCCTCCCCCGCCTGCCGCACCGCTTTGGGCATCCGCCCGGGCATGAAAATCCAAGATGCGGAAGCAAAACTGGGCAAGCTCAAACGCATCAGCCTGTCGGAAATCGAAATGCGCGAAACCGCCGAATTTACCCGTATGCCGAAACAGATGACGTTCCGAGTCGAAAGCGGGGCGGGAATTTATGCGGATCCAGACAAAATACCGAACCAAACCCGCCGCTATCGCAAAAACTCCCGCATAGAAACCATTTCCGTTTCATCATATTGATTGCCACGACAACCCAACCGAAAGATAAAACCTGCCTACTACCATACATTTTCCATACTCTGAAGGCCGTCTGAATGCCCAAACCCCATCAAATCATCGAACGACATTGGCAACGCCCCAATCCGTTTTTATCTTTCCTGCTCAAACCCTTATCCATGCTGTTTGCCAAAATTGCGGCGAAACGGCGCGATGATTTCGTTTCAGGCCGTATGAAAAGCGAAAAGCTGCCCGTGCCCGTGGTCGTGGTCGGCAATATCCACGCGGGCGGGACGGGGAAAACGCCGATTGTCGCCGCGCTGGTGTCGGGTTTGCAGGAAAAAGGCGTCAAGGTCGGCATCATCAGCCGGGGCTACGGGCGCAAGAGCAAGGCGGTTCATGTATTGAATGCCGAGAGCCGTGCGGAAGATGCTGGCGACGAGCCTTTGCTGCTGTTCCGTAAAACCGGCGCGCCGACGGCAGTGGGCGGCAGCCGTGCGGAGGCAGGCAGGGCGTTGCTGGCGGCGCATCCCGACATCGGGCTGATTGTGGCGGACGACGGTTTGCAGCATTACGCCCTGCGGCGGGATGTGGAAATCGCGGTGTTTCCGGCGGCGGATACGGGGCGCACCGATTTGGATTTGCTGCCCAACGGCAGTTTGCGCGAACCTTTGTCGCGGCTGGATTCGGTGGACGCGGTCGTGATTAGCGGCGGCAAGGCAGATGCGTCGTTTGCGCCGTCTGAAAATATGTTTCACAGCCGCATCGAAACGGGACAGATTTACCGTTTGAACCAGCCGTCCGAAATACTGGACACAGTTCGTCTGAAAAACCAAACCGTCGCCGCCGTGGCGGGCATCGCCAAGCCCGAGCGTTTTTTCGATTCGTTGCGGAACATGGGCATCACCTTGAACCAAACCGTCGCGCTGCCCGACCATGCCGACATCGCAGCGGCAGACCTGCCGGATGCGGACGCGGTGATTATTACGGAAAAGGATGCGGTTAAGTTTTCAGACGGCATCAATCTGAATCATGTATGGGTATTGCCTGTTTGTGCGATAATCGAACCTGATTTGGCGGAATTTGTGTTGGAACGGCTGGAGCATGCGCCGAAGGTCGTCTGAAAGCATGGTTTAAGCTAAGTTATCATGGACTCGAATAAGAACGCCTCACGCCGTCATTCCCGCGCAGGCGGGAATCCAGACCTTGAATTTTCAGGAATGCCTGGGGGACTTCAGAAATCCCAAATCTCCGGATTCCCGCCTGCGTAGGAATAATGGAAGCCGGTTGTATTTTTTATCTGCATTAATCATTCGTTAAAGGAGTGGATATGAAACTGAAAACCTTATTATTGCCCTTCGCCGCACTGGTACTGTGTACCAACGCATTTGCCGCCCCGCCCAGCGACGCGTCGCTGAAACGTCTGTTTGAAGTACAAAGGATGGACGCTCTGTTGGATCAGTCTTTCCAAAGGGTTGGTGGCATGGTGCTTGCTAATCCGAATATACAGAATTTTTTGAAAGATGCGCCGGCCGACAAGCGTCCGCAGTTGGAAGCAGCCTTGAGAAATCATGCAAATCGAATAGTTGCCGAAATCAATACGCCGCAAGTGCGCGCCCAATTGCGTAAAGCAACTATGGACGGCGTAAAGACGGTTCTTACTCAGGAAGAAGTCGATGCGTTGATCGGCTTTTACGGCACGGAGGTAGGTCAATCGATACTCGATAAAATGCCGCGCTATCTTGAAGCAACGATGAATCCGATGATGATCATCCTCACCGAAAAATACGAAAAATCAAATCAAAACGAAAAATTAGTCCGAGAAATCCAGCAGATTATGTGCGGCGGCAAAAATCCTGCCCCAGACTGCCCAACACAACCACCAAAAGCGGCACGGAGAAAATAATGCCGCTTAAGGCCGTCTGAAAGCGAGTTTCGCTAAAACCATCAAACCCGAAAGAAACCCCATGGAAAAAAAATTCTTAGACATCCTCGTCTGCCCCGTTACCAAAGGCAGGCTGGAATATCATCAGGACAAACAGGAATTGTGGAGCCGTCAGGCGAAGCTTGCCTATCCGATTAAAGACGGCATTCCCTATATGCTGGAAAACGAAGCACGAGCGTTGAGCGAAGAGGAACTCAAAGCATGACCGAATTCGTCGTATTGATTCCGGCGCGGCTGGATTCATCGCGCCTGCCCGGAAAAGCCTTAGCGGACATCCACGGCAAACCGATGGTCGTGCGCGTTGCCGAACAGGCGGCAAAAAGCAAAGCCGCGCACGTCGTCGTTGCCACCGACCATCCCGATATTCAGACGGCCTGTCAGGCGCACGGCGTCGAAGTCGTCATGACTTCAAACCGGCACGAAAGCGGCACAACCCGCCTTGCCGAAGCCGCTGCCGCGCTGAAACTGCCGCAACATCTGGTGGTCGTCAACGTACAGGGCGACGAGCCGCTGATTGCCCCCGAACTCATCGACCGCACTGCCGAAGTCTTGGTGGAAAACAACGTGCAGATGGCGACCGCGGCGCACGAATTGCACGATTTCGACGAATTTATGAATCCCAACATCGTCAAAGTCGTCCTCGACAAAAACCGCAACGCCATCTACTTCAGCCGCGCCCCGATTCCCTATCCGCGCGATGCCATGCGCGCCGAAAAACGCGAATTGCCCGCCGAAACCACCGTCCTGCGCCATATCGGCATCTACGCCTACCGCGCCGGTTTTCTGCAACGCTACGCCGAAATGAGCGTCTCGCCGCTGGAAACCATCGAATCGCTGGAACAACTGCGCGTCCTGTGGCACGGCTACCCGATTGCCGTCGAAACCGCCAAAGAAGCCCCTGCCGCCGGTGTGGATACGCAGGAAGATTTGGAACGTGTGCGGGTAGTTTTCCAGACGGAACAGAACGGCTGAAGCCCGATTTTCCTTTCAGAGGCCGTCTGAAACGTTTTCCATGCTTGAAACCTCGTTTCAACTGCGTCAAAACAATGCTTTCAGACGGCATTTAGATTTAAATTCATTTAAAGATTCAAAATTATGAAACACATCCACATTATCGGTATCGGCGGCACGTTTATGGGCGGGGTGACCGCCATTGCCAAAGAAGCGGGGTTCAAAGTCAGCGGTTGCGACGCGAAGATGTATCCGCCGATGAGCACCCAGCTCGAAGCCTTGGGCATAGACGTACACGAAGGCTTCGATGCCGCGCAGTTGGACGAATTTAAAGCCGACGTTTACGTTATCGGCAATGTCGCCAAGCGCGGGATGGATGTGGTTGAAGCGATTTTGAACCGCGGCCTGCCTTATATTTCCGGCCCGCAATGGCTGTCGGAAAACGTGTTGCATCATCATTGGGTACTCGGCGTGGCGGGGACGCACGGCAAAACCACCACCGCGTCCATGCTCGCCTGGGTCTTGGAATATGCCGGACTTGCGCCGGGCTTCCTCATCGGCGGCGTACCGGAAAACTTCAGCGTTTCCGCCCGCCTGCCGCAAACGCCGCGCCAAGACCCGAACAGCAAATCGCCGTTTTTCGTCATCGAAGCCGACGAATACGATACCGCCTTTTTCGACAAACGCTCCAAATTCGTGCATTACCGTCCGCGTACCGCCGTGTTGAACAATCTGGAATTCGACCACGCCGACATCTTCGCCGATTTGGGCGCGATACAGACCCAGTTCCACCACCTCGTGCGCACCGTGCCATCTGAAGGCCTCATCGTCTGCAACGGACAGCAGCAAAGTCTGCAAGACACTCTCGACAAAGGCTGCTGGACGCCGGTGGAAAAATTCGGCACCGGACACGGCTGGCAGGTCGGTGAAGTCAATGCCGACGGCTCGTTCGACGTATTGCTTGACGGCAAAAAAGCCGGACACGTCGCATGGGATTTGATGGGCGGACACAACCGCATGAACGCGCTTGCCGTCATCGCCGCCGCGCGCCATGCCGGCGTCGATATTCAGACCGCCTGCGCAGCCTTGAGCGCGTTTAAAAACGTCAAACGCCGCATGGAAATCAAAGGCACGGTAAATGGCATCACCGTTTACGACGATTTCGCCCACCACCCGACCGCCATCGAAACCACCATCGAAGGCCTGCGCCAGCGCGTCGGAAACGCCCGCATTCTCGCCGTCCTTGAGCCGCGTTCCAACACCATGAAACTCGGCACCATGAAAGCCGCCCTGCCCGAAAGCCTCAAAGGTGCCGACCAAGTATTCTGCTACGCCGGCGGCGTGGACTGGGACGTCGCCGAAGCCCTCGCGCCTTTGGGCGGAAAGCTGCACGTCGGACAAGACTTTGATGCCTTCGTTGCCGAAATCGTGAAACATGCCGAAGCAGGCGACCATATTTTGGTGATGAGCAACGGCGGTTTCGGCGGGATACACGGGAAGCTGCTGGAGGCGTTGAAATAAGGTTGGTTGAAATTTTGGAATGATTGAGGTCGTCTGAAAACCGGAGTTTGGTTTTCAGACGACCTTTGTTTCTGTGAATCAATGAGATGCAGGTTTGGGTTGTTAAAGTTCGCTTTTAGGGTTCGTCTGAAAAGCTCTAGACTCAACTATTTATATCTGACATCAATATATGCAATATTTTTCTGTTTAGACTATCGTCCAAAAATATACAAAAGGTCGTCTGAAACCATTTCAGACGACCTTTTTTCTTCCTAGCTATCCATATTTAACCGCAACCGCCGCATTTGCCGCAGCCGCTGCTGCAATCGCGTTTTTTCGGTTTGGCGACAATAGAATCAATGTGCGCAACCGCGCCTTTACTGAGTTTTGATAAAGGTATGGTAGACATAGGGGGTTACTTTCGGTGTCGATTAAAAAACAAACAGCCTGGAAAGACGAATCTGACGCGGGGAAGGATAAGGATATATCTCGCCGCCCGCTCCCGCAAAAAAGATAATTTTAATTATTTGCTGCTTTATTTCGCTATGATAATAAATCTTGTTAATAAAAAAATCAAATCCAAGAGCTGCCAAAACCCTGATTTCAGACGGCTTCTTGCGGCAAATCAAAAAAAGGAATGATTCATCGGAAAAGCAGGGGAGCACTATTGATGGGATTTCCGTTTTGATGTTTCATAAAACGGTGGAGACAAAAGGAGCAAATGATGAAAATCTACACCGCCGCAGAAATGCGCGAACACGAACAAATGGCAGTCGACAAAGGCACGACTTTCGAGCAACTGATGGAAAACGCGGGACGAGCCGCAGCCGCCGACCTGCTGCGAAGGCGGCCCCAGGCCGGGCGGGTGCTGATTGTGTGCGGCAAAGGCAACAACGGCGGCGACGGCCTGGTGATGGCGCGGATACTGCAGGTGCACGGCTGGCGGGCGGACATCCTGTTTGCCGCCGGAGAAAAACTATCCGAACTGGCGGAATTAAACCGCAGCCGGCTGCAAGGTTTGGACGGCATAGGCTTGATTGCCGCCGAAGACTTGGCAGGCCGTCTGAAAACAGGTTACGACGTGATTATCGAAGGCATCTTCGGCACAGGCTTCGGCGGCAGGCTGCCCGCCGGCATCGCCGCAATCTGCCGCCTGCTGAATCAATCGGACGGCCTGAAAGTCGCGCTGGACATCCCGACCGGGCTGAACTGCGACACGGGAGAAGCGGATGCGGATACCTTCCGTGCCGATTTAACCTACACCTTCGCCGCCTACAAACCGGCGCACCTGGGCGGAAACGGCAAAACATACTGCGGCGAAATCGTCTGTTTGGATATTGGCATCGATTAAGGCCGGGCAATATGTCAGAGGCCGTCTGAAGGTTGTTTTTCAGACGGCCTCTGCCCTACCCCGCGTTGTTTTTTATTCTTTCAACGCTTCCTCATCCAGCGATTTCAACCATTCCAGCTTCTCACCGATTTTGATTTCCAGCCCGCGCGGGACGGGTTGGTAGAAGTCCGGTTCGTCCAGGCCGTCGGGCATATAGCTTTCGCCGGCGGCGTAGGCGTTCGGTTCGTCGTGGGCATAGCGGTATTCACGTCCGTAGCCCAATTCCTTCATCAGCTTGGTCGGGGCATTGCGCAGGTGGACGGGCACTTCGTCGCTGGCGTTTTCTTTGACGAAGCGGCGCATTTGGTTGTATGCCTTGTAGCCCGCGTTGGATTTCGCGGCGGCGGCAAGGTATAACACGGCTTGCGCCAGCGCGAGTTCGCCTTCTGGCGAGCCTAAGCGTTCAAAGGTGGCGGCGGCATCGTTGGCGATTTGGAAGGCGCGCGGGTCGGCAAGCCCGATGTCCTCCCACGCCATGCGCACGATGCGGCGGGCGAGGTAGCGCGGGTCGGTGCCGCCGTCGAGCATACGGCAGAACCAATACAGCGCGGCATTCGGATGCGAGCCGCGCACGGATTTGTGCAGGGCGGAGATTTGGTTGTAGAAACTCTCGCCGCCTTTGTCGAAACGGCGGATTTGCGCCCCGAGACTGTCGGCGAGAAATTCGGCGGTTAAGGTTTTCAGACGACGTGTGTCGGCGGCGCGTAAAAGTTGTTCCAATAAATTCAACAATCTGCGCGCATCGCCGTCGGCGGTATTGACGAGCAGCTCCTGCGCATCGGCTTCAATCGTGAAATCCCGGTATTCGGGCAAAGCCAACACTTTGGCAATCAGTTTCTTGAGGTCGTCTGAAGACAAGGATTGCAAAACATATACCTGTGCGCGGCTCAACAGCGCGGGATTGACTTCAAACGACGGGTTTTCCGTCGTCGCGCCGATAAAGGTCAGCAAACCGCTTTCAACATGCGGCAAAAACGCGTCCTGCTGCGCCTTGTTGAAGCGGTGGACTTCATCGACAAACAAAATCGTCGCGCGTCCCTGCTGCAAAGCGATTTCAGCCTTATCGATTGCCTCGCGTATGTCCTTTACGCCGGAGAACACGGCGGAAACAGGCAGAAACTGGGCATTGAAACTCTGCGCCAAAATCCGCGCCAACGTCGTCTTGCCCACACCCGGCGGCCCCCACAGCAACATAGAATGCGGCTTCCCGCCTTCCACCGCCACACGCAGCGGCTTGCCTTCGCCGATTAAATGCTGCTGCCCGATGACATCATCAAGCGTATGCGGGCGCAGACGTTCGGCAAGCGGCGCATCGGGTTTGCGGGTGAAAAGGTCGGACATGGCAGTTTCCGTGAAAAGGGTTTTCAGACGACGTGGATTATATCAGGTCGTCTGAAAACGGACGGATGGCAAAGGGAACAATAAAGACAGGATACATCACAACCGTCATTCCCGCGCAGGCGGGAATCCACTTATGAATTTCAGTTGATTGATTTTTAGGGCTTTGTCTATCCTCAAAGATGGATTCCCACCTGCGCGGGAATGACGGCATGGTTTGCCATAACTTACTGGCAGATTTTTTTGTCGGTGTATCCTATATCAGGATGACCATCCTTGTTTCTTGGCGAATCATGATTACAGCTGCTGTAATTAATCTGGATTGACATATTTTTTGCATTGGATTGTATCGGCAGGATAGGTTGGACATTGAAATTATTCAAGCCGGCATTGGATTGGGCGTTAAGGTCATTTTTGAATCTAACGTCAGTATTAATATCAATTGCAGGATCGTCATGACCGGTATTGTCAGGATTACCGTCGTCAATGCCATCAGTATTGGTACTGATATAACCTTTCGGCATGATTTGCAGGGCTTTTCCGCTGATGACGATACATTCTTCGGTTAGTTGCTTAGCTGCTTTTCGTTTTTCAGTATCCTGACCTTTCTCATCTTTTTCAGTGAAGTCAGCTTCAGTGTTATCAGTAGTCGCCGGGCAGAAAAACTTAGTATCGCCCAAATTCCACGCCATATAGCCGTATAGGGCGTTGTTGCGTTGTTCGGGAGTGGTTGAGCAATGTATTTTCTTCTGTGGTTCTATGTTGTCCCTTTCCTGTTTCTTTAAAAAGGAAGAACAGTTGAATTTTTCTTTTATTTTCCTTAAGTCATTTTTATCAATGCCGTTGGTTTCTTGAGAGCCGTTGTTTTGTTGGAAGTTATTATGCAATAAGTACCATGAAGAGTTTTCAGGAATTTCAATGATATGGGTAAAATATAAAATTGCTATTTTATCGCTAAAACCGAATATCAATAGACATAATATTATTATATATGTCATGGCTCCCTTGATAATAATTTTATAAATTGAATTGAGGTCTTTAATCCAGTTTTTATAAAAATAATAGAGAACTATAACGACATTAATTATTATCACAAGTGGATATATATTTTTTGCTTGTGGGTATAAATATTTTAAAAAAATTTCGAGTAATTGAGAAAGAGCATAAACAAATACCAAGTAAAATATTATAAATAATAATATTTTTACCCATCCAACGCTTTTATCAGAGCGATTTGACTTAGGAGATTTTAGGCTTCGAATATCCTGTATCAAAAGAACTGAATCTGGTAATAATAAATACACTAAAAGTTGGTACAACAAAAATATAATAATAGAAATAATTATAAAAACTGTACTTGCAGCGATTAGGCTAGACGGATTGCTGATTACATCAGGAAGAATGCTTAATTGATTAATCTTTAAGAGATAAGCAAATATAACAAATCCACCGACGAGTATCCCTAATACTGTCGATATTCCGATGAGTTTGCTGATGGTTTCCAAATGATCAGACGGTTTCCTTTGCTCTTTTGGTTGCTCAACCGTATCAGCTTGTTTCATTTCTGCCAGTTTTGCAGCATCATTATTTTCTGTGGCATTTTCATTCGCCTTGTTTGAGTTTTTATTTTTTCTCGCGTATATCCATTCTGCAATCTTTTTAAAAAATCTACATAAGCATGTAGATTCATCTTTTTTCTGTGCATTGTCTTTTGATTCAGGCTGTTTATTTTCAGCGGTATGCTCTGAATGCTCTTGAATGCCTTCATTAGCCATTTTCTCTTGATTGTCTTTAGGGTTTTGCGTGTTTTCGTTTGAGTTAGCCATTTATAAATCCTCTATTTTCCCAGAAAAACGGATTATAACTCGACTTTCCCCAATCCCCCATCTCACACCGCTTACGGTATAATACGCGTTCGTTTAAAGACTTTGCAGGGCGTTTCAGACGGCCTTGCGGCGAGGGATGATTATGAATATGAAGAAGGTTGTTGCCATTGCTTCTGTAGCGGCGTTGTTGGGCGGTTGTGCTTATGATTCGAACTCGGTGTTCGGCGGTTTCGGCGGCAGTCAGGATATGGCCGGCATCGGCAATTCGATGCTGAAAACCGTTATCGACGGACAATGCCGCACCGAGCTGAACAACCGTAACGAATGGCGCATGATTGCACTGAGCATGAGCGCGGAACGCCAACGCCAGTGGGAAGACAGAATCTGCAGCTGCGTGAGCGAAGACGCGCTGAACCAGGTCAGCGTGGCCGACCTGACTTCCATGCTGGACACCAACAGCCGCAATCAGGCCGTGGCGAAAATCACCGCCCGCACAGTAACATCCTGCGTGAAACGTATTTACAGACCCTAAACCTTTTCAGACGGCCTTTTGAGGCCGTCTGAAAACATGATTCGGAGAAAAAAGTGAAATACATCAGCACACGCGGCGCAACCGACCGCAAAACCTTCGGCGAAGTCCTGCTTATGGGGCTGGCACCCGACGGCGGCCTGATGCTGCCGGAACATTATCCGCAAATCGACCGTGCGACCTTAGACAAATGGCGCGGTTTGGCCTATGCCGATTTGGCGTTTGAAATCATGCGCCTGTTTGCCACCGACATCCCCGAAGGCGACCTTCGCGCCATCATCAACCGCACCTACACCGCCGAAGCCTTCGGCAATGCGGAAATCACCCCCGTGCGCACCCTTTCAGACGGCCTGAAAATCCAAGCCCTGTCCAACGGCCCCACACTGGCCTTCAAAGACATGGCCATGCAGTTTTTGGGCAATGCCTTCGAATATGTTTTGAAACGCGAAGGGCAAACCCTGAACATCGTCGGCGCCACCAGCGGCGACACCGGTTCGGCCGCCGAATACGCCCTGCGCGGCAAGGAAGGCATCCATGTGTTCATGATGTCGCCGGAAGGCAAAATGAGCGCGTTCCAACGCGCGCAGATGTACAGCCTGCAAGACGAAAACATCCACAACATCGCCGTGGACGGCATGTTTGACGACTGCCAAGACATTGTAAAAGCCATTCAAAACGATGCCGCCTTCAAAGAAAAATACCGCATCGGCACGGTCAACAGCATCAACTGGGGACGCGTGATGGCGCAGGTGATTTACTACTTCGCCGGCTATTTCAAAGCGACGGAGAGCAATGACGAAACCGTCAGCTTCTGCGTGCCCAGCGGCAACTTCGGCAATGTCTGCGCCGGACACATCGCCAAACAAATGGGCCTGCCCGTGCGCCGCCTGATGGTCGCCACCAACGAAAACGACGTATTAGACGAGTTTTTCAAAACCGGTTCCTACCGTCCGCGCACCGCCGCGCACACCCACGTTACCTCCAGCCCGTCGATGGACATTTCCAAAGCGTCCAACTTCGAACGCTTCATTTTCGACCTGACCGGCCGGGATGCGGCGGAAATCGAAACGTTGTGGGCGGAAGTCGGCGCAGGCAAAGGCTTCAACCTCGCTTTCGCGCTGGACAAAATCCGCAATGAATACGGCTTTGTTTCCGGCAAAAGCCTGCACCGCGACCGCCTGGCCGTCATCAAACAGGTTTACGGGCAAGACGGCGAACTCATCGACCCGCATACCGCCGACGGTGTGAAAGTCGCCCGCGAATTGCGCGAGGCAGGCGAAACCGTCGTTTGCCTGGAAACCGCGCTGGCGGCAAAATTTGCCGACACCATCCGCGAAGCGGTCGGCGATGTGGACATCCCGCGTCCGGCCAAACTGCAGGGTTTGGAAGATTTGCCGCAGAAGGTGCAGAACGTACCGAATCAGGCCGAAGCAGTAAAAGAAATTATCCGCAACGTGTTAGATTAAGATGCAGATAAATAAAAAAGATACGGACACCAACCATACCAATGCCCCAAACTTTGCCGTCGAACTTACCCGGCTCGCCGCTCAGCAAAGTAACAATATCGCGCGCTATACACTTTCAGACGGCAAGACCGTTTGGATACGTAAAGCTAAACCGCATAATCCTGCCTGGCGTTACGCACTACTGGGTATGATTACCAAACCGCTCCATTTAGGAGTACTAAAGCCTGTACCAAACTTAGGTGGAGAAAAAGCGATTGCAGTTGAATCAACCCGCCTACGTACGCTTTATAAGGCCGGCATCCGCGTACCAGAATTACTGGCTGTACAGAACAACGCCCTGATGATGGGTAATTTGACCGGTATCGCACTTGACGTCCGAATCGAACAAGAAGCCGGAGAGGGGCACTTGGACGCATGGGAAACAGGATTGTCGGCAATCGAAGACGTGCATCGGCGCGGGCAATTCCTAAGTCAGGCTTTCGCCCGCAACTGCATGATAGACAGCGATAAAGTCTCTTTCCTCGATTTTGAGGACGACCCGTCCGAAGTATTGACCTTGGAGGAATGCCAAAGCCGGGATTGGTTGTGCTATCTGCATTCGACTTCGTTATTGTTAAAAAAATACGGTTTGCTGAAACAGGCGTCGGTTTTATGGCATGACAAACTGTTGGAACAATCGGAAACAGTGCAAAAACTGGTATTGCAAACTGTGCGGCCAATACGCTGGATACATTGCATAAGTCATTCGTTTTGGGGGCGGGATGCACTGAGGCTGGCTGCACTAACCACCTTGTTTATATTGGCCGATAGTTATTTTTGAACGGGATTCCCAATATAGAAAATAAATGCTGTATTGATTTCCTATTTGTCATTCCAGATAAGGCCGTCTGAAAAATCCTACAAACGCATTTTTCAGACGGCCTTTTTATCTCAGGACAACACAGCTTCAAGGTTTAATCGTTTGGCCGTTGATTTTCAGGCCGGTCAGTTTCAAATCGTAGGTTTTGCCGTTGTCAGTGTAGGTGATTTTGGCCGGAATGTTGCCGAACGCGGGCGCGAAGGAATAGTTCACGATGTCGTCGCCGCGTTTGACGCGGTAGTTGTCGATGGTGGTTTTGCCGCCGTTGAACGCATATTGTGCCGAACCGGTTTTCACCAGCCCGCTGACATTATAGACGCGCTTGCCGTTGGTGATTTTCAGGCCGGCGGGGAGTTTGCCGTCGGTGGCGGCCAGCTGCCACGACAGGGCGAACAGGTCGAGGATTTGTCCGGCGGCGTTTTCGGTTTGCAATTCGCCGCTTTTGCCGTAGGTGATTTTGCCGCCGCCGAATTTGGCTTCGGCATAGGTTTTGCCTTTGCGGATGTCTTTGTAATAGCTTGGGTGCAGGCTGTTGCCGTGGATGGTGCCGCCGCTTTCGAAGCGGAAGTTGTACATCGGCACTTTGATGACGGAAACGATGCGGTAGCTGTTGCCGCTGCGGCTAAATGTCATAGTTGCCGGAATGCCGTAAGAGCCGCTGTATTGCAATTCCGCGCTTTGCGGCAGTTCGGCTGCCGAGGCAGGTAGTGCGGCGGTTAGAAGTGCCAGCGCGGCGGGCAATAGGGAAATGGGTTTCATCATGGATCCTCTCAGTGCTTACCCTGCTTCAGGGTGTGGAAAGATTGCTTTTTCAGACGGCCTCTCCAGCATAAGGCAGGCCGTCTGAAAAACGGATGTTTAAAAATATTCCAAATCGGGAAACTTGGCGGCAATGCTGCCGCCGTCGAATGTGCGGGCGTATTCGGCGCAGCGCGTTTTCAGCGGCAGTTTTTTATCGCGGTTGAGCAGCATTTCAGGGTCGAACGCGGCTTTGATGCCCCAAAAGGCGGCGCGTTCCCCTTCGCCGAATTGGGCACACATGCCGTCGATTTTTTCCAGCCCTACCCCGTGTTCCCCTGTAATCGTGCCGCCGAGCTGCACGCAGCGGCGCAGGATTTCCGCACCGAAGGCCTCGGCGCGCGGCCATTCGCCCGCCTGATTGTCGAACAGGATGAGCGGGTGCATATTGCCGTCTCCCGCATGGAAAACGTTGATGCACTGCAGGCGGTATTTCTTCGACAGCCCGTCGGTAAAATCCAGCATTTCGCCGATTTTCCGCCTCGGGATGGTGCCGTCCATGCAATAAGAATCGGGCGCAAGGCGGGCGGCGGCAGGGAAGACGGATTTGCGGCCCGCCCAAATGGCGGTACGTTCGATTTCGTTGCGCGACACTTTCAGGCCGGTCGCGCCGGCGCGGTTCAGGATGTGCCGTATTTTACCGATTTCCGCTTCAACCTCTTCGGCCATGCCGTCCGATTCGCACAGCAGCAATGCTTCGGCTTCGCGGTCAAAACCGGCATGCAGGTAGTCGTCCACGGCGCGGGTGGACGCGCCGTCCATCATTTCCAGCCCGGCTGGAATGATGCCTTCGGCAATAATATCGGCCACCGCTCGCCCTGCTTTGCCCATATCGGCAAACGAAGCTTGGATGACTTGCGCGGTTTGCGGCTTGGGCAGAAGTTTCAATACGACTTCGGTGACGGCGGCAAACATGCCTTCGCTGCCGATAAACAGCGGCAGCAAATCCAAGCCCGGCGCGTCATACGCTTCGCCACCCAGTTCGATGATGCTGCCGTCCATCAATACGGCGCGGATTTTCAACACATTGTGGGTGGTCAGGCCGTATTTCAAACAGTGCAGGCCGCCGGCATTTTGCGCGATGTTGCCGCCTATGGTGCAGGCAAGCTGGCTGGACGGGTCGGGGGCGTAGAAAAGGCCGTACGGCGCGGCGGCATCGGAAACGGCCTGGTTGCGCACGCCGGGCTCTACCGTGGCGGTACGCGCCTGCGGATCGATTTTCAAAATGCGGTTAAACCGCGCCATCGCCAGCAAAAGCCCGTCGGGCGTGGCCGTGCCGCTGCCGGTCAAACCCGTGCCCGCACCGCGTACAGTAACGGGTATCCCCAACTTCGAACAGGTTTGCAGAACGGCCTGCACCTGCGCTTCGGTTTCCGGCAGGGCGACGGCCAGCGGCGGGCGGGTGAAAACGGTCAGCGCGTCGCATTCGTAGGCTTTCAGTTCGTTTTCCGCCGTCAGCAGGGTCAGGCCGCCCAGCGCGCCGCGCAGGATTTCCTGCAACATGGCGCGTTGTTCGACATTGAGGACGGTTTGCGGGGCGGGTTCCTGCATGGCGGTCTGCGTTCGGGAAAAACAAGCGGGCAGTATAGTCCATTGGCGGATGCTTGCAAAACCGCATCCGGGCTTTGCCGACCCGCCGTTATTTTTCAGACGGCCCCAATTAGCCGAAACGGGCTTTTTCGGCTAAAATGCGCGGCTATTTGCCTTTTCTATTTTCAAAGGCCGTCTGAAAAAACCGATTTGTTTGGAAACATGTTTTCAGACGGCCTGCAACCCATAGCGAACCAAATGAAAAATATCCGCAATTTCTCCATCATCGCCCACATCGACCACGGCAAATCCACCCTCGCCGACCGCTTCATCCAATTCTGCGGCGGCTTGGAAAACCGCGAAATGAGTTCGCAGGTTTTGGACAGCATGGACATCGAAAAAGAGCGCGGCATCACGATTAAGGCGCAAACCGCCGCGCTGAACTACAAAGCCAAAAACGGCGAAACCTACCTGCTGAACCTGATTGACACCCCGGGACACGTCGATTTTTCCTACGAAGTGTCGCGCAGTCTGTCCGCCTGCGAAGGCGCGCTGTTGGTGGTGGACGCATCGCAGGGCGTGGAAGCGCAAACCGTGGCCAACTGCTACACGGCGATTGATTTGGGCGTGGAAGTCGTGCCCGTGCTGAACAAAATCGACCTGCCCGCCGCCGACCCCGACCGCGTGGCGCAGGAAATCGAAGACATCATCGGCATCGACGCGGTGGGCGCGGTCACGTGTTCCGCCAAATCCGGCTTGGGCGTGGAAGACGTGCTGGAAGAAATCGTGGCCAAAATCCCCGCCCCCGAAGGCGATGAAGACGCGCCGCTGCAAGCCGTGATTATCGACTCGTGGTTCGACAACTATGTCGGCGTGGTGATGCTCATCCGCGTGAAAAACGGCCGTCTGAAACTGAAAGACAAAGTACGCTTCATGTCCACCAAGGCCGAAAGCCAAGTGGAACAGCTTGGCGTGTTTACCCCGAAATCGGTAAACAAACAAGAGCTTAAAGCAGGCGAAGTGGGCTTTTTGATTACCGGCGTGAAAGAGCTGGGACAGGCCAAAGTGGGCGACACGGTAACGCTGGTGCAAAACCCCGCTTCCGAGCCGCTGCCCGGCTTCAAAGAAGTGCAAAGCCAAGTGTTCGCCGGCCTGTATCCCGTGGAAAGCCACGATTACGAAGCCCTGCGCGACGCGCTGGAAAAGCTGCAACTTAACGACGCTTCGCTGAAATTCGAGCCGGAAGTCTCCCAAGCATTGGGCTTCGGCTTCCGCTGCGGCTTCTTGGGCTTGCTACACTTGGAAATCGTGCAGGAACGCTTGGAACGCGAATTCGACATGGATTTGATTACCACCGCGCCGACTGTCGTTTACGAAGTGATTTTGAAAAGCGGCGAGAAAATCGACGTGGAAAACCCGTCCAAACTGCCCGACATCGCCACCATCGACACGATTATGGAGCCGATTATCACCGCCACTATCCTCGTGCCGCAGGATTATGTCGGCAACGTGATGACGCTGTGCAACCAAAAACGCGGCGTGCAGCGCAATATGCAGTACATGGGGCGGCAGGTGATGCTGACCTACGATTTGCCGATGAACGAAGTGGTGATGGATTTCTTCGACAAACTCAAATCCACCTCGCGCGGCTATGCTTCTTTGGACTATGAATTTAAAGAATTTATGCCGTCCGACCTCGTAAAACTGGATATTATGGTGAACGGCGACAAAGTAGACGCGCTGAGCCTGATTGTGCACCGCCAAACCTCCGTGCAACGCGGCCGCGAACTGGCGGCGAAAATGCGCGAACTCATCCCGCGCCAAATGTTCGACATCGCCGTGCAGGCTGCCATCGGCGGGCAAATCATCGCCCGCGAAAACGTGAAGGCGCTGCGCAAAAACGTATTGGCGAAATGTTACGGCGGCGATATTACGCGTAAGAAAAAACTGCTGGAAAAACAAAAAGCCGGTAAAAAACGCATGAAACAAGTGGGCAATGTGGAAATTCCGCAGAGCGCGTTTCTGGCGATTTTGCAGGTGGGGGACAAATAAATGAATATCTATCTGATCGGCGCACTAATGGCCTTAATTGTCGGCATCGGCCTGTTTGCAATCAGCAGCAAAGAGCGGGGCGAAAACGGCGAATGGAGCGACGGCCTGCAATGGGGTTATCTCTTGACCATGATCGGCATATTCGGCTTGCTGGCGTTCAAGATGAGCTTTACCGCCGTATTGCTGGTGTTTGTCGTATTTACCGGCGCGATTTGGCTGTGGCGCAAGCTGTCTTTCAAACCCGGGCAGACGACCACGGTGGATGAAAAAGGACAAAAGGTGTTGAGCGGCACCTTGGATGACGAAAACCATTTCCGCGATTATATGTCCGGCTTTTTTCCGATTATCCTGACCGTATTTATACTGCGTACCTTCATTGCCGAACCGTTTCAGATTCCGTCCAGCTCCATGCGCCCGGGCCTGGTGAAAGGCGACTTTATCTTAGTCAACAAGTTTGCCTACGGCATCCGCATGCCGATTATGAATAATGTGTTAATCGATACCGGTACCATTCAGCGCGGCGACGTGGTGGTCTTCAATTATCCCTTGGAGCCGGAAACCAATTACATCAAACGTGCAGTCGGCATTCCCGGCGACGTGGTGGAATACAAAAACAAGGTATTGACCGTGAACGGCCAGCCCGTACCGCAAACGGCAGCGGGCAACTACGAATACCCCGAAGACGAAAATCCCGCCCTAACGCATTCGTCCGAACGCTTTCAGACGGCCTTAAACGGTAAAAACTTCGACATCCTTCTGGATGAAGGCCAGCCGTCGTTCAATCCCGAAGGATTGCTGCGTTACCTCAACGTACTGATGCCGGAGAAAAATTATCAAAGCAGCGGATTGAAAGAGTTTTGCCAATATGCCGAAGACGGCAGTGCCTTTACCTGCAAAGTGCCCGAAGGCCGCTATTTCATGATGGGCGACAACCGCGACAACAGCGCGGATTCCCGCTA
This sequence comes from Neisseria elongata subsp. elongata, assembly GCF_900113545.1. Lineage (GTDB taxonomy): Bacteria > Pseudomonadota > Gammaproteobacteria > Burkholderiales > Neisseriaceae > Neisseria > Neisseria elongata. The sequence goes on along the minus strand of NZ_FOPS01000004.1, from coordinate 17,872 downwards.
CTGGGGTTTTGTCGATGACAAACTTATTGTCGGCAAAGCGTTTTTCATCTGGATGAACTTGGGCGACTTCGGCCGCATCGGCAACAGCGTGAACTAAAACCGAACCGCCCTCCCGAACAGAGGCCGTCTGAAATCCTTCTTTCATCCCGAATAAGGATTTCAGACGGCCTTTTTAGCGGATATTTCGGCCTGCCTGCCTTTGGTTTACAATAACCACCTTTCAGACGGCCTGTATAAGGAAACAACATGACCATCATCGTAACCGGTGCCGCCGGCTTTATCGGCAGCAACATCGTCAAAGGATTGAACGCGCGCGGCATCAGCGACATCGTGGCGGTGGATAACCTGAGCAACGGCCAGAAATTCAAAAATCTGGCCGACTGCGACATCGCGCATTATCTCGACAAACACGAATTCATCCGCCAAGTGCGCGAACATCTCTTTCCGTTTGACGACATTGAAGCCGTATTCCACGAAGGCGCGTGTTCCGACACCATGAACCACGACGGCAAATACATGATGGACAACAACTACCAGTACACGCTCGACCTCTTGGACTGGTGTCAGGACGAACGCATCCCCTTCCTCTACGCCTCCAGCGCGGCCGTTTACGGCAAAGGCGAAACCTTCCGCGAAGAGCGGGAATTGGAAGAACCGCTGAACGTCTACGGCTATTCCAAATTCCTGTTCGACCAAATCGTCCGCCGCCGCATCGAAGAAGGGCTGACCGCGCAGGTGGCCGGTTTCCGCTATTTCAACGTATACGGCATGCGCGAACAGCACAAAGGACGCATGGCTTCCGTAGCCTTCCACCACTTCAACCAATACCGCGAGCAAGGCTATGTCAACCTGTTCGGCGGTTACGACGGCTATCCCGAAGGCGGCCAAAGCCGTGATTTCGTCAGCGTGGAAGACGTCGTGAAAGTGAACCTGTTCTTCCTCGACAACCCCGAAAAATCGGGCATTTTCAACCTCGGCACAGGCCGCAGCCAGCCCTTCAACGACTTGGCCGCCGCCACCGTCAACGCCTGCCGCGCCGCCGAAGGCAAAGACCGCCTGCCGCTGGAATCGCTGATCAAACACGGCCTAATCCGCTACACCGAGTTTCCCGACGCGCTCAAAGGCAAATACCAAAGCTTCACCCAAGCCGACATCACCCGCCTGCGCGACGCGGGCTATGAACAAGAATTCCTGACTGTGGAACAAGGCGTGGACCGTTATGTGGACTGGCTGTTCGAACACCATTCCCCACTGCAAAGTTGCCCAAAAAGCAAGAATCGGTCTAGCTTTTAGCATTTAAAACAAGAGATGATGGAAACCGTTTATCCATAACCTATCCATGCAAACGGCAAAAAGGCCGTCTGAAACACCGTTTTGGCTTTTCAGACGGCCTTCCCCATTGCGGCAGCCTGCTATAATCCCGCCTTTCAAACCGAAAGACCCAGCATGGCCAACCAACGCTTAATCTACGGCTTCCACGCCGTCAACGCCCGCCTGTGGCAAAACCCGAAATCGATTACCGAACTCTACGTCCAAGAAGGCAAAAACGATGCCCGCACGCGCGATGTGTTGGAAAAAGCGGCAAACGAAAACGTGCGCGTACACTTCGCCGACGCCGACCGCCTCAACGCCATCAGCAAAGGCGCGCGGCATCAGGGCGTGGTCGGGTTTATCGACGCTTCCAAAAACCACGTCCACCTCGAAGACGTATTGGAAAACCTGAGCGAACCGCCGTTGCTGTTGATACTCGACGGCATCACCGACCCGCACAACCTCGGCGCGTGCCTGCGTACCGCCGACGCAATGGGCGTACACGCCGTCATCGCGCCGAAAGACAAAAGCGCGGGACTGAACGCCACCGTCAGCAAAGTCGCCTGCGGCGCGGCGGAAACCGTCCCCTACATTACCGTAACCAACCTCGCCCGCACCCTGCGCGAGCTGAAAGAATACGGCATCTGGATCATCGGCACCGACATGGGCGGCGACGCCGACCTCTACCATTGCGACCTGCCCGACAGCGCGGCATGGGTGATGGGCAACGAAGGCGAAGGCATGCGCCGCCTGACGCGCGAGCATTGCGACATGCTGGTGTCGATACCCATGTTCGGCACGGTCGAAAGCATGAACGTCTCCGTCAGCGCGGGCATGGTGTTGAGCGAAACGCGCCGTCAGCGAGTGCTGAAAGCCGAAAGATAAAAGATTAAACTAAGCAAAAGGCCGTCTGAAAATCAACTTTCAGACGGCCTTCGGTGTTCCAAATGTAAGAAAACAAAATCCGACACCGAAATCGATTGTAATTAAATAATTTTCAGACGGCCTACTTTTATCCATTGAAAAATAGTGTTAAGGTTGCATGGCGTCATCGCGATGTTTCATAAGAACAATATTTTGGAGAATTTATCATGGCATACAACTATATCCCCGCAGCCGGCCTGCAAATCGACAACCACCTCTACCGTTTCATCACCGAGCAAGTCCTCCCGTCCCGCCCCGACATACAGGCCGAGGCATTTTGGCAGGGCTTTGCGGAACTCTTGGCGGAATTCGCGCCGCGCAACCGCGCCCTCTTGGAGAAACGCGATGCCATCCAACAACAAATCGACGACTGGCACAAACAAAACGGAGCCGCAACCGATGCCGCCGCCTACCGCGCCTTCCTGAAAGAAATCGGCTATCTGGTCGAAGAACCCGCGCCGTTTAAAATCGGCACGCAAAACGTTGATCGGGAAGTGGCCGAGCAGGCAGGCCCCCAACTGGTCGTCCCCATCAACAACGCCCGCTACGCCCTCAATGCCGCCAATGCCCGCTGGGGCAGCCTGTACGACGCACTGTACGGCACGGATGCCATCGACCAAAGCGGCGATTTGGCCGCAGGCAAAGCCTACAATCCGAAACGCGGCGACGCCGTCATCACCTTCGCCCGCAACTTCCTCGACCAAAGCATCCCGCTGGCGCAAGGCAGCCACCGCGACGTATCCGCCTACCGCGTAGAAGGAGGCCGTCTGAAAGCCAAGCTGAAAGACGGCGGCGAAAGCAGCCTGCAAACGCCCGAACTCTTCATCGGCTACAACGGCGATGCAGAAGCACCCTCCTCGCTCCTCTTTCTGCACAACGGCCTGCACATCGACATCCTCATCGACAAAAACAGCCCGATAGGCAGCCAAGACCCTGCCGGCATAAAAGACATCATCCTTGAAGCCGCCCTTTCCACCATCATGGACTGCGAAGACTCCGTGGCCGCCGTAGACGGAGAGGACAAAGCACTGGTATACGCCAACTGGCTCGGCCTGATGAACGGCACACTGACCGAAGAAGTGGAAAAAGGCGGCAAAACCTTCACCCGCAAACTGAATGCAGACCGCGGATACACCAAACCCGACGGCAGCGGCAGCTTCACCCTGCCCGGCCGCTCGCTGCTCTTCATCCGCAACGTCGGCCACCTGATGACCACGCCCGCCGTATTGGATGCCGAAGGCAAAGAAATTCCAGAAGGCATCCTAGACGGCGTGATGACCGCCCTCATCGCCCCGCTCGACCTGAACCGCAGCGAAAACAAAAACAGCCGCAGCGGCAGCGTTTATATCGTCAAACCCAAAATGCACGGCCCGGAAGAAGTCCGCTTTGCCGACGAACTGTTTGCCGCCATCGAAAAACTGGCCAAACTGCCGCCGAAAACTCTGAAAATGGGCATCATGGACGAAGAACGCCGCACCTCGGCCAACCTCGCCGCCTGCATCCAAGCGGCTTCCGACCGCGTCGTCTTCATCAATACCGGCTTCCTCGACCGCACCGGCGACGAAATGCACACCTCCATGCAGGCGGGCGCGATGATACGCAAAGGCGACATGAAAGCCAGCAAATGGATTGCCGCCTACGAAGCCGGCAACGTCCAAACCGGCCTGCAATGCGGCCTGCCCGGCAAAGCCCAAATCGGCAAAGGCATGTGGGCGATGCCTGATTTGATGGCGGAAATGCTGAAACAGAAAATCGGCCATCCGAAATCCGGCGCCACCACCGCATGGGTGCCCTCGCCTACCGCAGCCACCCTGCACGCCATGCACTACCATCAAATCAACGTATTCGACGTACAGCGCGAACTGGCCGCCCGCCCTGCCGCCGATTATCTGGACGACCTGCTCACCATCCCCACAGCCGCCGACACCAACTGGACGGAAGCGGAAAAACAACAGGAATTGGACAACAACTGCCAAGGCATCTTGGGCTACGTCGTCCGCTGGGTGGAACAAGGCGTGGGCTGCTCCAAAGTGCCCGACATCCACAACGTCGGCCTGATGGAAGACCGCGCCACACTGCGGATTTCCAGCCAGCACATCGCCAACTGGCTGCTGCACGGCATTGTCAGTGCCGAACAGGTCCGCACCACTTTGGAGCGTATGGCTGCCGTGGTGGACAAACAGAACGAAGGCGATCCGGCCTACACCCCCATGGTCGGCCGCTTCGATACCTCCCCCGCCTTCCTCGCTGCCTGCGACCTGATTTTCAAAGGCACCGAGCAGCCCAACGGCTACACCGAACCGCTGCTGCACCACTGGCGGCGCGTAGCGAAAGCTGCGGCGGAATAATCGTTTAGCAGCCTTTCCATGAATAAGAGGCCGTCTGAAAATGTTTTCAGACGGCCTCTTAATTATCCGTAATTACAGCACTTTCACAACGCTTTCACACAGATAGTCAATATTGCCGGTTAATGTCCGCAACGTTGATGCGGCCGGAACGCACGGCATAAATGGCAAATTCGCTTTTCAGACGGCCTCTTGCCCAAGGTATCAAACCGCAGAAGGAAAACATGCCGTTTTGCTTCACGATAAAGTCGAAATCCTGTTGCGCGCCTTTTTCTTTCAGCAAATTAACAAGCCAATCAACAAGAGGCCGTCTGAAAATGTTTTCAGACGGCCCCTTAATTATCCGTAATTACAGCACTTTCACAATGCTTTCACACAGATAGTCAATATTGTCGGCGGTAATGCCCGCAACATTGATGCGGCCGGAACGCACTGCATAAATAGCAAACTCGTCTTTCAGGCGGTCCACCTGTTCGGGCGTCAGGCCGGAGAAGGAGAACATGCCGTTTTGCTTCACGATAAAGTCGAAATCCTGTTGCGCGCCTTTTTCTTTCAGCAAATCGACAAATTTCTGCCGCATTTCCTTAATCCGCGCACGCATTTCGTCCAGCTCTGCCACCCATTGCGCTTTCAATTCCGTATCCTGCAGCACCATGGCCACCGTATTGCCGCCGTGCGATGCCGGATTGGAATACAGTGTGCGGATGATGGTTTTGACTTGGCTGAAGGCGCGGTTGGCCGTATCTTCATCGGCGGCCACCACGGTAAACGCACCCACGCGCTCGTTGTACATGCCGAAGTTTTTAGAATAAGAGCTGGCCACCAGCAATTCTTTATTCAGCTTGGCAAAAGCGCGCAAACCGTAAGCATCCTCTTCCAAACCGTGCGCAAAGCCCTGATAGGCGAAGTCGAACAGCGGCAGCCAGCCTTTTTCAGCCGACATTTTCGCCAATGTTTCCCATTGTTCGGGGGTCGGGTCGATGCCGGTCGGATTGTGGCAGCAACCGTGCAGCAGCACCACGTCGCCGGCTTCGGCTTGGGACAAATCGGCAATCAGGCCGTCCCAATCCAAGCCGTGCGATGCTTTGTCGTAATAACGGTAATCGCGGATATTGATGCCGACGGCTTTAAAAATGGCATTGTGGTTCGGCCAGGTCGGGGCGGAAATCCACACGTTTTTCGCACCGGTCTGACGTTTGACAAACTCGGCGGCGATGCGCAGCGCACCCGTACCGCCCAAGCTCTGCGCGGTTTTGGCGCGCTTGGAGGCAATGATTTCGCTGTCCGCGCCAAACAGCAGTTTTTGCGTTTCGGCGTTGTAGGCGGCCACACCGTCGATGGTCAGATAGTTTTTGCTGTTTTCATTGGCCAACAGGCGGGTTTCGGCTTCTTTCACCGCTTTCGGAATCGGGGTGTTGCCTTTAGCGTCTTTGTAAACACCGATACCCAAGTTCACCTTATTGCTGCGGGTTTCGGCTTTGAATGCTTCGCCCAAACCCAAAATCGGGTCGGCAGGCGCAGCTTCGATTTTATCGAAAAACATGACACGTCCTTTCTGTTTTGACTGGTTGGATAACCAAACGGTTATACTGCTAAGTTGTGTTAAAGGCAAGCTGTTTATATGCCGAAACAGCCTATTTCCGCACAATTTTCTTCACGCAATGAAAATAAGAACGGCACACCCTGTTTCATACATTTTTCAGACGGCCTTCCGGCATTTGAAGGCCGTCTGAAAATATTTTACTTCCACTGATTCAGCCCTTGCCTCTTACAAAAACGGCATTGTTTGCACCATAAAAAAACGGAATAGTCAAAACCATTCCGTTTTTTGTTTTCAGACGGCCTTTATAGATTTGGAGGCCGTCTGAAACCGTTTTATCAACCTATCAAATGTTCACCGTTTCGGCTACTTCGTTGTAGCTGTCGATTTCGTTGAAGTTCATGTAGCGGTAGATTTGGTCGCCCTGCTCGTTGATGATACCGATGTTGGCTTGGTATTCTTCAACGGTCGGGATTTTACCTAGTTTGGAGCAAATCGCCGCCAATTCTGCCGAGCCAAGGTAAACGAAGGTGTTTTTACCCAAGCGGTTCGGGAAGTTGCGGGTGGAAGTGGACATGACGGTTGCGCCTTCGTGTACTTGGGCTTGGTTACCCATACACAATGAGCAGCCCGGCATTTCCATACGCGCACCGGCGCGGCCGAGTACGCCGTAGTGACCTTCGTCGGACAACTCTTTCGCGTCCATTTTGGTCGGCGGCGCTACCCACAGGCGTACGGGGATGTCGCTCTTGCCTTCCAGAAGTTTAGAGGCAGCGCGGAAGTGGCCGATGTTGGTCATGCACGAACCGATGAACACTTCGTCGATTTTGGTGCCGGAACGTTCGGACATGAAGCATACGTCGTCCGGGTCGTTCGGGCAGGCGATAATCGGCTCTTTGATGTCGTCCATATTGATTTCAATCACGGCGGCGTATTCGGCATCTTTATCCGCTTCGAGCAATTCGGGGTTTGCCAGCCATTTTTCCATGGCTTTGATGCGGCGTTCCAGCGTGCGCGGGTCTTGATAGCCGTCGGCAATCATGTTTTTCATCAACACGACGTTGGATTTCATGTACTCGATAATCGGCTCTTTGTTGAGCTTCACGGTACAGCCGGCGGCGGAGCGTTCGGCGGATGCGTCGGTCAATTCAAAGGCTTGTTCCACTTTCAAATCAGGCAGGCCTTCGATTTCGAGGATGCGGCCGGAGAAGATGTTTTTCTTACCGGCTTTGGCAACGGTCAGCAAACCTTGTTTAATCGCGTAAAGCGGAATGGCGTTTACCAAATCGCGCAGGGTTACGCCCGGTTGCAGTTTGCCGCTGAAGCGTACCAATACGGACTCAGGCATATCGAGCGGCATTACGCCGGTGGCTGCTGCGAAAGCAACTAGGCCGGAGCCTGCGGGGAAGGAAATACCGATAGGGAAACGGGTGTGGCTGTCGCCGCCGGTACCGACGGTATCAGGCAGCAGCAGGCGGTTGAGCCATGAGTGGATCACGCCGTCGCCCGGACGCAGAGCCACGCCGCCACGGGTAGAAATAAAGGCGGGCAGTTCTTTATGGGTTCTCACATCGACAGGTTTCGGATAAGCCGCGGTGTGGCAGAAAGACTGCATTACCATGTCGGCAGAGAAGCCCAAACAAGCCAAGTCTTTCAACTCGTCGCGGGTCATCGGACCGGTAGTGTCTTGCGAGCCGACCGTAGTCATGCGCGGTTCGCAGTAAGTACCCGGACGAACGCCTTGTCCTTCCGGCAAACCGCAGGCGCGACCGACCATTTTTTGTGCTAATGTGAAACCGGCTTTGCTTTCGGCAGGTGCTTGAGGCAGGCGGAATTCAGTGGAAGCAGGCAGTTTCAGGGCTTCGCGCGCTTTGGCAGTCAGACCGCGACCGATAATCAGGTTGATACGGCCGCCCGCTTGCACTTCGTCCAGTAATACTTGGGATTTCAGGCTAAATTCGGCAACGGTTTCGCCGTTTTTCACAATTTTGCCTTCATAAGGCAGAATATCGACGACATCGCCCATTTTCAGTGCGGAAACATCGACTTCAATCGGCAGCGCGCCGGAGTCTTCTTGAGTATTGAAAAAAATCGGTGCGATTTTGCCGCCCAAGCAGACGCCGCCGAAGCGTTTGTTCGGTACGAACGGGATGTCTTCGCCGGTATGCCAAATAACGGAGTTGGTCGCAGATTTGCGTGAAGAGCCGGTGCCGACTACGTCGCCGACATAGGCAACCGGATGGCCTTTGGCTTTGAGTTCTTCCAACAATTTAATCGGACCGACTTCGCCCGGTTTGTCGGGAGTGATGCCGTCGCGCGGGTTTTTCAACATTGCCAGCGCGTGCAGCGGAATGTCGGGACGGCTCCACGCGTCGGGCGCAGGGGAGAGGTCGTCCGTATTGGTTTCGCCGTCAACTTTGAAGACGGTAACGGTGATTTTTTCGGGAACTTTGGCGCGAGAGGTAAACCATTCGGCATCCGCCCAAGATTGCAAAACTTCCTGCGCGTATTTGTTGCCTTTTTCGGCTTTTTCCTGAACGTCGTGGAAAGAATCGAACATCAGAAGCGTATGTTTCAAACCTTTGGCAGCGATTGGCGCGAGTTTGTCGTCGTCCAAGAGTTCGATTAAGGCATGAATGTTGTAACCGCCGAGCATCGTACCTAAGAGTTCGGTCGCATATTCGGGGGAAACCAACGGGCTGGATGCGCTGCCTTCGGCAACGGCAGCCAGGAATGAGGCTTTGACTTTGGCGGCATCGTCCACACCGGGCGGCACACGGTGGGCAAGCAGTTCGACCAGAAATGCTTCTTCGCCGGCCGGCGGGTTTTTCAGCAATTCGACCAAATCGGCGGTTTGCTGTGCGGTTAAAGGAAGGGCTGGGATGCCGAGTGCTTCGCGCTCGGCGGCGGCTTTGCGATAAGTTGCTAACATATTTTGTTCCTTTATGTGTTTTTCTTCTGAAACCATGCGGGATGTAGTCCGCAGTAGTGGCCGAACTATAAACCAAAATTTACAAAATAGGAATATGTGGGGCAGGGACTTTTACAGTAAAAAAGATGTTGATGAACGGGCATGCAGATGCCGTCTGAAAATTTCAATTTGACGGTTTGTTTGCCAAGCGGTATGGAAGATGCTCCGGTAGGGCTGATGCTGCCGCGATTTGGATGTTATATGCCAATACCGCAAGGAGGCCGTCTGAAAACCTGTTGGAAGGTTTTCAGACGGCCTCTTTAGTTTCGACAACGGCTGCGGGATGACGTTTTTATTCCCTATTTTTATCCAGGCGTTTTTTCACTGTATTGAAAAAACCGCGCAGGATGTCGATGTCTTCGGTTTCCGTGCCGGCGCGGGCAAACAGGTTTTGCAGGCGGCGGATGATGCGTTCGCCGTTGCGGCGGTTGAAAAAGCCGATGTCTTCCATCAGGCCCTGCATATGGGTGACCATGCCGCCGATTTGGGCATGGGTGGCGGTGTTTTTTTCCACTTTCAGATGTTCCATGCTGCTGTCGGTTTGGCTGTAGATTTCGTAGCACACGACTTGCACGGCCTGGGCGAGGTTGAGCGAGAAGTAGTCGGGATTGCCGTTGATGGTCATCAGGCGGTTGCAGGCTTGTACTTCTTCTATGCTCAGGCCGTAGGTTTCGTTGCCAAACACCAGCGCGGTTTGTTGTCCTGCTTCGGCTGCCGATAGAAGCTCGGGGGTCAGTGCGCGCGGGGTTTGCAGTTCGGCGGTCAGTTCGCGGCGGCGGCTGGTCAGCGCGCAGCTCAATACGGTGTCGGCAAGGGCTTCTTCCAGTGTGGCGCAAATGCGGGCGTTTTCCAGTACGTCGGCCGCGCCGGAAGCAAGGATGAAGCTTTCTTCGGGCAGTTTGAACGCCTGCGGGTTTGCAGGGTCGAACACGGGCGGCTCGGCGGTCATCGGGGTTTGCATCAGGTTGGGTGCGACGAGGGTCAGTTTGGTCAGCCCCATGGTTTTCATGGCGCGGGCGGCGGAGCCGATGTTGCCCGGATGGCTGGTGCGGGTGAGGACGACGTTGATGTTGGAGAGGTAGTCGGGGGCGGTGGGTTTGGTGTTCGGCATAGTGTGGTTTGCTGTATGTTTCAGACGGCCTCAAGTGGTCATGAGGCCGTCTGAAAAGGTTTAAGGTTGCAGGCGGAGTTTGCTTGCCCAGCGGGCTTCGGTCAGCATTTTTTCTTCCCCTTCCGCCGTGGCGTGCACGATGTATCGGCCGTTGGAGTAGATGATGCCGCCGTCCGGGCAGAGGGTGTAGGCCATTACGCCGGAGTGTAAAACCGTGCATCCGCCTTCGGGCGTGTATTTTACCAACTGCCAGCTTTTCGGAATGGCCGAGGGGTAGCGTTCGTTTTGCTCTTCTTTGTCGCGCCGGCGGCGTACTTTGACCAGATTGCCTTCGATAAAGCGTTCTTCTTCCGACTGTTGTTTGGACTTGGCCGGATTCGCGCCGGAGGTGCGCAGCGATTCGCCGCCGTAGCGTTGGCTGAAGAAATCGAGCCAGCCGAACATGGCTTTGAACAGTTTGAACGGTATCAGCAGGATGTCCCGCAGTATGTTGCCTTGTTTTTGCACTTCTTCGCGGTGCGGTTTGCGGATGCAGTAGAGGTTGCCCGCGTGGTCGGGCTGCGGCATGAAAAAGTCGTATTGTTCGTCGTGCAATACGGTTTCGAGTTCGCCGTCGGACAGGTTCAGGCGGTTGATGGAGCGGATGCTGTTCAGTGTGCCGTGGTCGGTGTAGGCCAGGCCGCAGGAGTCGTAATAAAGGATGTTGCCGTTTTTCGGATCGAAACAGGGGTTGCTGTCGCGGCATTCGCCTTCGGTAATAAACTGAAAACGGTTGCCCGAAAGCGGCATGACGGCCAGATGCCGGTCGCCGTAACAATCGCCGGCCAGCGACAATGCCAGGCGTTCGTGTGCCGCATCGTAAGCCATGTCGTATATCGTGCAGTCGGTATGCCGCAGCAGGAGGCCTTCGGCCTGCGCCAAGTCGTTAATCGGTTTGGCCTGTATCGCCGCACCGCCCTGCAATGTCGCACCGTACACCAGCCGGCCGTCGGCAGTACAGACCGAATCGCTCGGATGGATGTCCGACAAATCTAGCCCCTCCTGCCGGATGCCCATAAAGTCGGCGCCGCTGCCTTGGGTTTTCCATTCTTTTTTGCGGTGTATCTGTTTCAGGTTGCCGATATATTGCTCTACCGCCTGACACGTTACCGGCTCGCTGCGGCCGTCTGAAAAACGGTACAGACGTTGTTCCTGCATATAAAAAAGCGTGTTCATGGTTTCCTGCCCTGTCTGTTTTACCGGCGGGAAAAGGCGTATAATGCGCACTTTCCGCCTGCATGACGGATAAACCGCGCATTTTACGGCGCGTCCGGTTCTTTAACAATCGTTAAACGCGTCAGCCGCACAAAAAGCCTTTTTCAGACGGCCTTCCCGCCTCATTTCTCTATACAGGAATTTATATGAACCCGATTTTAAATACCGCCTTCAAAGCCGCGCGCAAGGCGGGCGACCTCATGATCCGCGCCTCCAAAGACTTGGGCAACATCAAAACCGACAGCAAAGCGTTTAACGATTTTGTTTCCGACATCGACCGCATGTCGGAAAACATCCTGATCGAAACCCTGCTCGAAGCCTATCCCCAGCACAAAATCACCGCCGAAGAAAGCGGCAGCCACGGCAATCCGAATGGCTCCTACGAATGGATTATTGATCCGCTCGACGGCACCACCAACTATCTGCACGGCCATCCACAATACGCCATCTCGATGGCACTGCTGCACAACGGCAAATTGCAGGAAGCTTTGGTTTACGCCCCCGAACGCAACGACCTTTACATGGCCTCGCGCGGTAAAGGCGCGCTGCTGAACGACCGCCGCATCCGCGTTTCCAGCCGCATCGACCTGCCGCAATGCCTGATCGGAACGGGTTTCCCCGTGGTAGACCAAAGCCGGACGGATACTTATCTGGCCATTTTGAAAGACTTTTTGTCGCAAACCGCCGGTGCGCGGCGCGAAGGTGCGGCCTCGCTGGACTTGTGCGCATTGGCCTGCGGCCGTTTCGACGGTTTCTTCGAATTCAACCTCAAGCCCTGGGACATTGCCGCCGGTGCGCTGATTGCCAGAGAAGCGGGCGCGGTGGTTACCGATATGACGGGCGAACAGGGTTGGCTGGAAAGCGGCGACATTGTGGCCGCCAACCCGAAAGTTTTGGCGCAAATGCTGCAAATCATCGGCAACCATATCGGTTAAGCCTGAAACGGTCAGCATCATTGAAGGCCGTCTGAAAACTCTTCTTCCGAGAGGAAAAGGGGGTTTCAGACGGCCTCATTCAATAGGCTAGCTGTCCGCATACGCCGGCCGTGCCGTACCTTCATTGCACTATAGTGAATTAAATTTAAATCAGGACAAGGCGACGAAGCCGCAGACAGTACAGATAGTACGGCAAGGCGAGGCAACGCCGTACTGGTTTAAATTTAATCCACTATAAAACCTGCCGTAAGCCGAGATGGCTACGGCGGGCACGGCGACGGGAAAAAATCAGGCCGTCTGAAAAAACCTCCCACAGGTTTTCAGACGGCCTGACTGTCTTTCCGACCGCATCAGCGGCCTTTGGGTATCGGATCTTTCTCCGAACGGTTGAAAATCAGCGCGTTCGGTTTTTCTTTTAACGTGTTGAGCACGGGTTGCGCGTCGCGCAGGGTTTGGTCGATATTGCGCAGGGTTTCCTGAACATCGCGGTACACCGGCGAGGAAGGCGAAACACCTTGCAATGCCTGCCGCAGTTCGGCCAGTGTTTTGTTCAATTCTGCCGGGATGGCCTGAGTTTGCGGTTTGGCCAGCAGGCTGTTGGCCGACTTCAGCGTGGATTTCAATTCGGCCAGGCTGCCGTTCAGTTCGCCCACTGTTTTATCCAACGGCAGTTTGTTGAATTTTTCCAACAGGTTGCCCAGCTGCGCCTGTAAATCGTCGAAACCGCCGCTGCGTGTGGCAATGACCGTCAGCCCGTTGTATTCGGCCATCGGTTTCAGCCGTTCTCCGTCCGAAGGTGCGTCGGTCAGTTCGATCATTTTGCTGCCCAACAGCAGGTTGTCGCTCGACAACGTGGCGTTCAGGCCGCCGTTTAAGGCCGTCTGAAAAGCCTTCTGCCAGTATTCGCGGCTTTCGCGGTCGCCGTTTTGCTCGATTAAATGCGGCTCTATCCGCAGGCGTACCGGGATCCAGCCGTTTTCAAACAGTTTCAGGCTGTCGCCGCTGCCGAAATAAGGCACGTCGGCCACGCTGCCCACTTTCACGCCTTTGTATTCCACCGGCGAACCGGCATTCAGGCCGCGCACCGATTGGCGGAAAAAGGCCGTGTAATACATGGCGCGTTCGCCCGGCAGGCGGTCCACTGCGGCGCGGTTGTTGTACAGCTCGAATTTTCCTTCCGCCTTGGCCGGAGGTGCGGCACGGTCGGGCGTGCGGAAGGTAATGGCACCGGAAATCAACGCCCCCAACGGCGCGCTGTCCAACTGGAAACCGCCGCCGTCGGCCTGAATACGGATGCCGCTGTCCAGCCAGAATTGGCTGCTGCTGTTGATTAAGCTGTCGTTCGGATGTTCGATAAACACGGTGTAGCTGACGCGGCGGCTTTCCGGATCGAATTTTGCGCTTTCTACCCGTCCGACGGGAAAGCTCTCATATACGACGGGTGCGCCCGTTTCCAGCATTTTGCTGTTCGCACCCGATAATTGCAGCCGCAAACCGTCCTGCGCCAGCGCGGAAATCGGCGGTACGTCGGCAACATCGAATGTATCTTTCGATTCCGCCGCCTTGCCCGGCATAAAGGCAATATACGAGCCGGAAACCAGTGTGTTCAGGCCGGAAATGCCGTTGCTGTCGATGCGCGGTTTCACCACCCAAAACTGCGTGTCGCTCCGCATCATATGTTTCACATCCGCATTGAGTTGTGCCGTCAGCTCTACGCCCTTACCGTCTTCACGCAGGCGGATCTTGGTTACTTTGCCGACATTCACGCTCAATACGCGAACCACCGTGTTATTGACTTCGATACCGTCCGCGCTATCAATATGCAGCGTAATTGTCGGCCCTGTGTTGCGGATGTGATCGAACAGCAGCCACCCGCCCACTAAAAAGGCTATCAGTGGCACCAGCCAGACAAAAGACGCGAAAGCATTCGTTTTTCGGATACGGGAAGGAACGGGAGACGGGGCTTGATCGGACATAGCGCGTTATAGGGACAAAAGAGGGGTAATTATGCCGCTTTGCCCCCGACATGGCAACGAAAAGGCCGTCTGAAACAGCATTTGAAATCTTCAGACGGCCTTTTTGCAATCAGAGACACAGCGTTTAGAACCACCATAAGTTCACAAATCTTAAGCTGCTCGCATCAATTTATATCAGCGGTAGAAAAATTGAATCATAAAATTTCAACTATTTGGATAACTGAAAACAAACTGCCGAATCAGTCGTATTTCGCATTTCGTTCTTAGAGATTTTTAATAATTGATGTGCAGTATCATTTGTATTAATATAATAAAATTCACATCTTAATTACTAAGGCTTAATAGAAAGGCCGCAGAAATGTCCCAAGCCAAATACAGCTTTCCCTTTCAGCCAAAAATTCTCGCCATCAGTCTTATCGGCATCTTGAACTCTCTACCGGCCCATGCAGACGATGCGGCGGATATCCCGTCCTCGAAAGTGATAGAAAGCAGCAATATCGAATCGCTCACCGTTACCGGTAAACGCAGTGCCGACCAAAAAGGTGCGGACGACGTGTTTTATAAAAACGTTTCCAGCGTCTACGCCGGCCGCGAATACCTCGAACGCTACCGCACGGATGCCGCCGGCGACGTGTTTAAAGGCTTAAACGGCGTGTACAACATGAACACCCGCAACGCCGGCAGCGCGATTACGCCCAATATCCGCGGCATCAGCGGCAAAGGCCGCATCCCCGTTACCATCGACGGCACGGAGCAGACCGTGGACGTGTGGATGAACAACTACGGCATCGCCGACCGCAATTATGTCGATCCTGCCCTGTTCCGCAGCATCACGGTGGAAAAAGGCCCGGCCATGACGCGCGGCGTGAAATCCGGCGTGGGCGGCGCGGTGTCCATCCGTACCATCGAGCCTGCCGACATCATCCCCGAAGGCAAAAGCTGGGGCGTGGAAGTAAAAACCGAGTTTTCCAATAATACTGCTGAGCCACTGCAAAAATTAAACGACTATTTGGGCAAAGACTACCGCACCTTGCCCGGCAATCCTACTGCCGATGGTGCAGCCGGCATGATGGATGGCGGTGTGGCTTTTTCCGGCCTGACTTTCTACGGTGCAGATAACGACAAGCCGCGTACCGGCAGTCGTTTTACCGAATTTAAAAACGACCGCAACTTACTGTTTTCCGCCGCCTTCAAAACCGATATTGCAGACGGCCTGATTGCCTACAGCGACCGGCGCAAAGGCACTTATTTCAGTGGCAAGCACGGTTTTGAAGGCTATCAGGGCAACAGCGTGCTCTCTGAAGACCCGCGTGCAGGGCTTTCCGAAACGCTGGTTCCCGACATGGCTGAACTCTACCGTCCGGGCGAACAAGTGCCCAACAGCAACGTGGCCAGCCGCAGCCTGCTTGTAAAAAACAACTGGTACTTGCCGCGCAACCAGCAAATCAACCTGCACTACATGGATACCAAAATCCGCTTTGGCGAGATAAATCCTTTTATCAATTCATTATTGCTTGGGTTCAGCGGATTGTGGAACAACACGACTCAGAAACGTTATGAAATCGTGCCGATACAAGGCATTGATTCCAATATCCACAGCCGTACCTACAAACTCGGCTACCAATGGCAGCCCGAAGGCAGCCGCTGGATAGACCTCAAAGCCGACTTATGGCGCGTCAACACCACCAGTATCCGCCACCAAAGCGGCGGCCCCGATTTGGCCGTGCCGTATGGCGATCCCAAATACGATGCCTGGGCGCGCTGCTTCCGCCACAATGTAGAGCCCGATCTTGCACAAGGCTACAGCTGCCAAGATTTGCTTAACGAAGGCTATAATGCCGACACCCCGCCCAATGATCCGCCCATTGTCGATGGCGCAAACATCGTATTTGCCGGTTCTCGCCAAACCACCAAGGTTTCCCGCACCGGCTTCAACCTCAGCAACCGCATGCGCCTGAACGACCAATTCAGCCTCACCCTTTCCGCCCTCCACCAATATGAAAAGCTGGATGAATCCAGCATTATGGCCAACAACGACAAAGACATCTTCGGCATCATGAATGCCGTAACCGCGCTCACCAAGCTTACCGGCCCGCGTGCCGGGCGGCGCAAAGAGTGGGGCGCACAATTGAGTTTCGACTGGCGACCGACTTCACGCCTGCGGATTGAGGCAGGCATCCGTTACGACCGCTTCTGGGCATTTGACGACGCACTCGCCCGTGCCCGTGCCCGCCGCGACCCCATCTACTCCGTTACCCAAGGTGGTGGCGCTGATAGTGTTATCAGCGGATTGGCATTACCCTATTTGCAAGTGATGACCCAAGAGGAAATCGATGCCTACAACCGCGCCCAAGTTGAGCTGCAAAACCGCCCGAACGATTGGGTAGAAATCTACCGCGACTTCTACCGCCGCCACGGCTTCTTCCCCGATGGCACCATTTCACGCCACAACCAAGACGGCAATACCAGCTATGTCGATAGCAACGACCAATTCCAGGATTTTGACGAAAGCCAAACCGTGCTCTACCGCCCGATGCCGGCCAGAATCTCGCACTACCGCGACCGGAAATTCAGCGGCCCCGTTTTCGAAAACGGCTTTTTTGAGCAGCGCGTGGAAAACCCACAGGGCAGGCAGGGCAGCTTCTACCGCCATCTGCGGGTTGAACCTGGAAGTTTTAACTATTGGTCGTCAAGCCGCGTGCTTGACATTACACATGACAGCTATAGACAAAGTATGTACACGGAAGGGGTAACGGATGGCAGCAATAATTCGGATTACCGCACCAAGCGGGGCGATATTGCCAGCACCGATATTGAGATGGAAGCGGAGCGTATCCATACCTATATCGACCGCAACAGCGATGCCAACTTCCCGCCGGTGAAGCGCATGAACGGCTCGGCCTGGTCGCCCATGATCGCCCTCAGCTACGACCTCACCGACAACGGCCGCCTGCACCTGCGCTGGGCGCAGATGACGCGCTTCCCCAGTATCTACGAGGCCACCAATATGTCTGCCGGCGCGGTATATAGCTACCCCATGCTGCCCTCGATCGACCTCAAGCCCGAGCGCAGCACCAACTGGGAGATCGGCTACAGCTACAACTTCGCCCCGCTGTGGAGCAGGTTGCGCGAAGGCGACGTGCGCCTCACCTATTTCTCCAATACCATCAAAAATGTGATCGACACCAACGAAAACAAAGATTTGATGCAGTACGACCGAAAAATTACCCAAGGCATCGAGCTGCAAAGCCGCCTCGATTTCGGCCGCTTCTTTATGTCGCTCGGCGGCACATACCGTTTAAAACAAGAAACCTGTGATGCCAACCTCTCCTTTGCCTACGATATTTTCTACAACAGCGCGCCCACCTGCATCGAAGGCGGCATCGGCGCCACCCGGTTCTACCAATCCATCCAGCCCAAATACTCCATTAATTTAGACTTGGGCGTGCGGCTGTTGGGCGAAAAACTCGAGCTCGGCATCCGCGGCATCCACCACAGCCGCCGC
>NZ_FOPS01000007.1 GCF_900113545.1 Neisseria elongata subsp. elongata | reverse complement strand
TCACTTTAATCAGCCCGAAATAGGCTGCCCGGGCATAGCGGAATTTACGGTGCAGCGTACCGAAGCTTTGTTCGATCACATAACGGGTCTTCGACAAATATCGGTTGCGTTTGGTTTGCACTTCCGTCAGCGGACGGTTGCGGTGGGCTTTGCGCATAATGCCGTCTAACAACTGATGCTCTTTCAGATGTTGCCGATTTTCCTTACTGTCGTAGCCTTTGTCGGCATAGACGGTTGTGTCTTTGGCAATGCCTTCCGGCAAAGGCGACAGGTGGTTGCACTCATGGGTATTGGCGGGAGTGATGTGCAGTTTCCCGATATAGCCTTCCTCAATGGCGGCGTCGATGACGGCGGCGGATGCTTTCTCTATTTTTAGGCCTTTTTCGGTCAGTTGGCGGTTAATCAGTTTTAGCAGTTCGGACAGGGTGTCGTCTTGCGCCGCCGGTTGCGGTAGCGGCATAAGGTGCTGTAATCGGGGATGCTCAACTCGTCAAAACGGCAAAACAGGTTGAAATCGATGCAGGTGATGAGGCTGTGTTCGAGTTCGGGATCGGAGAGGCTGTGCCATTGTCCGGGCAGGACGGCTTTGAACATGGACAACAGGGGATAGGCGGGACGGCCGCGGTGGTCTCGGAGGTAACGGGTTCTTTGACGATTCAGGTATTGCTCGATCGGCTGCCAATCAATCACTTGATCCAACTTCAATAGTGGGAAGCGGTCGATGTGTTTGGCAATCATGGCTTGGGCGGTTTGTTGGAAGAAGATGCTCATGGGAAATCCCCTAAATGTCTTGGTGGGAATTTAGGGGATTTTTGGGGGATTTTGCAAAGGTCTCGGCCTGATTGATAATCAGCCAAGCAGCCGCTTTATCCCGAAACGACAGATAGATGGAAACAACCAATTTAAACGAATGCTACATTTACTTCGCACTGACAGGAAACGGCTTCGATCCCGATAAAATCAGCACCGCCCTCAACCTGAAGGCCACTAAAATCGTGCGTGAGGGCAGCCGCATTCCGGGAAAAATACCGGTATGCTCAAGCTGGAAATATGGCACACTCCTCTTAAGGAATGGCGATGTTTTCCGTTTGGGAGAAATTGCAGAAGAACTCATCATTCCTTTATTGCCATTACAGAAAAAAATAACGGAACTGATTAAAATCCATAACCTGTCGGCAATTTTCATGGTTGTCCTAACCATCAGCACCGATGAACAGGATTCCACCCCTGCCCTATGTTTCTCACCCGCCGTTATCGAATTTTGCCATTCGGTCGGCGCAAGCATCGAATTGGATTTATACCGCAGTTAGCCCGAAAACAAACATTGCATACCGATGAGCCGCACTTCATCGCAGATAGCTGCTTTTTCAAAGCAATATACGGCGTCATTCCTACACCGCATCAAAAGCATGTATCCATTTGCATAGAATAAATTTATACAAATCAATATCTCGAAAAGTTTAAATTTCTCAATACAAAAAAAACCTGCCGTTTAAACGGCAGGTTTTTACAGAAAAATCCTTAACCTTTACGGGCAGGCAGTTTTTCTTTAATACGGGCTGCTTTACCAGTCAGGCCACGCAGGTAGTACAGTTTCGCACGGCGTACATCACCACGGCGTTTCACTTCGATTTTTTCCACAGCCGGAGAATACAGTTGGAAAGTACGTTCCACACCTTCGCCGCTGGAAATTTTGCGCACGATAAAGTTGCTGTTCAAACCACGGTTGCGGCGGGAGATGACTACACCTTCATAAGCCTGCAAACGGCTGCGGTTGCCCTCAACTACACGGACATGCACGACAACGGTGTCGCCTGGCGCGAATTCAGGGATGGTTTTACCCAGGCGGGCAATTTCTTCTTGTTCCAATTGTTGAATCAGATTCATTGTTTATTTCCTAAGTCTAATGGGATTGCCTGTTGCTCTTGCTCTATCTCCTGCAAGAGGCGGGCTTCCTGTGGGATTAAACTGCGCCTGGCCAGCAAATCGGGCCGGCGCGCCAAAGTGCGTTGCAACGACTGTTTCAGCCGCCACCGCGCAATCAAACCATGATTTCCGGAACGTAACACCTCCGGAACAACCATGCCTTGAAATTCCAATGGTTTGGTGTAATGAGGACAATCCAGCAGGCCGTCTGAAAAAGAATCCTGCTCGGCAGACTGCATATCGCCCAACACACCCGGAACCAATCTTAATACTGCATCCATCAGCATCATGGCAGGCAATTCGCCGCCGGATACGACAAAATCGCCGATGCTGATTTCTTCATCTACGCTGCTTTGCAGCAAACGTTCGTCTATACCTTCATAACGGCCGCACAACAAAATCAAATCATCCAGACGAGCCAGTTCGGATACTTTGCCATGTGTCAGCGGGCTACCTTGCGGACTGAGATAAATCACCCGGCCGCGGCCGGATATGGTTTCAGCCTGTGCGGCATCAATCGCTGCCTTTAAGGGCGGCGCCATCATAATCATTCCGGGCCCGCCGCCGAAAGGCCGGTCGTCTATGTAGCCGAGTTTGTTATCTGCAAAACGGCGAGGATTGATGGCGGAAAATTGCCACACCCCCTGCTTGGCCGCCCTGCCGGTTACACCATAACCGGTAATGCTGTCGAACATTTCAGGGAACAGGGTAATCGCTTGGATTTTCATCAATAATCCAAGCCCCAATCGGCAATAATCGTTTTACTTTCCCGATTGACATCGTCAATAAACTGCCCGACGAAGGGAATCAGTTTCTGACCGTATTCACCCCGCACCACCAAAATATCGTGGGCACCGGTTTCCATCATATTATCGACAACGCCGAGGACGTTGCCTTCACGGTTGGTTACGGTCATGCCGACCAAATCGGCCCAGTAATATTCGTCTTCATCGGCGGGGGCAAAATCTTCCCGGCTGATTTCCACCGTATAGCCGCGCAACAGATGCGCCGCATCACGATCGTCTATTCCTGAGAATTTGACTTGGAGGCCGTCACCGTTCAGTTTGCCGCTTTCGACGGCAACGGTACGGACATCTTTGTCTTTACGCAAACGCCACTCCGGGTAGTCCAGCAGGCTGTCGCTGTATTCGGTATCTGCGGCTACTTTTACCCAGCCTTTTACGCCGAATGCGCCTTTGATGTAGCCCATGGCTACCCATTGAGTTTCGGGTTTCATAGGGAATTAAGCGGCTGCCTGTTGCTCTTTAACCAGTTTGGCAACGGATTCGCTCAACTGTGCGCCCTGCGCGATCCAGTGGTTCAGACGCTCGGCATCCAAGCGCACGCGTTCCTGTTTTTCGTTTGCAACAGGATTGTAAAAACCTACGCGTTCGATGAAACGGCCGTCGCGGCGGTTGCGGCGGTCAGTTGCCACAATGTTGTAAAAAGGACGTTTTTTTGAGCCGCCACGGGCCAAACGGATAACTACCATGTTCGATTTCCTTGATTAAAATTCGGATATACAGAAAACGGGCGATTTTAGGCCATTTTCCGCTAAGGATGCAAGTATTTATTTCGGCAGCCTGCGACGGCTTTCTTTTTGCCATGTCAGCACGGAAGTAAAAAGTTGATTGTCTTCCGCGGAAGGTTCGGATTGAAAGCCCAATTTGGCCGCCAAACCGAGCATGGCCGTGTTTTCTGCAAGGATTTCGGCACACATTGACCGGTAGCCCTGCTTTTTGGCGCAGGCAATCAATTCTTCCATCAGGTGTACCGCCAACCACTGCCCTTTCATGCTTTCCGACACGGTAATCGAAAATTCGCATGCATCGGGGAAACGGAGGCAGCCGTATTGCGCCCAGCCGACGATTTCCCCGCTGCCCGAACAGGCGGCCAAAGCGGTTTCCCGCGTGTAATCCGTCCGGCTGAACTGCGCCAGTTGGGCGGCGGACAATTCCTTAACCGCATTCATAAACCGGCTTTTCCGATCCGCATCGCTCAGGCTGCGGACAAATTGCTGCAATGCATCGGCATCTTCCGGCAGCAAGTGGCGGATCAGGAGGATTTCGCCGTTGCGCGCACTGAAAAAACGGCCGTCTGAAAACGGTGCTTCGGGCAGCAGCGGCAGGGGTTGGCTGGCACCGCCTTCACCCTCATTCCAAACGAAATCCTTGGTTTGCATTACCGCATTTTCGGAATCGACGCCGATACGCACAGCCCGCAAAGGCAACAACCGATAAGCGGTGTGGCTAAAGGAATACAGCACCTGTTCCAACGCCGCCGCCAATTTCCGCTGTCCGAACAGGCGGCACAAACGGCGCGCGTCGGCGGTATCGAAAGGCGGCAACAGTACCGACTGCTTGCTTCCGCATTCGGCATGCAATACCGCGCCGTAATGCGGTTCGACGGTGTAAGTCAGCAGACCGTCTGAAAAAAGGTTTTGCCCTTCTTGCGGCGGCAGGTGCAGTACGGCAAGGAAGTCGCGGCCGTTGCCCGCATACTGCCGCGCCTGCGGCAGATTCGGCGGAACAGGCGGAGAATGGGGCGGTTTGGCTGCGGTTTGCTGCCGCCGCCTCAGCCGTTGCCAGCTGTTTTGCGCCGCAACGGCGGCCAAGGCCTGTTGCGGACTTTTGAAACCGAAGAGGCCGTCTGAAAACGGGGAAACCAGATACAGCGGTGTTTCGCCCTGCTGCAACTGCATCAGCTGGGAAACGGTGTCGCGCCCGCCATCGGTCTGTACCAATAGGGCACGGCAATTTTCCTGCTGCAACGCGGCGGCGGCAGTGTCGCGCCACACCAAGGCGTTGGATTGTCGGCCGACGGCGGGAAGGCGGTGCACCTTCAGGCCGCTTTCCTCAGCCGCGTCGCACAGCCAACCTGCCTCGCTGTCCGACAGCACATGCAGGCTGCCGGAACGGAGTTTGCGCGGTATTTGCGCCGCCCAAACGGCTGCACGGAGTTCGTCGGGGGTAAACGCAGGCAAGGCACCGCTGCGCTCGGCCAAGTGGCGCGCAATCTGTTTCTCGCGTCCGCACATGCTCCGCCCCGTGTACAGAATGACGTTTTTCCGTTGCGCCGCCTGCCGCAAGGTGCTGAAAAAGGCGGCATCGGGTTGGGCCGGGTATTGGACAATCAAAATATGGCTGCCCGCATCTTCGCGAAACCAGTCCAGCCACGGCAACGGCGTTGCAAGCTGCCCGGTCAGGTTTACCGTAAAACTGTATCCGGCCGGCGAATCGCGAAGATATTGCATCACATCGCTGCAAAAGCCCGCCGCGAAACCGACGACGGCAATTTTCCCCGCCTCGGGAGCGTGTGAATATACGTTGGCATAAAGATTTTGCGCGGGCAGGTTGAAACCGTCGGCACTGCACAGGATAATCTGCGTCCTGCCCGAAGCGGCAGCCTTCTGCAGGCGTGCCAGCGATTCCCCGTCGTAACCGCCGTCGTCCGCAATGCACAATAAATGCGGGATACGCAGGCGGATACAGGCGGCGGCAATACCGGGGTGGGCGGAGGCATGGCAGACTGCAACCGCCGCATCAGGCTTGTCGTCAATCTGGCTGATTTGGGCATAGGCCTGCAAGCCGGCCACCGTCGGATGGCGCAAATTCACCGGCGTCAGCCGCCCTTGAAAGGAGTGATTCAGCATGGAGGCAAACACGCGGCCGCCTAAAGTTTCGGAACGCTGGCTGGCTCCGATAACGGCGATATGCCGTGCGGCAAACAGGGAATGCAGCGGATGCGGGGGCAGCATGACGGACTCCTTGCGTCGGGTTTGAGGTTTTCAGACGGCCTCATCGGGATTCGGGCCGTCTGAAAGCACGGGTTTGGCAAAACTGCAACTGTCAGGAAAAGGACGGATGCCGTTGAAATGTATATTCTGCGAAACAGGCGAAACAACGGCTAATCATGTTTTACCCCGCCGGGCAGCCGCCTGAATTTCCTTGTCGCGCCGCCAGAGGCGGTAAACCGGCGGTATCAGGGTCAGCAGCAGGGCGAACACGGCGCAGATCAATCCGGCAGCCATGCGTGCAAAAACCGAATCGGCGGTATAGGCCAAAGGTTTGGGACGGGCATTTTCAAGGCGGTAGCGGCTGATCTGCGTGCCGACAGGGTCCGTACGAACCAATTCGTACTCATCCGCACCGACCTTATCCAGACGGCAGATAACTTTCAATCGCTCGCAATAATCGCTCTCCAAAGTTTCCGTCCATACCCTGTCCCGGCCGGCGTCGAATTCTTCCCACCGTTTGACTGCCCAGCCGCTATCGTTATCGCTGCGGACGATGATGTGGAAGGAAAAGTTTACATTGTCCGCCGCACCGCCGTACTGCTCCTTCAAAGGCGGCAGCAGGTAAAACGCCGCCAGCCCGACCAGTGCGGACGCGGCCAACCGCCAGACAAGAAACCATATAACCCGCAGTATCAATCGGAATCGATGAGACATTTTACACCCTCCTTTTTTCAGACGGCCTCATCGCAACTGAGGCCGTCTGAAAAAGTTTATGCCGGCAAATAAGGCTGCAATACGCGATGCAGGATTTCCATATCGCTTATGGCGGTAATATTGGCGCGGCCGAGTTTGTCCAAACCGACAAACCGCATCACACCGTCGCTGACTTTTTTGTCGTGGCGCATATGCTCAATCCAACGTTCAAAAGGAAAGCGCGGCGGTTCGGCAGGCAGACCGGCCTGTTGCAGCAAGGCGGCGATTCGGGCGGTATCGGCCGCTTTCAGACGGCCTTCCTGTTCCGCCAAACGGCAGGCCAGCACCATGCCCGCCGCCACCGCTTCGCCGTGCAGCCACACGCCGTAACCCATTTCCGCTTCGATGGCATGGCCGAACGTATGCCCCAGGTTCAGCCAGGCGCGGATGCCGCGTTCGGTTTCGTCGGCAGCGACGATTTCGGCCTTCATCTTGCAGCAGTGATACACCGCCTGCGCCAGCAAATCGGGCTGTTGCGCCATCAGCCCGGCCATATTTCCTTCCAGCCAGTCCAAAAATTCGGCATCGCCCAACACGCCGTATTTGACCACTTCGGCCATGCCGGCGGCAAACTCGCGCGGCGGCAGTGTGGACAAAACATCCAAATCGGCAAACACCGCCTGCGGCTGGTAAAACGCGCCGATCATATTCTTGCCCAACGGATGATTGACGGCGGTTTTGCCGCCCACAGACGAATCGACCTGGCTCAACAATGTGGTCGGTATCTGGATAAAGGGCGCGCCGCGCTGGTAGGTGGCGGCGGCAAATCCGACCGTATCGCCGATTACGCCGCCGCCGAGCGCAATCAGCGTCGTGCCGCGTTCGGCCCGGTTTTCCAGCAATTTGTCGTAAATATGATTGAGCGACTGCCAATTTTTAAATTGCTCACCGTCGGGCAGGATGACGGCGAAATGTTCCGTCCCCAACTCGTCCAAGGCCGTCTGAACGGCGGCCAAATAGAGCGGCGCGACGGTTTCATTGGTAATGACGGCGGCTTTTTTGCCGATATACGGGCGGATGTGCCCGGCCAATCCGGCCAGCAGGTTTTGGCCGATGAAGATGGGGTAGCTGTGCGACGGTGCGGCAACGGTGAGCGTGTGCATGATTCAGTCCTGTAGCATGTGCAAAATGGCGGCGGCGGTTTTCTGACAATTGCCGCCGCCGGCTTCGACAACCAGATGTGCGGTTTGGCGGTAAAGCGGATCGCGGGCGGCATAGAGTGCTTCCAGTTTCGCCAGCGGATCGGCCACTTGCAGCAGCGGCCGGTTTTTATCGTAGCGCGTGCGCTCCAGCAGCACTTCCGGCTTGGCATGAAGGTAAACCACTGTGCCGCGCCCGCGCAGGCAGCGGCGGTTTTCCTCCCGCGTTACCGCGCCGCCGCCGGTAGCCAACACGATGCCCGATAAGGCGGTCATCTCGTCGATAACGGCGGTTTCGCGCAGTCGGAACCCCTCTTCGCCTTCCATTTCGAAAATGGTGGGTATCGATACGCCGGTGCGTTCGCAAATGATTTGATCACTGTCGTAAAACGGCCGCTCCAGCTGCTTGGCCAACTGCCGTCCCAGTGTGGTTTTGCCCGCCCCCATCAGGCCGACGAAAAAGATATTATGGGTTTTGGTATGCATCGGTTTGCCTTTTCGGTCGAAACCCCGCCTTCGGGGCGGAGGCATCGTGATTGTTTCGGGAAACACTGCTTCCCGGCCTGCTGCGGCACGGCAACTCATTTTAACCGAAAAATACAAAAACACGGCATTTCTGCCATACGGACGGCAACCGCATAGGAAAAAAGGTTTTCAGACGGCCGTCTGAAAACCTTTTTATGCCGCTTACCTGCCCGCCGTTTGACAAGGCCGGCGGAATATTTGCCTTGAAGTGCCTTCGGCGCGGTTGGTGTAAACCAGCCGGAAATCGCCGTTGGCCAGAAAACGGCTCTCCTGATAATCGAGCGTGGAAAGCGGCGTGGCGGTACGCATCATGTCTTTCGGCCGGACACTCAGGCGGACGGCGTTTTCAGGGTCGAACAGTTTGGCGAAAGCCAGCCGGCCTTTGTCATCCGTACCCAAATAGCAGCCGTCGGCTTCATTTAAGGCAACCAAATTGGAGGCGGTATAACGGCGGCGGCCGTCAGTAAATTCATCTATCGAAGAATAACTGCCGCCCGAAATACGCACCGAGGCGGTATTGCCGTGCCATTTGATTTCAGGCTCGCGGGGCGTGTCCGTCCATTCTTTCAGACGGCCTGCACGGTAGCGCGTATAAAGCATATAACTGCCATCGGATTGTTTTTGCAGGATTTCCAAATTACCGTCGGGGGATTGGGCGATTTTGACCGGTTCGGACGCTGCGGCGGCCGTGGCGGCAAACAGAAGGATAAAGAACAGTTTGTGCATCATATTCGGGCTTCCTCTATTGAGTGTTTATATATCGGATAAACGATGTTCATGGACGGTCGATAAAACCGTCGAGTACCGACCAGTCATAAAATCATAAAAAGCAGCCCGAACACGGAACATTCAGGCTGCTTTTTGTATAAGGTTTTATGCGTATTTAATTTCCCCCGCGCCGCCTGCTGCGGACTTCGGCAATTTTTTGGCGGAAAAAGCGGCTGCGCGTGCGTTTGCGCCACCAGAACCAGCCCAATATCACCGCACCGATGCCGATCAGGGCAAACAGTCCGTGCTGGAGCTGATGCACGGTCTTCATCAGCCATTCGCGGTTGGACGCGCCGTAATCGCCCAAATAAACCCACACAGGCACGGAAATCAGCGCAGCCAGCCCGTCCATCACGATGAAGCGCAAAACCGAGACTTTGCGGCTGATGCCGGCGGTCATAAAAATCGGCGTGCGCAAGCCGGGCAGGAAGCGGGCGACAAACAGCACCCAGTTGCCGTATTTTTCGAACTTCTGCTCCACCTGTGTGTAACGTTTCGGCGTCATTACGCGGGCAATGGGGCGGAATTTAAGGATATTGTCGCCCCAGATGCGGCCTGCGGCAAATACCAAACCGTCGCCGGCCAGCACTCCAAGCATGCCGACGACCACCATGATGTGCACGTCTGTATAACCCAAGCCCGAAATGATGCCTCCGGTAACCAAGGTAATGTCTTCGGGAATCGGAACGCCGAAACCGCAGGCAATCAATACCGCGAATACGGCTGCATACCCGTATTGGAGGAAAAAACTTTCTAACAGCGCGGCCATAAGCCCTGCTCTCTTCCGTGGTTTTGGTCAAATAAAAACACGCGGCTTGGATACCGCTCCGTCCAGGCCGTCTGAAAAACATGTTTCAGCCGTCTGAAAGCAGGCGGATTATACCTCATCCCACCGCCTTTCAGACGGCCTGAGACTATTTCTTAGCCGGATTTTGGATGGCGGCGGCAATCCGTTCCGCCCCTTGGCGCGCCCAATCCAGCTGGCGCGCTTCCACCATCACGCGGACGACGGGTTCGGTGCCCGAAGCGCGCAGTACCACGCGCCCCTTGCCTTCCAATTCTTTTTCCACTTCGGCCAACACGGCAGCCGACGCCGCCTGCCAATCTTGGCCTTTTTGGATACCGACGTTGATCATGGTTTGCGGAAAGGCTTTCCAATCCACCGCCGTTTCCAAATCCTGACCCAGCACTTGCAGCGCGGCAAACACTTGAAGGGCGGAAATGATGCCGTCGCCGGTATTGTGTTTGTCCATGCAGAGGATGTGGCCGGAAGCCTCGCCGCCAATCTGCCAGCCGCGCTCGTTTAATTGCTCCAACACATAGCGGTCGCCGACTTTGGCACGGGCGAAGGGGATGTTTTTCTCCGCCAAAGCCAGTTCCATCGCCATATTGGTCATCACGGTGCCGACCACGCCGCCGAAGGACTGCCCTTCTTTCGCCCGTGCTTTGGCAATCACGTAAATCAGCTTGTCGCCGTCGTAAACTTTGCCGTTTTTATCCACCATCATCAGGCGGTCGCCGTCGCCGTCCAGTGCCACGCCGTAATCGGCTTCGCTTTGCAGCACTGCCGCCTGCAAAGTTTTCGGATGGGTTGCACCGCATTTGTCGTTGATGTTGTAGCCGTTGGGTTCGTCGCCGATGCTCACGACTTCCGCCCCCAGCTCGTGAAACACTTTGGGCGCGACGCCGTAGCCTGCGCCGTTGGCGGTATCCACCACCAATTTCAGGCCGCGCAGGTCGAACTGGCTGGGGAAGGTGGATTTGCAAAATTCGATGTAGCGGTCGTCGGCACCGCTGATCCTACGCGCCCGACCCAGTTCGGACGAAGGTTTCGTCCGCATTTCTTTTTCCAACTCGGCTTCGATTTCCAATTCTATTTTGTCGCTCAATTTCACGCCGCCGGCGGCGAAGAATTTGATGCCGTTGTCGGCATACGCATTATGCGAGGCGGAAATCATCACGCCCGCCGCCAAACGCAGCGCACGGGTCAAATAGGCCACGCCGGGCGTGGGCAGCGGTCCGGTTTGGATAACGTTCACACCCGCCGCGGTAAATCCCGCCACCAGCGCGGCTTCCAGCATATAGCCAGAGATTCGGGTGTCTTTGCCGATAAGCACCGTAGGACGGCCTTTGCCGTCGTGATGCACCAGCACCCGTCCGGCCGCATAGCCCAGTTTCAATACAAATTCGGGCGTAATCGGAAACTGCCCTACTTCGCCGCGCATGCCGTCGGTGCCGAAATATTTTTTTGCCATTAACGTTCTCCAAGCCTTGACGGCTTATTTTCCAATCTTCCGTTTTCAGACGGCCCCATCGTTTGAGGCCGTCTGAAAACCCAATAATCCGTTTACTCAATCTCTCCGCCCAAAGCCTGCCAGACTTTCAGTGCGTCGGCAGTCGCCCTGACATCATGCACCCGCAGGATTTTCGCACCGCGCGCGGCAGCCGCCAAAGCAGCGGCCACGCTTCCGGCCACCCTTTCAGACGGCCTCTCCACGCCGCTCAATTCCCCTATCATCCGTTTGCGTGACACGCCGGCCAGCAGCGGCAGGCCGCACCTGTCTGCCAATCCGCGCAGATGGCGCATCAACAGGGTGTTGTGTTCCAGCGTTTTACCGAAGCCGAAACCCGGATCCAAAACCAAACGCTGCCGCGCAATCCCGGCCGCCGCGCACACTTCGACGCGGCCGTTCAGATAAGCCGCCACTTCCGCCACCACATCGTGATAACTCGGATTATCCTGCATCGATTGCGGCAAACCCTGCATATGCATCAGGCAGATACCGACAGAGGGATGCTGCGCCAACAATTCGGGCGCGCCTTCGTCTTCCAAAGCCTGCACATCGTTGATGATATCGGCCCAGCCATTTTCCAACAGGCGGCGCATAATGACCGTCCGCCGTGTATCGATGCTGAGCGGGACATTCCAAGCAACCAATTCGGGCAATACTGCGGCCAAACGCCGCCATTCCTCTTCCGGCGTCACAAAATCCGCCCCCGGGCGCGTGGACTCTCCGCCCAAATCCAAAATATCGGCACCCTGCCGCAACAACGTTTCGGCATGGCGCAGGGCATCCTGCCGGTTCGCGGAATAAGTCCCGCCGTCTGAAAACGAATCCGGCGTCAGATTGACTATGCCCATTATTTTGGGCTGCCGCAAATCCAATGCAAACCGCCCCGCCTGCCATACCGTATTGTCCGTCATTGCACACGCCGTTTGAAAAAACGGACATTATATAGCGAAGGCCGTCTGAAAGCACGAAACAGGCGGGCAGGATGTATTCGGTTTAAACATTCCGTCGCGCGTTATCATTGTTTCGGCAAGGGTTTTGACAAACCTCCCGCTTTCGCAAAACCGCCGAATAAAAAAACAGCCTGCATCGGCAGGCTGTTCGGTAAAGATACGGCTGTTAGGATTTGTTTTCCGGCTGATCGGCAGAAGACTCTTGTCCTTTACCGCCATTCTCGGAATCGGACGCAACCTCACCGCTTGAATGATCAGAAGGCTGCTCAGTCTGGCCTTCGGCAGACTGTTCCGCCTGTTCCTGTTCGGCAGGCTCTGCCGCTTCTTCCCCATCTTTGCGGATGTTGTGGCTGTAATCCTTGGGCGGGCTGGGCTGTTTGCCTTCCATAATTTCCAGCACCTGATCGCGTTCTATGGTTTCCCATTCAATCAGGGCGCGGGTCATGGTTTCCATCTTGTCGCGGTTTTCATCCAAGATTTTGTAGGCAATCGCATATTGCTCGTCCAAAATCCGACGGATTTCGGCATCCACATCCTGCTGGGTTTTCTCGGAAATATTTTGCGAACGTGTCACGCTGCGGCCCAAGAACACCTCGCCCTCGTTTTCGGCATACACCATCACACCCATTTTCTCGCTCATGCCGTAGCGGGTAACCATTTCCCGGGCAATTTGGGTGGCACGTTCAAAGTCGTTGGACGCGCCAGTGGAAATACGGCCGACAAACAAGTCTTCGGCAATGCGTCCGCCGAACAGAATCGAAATCTGGTTCAGCATTTGGTCTTTATACATGCTGATACGGTCGCGTTCCGGCAACTGCCATGTCAGACCCAAAGCACGGCCGCGCGGCATAATGGTTACCTTGTGCACCGGATCGGTACCTTCCAGGCTTTCCGCCACAATCGCATGGCCGGATTCATGGTAGGCAGTGGCGCGTTTTTCATCCTCGTGCATAACCATGCTGCGCCGTTCGGGACCCATGTAGATTTTGTCTTTGGCATCCTCAAAATCACTCTGATCCACTTTTAGCTTGTTGCGGCGGCCGGCAAACAGGGCGGCTTCATTGACCAAGTTGGCCAAGTCCGCACCGGAAAAACCCGGTGTACCGCGCGCCAACGAAGTCAAATCCACTGATTCGTCCAAAGGCACTTTTTTCGCATGCACTTTTAAAATCTGTTCGCGGCCGCGGATATCGGGCAACGGCACCACCACTTGGCGGTCGAAACGGCCCGGGCGCAACAGCGCGGGATCGAGTACGTCCGGACGGTTGGTTGCGGCAATCACAATGACGGTCTGATTGCTTTCAAAGCCGTCCATTTCCACCAAAAGCTGGTTCAAAGTCTGTTCGCGTTCGTCGTTACCGCCGCCCAAACCCGCACCGCGCTGGCGGCCGACGGCATCGATTTCGTCAATAAAGATGATGCACGGCGCATTTTTCTTTGCCTGCTCGAACATATCGCGCACACGGCTGGCACCTACGCCGACGAACATTTCGACAAAATCCGAACCGGAAATGCTGAAAAACGGCACACCGGCTTCACCGGCAATCGCTTTGGCCAAAAGGGTTTTACCCGTACCCGGGCTGCCCGCCAGCAAAATGCCGCGCGGCATCCGACCGCCCAAACTCTGATAGCGGTTCGGTGCTTTGAGATAGTCGACGATTTCCTGCACTTCTTCTTTGGACTCATCACAACCGGCCACATCGTCAAAGGTTACTTTATTGGAATCGCTTTCCAACAATTTGGCGCGGCTCTTGCCGAACGAAAACGCACCGCCTTTGCCGCCCCCACCAGTCTGCATCCGCATAAAGTAGAACCATGCGCCAATCAGCAGCAAGACGGGCAGCAGGCTGAAGAACAGGCTACTCAAAACACCCTGACGTTCTTCCGGCGTTACCTGGACACGGATGTTTTTCGCCAGAAGCCTGTCGGCCAGCTGGTAATCCATGGGCGCATTGGTGGAAAACTTGGTTTTGTCCGTGCGCTCGCCTTTAAGCGTATAGCCCGCCAGTGCGGAACCTTCTATCGTTACACTGGCGATTTCGCCTTTATTGACCTGTTGGACAAATTGGGAATACTCAATCTGCCGCGCCTCTTCCCTTTGCGTCTTAACGGCATTGAAAGCCGCCATCAACCCGACTATCAAGGCCGACCAAATCAACAGGTTTTTTACAATGCTCCTCACAAAAACGGACTCCCAAAAATAAATAAAGAAACAGGGGCGGCATTCTAATTCACCCCCGATAGCTTGTCAGCGTTTATTTCTACCTAGCAGGTAAATCTCGCTGGAACGGTTGCGCGAAGCACCGGGCTTACGCGTCTGCACCGAAGAAAAGGCGGTACGCATCTCCGCCAAAAATTCCGTGTAACCCGCACCCTGGAAGACTTTCACCAAAAAGTGGCCGTTCGTCTTCAAATGGTTGCGTGCGAAATCCAGTGCCAACTCGCATAAATAAAGGCTTTTGGCCTGGTCGGTTACCGCGTGGCCGCTCATATTGGGTGCCATATCGCAAATTACAAGATCCAGCAGCCTGTCGCCGAGCAAGGATTCGAATTGCGCCAAAACTTCATCTTCGCGGAAATCGCCCTGAATAAAGGAAACGCCCGCAATCGGCTCCATAGGCAGAATATCGAGTGCGAACACCGCCCCCTTCTCGCCCGCCAGCTCCGCAGCCACCTGCGACCAGCTTCCCGGCGCGCTGCCCAAATCGGCCAACACCGTCCCCGACTGAATCAAACGGTCTTTCCCGTTTATCTCCAGAAGCTTGTAAGCGGCACGTGCACGATAGCCGTCTTTCTGCGCCTGATGGACGTAATGGTCGTTGACGTGTTCGTTCAACCATGCTTTAGAAGATTTCGAGCGTGCCACCATTTCAGGTACCCACCGGTATTTGAATTCGTAAAAGCGGGCTATTCTACACGATTTCAGACGGCCTCCGAATGACGGAACCGATGCTTTCGCGTAGAATGCCGCTTTTTTCCGACAAGCATACCGACATGAGCAACAAACCAGACAGCAAACAGCTACTCGAACTGAAGGCACGTGCCCATCATCTCAACCCCGTGGTCATGATCGGCCAGCAAGGCCTGACCGAATCCGTTATCAAAGAAACCGATGCCGCCCTGACGGCGCACGAATTGATCAAAGTGCGCGTTTTGGGCGACGACCGCGCCGAGCGCATCGCGATGTGCGAAGCCTTGTGCGCCGCCACAGACGCGCAACTGGTGCAGCATATCGGCAAATTGTTGGTTTTATGGCGGGAAAATCCGGAAGAAGCCTGAGATTTTATTCCGATTACAGGATAAAGGCCGTCTGAAACTGTTTTCAGACGGCCTTTATCCTTACCCGGCCAATATGGGGAACGCCCCCTTCAAACCGGCCACCAGCATCTGTGTGCCGATGACGGCCAATATCAAACCCATCATCCGCGTGACCACGTTCATTACATTTTTCCCCAGCAGGCGCGTGATTTGCGCACCGAAGAGAAACAGCGTGTAAGTAATTAAACACAGCAGGGAAAATGCGCCGACCACAATCAAGGTTCCGGTCAGCGAATCGCCTGCAGACAAGTTCATCGCCGTGGCAATCGTACCCGGCCCGGCGAGCAGCGGCGTACCCAACGGCGAAATGGCCACATTCATTTTTTCCTGATACAACACGTTTCTGTCTTCCTGCGGTTCGGCGGAGGCAGGGGTGCGGTGCATAGGCGAACGGTTACCCTGCACCATATGAAAGCCGATCAGGAATACCAAAATCCCGCCCGCTATCCGCAATGCGGGCAACGTGATGCCGAACATTTCAAAGATAAAGCGGCCGGCGAAGGCAAACACCAGCACGATAATAAAGGCTATGATCAAACCTTTACGCGCCACCGCCCGCGCCATTTTTCTGTCGTCGCCGTCGGTCAGGCTGAGGTAGACAGGCAGGCTGGAGATAGGGTTCATAATGGCGAAAAAGGCCATGAACGCCAAGCCGAACTGATGCAGGTAAAATTCCAACATTCTTTTCAAACCAAGATAAAAACGGCCGATTATACCTTCTACCGGATTGCCTAATCAAAAAAGGCCGTCTGAAAAACATTTTCAGACGGCCTCTCCTAATAGCAAGGCTGTAAAGCCTTATTTCACACGCATATCGCCGGTTTCAACAAACCGCTGGTGCCACGATAAAGCCTCGTTCAGCAAATGCGGAGTGTGCAGGCCGCCTGCTTTTTCCGCACGGGCATAGTAGTCGCGCAATTGGTCGCGATAGTCGGGGTGCGAACAGTTTTCGATAATCAGTTTGGCACGTTCGCGCGGAGATTTGCCGCGTAAGTCGGCCAAGCCCTGTTCGGTTACCAACACCATCACGTCGTGCTCTGTGTGGTCGTGGTGGGAAACCATGGGCACGATACAGGAAATCGCACCGCCTTTGGCCACCGACGGCGAAACGAAGAACGACAGATAGGAGTTGCGCGCGAAATCACCCGAACCGCCGATACCGTTCATCATCTTCGTACCCATGATATGGGTAGAATTTACGTTGCCGTAAATGTCGGCCTCAATCATAGCGTTCATACCGATAATGCCGAGGCGGCGAATCAATTCGGGA
Source organism: Neisseria elongata subsp. elongata (assembly GCF_900113545.1). Taxonomy (GTDB): domain Bacteria; phylum Pseudomonadota; class Gammaproteobacteria; order Burkholderiales; family Neisseriaceae; genus Neisseria; species Neisseria elongata. The sequence continues at coordinate 96,271 of NZ_FOPS01000007.1, read as the reverse complement.
TTGTTGGTGATTTCCTGCGGCCGCAGGATGATTTTGCTGCGTAAAAAATCGATGTTTTCATTGAAACGGTCGAGCGCGTCCGGGCTGAACGACAATGCGGTTGCCGAAGCGGACAACATTTTTCCGCTCAGAATCAAATCCAACATCCCGTCTTGCAGCACTTCGGTAAAACCGGTCAGATTGTCGAACGGGCCGTCCTGCAAGCCGGCCAGCACGGCGTTTGCCACGTTGCCGACACCGGACTGCAAAGGCAGCAGGTTTTTTGGCAGCCTGCCCATTTTGACTTCGTGCGAGAAGAAATCGATGATTTGCGCGGCAATGCTTTTCGACATTTCGTCCGGCTCGGCAAACTTGCTGTTGCGGTCGGGCGCATCCGTCAGAACGATACCGGCGATTTTTTCCAAATCGCAGTGCATATAAGGCGTGGCGATACGGCTACCCGCCTCAGTCAGCGGGATAGGCTTGCGGAACGGAGCCAAGCCGACGCTGTCGTAAATATCGGCCATACCCTCCAATTTTTCATTTTGGCGGGCGTTCACTTCCAAAATAACTTTTTTCGCTTTCTGCAGCCAAGTTACATTGGTTCCGACGCCGAGGGAGGGAATCAGCTTGCCGTCTTCGGTAATACCGGCCACTTCGATAAGGGCCACGTCCATTTCGCCGAAAAAGCCCGCGCGAACCTGTTGCTCGATATGCGACAGATGGACATCCATATAGGCGGCGTCGCCCGCATTGATTTGATTACGCAAAGTGGGGTCGGATTGGAACGGGCTGCGGAATTCGATGGCGTTTGCACGCGCTAGCACACCGTCGCACTCGTCCGCGGTAGACGCACCGGTAATCATACGGATTTTAAAAGCCTCTCCCTTGGCGTGCGCGGCTTCCGCTTTGGCCGCTACCGCACCCGGCACGGCTTTGGGATAACCCGCCCCGGTAAAACCGCTGATGCCGACGGTCATCCCGTTTTGAATAAATTCGGCCGCCTGCTCGGCGGAAATGATTTTTTGACGCAAACCCTCGTGGCGCACGCGTCCTGCCGCATCGCTCATATGATTCTCCTTCGAATAAAATACCTTACAACAAGGCTGCAATTGAACAGTCCGGCCGAAACCCCAGCCGGTCGGACGGAATATATAGTAAAGCCCGTATAGTGTAAAGTTTCCTCCCTGCCTGGCGAAATTCCGCGTCCGTACATTAAAAAAGGCAAAAATATGCCGAACGGCAAAACAACATTTTCAGACGGCCTTCCCTTTGCCTCCCAAGCTTGTATAATCCGCTCCTTGTTTTACCGTTCCTTACAGAGAGCCATTATGAAACAAACTTTGAAACTCAGCCTGACCGCACTGGCCGCCGCATGCGCGCTGGCCGCCTGCAAACAGGAAACCTCCACTCCGGCAACATCTGCCGCTTCGGGCTCGGCCGCCAACACCGCCGCTTCTGCCACCACCAAAGACGCTTCGGCATTAGGCACGCCCGAACAGCAGGCCAGCTACGCGATGGGTATCGACATCGGCCGCAGCTTCAAGAAAATGAAAGAGCAAGGCACGGCCATCGACATCAAACTCTTCACACAAGCCATCGAAGACGTAGTGTCCGGCAAAGAAACCCGCATCAGCGAGCAGCAGGCCAACGAAATCATGATGGCCTTCCTGCAGAAAGAACAAGCCAAGGCACAAGCCGCCGCCGATAAAGATTCGCAAGCCGAATTGGCCAAAGCGCAAGCCTTCCTGAAAGAAAACGCCACCAAAGAAGGCGTGAAAACCACCGCCTCCGGCCTGCAATACAAAGTCATCAAAGAAGGTACCGGCAAAAATCCGAAACCCGATTCGATGGTCAGCGTAACCTACACCGGCAAACTGACCGACGGCACCGTATTCGACAGCAATGCCGACGCCAAAGAACCGATGGCCTTCCCGCTGCCCGTCATGATTAAAGGCTGGCAGGAAGCCCTGCCGATGATGAAGGAAGGTGCGGAATACACCCTCTACATCCCGCCCGAACTGGGTTATGGCAACGAACCTCCGCCCAACTCAAAAATCCCGAAAAACGCCGTGCTGATTTTTGACGTCAAACTGGCTGCCACAGGCGAAATGCCGAAAGACGCCATGGTCGGCCTGCCGCAAGGTCAATAATCAGGCCGTCTGAAACGGTGCAGGCAATCGCAGGCAATCAACGATACCCTACCGCCTTTCCGTTTCAAACATTTACGGCATTGATAAGGCCGTCTGAAAACCACCGCTTCCCTGAAGCGAAACTTTTCAGACGGCCTCAACACACCTAAAACCAACAACATGAAACACACAATTACCCTATCACCCGACAACGAAACCTTTGAAGCCGACGACGGCGAAAGCATCTTGGCCGCCGCGCGCCGCCAAGGATTCAACCTGCCCCACTCCTGCCAAAACGGCATCTGCGGCCAGTGCAAAGCCGAAATCGCCGCCGGAGAATTCGAACAGGGCGAACACGCGGAACAAGCCCTTCCCGCCGAAGAACTGGCGCAAAACAAAATCCTGATGTGCTGCTGCTATCCGCGCGGCGATATCCGGCTCAACGTCCCCGGCTACAACAGCAGCAAAATGCCGCCCGTCAAAACCCTGCCCGCACGCGTTGCTTCAGTGGAATACCTGCACAACACCGCCATCCTCAAACTCGACATGCCGAAAAAGCCGCCGTTCGTCTTCCTCGCCGGCCAATACATAGACATCCTGTTGAAAGACGGACACACCCGCAGCTATTCCCTCGCCGGCAGCCCCGCGCAGGCAGAACAGCTCGAACTGCACATCCGCAAACGCGACGGCGGCCTGTTCAGCGGTATGCTGTTCGGCAGCGACCCGCTGATTAAAGAAAAAACCATCATGCGCGTACGCGGCCCGATGGGGACGTTTACCCTGAACGAAGAAGAGACGCAGCCGATTATCCTATTGGCCACCGGCACCGGTTTCGCCCCCATCCAAAGCATCCTGCTCCGCTTAATCGAACAACAATCGCAGCGGCAGGTTCACCTTTATTGGGGCGGCCGCAACGAAGCCGAACTGTATTACGCCGAACAAGCCGCCGAACTGACAGGCCGTCTGAAAAACGGCCGCTTCACGCCCGTACTCTCGCGTGCGGACGAAAGCTGGAACGGCGCGCGGGGCTATGTCCAACAACAGGTGTTGCGCGACCATCCCGACCTGTCCGCCCATCAGGTATACGCCTGCGGCTCGCCGGCCATGATTACCGATGCGCAGGAAATACTAACGGGGCAAGGCCGTCTGAAAAACGACGCCTTCTTCTCCGACGCTTTTTCCCCCGCCTGATAAGTACGAACGGAAAATAAAAAATCGGCACCGCCGTGCCGAAAAAACCGCGCTGTTTGCGGAAGCAGATCTTACGTCGCCGACGATGCAGCTGAAACGCCAGTTATGGACTGCAGGGCGGGCAAAATCCGCTTCCGCAAACAGCGCGGAAAATTGTATAAACCTAATCACAGGCCGTCTGAAAAAACGGTTTGTTTTTTTCAGACGGCCTGACGGTTCGGATTAGAACTGCATCTGTAAACGCAACCAAGCCGTGCGGCCGGGCTCGTTTACGCGCGTGGTCTGCGTTCCGGCAGAAGGATCGCCGCCTTTGCTGACAAATTCGGCATAGGTTTTGTTGAACACGTTGTCCACGCCGCCTTGCAGGGTGGCGAATTTGGCGATGCGCCAGCCGGCATTGAGCGACAGTATGCCGAATCCGGCGGATGCGCCGACGTCTTGGCCGACAATATTACCTTGGCCGACGGCATAGCGTTTTTGCGCTGCCGCCACGCGCCAGAGTGCGCCCGCGCTGAATTTGCCGTTATCCCACGCCAGAGAATTGTTCCATTCCAGAGGCGGGGTTTGCGCCAACGGACGGCCGTCGGTGCGGTTTTTGCCGCGCGTGTAGGCCAGGTTGCTGCCGATTTCCCAGTTGGGGGCGAATTTCCATTTGATTTCGGCTTCGCCGCCGACGCGGTTGGCATCGATATTGCGGACGCTGGCCATCATGCCGCGTCTTTCGAGCAGGATGAAGTCATTGATGCGGCTGCCGAATACGGATACGGAAGCCTGTACGTTTTCGTTTTTCCAAATGATGCCCGCATCAAGCTGGCGGTTTTGCTCGGGACGAACGATTTTGTTTTCGGAATGCAGGCGTTCCCAGTAATCAGGTCCACGCTCTGCAATGCCGAATCCGGCGTAATATTTCAGGTTGCCGGCGGTTTGTTCCCAACGCAGGAAGCCGGAATTCAGATTGTATTTCTGATGTTTCAATACGGGGTCGGTAACGCGGTTGGTGTCGTAATGCGCTTTGACTTGGTCGTGGCGCAGGCCGGCTACCCATTTTTGGTTTTCGTTACGCTGCCATGCGGCTTCGGCAAACATACCCCATTGCTTGAAGCTCTGGTTTGGCATGAACGGTTTGTGGCGGTAACCGTCGCCGCCGCGCTCCATACGTGCAACGTGCACGTCATCCAGATAATCTATACCTGTTTGCAGATTAACCGTATCCCAGTCGAAGGTGGCTTTCAGACGGCCTGTATCGGTGTTACGTTTCGGGTTGTTGGCATTTTTAATCTGCATGCCGTGCGGATTGCGGATGGTGCGCAGGCTGTAGGTGTCCATAACGTGGTCGATTTCGCTTTGACCGTAGCGCAGTTCGAGTTCGCTGAACCAAGGCGTGATACTGCGTTGGCTGAAGCGGATGTTCCAAGCGTCGCGGTCGAATTTGCTGCCGTCCATCATACGGTCGGCGTAGGCGACTTTCGCGCGGCTGCGTTCGTATGTGCCGGCGATGGTGGTGTTTTCGGTCGGAGTGATACCGACTTGCAGCATTTGGCTGTCGCGTTTGAAGTTGGAATGAACGTGGTGGCCGGCACCGTCTTTATAGTCGTCCGCTTCGTTGTGCGAAATATTGGTGCGGACGTAAGCGTATTTGCCGCCGAATTCCGCTTCGAGCGAACCGTCGCGGCGGCCGTGGCTGCCGACTGTGGCGGACGTGTTTATATTGTAGGGTTTTTCAGTAAAATCAGGATTTTTGCGGACAAATTGAACGGAACCGCTCACCAAGCCCATGCCCTGCGTAACGGTTTGTGGGCCTTTGGTTACAATCACTTCGTCAAAACTGTTGGGATGGATGTACGCGGTCGGCGGGTCCATACGCATACCGCAGCCGCCGTAAATAAACTGGTCGTCCGCATTGACGGACAGGCGCGAACCGCCCAAACCGCGGAACAGCGGATCGCCCGAGCTGCCGCCTTTGCGGATGATGCTCATATTGGGCACGGACTGAAGCAAGTCCGCACCATCACCGGCCGGCATGGGCTGAATGGTGGCTTTCGGGTTGAATTTGACCGTATTGGCCTTTTGCTGCTGCGTGCCGGTAACGACCACGGGCGCAAGTGCGGAATCTTGTTCGACAGGTTCGTCGGCTGCCCAAACTTGGGTTAGGGCCAGCGTCAATGGCAGGAGTAAGAAGTGTTGGCGTTTCATAAGGAAATTAACTCCATTGTGATTTGTTATATTGAAATATTTCGGGTCTAAATCGCAAATTAAGTTTTTGCAATCAGTATGATTGTATCAATCAGTGATACGGAATAACATACAGGAATTTCCTGTTTTTTAAATTCTTTTGCCTTTTTTGATTTAACTCAATATTTCTTAACTTGCCCAAATCCGTCATCAGGCCGTCTGAAAACACATCGAAATATTTTCAGACGGCCTGATGAAAAATCTAAAAAACATTCCCTTCCCCGAATACCGCAGGCAAATCCCATGTCCGGCCCGATATGCCGCCCGATATGCCGTTTGACAAACTACGGCCTGAAATTGAAGGCCGTCTGAAAAAGCAGCATGACTCCCGGCTTCCTTTTCAGACGGCCGATTGTGTTATTTGAAGATGCCAAAAAGCAGGTATACCGTTAAAATGCCGCCTGTCTTTATCCGCTACGGAAGTTTGATTTTATGACTACTCTCACCATCGCCTTGAGCGGCGGCGGCCGCCAACCTTTGGAACTTATCGGCAAAATGGCCAACCGGCACGGCTTGATTGCCGGCGCGACGGGTACGGGCAAAACGGTTACGCTGCGCAAAATGGCAGAAAGTTTCAGCAATATCGGCGTGCCTGTGTTTTTGGTTGACGTAAAAGGCGATTTGTCCGGCATATGCCGTGCCGGGGACGGTGCGGGCAAGGTCGGCGAACGGATGGCGGAATTCGGTTTGGACGGCGCAGACTATCTGCAAGGCTTCCCCGTACGCTTTTGGGACGTATTCGGCGAAACGGGCATCCCCGTGCGCGTTACCGTATCCGAAATGGGGCCGATGCTGCTCTCGCGCCTGATGAATTTGAACGACACCCAGGAAGGCCTGCTCAACCTGGTATTCAAGGTTGCCGACGACAAAGGCTGGCATCTGATTGATTTGAAAGACCTGCGCGGGATGCTGCAATATGTGGCCGACCACGCCAAAGAATACCGCACCCAATACGGCAACGTTTCCGCCGCCAGCGTCGGCGCGATTCAGCGGCAGTTGCTGGTATTGGAGAAAGAAGGTGCGGAACAGTTTTTCGGCGAACCCGAACTAAACCTGCAGGACTGGCTGCAAAGCGAGGGTGGGAAAGGCGTCATCAACATCCTGAATTCGGAAAAACTGATGCGCTCCCCGCGCATGTACAGCGCGTTTTTGCTGTGGTTTCTGGCCGAACTGTTTGAAACCCTGCCCGAAGTCGGCGATGCCGACAAACCCAAATTCGTCATGTTCTTCGACGAAGCGCATTTAATGTTCGACAACGCCGCACCGGCCTTGGTAGAACAAGTCGAGCAAGTGGTGCGCCTCATCCGCTCCAAAGGCGTGGGCGTATATTTCGTTACCCAAAACCCGCTCGACCTGCCCGACAGCATCCTCGGCCAACTCGGCAACCGCGTGCAGCACGCCCTGCGCGCCTTCACCCCGCGCGACCAAAAAGCGGTAAAGGCCGCCGCCGAAACCTTCCGCAGCAATCCTAAGCTGAACGTGGCCGAAGCCATTATCGAACTGGGCGTGGGCGAGGCATTGGTGTCCTTCCTCGATGAAAAAGGCATGCCCGGCATCGTGGAACGCGCCTTCGTCCTGCCGCCGCAATCGCAGCTTGCCCCACTCTCGGCCGAAGAGCGCGGCCGCCTGTTCCAAAACGACATCCTCTACCGCCACTATAAAGACGCGGTGGACAATTTCTCTGCCTACGAAGCCCTGCAGCAGCTTGCGGCGGAACAAACCCAAGCGGAACAGGCTGCCGGTGCGGGAAAAGCCGCACAACAGGCGCAGGCACAGGCCGAAGCGGCGCAACCGGCCAAACCCGGACTGGTGGAAGGCTTCCTCGGCGGACTGTTCGGCGGACGGAAAAAGGCCAACCAAGGGCTGGGCTACAACGTTGCCGACAGCATCGGCAGCCAAATCAACCGCCAAGTCACCAACGCCATTTCGCGCAGTGTGATGGGCGTAATCAAAAACATGTTGAAATAAACGGCAGGCCGTCTGAAAACCCGTTACCCGGTTTTCAGACGGCCTCAAATGGAAAAAAGATGAAAAACGACGACTTCAACACCCTATTCGACGGCGAAGACTTCCAAAAAATGCTGGCACAGATGAGCGAGGAAGAACGTGCCGAATTCAAACGCGAATCGCAGCAACTGTTTGCCGAAGTATCCGAAATGTTTGCCGCCTTCGACAACCGCACCATCCATGAAAAACTGACCGCCGCCATCTTGGCGCAAACGCCCGACGAAGAGCTGGTACTGACCGTGTTCGACACCCTGGCCGTACAGGCACCCGAAGGCATGGGCGAAGAAGCATACCTGCAAACGCTCTCCCCCGCCCGCCGCGCCGTTTACGCGCTGTACATCTTGGCCGGAGAAGTGGACAACGGCGGTTTCAACCAGTATTACTACAACACCGGTGCCGAAGCCGCCGCCTACCTGCCCGAAGCCTGCGAACTCGTCGGCGCGCCCAAATATGCCGATCTCGTACGCCGCGCCAACGCCTGTTACGAACGCGAAAAACTGGCCGACCGCCAAGACGGTTCGCTGGAAGGTTTCTGCGCCTCGTATGAAAACAACCCGCTCGAAGCCTACGACGACGAATTCTACCTGCTGGAAAACTGCCAACCTCTGGACGGCCTGCTGGTACGTTTCATCCGCGAAAATCCCGAAGCGTTTACCGACTGACGAAAACGCCGCCCAAGGCCGGGTTTACATGAACGTACAACCCCGCCTCATTTTTCAGACGGCCTTTTGCAGCAAGAGGCCGTCTGAAAACACAACCGCCCAACCCAACCGAGGAAAAAATCCCCATGCCGCACCATTTGGTTTTACAACGTCCCGACATCGGGCGTTGCGACCTGTCCTTTCTCCCCCCTTTGCCGACAAGGCCGTCTAAAAACGGAAACGGCAGCATCCTGCGCTTTGAAGTGCCGGAAAACTTCGCCCTGCCGACCGAAGCCGCCGCCGAACTGGACAAGCTGAAAATCGACCACGCCGTATTGCCCGCCATCCCGTTCTCCGACCTCGGACTGATTGTCAGCGATATGGATTCGACACTGATTACCATAGAATGCGTGGACGAAATTGCCGCCGGAGTCGGACTGAAAGAACAAGTGGCGGCGATTACCGAACAATCCATGCGCGGCGAATTGGACTTCGAACAATCGCTGCGCAAACGCGTCGGCCTGTTGGCCGGATTACCGGAAAGCGTGCTGCAAGAAGTGTACGACCAAGTGCTGAAACTATCGCCCGGTGCGGAATATCTCTTGAGCGAATGCAAAAAGCACGGCGTGAAATTCATGCTGGTATCGGGCGGCTTCACCTTTTTCACCGACCGCCTGCAAACCCGCCTCGGCCTCGACTACACCCACGCCAACCTGCTCGACACCGATGACGGCCGCCTGACAGGCCGTCTGAACGGCCGCATCATCGACGCACAAGCCAAAGCCGACCTGCTGCGCGAATACCGCGCCAAACTCGGTTTGCGCCACGGGCAGGTTTTGGCCGTGGGCGACGGGGCCAACGACATCCCCATGCTGACAGAAGCCGGGTTCGGCATCGCCTACCATGCCAAACCCAAAGCCCGGCAGGCTGCCGACATATGCATCAACCATAACGGCTTGGAAGCCATACGCGGCTGTTTTTTATAGAGGATTCCGTTCAAACCGAAGCGGGAAAACACACCTTGCCCGCTGGAACGGAAACCGGCATATCGGGCCGCCCCCAAACCCTTCCCTGCCGCCTTTCGGCAGGCGGGGGATTTCAGTATAATCCCCGCTTTTTTGCCGACGGGGGCTTGTTTTCCCCCTTAGGCGGCACTATTTAGCGAAAATCCGATTTCGAGCCTGAAAGCCGAAGTGCTATTGCAGGCTGTTTCCAAACGGCGGGGCGCACCACACGCTGCAAGACAGGCAGAATCCCGAATATCCGTCCGCCCGCCGCATTATCCGAAAATACCGAGACCACAATGAGTAATCCGCAAGACTACGAAGAACAAGAAGACGACAACCGCCCGCTGACCGCAGAGGAACAGCGCGCCCGCCTGCGCCAGCTGATTCTGCAGGGCAAAGACCGCGGCTACATCACTTACGCCGAAATCAACGATGCCCTGCCGGACGACATGTCCGACGCCGAACAAATTGACAACATCGTCAACATGATTCAGGGTTTGGGTATTCAAGTAACCGAAGAAGCCCCCGATGCCGACAGCCTGCTGATGAACGACAGCGGTACCGGCATGACCGACGACGACGCGGTAGAAGAAGCGGAGGCCGCCCTTTCCAACGCCGACTCCGAATTCGGCCGCACCACCGACCCCGTGCGCATGTATATGCGCGAAATGGGGCAGGTGGAACTCCTGACGCGCGAAGACGAAATCATCATCGCCAAAAAAATCGAAAACGCCCTGAAAAACATGATTCAGGCCATTTCGGCCTGCCCGGGTTCGATTGCGGAAATCCTAGAATTGATTGAAAAAATCCGCAACGACGAAATCAAAATAGACGAAGTGGTCGAAGCGATTATCGACCCGAACGAAGTGCTGCTTAACGAACTGGGCCTAGGTCATTTGGAAACCGTACCGCCCGGCGCACGTCCCGGCGACCACGCCGAAGAAGAGTCCGAAGACGACGAAGATGAAGACGGCGAAGGCGATGCCGCCGATATGGGAAGCGTCAATCTGGAAGAATTGAAACGCGAAGTGCTGGAGCATTTTGCCGTTATCAAAGACAGTTACGGCCTGATGGTCGAGGCTTTGAATGCCAACGGCAGCAACCATCCAGAATACCTGAAACACCGCGACGCGATTGCCCACAAACTGCTGGAAGTCCGCTTTGCCACCCGTCAGATTGAAAGCCTGAGCAGCAGCCTGCGGCAGAAAGTGGACAACATCCGCAAACTGGAGCGCGAAATCCGCGACATCTGCCTCGACCGCGTCCAAATGGACCGCGACTACTTCATCAGCCAATTCCTGCCGAACATCACCGATTTGACTTGGCTGGAAAACGAAATTGCCAAACGCCGCGTATGGGCGAACGCCTTGGAGCGTTTCCAACACGCCATCCTGGAAAAACAGTCCGAAGTGGCGGAAATGGAAAAAACGGCGCAGATTTCCATCGAAGAACTGAAGGAAATCAATAAAAACATGCAAAGCAGCGAACGGGAAACCGCGCGTGCGAAAGAGGAAATGATACAGGCCAACCTGCGCCTGGTGATTTCCATCGCCAAAAAATACACCAACCGAGGCTTGCAGTTCCTTGATTTGATTCAGGAAGGCAACATCGGCCTGATGAAGGCGGTCGATAAATTCGAATACCGCCGCGGCTACAAATTCTCCACCTACGCGACATGGTGGATCCGTCAGGCAATCACCCGCTCGATTGCCGACCAGGCGCGCACCATCCGCATCCCGGTTCACATGATTGAAACCATCAACAAAATGAACCGCATCTCCCGCCAATACCTGCAGGAAACCGGAGAAGACCCCGATTCCGCCAAACTGGCCGAGCTGATGGAAATGCCGGAAGACAAAATCCGCAAAATCATGAAAATCGCCAAAGAGCCGATTTCGATGGAAACCCCGATCGGCGACGACGACGATTCGCACTTGGGCGACTTCATCGAAGACGTGAACAACGTCGCACCGGCGGATGCGGCCATGTATTCCAGCCTGCGCGAAGTTACCGCCGACGTACTGGAAAGCCTGACCCCGCGCGAAGCCAAGGTGTTGCGTATGCGTTTCGGCATCGACATGAACACCGACCACACGCTGGAAGAAGTCGGCAAGCAGTTTGACGTAACCCGCGAACGTATCCGCCAAATCGAAGCCAAAGCTCTGCGCAAACTGCGTCATCCGACCCGTAGCGACAGATTGAAAAGCTTCCTGGACAGCGAAGACAACAAATAGCCGTTTCACAGCAAGAGAGGCCGTCTGAAAAACCATTTTCAGACGGCCTCTTTATCATCGGAACATCAAACACCATCCAAACCCAAACACACAGCCGCAGTTTGTATGGCCAGCCATGGCATTACCGTTCTGTTGGGCGTCGGGTCGCCAATTCATCGCAAAACTGCAACAAATCATCCTGTCGCAGAAACACTTTTCAGACGGCCTCTTGCCGCCACGGACGACTTATCCTTACCCTTCCTGCGATAGAAGCTTGGAATGGCGGCATTCGGTTGCGGCACAGTAAATTCAAATAAGAACGCACATATCGCCATTCCCGCGCAGACGGAAATCCGTGTATCGGATTTTTAGGAATGCTTGGAGGCTGGCGCAAACCCAAATTTTTGGATTTCCGCCTGCGCGGGAATGGTGATGACTTGTACTTTTAAATGGGGCGTGGGTAGCCTAGAACTAATCCGCCCGACGGGAAGGAGTGTCGGCTTTATCCCAAAGACGATATATAGGTACTGTCTCGCAGATTGGTTTTTGAATCGCCACCCTCACTGGCCGCGCAAAAACAGCGCGTCCAATTCTTTCAGTGTGAGTTTGACCCATGTGGGACGGCCGTGGTTGCACTGATTGCTGCGCGGGGTTTGTTCCATATCGCGCAGGAGGGCGTTCATTTCCGGCAGGGTGAGTTTCCGTCCGGCGCGTATCGAACCGTGGCAGGACATGGTGGCGAGGATGCGGTTTTCCCGCGCTTCCACCGCCTGCGACGCGCCGACTTCGGCAAATTCGCGCAACATATCCCGCGCCAGTTGTTCCACGTCGGATTTGCCCAGCATTTGCGGTACGGCGCGCACGGCGATGCGGTTTTCACCGATGGGCGAGAGGTCCAGGCCGAAACGGCGCAGTTCGTCGCCGAAATCAGCAAGGGCGGCCATTTCGCCGTGCCCTGCGGAAAAGGTAACGGGAATGAGCAGCGACTGGCTGTTCAGATGGCCTTGTTCGCCGCGCTGGCGTTTCATTTTTTCGTAGTTCACGCGTTCGGCGGCGGCGTGCATGTCCACCAAAAGCAGGCTGTCTTCGGCTTGGGCAAGGATGTAGATGCCGAGCAGTTGGGCGATGGCGAAGCCGAGCGGGTAGGCGTTTCCGCCGCCTCCGCCGTGCGTTTCGTCCCGGCCGTCTGAAACGGCGGTTTGCGCTATTGCGCCGCCGAAGCGTTCGTGTTCGAGCTGTGCCAGTTCGTCGTCGCGCCGGTAGAGTTCGGCATAGGTGTCGATGGCGCGGCGGCTTTCGTTCAGGCTTAAGCTGCGCTGTTGCGGCATCCGGGCGGCAGAATAGGAAACTGGGGCAGTTTTGCCTACTTGGAGGCCGTCTGAAAACGGCGCATGGCTGCCGCCGTGGTTTTCAGACGGCCTTTCTTCAGCCAAACCCATCATTTTGTGCAGCACTTCGCCCGCATTGCCGACGCTTTCCGTCCGGTCGGCACGCGTGCCGGCCAGTGCTTTGTCGAGGGTGTGGAAAACGAGTTGGTGTACGGCCTGGCTGTCGCGGAAACGGATTTCGGTTTTGGTGGGATGGACGTTCACGTCCACGGCTTCGGGCGGCAGTTCGAGAAAGAGGACGAAGGCGGGCGCGAGGGCTTGGTGGAGCACGTCGCGGTAGGCCTGCTTGACGGCGTGCAGCATGACTTTGTCGCGCACGAAGCGGCGGTTGACGAAGTAATATTGTTGGCCAGTTTTGCCTTTGGCGAAGGTGGGTTTGGCAATCAGGCCGTAAAGCCGCATGCCGCCGCCCCCGCCTTCGACAGGCAATGAGGCCGTCTGAAAATCGCTGCCGAGTATGGCGGCCGCGCGTTCTTCGAGGCTTTGCGGCGGGTATTTGAAAACGGGTTTGCCGTCGCGTTTGAGGCTGAAGGCGGTTTCGGGATGGGCGAGCGCGAGGCGTTCAAGCATGGTGGCGCAGTGGGCGTATTCGGTGTTTTCGGATTTGAGGAATTTGCGCCGTGCGGGGGTGTTGAAAAACAGGTCGGCCACTTCCACGGTGGTGCCTTCGGGATGGGCGGCAGCGGCAACGGGCGACAGGATGCCGTCTTCGGCGCGGATTTCGTGGCCGTGCGCGCTGCCGGGAGTGCGGCTGATGAGGGTAAGCCGGCTGACGGAGGCGATGCTGGCCAGCCCTTCGCCGCGGAAACCCATGCTGGAAACGTGTTCTAAATCGGTAAGGCTGGCGATTTTGCTGGTGGCATGGCGGGAGAGCGCGAGCGGCAGGTCGTCGGCATGGATGCCGCCGCCGTTGTCGCGCACGAGCAGGCGTTTGATGCCGCCGCCGTCCAGTTCCACCTCGATTTCGGCCGCCCCCGCGTCTATGCTGTTTTCGACGATTTCTTTCAGGGCATTGGCGGGTCGTTCCACCACCTCTCCGGCGGCGATTTGGTTGACTAAATGGTCGGGCAGTGCGGCGATACGGGGCATGGCTTCGGACTCGTTTGAGGCTGTCTGTAAATGAGGCGGGCATTATAACAGGCCGTCTGAAATTTGTTTTTCAGACGGCCTGTGCTTGTTGGCGTTTGATTATTTAGTGCCGAAGATTTTATCGCCCGCGTCGCCCAAGCCCGGGATGATGTAGCCGTTTTCATTCAGATGGCTGTCGAGTGCGGCGGTGTAAATTTTCACATCGGGATGCGCCTCGTTCACCCGTTTTACGCCTTCAGGCGCGGCCACCAGCACCAAGGCCTTAATGTTGGTGCAGCCCTTGCTTTTCAGCAGGTCGATGGTGGCGACCATCGAACCGCCCGTGGCCAGCATCGGGTCGATGATGAGAGCAGGACGCTGGTCCATTTTGCTGACGAATTTTTCAAAATACGACACCGGTTCGAGTGTTTCCTCGTTGCGCTGCAGGCCGACCACGCTGATTTTCGCCGTCGGAATCAAATCCAGCACGCCGTCGAGCATGCCCAAACCGGCACGCAGGATAGGGACGACGGTCAGGGTTTTGCCTTTGATGCGCTCGCCTTCCATTTCGCCGCACCACCCCGCGAAGGAAAAGGTTTCGGTTTCGAAATCGCGGCTGGCTTCATATGCCAGCAGCCGCGCCAGTTCGTTGGTGAGCGTGCGGAATTTGTAGGTGCTGCAATCGGCTTCGCGCATCAGGGCGAGTTTGTGCTTGACTAAGGGGTGGTCGATGATATGGAGGTTCATGGGAAATATCTCTGCTTTTTTCAGACGGCCGCAATTATAGGCGAACCATGAATTTCTGTCTTGACGGAAATAATAGAAATAACCATAATAAGCCGTATGAAACTGAATCCGACCACTCAAAAATTCGTGCTCCACTGGGGCGAAATGGGCTCGAAATGGGGCGTAAACCGCACGGTGGCGCAAATCCACGCGCTGCTCTACATCATCGGCAAGCCGATGAATGCGGAGGAAATCAGCGAAACACTAGCCGTGGCGCGTTCCAACGTCAGCAACAGCATCCGCGAGCTGCAAGGCTTGAAACTGGTGCAAACCGTGCACCAGCTCGGCGACCGGCGCGATTATTTCACCACCTCCGACGATGTTTGGGTATTGGTGAAAACCATCGTCGAACAACGCCAACAGCGCGAAATCGAGCCGACGCTGCACTTCCTCAACGAACTGATTGCCACGCCCGAATTCGAACAGGAAAACGAACAGGTGCAAAAACGCATCCGCGACACACAGCAGTTTATGGACATTGCCACTAGCTGGACGAAGGAAATGCTCAAACTGCCCACCGGCACACTGGCGCAGGTTTTAAAACTCGGCACCAAAATCCAGCGTTTCCTGACCGGCGGCAAAAAAGACTGAATCCGCCGCACAATATCGAAAAAGCCGCACAGGCCGTCTGAAAACAGGCTTTCAGACGGCCTTTCCCTGTCTTTTGACTGCCGGATGGCATATAATCCGCCCACTCGAAACACTCTGCGGAAACTATGGAAAAAACGGTGCACAATCCCATGCGCCGCCGTCTGATGCTGGCCGGCGGCGCGCTGCTTTTGTCTTCCCGCCCGATCTGGGCCGGGGCGCAGCGCGAAGAAACCCTGTCGGACGACGTGGCCTCCGTCATGCGGACGTCGGTAAACAACGTCAACCCCGCCCGTTTGGTTTTCACCAACCCGCGCGACGGCGAACGCTGGCTGCGCGACATGTCGGCACGGCTCAGCCGTTTTGTGCCCGACGAACCGTCGCGCCGCCGCCTGCTTATCAATATCCAATACGAAACCACCCGCGCAGGCCTCGATACCCAGCTGATACTCGGCCTGATCGAAGTGGAAAGCGCGTTCCGCCAATACGCCATCAGCAACGTCGGCGCAAAAGGCCTGATGCAAGTCATGCCGTTCTGGCAGCGTTACATCGGTAAACCCGACCACAACCTGTTCGACATCCGCACCAACCTGCGCTACGGCTGCACCATCCTGCGCCACTACCTCAACGTCGAAAACGGCAACATCGTCCGCGCCCTCGCCCGTTTCAACGGCAGCCTCGGCAGCAACAAATACCCCAACGCCGTCATCGGTGCATGGCGCAACCGATGGCAATGGAATTGACCAACCCTGTTCATTTTTAAGGATAAACCATGCAAAACCAACAGAACGATTATCGACATCACGCACCGTCAAACAACGGACAATACTACCAACAGCAGCCCCAACCGATACAAGGCACCAATGCCCTGGCCATCTCCAGCCTGGTTTGCGGCATCATCGGCTGGATAATCCCGATACTCTTCGCCCTGCTGGCCATTATTTTCGGCCACGTCGCCCGCAGTCAGATTAAACGCAGCGGCCAGGGTGGTGCAGGTTTGGCCCTGGCCGGCCTGATTCTGGGTTATATCCAGTTCGTCATCATGTCTATCGGCATACTTGCCGCCATCGCCCTGCCCGCCTACCACGACTACGTTATCCGTTCCAAATGGGTGGAAGCCGATGTCTATCTGGTGCAGGCGCGCGACAAACTGGCCAAACGCATCGCCGCCGATAAAAACAACGCCATCATCATCAACATTCCCGCCGAAGAAATGAACATTCCCGGCATGGAAAAGCACTGGAACGAATTTACGGTGGAGAACGGCGTACTGCATGCCCAGCTCAACCCGAAAAGCCAACTGTACCCTTTGATTAAAAGCACAAACTTGAGCGTTACACCGCAAGTAATGAAAGACAGCATCGTTTGGGAGTGCCAATTCGAACAACAAATGAGACAAAGCCAGATGCCGAAATCATGCACAACCGACGGCAACATCACCTCTTTGTAAGCCGTCTGTAAAGCACCGTTCCAACAACACAGCCCAACCATAAAAAGGCCGTCTGAAAGTTTTCAGACGGCCTTTTCGCATCCTGCCCAAACTATGACAAACCGGGCATCCTTCCCCGATTCAGAATATTGTGCGGATCAAACAATTTTTTCAGCCGACGCTGGATACGAAGCACGTTTTCCTGCGGCAGGGTAAAAGCGGTTTCGCCGGCCCGCAGCGCACCGCGGAACAATGTGGCATGCCCGCCGGCTTCGGATGCGGCGGCACGGATTTCGTCTGCGGGCAGGCCGGTCTGGTACCAGCGCAGGCCGCCGCCCCATTCCATACAAAATGTTCCGTCCAATTCCAACTCGGGCGCGGTATCGGGCACGGATACGCGCCACAACCGTACATCTTCGTTTTCAGACGGCCTGAAGGCAGGCAGGAGCTGCTCGCGCACCGCCAGCCACAAATCGGCATTCGCCCGCCCGGCCAAGCGTTCCCCACCCAGGCGGATTGCTGCCGCCTCTACACCCGCCGCACTGCCGCCGAGACGGACGAATAGCGCGCCGTTGTCCCAAAAACCGGCCGTCAGCGGCAGCGGCTGCCCCATCCGGGCGTGAAGCATCCCGCGGGCGGCGGCAGCCGAACATTCAAACTGCAAGGTGATTTCACGTTCGGGCGCGGGCAGCACCTTCAGCGACACTTCCGCCAACACCCCCAAAGTACCCATTGCACCTGCCATGGTTTTATGGATGTCGTAACCGGCGACGTTTTTCACCACCCGTCCGCCGAAATCGAGCACCTGGCCGCATCCGTCTATCAAACGGCAGCCGAGGACGAAATCCCGTACCGCACCGAAATGCGCCCGCCCGGGCCCGGCCAAACCGCAGGCCACCGCGCCGCCCAAGGTTGCACCCGCACCGAAATGCGGCGGCTCAAACGGCAGGATTTGGCGGCGTTCGGCCAAAGCCGCTTCGATTACCGCCAAAGGCGTGCCCGCTTTGGCGGTGATGACCAACTCATCGGGATCGTAGGCGGTGATGCCGCTGTGGATGCGGGTATCGAGGATGGCGGCCGGACGCACAGGTTCGCCGTAAAAATCCTTGCTGCCGCCGCCCCGCACGGTCAGCGCGTATCCCTCGTCGGCCGCCTGTCGGATTTGTTGCCGCAAATATTGCAATGAAGTATCCATATCCTGCTTTCAGACGGCCTCTGCCTGTATTTTTCAGACGGCCTTAGGGTTATTCGGTCTTTTGATAGTATTTGACGTATTAGCTCGGCCAAATTTTCTGCGAAACAGATAAAAAGCCGATTACTGCAACAGCGGGCGGCGGCGATATTTTGATGGCGCACGGGCACAGGAGGTGGACGAAACGGCAGAACAGGCTTGGAGCGAAAGACAGAAAGAGCCGCCGCACTGTTCGGAAAACCTCACAGCCAGAGAAAACAATACGGCGATAACACGCCATTACCCGTACCATCCAAAGGCGGTTTGCACGCTGGCGAACCGGTGATTAAACAGATGCGTAATCAGATTAAGGATTAGGAAAAGGGCGGTAGGGAGAATCCGTTTTCAGATGGCATCTTATCTGCTTCTCGGCCTTCCCCCGCCTTATCCGTCCAAATGGCTGCTGTCGCGTGCCAACACGGTGCGTTTGCCGCCCGCATCGGCGGCGGAAATGATGCCGTCGGCCTCCATTTGTTCGATGAGGTTGGCGGCGCGGTTGTAGCCGATTTTCAGGTAACGCTGCACAGAGGAAATGGTGGCTTTGTTGGTTTTAATCACGCAGGACACGGCCTCGTCGTACAGCGGATCGCTGCCGCCTTCGTTGCTGCGGCCTTCGTTGGCATTGCTGAAGATGTCGTCGCTGCCGACGCCGCCGGTGAGCAGGTCTTCGACGTAATCGGGTTCGCCGAACTGTTTGAGGTATTCCACTACGCCGTGTACTTCTTCGTCGGAAGCGAACGCGCCGTGTACGCGTTGCGGATAGCCGGTGCCCGGCGGCAGGAACAGCATGTCGCCCTGACCGAGCAGGTTTTCCGCACCCATTTGGTCGAGGATGGTGCGGCTGTCGATTTTGCTCGACACTTGGAAGGCAATGCGGGTCGGAATATTGGCTTTAATCAGGCCGGTAATCACGTCCACGCTCGGCCGCTGGGTGGCCAAAATCAGGTGGATGCCCGCCGCGCGCGCCTTCTGTGTGATGCGGGCGATCAGTTCTTCGATTTTTTTACCCGCCGTCATCATCAGGTCGGCAAATTCGTCCACCACCACGACGATAAACGGCAGTTTTTCCAACGGTTCGGGATTGTCGGGCGTGAGGCTGAAGGGGTTGCCGATTTTGCGGCCGTATGCGGCCTCTTCGCGTATTTTCTGGTTATAGCCCGCGAGGTTGCGTACGCCCAAATGGCTCATCAGGCGGTAGCGTTTTTCCATTTCGTTCACACACCAAGTCAGCGCGTTGGCGGCCAGGCGCATGTCGGTTACCACCGGTGCGAGCAGGTGCGGGATGCCTTCGTAAATACTCAGTTCCAGCATTTTCGGGTCGATCATAATCATGCGCACGTCGTCGGGCGTGGCCTTGAACAGCATGGACAGAATCATGGCGTTCACGCCTACGGATTTGCCCGAACCGGTCGTACCGGCCACCAAGAGGTGCGGCGCGCGGGCAAGGTCGGTGACGACGGGCTGGCCGGTGATGTCCTGCCCCAACGCGAGCGTGAGCTTGGAGGGTGATTCGGCGAACGCGGGCGAATCGAAAATTTCGCTCAGGCGTATCATCTGACGTTTCGGATTGGGCAGTTCCAAGCCCATGCAGGTTTTGCCGGGGATGGTTTCCACCACGCGGATGGAGGCGACGCCGAGCGAGCGGGCAAGGTCTTTTTCCAAATTCAACACGGCATTGCCGCGCACGCCGACATCGGGTTCGATTTCGTAGCGGGTAATGACCGGCCCGGCATACGCTTCCAACACTTTGACTTTGACCTTGAACTCGGCCAGTTTTTCTTCGATGGTGATGCTGTTTTCCAGCAATGCTTCCTCACTCTGCGTCGCATCGGGATTGTAGCTGGCGGGTTTCAGCAGGTTGAGGCCGGGCAGCGGGTAGAGGCCGTCTGAAAACGGCGCGGGTTCGGAAAAACCGGCTTCGCTACCATATACCAAATCACTGTTTTCAGACGGTTCGTCATGTTCAGACGGCTTGTCGGCATAACCGCCGTATTCCGCTTGTTCGGGTTCGGACGGTGCAAATACGTCGTCCAGCCATTCCTGCGCGTCCGCCGCATCGGAATAAATGCCGCCGGCCGCTTCTTCGCCGGCAAACGCATATTCGGCCGCCCCGCCTTCATCCCACGGCTGGATCATTTCGGCTGAAAACGCCACTGATGCAGGCGGCGGGACATCCACGCTCAAAGGCGGTGTCGGCGGCACGGCCGGCGGTTCGACCACCGTGGCATCGGGCGGTGGCACTTCTGCCGGCTTGCTGTACGGATAAGGGGCGAAACGGTTGGCCAGGGCACTGTCTGCACGAAGCGGCTTGGCGGCGGGTTTCGGCTTGACCACTTCTCCGCCGTAATTGGAAATCCGCGCGGAAGCAGGCAGGATGCTGGCATTGTCCACCGTACTGATGCGACGCAGGCGGCGGGACGGGCGTTCCGTCCGGGCCAGGTTGGAGATGACTTCGTCGGCAGGAATGATGCGCGGGGCAATGTCGTTGCGGCGCGCACTTTGCCGCTGCCGCGCCATACGCCGCATCATCAAATTGGCGCGGATGTCGCTTTCCTCTATCGTTTCGGGCGCGTTGAAGCCTTTTTCAGACGGCCTTATTGCTTCTTGTACGGCGGGTTTCGCGGCAAGCGCGTTGAAATTTTGGTTTTTCCGTTCGAGGCGGCGTTGTGCCGCGCGTTCTTCCACGCGCAAAACGGAAGGGTCGCTGTAACTGATAACCGGCAGGCAGGCAGCCGGTGTATGCGGCGGCCTGCTGCCGAATCGTTGCTCTTCATAACGGCCTGGGCGGGGTTTGATTTCATGGGCACGGCTGCCTGCCGCAAGGTTGCGGGTGGCATCGGCCAAAGTAATGATTTCCGCATCGGGCGGCGGGACGTGTTCTTGTACTTCGGGGCTGAATTTTTCGATTAGGGCGGCAGCGGGCTCGCGGCGGAAACGCCCGACCTCGGCTTCGGTAATCACTTCCGCATCTGCAGCCGGTTTGGACGGCGTTCCTTCTATTTCGGCCGCTTCATCCGCCGGATCGCCGCGGTGGGTGTATTCGAACTCCTCCGCCATGATTTCCTGCACACTCTTGCGTTTGAAATGGCCGATTTCGTCGGCGGTAATCACTTCGGCATCGGGCGGCGGTGCGGTTTTGCGCACCTCGGCATCCGGCTCGGATTCGGCGTTTTCGATATCCGTTTCGGACTCCGCCGCATCATCCGCTGCTGCGGAATACACGGGAACGGCCTCGGCAGGCGTTTCCGGCTGCAACGCGGCTTCCTGTTCTGCTTCGGATTCTGCCTCGGGTGTTTGAACCGTTTCCGCAGTTTCCGCTTGAGAGGCCGTCTGAACATTTTCTTCGGCAGGCGGATTTTCCGCCTCTTCCGCCTCTTCCGCCTCTTCCGCCTCTTCCGCCTCTTCCGCCTCTTCCGCCTCTTCCGCCTCTTCCGCCTCTTCCGCCTCCTGCGGCTGCGAGGCGGCAAAAATCGGCAGGTCGTGGAAATGTTCGGTCTGCGGCGAACCTTCCGCATCGGCGGCATTCAGTTTGCGGTAGCGTTTGGGCGCGACTTCGCGCAGCTTTTCCACCGTGCGCTCGTAAACGGCACGGCTTTCGTCGGCATCGCGCCTGTTGTGCCGGCTGTTGTTCAGGTTCGGCTTGGCACCGTAAACGGCTTTGGCCTCTCCGCCGCTTTCCGGTGGCGGGGCGTTTTCGTGCCGGTTGAAATAGCGCAGTTCGCGCTGCCATTGGCGGTCGAGATAAAACCGCCAGCCGACCAAGGCGGCTACGGCAATCAATAACAAAATGCTGACGATAATCCAAAACATAAATTCCGGACGGCTTTCCGTAAGAATGCGTAAAGCCGCCATTTTAGCGTGTTTCGACGGCAAACAGAAACTTTCCGCCGTTTGCCATATAATGTGCGGCTTTCGTCTGAAACATTGCCGGATTATGGATTTCTTCACCGTATGGTTTGAAACGCCGTGGCTCTACGCCGCCTATATCGCTTTGCCCGCCTGCCTGCTGTTGTGCGCCAAACCCGCACTGAAGGCATGGCGGCAAAATCCGCAGGCGTTCGGTGTTTTGCTGTGTTTTTTCGCCGTCTTTTGGTCGTTGGGGGCAGGCTTGGACGGCGGACAGCTCGGCGGTTTGCGCTACCACCTGCTCGGCGTGGCACTGGGCAGCCTGATGATAGGTTCGGCAGCGGCATTTTGGCTGGCCGCCCTGTTTATGCTGCCGCATATACTGCTGACGGTCGGTGCGCAGAATCTGGCGGCCGCCCCGCTCAATGTCCTCGCCGTCACCCTGCCCGCATTGGCGGTGGCGGAATTGCTGCGTTACGCCGTACGCCGTTTCCTTCCACCCAATCTGTTCCTGTATATCTTTATCAACGGTTTCTTTTGCGCCGCCGCAGGCATGATGGCCACCGGCGCGGCAATTACCGCCCTGCTCTCGCAAAGCACCGTCTTTGCCGCCGTGGATTTATGGCAGCAGGCTTTCCCCGTTTTCTTCCTCATCAGCTGGGGAGAAGCCTTCCTGACCGGCATGTTTACCGCCATTTTCGTCGCCCTCAAACCCCAGTTTCTGCTGACTTTCGACGACGATTTCTACTTGAGCCGTCAAAACAACATTTGGCCGTCTGAATCATGAAACTTCCCTTTTTCGCCTCATTGTCGGCAGTAGTTTGCGGCGCGGCATTCGGTGCCGCCGCACGCTGGCTGCTCGCCCTTTGGCTCGACACGCCGGACCAGCCGTTTTCCCGCGCCACACTGTCGGCCAACTGGATAGGCGCGCTGCTTATCGGTTTGGCGGCCGGTTTGGCCGACAGCCTGCCGGACCTGCCGCCGTATTGGAAATTGTGGCTGATCACCGGCCTGCTCGGCAGCCTGACCACCTTTTCCGGTTTTTCACTCGAAATCGTTGCCATGCTGCAACAACAACGCTATTCCGCCGCCGTACTGACCATCCTGTTGCACCTTGGCGGCTCGCTGCTTTTCACTGCAGGAGGGCTGTCCCTCGTCCGCCTGCTCCACCACCCGGCCGTCTGAAAACAACCCCTTGCCCGCACTCCGTATTTTGCGCTTGCATTACGAAGCATTTGCATTTATATTTGCGAACACTATTGAATCCTATTTAACAAACCTCTCAGGGAAGGAATTACGATCATGTTTGTATGCATCTGCAACGCGATTACCGATCACCAAATCAAAGAAACCGTATCGGCCGGCGCTTCCACCTTGAGCGACCTGCAGGCACAGCTGGGCGTTGCCACATGCTGCGGTTGCTGCAAAGATTTGGCCTCCTCCTTCCTGACTGCCGGCAACAATCAGCAAAACAGCTCCGTAACCGCCGGCATCAACATCGGCAACTAACCTCACGACATCAAAGGCCGTCTGAAAACCAAAAAATGTTTTCAGACGGCCTTTTCACTCTTTCAGACGGCCACTGTTGCAAAAACGGGTGCGGCTATATAATGCGCCCGTCCGAACAACCCCCTCCCGCACATGATCTATCCCTGGCATCAATCCGACTGGCAACAGCTTGCCGCCCACTGGCGGCAGCTGCCCCACGCCCTGCTCTTTTCCGGCAGGGAAAATACCGGCAAAACCGCCTTCGCCCGCCATTTGGCCGCCACACTGCTGTGCGAACAAGCAACGGCAGACCGCCAACCCTGCGGGCAATGCCCCTCCTGCCACCTGTTCGCCCAAAACAGCCACCCCGACTTCTACGAACTCACCCCCGAAATACCCGAAGGCGAAACCGTCGGCCGCAAACTGCTGCAAATCAAAATCGATGCCGTACGCGGCCTGATCGAACACATCCAACTGACCTCCGTTCGCGGCGGCAAACGCGTCGTCCTCATCCATCCGGCCGAAAGCATGAACACCCAGGCAGCCAACGGCCTGCTGAAAATACTGGAAGAACCGCCGGCCGACGTCTCATTCCTGCTGGTTTCCCACGACCACGATCGCCTGCTACCCACCATCAAAAGCCGCTGCCGCCAAATGGTGCTTTCCGCCCCCGACCGGCAAACCGCACTGGAATACGTCCGCCAACAACACCCGGCCCACGCCGAAGAACTGCTGGCCTTCCACAGCGGCGCACCGCTCTTTGACGAAGACCCCGGCCAAACCGCCCTGCGCGGGGAACTGCTGCAACTTTTGGCCGCCCCCCGCCTGCTGGCCGTACTCGACTACGCCACCGCCTTCGACAAACAAAAACAGCCGCTGGCCGTTTTTCTCGACTGGCTGCAAAAATGGCTGCTCGACATCGGATTGGCACAACAAAACATGCCTCCGCTCTACTATCCCGCCAGCCGCGAACAATCGGCCGCAGTCGCCGGACGCACCACACCTGCCGCCCTATTCCGGCTAAACGGCCGTCTGAACGAACTCATCCCTTACGGCCGCCATACATTAAGTGTTAAAATGCAACTCGAATACCTGCTCACCGAATACCTGCACTTCTGGCAGAACAAATAGGAAACCGACATATGTCTTCAACCATTGATTACGACTTCAACAAACCCGCCGACATCCCGATTCCGGCAAAAATGATGAACCTCCACATCCCCGACCGGCAATCGCTTTACAACTGTTACATGCCCTTCCTCGAACACGGCGGCCTCTTCATTGCCACCAACGACAAATTCTCCCTCGGAGACGAAGTCCTGTTGGCGCTTTCCTTGGGCAACAGCCAAGAAAAAAAATTCCTGCGCACCAACGTCGCCTGGATTAACTTCGCAATATCCACCGCCGTGCGACCCAAAGGCATAGGCGTGGCTTTCGGCAAAGACGAAATTTGCATTAACATCAAAAACATGATTGAAAAACAACTGGGCACCGCACTCAGAAGCGAGCGCGCCACATTCACACTTTAACCAACCGGCATGAGGCCGTCTGAAAACTGTTTTTCAGACGGCCTCACCCCTTACAAAAACCACACACATGCAACTGATAGACTCACACTGCCACCTCAACTTCGACGGCCTGGCCGGCCGCCTGCCCGAAGTATTCGCCAACATGGCCGCCAACCAAGTTTCGCACGCCCTCGCCGTCAGCGTCAGCAGGCAAAGCTTCGACCAGGTTTTGGCCATCGCCGAACAACACGCGCACATCTACGCCAGCGTCGGCATCCACCCCGACGACCCTGAGGCGGAAGAATTCGGCACGGACGAACTCACGGCACACGCCCGCCACCCCAAAGTCGTCGCCATCGGCGAAACCGGCCTCGACTACCACTGGTGCAAAGGCGATTTGGCATGGCAGCACCGCCGCTTCGCCAACCACATCCTCGCCGCCAACGAAAGCGGCCTGCCGCTCATCGTCCACACCCGCGACGCGGCCGACGACACCATGCGGATGCTGCGCGAACACCGCGCGCACGGCGGCGTCATCCACTGTTTCACCGAAGACGTGCGCGTGGCCAAACTGGCCTTGGATTTGGGCTTCTACATCTCCTTCTCCGGCATCGTTACCTTCAAAAACGCCCAAAGCATTCAGGAAGCCGCACAATACGTCCCGCTCGACAGAATACTGGTGGAGACCGACGCCCCCTTCCTCGCCCCCGTTCCCAAACGCGGCAAACCGAACGAACCGGCCTACGTCCGCCATACCGCAGAATTTGTCGCCCAACTGCGCGGCGACAGCTTGGAAAACATCGCCGCCGCCACCACCGACAATTTTTTCAAACTATTCGACAAAATCCCCCGCCCGCAATAACCGCGACAAACAAACAGGCAAATTCAGAGGCCGTCTGAAACTTTCAGACGGCCTTTCTTGATTCAAGCGAAGCGGTAAGGGAAAAACGACAGCCGGCAATCCGTTTCAAGCCAAAACACCGCATCCATGCCGTCCGACTACCCTACCAATCCGCCGCCGCAGCCATTGTCCCGCATTGCCGCCAAACCTACTTCGGCTGACTGCCTCCGCCGGCTTTGGCATCCCAATAGTCGGCCTGCCGTTTATTCTCGGGCGTTTGTTCCGCAGAGAGTCTGTAATATCGCCACAGCCGTTCGGCGGCGGCCGTGTCGCCGTTTTCCGCTTTCTCCCGCAGCAGGTCGATTTGCTGCGGCCGGAGGTGGTAGATACTGCCGGTGGACACGGGGGCATCGGGATCGTAGCGTTCTTCGTCCAATACTTGTTGCAGGCGTGGCGGGAGGGTGATGCCCCGCCGTTTCAGTTCATATGCCCACGCGGCGGCATCGTGATAACGGTAGACGGCCAAGTGTTCTTCGGCATAGGCCAACAATTCTTCATTGGTCGGCACGGCATCGGAAGCCGTTGGTGGATATTCTTGGGAAGCGGGTCGGTTATCGGGCATGGCGGGACTTTCCCGGCAGGAGGTAAGGAGCAATAAGGCGGCAAAGATGGCCGGCAGGCGTTTCATGTTTTTCACTCCGATAAAAGGTTTGAAAAGACGGCAGGCGGAAGGAAGCCGATAAACGGAGGCCGTCTGAAAAACAGTTTTCAGACGGCCTTTTCATTTACATCACATCCAACACATCAATGCCCAGCAAATCCAAGCCTTGTTTCAGCGTGTCGCCGGTGAGCTTCGCCAGTTGCAGGCGGCTGTTGCGGGTTGCACCTTCGGCTTTGAGTATCGGGCAGGCTTCGTAGAAGCGGCTGAACAGGGTGGCGGTTTGGTAGAGGTAGGCGGCGAGGTAGTGCGGATACGCCGTGTCCGCCACGCTTTGCAGCACGTCTTCGAATTTTAGCAGCTCGGTAGCAAGCTGTTTTTCCAGCGGTTCGGTCAAAACGGTGGGCGCGGTTGCGTCCCATTCGCCGGCTTTGCGCAACACGCTTTGCACGCGGGTGTAGGCGTATTGCAGGTAGGGGGCGGTGTTGCCTTCAAACGAGAGCATGGCATCCCAGTCGAACACATAATCGCTGGTGCGGTTTTTGCTCAAATCGGCGTATTTGACCGCGCCGATACCGACGGTTTTGCCGATTTTCGCCACTTCGTCCGCGCCCAATTCGGGATTTTTTTCTTTCACCAAAGCGGTGGCGCGCTCGACGGCTTCGGTCAGCAGGTCAACCAGTTTTACGGTATCGCCGCTGCGTGTTTTGAACGGTTTGCCGTCTTTGCCCATCATGGTGCCGAAGCCGATAAACTCGGCTTTTGCATCTTCAGGCAGATAGCCTGCTTTGCGGGAAGTGGTGAAAAGTTGTTCGAAGTGCAGGGCTTGGCGGTGGTCGACGACGTAGAGCAGGCGGTCGGCTTTCAGACGACCTATGCGGTAGCGCAGGCACGCCAAATCGGTGGAAGCGTAAAGGAAGCCGCCGCCTTGTTTTTGCACGATAAATGCGGCGGGTTCGCCTTCTTTGTTTTTAAACTCGTCCAAGAACACGACTTTCGCGCCGTCGTCTTCGACCGCCAGACCTTTTTGAACCAAATCATCGACCACGGGCTGCAAATCGTCGTTGTATTTCGATTCGCCCGCCACGTCCTCAGGACGCAGTTTCAAGCCCAGCGTGTCGTAAACGACTTGGGCGTGCGAGAGCGAAATATCGACAAACTGTTTCCACAACGCCAACACGGTTTCATCGCCGCCTTGCAACTTCACAACGTATTCGCGCGCGGTGTCGGCAAAGGCGGTGTCTTCGTCAAAGCGCACTTTGGCTGCACGGTAAAACTGCTCCAAATCCGCCAGTTCAAACGCGGCATTGTCTTTTTGCTGCTCGACCAGATAAGCGACCAACATGCCGAACTGCGTACCCCAGTCGCCGACGTGGTTTTGGCGGATGACGGTGTTGCCGATAAATTCCAACACGCGCGAAATGCTGTCGCCGATGATGCTGGAACGCAGATGTCCGACGTGCATCTCTTTTGCCAGATTGGGCGAGGAATAGTCGATGACGACGGTTTGCGGCTGTTCGGTTTTGCGGATGCCCAAATGGCCGCTGTGCAGCGCGTGGGAAAGGCTTTGCGCCAAAAAGTCGGCGCGCAGGCGCAGGTTGATGAAACCCGGGCCGGCAACTTCCGCGCTTTCAATTACATGATTGCCCGACAGTTTGTCGGCCACCTGTTGCGCCAGTTCGCGCGGATTGCGGTTATGGCGTTTGGCGGCGGCCATCACGCCGTTGATTTGATAGTCGCCGTGTTCGGCGTTTTTAGTCGGCTGTAAAACAATCGGGCTTGAAGCCAGCCCGCAGGCGGCAAAGGCGGCTTCTACTTCGGCGGCAACGGCTTGGGAGAGTTTCATAACGTTCGGCTTTCTTGTTTTGAGGCCGTCTGAAAAACGGTTTTCAGACGGCATCTTTATCGTATAGGTGCAAAAGAAGGGAAACCCGCATTCTACCGCAGAGGCCGGATGCGATAAACCGTTTCCCGCCGCTTTAGGCCGTCTGAAAAGGCGTTATACTGTCGGCCATCGATATGACATCATCAGGAGAGGAAATGGATACTTTGGACGTTTTGGCGGTATTGCGGCAGTTGCAGGACAACATTTGTGCCGCATTGGAAGCGGAGGAAGACGGCGCGGCATTCGTTGCCGACCATTGGCAGAGCCATTTGGGAAGCGGCGAAAGCCGCGTATTGAAACAGGGCGCGGTGTTCGAACAGGCGGGCGTGAATTTTTCGCATGTGAAAGGTGCGTCCATGCCCGCCGCCGCCACGGCGCACCGCCCCGAGCTGGCCGGAGCGGCATTTGAAGCGATGGGCGTGTCGCTGGTCATCCATCCGCGCAACCCTTATGTGCCGACCAGCCACGCCAATGTGCGCTGTTTCATTGCCTATCCAAAAGATGCCGAACCGGTGTGGTGGTTCGGCGGCGGCTTCGACCTGACGCCGTTTTACCCTTTCGACGAAGACATCGTGCACTGGCATCAAACGGCAAAAAACTTGTGCGACCGTTTTTCAGACGGCCTCTACGATGAATACAAAGACTGGTGCGACCGCTATTTCTATCTCAAACACCGCGAAGAAACGCGCGGGGTCGGCGGCTTGTTTTTCGACGATTTGAACCGCTGGGATTTCGCCACCTGCCTGAACTTTATCCGCGAAACGGGCGAGGCCTATATCGAAGCCTACCGTCCCATCGTCGCCCGCCGCAAAAACACGCCCTACGGCGAACGCGAACGGCAGTTTCAGCTTTACCGCCGCGGCCGTTATGTCGAATTCAACCTGGTATTCGACCGCGGCACGCACTTCGGCCTGCAAAGCGGCGGGCGCACGGAAAGCATCCTGATGTCGATGCCGCCGCTGGTGCGCTTCGAATACGGCTACCGCCCCGAAGAAGGCAGCGACGAGGCGAAGCTGCAGGATTATCTGAAACCGCGCGACTGGCTGGGCAAATCAGAGAAAGCCTGAGCCGTTTAACGGGCAAAGCAATGCGCTTGATATGCCGTCATCTCGGAGAACGGCATCCTTCCGGTAAAGACTCCGCATCGGCGCGGAAAAGCGAAATCATCCGCTGCCCGGTTTCATGGCCGCCCCACATTTTTTCAGACGGCCTCTACGGCGGACAAAGAAAAGGCAGGCCTTTTGACAGGTCTGCCTTTTCTTTGCGCCAAACCGGCTATGGTGCCGCACCCTCGTCGTCAAACTCAGGCTCGGCTTCGGATTCGAACACCTTGCCGTTCAGCTTCAACTGCCCTTGGGCAATCTCCACCCGCGTGGCGACATTGTCGTCTTTCAAGGTCAGATAACCGTTGTCGGCCATCACATTGACCGTACTTTTCACCATCAGGCGCAAGGTTTCGTTGATGTCTTCCATGCTCGCCGTACCGGCCGCCTCGTCTTCTGGATTGACGGTAAACAGGCTGCGCGCCTGGCTGACGGCCATGTCTTCAAGCAAAGGCTCGGGCAGGTCGAATTTGAAATCGGCCCGGGTTTTTTTCAACATCAGGGAGACATCGTCCAAATCGGCTTTGCTCAGGCCGTTGAAAGAAAGTTGGCCGTCGGCATGGATTTTCCCCTTCGGCAGGGTGAAATCGAATGCGCGGACTTTGATAATCGGATTGCCGGTAAACAAACCCGAAGCCTCGTTGCGCGCGGTATGGAGCAAGGCTTTTTGAATTTCGTCCTCGCTCATGTTTTTCGAAGCGACTTCCGCCATTGTCCGCTTGATGGCCAACAGGGATTTCGCTTCCAGATGTTCGGCCGCGACATCGATGTCCAGCGGGCCGTAGTTTTCGTCGCCGTAGGCCAGGCGGTCGAAACGGAAGCGGCCTTCGGTATTCGCCCAGCCGCCCTCTTCGTTCATGCGCGTGTCGAATTGCAGCTTGCTGACGGTGATTTTAGACGGCGGCACGGTGCCGGTGGGATTGATGAACGCCCCGATTTGCAAATCGGTTACCAAATTCACCAATTCGTTCAATTTGATGTTGTAATCGATGCCTTCCTGCCATTGGAGCGACAGTTTGTCCAATTTGAAACTGCTGCTGCCGACGGCCAGCTTGCTCGGGCTGTCGTAGGTATCACTGCCGATTTGCAGGTTTTCCATCCGGATGTCGCCCTTGTCGGCAAGCTTGATGTGCAGCAGCGGGGCTTGGTAATTACTTTTAAAGCTGGCCCATCCGGAAGTGTAGGAAGTTTCTCCGCTCAAGCCTTTCCAATTCAGGGCGATGCCCGACAATTCCTCATAATCAAACGCGGGCACGGACAGGTTCAGACGGCCTCCTCCGCCCAAACCGATGGTATTGGTCAGCGTTACCGGTGCTTGTTCGCCGAAAAAGCGTTTCAACACTTTTCCCGCTTCGGGGCTATAGCGGAATTCGCTTTCAACCCGTGCGGCGGCAGGCTGCAAGCCGTCGGCAAACGGGCCGTGTTTGACATGGTTGATGACGGTAACCGGCTCGGACAGCACGGTTTTCAGATTATCGGGCAGATAATTGCCCGCATTGTTCAGCAATGACGGCTTCAGCCTGACTTCCAAAGTTTCCGTCGATTCGAACCAGCCGCGCTCGTAACGGCGCGATTCGACGGTGAGGAAACCGTTTTCCTGCAGCAGGCGGTATTGGTCTGCCAACACCTGCTCGGCCTGCCCGCCGAAATAATAAGGCGCACCTCCGAAAAACAAGGCGCCCGACGCCACCACGCCCGCAGATGCGGCAATCAGCTTTTTCTTCATCGTATTTCGCAACGCTTGGAATTCAAAGCGGCAAGCATAGCATCATTTACCCGCTTTGTCTTTTCAGACGGCCTTTTCCCGCATGAAAAAAGGCGTTTCCCACCACATGTTATCCGTTATAATGACTGCCTTCACGAAAGGAGCGACAACATGTACGACTACCAATCCGACGCCACCAAATTCCTCAACGAATACATCGAAAAACACCCCGAAGAAGCCGAACGCCGTCTGAAAAACCGCGACCTGCTCTGGGATGTCGAACTCAAAGCCGAAGAACAGGCCGCCTTTGCCGCCGCCAGCGTGGCCAAAAAGCCCTACACCTACTACTCCTACGACGACTAAACCGCCCAGATGAGCACCCGCACCACCGTCTTCACGCCCGAACTTTTAGACTACCTGCGCCGCATCGGCGAAGCCGAACCGCCCGTCTTGCAGCGTCTGCGGGAGCGTACCGCCGGGCACCGCATGGGCAAAATGGCCGTCGCGCCCGAACAGGCCGCCGTACTCTCTTGGCTCGTCCGCCTGACCGGTGCGGAAAAATACCTTGAAATCGGCGTATTTACCGGCTACAGCAGCACCGCCGTGGCCCTTGCACTGCCCGACCACGGCCGCATCACCGCCTGCGACATCAACGCCAGCTTTACCGAACACGCGCAACAGGCGTGGCGCGAAGCGGGCGTGGCGCACAAAATCAGCCTCCACCTCCAGCCCGCCCTATTCACCCTCGACGAACTGCTGGAAAACGGCGAAGCGGAAAGCTACGACATCGCCTTTATCGATGCCGACAAACCGCCCACCCCGCAATACTACGAACGCTGTCTGCAACTGGTGCGCAAAGGCGGCATCATCGCCATAGACAACCTCCTGCTCGGCGGCCGCATCCTGTCCGAAAACGATGCCGACGCCCCGCCGTCATTGTCTGTTTTGCAGGCATTCAACGCCTCCTTGCCCGGCGACCCGCGCGTGAACGCCATCACCCTTCCCGTCGGCGACGGGCTGACACTCCTCATTAAACAATAAGGCCGTCTGAAAAACGCCGCCGCATTTTTCCGCTGCATGACCATGAAACACCTCGCCTCCGCCACTTCCGTCCTGCTACTGGCCGCCTGCACCGCCGTTCCCCCGGCCGCCCCCAAGCTGCCGCCGGAACAGCCGCAGCCGCCTTCCGCAACAGAAAACGTCCCCTACCCCGTCCCAGACCTGCAAAGCCAGATCGACAACATGGGCATGGAAATCGCCAAGCTCCAAAATCAAATCGACACCCTGCAAACCCGTATCCGGCAGCTCGAACGCAACCGTCCGGCGCGCACTGCCGTAACCGTCCGCGACAATACCCGGCACAGCAGTGAAAAACCGTCCGCAGCCCCTGCCGACAGCCCGCTTGAATCCGCGCGCAAACAATACCGCAGCGGCAACTTCGCCGCCGCCGCCAAACTGCTGCAGGCCAGCGAAAGCGGCGGCAGCGGCAGCGAACACGACCGCCAAAGCATGTACCTGCTCATGCAGAGCCACCAACGCCTCGGCAACTGCGAATCCGTCATCAACATCGGCAACCGTTACATCTCGCGTTTCCGCAACAGTTCCGAAGCCGCCGACGCCATGTTCTCCATCGGCCAATGCCAGTGGAACATGCAGCAGCGCGACGTTGCCAGAGACACTTGGCGCAAGCTGATGCTCATTTACCCCGACAGTGCGGCGGCAAAAAAAGCCGCGAAACACGCGGACAAATATTGATGCCCTCCAGAAAACGGCAGGCCGTCTGAAAAAATAAAACGGCGCGGATTTCCGCGCCGTTTCCCATATCGACCGTTGCCAAAAATCAGCCGCCGCACACGCCGCAGCAGCCGCTTTCGGTGGTTTCGCCTTTGTTGTCGTCGATCACCGGCAGCTCGATTTCCTCTTTCGGCTGCTGGTTTTGTTCGTCGTCATAAGTATCTACTTTGATTTTGTTTTCTTCCTGGCTCATGATTCTGCCTTTCTTTAGGGGGTTGTAAAAGGGCGCATTGTAAAGCAAAGCCGCCGTTTTACCCACTATCGGCATTCCGTTTCGGATAGCCTGCCTCAAACGCGCCGCCCGCAGTGTTTTCAGACGGCCTCATCCGCCTTGTGCTTTGCCGCCGCGCACGGCACAATTCCCGCTTTCCCTTTTCCGCCGTACCCGCCATGCAAGCCGATATCCCCGCCCTCGCCCGCCGCCTGCAACAGCAGAAACAGCAGGCCGCCGAACGCTATCTCGCCAACCGCCGCCCCAACCTCTTTTTCCAGCAATACTGCCGGACAATCGACCGCACGCTGGCCGAATTATGGCCGTCGTTTTTCGATGACGGCCGCTTCTGCCTGCTGGCCGTCGGCGGCTACGGGCGCGGCGAAGTGTATCCCTATTCCGATACCGATTTGACACTGGTATCCGCCGCCCCGCTCGATGCCGGTGAAGAAGAGCGGATGGCCGGGCTGGTGCAAACCCTGTGGGACCTTGGCCTTGCGCCGTCCCTGAAAGCAGGCACGGCGGCGGAACTGTGCGAAAGCGCGCGCCAAGACCTGACGGCCGACACGGCCTTTCTCGAAGCCCGTTTTTTATGCGGCAACGCCGCTTTGGCCGGACAATTCATCCAAACTTTAAACGCCCAACGCCACCCCGCCGCCTTTATCGAAGGCAAACTGCTCGAAATGCAGCAGCGGCACGACAAACAGCAAGGCTCCGGCGCGCTGCTCGAACCGAACGTCAAAACCTGTCCCGGCGGCCTGCGCGACATCCACACCATGCTCTGGCTGGCCAAGGCGCAAGGCATCGATGCCGGTTTTGACGCACTTATCCGCCAACGCATCCTCACCCGCACCGAAGCCGGCATCCTCGCCAACAGCCACCGCGAACTGGCCGCCATCCGCATCGACCTGCACCTGGCCGCCGGCCGCGAAGAAGACCGCCTGATATTCGACCTGCAAACCCGTTTGGCGGAAAACATCCTGCCCGACGGCGAAGGAGGCCGTCTGAAAAGCGAAAAACTGATGCACCGCTTCTACCGCGCGGCCAAGGCGGTCAAACAGCTCAACGGCATCATCCTGCCGATGTTGAGCGGGCGCGTGTACACGCCGCTGCCGCGCGTGGAACGGGCCATCGACCGCCACTATTACCAAATCGGCAACCAAATCGCCGTCCGCGACAAAAACCTGTTCAAGCAACAGCCCGAACACATTTTCATCATCATCAAACTGCTGCAGCGGCACAGCGACCTGACCGCCATCGCACCGAAAACCCTGCGCGCCTGGTGGGCGGCGGCGCGGAAAATCAACTGCGCCTTCTACGAAAACGAAGCCAACCGCCGCCGCTTTATCGGCTTTTTCCGACACGGGCGCGGCCTGACCCGCACCATGCGCTTCCTCAACCTCTACGGCGTACTCGGCCGCTACCTGCCCGAATGGAACAAAATCGTCGGCCTGCTGCAACACGACCTGTTCCACATCTACCCCGTGGACGACCACATTCTCACCGTCCTGCGGAACATGCGCCGCCTGGCAATGGAACAGCACGTGCACGAACTGCCCTTCGCCTCCACCGTCATGAACGCCTTCGACAAAAAATACCTGCTCTACCTTGCCGCCCTCTTCCACGACATCGCCAAAGGGCGCGGCGGCGACCATGCCGTACAAGGCGTGGCCGACGCGCGCCGCTTCGCCGCCGACCACTTCCTGCCTGAAGAAGACGGCGAAATGCTCTGCTGGCTGGTGGAAAACCACCTGCTGATGTCGATGACCGCGCAAAAGGAAGACATCCAAGACCCCGACGTCGTCGCCCGCTTCTGCCGCCGCGTCGGCAACACGGAACGCCTGTCCGCCCTCTACCTCCTCACCGTCGCCGACATACGCGGCACCAACCCGAAAATCTGGAATTCATGGAAAGCCGGACTGCTGGAAAACCTCTTTCAGACGGCCTCCCGCCGTTTCAACGGCAACTCCGACAGCCGCGCCGCCGTTACCGGCCGCCGACAGGCCGCCGCCATCGCCGCCCTCACCGCCGCCGGCATCGGCGAAAAAGAACAGCGCAGACTGTGGCAGGCACTCGGCGCGGCCTATTTCGTCCACCATCAGGAAAGCGAAATCCTCTGGCACACCGCCCATCTGGTTCACCATCCCGAACAGGCCTGCGCCCGCATCCGCCCGCATCCGGCCAACGGCAATATGCTGCAAGTCATGGTTTACCTACCCAATGCCGACCGCCTGTTTGCCAACCTCTGCCGCATTTTCAGCCGCCACAACCTCGACATCGCCGCCGCACGCGCCTTCATCACCGCCCATGACTACGTCCTCGACACCTTCGCCGTCCGGCCGCCCGAAGGCAGCACCGATACCGACCGGCAGCGGATAGAAAACGCCCTGTCGGCGGAACTGCAAGACTTCCTGCACGGCAAAATCCGCAACGGCTCGTTTTCAGACGGCATCCGCAGCCGCCGCGCCCGCCACCAGCCGATTGTGCCGGTTGTCGAAATCCGCGCCGAAGAAGAACAGCCCGGCTGGTTTACCCTGAGCCTGATTGCAGTAAACCGCCCCTACCTGCTCGCCAATGCCGCCGAAGTGTTCAACCGCCACGGCATCAGCCTGCGCTATGCCCAAATCAGCACCACGGACGACCGCGTGGAAGACAGCTTCTTACTTTACAGCCCCGGCCTGGCCGACCCCAACCGCCAAGTCGCCCTGAAAAAAGACCTGTCCGCCGTATTGGCCGTCTGAAAACACCGTACGGCACCGATACAAATACAAAGCAACTCAGCAAACCGACGTTTCCAACCCGCCCTGCCCGATAAAAAAACATGTTCCGAAAAAACCACCGCCAACACAAAAAACTGCACAACCAAGCCTACCTGGCCTTCGATGCGGGCGACCTGCAAACCGCCGCCGACAAATTCGCCCAACTGGCCAAAGCGCATCCCGACAATGCCCAATACCGCTACATGCTCGGACTTGCCGCCAAATACCGCATGGACTGGGCATTGTCGCTGCAAGCCAACCTCGCCGCCATCGCCTGCGCCCCCGAGTTTGACGAAGCCGCCCATTGGAATGCCGCCATCGCCGCCACCGCCCTGCACGACTGGCAGACAGCGCGGCAACTGTGGGCGGCCTGCAGCATCCCCCTGCCCGAAGACGAAGGCGAAATCGAAGCCGATTTCGGCACCGCCGTATTACGGCTGAATCCTTGGGCAGGCGGCGAGTGCGTCTATGCCCGCCGAATCGACCCCTGCCGCTCCCGCATCATCAACGTCCCCCTGCCAGAAAGCGGCTACCGCATGGGCGACATCGTACTGCACGACGGCGCATCCACCGGCAGGCGCGCCGACGGCCAAGGCGGCGAAGTCTTGGTATTCAACGCATTGGAACGTTGGCGGCAGTCGCCCCGCCAAACCTACGCCGCTTTCGTACGATGCCCGTCTGAAGCCGACTCTCACGCACTGTCCGAACAATCGCTGCACACCGACACCTACACCGAAGATTGGACAAGCAGCATCAGCTTCATCTGCCTGCGCTGCAGCTACGGCACGCCGCACAATCACGAACATCACGCATCTGCCGAACCGGGCGCATGGCAGGCCGAACGCAGCTTCGGCATCGCCGCCCGAAGTTTGGCCGACGCACAAGCACTGCTGGATGACTGGGCGGCACAGGCAGACGGCCGGGCGGTTTGGGAAATCGTCCCGCAGGATTACCCCCTGCCTCGGCATCCCGAAAGCGGCATCTGGTGGAAAAACTACGATGAAGACGACGAATAGGCACGCGAAACGCCGCGGCATACCGCCGTCCGCTTAAACCCGAAACCCCAAAGTTTTCAGACGGCCTCCATAGACCGAGGCCGTCTGAAAAGACATTTAGCCGCCAAATCAACCATGTGGGGCAAACAGTCCGCACGTCTGCCGGACAAACGCATAAACGGCAGGCCTAAAAGTTTGCCGAAGGGAAACATCCGCCCTGTCCGCATAAAGGCCGACCTGCCGCAATATCCAGCCGAATCGCACCGTCCGTTTGCCCAAACTGCTCCAATCCCGCCGAACTACTTTCAGACGGCCTTGGGTAACAATATTGAGGCCGTCTGAAAACCGAATAACGCATGTCCGCTTCACATCCCATCCGTGCTATTGGGGGAATATATACAACACTCAAACCGTGAGGCCGTCTGAAAAATCATCCCGCCCCCAAAAGATAAACAATGAGCGATATTTCCAATTTTGCACGCCACAATGCCGTGAGCGTGGTTGAATTTGCCGACTACCTGCGCGAGTGCCTGCCGCCCGTACAATGGCCCGAAGCGGAGGCAGAACGAGATACATGGCGGCAGCGGCTGCCTTACAGTCTGGTGGTAAAGCTGTTCTACCCGCAGCTCGATTTTGCCGAACGCTGGTGCTGGCTGACATTTGGCGAGTGTTTCGGCGAATGCCTCCAGCAGCAATCTGAATATCCCTCTTGCTTCGAACCGCTGCCGCATTGCCACAACGGACGTTGGCGCGCCCGCTGGCTGGCGAAGACCGGTTACGATTTCGGCTATTGCGAATGGCTGTTTGCCGAGGAAGAGGCCTTTCGCCGGTTTGCAGCCTTCATACCGGAAATCGGATTCGGCGAAAATTACGGCTGAAGAGACCGTCTGAAACACCGCTTTCACCCGATACGCAATCACCGCCCAGCCGCCGTTTTCAGACGGCCAAACAGCGGGAAACACGGCGTTCTATGATAAAATCCGTCGGTTTTTCCGTATCTTCCATCATCCATTTTTAAGAAAGCCGGCCGCTTTGGACTCGCTCAACACTTTCTTCCTCATCATCGCCCTGCTGTTGTTCATCAGCGTCATCGCATCGCGTATTTCCTCTCGTTTCGGCATGCCCCTGTTGCTGGTTTTCCTTATCGTCGGCATGTTGGCGGGCGATGAAGGGGTGGGCGGCATCAAATTCGACAACTTCGCCTTTGCCAACATGGTCGGCCAACTCGCCTTGGCCATCATCCTGCTCGACGGCGGCCTGCGTACCAAATTCAACAGTTTCCGCATCGCCCTCAAACCCGCCGCCGTTTTAGCCAGCTGGGGCGTAATTGCCACCGTCGCCCTGCTCGGCGTCTTTACCACCTTCTTTCTCGGCATCGACTGGAAATTGGGCGTATTGATGGCCGCCATTGTCGGCTCGACCGATGCGGCAGCGGTTTTCTCGCTGTTGCGCAGCAGCGGCGTGCGCCTCAATTCGCGTATTTCCGCTACTTTGGAGTTAGAAAGCGGCTGCAACGATCCGATGGCCATCCTGCTGGTCAGTGCCTTTATCGGCCTCATCATGAACCCTGCCGAAACCGATTCCGCCTCCATGCTGACACTGCTGGCCACCCAGCTCGGACTGGGACTGTTTTCCGGCTATGCGGCAGGCAAATTACTGGCGAAAATATTGGAACGCATCAGCCTGGCCGAAGGGCTGTACGCCATCTTAATCGCCTCGGGCGGCCTGCTGGTGTTCGCCGTTACCAACCTGCTCGGCGGCAGCGGCTTTCTGGCGGTTTACTTGGCAGGCGTGTTCATCGGCAACTCGCGCAACAGCTCCACCGAACACGTTTTGAATGTGATGGACGGCCTGGCCTGGCTGGCCCAGGCATCGATGTTCCTCGTCCTCGGCCTGCTGGTCAGCCCCGCCAGACTGATTGAAACCGGCCCCAAAGCCGTCGTCATCGCCGCCTTCCTCATCTTCGCCGCCCGCCCCCTAGCCGTCTGGACTTCGCTCAAGTTTTTCAGCTACCGTTCGCGCGAAGTGGCCTACATCAGCTGGGTCGGACTGCGCGGCGCCGTACCGATTACCCTTGCCATCACACCCGTGATGATGGACGTGCCCGGCTCCCTGATGCTGTTCGACGTCGCCTTCGCCGTCGTCATCCTCTCACTGCTGATTCAAGGCGCAACCATCCCGTTTTTCGCCCGCCTGCTGAAAGTCGATTTACCGCCCAAGCCGGAACCGCTGTCGCAACGAGAAATTTGGTTGGCCGACAAACTGGCCGTATCCCTACAATCGTTCAAAGTTGAGGCAAATTCCGACGCGGAAGACAGCCACCCGTCCGCCATGACGCGCGACAGGTTTTCAGACGGCCGCATCTTTGCCCTGCTCCGCAACGGCGAAAACATAGCCGTCCTGCCCAGCACCCAGATGAAGGCAGGCGACATCGTATGGTTCATCCTCGACGAACAGCTGGGCGATGACTTCGCCCAGCAATTTGCCGGCAACAACCACGGCGAACAAACCTTCTTCGGCGCATTCAACCTGAACCCCGAAGCCATTGTCGGCGACCTTGCCGAAGCCTACAGCCTGCCCGTGGACGAACACGAACGCAACCTCCGCCTGGACGAACTGTTTAGACGGCGTTTCGGCGATATGCCCGTCGCAGGCGACTGCATCGATTTGAACGGCTTTAAAATCACAGTGAAAGAATTAGACAATAAAGCCCAGATTCGCCAGCTGGGCTTGAGAATTCCGGATTGAGGCATTGTCATACCGTGAGTTGTCCAAAACCGGCAAGGTATCAATCAAACAGATGAAAAATATAAATTTGGAAAAACATGAATTTGGGAAAATCATTTATTTGAACCATTATGTTCCCCAATCAGGCAGAAATTCAACGTGAACATTTAAACGGTCTATTTATCCATGGCTATCAGCCATCAAAAGCCAAATTTCTCACACGACAGGACTGCCCAATCTTACGAAAATGATGATTTGTGATGTTTATGCTTTCCCAACTTAATATCCGGAATCAAGCTGGTTTACTGCAGTAAAAATCCAAACTCAATCCTGCAATTTAAAATTCTAAGACTGAAAATAAAAAAACCGCATCATAATTTGATGCGGTGTTCTTTTAATAAACAGTATTACTCGGCAGCGGCAACTACTGCTACGGTAACTTTTGCTACTGCATCGCTGTGCAATGCAATTTCCACTTCGTATTCACCAATGGCTTTAAACGGGCCTTCCGGCAAGCGAACATTGGCTTTCTCTGCTTTGATGCCGCTTGCCACAATGGCTGAAGCAATGTCGGCATTGGTAACGGAACCGAACAGACGGCCATCCACGCCGGCTTTTTGGGCCACAGTGATGACTTGTCCGTCCAATTTCTCTTTACGGGCCAAAGCATCGGCAAGGATTTCAGCCTGACGGGCTTCCAATTCGGCACGGCGTGCTTCGAATTCGGCTTTATTGGCCTCTGTTGCGCGTTTGGCTTTACCTTGCGGGATGAGGAAGTTGCGGGCGTAGCCGTTTTTCACGGTTACGATATCGCCCAAGTTGCCCAAACCACCAATTTTTTCTAACAGAATAATTTGCATGATCTACGCTCCAAAATTATTTGTGTTGGTCGGTATAAGGCAGCAACGCCAAGAAACGCGCGCGTTTTACGGCAACAGCCAGTTGGCGTTGGTAGTGCGCTTTGGTTCCGGTGATGCGGGCGGGAATGATTTTGCCGTTTTCAGTAATGAAATCTTTCAGCAAATCAACTTGTTTGTAATCCAC
Source organism: Neisseria elongata subsp. elongata (assembly GCF_900113545.1). GTDB lineage: Bacteria > Pseudomonadota > Gammaproteobacteria > Burkholderiales > Neisseriaceae > Neisseria > Neisseria elongata. The sequence continues at coordinate 55,815 of NZ_FOPS01000007.1, read as the reverse complement.
TTCTTGGATTTTTTCAGCCGTAAAACGGCAGAATTTTCTACGTTTGAATGTTTGACGAGCCATGTCGTTTAACCTTTATATTCTTGAATGTTCTGTATCCGCAGTATCGGCTTTGGATAACGCAGGCCGGCTGCGGCTAAAAAACCGCTGACCTGTACGGCCCAATCCTGCCGACCCTGCCAAACCAAAGCCTCCTTACCGACTATCCTGGCCGCTATTTCAAGCTTTGCCAGACATTTTTCACCGTTCTCATTTTGCCAAGATTCATGCTTCAGCATTAAATCCAACACAGGCACGCCTGCGGGCGTATAACGGATGATGCCGCATTTTTCGATACGGGCGGTAAGGGTCAGGGAGTTGTCCAATTATGCTTCGGCAGTTTCTTGCTGTTGTTTCAACAGGTTTTTGGACTTCTCTTCTTTCATCATCGGAGAAGCGTCGGTAACTGCATGTTTGGTCTGAATAGTCAGATGACGCAGTACGGCATCATTGAAACGGAAACCAGTCTCCAATTCTTCGATAACGGCCGGAGTGGCTTCAATGTTCATCAGAACATAATGTGCTTTATGAATTTTGTTGATGGGGTATGCCAACTGGCGGCGGCCCCAGTCTTCCAAACGGTGGATTTTACCGTTGTTTTCGGTTACCAGTGCTTTGTAGCGTTCAACCATAGCGGGTACTTGCTCGCTTTGATCAGGGTGAACGATAAACACGATCTCGTAATGACGCATGTTATCTCCTTACGGTTTAAAGACAGCCTGCCGCCATGCGATTGCGGCAGACAAGGTTGCAAAACGCGGCATTATAGCTGCCGGACGTGGTTTGCGCAAGGGGCTAACTGCCTATATTGCCGAACAAATCGCCTGCAAACAAATCCGGTTCGCTCATTCTCGCGCGGCAATCGACCTTAATATCCTCATTCACGCGACAGCAACACGGCAGAATCTCGCCGGGCGCGACAAACGCCAGCGGGAAATCGTCGTAAGACACCCTGCCGTCTAATATTTTGACGCGGCAGGAACCGCAATAGCCGCTGCGGCACTGGTATTCGACCTCGTGGCCGGTGCGCTCCAAGCCCTCCAATAAGGTTTCGCCCTCTTGAAGCTCGAAGGTTTTGTCGTGTGTGCTGATGAGTGCCATATCGTTATTTGGGAACGAAAGGCCGTCTGAAAGTTTTCAGACGGCCTCAAAGACCATGAAACCACAGAAAAGCCGCAAAGCCCGATTACAGTTCGAAATCGCCCAAATCGTCCGCGCTGACTTCCGAATCGATCTGACCGATTAAATAAGAAGAAATTTCCACTTCCTGCGGCGCGACCTGTACGTTGTCGGACGACAGCCACGCGTTAATCCACGGAATCGGGTTTTGGGTGGCGCCTTCAAATCCGGCAGGCAAGCCGACCGCCTGCATACGCAGGTTGGTAATATATTCGACGTATTGCGCCAGAATTTCCTTGTTCAGACCAATCATCGAACCGTTTTTAAACAGATAGGCAGCCCATTCTTTTTCCTGCTCCGCCGCTTTTTTGAAGAGTTTGAAACATTCGTCCTGTAATTCGACGGCGATTTCCGCCATTTCAGGGTCGTCTGAACCGGCGCGCATCAGGTTGAGCATATGCTGGGTGCTGGTCAAGTGCAGGGCTTCGTCGCGGGCAATCAGTTTGATGATTTTGGCGTTGCCTTCCATCAACTCGCGCTCGGCAAAAGCAAACGAGCAGGCGAATGAAACGTAAAAACGGATGGCTTCCAACACGTTGACGCACATCAGGCAGAGATAGAGTTTTTTCTTCAACTCGCGCAAAGACACGTTAACGAGCTTGCCGCCGACATTGTGCGTCCCTTCGCCCAACAGGTTGTAATACTGGGTGTATTCGATTAAATCATCGTAATAACAAGCGATGTCTTCGGCGCGGGCGATGATATATTCGTTCTGCACGATGTCGTCGAACACGACCGATGGATCATTGACGATATTGCGGATAATGTGGGTATAGCTGCGCGAGTGGATGGTTTCGCTGAAGCTCCACGTTTCAATCCAAGTTTCCAGTTCGGGAATCGACACCAAAGGCAGCAAGGCAACGTTCGGACTACGACCTTGGATGGAGTCGAGCAGGGTTTGGTATTTCAGATTGCTGATGAAAATGTGTTTTTCGTGTTCGGGCAGGTTGGCGTAGTCGATACGGTCGCGCGACACGTCGATTTCTTCCGGCCGCCAGAAAAACGACAGTTGTTTTTCAATCAGTTTTTCAAATACTTCGTATTTCTGCTGGTCATAACGGGCGACATTCACCGGCTGACCGAAAAACATGGGCTCTTTAAGCGCGTCGTTTTTGATTTTCGGGAAGGTACTGTAAGACATGGTCAAGTGTTCACAGGACATGGCGTTATTCTCTCTGTAAAACGGTTTTTCAGACGGCCTTCAACATCGAGGCCGTCTGAAAAGGATGATGATTGCAGTTTCAGGCTTAATGATCGGAAGGTTTTTTCAACAACCAGAACAGCATGGCCAACACAACGCCGGTCGCGGCAAATCCCAGCAGCGGCTGGCGGCTGAAACCGAGCACCAGATAGCCGACACCGGCCGCACCGGCAACCGCCAATGCATATGGCAGCTGGGTGGTAACGTGGTCCATATGGTTACACTGCGCACCGGTGGACGACAGAATGGTGGTATCTGAAATCGGCGAACAGTGGTCGCCGCATACTGCGCCGGCCATCACAGCCGACATGCACGGCACAATTAACGCAGCATCAACTTTTACCGCCATTGCCGCAGCAATCGGCAACATAATACCGAACGTCCCCCAGCTCGTGCCGGTGGCAAAGGCCATAATGCAGCCAAGTGCAAACAAAATCAGCGGCAGCAGGCCGGGATGGATGTTGCCGGCAACCAGCGTAGACAGATAATCGCCGGTATGCATTTGGCCGACCACGATACTGATCAACCACGCCAAAATCAGAATGGTGATGGCACCGAACATTGATTTCAGACCTCGCCACACCGCCGTGCCGTAATCACTTTTGCGTATCGTGCCGACGGTGCAAAGCAATACCGCCAACACACCCGAACTGCCGCCGACTACCAGCGACGTATTGACATCGGTTTTCTCAAACGCACCCAACAGGCTGAAGGTTTCCAATTCGCGGCTGCCGGTGTAAAGCATGGCGGAAACCGTTGCGCAAATCAACACCAAAACCGGCACAATCAGGGCATAAACACGGCCTGCCTGCCCGTTTGCCGACGGTGCATAGGTATGCGCATCCTCTTTTAAAGCATTGCGCTCGAAACGGGCCATCGAACCGATGTCATAAGAAAACCACGCCGTAACAAACACCATCAGCAACGCAAACAGGGCGTAATAATTCATCAGGCTCATCGCGGTGAAAATACCCATCGGCGTATATCCGTCGATATTGTACATCACCAGCAAGCCCGACAAAGTGGCAATAATCGACGCCCCCCAACTTGAAACCGGCATCAGCACGCACATCGGTGCGGCGGTAGAATCGAGAATATAAGCCAGTTTTGCGCGGGAAACACGGAATTTGTCGGTAACGGGGCGCGCAATCGCGCCGACGGCCAAACTATGGAAGTAATCGTCGATAAAGGTAACGAATACCAAACAAGCGGTCAGCATTTTTGCACCGCGCCGCGATTTTATGCGCCGTTGCGCCCACTCGGCAAAAGCCTGATTGCTGCCGGAAAAAGTCAGCAACGACGTAAATACGCCAAGCAGGAGCAAAAACAGCAGGATTTTCGTTTTACCCCAGTCAAACGCGCCATCGGCATATACCAACGACACCGTAATGTCTTTCAGGTGCAACAGGCCGTCAAGCGGATTGCCGCCCGTCAGCATCAGCGCACCAACGATAATGCCTATGCCCAACGACAACAATACGCGGCGGGTAATCACAGCCAATGCCAACGCAAGAAACGGCGGCACGACTGACCAATAGGAGTGTGTGTAGTCCAGGAGTTGTATGATGATTCTCCCAAAAAGTTGGTTAATCGGGCGACGGCGCAAACTCAGCCGCAGCAGTCGGTACGGAGCCGCAACGTTTAGGCGGCTGAAAGGCCGCCATTGTATCGTTAATTGCCGTTTATGTGTAAAGAAGAGTTAAAGCGGAGAAATTTTCAGACGGCCTTTACGAGCAGTAAGGCCGTCTGAAAACTCCCCCCTTCATCAAATCTTACAAGCCCCGCCCGTGCAGCCGTCATCCTGAATATCAGTCTGCGTATCGTCCGCGCCGTCGCGGGTGTTGTGGTAGTACAGGGTTTTGACGCCGTATTTGTAGGCGGTCAGCAGGTCTTTGAGCATTTGTTTCATGGAAACTTTGTTGCCTTCGAATTTGCCCGGGTCGTAGGCGGTGTTGGCGGAAATTGCCTGATCGACGAATTTCTGCATCACGCCGACAAGTTTCAAGTAGCCTTCGTTGCCCGGAAGCTGCCATAGGGTTTCGTAGGCGTCTTTCAGAATTTCAAATTCGGGCACGACTTGTTTCAAAATACCGTCTTTCGATGCTTTGACCGTTACCAATCCGCGCGGCGGCTCGATGCCGTTGGTGGCGTTGGCGATTTGCGAACTGGTTTCAGACGGCATGAGTGCGGTCAGGGTGGAGTTGCGCAGACCGTATTTAACGATGTCGGCGCGCAGGCTTTCCCAGTCGCACAACAGCGGTTCGCTGCACACGGCATCCAAGTCTTTTTTGTAGGTGTCGATGGGCAGTTTGCCTTGCGAATAAACGGTTTGGTTGAACAGCGGACATGCACCGTATTCTTTGGCGAGGTTCACCGATGCTTTGAGCAGGTAATACTGCATGGCTTCAAAGGTGCGGTGGGTCAGGCCGAGCGCGGAATCGTCGCTGTAACGGACGCCGTTTTTCGCCAGATAGTAGGCGTAGTTGATGACGCCGATGCCGAGCGTGCGGCGGTTCATGGTCGCGGTGCGGGCGGCTTCGACCGGATAGTCTTGATAATCCAGCAAGGCATCAAGTGCGCGCACGGTCAAATCAGCAAGCCCTTCCAGCTCGTCTAAGCTGTTTAATGCGCCCAAGTTGAAGGCAGACAGGGTACACAGGGCGATTTCGCCGTTCGGGTCGTTAATATTGTCCAGCGGTTTGGTCGGCAGGGCGATTTCCATGCACAAGTTGGACTGGTGAACGGGGGCGACGCGCGGGTCAAACGGGCTGTGCGTGTTGCAATGGTCAACGTTTTGGATGTAGATGCGTCCCGTTCCGGCGCGTTCCTGCATCAGCGTGGAGAACAAATCGGTAGCCGACAAGGTACGCTTGCGGATGTTCAGGTCTTGCTCGTATTTCGTGTAAAGACGCTCGAATTCATCCTGGTCGGCAAAGAACGCGTCGTACAGGCCGGGGACTTCGTTGGGCGAGAACAGCGTGATATTGCCGCCTTTAATCAGGCGGGTGTACAGCAGGCGGTTGATCTGCACGCCGTAATCCAGCTGGCGGATGCGGTTGTCTTCTACGCCGCGGTTGTTTTTCAATACCAACAGGCTTTCGGCTTCGATGTGCCACAAAGGGTAGAACAAAGTTGCCGCGCCGCCGCGCACACCGCCTTGCGAGCAGGATTTAACCGCTGCTTGGAACATTTTAAAAAACGGGATGCAGCCGGTATGTTGCGCTTCGCCGCCGCGGATTTCGCTGCCTAAACCGCGAATACGTCCGGCGTTGATGCCGATGCCCGCGCGTTGGGAAACGTATTTCACAATCGCACTGGTGGTGGCGTTGATGGAATCCAGACTGTCGTCGCATTCAATCAATACGCAGCTTGAGAACTGGCGCGTAGGCGTACGCACGCCGCTCATAATCGGGGTTGGCAGCGATACTTTGAATGTGGAAACGGCATCGTAAAAGCGTTTGACGTAGTCCAAGCGCGTCTCTTTCGGGTATTTGCTGAAGAGACACATCGCCACCAAAATGTATAAAAACTGTGGCGTTTCATAAATCTGGCGGGTAACGCGGTTCTGCACCAGATATTTACCTTCGAGCTGCTTCACGGCGGCATACGAGAAGGTCATGTCGCGGCTGTGGTCGATATAGGCGTTCAGCTCGTCAAACTCTTCGCGGCTGTAATCTTCGATGATGTGGCGATCGTATTTGCCCGCATCAGTAAGTTTTTTAACGTGGTCGAAGAGATGCGGCGGTTCGAACTCGCCGTAAGCGATTTTGCGCAGGTGGAAAATCGCCAGACGCGCGGCGAGATATTGATAATCGGGCGTATCCTGCGAAATCAGGTCGGCAGCCGCCTTGATGATGGTTTCGTGGATGTCGTCGGTGCGGATGCCGTTGTAAAACTGGATGTGCGATTTGAGCTCGACCTGCGATACGGAAACGTTTTTCAAGCCTTCCGCCGCCCAAGTAACGACGCGGTGGATTTTGTCTAAGTCGATATTTTCCAAACGTCCGTCGCGCTTGGTTACTTTAATGCTTGCAGCGGCATTCATGCGTTACCCTTCCAACAATCAAAATACTAGATGTAGTATGGTTTATTCTCTCGAACTACAATATATCGTATTTTGCACACCGCCGACAGCTTGACAAAATACCGGCATACGGCTTAGAGAAGCCCCTCCGAACGGCGTAGATTTCCGCCTAATCGACGCTGCACATGAATGCATGCCTCCGCCCTGCCTGCCCAACCGAATACGTTAAAGTTTGTAATGACCGTATAATGCAGGGGCATATATGCAACAGCAGTACCATAAAATGATGGAAAGTAGCCCTTTCAGACGGCCTCAAACTACAAAAAATCATTGAATTCAAATATATCAGCCCACCCCCCCTATTTCTTTCCCATTCCGGCTCTATCCGGCCTGCCACTCTACACGATAATGTAAAAAAACATTAAAATACCGTCCGAAAGCCGAAACGGACTACCAAATCCGTAATAATGGCGGCACACGGGCAACCGCCTGTGTCTTTCATTGAACTCATTAAACAAAGGAAACGATTATGAAAAAACTGCTTATTCTAACCGCCGCACTGGCTTTGGCTGCCTGTTCCAGCACTTGGAGCGGTGTAAAGCAAGACACCTCCCACAACGTCAGCCGCACGAAAGAGGCCGTAAAAGAAGGCGGAAATGCCGTCGGCCGCGGCATTACCCATGTCGGCGAAAAAATTGAAAACGCCACCGAATAATTAACCCGAAAGGCCGTCTGAAAACCGACACCGAAGTTTTCAGACGGCCTTTTCCAACCTCCGACCACAATACAAACCGCTATGAAATCCTTTACCCAGCTTACCGCCCTTGTCGCCCCCCTCGACCGCGTGAACGTCGATACCGACGCCATCATCCCCAAACAATTTTTAAAATCCATCAAACGAAGCGGCTTCGGCCCCAACGCCTTTGACGAATGGCGTTATCTCGACCACGGCGAACCGGGCATGGACAACAGCAAACGCCCGCTGAACCCCGATTTTTCGCTGAACCAGCCGCGTTACCAAGGCGCACAAATCCTGCTGGCACGCAAAAATTTCGGCTGCGGATCCTCGCGCGAACACGCCCCTTGGGCATTGGACGACTACGGCTTCCGCGCCGTCATCGCCCCCAGCTTTGCCGACATCTTCTTCAACAACTGCTACAAAAACGGCCTCCTGCCCATTGTGTTGACTGAAGAACAAGTCGACCATCTCTTCAAAGAAGTCGAAGCCAACGAAGGCTATCAGCTCTCCATCGACCTTGCCGAGCAAACCCTGACCACCCCGAGCGGCGAAACGTTCAAATTCGACATTACCGAACACCGCAAACACTGCCTCTTAAACGGCTTGGACGAAATCGGCCTAACCTTGCAGCATGCGGACGAAATCCGCGATTTCGAAGAAAAACGCCGCCAAAGCCAGCCTTGGCTGTTTAACGGTTAATAAACAAAAGGCCGTCTGAAAACCATCCAACAGTTTTCAGACGGCCTTTATAACAAACCCAAACATAAAAAATCCAAGATTAAAATACAAGCCATACTGACAATATCGCAAACTCCTTGCAATAACAGAATCTTGATAGAAAGGAACAATAATGAAAACATTATCTGACCTCATCAATACCACCGACCCCGCATGGCCGCTGATTCAAGAGTGGCTTGCCGAAGCTGCTAATCCCGTGGAAATCCTGCCGCGCGACTCTGCCGCCGCAGAAGCAGAACTCGTCAAGACCCAAGTAACAACACGTTCATTTATGGGCGCGGTCGTTTATGAAACCGGCGGCATCCTGATCGACCACGGCTGGTTGCGGATACTGGGTTCCGGCAGTGCAAAACTGCCTCGCGGACTGGGAAGCTGGAACATCAGCCGCACCCAAGCCGAACCTGCCGCGCCCGCGCCTTATTATCTGATTGCCGACGATGCCGCAGGCGGCTACTTCGCCCTAAACGGCGGCGGATTGGACGGGATACCCGGCAATGTTTTCTACCTCCCGCCGGATACGCTCGAATGGGAAGATTGCGAAAAAGGCTATGGCGATTTCTTGCATTGGGCATTAGTAGGCGACCTACAAATGTATTATGAAAACCTACGCTGGCAGAATTGGCGCGAAGAAATCCGCGATTTGAGTGGCGACAATGTTTATACGTTCTTTCCATTTTTATGTACAGAAGAAGGTGGCGACATCAACCAAGTCAGCCGCAAGCCTATCGCCATTGCCGAACATTATGCTTTCACTTTAGATTTACAAAAAACCATCTTGTAAGAAATGCTTTTCAGACGACCTTTTTTCGTCTCATCCTTCAAAACATGATTACCGACACCATCCCCAACGCCGCCCGCTACGCCGCACTGCACCCCGACTTTGCCGATGCCGTCCACCTACTGCAAACGCTGGATTTCGCCGCCCTGCCCGACGGTCAAGTGCCGTGCGCAAACCCCAATATCCGTCTCTTTATCGGCAGCGAACCGATGAGGAGCAAAGCCGAGGCAAAGCCCGAAGCGCATTTGAAACACATCGACATCCAAGTCCCCATCAGCGGGGAAGAAACCTACGGTTGGATAGACAGGGGCCGTCTGAAAAACGGTTTGGGCTACGACGAAAAGCGCGACATCGAATTTTTCGACTGCGAACCGGAAACCTGGCTCACGCTCCAACCGGGCGAGTTCGCCCTCTTCTTTCCCAACGACGCGCACGCCCCGCTGGTGGGCGGAGAAAAAACCATACGCAAAGCTGTCTTTAAAATCCGTGTTGCAGAATAAGGAGCCTGATATGTCTTTTTGGAAAAAACTGTTCGGCGGCAAGCCCAAACTCATGGATTGGCGTGAATTCTGCCAACATTTCGCCGATGCGGCAAACCGCGAACCGGGCGTGTCGGCAGCCATCGAATGGGCGGATACGCCGCACGACACCTATATCGCGATTACCGCCGAAGGAGAGGCCGAATCGGGCAGGCTGTACGTCGCCAACGCCTACGCGCAATACAGCCAAGACCCCGAAGGCTTGGACGGGCTGCTGGCCGCACATCTGACCGCTATGCGGCAAATGGCATCGGCAATACAAGAGTCTGCCGCCATTGAAAGCGGGCAAATCCGCATCACGCTGAAAAACGCGGCCTGGCTGGACGAAATACGGGAACTAAACGGCCCGTCAACCGAAGAATTGCCGCTTTGCGAACCGCTGGCCGGCGACATACTGCTGGTGTACATGCTGGATTTGAGTACCGCCATGCGCTCGATGACGCAGGCCGACGCCGACAAATTGGGCTTGTCCGACCGTACCAAACTGCGTGAAACCGCATTGGACAATATCCGCCGCCTGATCAGGCAGGACGGCCTCGAAACCGACCGCGCCGAAGGGCACAGCCTGTGCCAAATCCGCTTGGACGGCTTTTACGATACCGCGCTGGTGCTGCTGCTGGACGAAATCCTTCATGACAATGACGTTTTGGCCGCCAACCCCGTCTTCTCCGTTCCCGCCCGCGACGCGCTTTTGCTGTGCAACCCCGCCGATGAAGAGAGCCTGTACGCGCTGGCCGATTTGACACGGCAGGCATATGACGAATCGGCTTATACCGTATCCGACATCCTGTATCAGTATCACAAAGACAGCATCAGCATTTTCCAAAGCCATTGAACGGCAAAAGGCCGTCTGAAAGAAAATTTTTCAGACGGCCTTCCGTTATAATCCGCATTTCAGACGGCCTGCCGTCGGAAACTCCCCCAACCAAACAAGGAAACCCGAAATGACCAAACAAATCGCCATCCTGCCCGGAGACGGCATCGGCCCCGAAATTACCGCCCAAGCCGTGCGCGTACTCGACAAACTGATTTCAGACGGCCTGGACGCACGTTACGAATACGCCCCGCTGGGCGGTGCAGCCTACGACCAATACGGCCACCCCTATCCCGAATTTACGCAAAACCTGTGCCGTGCCGCCGACGCCGTGCTGCTCGGCGCGGTCGGCGGGCCGCAATACGACACACTCGAACGCCCGCTGCGCCCCGAACGCGGCCTCTTAGCCATCCGCAAAGACCTGGGCCTGTTTGCCAACCTGCGCCCCGCCGTTTTATATAAAGAGCTTGCCGATGCCTCCACATTAAAACCCGAAGTCGTGGCCGGATTGGACATCCTCATCGTGCGCGAACTCACCGGCGACATCTACTTCGGCGAACCGCGCGGCATCCGCACACTGGAAAACGGCGAGCGCGAAGGCTACAACACCATGAAATACAGCGAGTCCGAAATCCGCCGCATTGCCAAAATCGCCTTCGAAGCGGCACAAAAGCGCAACAAAAAACTCTGCTCCGTCGATAAGGCCAACGTACTGGAAACCACCGAACTGTGGAAAGAAATCTTCAACGAAGTTTCCAAAGATTATCCCAACGTCGAACTCTCCCACATGTATGTGGACAACGCCGCCATGCAGCTCGTGCGCGCGCCCAAACAGTTCGACGTGATTGCCACCGGCAACATCTTCGGCGACATTCTAAGCGACCAGGCCTCCATGCTCACCGGCTCCATCGGCATGCTGCCCTCCGCCTCCCTGGACGAAAGCGGCAAAGGCCTGTACGAACCGTCGCACGGCTCCGCGCCCGACATCGCCGGGCAAGACAAAGCCAACCCGCTGGCCACCATCCTCTCGCTGGCCATGCTGCTGCGCTACAGCCTGAACGACGAAGCGCGCGCGCAACAAGTCGAAAGCGCCGTGCAAAAAGTGTTGGAACAAGGCCTGCGTACCGCCGACATCATGCAGGACGGAGGCAAACTCGTCTCCTGCTCCGAAATGGGCAGCGCAGTCGTCGCCGCACTTTAAAACCCAAAAGAGGCCGTCTGAAAACACCGTTTTACCAAACCAACGCCGCATCCCCGTTTTCAGACGGCCTAAACCTTACCCTACCGACAAAGAGGCCGAACATGAACATCAAAACCCTGCTTCCCACCCTTACTGCCGCAGTTCTTCTGAGTGCCTGCGGCAGCATCGTCCCGAAACCGCAAACCGATCTGTTTACGATTGCCAAATTTGAAAGCGAGAACACCATCGTCAGCCAAATCAGCAATCCCGAGCGGGAAATTATCGCCTACTACGACAACAATCACCGGGAGAGTGCCAAGCCTGCCAAAGGCGGCTACTACCGCATGCTGCTGGGGCGCACCGCCGAAGGCCGGGCCGTGATCCAAGACTTTTACCAAGACAACGGCGCACGCCAAATTTCCCCCATCATCATTCCCGACGATACAAAATTGAAGCTGTCCACCCCGCTCGAAATCGGGTTGAACGGCAAAATGGCCTTTTACAGCCGTAAAGGCCGTCTGCAAAGCATAGGCCTATATGAAAACGGCCACATCGTCGAAGAATGGACATACGACCTCAAAGACCGTCTGATCAGCCATAACTACGGCACCCAAAGAAGCAGCAGCCACGCCGTCTACGGAGAAAACGGCAAGCTGCTCCACCACTTCAAATATCAGCAAAACACCGGTATCGAATCCAAGTTTTACCGCCCGGACGGCAGCCTGATGTATACCTTCCGCCATGATAAAGCAACAGACAAAACAAGCGTCGTGGACGCCCACGGCAACCCCGCATCGCAAGAATTGCAAGACGAAGCCGAACGCTTCCTCAGGCCGCGCATGGACGAATTGGACAAATTGGCAGAATCGGACGAATAAACCCATCCGCCAATATAGGCCGTCTGAAAACCCGCCTCCGAACCGCCGCAGGATTTTTCAGACGGCCTCCTTCCCCGTCCCGCAGCATTTCTTATCATGCTGCATTTCATATAAAATACCGGCTGCAAAGGCCGTCTGAAACCTAAGGTTGCACCAACCGATACCTTTTCAGACGGCCTTCTCCAAACACCAGCCAATCAAAGGAATACAAAAATGCCAGAATACCGCTCCAAAACCTCCACCCACGGCCGCAACATGGCGGGCGCACGCGCATTGTGGCGTGCCACCGGCGTGATGGAAACCGACTTCGGCAAGCCCATCATCGCCGTTGCCAACTCGTTTACCCAATTCGTGCCCGGCCATGTCCACCTGCACAACATGGGCCAACTGGTTGCCCGCGAAATCGAAAAAGCGGGCGCAATCGCCAAAGAATTCAACACCATCGCCATCGACGACGGTATCGCCATGGGACACAGCGGCATGCTGTACTCCCTGCCCAGCCGCGATTTGATTGCCGACTCCATCGAATACATGGTGAACGCCCACTGCGCCGACGCGCTGGTGTGCATTTCCAACTGCGACAAAATCACCCCCGGAATGCTGATTGCCGCCATGCGTCTGAACATCCCGACCATCTTCGTTTCCGGTGGTCCGATGGAAGCGGGCAAGGTCATCGGCGTGGCAAATATCCAGCCCGAACGCCGCTTGGACTTGATTGATGCCATGATTGAATCGGCGGACGACAATGTCAGCAACCAACAGGTTGAAGAAGTCGAACAAAACGCCTGCCCGACCTGCGGCTCCTGCTCCGGCATGTTCACCGCCAACTCCATGAACTGCCTGACCGAAGCGCTCGGCCTGTCCCTGCCCGGCAACGGCTCCTACCTCGCCACCCACGCCGGCCGCAAAGAATTATTCCTCGAAGCCGGCCGCATGATTGTCGAAATCACCAAACGCTATTACGAGCAAAACGACGAAACCGTGCTGCCGCGCAGCATTGCCACCAAAAAAGCGTTTGAAAACGCCATGACCATGGACATCGCCATGGGCGGCTCCACCAACACCATCCTGCATTTGCTTGCCGTCGCCAACGAAGCGGGTGTGGATTTCAAAATGGCCGACATCGACCGCTTAAGCCGCGTCGTGCCCTGCATCTGCAAAACCGCACCCAACAACCACGACTACTACATGGAAGACGTGCACCGCGCCGGCGGCATCTTCGCCATCCTGAAAGAATTGGACAAAGCGGGCAAACTGCACACTGACGTGTACACCATCCACGCGCCGACGCTGAAAGACGCGATTGAACAATGGGACGTGACCAATCCTAAAAACACCCATGCCATTGAACGCTTCAAAGCCGCGCCCGGCGGCGTACGCACCACCCAAGCGTTCTCGCAAAACCGCATGTGGAAAACCCTCGACCTCGACCGCGAAAAAGGCTGCATCCGCAACGTCGAACACGCCTATTCGCAAGACGGCGGCTTGGCGGTCTTGTTCGGCAACATCGCCGAGCGCGGCTGCGTGGTGAAAACCGCAGGTGTGGACGAGAGCATCCTCAAATTTACCGGCCGCGCCCGCGTGTTTGAAAGCCAGGAAGCCGCCGTCGAAGGCATTTTGGGCAACCAAATTGTCGCCGGCGACATCGTCATCATCCGCTACGAAGGCCCCAAAGGCGGCCCGGGCATGCAAGAAATGCTGTACCCAACTTCCTACCTGAAATCCAAAGGCCTCGGCAAAGCCTGCGCCCTCTTAACTGACGGACGCTTCTCCGGCGGCACATCAGGTTTGTCCATCGGCCACGCCTCGCCCGAAGCAGCGGAAGGCGGCGCCATCGGCTTGGTGCACGAAGGCGACACGATTGAAATCGACATCCCCAACCGCAGCATCAATCTGAAAGTGTCCGACGAAGAACTCGCAAAACGCCGCGCCGAAATGGAAGCGCGCGGCAGCAAAGCGTGGAAACCGGAAAACCGCGACCGCTACGTCTCCGCCGCCCTGCGTGCCTATGGCGCGATGGCCACTTCCGCCGACAAAGGCGCGGTGCGCGACGTATCGCAAATCGAGCGATAAAACAGTGCGGCAATAAAGGTTTCAGACGGCCATACGGTATCGTAGGCCGTCTGAAAACCTATCTCACTTAAACTATCCCAAAAAAGGAAACTAAAATGATTGACACCCTGATTATCAATGCACATCCTGATCGACATTCTACTGCTTCCGCGACCAATCGCATGGTTGCCCACCTGCTGACCAAACTGCCTGCAGGCAGCGTGCAAACGGTCAATTTGGCAGAAGCAGATATTCAGCCTTTGGATAAGGCAGTGCTGGAGATGTTTACTGTTACCCTGTTTCAAGGGCAACAACCAAACGAAGAACAAGCTGCGCTGCAAGCTCGGCTGATGTCGGTCGTGAACCAAGTCAAATCCGCCCGCCGTCTCGTTATCGCCTACCCTATGTATAACTTCGCCATTCCCGCCCTCCTGAAAGACTGGCTGGACAATCTGGTTATGCCCGGCGAAACCTTCCGCTACGGCGAAGACGGTACACCGAAAGGTTTGATGGGCGAGCATAAAGTACTGCTGTTGCAGGCCAGCGGCAGCGTTTATAGCGAAGGTCCGATGGCGCAAATGGATTTCGCCTCAAGCTATTTGAAAACATTGCTTGGCGGTTTCTTGGGCTTCGCTTCTGTGGATACCGTTTACGCCGAAGGTACGGCAGGCAACTGGGAGGCCGCAGTCCAACGCGCCTGCGCAAAAATCGATGCCGTGTACGACCATTTTATCGCTTAACAGTCACAGACAACCCGAGGCCGTCTGAAAACCGAAAAAGCAGCCTGCACACCATCTTCCCGAACCCAATCCGCGCAAACAAATATTCAGGCAGCTTAAAAGCGCGGATTCCCCTAAACCCCAATACCCGAATTTTTACCTTGAAACGGAAACCACCCCATGCGTAAAACGATTTTGCCTATCCTGCTGGCATTCTGCGGATTGGCGGCAAGCCAATTCGCGGCAGCCAACGAAAACATACTGCGCCGAGAGCACGCACAGCAAATGAACCGTATAGGGCACTGCATGCAGGTATATGGCAACGCTACATGCACCGACTATTCGCCAAGCAGCTCGTCATACAGGAGTTCGTCATACGACAGCCCGTCAGACAGCAGCTCATATACACCCCCCTCACCCGAAGAACTCGCCAGAATCAACAACTGGCTCCGTTTGAACGAAACACGCACCCCAAAACACTGCACCCCTGTTGCAGACCGCATGCAACGCTGCTGGGAAGGCAATTACCACCCGATGCCGGCCGACTCGAAGCACCCTGCAATCAGGCCGCTGGTCAAACTTTACACCCTTGATGACAAAGGCAACATACAGGGACACGAACTGGAATATTCCAGACAGACCAACAAACTGCTATGGACGACCTTTTATCGGGACGGCCAACCCAACCCCAAAGACTCGGCCGCATACAACTTCTACGACGCGCCCGCAGGCCAAGTCGGCATTACCAAAATAAGCGGCTCCGGCGGATGGTCGGGCAAGCAACGGATAACGGAAACTGCCGCGTCCCAAGCGCAAGGCCTGAGCGAACTCGGCCTGAAAAGCATGAACCTGCGCGATACGATGCACCCCGACGATTACAGACAGCTCCTCAAAGCGGAACAGCAAATCCGGCAGTTGGAGGATGAATTTAAACGCAAAGGAATAGACATCCGCTGATGAGGCCGTCTGAAAACTTAAATACGGTTCGGATTGATGAATCTGCAAACCGCAAGTCTAACCGGAACGTCAAGACACGGCCGAATGCGGGTCAAGGTTTCCCAACCGAACATTAAAAGGCCGTCTGAAACTTTTCAGACGGCCGCAAAAGCAAAACACCGAACATGGAAATGTTCGGTGTTTTTTGATAGGGCGGCGAGCCTAACCCCCGGCACTGACTTATCAGAGTGGGCTGCTGGCTTCCGCCCCTGACCCGTTGCTCCAACTCACCATGCGGGGAGACCCGCCATAAGAAGGCGCGGATTATAACCGTATTGCGGCAAAACACCAAGCGGTATTTTCCCTGCCCTGCTTTCTTCCGCCCTCATTGCAAACAAGCGGATTGTCTACAGTTTAGACTTGAAATAACATTGAAGTTACATTACATTACAAACCATCACAAATCCAGCCGGGCTTTCAGACGGCCTCAATAACAAAACGACGGCAAATGCCGCAACACGGACACCAAACCATGACGACTGCCACACAACAACGCATCCGCGAAATCCCCTACAACTACACTTCTTATTCCGACCGAGAAATCGTCGGCCGACTGTTGGGCGAAAAGGCTTGGCAGACGCTGGAAGATTTGCGCGGACGGCGCAGGACGGGGCGTTCGGCGCGGATGCTGTTTGAAGTATTGGGCGATATTTGGGCGGTGGTGCGCAATCCTTATCTGGTGGACGACCTGCTCGAACACACCCACCGCCGCGAAGCCCTGGTGCGCGAAATGCGCCACCGTTTGAACGAAATCCAAAAGCGGCGCGACGACGACCCGCAGGTGGGCGAGCTTTTGCAGGTGGCGGAAAACGCCGTGTCCGCCTTCGACGGCAGCTTCGAAGCCACGCGCAAAAAGCGGGCGCAGATTTTGGCTAAGCTGTCCAAACATACGAAAAAACACAATATTATGTTCGACGGGCTGGCGCGTGTAACGCACGTTACCGATGCGACCGACTGGCGCGTCGAATATCCTTTTGTCGTCGTCAATCCCGACACGGAAGCCGAAATCGCGCCCTTGGTGCGCGCGCTGATTGAGTTGGATTTGACGATTATCCCGCGCGGCGGCGGCACGGGTTATACCGGCGGCGCCGTGCCTTTGGATGCAAACAGTGCGGTCATCAATACGGAAAAGCTGGACAAGCATCGCGGCGTCGAATTTGTCGAACTGGCGGGCTTGGACGGCAAGCATCCGATTATCCATTGCGGCGCGGGCGTGGTAACGCGGCGGGTGGAAGAAACCGCACATCAGGCGGGTTTGGTGTTCGCCGTCGATCCGACTTCCGCTGATGCGTCCTGCGTGGGCGGCAATGTGGCGATGAACGCGGGCGGTAAAAAAGCCGTGCTGTGGGGGACGGCGTTGGACAACCTCGCCTACTGGCAGATGGTCAACCCGCAAGGCGAATGGCTGCGCATCGAGCGCGTGCGCCACAATTTCGGCAAAATCCACGACGAAGAAACCGCCGTGTTCGACGTTCACACGCTGGATTCAGACGGCATTAATGTCGTTAAAACCGAACGTTTGGAAATCCCCGGCCACAAATTCCGCAAAGTCGGTTTGGGCAAAGACGTTACCGACAAATTCTTGAGCGGCCTGCCCGGCGTGCAGAAAGAAGGTACGGACGGCATCATCACCAGCGTCGCTTTCGTGTTGCACAAAATGCCGAAACACACGCGCACCGTGTGTATGGAGTTTTTCGGTACAGTCGCCAACGCCACGCCTTCTATCGTCGAAATCCGCGATTTCCTGCTCGCCCACGACAGCGTGCGGCTGGCGGGTTTGGAGCATTTGGACTGGCGTTATGTCCGCGCCGTCGGCTACGCCACCAAAGCGGCAGGCAAGGGGCGGCCGAAAATGGTCTTGCTAGCGGACGTGGTTTCAGACGACGAAGCCGCCGTAGAGGCAGCAGCCGAACACATCTGCGAACTCGCCCGCGCCCGCGACGGCGAAGGCTTTATCGCCGTATCGCCCGAAGCGCGCAAAACCTTCTGGCTCGACCGCAGCCGCACCGCCGCCATCGCTAAACATACCAACGCCTTTAAAATCAATGAAGACGTGGTGATTCCGCTGGAACGGCTGGGCGAGTATTCGGACGGTATCGAGCGCATCAACATTGAGCTTTCTATCCAAAACAAACTCAAACTCTGTGCCGCTTTGGAACAATATCTGTCCGGCAAACTCCCCATCGACAAAATGGGCACGGACCTGCCGACCGCCGAACTTTTGGGCGAACGCGGCAAACACGCCCTTGCCCACGTTTCCGCCGTCAAAGAACGTTGGGACTGGTTGCTCGCCCATCTGGACACGCCGCTTGTCGACTACAAAGCCCGCTACGGCGCAACCGTCCATGCCGCGCCCGAAGCCAAAGACGACGAGAGCTGTTTCACCGCATTCCGCGACTTCCGTCTGCGCGTGTCCGTCAAAGAGGACGTAATGAAGCCGCTCGCCGAAATCTTCAGCGGCAAAACCGACACCAAAATCATCGAAGGCTTGGGCAAAATCCACGCCAAAACCGTACGCGGTCGCGTCTTCGTCGCCTTGCACATGCACGCCGGCGACGGCAACGTCCATACCAATATCCCTGTCAATTCCGACGACTACGAAATGCTGCAAACCGCGCATAAGGCCGTGGCGCGGATTATGAACATCGCCCGCAGCTTGAACGGCGTGATTTCGGGCGAGCACGGCATCGGCATCACCAAACTCGAATTCCTGTCGGACGAAGAAATGCAGCCCTTCTGGGACTACAAGGCCAAAGTCGATCCGCACGGCCGCTTCAACCGCCGCAAGCTGATGAAAGGCTCGGATTTACGTCATGCCTACACCCCGTCTTTCGAACTGCTGGGTGCGGAATCGCTGATTATGGAACAGTCCGATTTGGGCAAAATCACCGAATCGGTAAAAGACTGCCTGCGCTGCGGCAAATGCAAACCCGTCTGCTCCACCCACGTCCCGCGCGCCAACCTGCTGTACAGCCCGCGCAACAAAATCCTGGGCGTGGGGCTTTTGACCGAAGCCTTCCTGTACGAAGAACAAACCCGCCGCGGCGTATCGCTGAAACACTTCGACGAACTCAACGACGTGGCCGACCACTGCACCGTGTGCCACCGCTGCGTCAAACCCTGCCCCGTCAATATCGACTTCGGCGACGTAACCGTGGCCATCCGCAACCTGTTGAGAAAGGCGGGCAAACGCCACTTCAACCCCGCCGTATCCGCCGGACTGGCCTTTTTGAACGCCAAAGACCCGCGCGCCATCAACCTGATGCGCAAAGGCGTGGTTCAGGCGGGCTTCAAAATGCAGACCATGGGCTACGATTTGGCGAAAAAACTGCATTTGGGCGCGGACAGCCTGAAAAACGCGCCGAAAACCACGGTCGGCAAACCGTCCGTCAAAGAACAAGTCATCCACTTTGTGAACCGTCCGCTGCCGCGCCATGTGCCGCTGCAAACCGCCCGCGCCATGCTCGGCATCGAAGGCGACAAACACATCCCCATCATCCGCAACCCCGAACTGCCGGAAGATACCGAAGCCGTGTTCTACTTCCCCGGCTGCGGCTCGGAACGCCTGTTCTCCCAAGTCGGGCTGGCCACGCAGGCCATGCTGTGGCACGTCGGCGTGCAAACCGTGCTGCCGCCGGGCTACCTGTGCTGCGGTTATCCGCAAAACGCCCACGGCGATGCCGACAAAGCGGACAAAATGGTTACCGACAACCGCGTCCTGTTCCACCGCATGGCCAATACCTTGAATTATCTCGACATTAAAACCGTCGTCGTCTCCTGCGGAACCTGTTACGACGCGCTGGCCGAATACCGCTTCGAAGAAATCTTCCCCGGCTGCCGCATCATCGACATCCACGAATTTTTGCTGGAAAAAGGCGTGAAACTGCAAGGCATACAAGGCACGCAATACCTGTACCACGACCCCTGCCACACGCCGATAAAAACCATGAACCCGACCAAACTGGCGGGCGAACTGCTGGGCAAAGACGTGGTATTGAGCGACCGCTGCTGCGGCGAATCGGGAATGTTCGCCACCAAACGCCCCGACATCGCCAGCCAGGTGAAATTCCGCAAACAGGAAGAAATCGAGAAAAACCTGACACAGCTCCCGCCCGCCGAACAGGTGAAAATCATCACCACCTGCCCGGCCTGTATGCAGGGTTTGAGCCGCTACGAAGAAGACAACAACATCAAAGCCGACTACATCGTCATTGAAATGGCGCGCGGCATTTTGGGCGAAACCTGGCAGGACGATTTCGTGCAAAAAGCGAAAAACGGCGGCGTGGAACAAGTGTTGCTGTAAGGCTGGAAAAGTTTTCAGACGGCCTCTAAAGGCCGTCTGAAACCATATCCCCAAACAGCGGATATAACTTCATGCCTCCATCGCCGAATCGCGAAAATCAGTTGGACGGATACCCGAACCTTTCAGACGGCCTAGAAGGCCGTCTGAAAAATACCGCATCCGAAAAAACATGCCGGCCAACCGCCGATAGGCGAAACCGAACCTCCCGCCGAATGCCCGCACCTTTCCGACCGATTTCACGACAGCAATCCGCCTATCAGGCCAAACTCATAAACGCATAACAGAAGCATCCCACTGCCGCCTTCCGTGCCAACCCAAAACACGGCGGCCGTTACGGCAGGTTTCCCTGCCAAAGCCGCAATGTGGCAAAACCTGTGTTCAAACCGAAGCACCATTCATCACCCCGGCCAAACCCGATCGACCGACCTTTCAGACGGCCCCTCCGTTATAAGCAAATAAAAAACCGTTCCTTCGCCGGCAGCGCAATCGACGGGACAATGTCGGCTATCCCGAAAACAATAATACCGCCGCCATGAAACCGAAATTTTGGCAAATGCCGCCGCCCGACCAAACCACACCGGCCCGATTGCCCGAAAAAATCCGCCTGCTCGACCAACGCCTCGGACAAATCGCGCAACGCTTCCCCCAAGCCGTTTTCGCCTCCAGCCTGGCGGCGGAAGACATGATCGTTACCCACCGAATCGCCGCCGCCGACCTGCCGATTGCCGTCGTCACCCTCGACACCGGCTGCCTCAACGCCGAAACGCGGACACTGATCGCGCAAGTCCGCCGCCGCTACCCGCACATCCGCTTCACCGTCTTTCATCCGCAGCCCGAAGAGGCCGCACGCTTCGTCGCCGAATACGGCGCAGGCGCAATGTACGAAAGCATAGAATTGCGCAAACAATGCTGCCACATCCGAAAAGTCGAGCCGCTCAACCGCGCCCTCGCCGCCGCCCCCGCCTGGCTGACCGGCCAGCGGCGTAGCCAATCGGTTACGCGCGGAGACCTGCCGTTTGAGGAAACCGACCACGCCCGCGGCATCGCCAAATTCAACCCGATTTTCGACTGGCAGGACGACGACGTTTGGGCCTATGCGCAAACCACCGACCTGCCGTTAAACGCCCTCTACAACCAAGGCTACCCCAGCATAGGCTGCGAACCCTGCACCCGTCCGGTGAAATGGGACGAAGACATCCGCGCCGGACGCTGGTGGTGGGAAAGCAAAGACAGCAAGGAATGCGGCCTGCACAAATAAAGCCGCCCCACCCTTCCGTCCGAACAGGCAAAGGCTTATCATGCCGCCGTTTTCCTTATCCGTTCAAACGGCCTCATCATGCCCCGCAGCCGACGACTCCTCTCCCTGCTCGACCTGCTCCGCCGCCGGCACGGTCCCGTTACCGCCGAAACGCTGGCGCAGCAGTTATCGGTGAGCACGCGCACGGTGTACCGCGACATTGCCCAATTATGCGCGCAAGGCGCCGACATACGCGGCGAGGCCGGGCTGGGTTTCGTATTACATACCGATTTGGGGCTGCCGCCGCTGATGTTCGACAAACCGGAAATCGAAGCACTGGTATTCGGAATGCGCTGGGTGGCCGCAAACGGAGACGACGGCCTGGCCGCCGATGCCAAATCTGTGCTGGCGAAAATCGATGCCGTGCTGCCCGGCCATTTAAGGGAACACCTCAACACGCAGGCACTTTATCCCCGCCCGTGCCAAACCTATCCGTTTACGCCGCAGGAAAGCGAAACGCTGTCCGCCATCCGCACCGCCCTGCGCGGCAACCGCATCCTTTCGTTCGACTATACCGATGCCCAAGGCCGCCCTACCCGCCGCAGCGTCAGACCGTTGGCGGTCGGCTATTTTCCCGACGCCTGCCTGCTGGCGGCATGGTGCGAAAAGCGGCGGGATTTCCGCCACTTCCGCACCGACCGCATGTCAAACCTGAGCATCGGCGACACCTTCCCCGTTCCGCGCATGGTGCTGCTGCGCGAATGGCAGCGGCAGGAAGATTTGGATTTGTCGGTGTTTGAGATTTAGAAACCTATTTTTCAGACGGCCTCAAAGCCGTAACAGGCCGTCTGAAAGACCGTAACCCGTATTGATTTTCGACCGCCGTGGTTCCATCATAGCCGGCTTGCTTCATCTTTGATGCGGCTATTGATTGAATCCCGTCATTCCCGCGCAGGTGGGAATCCAGGATGTGGAATGTGGGAAACTTTTTCTCTCAGCAGGTTTCCGTACGGGCAAGCCTCAATTCCCGCCTGCGCGGAAATGGCAAAAAACGAAACATCAAAACAGGCCGTCTGAAAAAGCCTGCTGACAAAAATTGACGCGCCCTGCCTGTATCATGAGTCTTTTCAACCCCGCAGGAGAAAAACCATGCACCGTTTCACGCTCTACACCCACCCTTATTCCCGCGGCACCAACGTAGTCTGGATGCTGAAAGAATGCGGCGCGCAATACGACGTCAAACTGATTCCGTTCGGCGAAGCCATGAAATCCGCCGACTATCTGGCAGTCAATCCGATGGGCAAAGTTCCCGCACTCAAAGCAGACGGCACCGTGCTGACCGAAACCGCCGCCATCATCACCTTTCTGGCCGAGCAGTTTCCCGACAAACACCTGATTCCGGCCGCCGATTCGTTGGCACGCGGCGAGTTCTACCGCTGGCTGTGTTTCTCCATCCACCTCGAATACGCCGGATTCGACAAAATCCACCGTGTACAGGACAGCGAACAGCGGCGCAAGGACACAGGCTACGGTGATTTCGACACTGCCTTCGCCACCCTGCGCGCCCATCTGGCCAAACACGACTTTATCGTCGGCAACCGCTTTTCCGCACTCGATGTATATTTCACCGGCCTGCTGATCCACTTTATCCGCACCATACCGAAACGCGGCATACCCCCGGTTTTCGTAACGGACGAACCGGTCTTCTCCGCCTATATCAACCGCCACACCGCCCGCCCCGCCTTTGCCGAAACGATGGCTTGGGCGCAACAGGCCGCAGCGGAATTGGAAAAACAGGCTTGAGGCCGTCTGAAAACAATTTTTCGCCACACTTATCCGACATAAAACGGGGGTTTCCAAACAGAAACCCCCGTTTCACATATCGGCATCACTATGAATCCGTATGCGGCGGAACGCAAAAATTTCCCACCGCAGCCTGAAACAACGTTTTCAGACGGCCTGTCCGCATTTAAAATGGCGTTTTTTCTCCGGCAGCCATCCATGACAGCACAAATCGGCATCGACTTGGGCACCACCAACAGCCTGATTGCCCAATTCATCAACGGCGAAACCCGCCTGATTCCCAACCGGCTCGGCCATTTCCTGACCCCCTCCGTCGTCAGCATAGGCGACGACGGGAAAATCCTAGTCGGCCTCGCCGCACGCGAACGCCTGCGCACCGCGCCGCAGTCCACCGCCTCGGCCTTCAAACGCTTTATGGGCACGGACAAAACCTTCAAACTCGGCAACAAAACCTTCCGCGCCGAAGAACTGTCCGCCCTCCTGCTGCGCAGCCTGAAGGAAGACGCGGAAGCGTTTTTGGGCGAACCTGTGGACGAGGCCGTCATCACCGTGCCGGCCTATTTCAACGCCATCCAACGGCAGGCCACGCGCAATGCGGCGCAAATGGCCGGGCTGAACGTCCTGCGCCTGCTGAACGAACCGACCGCCGCCGGCCTGGCCTACGGCCTGCAGGAAAAGCCCGACGACACCCGTTTCCTGATTTACGACTTGGGCGGCGGCACGTTCGACGTATCCGTTTTGGACTATTTCGACGGCGTGGTGCAAGTATCCGCCAGTGCGGGCGACAACCATTTGGGCGGCGAAGACTTCGTACAGATATTGCGCCAATGCTTCCTGCGCCAATGCAAAGAACTGAGCGATGCCGAACGCGCCAAACTAAGCGACAGCAGCGAACTGTGGCAGGCTCTGGAAACCGCAAAACGGAAACTGGGCGAAGAAATGCAGGCCGAAATCGCAGTCAATGTCGGCGGCCGCATCGTTTCCGCCGTCATTGCCCGCAACGAATTTTACGAAGCCGCCAAGCCCCTGCTGACCCGCCTGCGCCAGCCGCTCGAACGCGCCCTGCGCGATGCCAGGCTACACCCCGACCAAATCGACAGCATCATCCTGGTAGGCGGTGCCACACGCATGCCGCTCATCCGCCAAACCATCGCCCAACTGTTCCGCCGCATCGCCAACGTTTCCGTCAATCCCGACGAAGCCATCGCGCGCGGGGCGGCGGTTCAGGCGGCCTTAATCGCACGCGACGAAAGCGTGGACGAAGTAGTTTTAACCGACGTCATGCCCTTCTCGCTCGGCATCGAAACCAGCACCGACCTGGGCAACGGCGAACGCGCCTACGGCATTTTCAGCCCGATTATCGAACGCAACATGCCCGTACCCGTATCGCGCGAAGAACGCTACAGCACGGCATCCGACAACCAGACCGAAATCGAACTGCGCGTCTTGCAGGGCGAATCGGTTGCCGCCAAAGACAACCTCGAACTCGGCCGCCTGACCGTCAAAATCCCCCCGCGCCCCGAAGGCGAAGTGTATATCGACGTTCGGTTCAGCTACGACATCAACGGCCTACTGGACGTGGATGTCCGCAACAGCGAGTTCGACATCTCCGCCAACCAAACCTTCCGCCACAACAGCGTAAACCTTTCCGAAGAGGAAATCCAAGCCTCACTGAAAAAACTGGCCGCACTGAAAATCCACCCGCGCGACCAGCAGGAAAACATTTACCTGCTGGAAAAAGGCAAACGCCTGTATGAAGAACACCTCGGCGACCAACGGCAGATCATCGGCCACCGCATCATGATATTCGAACGCATCCTGGAATCGCAGGACCACGCCCAAATCCGCCGCGCGCAAAGCGAATTTGCCGAATTCCTCAGCCACTACGACGGCGGCTGGCTGCTGTAACCGCCTGCACGCCGACAGCAAAACAGGCCGTCTGAAAACCCGGCCCGTTTTACCCCTCCACCTCAACCGAAAGAAAGTACCGCCATGAAACTCTTGAAAACCGTCCCCCTGCTGTTAAGCCTGGCCGTTGCCACCGCGCAAGCCGCCGACGTCAATCCGCATCCGCAAAGCTTCGGTACCTGGCACGATGCGGACGGCGGAAACTTCGTCATCAACAAAAACGGCTTTAAAGAATTTGCCCATGTATCCGCCGAGTGCGGCCAAAAAAGCAAAGGTTATGTGCATGAAAGCTCTTGGATAAGCGGCAAAGAACTGGCCAAAAGCATCCGCGAAAGCATCGAAATCGAAGACTCGGACAATAAAGCATACGGTAGCGAAATGAACGCGGTACTGAAAACCATCCGCCCCAATAAAAAATACCTGCGCATCGACGTGGCACTCAGTTGCAGCGACGGCATGGAATCCTTTATCCAGCTCGACAAAAACAACGCCCTGCGCAGCACCACCGCGCCCGACGAATTTTTCCGCCGCGCCAAACGGGTGAAATAAACCGACAGGCCGTCTGAAAAGATTGCGAAAGCATCCGGGCAGCCCGCCTTTCATTCCGACGGCGGCTGCCCGGATGTTTTCAGACGGCCAACCAATAGCGCAACGCCGCCAACAGCAGCGACATCGAAACGCAAACCCAGGCCGCGGTTTTCGCCGCCCTGTGCACCGCCTGCCGGTAACCGTCCGGCAACAGCCGCACAACCGCCAAAGCAATCAAAGCGGCAAACAAAAAGAACTTCAATAAAAAAGAAACATGCATCCGGCAAGAAAGGCCGTCTGAAACAGCCATGCAAAAACAAAAGCCGTTATAATACGGCCTTTTCCCTCTCCCGCGCACACGTTATGACCGCCGCCGACAGCATAGGGCTGGTAACGCCCGAAAAAATCCCGTTCGAACAGCCGCTTGTCCTGCAAAACGGCCAAACCCTGCCGCACTTCGATTTGATGGTGGAAACCTACGGCACGCTCAACGCCGACAAATCCAACGCCGTATTGGTCTGCCACGCCCTCTCCGGCGACCACCACGTCGCCGGCCGCCACCACCCCGACGACAAACACCCCGGCTGGTGGGACAGCATGGTCGGCCCCGGCAAACCCGTGGACACCAACCGCTTCTTCGTTATCGGGCTCAACAACCTGGGCGGCTGCGCCGGCAGCACCGGCCCGTTGAGCACCAACCCCGAAAACGGACAGGAATACGGCGCGGACTTCCCCGTCGTTACCGTAAAAGACTGGATCAACAGCCAAGCTCTGCTGGCCGACCGCTTCGGCATCCGCCAATGGGCGGCCGTCATCGGCGGCAGCTTGGGCGGCATGCAGGCACTGCAATGGGCGATAGACTACCCCGACCGCGTGCGGCACGCGCTGGTGATTGCCTCCGCCACCCGCCTGTCGGCGCAAAACATCGCCTTCAACGACGTTGCCCGCCAAGCCATCATCACCGACCCCGACTTCCACGAAGGCCACTACCGCCGCTTCAACACCATCCCGCGCCGCGGGCTGCGCATCGCCCGCATGATGGGGCACATCACCTACCTGGCCGAAGAAGGCCTGGGCAGGAAATTCGGCCGCAGCCTGCACGACGGCATACGCTACGGCTACGGCGTAGAGTTCGAAATCGAATCCTACCTGCGCTATCAGGGCGACAAATTTGCTGAACGCTTCGATGCCAACACCTACCTGCGGATGACCAAAGTGCTGGACTACTTCAGCCCCGCCGCCGCCTTCGGCAACGACCTCGTTGCGGCACTGCGGCAGACCAAGGCCAAATTCTTCGTCGCCAGCTTCACCACCGACTGGCGTTTCGCCACCGCACGCTCGCGCGCACTGGTCAAACACCTCGTCAAAGCCGGGCGCGACGTACAATACATCGAGGTCGAATCCAATCACGGCCACGATGCCTTCCTGATGACCGACCGCCCCTATATCGCCGCCGTGGCCGCATATATGGACAACGTTTACAAGGAGTTGCAGGCATGAACAATCTGCGCGACGATTTACGGCTGATTTACGACTGGATACCGGCCGGCAGCCGCGTACTCGACCTCGGCTGCGGCCGCGGCGAACTGCTGTCCGCACTGGTTCGGGAAAAACAATGCACCGGCTACGGCGTGGAAATCGACACCGAAGGCGTGCTGGCTTCCATCGCCAACGGCATCAACGTCATACAGGCCGACTTGGAACAAGGCCTGCAGGATTTCGACGACGACAGCTTCGACATCATCATCTTGAGCCAAACCATACAGGCGATGCAGAACACCGAAAACATCCTGCGCGACCTGACCCGCGTCGCCAAACAAGCCGTCGTCTCCTTCCCCAACTTCGGCTACTGGCGCAACCGCCTGCAAATCGCACTGGGCGGCCACATGCCCGTCAGCGAACGCATGCCCTACCAGTGGTACAACACCCCCAACATCCACTGGTGCACCCTGCAGGACTTCGACGCACTGTGCGCGAAAAACAACATCCGCGTCCTCGAACGCGCCGTCATGACCGCAGGCAAACGAATCGAAACCCTGCCCAACCTCATGGGTAGCCTGGCATTTTACCGCGTCGGCTAAACCGCCCCGCCGCCCCATCCATACCGGAGAGGCCGTCTGAAAAGCACGGAATGCCTTTTCAGACGGCCTCGGAGATTTTTTATGGCATACCAAGTACTCGCCCGCAAATGGCGGCCGAAAACCTTCGCCGACCTCGTCGGACAGGAACACGTCGTCAAAGCCCTGCGCAACGCCCTGGAAAAAGGCCGCCTGCACCACGCCTACCTGCTCACCGGCACGCGCGGCGTGGGCAAAACCACCATCGCCCGCATCCTCGCCAAAAGCCTCAACTGCGAACACCCCGAAGAAGGCGAACCCTGCGGCCAATGCCAATCCTGCCGCGACATCGACGCCGGCCGCTTCGTCGACCTGCTCGAAATCGACGCCGCCTCCAACACCGGCATCGACAACATCCGCGAAGTACTCGAAAACGCCCAATACGCCCCGACCGCCGGCAAATACAAAGTCTACATCATCGACGAAGTGCACATGCTCTCCAAAAGCGCGTTCAACGCCATGCTCAAAACCCTGGAAGAGCCGCCCGAGCACGTCAAATTCATCCTCGCCACCACCGACCCGCACAAAGTCCCCGTTACCGTACTCAGCCGCTGCCTGCAATTCGTCCTGCGCAACATGACCACCCAACAAGTGGCCGACCACCTCGCACACGTCCTCGACAGCGAACAAATCCCCTACGAAACCCCCGCCCTCGCCCTGCTCGGCCGCGCCGCCGCAGGCTCCATGCGCGACGCACTCAGCCTGCTCGACCAAGCCATCGCCATGGGATCGGGCAAAGTGGTCGAACAAGACGTGCGCCAAATGATAGGCGCGGTGGACAAACGCTACCTCTACGAACTGCTGCAAAGCATCGCCGGCCAAAACGGCGCGGCCCTGATGAACCAGGCACGGGAAATGGCCGAACGCGCCGTCGGCTTCGACAACGCCCTGAGCGAACTCGCCCTCCTGCTGCAACGCATCGCCCTGCTGCAAACCGTACCCGCCGCCGTACCCGCCGACGACCCCGAATATCCCGCCCTCAAACACCTCGCGGCACAACTGGGCGGCGAACAAATCCAGCTCTACTACCAATGCGCCATCCATGGCAAACAAGACCTCGGCCTCGCCCCCGACGAATACGCAGGCTTCGTCATGACCCTCCTGCGCATGCTGGCCTTCGCCCCCTTGGCCGCCCCGCCGCAGTACACCGGCGCGCAAATTGACGGCAGCGGGCTGCACACCCCGTCCGCAGCCCCCGCAAAGCAAACGCCGTCTGAAAACCTGCCTGCCTTTCAGACGGCCTCCACCGACACAGCACCCGCCCAAACGGCAGCCGCCACAAGCGACGACAACACCCCGCCGTGGCAGGAAACTGCAACAAATGTATCGCCAACCCGACTTTCAGACGGCCGCCACCCGTCGGAAGACGACAGGCCGTCTGAACACACGTCCGACCAAACAGCAACCGCCACCACAAACAACGACGACACCCCGCCGTGGCAGGAATCCGCCGCAAACACGCCGCAAACACGCCTTTCAGACGGCCTCCACCCGTCAGAAAAAGACAGGCCGTCTGAACACACGCCCGACCAAACGGTAACCGCCACAAGCGACGACGGCACCCCGCCGTGGCAGGAATCCGCCGCGAACGTCTCGCAAACCCAACTTTCAGACGGCCTCCACCCGTCAGAAGACAACAGGCCGTCCGAACACACCCTGCCCGCCAGTCCCGAAGCCTGGCAGTTGGAAGAAAGCGCGCCCTTCGACGACATTCCGCCCGCCGACGAATACGCTTACTACGGCGACGACATCCTCCCGCCCCTGCCGCAGGACGAAGGCATGGAAACAGGAGAAACCGGACATGAAGAAGGCGAAGACGAGGGCGAAAACGCGGACGACTTCACCCCCCTGCCCGAACTGAACGCCGCCAACTGGCATGCCGTCATCAAACGCCTCGGCAAACGGCTGGGTGCCGCGCAAATGCTGGCCGACCACATGGCCTGGACGAAAGACGACACCGCCGCCAACCGCATCCTGTTCGCCCTCAACGGCAACAGCCAGACCACCACCACCAAAGAATATTTCGACAAAATCAGCCAAACGCTGGCCGATGCCTACAACCGCCCCGGCCTGAGCATCCAAACCCAAGCCTGGCAGGACGGTGCGGGCTGGGAAACCCCGGCCATGCGCCGCGTCCGCCTGCAACACGAAGGCCGCGAGGAAGCACGCGGCCGGCTGGAAAACGACCCCGCCTGCCGCCGCCTGATGGCCGGACTCGAAGCGGCGGGCTGGGAAGCGGAAAGCCTGCAACTGGCGGAAAACCTCGAAAACTGATTTCCCGTCCGCCGCCCACCCGCAGCGGACAACCCTTTATCTTTAACCCTCAACACACAGGAGCATAAAACCATGTTTGGAAAAGCAGGACTGGGCGGCCTCATGCAGCAAGCCCAAAAAATGCAGGAAAATATGAAAAAAGCCCAAGCCGAGCTGGCCGTTACCGAAGTAAACGGCGAAGCGGGCAACGGCCTGGTTAAAGTCGTCATGACCTGCAACCACGAAGTCAAAAGCATCAGCATCAGCCCCGACCTGATTGCCGAAGCGGCCGAAGACAAAGAAATGCTGGAAGATTTGGTATTGGCTGCGGTAAACGCCGCCCACGAAGCCGCCGAAGACCTCACCTCGTCCACCATGGGCAAATTCACCCAAGGCCTGCCCGGCGGCATCGGCGACTTCTTCAAATAATTTTCAGACGGCCTCCATGCCGCCCGAAGATAAAAAGGCCGTCTGAAACTTTCAGACGGCCTTTCCTTTAACTTAACTTCAATAAAACAAAAACTTGCTTAAATGCATATCCCAACCCGCCCCGGAAAATATTGCCGGCCGCCCTCTTGGCATTGCGGGATTCTGCCGACTGAAATAGAATGCACCCGTTTTTTAGAGTTTAGTCTCTAAACTCAACCCCAACTGATTACATCAGGATTTATCAAAGGACAACCATGACCACCCCATTCGTTCAGCAAAACAGCTACACCAAAGAAGAACTCTTAGCCTGCGGGCGCGGCGAACTTTTCGGCGCGGGCAATGCCCAACTGCCGCTGCCGAACATGCTGATGATAGACCGCATCCTCGACATCAACAGCACCGGCGGCAAATACGGCAAAGGCGAAATCGTCGCCGAATTGGACATCAACCCCGACTTGTGGTTCTTCGGCTGCCATTTCGAAGGCGACCCCGTCATGCCCGGCTGCTTGGGCTTGGACGCCATGTGGCAATTAGTGGGCTTCTATTTGGGCTGGACGGGCGCGCCGGGACGTGGCCGCGCACTGGGCTGCGCCGAAGTGAAATTCAGCGGCCAAGTATTGCCGAAACACAAAAAAATCACCTACCACATCCACATCAAACGCGTGATGAACAGCAAACTGGTGCTGGGCATCGCCGACGCCGAAATGAGCGTGGACGGCCGCAAAATCTATGAAGGCAACGGCCTGCGCGTCGGCCTGTTCACATCTACCGACGACTTCTAACCATTTGCAACGGCAAAAGGCCGTCTGAAAAAAGCGTTCAGACGGCCGCCATTAAGGAGTATCCACTATGAAACGAGTAGTCGTAACCGGTATCGGCATCGTATCTAGCCTGGGCAACAACTGCCGCGAAGTGCTCGAATCGCTGAAAAACCTGAAATCCGGCATTTCCTTTGACGAAAGCTACCGCGAAATGGGGCTGCGTTCAAACGTGGCAGGCAACATCAAAATCGACACCAAAGAACACATCGACCGCAAAATCCTGCGCTTTATGGGCGACGCGGCGGCCTATGCCTACATCGCCATGAAAGAAGCCATCGCCAACGCCGACCTCACTGAAGGGCAGGTTTCCAACATCCGCACCGGCATCGTAACCGGCAGCGGCGGCGCGTCTTCCGCCTCGCAAGTGGAAGCCGCCGACACCCTGCGTGCCAGCGGCGTGAAGCGCATCGGCCCCTACGGCGTAACCAAAACCATGGCCTCCACCGTAGCCGCCTGCTTGGCTACCCCTTTTAAAATCAAAGGTGTGAACTATTCCATCAGCTCTGCCTGCTCCACTTCCGCCCACTGCATCGGCCACGCCGCCGAACTGATTCAGCTTGGCAAACAAGACATCGTGTTTGCCGGCGGCGGCGAAGAAGTGTCTTGGCAGATGAGTTCCCTGTTCGATGCGATGGGTGCGTTATCGAGCAAATACAACGACACGCCTGAACAGGCCAGCCGCGCCTATGATGCCGACCGCGACGGTTTCGTGATTTCCGGCGGCGGCAGCATCTTGGTGATGGAAGAATATGAACACGCCAAAGCGCGCGGTGCGAACATCCTGTGCGAACTGACCGGCTATGGCGCGACTTCCGACGGTTACGACATGGTTCAACCTTCCGGCGAAGGCGCGGTGCGCTGTATGCAGATGGCACTGGCGCAGCACGGCGGCAAAGTCGATTACATCAACGCCCACGGCACTTCCACGCCGGTCGGCGACACCAAAGAACTGGGTGCCATCCGCGAAGTGTTCGCCGGACAAGAAATCCCGCTCATCAGCTCCACCAAATCGCTTTCCGGCCACGCCCTAGGCGCGGCAGGTTCGAACGAAGCGATTTACTCGATTCTGATGATGCAGAACGATTTTGCCTGCGCCAGCGCGAACATCCGAAACTTGGACGAACAAGCCGAAGGCCTGCCGATTCTGCGCGAAAACCGCGAGATGAAGCTCAACGCGGTGATGTCCAACAGCTTCGGCTTCGGCGGCACCAATGCCACGCTGATTTTCAGCCGCGTCGATTAACCGTTGCCCCCGCTTGGTTTGAAATAAAAGAAAGCCTGCACGAGATGCAGGCTTTTTCACATTTCGAGGCCGTCTGAAAATTTATACCTGTGCAAACAAGCGGTTTTCAGACAGCCTCAACTTCTAAAATAAAACCCTGCTTCATCTTCGCAACGGCGTATCTGCCAACCGTAAACCGATTCAAGCAAGTCGGGGTGCATCACTTCGCCCACCTTGCCTGATGCAACGACTTTTCCCCTATTCATCAAAATAATATGTTCCGCATAACGCGCGGCGAGGTTTAAATCGTGCAATACCATCATTGATGAGGCACGGTTTGAATACCCTACCAAATACTGCATCAGGCGGTGTTGGTGGCGGATATCAAGATGGTTGCACGGTTCGTCCAAAAGCAAGACCGGCGCATTTTGCAACAGGGCGCGGATGATGTTGGCGCGTTGCTGTTCGCCGCCTGAGAGCTTGCCGATGCGCTTATCCGCCAAGGCCGTCAAATCAAAATAATCGAGCAACTCGTCCGCCCATTCATGATTCAGACGGCCTTTTTGTACGAATGACGCCAACTCAATGTATTCGCGTACGGTCATCGGCATGTTGTAACGGCCATGCTGCCCGACCCATGCCACCCTGCCCGCGCGGATTTGCGGCGCAACGGCCTCACCGAAAAGCGTGATTTTCCCCTGCCCTGTTTGCCCGATTAAGACACGCAGCAAAGTGGATTTGCCCGCACCATTCGGACCGATAATGACGGTCATGCCCGAAGGTATATCCAGTTGATCGATTTCAAGCAGGGTTTTGTCTTGGACGCAGACGGAAAGATTACGGATTTGAAATAAGGTGTACATGGCAAAAGATATAGGGCAATGAAGTTTCAGACAGCTTGTTTAGACATCAACGGCTTTTCAAAGGCTTGATAAACAAATACATAAAAAACGGTCCGCCCAATAAGGCAATCACGATACCGACCGGCAGATCTACAGGGTATGTCAACCAGCGCGCCGCGCCGTCCACCACCATTAAAAACACTGCGCCCAACCAAGCCGACAGCGCAATCAATTTGCGGCGGCTGCCGCCGACGGTTTGCGCCAGCACATTGGGGATCATCATGCCGAGAAAACCGATGATGCCCGAAAGCGACACCGCCGCCCCCGTCATCAATGCCGCGCCGATTACGGTTTGCACACGCAATACCCCAACTGATACACCCATACTGGCAGCCGTGTCTTCCCCCGTCATCAAAACGTCCAGCCGCCTGCCTGCGGACAACAAAATCAGAAAACCGGGCAACATGACCGCGATTGCCGCAACAGGCGATGAGAAACCAGCTTCGGCAAGGCTGCCCGACAGCCATGTGGTCGTGCTGCGCAATACCAAATCGTCAGATAAAAACAAAATCATGCTGACCACCGCGCCCGAAAACGCGCTCAACACAAAACCCAACACCAGCAATCCCAAAGTACCGCCGCCGAGCAGTTTATGCACTGCCAAAATCAGCAGGCACATGCCCAGCGCACCGAAAAAGGCCGCCGTAGGTACGCCAATCGTACCACCGCCCAAAGCCAATAAAACAATCACGCCCAAAGCCGCACCGCCCGACGTCCCGATCAAACTCGGATCGGCCAGCGGGTTCTCAAATAAAGCCTGCAATGCCGCCCCCGAAGCGGATAAACCGGCTCCAACCAAAAGCGCGGTATAGATGCGCGGTAAACGAATTTGGCGGACGGTTTCATCCATCGCCAGCGGCGACTCCCACGCGCCAAAACCGATGCCGCAGCACAAATAAACTGCGGCAGCAGTAAGCAGCAGGCAAAGGGTAAGGATATGCGGTTTCATGACATCATACGGTTTAAGCGGATTGAGGGACAGTTTCAGACGGCATTTTTAAGACAGCCGTTTTGCCTCCTCAACAAGAAGGAACACATCAAGGCCGTCTGAAAACAAAAATCAGGCTGTTTTTTTCAAATCAGGCGCGTTTATTTCGCCAAACCGTGCAAACGTTGAACCACTTGCGGCGTATCCAACCCGTAACGGAACATATCGTTGGCCTTCCACAAATAAATTTTGCCGTTTTTCGCAGCAGGCGAACCGGCGATTTCGGGGCGTGCGGCAAAGGTTTTGACGTTGCCTATCATGGCCGTGTTGTGATCGGCAATGATAATGATGTCGGGCTTGGCCGCTATCCATGCCTCACGCGTCATCGGTTTGAAACCGTCAATGGCGGCTGCGGCATTGATACCGCCGGCACGGCGGATGATTTCGTCGGCGGCAGTATTCTTGCCCGATACGATGCGCCCGTCGTAGCTGAAGAGGTAGCGTTTGCCGCTGGAAGGCTGCTGTTTCATATCCGCCTGCCACTTGCTTGCCAACTTGTCCGCCTGCGTGCTTTTGCCGATAAGCCGGCCGATGTTGCGGATACTTTGCGGATAGGCGGCGATGCTGTCATCGGGCGCAACATTAACGGCTTTAATTCCTGCTTTTTGCAGGTGGGCAAAAATATCGGCAGGCTGCGCCATCCATGAACCGATGGCGATGTCGGGTTTGGCGGCCACAATCGGCTCAACCGTCAGACGGCGATGAATGCCGATACTGGGCTTGTTTTTCAATGCCGGATTTTGAACGGTCTGATCGCGGCCGACGATTTCGTCCAATGCGCCGAGCGCGGCAACAATGTCTGCCGTATCGGGGGTTAACACGACGATGCGTTGTGCGTGTGCAGTGCCGGCCAACGAAATAAACGCGGAAAGCAGAAGGAGTTTGAGTTTCATTATTTTTCCTTGTCGAATGCTTTCAGACGGCCTGCTCGTTTTCTCAGGCCGTCTGAAAACGGTTGAATCACATTAGAACTTCAGTTGTACCGTTGCGGCGAAATTGCGGCCGGTTTCGGTGTACAAGTCCATCACACTGGTACGGCTCATGCCGGCGACGTCTGCGTGTTGCCAGTATTTTTTGTTGCCGATGTTGTAAATGTTCGCGCCGATTTCAAGGTTTTTAGACGGCTTGTACCACGCGCCGACATCCCATACGCCGTAGCCCGG
This sequence comes from Neisseria elongata subsp. elongata, assembly GCF_900113545.1. GTDB lineage: Bacteria > Pseudomonadota > Gammaproteobacteria > Burkholderiales > Neisseriaceae > Neisseria > Neisseria elongata. The sequence goes on along the minus strand of NZ_FOPS01000007.1, from coordinate 20,265 downwards.
CGCTTGGAAAACGCTGTCACTGCTGACGCGGCTGTGTTTTTTCGACCAGCGCAATTTGGTATCGACGCCCCATTTTTCTTGCGCGTAGTCCAAGCCCAAAACGCCGTTGAGCGGGTAGGCGGAATCCAGCGGCGTGCCGTCTTGCTGCTTGCCGCGCATCCAAGCGATGCTGCCGGAGACTTGCCAGCCCGGCAGGAATTTGTAGGCGGCGGAGGCTTCTGCGCCGTAGGTTTTGACCCTATCCAGGTTTTGATATTGGTACTGGATAATCGGGCGGCCGCCTATGGAGGCAGTGCCGACTTCGGTGCGGTCAATGAAGTTTCGATAACGGTTGTAGAACGCGGTAACTTGCGCGCGGGCGCGTTCGTTTTTGAACTTCATGCCCAATTCGAAGCTGTTGGAGCGTTCGGATTTGAGATTCGCATTCGGGATGACGGCATAGCCGTAGGTCGTGTTGGCAAACGCCATGGTCGCGCTGTCAAACGGCGGTGTGCGGAAGCCTTGTGAATAAGTGGCAAAACCGGTGAGCTGCTCGCCCATCGGTACACTCAAGCGCAGGCTGGGCGTAAGCGCGGAATCGTTGAAGCGGGTTGCCGTGCCGTCGGGATTGGCGTTGAGATAGGCTTGGTCGGTTTCGGTGTTCAGTTTGTCTTTCTCGTAACGTAGGGCAGGGGTCAGGACGATGCCGTTGCCGAAGGTCAGGCTGTCTTGTGCGTACAGGCTGAGGGTTTTGCGTTTGCTGTCGGGAAAGGTTTTGTTCGGATAGGTGCTGCCCGCATAGACTTTGCTAACGGCGCCAGTCAGGTTGTCCACCGTCAGGCTGTCGCGCGGACGGGCGGTTTCGGTATGTTTGTATTCGGCTCCGGCAACGACGGTTTGTTTGACCGCGCCGTCAAATTCCCACACGCCGCGTCCGTTCAAGCCGCGTATGACTTGTTGGAAACCGTAATTGGAATAGCGGGTCGAGTTGCCCAGTTGGCGCGCGCCCATGCGGGTAATGCTGACATCGACGGCATCGTCTTCCGTGCGCAGTTTTTGCTGATAGGCGGTCAGGTTCGCTTCTTTCAGACGACCTTCGCTGGTGTAGCGGTAGCCCGCTTCAATGCGTTGGCGGCGGATGCGGTCGCGGGCGTTGCTTTCCGAAGTCGCCACCGTTACCGGCCCACGCGATTGCGAACCCAAGCCGTTTGCCAACACGGTGTCGTTGGCGTGGTAATACTGTTCGTACAAAGTTTCAAAGCGGTGGTGTTCGTTGCCGATACTGCCTTTCGCCAAAATATTGTAGGCATTGTTTTTCTGCGGATTGGTGGCGGTGCGCGAAGTCGAGTAGCTTTTGTCGCCGCCCATGTTTTTCGTTTCGTGTCCTTGGCGGCGCGTCAGCATCAGCAGGCCTTCGGCGTTTTCATGGAAACCGGCGGCTGTCGCCGTTACGCCGTGGCTGCGGTCGCGGCTGCGGTAGCCGTGTTTCAAACCGAAATGCCCGCGTTTGTCCGCATCGACAAAATCGCGCGGCGAGAGCGTAACCATGTTCACCACGCCGCCGAGCGCATCGCTGCCGTAGAGCGCGGAATAAGGGCCTTTGACAATATCGACCTGCTTGAGCGTGTCGCTTTCGACCATATCGCGTCCCGAAATCGCGCCGTTAGAACCGCCGCCCGCGTAGGACTCGGGAATGCGTACGCCGTCCACCATCATCAGGATGCGGTTGCCGTCTATGCCTCGGATATTGATGCCCGCATGGCCGCGGCGGTTGTTGTCAGACGGCACGCTGACGCCGGGTTCGTACAAAACGATGTCGTCCAAATTCTGCGCCGACGCTTGGTTTAAGGTCTTGCGCCCGATAACCGACACATTCGGCGCAGCTTTGTCCAGCGTTTGCGCGTTGCGGTCGGCGGTAACAAGGACGGGAGCCAGCTCCGCCTGCGGAATAGGTTCGACATTCGCCGCATACAGCGGGGTAGCAAAAGTAGAGGCTACAGCACAAGCCAATATTTTCTGTTGTAACATCATCGTACTTATTTCATTTAATTAATAATAGTTTTTATTTTAATTGAAATATGATTTTATTTGCAATAGATTATCAAATTTATTTAAGCCGTTCGGCACCATTCAAGAAAAATCAAACAAATCCGGCTGCGCCTGTTCACCTGTCACCCGAACGTCAGCCTCGCCTTCAAAAAAGGTGACGTGCAGCTTTTGCCCCTGCTTCAACAGGGCGGCATCGCGTATCACTTGCCCGCGGCTGTTTTTCACCACCGAAAAACCGCGCGCCAAAATATGCTGCGGCGACACGGCCTGCAATAGGCCGGTCTGTTTTTCCAGCAGTTGCGCCTTATCGGCCATTATCCGCTGCCTGCCGCGCGCCAAATCCGCCTGCAACTGCGCCAACCGTGCATCCGCCTGCCGCGTGTCCGGCCGCAAATGCCGCAGAAGCTGGCTTTGCCGGGCCACATTCTGCCTTTGGAAGCGGCAGACGGTTTGCAGCGCGTGGCGCAACTGCCGCGACAGCGTTTCGGCCTGCACGCGCTGCGCGTCGAGCTTTTGGCGCGGATGGCGGATTTGCCGCGACAGCCAGTCTATCTTTTGGCTGGCATCGTAATAACGCTGCCGCAAGGCTTCTTTCAAACGGCCTTCCGCCTGCCACAGGGATTGCAGCGATTCGGCACGGTTCGGGCTGACGAATTCCGCCGCGCCTGTGGGTGTCGGCGCGCGCACGTCGGCCGCGAAATCGGCCAGCGTGAAATCGGTTTCGTGCCCCACGCCGCTGACGACGGGAATGCGGCAGGCGGCTATTGCGCGCGCAACCGGCTCTTCGTTGAACGACCATAAGTCTTCGATACTGCCCCCGCCGCGGCACACAATCAGTACATCACACTCCGCCCGTTCGGAGGCCGTCTGAACCGCACGGGCAATCTGTGCCGCGCTGTCCGCCCCCTGCACGGCGGCGGGATACACGATGACGGGTATTTCGGGTGCGCGCCGCTTCAGTGTGGAAACCACGTCGCGCAGCGCGGCGGCGGCCAAACTGGTTACCACGCCGATGCGTTCGGGCCGTTCGGGCAGCGGACGTTTGCGTTCGGCGGCAAACAGTCCCTCGGCCTGCAATACGGCCTTCAGCCTTTCGTATGCCTCGTAAAGCCGCCCCAAACCCTTCAGCCGCACTTCGGACACCGTAATCTGAAATTCGCCCCGCGCCTCATAGATGCCGATGCGGCCGCACACTTCGATATGGTCGCCCTCCTTCAGGGCGGGAAACCGTTGCGCCGTGCCTTTAAACATCGCGCAGCGCACTTGGGCGTGGCTGTCTTTCAGCGAAAAATAATAATGCCCGCTGGCGGCGCGGGTCAGGTTGGAAACCTCGCCCGCAATCCACAGCCCGGCCAGGTTGTCTTCCAACAGGTTTTTGGCCAGGCGGTTGAGTTCGGAAACGGATAAGGCGGCGGAGGCGAAGAGGTCGGACATGGCGGAATCGGGCAAAAAAGCGCGATTATAAGGGAATTGATGCCTCAAAATGCATCAGGCCGTCTGAAAACCCGCCTTTTGCCCGAACCCATGCTTTCAGACGGCCTCCGAACTGCCTTGAATGATAATTCTTGTGAAATACATGACGTATTTTGTTATAATGCGACACTCTGTTTTCATATAAACCTTTTGGAGAGAAAAAATGTCTGAGAATATCCCGCAACAACCTGCTCCAACCCCTGCAACCAGCGACAAACGCATTATTGCGGCCGTTTTGGCGTTTTTCCTAGGTGGCTTTGGCGTACATAAGTTCTACTTGGGCGTAAACAAAGTCGGTGTGATTTACCTGCTGATTACCATTTTGGGTTCGTTCATCTTCGTCGGCCCGGCCGTTACCTTCATCTTCTGCATCATCGACATCGTCAAATATCTGAAATGCACGCCCGAAGAGTTTGAGCAAACTTACGTCATCGGTAAAAAAGAGTGGTTCTAAGCCCTCGCCGATACCGCTGAAAACTGCCCTGCCGGGGCAGTTTTTTTACCCGTTCCGATACCCCATCCGCCATGCCGCTGACCCGCCGTCAATTCCTCTACAGCTCCGCCGCACTTGCCGCCGCGTCCGCCGCCTCATGGCAACTGTGGCGCGGCCTCAATGCCCTGCCGCCCATCCATGTAAACCGCGTCGGCCTGCCGCTCGGTCATGCCCTGCGCGACAATGCCCTGCCGCCGCAGGCAAAATCCGAACACCGCTGCGACATCCTGATTCTGGGCGGCGGCGCGGCCGGTTTGAGCGCGCTGTGGTATCTGGCCAAACACGGTCGGCGCGACATCCTGCTGGCCGAAGGCTTCGAACGCAACGGCAACAACGCCGCCTACCGCCACCAAAACCTCGCTGCCCCGTCCGGCGCGCACTACCTCGCCCTGCCTTCCGAAGAAAGCGTTTACGTCCGCGAAATGCTGCACGATTTGGGCATCATGGCAGACGGCCGCTTCAACGAAACCGATTTGGTTTACGCTCCGCAGGAAAGGCTGCTGTACCAAGGCGGCTGGCGCGACCATCTCGCCCCGCAGGATGCCGACGGCAAACGCTTCTTCGCCCTCACGGGCCGTCTGAAAACCGCCTACGGCCGCGACGGGCGCAAAATCTTCGCCATCCCGATAGACCTCTCCTCGCAAGACGAAGAATGGCGGCAGCTCGACACGCTGACTTTCGCCCGATGGCTGCAACGTCAAAACTACCGCTCCGCCGAACTGCTCTGGTATCTCGACTACTGCTGCCGCGACGACTACGGCGCAGGCATCGCCGAAGTATCCGCCTTTGCGGGGCTGCACTATTTCTGTGCGCGCGGCGACCATGCCGACACCGTCCTCACCTGGCCGGAAGGGCTGGCTCACCTCTCCGAAGCCCTGCGCCGCCGCAGCGGCCTGCAAACCCTGCCCCGCCTGCCCGAACAGCCGCAATGGCGTTTCGACCCGCCCGCTTCCTGCGACGTTTCCGCAGTCAAAATTGAAGAGCTTACAAACGGCGTAAACGTTTGGCTGAGGCACAATGTCAGCGGCGAAACCGTATCCGTCCTCGCCAACCGCGTCATTTGCGCCATGCCGCTGATGGTGGCCGCCCGCATCACCTCCCGCCCCGAATATTACGGCCTGCACACGCCCGACTACGCGCCTTGGCTGGTCGGCAATTTCGTCATAAACCGTTTCCCCGCCGAAATCGGCCGCAGCGAAACCGCCTGGGACAACGTCGTGTACGGCAGCCCGCACCTGGGCTACGTCTCCGCCGCAAACCAATTCATCCGCACCGCCAAGCCCGAACGTGCCGTTTTCACCTCCTACACCGCTTTCGGCGGCAGAAAGGCAGGCGAATCGCGCCGGATGCTGCTGCACGCGCCGTCTGAAGAACTGCTGCCGTATGCCGCACACGATTTATTGCAGGCGTACGGCAACCGCTTTTTCGGGCATGTCGAACAAATCGACCTCACCGTGCGCGGCCACGGCATGAGCATCCCCCACCCCGGCTACCTGAACCGCCCGCAACTTCTGCAACTGCGGCGGCACAACTCACCGCTGCTGTTTGCCCACAGCGATTTGAGCGGTTATTCGGTATTTGAAGAGGCCGTTTATTGGGGCGTGGAGGCGGCAAAAAAAACATTGGATGCCGTCTAAAAAACCATGACAATCCGTATCGATTTAACGTAAGCTAATAACATATCTTGTACTGCGTATTGACCACTATGTCATATCAAACCCATGCTGCCGCCTATACCGCCTTCAAAGACTTTTATCAGGAAGAATTGGAAGCCAACCCGCTTTACCGACACCTTATCGAAGCTTTGAAACATGCCTCTTCCATGCCTGCCGGGCAATATAAGGAGGCCATTGCGGATTTACACGAATTCGAACGGAAGTGCTTCAAAAATGCCTATAGCCGGCTGAACCAACTGTCTTACGGGCATGCGGTGGAGATTATCCGGCCAAACGATTTTTTCTTTTTCCGCAGCCAGTTTAAACCGACAGCTTCATCGGAGAACGATGACGGCTAGTTTCAGACGGCCTATCCGCCGGCCATTCCTTCCCGTTGCGGCTTTTATGGCAGACAAACCGGTTCTGCCGTATCGTTACCGTACTTTGACGCCCAAAACTTGGCCGAACCTTTGATACAAAGCCAACATCGGTTTTTAGCTGCCCACGCCTTCCGCACGATAGCGGCAGTACGCTTCATCTACCGTAGCGACTTTGCGCTTGCCGTCGGGAAATAATCAGAGGCCGTCTGAAAAGTATTCTTTCAGACGGCCTCTTCACGGTTAGGGCTTATTTACGCGTTTTCTTCGGCACGCGCTTTTCGCTTTTGGTTTTCGGCTTGGCCTTCCGGCTTGTTTTCTCTGCCTTGGCCTGCTTTTTCTTATCCGCTACCAACGTGATTTTTCCGTTTACCGTCCGCAAAGAACGTGCGGCTTTCTTTCCGCCTTCAATGTCCTTTCCTTTTTCAGACGGCCTCTGTTCCGACTTGCCCCTGCCGCCGGTCTTTTTCGGTTTTTCCTTTTCGGCAGCCCGTTCCGACACGGCTCGCTTGCGGCCTTTGCTGCCGCCGCTGATCAGTGTCAAATCGATTTTGCTGGTATCCAAATCGGCACGCGCCACTTTGACTACCACACGGTCGCCCATCTCAAAACGTATGCCGCTGCGTTCGCCTTCTATCCGCATCACTTCGGGGCGGTAGTTGAAATAATCCTCGCCCAGATCGCTGATGTGCACCAGTCCTTCGATATAGATGTCGTCCAAAGTAACGAAGAGGCCGAAATTGGCCATGCCGCTGATTCTGCCGCCAAACACCTCGCCCACTTTGTCGCGCATATAGTAGGTTTTCAGCCAGTTTTCGACATCGCGGCTTGCCTCGTCGGCACGGCGTTCGCATGCGGAAGTATGAACGCCCGCTTCATTCCAAGACTGCGGCGCATAGGCTCCGCCCTCCAATACCGCCTTAATCGCGCGGTGCACCATCAAATCGGGATAACGGCGGATGGGCGAGGTAAAGTGGGCGTAATGTTCGTATGCCAGGCCGAAATGCCCTTCATTCCGCGCTTCGTATACGGCCTGCTGCATAGAGCGCAACAACATGGTCTGTATCAGCTCGCGGTCGGGCCGGTCGGCAATCTTGTCCGCAAGTTCGGCATAATGCTTGGGCATCGGCTTGTCGCCGCCACCCAGGCTCAATCCCAACAGTGCCAGCTGTTCGCGTAAAGCAGTCAGTTTTTCCGGCGTCGGGCCCAAATGGTTGCGGAACAAACCGTGGTGTTTGTGTTTCAGCAGGAAATCGGCCGCGCAGACATTCGCCGCCAGCATACATTCCTCAATCAGTTTGTGCGCATCGTTACGCACCACGGGGACTATCCGTTCGATTTTGCCTTTATCGTCAAACAACATCTGCGTTTCGACGGTTTCAAACTCCATCGCACCGCGTTTATGGCGTTTGTTTTGCAGGATATGGAACAGCTTATGCAAGGTTTCCAACTGTTCCTTATGCGGATAGTCACCGCCCCCTTCCAACCACTGCCATACTTGGGTATAGGTCAGTCGCGCATGGGAGCGCATCACAGCAGGATAAAAACGGTATTCTTTGACATTGCCCGCATAAGTAATGGTCATGTCGCAAACCATGCACAAGCGTTCGACATCGGGATTCAGCGAACAAATGCCGTTGGACAAACTCTCCGGCAGCATCGGAATCACGCGGCGCGGGAAATACACGCTGGTGGCGCGCTGATAGGCATCCTTGTCTATCGCATCATCCGGCCGGACATAATGGCTGACATCGGCAATCGCCACCACAAGGCGGTAATTGCGGCCGATTTTTTCGGCAAATACCGCATCGTCAAAATCGCGTGCCGTTTCGCCGTCTATCGTCAGCAGCGGCAAATCGCGCAAATCCTCCCTGCCCTTCCTGTCCGACGGGCGCACGTTTTCCGGAATCTTGGCGGCAGCGCGAAGGCAGCCGTCTGAAAATTCGTGCGGCAGCCGGTGTTTGCGGACGGCGATTTCGATTTCCATCCCGCTGTCGGCATAATCGCCCAAAACTTCCGACAATCTGGCCACGGCAGGCTGATGATTGTGCGGATAACTTTCAATCTTCGCCGACACCACCTGGCCGGACTTCGGCTGCAATTCGGCAACCGAATCCGGTTCCAGCAAAATCGGCTGCACCAGCCGCTTATCCTCCGGCTCCATAATCGCCACGCCGCGCTCGATGTAAAAACGGCCGACCACATCGGTTTGCGCGCGCTCGATAATGTCCAGCACCTGCCCTTCGCGCCGCCCCCTTCTGTCTACCCCGGCCGGCCGGACGGTAACGATGTCGCCATGCATCAAATCGCGCATCTGACGCTCATACAATACAAAATCGGCCTGCTTGGGCTGCTTGTCCAGCGGCACAGCAAATCCGAAACCGTCTTTATGCGCCTCCACACGGCATTTCACCAACTCCAACTTTTCCGCCACGCACACCGCGCCGCGACGGTTGATCAACACCTGCCCGTCGCGCGCCATGGCTTTCAGGCGGCGTTCGAAAAATTCATACTCATCCGCACGGATAGACAACTTTTCCGCCAGCACGGCGATACTCAGCGGCACACCTTCCGCTTCCAAAATTTCAATCACCCATTCGCGGCTGGGCAGAGGGAATTCATAACGCTGCTGCTCGCGGGCTAAAAACGGGTCTTTTTCCCGCAAACTTAATACTTTAACCTTTTTCTTCATTTTTACCTCGTTTTTATCATTGACATTCTTTCGCGAGGATATATAATGCCCGCTTCCGTTTTCCGTTACTTTAACGCAAGACGGTTATTAAAGCAAAGCCCAGGTGGCGGAATTGGTAGACGCGCTAGCTTCAGGTGCTAGTGTCCTTACGGGCGTGGAAGTTCGAGTCTTCTCCTGGGCACCATCAAATACTTTGCTTTTTATTTTATATTGCCCAGGTGGCGGAATTGGTAGACGCGCTAGCTTCAGGTGCTAGTATCCTCACGGGTGTGGAAGTTCGAGTCTTCTCCTGGGCACCAAAAACAAATACTGCCGTTAAGGCAGTTTTTTCATTTCCGCTTCCGAATTTGCATAAAGGCCGTCTGAAAACTTTTTCAGACGGCCTTCAAACTTTCCGTTCAATCCGATTATTCCATCGGCGGATACACGCCTATCTGCCACAACAAAGACAAATTATCAAACTGGTTAAACTCCTTAACCACCTTTCCGCTTTTCAGACGGTAAAGGTTCATGGCAGAAATCCTTACCTCCTTGCCGCCGGGCTTGATTCCCTGAAACTCACCCAGGTGCGTTCCCGAAATATTGAAACGGGCGGCCACCACATTGCCTTCCCCGACCAACTCCTGCAATTCCCAGCGCACATCGGGAAAACCTGCTTTCAAAGCAGCCAAAATCTCCAAATATCCCGACGGCCCCATATGCTCCCTGCCGGTAATGACCGAATTGAAAACAGCATCCGGAGCAATCAATTCCACCGCCAATTTAGGCGACGCACTATTTAGCAACTCGACAAATTTCTGCATAAATGCATGATTACCGATCTGGCTCATAAAAATTTCCACACCTTTGTTTGCAGCAAGGGCCGCATCATACCCTGAAAGTAAAATTTATGTAATTGCATGTAGTCAAAATAACCGCCTTCAGTCGGAACAAGGAAAAACCAACCGCTTCAATAAAAAACCCACGAAGCATCCAACCTTGACCTGCATCAAAGCCAATGAAAAGGATTCGCTTATAATCGCCCCCGCTTGACAACGGGATTCTATGTAATCGGCCGATAAAATCGGTGAAATTTGCGAATCTCCATAGCGGCAGGCAAGTTTTCTTTCCTTTCCTCTTGATGTGTGTGTGTTTGGGTGTGGCAGTAATACCGCCACACCATTTTTTTACGCCCAATTTTCCCGCTGCCGAATTTTTCAGACGGCCTACACTAGTCCTTCCTTCTATTGCATACAGCCGATATGTCGTGATACCGTTCGCAAACTGATAACCACCTGGAGCCACCATGCAGGAACAGCAAAAACACTTCGCCACCCAAGACGGTACCGAACTTTTCTACCGCTACCGACCCGCTGCCGACGGCTCGGCCGATAAAGCCATCGTGCTGTTCCACCGCGGCCACGAACATTCCGGCCGGATGATGTTTGTTGCCGACGAACTCGGTTTCGACGATTTTGCCTATTTCGCATGGGACGCGCGCGGTCATGGCCATAGCCCCGGCGAACGCGGCGACAGCCCCAGCATCGGTACTTCCGTTGCTGACGTGGACGATTTTATCCGCCACATCCAGAACGAATACGGCATCAAACCCGAAAACATCTGCGTGATCGCGCAAAGCGTCGGCGCGGTATTGGTGTCCACTTGGCTGCACGACTACGCGCCGAAAATCCGCTGCGCCGTATTGGCATCGCCCGCATTCAAAGTCAAACTCTACGTCCCTTTTGCCCGCGCCGGCCTGAAAATCATGCAGAAATGGCGCGGCAATTTCTTTGTCAACAGCTACGTCAAAGCCCATTACCTGACGCACAACCAAGAGCGCCAAACCAGCTACGACAACGATTCGCTGATTACCCGCGCCATTTCCGTGCGCATTCTGCTCGGTTTGTACGAAGCTGCCGAACGCGTGGTTGCCGACGCGCAGGCGATTACCACGCCCTTGCAGCTTTTGATTTCCGGCAGCGACTGGGTTGTTCACCACAAACCGCAACACGATTTCTACAACCGCTTGGGCAGCCGCATCAAAGAACGCCATATTCTGCCCGGCTTCTATCACGACACATTAGGCGAGCAAAACCGAGAAATCGCCTTTGTCGAAATGCGCCGCTTTATCCGCGAACGTTTCAATCAGCCTTTATATCAAGTCGATTTGACCCAAGCCCACTTACACGGCGAAAGCCGCCGCGAAGCCGACGAACTGGCCACGCCTTTGCCTATTTGTTCGCCGCGCGGCGCATTTTGGGCGGTTTACCGTGCCTCCCTCGACCTCGGCGCACGTTGGAGCGAAGGTTTGAAAATCGGCAAGGAAACCGGCTACGACTCAGGCAGCACGCTGGATTATGTGTACCGCAACCAGCCACAGGGCAGTAACGCCTTTGGTGTGGCGGTGGACAAACACTATCTCAACGCCATCGGCTGGCGCGGCATTCGCCAACGCAAAACCAATATCGGCAAAGCGATTCAGACGGCCTCTGCCAAGCTGCGCGAAGCGGGCAAACCGGTACACGTTCTCGATATTGCCTCGGGGCACGGCCGCTATGTACTTGATGCGTTGACTGCTGACACGCTGCCCGATTCCGTGCGCCTGCGCGATTACAGCCCGATTAACGTCGAAGCCGGACGTAAGCTGATTGCCGAACGCGGTCTGCAAGACACGGTTACCTTCGACGAAGTCAATGCCTACGACCGCGCCAATTATCAGGATTTGCAGCCCCGTCCTACGCTGGGCATCGTTTCCGGCCTGCATGAATTGTTTGCCGATAACGATTTGATTTTGAACTCGCTCTACGGCTTCGGCGATGCGATTGAAACAGGCGGCTACCTGATTTACACCGGACAGCCGTGGCATCCGCAGCTCGAGATGATTGCGCGCGCGCTGACCAGCCACAAAGCAGGCAGCCCGAACTGGGTAATGCGCCGCCGCAGCCAGCGGGAAATGGATCAGCTGGTTGAGAAAGCCGGTTTTGAAAAAATCCGCCAATGGATAGACGAAGACGGCATCTTTACCGTGAGCCTGGCGGTGAAGAAATAAACCCTATCTTTCCCTTGCTACCGCGCTGATACGCTTTGCGGGGAATATGTTCCGGCCATAAAGAAAGGCCGTCTGAAAACACGAAACATGGTTTTCAGACGGCCTTTTTATAGGTCAGGCACAGTATGGCGGATTGCCTGCGTCTCTACATTGCCTGCCTTGCCGTTCGGTATGCGCCTTCGCTTTATCCTGAATTTATCTCTTCAACGGACGGTACGCCAAAAATGGGCGACCGGCCCCGCACCTTCTCCCAAACGCCAGCTCCGCCCCGCATCTATCGCGCCGTGCAGGTAACTTTTGGCGGCGGCAACGGCCAAAGGCAACTGTCGTCGGTGTGGGTAAAGCGCGGCAATCGCGCTGGACAAGGTGCAACCCGTGCCGTGCGTATGACGGGTATCGATGCGGCTGTTGATAAAGCATTGCGGATCGGCATCCGGCCGCACCAGCCAATCGCGGGCGAACTCCCCGCTCCAATGGCCACCTTTAAGCAATACGGCTTTCGCACCCCGTTTCAACAACATTTCCCCCTGTTCCAACATTTCTTTTTCATCTTGCGGCAGCGTTTTTCCCGTCAGTTGCGCGAGTTCGTTCAGGTTCGGTGTCAGCAGGTCGGCCAGAGGCATCAACTCGGACAAAATGGTTTCGACGGTATTTTCCAACGCCAGGCTGTCGCCCGAAGTGGCCACCAGCACGGGATCGGCAACGACAAACGGCGCGGGATGACGGCGCAACACATCGGCTACGGTGCGGATGGTTTCCGTATCGGGCAACATGCCGATTTTTACCGCGTCGATGCGGATGTCGGAAAACACCGATTCGCACTGCTGCCGTACCATTTCGGCCGGAACGGTATGCACGCCCTGCACGCCTTGCGTGTTTTGGGCGGTAACGGCGGTAATGACGCTTGCACCGTATGCGCCCAACGCGCCGAAGGTTTTCAAATCGGCCTGTATGCCCGCGCCGCCGCCGGAATCGGAGCCGGCAATGGTCAAAACGCGCGGGAAAGGCTTGTCTGCATAAATCATGTCGCTCTCCTTGCAAATATGCTTGTTTTCCCGTTTTACGGGGCGAGACGTTCTTTCAACCAAAGGCCGTCTGAAAGCCTGTATCGGATGCGGTCGTGCAGCCTGCTCGGCCGACCCTGCCAGAATTCGACGAGGTCGGGGATAACGATGTAGCCGCCCCAATGCGGCGGGCGCGGCACATTCAGCGGATGTTTCAAACCGATGGCGGCGGCGCGTTTGACCAGCACGCTTTTGTCGGCAATCACGCTGCTCTGCTCGCTCGCCCACGCCCCGATGCGGCTGGTATAGGGGCGGCTGGCGAAATACTCGTCGGACGCGGCGGCATCCAATTTTTCCACCCTGCCTTCAACGCGCACCTGCCGTTCCAGCTCGGGCCAGAAAAACGTCAGCGCGGCAAACGGGTGTGCGGCCAGAGACTGCCCTTTCCGGCTTTGGTAGTTGGTGAAAAACACAAAGCCGCGCGGATTGACTTCTTTCAATAAAACCATGCGGCTGTTCGGCCGGCCGTCGGTACCGACGGCGGCCACATTGACGGCGGTCGGCTCGTTTACCTGCGCTGTTATGGCTTCGTTCAGCCATTGTTCGAATTGAACGAGCGGGTCGGCCGCGCAATCTTCCTCTGACAACTGCCGCTTGCTGTAATCTTCGCGTATGCCGTGCAAATCCATGATGACTCCTCAAATTAGCCCTGCCGTTCCCATTATACGCCGCAGGCCGTCTGAAAACCTTTCAGACGGCCTGCCGATTGTTAAAAAGCTATTTCCAATAACGCCACCACGGCGCATCGTCGCTCCTCCATTCCTGCTGCAAATAAGGGCTTTGCGGGAAGTTTTGCTGCAAAATGCGGCGGGTATCGTCCGCCAACTGCTGGCGGTTCATCTTACGGTAAGAAACCTCCATAATCGCCAAGGCCTCTTCCGTGAAGCGGGTATTCTGGAAGCCGGTAATGATATTCTGCGCACGGTTGGCCGCGGCCAGATGCGCGCCGCGTTTGGCGTAATAACGGGCGACGGAAATTTCGTTACCCGCCAGCGCATCCACCAGTTTTTCCATCTGCTTGGACGCTTCTTCAACATATTTGCTCTGAGGATAGCGTTGAACCAGCTCGGCAAACGCCTGATAGGCCTCGCGGTTGGCTTTCGGGTCGCGGTCGGACCAGTCTTGTGAAGCCAGCTTGTTCAAGAACGATTTGTCCTCGTTAAACAAAATCAAACCCTTCAGATAAAGGGCATAATCCATATTCGGATGCTGCGGATGCAGGCGTTGGAAACGCTCGACCGCCGCCAATGCTTTTTCGCGCTCCTCGTCCTTGTAGTAGGCATAGGCCGTGTCCAACTGAGCCTGCTGCGCATAACGCCCCTGAGGGAAACGCGATTCCAAAAGTTCATATAACTTGACAGCCCGCGTATAATTGCTGCTGTTTAACTCATCTTGCGCCTCGGCATACAACTTCTCGACCGGCCAATCCTGGGTAATCTGCGCATCTTTGTCGGAAGTTCCCTTGTTGGCGGCACAACCGCCCAGCGCGATACCCAAAGCTACTACTAAAAGAATTTTTTTCATGCAGAACTCTTCCTTTGAAAATGCCGCCGATTATAACGACGATTTCGATTTTGGTGCAGCCCCCACTGCGGAAAGTTGTCTAAATTTAACCGTCCCCCTCGAATATGCCGGCCTGAGGCTCGATGCCGCGCTGGCCAAACTGCTGCCCGACTACTCCCGCTCGCGGCTGGCCGACTGGATTAAAGAAGGCGCGGTATCGGTAAACGGCAAACCGGCCAAGCCGAAAGACAAACTCATCGGCGGCGAGAAGCTGGCCGTGCAAATCCGCGAAAGCAACGAAACCCTGGCCTTCACCCCCGAAGCCATGGATTTGGACATCATATACGAAGACGACAGCGTCATCGTCTTGAACAAACCCGCTGGGCTGGTCGTCCACCCGGCGGCGGGCAACTGGTCCGGCACGCTGCTCAACGGCCTCTTGGCACACTGCCCCACGCTGCAAAACATCCCGCGCGCAGGCATCGTCCACCGCTTGGACAAAGACACCAGCGGACTGATGGTCGTGGCCAAAACCCTGCCCGCGCAAAACCACCTTGTCCGACAACTGCAAACCCGCACCGTCAAACGCATCTACCGCGCCGTTGCCGACGGCATCGTGCCGTTCGACGGCAAAATCGAAACCCAAATCGGCCGCGACCCGCACAACCGCGTCAAAATGGCGGTCGTCAAATTCGGCGGCAAAGAAGCCGTTACCCACGTCAAAGTCTTGGAACGCTACCAGGCGCACAGCTACATCGAATGCGCGCTGGAAACAGGCCGCACCCACCAAATCCGCGTCCACATGCGCGAAGCCAAGCATCCGCTGGCGGGCGACCCCGTTTACGGCAACCCGCGCCATCCCTGCTCCGACACGGTAAAAACCGAAATCAAGGCATTGGCTAGACAGGCATTGCACGCCTACCGCCTGAGTTTCATCCATCCGCAAAGCGGCGAGGAAATGCAGTTTGAAGCCCCGCTGCCGCAGGATATTTACCGCCTGCTGTCCGTATTGCGGCTGGAAAGCGGCCTCGACTCCCCGCTCAGCCGCGAAGAAGAATGGCGGAACAAACTCGATGACGATGACGACAATTGGAATGAAGACGACTACGATGTCGAAATTGTTTATGTCAAAGAATAAGTTTTTCAGACGGCCTTTCATGTTTGGGGCCGTCTGAAAATATAGTGGATTAAATTTAAACCAGTACGGCGTTGCCTCTCCTTGCCGTACTATTTGTACTGTCTGCGGCTTCGTCGCCTTGTCCTGATTTTTGTTAATCCACTATAAAAATCCTATTTAAACAGCAAAATCAACACCAAAGCCACGGCAATCACTGCCAGCCACAAGCTCTGCCGCTGCTGGATTTTCACCAAATGGACATAGGCGTCGCGCATTTCCTTCTGCCGCGCCTCGTCCACCAGCGCATTCAGTTTACGCGGCAGTGCGGGCAGCATTTCCGCCCAATCCAGCGCTTCGTTCTTCAAATTGCGCCAAAAGGCTTTCGGCCCGACCTGCTCGTTCATCCATCTCACCAAAAACGGTTTGGCCGTCGCCCACAAATCCAAATCGGGCTCCAACTGCCGCCCCAGACCCTCGATATTCAACAGCGTTTTCTGCAACAATACCAACTGCGGCTGGATTTCGACGTTAAACCGCCGGCTCACTTCAAACAGCCGCATCAAAACCAAACCGAAGGAAATTTCGGAAATCGGCTTGTTGAACACCGGCTCGCACACCGCGCGCACCGCTGCTTCCAACTCTTCCGCCCGCGTTTCGGGCGGCACCCAGCCCGACTCGATGTGCGCCGTGGCGACACGGTGGTAGTCGCGGTTGAAGAAAGCCAGAAAGTTAATCGCCAAATAACGCTTGTCGTAATCGGTCAGGCTACCGACGATGCCGAAATCCAACGCGATATAGCGGTTGTCGGCCGACACCAAAATATTGCCCGGATGCATATCGGCATGGAAGAAGCCGTCGCGGAACACCTGCGTGAAAAAAGTTTCCACGCCGTATTCCGCCAACCTGTGCAAATCCTGCCCCTGCGCCCGCAAGGCGGCAATATCGGACACCGGCGTGCCGTCCATCCATTCGATGGTCAGCACGTCGCGGCTGCAATAATCGTAAAACACCTTCGGCACAATCAGCATTTCGCTGTCTTTGAAATTACGGCCGAGCTGGCTGCAATTGGCCGCTTCGCGCATCAAATCCAACTCGTCGTGCAAATACTTGTCGAATTCGTCCACCACTTCGCGCGGCCGCAGGCGTTTGCCGTCGGCAAACAGCCGTTCCACCCAACCCGCACCGAAACGCAGCAGGGCCAAATCCTGCTCGATAACCGGCAGGATGTCCGGCCGCAACACTTTTACCGCCACACGTTCGCCGCCGTGCAGCCGCGCCTTATGCACCTGCGCGACCGACGCGCTGGCTACCGGCTGCGTTTCAAACTCGGCATAAAGTTCCGCAACCGGCTTACCGAAGGCCTTTTCAATCTGACGGCGCGACAAATCCGCATCGAAAGGCGGTACTTTGTCCTGCAATTTGGCCAATTCCACCGCATAATCGTGCGGAATCAGGTCGGGGCGGGTGGAAAGGACCTGTCCGAATTTTACAAACACCGGCCCCAGGCTTTCCAAAGCCAGCCGCAACCGCACAGGCAGGGATTCCGCTGACGAATCGCGCGATTGCGGCAGGGCGGCCAGCAACCTGCGCTGCCAACCCTTTTTTGCCAACGGGACAAACAGTTCGGCCAAACCGTAGTGGCGGACGGTTTTCCAAAGGGTATTGCTGCGTTTCAACCATTTCATACGTTATCTCGGAAGCATCGGACACAAAGAAGCGCGATTATAAAACACGTCGGCAAAAACAGTTTGAAATGTTGCTTTTTCCAATCAATTTACTGAAAGAGACAAATAAATAATCGCAAAAATCTTGACGAACGAAAGAAATATCATAACAATCCAAGTTCTTTTTAACATCAAACCAAAGAGAGATACAAATGAAAACATCCGCTTTACTGGCATCCCTGTTGGCCGCATTGGCATTGTCCGCTTGTGGTGGAGACTCTGGTTCCACAAATTCTGCCAGCGCTACCGGTGGCAACGCAGCTACCAGCGGTTCAGTTTGTGATGAGTATGAAAAAGCATTTGCCGCTTCTATTGCAAATGTTGATGCTGCTACTAAAGAAGCAATGCAAAAAGCATTCGATCAAAGCAAAGAAGCACTGCAAAACCTGCCTGCAGATCAAAAAGAAGCCGCTTGTAAGGTTTCTTTAGACGCTTTGAACGGTAAAGCACCGGCCGGCGTACCTACTTCAGCCGAAGATGCTAAAGAAGCCGCTTCCGAAGCTGCAGAAGAAGCCAAAGAAGCCGCTGCAGATGCTAAAGAAGCCGCTTCCGAAGCTGCTGAAGAAGCCAAAGAAGCTGCTGCAGAAGCTAAAGAAGCCGCTTCTAAATAATTCGCACAGATTCGTCTGTCCAGGCCGTCTGAAACCCCTTTTTCGAAACGGGGTTTCAGACGGCCTCTTTCCATGAATTGCCATATCGGGAGAACATTATGCAGGGCGACCTCCTTCCCATTGCTATCGGCTCGATTGTCGGCGGACTGTTCGGCGGGATTTTATCAATCGTTATATTGTGGGTAATGTCAAACAAAGCGCAACGCACCTATCCCGCACTCTCCATCCCCGTACCCAACGGTGCACGTTACAGCCCCTATTTCGAACTGTGGGCGCAGTTGAACAAATACCGCCGCACGGAAGAAAACTGTTATACCAAAGGCTGCGGCCTGCTGACCAGCTCCACCGAAATCCGCTTTCACGGCAACGAGATGGAAATCGTAGAAGTCGTCAATTTCCTGTTTGCCAAGCGGCGTTTCGCCATCAACGCCCCGGTGATGTTCGGCAAACCCGTGCGCCGGCACAAAATCAAACAAATCAACAAACTGCTGGAACACTGGCAATGCTGAAGCGGCCTGCGAAAAACTGCGCTGATTCTTGAGAAAATCCGTTTTGTTTTTTGTTGCACTATCTGCAATCTTTTTTCACTTTTTTATAAAAGCGACGTTGCCGTCGCTTTTTTTATTTACCAATTGCATATGGCCAGCTCGCCGCTTGTCTTGCCGGTTTTGCTCCTGCCGATGGAATAGGCCAGTTCAAACTGGGCAATGCGGAAGTCTTTGAACAAGTTCCTGATGTCCGGATGATCGTTAATGGACAACATGATTTTGCCTTTACTCTCACTCATTACTTTGGCCAGCAGTTGATACTGCGCCCAATCAAAAGCACGGTCGTAGCCTGCAGTCTGCCAATACGGCGGATCGGCGTAGAAGAAGGTGTGCTCGCGGTCGTATCGCTTGAAACAACGCTCCCACGGCTCATTCTCGATAAATACCCCGCTTAGGCGGTTTCGCGCCGCTGTCAGCTTTGCTCTGATTTGAGAGGCATCCCATGCTTTCGAGGTGGTGGTCGTACCAAAATGTTGATGGACGGTCTTTCCGCCAAAAGGCCAAGTGCCGATTGTTTACGACTACACGCCTAAGCTGCCGGCCGAGCGTCTGACCAATACCAGCGTGATGACCCGCAAGTATCTGGCCAATCTGGTATCGGCTAACTAAGGCCGTCTGAAAAGGAAAAAATATGTCTGCAATCAATGCAATCTACAATGCCAACGTCTATATCGACGGTAACAGCCTGTTGGGTAATGCTTCGGAATTCAAACTGCCTGAGTTTGAGTTCGGGCAGAGATAAATTTCGGAGACGTTGCCCGCCCGAAATTCGTGCTGTTCGAAAATGAGGAAAGCGGCACCAGAGAGCGTGCCGAACGGGATAAGATGATGGTGGATGCCGGTGCCAAGTTCACCAACCAATACTGGCAGCGTACATACGGTTTGAGAGAGGGAGATTTGGTTGAGGATGTTCAAGCAACCCCGGAGGCAAAAGCTGCCGACTTCACCGAGGGCGATTTGACAGACGCAGGTTTGGTCATCGACGGACTCGCCCCCGACACAGGCCGTCTGAATGAACAGGGCGAACGGCTGACTGCCGTCCTAGTGTCCGAATTAAGGCAGGGCGAAACCGCCGAAAATCTGCTCGACCGTCTGACCGCCGCCTATCCGAACATGGACGATACCGCCTTGCAAAACGAGTTGGCACGCCTGATTTTCCTTTCCGACTTGGTCGGCAGGATTGAAGTGGTACAGGAGCTTAAATCATGAACCCCGAAGATATTAAAGCCGTCTTCGGCATGAAACCCGAAGCCGCCGTCGCCTATCTCAAGCAAAAAGGCATTGCCGTATCTTGGGACTGGCAGGATATATTGGACGACGCGCACGCCACCGCCTTTACGGTGACAAAAACCGCCAAAATGGATGTGCTGTCCGACATCTATTCCGCCGTCGTCGATGCCGCCGAACAAGGCCGGACGCTGGAGGAGTTCAGCCGCGAACTCGCCCCCGTTCTGCAGCGCAAAGGCTGGTGGGGCAGACAGGAAGTTCAAAATCCCGAAGGAGAAACCCAAAGCGTACAGCTCGGCAGCCCCCACCGCCTGAAAACCATCTATCTGACCAATATGCAGTCAGCCTACATGGCGGGTCGCTACGCCGAAATGATGGATTCCATCGACACGCACCCTTATTGGCAGTATGTCGCCATCAACGACAGCCGCACCCGCGAAACCCACCGTATGTTACACGGTCGCGTCTATGCAGCCGATGACCCGGTGTGGGACAGCCTGTATCCGCCCTTGGATTATCGCTGCCGCTGCCGGGTTCGCCCTCTGTCGCGCGGTATGGGTGAGAGCCGTGTTCAAGCCAGACCAACTCTTGAGTCCGTCACCGTCGATATAGGCTCGAATCCTTATACCGGAGAGGCACGCTATGCCCGGCGCACCGGCATCCGCGTGAATAATAAATTCATCGCCCCCAATGCGGGCTTCAATGCCAACCAAGGCAAATCCATG
>NZ_FOPS01000005.1 GCF_900113545.1 Neisseria elongata subsp. elongata | reverse complement strand
GCCTTTGAGCACGTCGCCGGCGGATTGGACGCGGTAGCGTTCGAGGTATTCTTTGCCGACGTAGGCGTTGGAGACGTTTTTGTAATACACGTCGTCCGTGCCTTTTTGGTCGGCACTGCGTTTGCCGGTAACGGTCAGCGCTTCGATGTTGCTGCTTTCGGTTACTTCGGCGGGCGGGTTGTCGGCGGCATAGGCGGGCAGGGCAATGAGGATGCCTGCGAGGCTGACGGCGAGGATTTTCGGCCGTGAGGGGAATTTGGATTTGTTTTCGGACATTTCTGCAACCTTTCTGTAATCCTTTGTAATGGGATGTGAAGGTTGCGATGTTAATACAAATGATAGTGCGCATCAATTGATTAGATAATAAATAAAGTACGAATGAGAAGTGAGGGTGGCTGCGGAATATTCTTTGTTTAAAGAATGGATAAAGGCCGTCTGAAAATGCGGAGCGCGCTTTCAGACGGCCTTTTGGTTTGGAACGGATTTACAAAACGGCTAAGGCGGCATCGTAATTCGGTTCGTGGGCGATTTCGCCTACCAGTTCGGCGTGCAACACTTTGTCGTTTTCATCCAATACGACTACGGCGCGTGCGGTGAGGCCGCGCAGGGGGCTGCTTTCGACGGCTACGCCGTAGTCGCGGGCAAAGTTGCTGCGGAAGGTGGAGAGGGAGACGACGTTGTCCAAACCTTCTGCGCCGCAGAAGCGTGCCTGGGCGAACGGCAGGTCGGCGGAAATGCACAGGACGACGGCGTTTTCCAGAGAAGAGGCGCGTTCGTTAAAGGTGCGGACGGATTGGGCGCAGACGCCGGTGTCCACGCTGGGGAAAATATTGAGCACTTTGCGTTTTCCGGCGAAATCGGCAAGCGTTTTGTCGGACAGGTCGCCTGCCGTCAGGCTGAAGGCCGGCGCAGTTTGGCCTGCGGTGGGGAAATGGCCGCCGATTTCTACGAGATTGCCTTGAAGGGTAACTTGAGACATTGTTGTTTCCTTTATATAAGGGGTTGTCGGGAAGGGGTTGAGGCCGTCTGAAAGAGCGGTTTCAATAAAATTCAAATAGGGTTTCGGCTTGTGGCGTGTCAATCGGCCTTTTTCAGTTTTTTATTGCGAACGGTTTCAATCATGCCGTCGATACCTTGTTGATTGACCAGTTCGATAAATTGGTTGCGGTAGACGGTTACGATGCTGACGCCGTCGACGCGGATGTTGTAGAGCTTATATTGCGAACCGGTTTGGTAGAGCTGGTAGGCGACTTCGTATTTTTTGCCCGATGGGGTAAGGATTTCGGAATAAACGTCGACTTTGTTGCCGTTTGCGGTGATTTTCGGCAGTACTCTGACATCGGCTTTTTCCGCGCCCATCATGGCGGAACGGGCATACATGCCGATAATCATTTCTTTGAAGGCGGTGATGAAGGACTGCTTCTGCTGCGGGCTGAATTGCCGCCAAGGTTGTCCGACCGCCATGGCCGACAGGCGTTCGTAATCCAGGAAGCGGTTGGCATATTGCTCCACTTGGCGGATTTTCTGTTGTTCGCTTAATGATTGGTTTTTGATGATTTTCAGCACGGTATCGATATTTTGCTGTACCTGCTGCTGGGCGGGGTGTTCGAGTGCGGCAAAGGCGGCGGGTGCCAGGATGGCGGTTGCAGCCGCAAAAACAATTTGTTGATACATCTTAATAAGCCTTTGTTTGTCTATATGGTTTGCGGCGTATTTTATCGGTTTGCGCGCCGGAGCGTAAGTGTTTTGGTAACGGGTATGCTTGAAAGAATCAGGCCGTCTGAAAATGCCGGTTCTGGGGAAAACCGGATATTCAGACGGCCTGAAATATGATTGACTGCGCACGCTGCGGAAAATTATTGCAGCGGCTGCATATTCATCAGTTCCATCAGGAAGTTGGTAAAGGCAGGATTGTTCGGTTTGTTGCGCATGTTGGGCCAACGTTGTTGCCAGCCTTTCAGTGCGTTTTGAACGTACTGTTTGGATTGCGCGCTGGTAATTGCACCGCGTTGGCTGTCTACGGCCGAACGCAGATAGACTTCGTACACGCTGTCATCCACCGGATTGCTGCCAACCAGTTTGAGGCGGAAACGGTTCAGGTGTTGGGCGGCTTGGACTTTGGTAATTTTTTTCTGGCCGACCTGATCGTTCAGGCGAGTGGCTTCATCACGAATTTTGGAAACGTCCGTCCAGTGGCTGCTGACCAAGCGGTAGGTTGCTTTTCCGTTGCCGGATTCCGTTGTCGTTACTGCACCGAAAGACGGGGCTGTGTTGATGGTACAGCCTGCTAGGGCAAGGGCGGTGCAGGCTAAAAGGAGTGGGATATATTTTTTCATGGCGCACATTATAGTAGGTCTTTACGCAAACAGCCAAATATTGACAGGAGAAATCGGTGTTTTGCGGTAATTCTGCAACGTTCCGCGAAAATATAGGGAACAACCTTCCGAGACGGTAAAAATGACGGGAGATAGCGGATTGTCGTTTATCAATAAATCAACTTCGCTGCGGCTTTGTCGTGTTTGATATTCAAAGAAGATGATTTTTTGAATGTGTTTTGAAAAACGGGGAAATTGGTTTTGTGCCGCCTGCGGTTGTATGGTTTTGTGGTTGCCGCCCGAGTATCGGAGATGTGTTAATCCGCTGGCGGCCTGTATAAAACAAACGGCCGCAATCGGCGGCCGTCTGTGTGCTTGGGCGGATTAAACCAAATCGGCAAAAAGCGGGGTGGAGAGGTAACGCTCGCCGTAAGAAGGAATCAGTACGACAATCAGTTTGCCTCGGTTTTCTTCTTTTGCCGCCAGTTGCAGTGCGCTCCAAATGGCCGCGCCGGAAGAAATGCCGACCAGAATCCCTTCTTTTTCCGCTGCCGCGCGTGCGGTGGCAAAAGCATCTTCGCCGGTAACGCGGATGACTTCGTCGTAGATTTTAGTATTTAGGATGCTGGGAACGAAACCTGCACCCAAGCCTTGAATCGGGTGCGGGCCTTTTTCGCCGCCGCTCAATACGGGTGAGGCATCGGGTTCGACCGCCACGATTTTGACATCGGGTTTGCGTGCCTTCAAGACTTCGCCCACGCCGGTTACCGTGCCGCCGGTGCCTACGCCGGCAACGAAAATGTCCACTTGGCCGTCGGTGTCGCGCCATACTTCTTCGGCGGTGGTTTTGCGGTGGATTTCGACGTTGGCCTGGTTGTCGAATTGGCGCGGCATGAAATAGGTTTCGGGATGTTCGTCCACAAGTGCTTTGGCACGCGCAATCGCACCGCCCATGCCTTCCGCTGCTGGTGTCAGGATCAGTTCCGCACCGAAGGCGCGCAACAGCATACGGCGTTCTTTACTCATGCTTTCGGGCATGGTGATGGCTAATTTGTAGCCGCGTGCGGCGCAGACCATGGCCAAGCCGATGCCGGTGTTGCCGCTGGTTGCTTCGACGATGATGGTGTCTTTGTTGATTTTGCCTTCTTTTTCCGCCGCCTCAATCATGGCTTCGGCAATGCGATCTTTAACGCTGCTGCCCGGATTGAAAAATTCCAGTTTGGCGACTACCCGGCCGGGCAGGCCTTCGGTCAGGCGGTTGAGTTCTACGAGCGGGGTATTGCCGATTAAATCGGTGATGTTTTTAGCGATATTCATGGATTTTCCTTTCCTCAAAGGAGGGCTAATATAAATGACCTGCGTATCTTAAGAGAAGGCCGTCTGAAAGCAAAATAATTTCTTGCCGCCGATATGAAAACTAAAAGTTATAAGAGCGGTTTAAACAGTCCGGAAAAGGCATAAACCGTTTGAGCGAACATAACGATCAGCAGGGCGGACTGTATTTGTCTGATACTGAATACGTTGGCCGGTTGGCGGCTGATTTTCCGGTGCAGCAGGAATACCGCCATCAGCAGCATCTGCATGGCCAGCCAATATACGGGCTGGAGCAGATACAGGTCCAGCAATGAAGGCAAGATGCGCGGTGTCAGCCCTTCGGGATAACTGAGGAAGGCCAGCAGGAGAATCAGCCAGTGGGCCAAGGTCATGGCAGTGCCTGTTTGAGCAAACAGTGCGGGCAGGGGAGGGCAGGCGGTTTGATAGTGAGACCGGTCGGGAAGGCTTTTACTGCGTAGGAAGAGGAACAGCATACCCGCAGGCGCGATATACAGTTGCGGCATATAGAGGATACTGAGGCTGAAGGGCGACAGTACGCCGGGCGCCAGCCATAAGGCCAGACCGCCTGCCGCCAGCCAAAGGGAGAGGGCCGACAATGCCCACAACAAACTGCGGCTTTGCATGACGGCAATGACAAACAGGCTAAAATAGGCGGCAATGCACCAAAGGTTTGGATCGGTCATGTCGGACTCAGTAAACCAGTTCGCCTTCGAAAACCGTTTCGGCAGGGCCGGTCATGAAAACATCGCCGCCGGGCTGCCAGGCAATCAGCAGGTCGCCGCCGGGCAGGCTGACGCGGATGTCCCTGCCCTCATCCAGCCATCCGGCGCGCACGCCGTAAACCACCGCCGCGCAGGCTCCGGTTCCGCAGGCACGGGTTTCACCCACGCCGCGTTCGAAAACGCGCAGTTTGATGTGGCGGCGGTTGAGGATTTGCATAAAGCCGACATTGACCTTTTCGGGGAATTGCGGGTGTGGTTCGATTTGTGCGCCCAGTTCGGCAACGGCGGCCGATTCGGTGTTTTCGACTGTCAGAACGGCGTGCGGGTTACCCATATTGACGCAGCCGACCGTTACGCTTCCGCCGTCGAGACGGACATCATATTGCAACGCTTCCCCGCTTGCGTTTTCAAGCGGCAGGAAGGGGATTTCAGACGGCCTGAAACGCGGTTTGCCCATGTTTACTGTTACGAGGCCGTGTTCCGCCAGCTTGGGGACGATGATGCCGCGTGCGGTTTCAACTCTGATTTCCTGTTTCCCGCTCAGTCCTTTATCGGCCACGAAACGGGCGAAACAGCGTGCGCCGTTGCCGCATTGTTCGACTTCGCCACCGTCGGCGTTGAAAATCCGATAACGGAAGTCGGCTTGCTCGGACGTAGGCCGTTCTACCAGCAGGAGTTGGTCGAAGCCTATGCCGGTATGGCGGTCGGCCCAGGCGGCAATCGGTGCCGAAGCGGGGTCGAACGGGCTGCTGATGCCGTTGATAACGATAAAGTCGTTACCCAGGCCGTGCATTTTGGTGAATTTCAGAGTGGGCATGAGGTGGTGTGTCGGCGGTTTGGAAAGGGCGCAAGTTTAGCATAAAAGGCCGTCTGAAAATGTTTCAGACGGCCTAATTCGGTTCGGCTGTTTGGTAGACGGCTTATTTGCCTTCGGCTTCAGCTTGTTTCAACAGTTGGAACAACTGGTCTTTCAGTGCCAGTTTTTTCACTTTCAGCGCATCGATTTCATCTTGAGCGGTTACGCTGGTAACGGGGTTGTTTTCCAAACCGGAGATTTTGTCGTCCAGTTCGTTGTGTTCGTCGAAAATGCGGGCAAAGTGGGCATCTTCTTGTTTCAATTTGGAAATCAAATCGCGGTATTCGGGAAACATAAATCGTCCTCTTGTTAATGATTAAGGTAACCAACCTGTCTTCCAGGTTCGATGCAATTATAACAAATCACGTTGGAAGCGGCACACAAATTTTAACTTTGCTTGACGTACCGCAAAGGCAGTTTGGCAGGTATCTTCCATTGTTTTCAGACGGCCTTCGGCAGGCGGGAGGCGTATTGGAATACGCTGTCTGGTTTGGCGGAAAGAGGCCGTCTGAAAACGCACTCCGCTTTTTCAGACGGCCTCAAGCCTTTTCAAACAGGCTGATGACGGGGTAAACTCGCGATTGAGTACTTTAACCGAATGCCCGAACAATTTGAGGAATAGATTTATGCGTATCCTGCTTACCGGTTCGAAAGGCCAGCTTGGCCAATCGATTAGGAAACGTTTGCCTGAAGATTGGGAGTTGATTGCCACCGATTCGAAAACGTTGGACATCACCGATCATGAGGCCGTTTTAAAAATGGTCGAAAGTTTCCAGCCCGACGCGGTGGTCAATACTGCCGCTTATATGGCCGTCGGCAAGGCGGCGGAGGATGTCGAACGCGTCTTTGCCGTCAATGCTTCGGGTACGCGTAATCTGGCGCAGGCCGCTTTTGCCGTTGGTGCGAAATTCGTTCATATTTCAACCGATTATGTATTTGGCGGTGGCAGTCGCATCCCTTATTCCGAGATTGACCCGCCCAATCCGAAATGTGTGTATGCCCGCTCGAAACTGGCCGGAGAGTTGTTGGCATTGGCTGCGGAACCGGATACGGTGGTGCTCAGGACATCTTGGGTATACAGCGAATACGGCCGCAATTTCATTCAAAACCTGCTGCATCAGGTGGCGGAACAGGGTGAAATCCGGCTGAGTGCCGACAATGCCGCTTGTCCGACCTATGCCGGGGATTTGGCCGACGTGATTATCCGCCTGCTGCAATTGCCGAAATTTCCGCAAGGCCTGCTGCATTATTGCGGCAATAAGGCATTCAGCGACTATGCGTTTGCCCAAGCGGTGTTGAAGGCCGAAGCGGAACGTAATCCCGCATTCAAAATGCCGCAGTTGGTGCAGGCATCCGCCGCAGAGATGGGTAAGGGTGGCGCGCCGCTGTATTCGGTGCTCAATTGCGAAAAGGCGCGCGCGTTGGGTTTCGTGCAGGGCGACTGGCAGAAAAGCGTGCCGTCGGTATTGGCGGCACTGGCCGAAATTTGAGAAGTTATCAGGCCGTCTGAAAATCGGGGAACGGTTTTCAGACGGCCTTTTTATCTGTTCGGAGGTTTGCGATGACAAAAACGAATTGGCAGCGTTTGCTGAGTACGCAGCGTTTCCGCCTGAAAGACAATGAAATCGTGCCGACCAGTACGCCGTCTACGCAGGAAGGCGCAGACGCGTTGCGTACGGACTTCCACATCGATTACGACCGTGTGGTGTTTTCCGGCGCATTCCGCCGTTTGGGACGGAAAACGCAGGTGCATCCGTTGGCCGAGCATGATTTGACGCATAACCGTCTGACGCACAGTGTCGAAGTGGCCAGTGTCGGCCGCAGTATCGGCAACCGTGTCGGCATGATGATGCAGGCGGGCGGCTTTCTGCCAGAAGGCAATACGCCGAGCGACATCGGCGCAGTCGTTCAAGTGGCCTGTTTGGCGCATGATTTGGGTAACCCGCCGTTTGGCCATACAGGTGAAGATGCCTTGCGTGATTGGTTTCGAAGCCCGAAAAACGCCGTTTTTTTGCAAGGATTGGAAGAGGTCGAACGCAATGATGTGCAAACTTACGAAGGCAATGCCCACAGCCTGCGCATCCTCGCCAGTTTGGAAATGTATCCGAACCGCGGCGGCATGCGACTCACGGCCGCTACCATCGCCGCTTTGTTGAAATATCCGTGGACGACCCGCCATCCGAACGGACGGAAAAAATTCAATATTTATCAAACTGAACTGCCGTTTATCCGCCGTGTGGCAGAGGAATTGGGTTTGGTGGAATTGGGCAGCGACCATTGGGCGCGTCACCCCCTGTCTTATCTGATGGAAGCGGCCGATGACATCTGTTACGCCCTGTTGGACTTAGAAGATGCGGTGGATTTGGAACTGCTGAGCGATACGGAAGTTGAAAGCGTATTGTCCGGCTTAACATTTGTCGAACCGACTTGGCATGCACAATCCAGCCGCCAACGATGCGCCATGCTGCGCGGCATCGCCATCGGCCGCGCTATCGATGATGTGGCGCAAACTTTTATGAAGCACCAATCGGATTTGTTGAATGGCGAATTCAAAGGAAAAGATTTATTGGCCTTATGTAGCCCGGAAGTGCAGGATACATTGGAAAACGCCAAGGAATTGGCTAAAACGCGAATCTTCCGCCATCAAAGCAAATTAATGACGGAAATTGCCTCTTTCCCTTGCTTAGGTTCGATATTGGATTTGCTCGTCCCGGCAGCGCATCAGTTGCTGACAGAAGGGCATAGCGGCGTCCGCCAGTCGTTGGCTTTGGAATTGCTGAAAAATGAACATCCGATTAGCCGCGAAGACAGCCTATATCATGCTTATATGAAAATCCTCGATTTCGTCGGCGGAATGACCGATAACGCCGCAGCAAAAATGGCAAGAGAGTTGTCCGGGATTGGTATGATTTAAAAATAGCTGAGAAAATTCTTATTTTTTATATTGGGATAGATGTTTTTAATCGGGGATGGTGAAAATATCCTAGACAAACGATTGTCTGTTCAATATAATGCCTGTCTTTACTTTGCTTCATGCAGGTAAACGGTAATGCACCCGTAGCTCAGTTGGATAGAGTATCTGGCTACGAACCAGAGGGTCGGGCGTTCGAATCGCTCCGGGTGCGCCAAAGAAAATTTATTTTATCCGCGCCCATCGTCTAGCGGTTAGGACATCGCCCTTTCACGGCGGTAACCGGGGTTCGATTCCCCGTGGGCGTGCCAGATTTTAAATAAACCCTTACTTAGAAAACAGTAAGGGTTTATTTTTTTCTTTAAAATTAATAATTTGATTTCAGTATTATTCTGTTAATTTATCTTTACAATTTGTTCCGAGTAGTTCGTTTTCTGTTTGTTTTTGGCTATGGTTGCATTGGATTTGCATCAGCAATTGCATTAGGCGGTTAGATAAAATTCCGCCAAATCGCGCTTATACTGCACATGCTTCCTACAGATAAGTTACTTCTTTGTTACCAAGAGTAGTTGTATCATAAAAAAACGCACCTTATTGCAAGGTGCGTTTTCATTATTCAGACGATTTAGAATTTGGCACCGGACTCGTTAGCCATAAAGTCAACTGCCGCTTTGACTTCGTCGTCGCTTAAGCCTTCGTTACCACCTTTGGCAGGCATGCCTTTGAAGCCTTCAATTGCATGTTTGTGCAGGGTTTCTTGACCTTGTTTGATGCGTGGCCCCCACTCGTCTTTTTTACCTACGCCCGGGGCGCTCGGGATGTTGCCGCTATGGCATGCTTTACAGCTGGCTTCATAAACAGCTTTACCGTCTACTTTGGCAGCAGGAGCTTCAGTTTTTTCTGCCGGTTTGGCTTCAGGAGCAACGGCTTCTTTGACTTCAGATGCAGCTTTCTCGGCAGTATCCGCTACTTTGCTTGCAGCTTCTTGAACGGAAGATGCGGCGGCATCAACGGCAGAAGCCGTATTATTTTTAACATCGGATGCAATAGCTTGGGCAGCTTCTTTGGTTTCTTGCTTAGCCTCTTGGGAGCAGGCTGTCAAAGCGGCCATCATCATTGCGGCAATT
Source organism: Neisseria elongata subsp. elongata (assembly GCF_900113545.1). Taxonomy (GTDB): domain Bacteria; phylum Pseudomonadota; class Gammaproteobacteria; order Burkholderiales; family Neisseriaceae; genus Neisseria; species Neisseria elongata. The sequence continues at coordinate 182,680 of NZ_FOPS01000005.1, read as the reverse complement.
AGTAATTTGTTCATGTTCTATCCTTCTTAAATTTATGGTTAAGGTGCTGTTTTATAAAACAACTAGGAAATTTTATCATATATCATATCAATTGCTATACTGCTGCAATGACAAATATTGGTATAGGTCATACTTTGTACCGAAAAAAACAGAAAATATTGATGCTGCGCAAATTTTGCTATGAAGTCATTTGCTTTTCAGGGTTGTTCGTTCTGTTGCCGAAACTGCGGATTATGAGTCTGTTGCTGGAGTGATTTAAAACGCGATCTACCTGTCAAATTCAACAATTTGCCTTAAAAGTCGGCTTTTTATTTTTTCCGACAGCTACATGATTATCCCCAAACATTATCAAGCCTACTTAAAAGGCCGTCTGAAACCGAAAATTGCGTTTCAGACGGCCTTTTTATCAATAGCATGATATTTTGTTTTTGCCTGAGCCGACATTGGCTGAAAAGATGTAAAACTTATCAAATTACTTTACCGCCGGATAGGGGGATTTCCCAATCTATTGTTCGGACCGCTGCCTAAGATTACATAAATTTCATTTTTATTATTTGGATTTAAAGATAAAAATACTTCAGGTTATGCGTATAGCCGTCATCTTCGAATTGTATTTTCTCTATTTCCAACGGTTTCAGACGGCCTTTAAGGACGTCTGAAAATGCAGTCGGGCGAAGCCGGCATAGCGGGCTTTACGGTTTATTCCCCCAAAGCCTGACGGGCAGCCGGGGAGAGTGGGCGGTTGGTTTGCAGCTGGGTGAACTGCATCACGGTGCGGTCGCCCTGTTTTTCGTCCAGCTCTACTTTCTGCACCAGCTGGCCGCCGCTGATGACGATTTTGTTGAATACTTGCCGCATGACGGCTGTTTTCGGGGTAAGGGTAAGCTGCCATTGCCGGGCATCGCCGGAAAGGGCGAGGTCGAAGTGGCGTTGCAATTCGGCGGTGTCGCCGCCGAGTACGGCCATGAAAAGTTTTACTTGTGCGGCCTGTGCGGTTTGGCTGCCGTTGGCGCGCCACTGGCCTTGTGCGTCTTGGCGGCTGATGCCGTCGCGACGGACGCGCAGTTTCATGTCAAACGGTTTTTGCAGATGCCAAAAGAGGCCGTGGCCAGGGCGCAGGGCGAAGCGGCCGCCGGTTTGTACGGGTTTGTCCATTGAGCGTAAAAAACGCTGCTGGGTAAACCCGCCCTGTACGCTCTGCGGTGCTTGAAGCTGTGCGGCAAGTTCGGCGGTGCTGAAGGCAAGCGTGGGTAGGGTTGTAAGGGAAAGGAGGAGGCTGATGAGGAGTTTTTTCATGTTGTCAGGGGGTGTCGGGGGAGTTGGGAGGGGGCATAGTATAGTGGATTTATGGTGAAAGGGTGTGATGCGGGGAAGGTTGCAGGGTTCTTGGCAGCCTTTCAGACGGCCTTTCAATTGGCGGGCGGGCAGGGCTTGGGTTTGCCGTTTTATTATTTTATGCCGTTTCTTTTCTTGACGGATGAAGCCTGCAACGGAGGCCGGTTATCTTTCAGACGGCCCTTATCTCAGCCGTTTGCCAAAGGTGTGAACCCTTTAAACTGCCGTACGGCTTTTTGCCAGTTTTCGGGGGTTTGGAACTGCATTTCGCCGTTATCAAGGCGTTGGACGACTTGGGTGGTGTGGGCCTGGGTGAGTTTGGTGCCGCTTTCTGCGTCGCGCAGGATGTAGTCGATGCGCAGGCAGCTTTCGTATTCGGTTACGGCCATCTCCACGCGGATTTTCTGGCCGAAGCGAGCCGGGCGGACGTATTTGAGGTCGAGCTTCACCACGGGCCAGGCATGGCCTTGTTCGAGCATGACGGTGTAGTTGTAGCCGACTTCGTCAAGGAAGGCGCAGCGGGCGATTTCGAGGTATTTGACATAGTGGCCGTGCCAGACAATCTGCATCACGTCTACGTCGAAAAAGGGGACTTCGATTTCGGTGTGGTGGCGGCAGTAGATGTGTTTAGCCATGAGGGGTATTGCTCCAGAAGTCGTAGAAGTTGAACCATTGCAGCGGCGCGCGGGCGGCGTGGGCGGCCAAAACGTCGGCGTATTGCTGCGCCATGTTTTCAATCACTTGTTTGCGCGTGGCGGCTGTCCAGCTTGGGGTCGTCTGAAAACGCTTCAGGCATAAATGATAACGGCCTTGCTCTTTTAACACGAACACGGTGTTGGTGGGCGCACGCAAGAGGCCGGCAAGCAGCCAGGGGCCTTGCGGCAGATAGGCGGTGTGGCCGAGGAATTGCACGGGCACGGTTTTGTTGCCGCGCACGGGGGTGCGGTCGGCGGCAATGGCGAGCCACTCTCCGGCATCGAGTTTTTGCGAGAGCTGGAGCATTTTGGCCGCGTCGAGGTCGGCTACCTGAATCAGCTGCAAATCGCTGGCACCGGCCGCTTTGAGGGCGCGGTTGAAATCTTCGGCGTGGGCGTTGTGCACGAGCACGTTGAGTTTGAAGCCTTGATGGTGGGAGACGAGGGCGCGGCACACTTCGATGTTGCCCAGATGCGAGCAGATGATGATTTGGCCGCGTGCGTTGTGGTTGTCTATATCGGCATACAGGTTGTCGGGGTCTTCCACCACGAGGTCGGGCACGGTGATTTTATGCTGCCATACGGCGAAGCGGTCGGCCACGGCTTGGCCGAAGGCTGCAAACTGGCGGTATACGGGAAAACGCACGGGTAGCGGTGCGGCGGGAAAACTGCTTTTCAGGTAACCCTGATATTGGCGCACACTGCGGCGTTGGGCGGCGGAGGTGAGGTAGAAATAGGCGGCAACAAGGGTAGCAATGCCGTGCACCGGCCACAGGGGCAGGTAGCGCACCAGCCATTCGGTAATCTTGAGGAAGAGGCGGTGGCCGCGTTCGCGCTGTGCCGACCAATGCGCCTGTTCGGTTGGTACCGTTTGAGGCCGTCTGAACAGGCAGCCGAGGCGGCGGGCAACCATGCCGCAAAACAGGCGGGCGTGCATTTTGCTGATGAGCAGGTTGTCGCGGCGCAGGTTGAAGTGCGACACGCCGCCTGCTTCGTAGCGCACGGGCGTGTCCAGCCAGAGGAAAGGTGTACCCGCCCAATGCAGGCGGATGAGGATTTCGTTGTCGAAATCCATGCGCTCGCCGAGGACGGCACCGCCGTATTGGATGATGGGCAGGACGGCATCCAGCGGATAAACGCGGAAGCCGCACATGCCGTCTTTGATGTCGAACGACCAAGTGTGCAGCACGTTCCAAAAATCGGTGATTTTGCGGCCGTAGAGGCGGGATTTGGGCACGTCGCCACCGTACACCGGCCGCCCGCATACCACGGCCTGCGGCTGCGACTGCGCGGTTTCGATAAAGCGCGGGATGTCGGCAAAGCTGTGCTGCGCGTCGGCATCAATCTGCAAAATGTGGCTGAAACCCTGCTGCGCTGCCAATTTGAAACCCCATTTCATCGCACTGCCTTTACCGCCGTTCACCGGGCGGAAGGCAACCTGAACGCCTTCTTCACGCAAGGCCTCCAAACCGGCGCGGCAATCCTCGCCCGAGCCGTCGTCCACCACCAAAACGGGCAGGCCGCAATCTCGCAGGGCTGAAACCACCTGCGGCAGCGTGCCGAGATGTCGGTAGTGGGGGATGACGGCGAGGAGTTTCATGATGGGGCGGGAAACGGTGGAAAAATGGGATTTTAACAAAAGGGGGGAAAGGCTACCTGAAAAATGCGGGAGGCAGTTTCAGGCGGCCTTGATGAAGCGATAGGTCAATTAGCGGGCAATGTCGCCGCGCATCACGACGCGGGCGTGGAAGGTGCCGACTTCGCAGTCGTACTGTCCGCCGTGCAGGATTTTGCGGTTATAGTAACTGTGGAAATTGCTGACGCGGTTGGCATTGCGGCTTTGGGCGGTTGCTTGGAATTTGTGTGCGGCATTGATGAAGGCGCGTTCGCAGGCGGCTTCGTCTGATTTTCCGGTGGCGTTGGCGGCCTGGCGGGTGATGAGGTTGGACTGCACCACACTTCCGCTGCCGCCGAAGCTGACCGGCACGCTCGGGTTCAGCAGGCGTTTGGCTTCATCGGAAGCCAGCACGGCACGGCCGTTGCAGCGGTATACCACTTTGCGGCCGCTGCGGTTCGGATTGTCGTCTTGCAGCAGTTGGCACACGCGGCCGGTGGTTTTCGTATTGCCGCCGGTAGCACGGGTTTCGGTGTGGTGTGAATCTGTACCGCCGTTGTCCGGCGCGCGGTTGCTGTTGCAGCCGCCCAGGCCGAAAGCGGCTACAATCGCGGCCGCCAGCATCATATTGCGAGATTTCATTTTTGCTCCCTTTATCGGTTGGAAAAAACAAATCCATCTTGAACCGCCCCGAATATGGTGTGTTTAACCCACTATAATTCAGCAGTTTCACTTAATTTAACAGTATATTTGAAAACCCAGGAAATGCCTACCCGCCCATCTGACGAATACAGCATCCGCTTCTATCTGGCCGCACCCGACTGTGCCGAATATTACCGTCCCGAATGGCTGGACGAGGCCGACCATATCCGTCTGTTGCACCATCCCGCGCGCGCCGCGCAAACCGGCTGGCGGGTCAGCCGTTTTCTCAAGCGGCGGGCAGGTGTGTTTTCAGACGGCCTCTTCAGCCTCAGCCACAGTGGCGGCCATGCCGTATTGGTCGTGCCGTCTGCCGGTTTTGCCGTGGGCGTGGATTTGGAGCGGCTGCGGGAACGCCGTTTCGATGTCTGGCTGGATTGGGTGCTGCATGAAGATGAGGCGCGCTGGCTGCAACGGCATTTTGAATTGTCCGACCGCTATGCGCTGTGGACGCTGAAAGAGGCCTTGCTTAAAGCCACGGGGCAGGCCTTGGCCGATTTGCCCCAAGTGGGTTTGAGGCGGCGGGACGGCGGGACGGATGGCTGGCGGCTTTGTGCGGCTGGGAAGTTGTGGCGGGGCGTTGTGTTTTTGCTGGATGGAGAATGGGTGTGTGCCGCAGTGTGGCCGCAGGAAGTGGCTGCCGTGCCGGTTTGGCAGGGGTTTGGTAACTGGCGGAATGCGGAGAGACGCTTATTGTATGACTTCGTTTAGTCGGTATGGCGTTTGTCCGAAGTTTTCGGATTCAGCTTCAACACCCATTTGCGGTAGGTGAATTCGCCGCCCATCAGGATGCCCATCAGGATGTAGGCGATGATGCCGGTGTAGAGTGCCCACCAGCGGTATTGTTCGAGCATCACCAGGAGGGCAGCAAGGCTGCCGTTGAGGGCGAAAAAGCCGCACCAGATTTGGGTAACACGGCGGGTGTAGGCCACGCCTTCGGGTGGCAGGCCCGGGTGTTGCAGGCGGGCAAGGCGTTCGATCAGGCTTTGTTTTTGCGTGAGGCTGAGGCCGAACAGCAGCAATAGCAGGCCGTTTACCCATACGGGATACCAATACATGCTGTCAGGCCATCTGAAAAGGAGGACGGCGGCGAAAAAGGCGGCCACAAGCAAGGAAACGCGCCGCTGGCCGGAATTTCGCTGCATGGCGGCGCGGGCGAGCCAAAGCAGGAGCATGAAGCCGGCCAGCGGATAAAACCAGCCCTGCTCGCGGCCGTAATACCACAGCAGGGGGTAGAGTACGCTCAAGATGCCGAGCAGGATTTTGGCGGCGGTTTTCACGCTTCGGGCTTGGTTTCTTGGTAGAGCTTGGATACGGCGGCAATGATGTCGTCGATGGTGCGGACGTTGCGGAAGTCCTCGGCTTGGAGTTTGTAGCCGGTTTGGCGTTTGATTTGGTCGAGCAGGTCGATGGCGTCGATGCTGTCGATTTCGAGGTCTTCGTAGAGGTTGGTGCTGCCGGTTACGTTGCCGGTGTCGATTTCAAACATGTTTTCCAGGATGTCGAACAGGAAGGCGCGGATTTCGTTTTCGGTCATGGGATGGTCCTTTGCATGATGGGATGTGGTCGGTTTGCCGGATTTGGGGGGCGGCCTGTGTTTTGGCCGTGCCGAAGCTGGGGTTTTCAGACGGCCTTTTCCAAGCTGTTTGTTAAATCGGTTCTTTTTCCTTGCAAGACAATGCCTGAGGGAAAAGAAGTGCTTGGTTTAGCTGCGTTGTTTCTGCACGAAGGCGGCCAGCGTGGACACATTGGCGAAGCTGTCGCGCAGCTCTTGGTTTTCTCCGTCGAGCTGGAAGCCGAAGTGTTTTTGCACGGCCAGGCCGAGTTCGAGTGCGTCTACGGAATCGAGGCCGAGGCCGCTGTCGCCGAACAGGGCTTCTTCGTCGCCGATGTCGGCGGGCGTGAGGTCTTCCAGGCCGAGGCTGTCGATAATCAGTTGTTTGATTTCTTGTTTCAAGTCAGTCATGTTTTTGGCTTCTTTCGTTGAAATATTGTTGCAGGTGGTCGTTGAGGCGGCGGGCGGCAATGGGCAGGGGGTGCTTGTTTAACCAGTCCTGCGGGTTGATGTCGTCGCCGACGATAAAGCGGTAGGCCGGTTTTTGCAGCGGGATTTTGTACCACGGCTGGCCTTTTTTGAAGTTCGGCGGCTGCATTTTAATCACCACGGGTGTGATGACCTGCGCGCTTCTGAGACCGATAGACACTGCGCCGCGATGAAATTTCACCACACCGTCCCAACCGGTGCGCGTGCCTTCGGGAAATACCAACAGGCATTGCTGCTGTAAAACTTCGTGCACTGCATCGATAAAATCCAAATCTTCCTGATTGGGCAGGTAGCCGCAGGCGCGGATTTGCCCGGCCATGGCCGGATTGCGCTGCAAATCGGCTTTCACGATGCAGTTGGCTTCGGGCACGCGGCCGAGCAGGAACACCACATCCAGCAGCGAGGGATGGTTGGCCAAAATCAGCTGGCCGGGGCGGCCGAGCCGATCAAAGCCTTCAAATTCCGCGCTCAAAATGCCGGAGCGCATCAAGTAGTAGCTAAACCACAGCCAGGTGCGCATCACCACGCGGCGCGCCTGCTTTTGCTGTGCCAAATCGGGCGAGCGGTGCAGCAGCCAGGGCAGCAGCACGATTTGTAGCAGCACGCCGAACACGCCGAAAAACACGAAGCCCAGCCCGGTAGCCAGCAATCGCCACAGGCGGTTAAGGCGGGCGCTCAAGGGGTAAGCCGCTGCCATTGCCAAGCCTTGTCTGCATAACGGTTTATCCACAGGCGGCCGTCTGAATGCCGTTGCCGCAGCCATTCGAGCGCGCCCCAATAGCCGCAGTTTGCCGTGCCGCCGGCATCGTGCGCGGCGGGGGAAAGTTCCCATTCTTCTCCGGCGGTGAGCAGCAGGGCGAGCGCGTGGGCGAAGGGTGCGCGTTCTACCGGTGCGACGGGGTATTGCGCCTGCAAGGGTTCGTCCGCCACCAGTACTAGCACGCGTTCCGCACCATCGGCCAGCAGGCCGGCGGCTTCGAGTACGGCGGTTTCCAAACTGCTCTGCCGCACGGAAAGCGCGGTGTATTCGCTCATGTCGCCGCGCAGCATTGACCACTGCCCGGCCAGGGCGTTGTGCACGGAAAGGCCGAAGGAGGTGGGGGAAACTTCGTTGTCGCGAAACAGCGTTGCCCATAAGTCGAAGCTGCGGTTGATTTCGCCGTCGTGCGAGGCGAGCACCAGCGGGCAGGATTCGCCTTCCGCCAAGAGCGGATGCGCCGCCGCAAACAGCAGCCGCGCCGAGAGGCTGAGTCGCCTCCGCTGCATGGCGGGCAGAAAATCCACCTTCGGCGGCGTGTCGGGCAAATCGGCGGCGTTTAAGCGGCCGGATGCCCACGCCGCCCAGTCTTCGCCCGTGTGCAGGCGGGTGGAGGCGGCGTGCCAGCTTTGGATGGAAAAGCGGAGGCGGAAATCGGCGGTCATGGTTTCAGGCGGCCTGTCGGGCGGGTGAAAAGTGGCGGGATTATAGCAAAGGAAGCGGTTGGCGGGCATCAGGCGGTTTGCCGTCGGGCAGGGGCGTTGCGTTTTGCGCCACAGCGGGATTGTGTCGGCTTGTGGTGCCTGCCGCGGGATTTTCCGCGGCGGGACGGGTTGTTTGAAGCAACCGGTTGGAATCGGGTAAAGATAAGGGAGGCCGTCTGAAAAGCCGATAATATGCTTTTCAGACGGCCTTTTTCATTTTTGGCCTGCTGCTACATTTTTTGGAAATGAGGCAGGAAGGCGGGGATGCCCGGGAACATACCGACCGCGCCCATGGCCAGGCAGAGGATGACGAAGCCGACGGTTGGGACGACGACGCGGCCGACAAAACCCAACTCCGCGCTGCGCGCTTTACAGCCGATGAGGCCGAGGTTGTCGAGCAGCATGGTCAGCGACCAGCCGAAAACGGGATTGACCAGTGCGGACGAGAAAACGACGATGGCGGCAGATTGGGTGGTTTTGCCTTTGCGGGTCATTTCCATGCCTGCTTCAAGCAGCGGGACGTATACGCCGACAATCAGGGCCACGCTCAATACGGGTTTCCATATCGCCAAGTCCATCGGATAGCCCCAGATGCCGGCGATGATGCAGAAGACGGCGGTGAGGATCGCGCCTGCGGGAATCGGGCGTTTGGCCACGGAGGCGGGGATGATGTAGGTGCCCCATGATGAGGTGAAGTTCGCACCGCCCAAGAGTGAGCCTGCGGCCTGGCGTGCGGCACAGCTGACCATGGTGTCGTCAATGTTCATGTGTGCGCGTTCGGCTTTTTCGGGGTAGCTCAGTTTTTGGAAAACCTGATGGCCGAGGAAGTCGGGCGACCACATGGCTACGGCCAGTACGGCGAAGGGGAAGACGACCAGGAAGCTGTCGAGGGTCGGCCAGCCGAGCATCCAGCCGGTGTTTTCGCCCCACCAGTAGTTCGGGGAGAGCGGCGGCAGGCCGGGGGCGGTTTTGAAGGCGAAGGGTGCGCCGAGGATGTAGGCGGTTACGCCTGCCAGCAGGCAGCCCAAAGGTACGGCCAGCCAGCGTTTCTGCCAGTGTTCCAGCAGGGCGTAGAGGATGATGGTGCCGAGAATGATGATGAAGGCGATATGCGACATGTTGAAACTGCCCGCCCATTCGAAGAGCTGTTTCACCTGTCCTGTGGTGCCGATGAAGCCGAGGTAGAGCAGCAGGCCGCCGCAGACGCCGTTGCCCGTCAGTTTGGCCATCAGGCTGCCGCCTTTGGAAATGCCGAGTATGAAGCCGAATACGGCAATCAGGATGCCGAAGGCCAGCGGGTGGCCGCCGGCGGCGACCACGATGGGGATAAGCGGGATGAGCGGGCCGTGCGTGCCGGGCAGGTTGGCCGTGGGCAGGAAGAAGCCGGACAGCAGCAGGATGAAGAACGAGGCAATCAGCAGTTCGTAGCGCACGTTTTCAAGGACGAAGCCGTCGGGCAGGCCCAAGGGGACGGCAAAGGCCGCCGCCACCGCGCCCACCATCACGACTTTGCCTATGGTGCCGGCCATCGCGGGGATAAGGTCTTCCCATTCGAAGCGGTAGTCGCGCAGGGGGAGGTTGATTTTCCAGCGTTTGGGATTCAGGATTTCCAGTTCGTGTTCGAGGTAGGCGTCGCGGTTGTCGAACGACGAGGCGGGGCGGTGCAGTTCCGCATAGCTTTTTTCGTTTGTGTTGCTCATGGAGTTTCTCCGTCGTAGTCATATATATTTTGTTTGAACGGCTTTCAGACGGCCGTTGGCAGGCAGTATAGTAAGTTTGTGTAAACGGGTGTAATCCGAAATTTTGATGGAGGCCATCAGAAAAACGGAAGGAAGCGCACCGGTTGTTTTTCAGCCGTGCTTTCAGACGGCCTCTGCGACAGGATGCGAAAGGCCGTCTGAAAACCTTGCGGACGGTTTTTCAGACGGCCTGTTTGTTGAGGGCGGGGTTACGGGCGGTTGAGTTGCAGTGCCAGCCGGGCCAGCCGTTGGCCTTGCGCGAAGGCCAGCGTTTCTTCTTCGGTGGTCAGGGCGGGGTTGCCGTCGTGTCCGGCGACATGGCTTGCGCCGTAGGGCGTGCCGCCGCCGCGGGTTTCGTTGAGGGCGGCTTCGGAGAACGGGATGCCGGAGATAATCATGCCGTGGTGCAGCAGCGGCAGCATCATGCTCAGCAGGGTGGATTCCTGCCCGCCATGCAGGCCGGCACCGCTGGCGAAGACGGTGGCGGGTTTGCCGATTAAGTGGCCGGAAAGCCAGTGCGGGATGGTGCCGTCGAGGAAGTATTTCACGGCCGCCGCCATGTTGCCGAAGCGGACGGGGCTGCCCAAGGCCAGTCCGGCGCAGTTTTTCAGTTCTTCGGGCGTGCAGTAGGGCGCGCCGTCGTCGGGGATGTCGTTTTCCACCGCTTCGCAGACGGCGGAGACTTTCGGTACGGTGCGGACGACGGCTTCGCAACCGGCAACGCTGTCGATGCCGCGTGCGATGTGGCGGGCAAGGTTTTGCGTGCCGCCGTTTTGCGAATAGTACAAAACCAGCAGGGGGAGGGGAGTTGGGTTCATGGTGGCTTTCCGTTAGAATGATTGAAGAAATGTTTGGATAATGTCGGAGAATTCGTTTTCAGACGGCCTCTGCGTGCTTCGGAGGCCGTCTGAAAACAGGCGGACGAAGGCAGAATATGCTGAAACAACCATCATGGCAAGCCGTGCGCGAGTCGCGCCTGTTCGGGTTTGCACGCTTTCTTTACCAACGGTTTAACGAGGTGGACGTGCCGCAGGTGTCGGCCAGCCTGACGTTTACTTCGCTGTTGGCGCTGGTGCCGGTGCTGACCGTCGCACTGGTTATTTTGTCGGCCTTTCCGGTGTTCGACGATCTGTCGTCGTCGGTTATTGAGCTGATAGACGGTTATCTGGTGCCGCAGGGCGCGGATGCGGTGCACGGTTATCTGGCGACATTTCAAAGCAATGCCGGCAATCTGACCGCCATCGGTATCGTGTTCCTCGGCGTTACCGCCGTGATGCTGATCCGCACGATAGACCAAACCTTCAACCGCATTTGGCGTGCGCAGAACCGCCGTCCTCTGTGGACGCAGTTTTTGGTGTACTGGATGCTGCTGACCTTCGCACCGCTGGCCGTCGGCGCGGGATTGTCGGTGTGGGAACTGCTGCTGCGGCATCAGGAGTGGGCGAATCAAGATACGCGCCTTTCAGACGGCATCAAAACGGTCGGCGGGCTGGTGATGAACGCCGCCGCGCTGTGGCTGCTGTACCGTGTGGTGCCCAACCGCTATGTGCCCGCCCGCCACGCGCTGATCGGTGCCGCACTGACCGCCGTGCTGCTCGATTTGGCTCAGCGCGGGTTTGGCTGGTATGTCGGCACGTTCAACAGCTATACATTGATTTACGGCGCGTTTGCCGCCATCCCCGTATTCCTCATCTGGCTGAACCTGCTGTGGATGCTACTGCTCACCGGCGCAGTGCTGACCGCTTCGCTTTCCTATTGGCAGGACGACGCATTCCGCCGCTCGTTTGGCGCGCACGGCCGTTTCGACGACGTATTGAAAATCCTGCTGATGCTCTATCGGGCGCAAAACGACGGCCTGACCCTGCGCGTTAAGGATTTCCGCAGCCGCATCAATATGGGCTACGACGAATTGGGCGACCTTTTGGAAAAGCTGGCGCGGCACGGTTATGTTTACCAAGTGCAGCACGGCTGGGTGCTGAAAACCAATGCCGAGCATATCGGGTTGGGCGAACTGTTCAAACTCTTCGTCTACCGTCCCGCCCGTACCACGCAGGATGCCGTGGGCGAGGCCGTTTCGCGCATCCTGACCCCGGGTTTGGAAAGCATGGATATGTCTTTGGCAGAGTTTGAACGCCAAACGCGGAAAGAGGGGGCGGAATAGGCAGGCCGTCTGAAAAATACAACCGTTTGACCGATTGATATAACCGATTATCCGACAATCAGCCATGCTGCAAGTTACTCAGTTTACTATACGGATTCCTACTAATTGCAGGCTGCGTCTGCAATAAAATCAACCGGAAAGAATGGAAGCATGATGAACTTTTCACGTACCGAAGTAACCGAACAATTAACCTCGTTGGCGGAAAAACTGCCGGAATACCCCTTGCAGGAAGCCCTGACGGCACGCCTTGTGCGGCTGACCGCCGAATCGATGAGCGAAAACCTCAACCAATGCCTGAAAGGCACGGGCATCAATGAAAACATGTGGTTGTCGCTGTTGGCGGTATACCTCAGCCCCGATCAGGAAATCATGCCTTCCCGTCTCAGCGACATTCTGAACCTGACCCGCACCAGTGCCACCCGCCTGTCGGACGAAATGGTGGCCAACAAATGGGTAACCCGCCGTATCAACGAATACGACCGCCGTCAAATCGTGTTGAGCCTGACCAAGGAAGGCGAAAAGCTCATCAAGCAGATACAGCCGATGTTGAACGAAAAACGCAGCGGCCTGTGGACGGGTTTCAGCGAAAAAGACCACCGCGAGCTGCAACGGCTTTTAGGCAAGCTGTTGGATAAACTGAATAAATAGCCGATCAATCATAGAGGCCGTCTGAAATCAGGTTTTCAGACGGCCTTTGTCGGTTGAAAGCCTGCCCTGTCGGAAGGTAGAATCGGCGGCTTCAAGAAGGCCGTCTGAAAAAGGAAATGTAATGAAACCGATAAAAAAAGCCGTTTTCCCCGTTGCAGGCATGGGTACGCGCTTCCTGCCCGCCACCAAGGCCAGCCCGAAAGAAATGCTGCCTATCGTTGATAAGCCGTTGATTCAATATGCGGTGGAAGAAGCGGTGGAAGCGGGTTGCACAGAAATGGTGTTCATCACCGGCCGCAACAAACGCAGTATCGAAGACCATTTCGACAAAGCCTACGAGCTGGAAACCGAATTGGAAATACGCCATAAAGACAAGCTGCTGGAACACGTCCGCGACATCCTGCCGCCGAATATCACCTGCCTTTACATCCGTCAAACCGAAGCATTGGGCTTGGGACACGCCGTATTGTGCGCCCGTGCGGCTGTGGGCGACGAGCCGTTCGCCGTCATCCTTGCCGACGATTTGATTGATGCGCCCAAAGGTGCGCTGAAACAGATGGTCGAAGTTTACAATCAAAGCGGCAACAGCGTACTGGGGGTGGAAACCGTCGATCCGTCGCAAACCGGCTCTTACGGTATTGTCGAAGTGGAAAAACTGAAAAACTTCCAGCGGATTACCAATATCGTCGAAAAACCGAAGCCCGAAGAAGCACCCTCCAACCTGGCCGTTGTCGGCCGCTATATTCTGACTCCGCGCATCTTCGACCTTCTGACCAATTTGCCGCGCGGCGCAGGCAACGAAATCCAACTGACCGACGGCATTGCCCGCCTGCTGGACCACGAGTTCGTCCTCGCCCATGCTTTTGAAGGCAAACGCTACGACTGCGGCAGTAAACTCGGCTATCTCGAAGCCACCGTCGCCTACGGTTTGAAACACCCCGAAACCGGCGAGCAATTCCGCGAACTGCTGCGGCAGTATGCCGCCGGGGTTTGATCGGCAGGTGTGAAGCGTGCCGCACCAAGGCGGAAGAGGGCGGCTTGTGGCATAATCCGCCTTGCCGAACCCGGCCGCGCCGATTTTCAGACGGCCTTCGGAGGCCGTCTGAAAAAATAAAACCGAGGCAACACATCCCAATCGGAAACCAATGACAGAACAAACAAACTTCAGCCTGTTCAATAAAAAAGACACCCGCAATTTTATGCGGCTGCTGAAATACCTCACACCCTACAAAATCCGCATTGTCTGGGCTTTGCTGGCCATTATGGTGGTGGCGGCTACGGAAAGCTACCTTGCTGCCTTTATTGCACCTTTGGTCAATCAGGGTTTTGCCGCGCCGCAGGCCGCACCCGTGTCCGGCGAGGCGGCGCATTGGTACGGCGCACTGATTACCTTCAAAGACAAAATGAACTACCTGATTTGGGGGACGGAGCAGAAAATCTGGGCTGTGCCTTTGTTTCTGCTGGTGTTGGTAGCCTTGCGCGGCATCGGCCGCTTTTCCAGCGGCTATCTGCTTTCCTGGGTCGGCATAGAGGCGATTAAGCACCTGCGGCAGGACATGTTCGACAAAATGCTGCACTTGTCGTCCGAAAAACAGCAGGCCGAATCTTCGGGCAACATTTCCAGCCGTTTTTTGGTTCAGGCCAATATCGCCATTTCCAATGCCTCCGATGTTTTCATCACCGTTACCCGGGACAGCCTGATTGTGGCCGGTTTGGTGTGTGTCCTGCTGTATCTCAACTGGCAGTTGAGCTTGGTGGTGGTTGTCATGTTCCCGTTACTGCTGGGATTATCGCGCTACTACAGAAACCGGCTGAAAGAACCGCAAATCGGCGCACAAACTAGTATGGCGGAGCTGACCACAGTCATTAACGAACTGCATCAGGGCCACCGCATCGTCAAACTGTTCGGCGGTTATCAAAACGCGCTTGACCGCTTCACGGCGGTAAACCAAAAAATTACCCGTATCAACAAAAAAATCGCACAGGCTTCCTCCGCCCGTTCGCCCATCAGCGAGTTCATTGCTTCAGCCGCATTAGCCGTCGTCATCTTTATCGCCTTGTGGCAGAGCCGCAGCGGGGCGACCACCATCGGCGAATTCATGGCCTTTATCATTGCCATGCTGCAAATGGTCAGCCCGATTAAAAACTTGTCTAACATCGGGATTCCCATGCAGGCCATGTTTATCGCCGCCGACAACGTATATGCCTTCCTCGATACGGAAAATGAAGCCGACAACGGTACGCAAACCATCGAGACCGCAAAAGGCAGCATCCGTTTCGAGCACATCGATGTGCGTTATCCCGAGCAGGAAAACAAAGCCTTGGACGATTTCACGCTCCATATCCGGCCGGGGGAAAAAGTCGCCATGGTCGGCCGTTCCGGAAGCGGGAAAACCACGGCCATCAACCTATTGCCGCGCTTCATTACGCCCGAATCCGGCCGCATCTCGCTTGACGGCATCGACATCGGCGATTTGACCTTGGAAAGCCTGCGCAAACAGTTTGCCTTGGTATCCCAAGATGTATTTCTATTTGACGATACCCTGTATAATAACGTGCTTTACGGTTGTCCCAATGCCGATGCCGATTCGGTGGAGCGCGCGCTGAAAGCCGCCAACTTGTGGGATTTTGTCCGGCAAAATCCGCAAGGGTGGGACATGGAAATCGGTGCGAACGGCCACAAACTTTCAGGCGGCCAACGGCAGCGTGTTTCCATTGCACGCGCCATCCTGAAAGACGCACCCATCCTGCTGCTCGACGAAGCCACCAGCGCGCTGGATAATGAATCCGAACGGCTGGTTCAGCAAGCATTGGAACGCCTGATGCACGGCCGGACCAGCATCATCGTTGCCCACCGCCTGACCACCATCGAGCAGTCCGACCGCATTATCGTGATGAGCGACGGCCGCATCATTGAAGAAGGAACGCATAAAGAATTATTGGAAAAACAAGGCTACTATGCCGAGTTGAGCAAGCGTCCGGAAACGGCGTAACGAATGCTGCATCATCATTCCCGCTCCGCTTTCAGACGGCCTGCCTCTAAATTCTGAATGAGACAAACCGATTGGTACAAAACACAAAAAATCGAAAGAAACCCGCATGACAACCCAAACCCTTTTAATCGAACTCCTTACCGAAGAACTTCCTCCCAAAGCCCTGAATAATTTAGGCAACCACTTCGCTGCTTCTGTTGCCGAAGGCTTGGAAAAAGCGCAACTGATTGACGGCGCAGCCGAATTTACCGCCTACGCCTCGCCGCGCCGTTTGGCTGTTCAAATCAAAAACGTTAAAGCCGTTCAAGCCGATCAGAAAATCGTGAAAAAAGGTCCTGCCGTGGCGAATGCCATGAAAGATGGTGCGCCGACCAAGGCCTTGGAAGGTTTTGCGCGCGGTGCGGGTGCGAAAATCGAAGACTTGACCATCGTCCACGACGGCAAGCAGGATGTGTACGCCTACGAATATATCCAAACCGGCAAACCGTTGGGCGAACTTTTGGAAGACATTATCAATCAAGCCGTTAAGAAACTGCCGATTCCGAAAGTAATGCGTTGGGGCAGCAGCACGTTTACCTTCGTGCGCCCCGTTCACGGGCTGATTGTGCTGCACGGCGGCGACATCGTGAACGTCAGCGTTTTGGGTCTGCAAAGTGGCAATCAAACCTTGGGACACCGCTTCCTTTCCAGCGGCGAAATCACCATTGAAAACGCCGACAGCTACGCCGCACAAATGCGCGAGCAAGGCAAAGTCGTCGCTTCGTTTGTCGAGCGCAAAGCCGTGATTCAGACGGCTTTGAACGAGCAGGCAGGTCGTCTGAAAGCCACCGTAGCCGCCGATGAAGCCCTGCTGGACGAAGTGACCGCGCTGGTTGAATGGCCTGTGGTATTGGAAGCCGGTTTTGAAGAACATTTCCTCGCCGTACCGCAGGAATGCCTGATTCTGACCATGCAGCAAAACCAAAAATACTTCCCGCTGCTCGACCAAAACGGCAAGCTGATGAACCGCTTCCTGCTGGTCTCCAACCTGCAAACCGAAGACCCGTCGCACATCATCCAAGGCAACGAACGCGTTTTGCGCGCGCGCCTGTCTGATGCCGAGTTCTTCTACAAACAAGACCAGAAAGCGACTTTGGAAAGCCGCCTGCCCAAGCTGGCAAACGTGGTGTACCACAACAAAATCGGCTCGCAAGCCGAACGCATCGAACGCCTGCAAAGCATTGCCGCCCACATCGCCAAAGCTTTGGGTGCGGATGCCGCCGCAGCCGAACGCGCCGCGCGTTTGGCGAAAGCCGACTTGGTGACCGAAATGGTCGGCGAGTTTCCCGAACTGCAAGGCACGATGGGCAAATACTATACCCTCCTAGACGGCGAAACCGAAGAAATCGCCGAAGCCATCGAGCAGCACTATCAGCCGCGTTTTGCCGGCGATAGGCTACCTGAAAGCAAAACCGCCACTGCCGTTGCGCTGGCAGACAAACTGGAAACCCTGGTCGGCATTTGGGGCATCGGTTTGATCCCGACCGGCGACAAAGACCCCTACGCCCTGCGCCGCGCTGCCTTGGGTATTTTGCGGATGCTGATGCAGTATGGCTTGGACGTGAACGAGCTGATTCAGACGACCTTCGACAGCTTCCCCAAAGGTTTGCTCAACGAAAAAACGCCGTCTGAAACCGCCGACTTCATGCAGGCGCGCCTTGCCGTGTTGCTGCAAAACGACTATCCGCAAGACATCGTCGCCGCCGTACTCGCCAAACAGCCGCGCCGTTTGGACGATTTGACCACCAAACTGCAAGCCGTTGCCGCGTTTAAACAACTGCCCGAAGCCGCCGCGCTCGCTGCCGCCAACAAACGCGTGCAAAACCTGCTGAAAAAAGCCGATGCCGCGCTGGGCGAAGTCAATGAAAGCCTGCTGCAACAAGATGAAGAAAAAGCCCTGTATGCCGCTGCACAAGGCTTGCAGCCGAAAATCGCCGCTGCTGTTGCCGAAGGCAATTTCCAAACCGCCTTGTCCGAACTGGCTTCCGTTAAACCGCAAGTCGATGCCTTCTTCGACGGCGTAATGGTGATGGCGGAAGACCCCGCCGTAAAACAAAACCGCCTGAATTTGCTGAACCGTTTGGCAGAACAGATGAACGCGGTAGCGGATATTGCGCTCTTGGGCGAGTAAATCGAAAATTGCAAGGCCGTCTGAGAATTTGGACGGCTTTAGATTTATCTAGGAATGCAGCATGACAGCTAAAACCATTTTGTTTGGTATGCCGGTTGTATCGGGTTTGTATAAACTGATACATGAGAATCTAAAATATCATGGATTCAACGTTATCGATATTGTGGAAAATGGAGAAAGTTTCCGTTATCCGTCATTTGGCAGCTGGTTGAAAGTAAAGTGGCGGAAAATTGTTTATAACGATACCTATGCAAAAAAACAGCTTAAATGGCAGGTGCTACAAAATAATATTAATGAAAAAATTAAGCAGGCAGGCGGGCTAGATTATGTTTTGTTGATTAGTGGCGATATATATAGCCAGGAATTTATTCGATTTCTGAAACGGCAGAGCAAGCATGGCGTGGTTAATTATCAATTTGACGGGTTACATCGATTTCCTGCCATTTATCCGTTAATTAAAGAATTTGATAGATTTTATGTATTTGATCCGGATGATTTAAAAAATCCGGATTATCCGCTGTTCCCCGCCACAAATTTTTATTTTGATAATAATTTGGAAAATGTGCCTGAAAGAACATTGGACTTTTATTTTACGGGTGTCCATATGGATTCCCGGGCGGCAGTAATTGCCAGATTCGGCCGTTATGTTAAAGAAAGAAAAAAAACGGCGGATATTAACATTCTTTGGAAAAGGAACGGTGATGGACGTAAGATATACCCTGATGATAGTATAACAATTATTGATAAGATAATTGATTTTGAAGAAAATATTAATAGGGCGCGTCAGGCAAGGGTTTTAATTGATTTTGTTATTGATGAGCATAAAGGCCTATCTTTTCGTACCTTTGAGGCCTTAGGGTATCAGCAAAAACTCATTACGACTAACCCCCAAGTCAAATATTATGATTTTTATCATCCGAATAATTTTTTAATTTGGGACGGCTATGATTTTGCCGCATTGGATGATTTTTTAGAAAAACCATATGTTCAAATTGATGAATCTATAAGAAAAAAATATAGTTTCGGCAATTGGATAAACTACATTTTAAAAATTAACCCGTATCAGGAAATAAATCTCCCCAATTAAAATAATAATAGGACTTTAAATGAATACACAAAATCCCTTGGTTTCCGTCATTATTCCTTGTTTTAATACTGCCAAATACCTGCCTGAAACATTGGATAGTTTGTTTGCGCAAACTTTACAGGATTTTGAAGTTATTGCCGTTGATGATGGATCTACTGACAATACATTGGATGTGCTTAATAGATATAAGGAAAAACATGCTAATTTAACTGTAATTTCACAAAAAAACAGTTATTGTATTATTGCGAGAATGAATGCGATTAGGCGTGCAACGGGGAAATATCTGGTATGTTTGGATTCGGATGATAAATTGCATCCAGATTATCTAAAAAAATGTGTGTCGGTTGCAGAACAGGATGAATCAATATCTATTGTTTATAGCGATGTCCAACTTTTTGGCAGGAAAAATCAATTGTGGCAGCCGCAATTTAAAATGACAGATTTCTTATTAAATAATGGTATTTATATTACTGCGTTAATTAGAAAATCTCATTTTGATAAAGTTGGGGGGTTTGATACAGATTTAGGGATGTATGAAGATTGGGATTTGTTTATTTCTATAATTAAAGATGGCGGCATACCTTATAAAATACCGGAAGCATTGTTTTTTTATCGCCAAAGAGAAGATTCGTCTTCCGTATGCAATACGGCAACCAAGCAGAAGAAATCTGACAATATGCTGAAAATATATAATAAGCACTATAGCCTATATAAGGAAAATGGTCTATTTTTCCATGATATGATGGAAAGCTTTATAAAAGATAGGGAGAGAAAAGTCAGACACTATAATATGCCGTTAAGAAAGTTGTATTATAGAATATTTAAACCGCATCGTTACGCGCTTTTATATCCGGTAGATTAATTCTTTAAAATATAAATTTATTTATATAAATTATACCGAATATGCAATATTGCGTTGTTTAAAGAATAGATATTCTATACATGATGTATTAAATTATTTAAACTAATGATGCTTATATGAAAATCCTCGTTACCGGCGGCGCGGGCTTTATCGGCTCGGCAGTTGTCCGCCACATCATCCAAAATACCCAAAATTCCGTCATCAATCTCGACAAGTTAACTTACGCAGGCAATCTCGAATCGCTGACCGACGTAGCCGACAGCCCGCGCTACGCCTTTGAGCAAGTGGACATTTGCGATCGCGCCGAACTTGACCGTGTGTTTGCCCAACACCGGCCAGATGCCGTCATGCATTTGGCGGCGGAAAGTCATGTCGACCGCTCTATCGATTCCGCCGGCGAATTCATCCAAACCAACATCGTCGGCACGTTCAACCTGCTTGAAGCCGCACGTGCCTACTGGCAACGGATGCTGTCTGAAAAACGCGAAGCTTTCCGTTTCCACCATATTTCCACCGATGAAGTTTATGGCGATTTGCACGGCACGGACGATTTGTTTACCGAAACTACGCCCTACGCCCCGTCCAGCCCCTATTCCGCTTCCAAGGCGTCCAGCGACCATCTCGTCCGCGCATGGCTGCGCACCTACGGTCTGCCGACCATCGTAACCAACTGTTCGAACAACTACGGTCCATACCATTTCCCTGAAAAACTCATTCCGTTGATGATTTTGAACGCACTCGACGGCAAACCACTGCCCGTATACGGTGACGGGATGCAAATCCGCGACTGGCTGTTTGTCGAAGACCACGCCCGCGCGCTGTATCAGGTTGTTACAGAAGGCGTTGTTGGAGAAACCTACAATATCGGCGGGCACAATGAAAAAGCCAATATCGAAGTGGTCAAAACCATCTGCGCCCTGCTGGAAGAACTCGTTCCTGAAAAACCGGCCGGTGTGACGCACTACGAAGATTTGATTACCTTCGTGCAAGACCGCCCTGGCCATGACGTACGCTATGCCATCGACGCCGCCAAAATCGGCAGGGAACTGGGCTGGAAACCGCAGGAAACATTCGAATCCGGCATCCGAAAAACGGTGCAATGGTATTTGGACAACAAAACTTGGTGGCAAAATGTACTGAACGGTAGTTACCGTCTGGAACGTTTGGGAACGGGGAAATAAGTTTTCAGACGGCCTTTTTGAGATACAAGGCCGTCTGAAAACATTATTTGCGTATTGCTTCGTTTCAATGCCTTATTCAAATATGGCTTAAAACAATACCCCGCCCATCAATACTTCAGGAGAAACCCATGAAAGGCATCATCCTTGCCGGCGGCAGCGGCACACGCCTATACCCCATCACGCGCGGCGTGTCCAAACAGCTTCTGCCCGTGTACGACAAACCCATGATTTACTATCCCCTGTCCGTATTGATGCTGGCAGGAATACGCGAAATCTTGGTTATTACCACCCCTGAAGACAACCCATCTTTCAGGCGACTGCTTGGTGACGGCAGCGATTTCGGCATCTCCATCAGCTATGCCGAGCAGCCCAGCCCCGACGGCTTGGCGCAAGCATTCATCATCGGCGAAGAATTTATCGGCAACGACAACGTCTGCTTGGTCTTGGGCGACAATATTTTCTACGGTCAGTCGTTTACCCAAACCCTGAAACAAGCCGCCTCCAAAAAATACGGTGCCACCGTATTCGGCTACCAAGTCAAAGACCCCGAACGTTTCGGCGTCGTTGAATTTGATGAAAACTTCAACGCCTTATCCATCGAGGAAAAACCGAAACAGCCCAAATCCGACTGGGCAGTAACAGGCTTATATTTCTACGACAACCGCGTGATAGAGTTCGCCAAACAAGTTAGGCCGTCTGAACGCGGTGAATTGGAAATCACCAGTCTGAATCAGATGTATCTTGACGACGGTTCATTGTCCGTCCAGCTTTTGGGACGCGGCTTTGCTTGGTTGGACACCGGCACGCACGAAAGCCTGCACGAAGCCGCCTCATTCGTCCAAACCGTGCAGAACATTCAAGACCTGCAAGTTGCCTGTCTCGAAGAAATTGCTTGGCGCAACGGCTGGCTTTCAGACGAGCGTTTGGAAGAACTCGCCCGCCCGATGGCAAAAAACCAATACGGCCAATATCTGTTGCGCCTGCTATCGGGTATCGGCCGATAAGGTAAAACAGATTATCTTCATTGAATCAAGGATAGATTTTTTGGATGATTCAAGTGGAATTCAAAATATGAAAATCATCAACACTGCCATCCCCGAAGTCAAACTTTTAGAACCGCAAGTCTTCGGCGACGCGCGCGGCTTCTTTATGGAAACCTTCCGCGACGAATGGTTTAAGGCCAACGTCTGCGACCGCACCTTCGTGCAGGAAAACCACTCCAAATCAAGCAAAGGTGTATTGCGCGGCCTGCATTACCAAACCGAAAACACGCAAGGCAAACTTGTGCGCGTTGTTGTCGGCGAAGTATTTGACGTTGCCGTCGATATGCGTAAAGACTCGCCGACTTTCGGCAAATGGGCAGGCGAAATCTTGTCGGCGGAAAACAAACGCCAACTGTGGGTACCCGAAGGCTTCGCCCACGGCTTTTACGTTTTGAGTGATGAAGCCGAATTCGTTTACAAATGCACGGATTATTACAACCCGAAAGCCGAACATTCGCTGATTTGGAACGATCCGTCAGTCGGCATCGAATGGCCGCTGCAAGGCGAACCGAATTTGTCGCCCAAAGACTTGGCAGGCAGGCCGCTGAGTCAGGCGGTGTGGTTCGATTGAGTGATTGAGGCCGTCTGAAACGTTTTCAGACGGCCTCTTCAAATGTTTTCGGGTAAAATCCGAATAGTTTTGACAAGGGTCTACGAAGATTTAACACGCCGGAGTGTGCATAAGGCGCATGCCCATTCATTGCCCTGACTAAACTCCCAAACCTGCCGCCCCGAAGGGCGGAGTTCAACCATTAAGGAAATCTTGATGAAAAACACGGCAATCAGCATCAATGTTTTCCGCAGCGGCGGCGGCATGGAAAGCTATACTTTCGACTTGGTCAAGCAAATGACGGCACAAGGGCGTGCAGTGAAAGTATATGCGGCGAAATTTGACGACACACTGCCGATTTACCGGCACATCGAACCCGTTTTAATCAACCAAAAAAAAATCCCGAAAAAATTGCGGCCGTTTTTTTTCGCCCGCCAGCTCGACAGCATCCGCCGCAAAGACGAATACCTGATTGCCTGCAACCCCGCCGACCATGCCGACGTATACATTTGCGGCGGCAACCATCTGGGCTATCTGCGCGCGATGGGGCAGAAGCCGAACTTCATTGACCGACTGACCATCCGCCGCAACCGCAGCAACTACGCCACGGCCAAATCCATCATGGCGCATTCGGAAATGATGCGGCGCGAATTGGTGGAACTGTATCAAGTGCCGTCTGAAAAAATCCGCACCATCTATCCGCCGGCGGATACAGACCGCTTTTCCCCCCGTCCGGACGGCATCGCCGCCACACGCCGGCAATACGGCTGGCGCGACGATGAAACCGTTTTCCTGTTTCCGTCTACCGGCCACAAACGCAAGGGATTGGATTTACTGGCAGAATTTTTCGAACGCACCGAGCTGCCCGTCAGGCTGGCCGTGGCCGGTTCACCCCTGCCGCGCCCGATGAAGAATGTGCAGGAACTCGGCTTTTGCAACAATATGCCCGATTTATACCGCGCCGCCGATTACACCATCATGGCCTCGCTGTACGAACCCTTCGGCTTGGTGGGCATCGAATCGGTGTTGTGCGGCACGCGCGTCGTACTGGCCGACAACATGGCCTGTTGCGAAGTGATGAAACCCGAAGCAGGCTTTTTCTTCAAGCGAGCAAACCCGCAGACTTTGGCCGATGCCGTCGCCCGCGCAGTTGCCCTGAAAGCAGGAGGTGCGCACCGTATTGCCTCCCCGTTGCAGGCGTTGAACTATGACCCGACGTTGGCGCACCATCTTGCGCAGTTGGATAAAATGCTGCAGGCCGTCTGAAACGGTGTTTTCAGACGGCCTCCATGGCCTTATGGTTCCAAATTGGGGTAGGGCGGAATAAAGCCGCCCCTATTGAAAATCCGTTCACGTTAAAGTCAAGCCGCTATATCTCCGGCACGTCCCACTTGGCAGCGTCCTGCTCCAATTCTTCCAAATAATCCAACCAAATTTGCGGATCGGGCGGATTTCCTCTTCCTTTAGGCCGGTAATGCTCCGCCGCCCGGCATTCTTCCCGATAACGCCGTTGTGCCCATTCATATTCCGCCTGATAAAACCGTTTTGCCTGTTCTGCTTCGCCCAATTTGACAGCCAGACGCATCGCGTACCGGTTACCTATTAGCGGATAAAGTTGTTGCGGTTTAGTGTGCGCGGCAAAGTACGGCAACACCAATTTCTGCATCATGGTTTGGACTTCGTGCACGACGGTTGAACCGCTGCCGTCGTCTGCCACTTCAAACCAAAGGTCGTGCCGTTCCTGCTCCGGCAGCAACCGACCGATACGCTCATGGGTCAGACAATCATACAGACCGGGGAAATCGGGCAGTGCCCGCCCGTTTTCATGAAAGCGCGGATCGTTTTGCAGCAGCGGGCAGGTCAGGCCGATGTTGAAGGTAAAGCCCAAGCGGCTTTTGTCGTTCCATTGACTTTTTTGCGTATGGATAAGTTGGCCGACGCCGTGTTCGGTTTGGCGGTGGAAATGGTTGCCCTTCTTCTTGAAACCGAGCGGTTTGAGCAGGGTATGCAAATCTTTGACGATTTGGGAGAAAGCCTGTGCGGCGTTGGAGCATTGCATATTTCTTCACCAATGATGATGCGGATAAAAGGCACGGCCGCTTTCAGACGGCCTGCCATAGGAGACGAATTTTGATGCTGTATCGGTTTGCAGCCTGATATCGGCAACCGGCTAATCCGCCCTTTATTCGGTAAGATTTACTTCAGCATCGCCAAAAGTTCTTCTTCGCTCAATATCGCCACACCCAAGGCATTGGCTTTTTCCAGCTTGCTACCGGCGGCTTCTCCGGCGACGACGTAGTCGGTTTTTTTGGACACGCTGCCGGAAACTTTGCCGCCGGCGGCTTCGATCAAGGCTTGGGCCTGGTCGCGTTTGAGGGTGGGCAGGGTGCCGGTTAACACAAAGGTTTTGCCTGCTACGGCTTCGTTGACGTCGTCTGAAACCGTTGCTTCTTGGTTTTCAGATGACGTTTGTGCGAAGAAGGTTTTTAGGTTTTCGAGCAGGGCGGCGTTTTGTGTTTCGCTGCGCCATGTTTGCCAGTCGGCAGGGAGGGCTTTGTCGGTTTGCAGGCCCTCTATGCTTTTGCCGGCGAGTTCCCATAAGGCTTGGGCTTTGTTTTCGCTGATTTTGAAACCGGGCAGGCGGGCAATCCAGCGTTGCGGCTCGGCATGGCGGGCGGGCGGGATGGTAACGGCTTGGGTTTGCGGGGCAACGCCTGCGGCAAGCAGCTCATCTATCATCGCCTGCTGCGCGTCTTGGGCGAAGAAGTGGGCGATGGAGCGGGCGACGACGGTACCGATGTCGGGCAGGCAGGCGAGGATGGGTTCGGGTGCGCGGCGGACGTGTTCCAGCGAACCGAATGCCTGCGCCAGCGTTTTGGCGGTGCGTTCGCCGACGTGGCGGATGCCGAGCGCGAACAGGAAGCGGGCGAGTTCGGGCGTTTTGCTGGCTTCTATGCCTGTAAGGATATTTTCTGCCCACTTGGTCGGTTGTTTTTTGCTGTTTGGGGTGTTGGATTCAGACAGGTCGCCTGAAACCGTTTCTGTGTCGCCGTTTTCGTTTTCAGACGACCCTTTATCCGCCGTTTCCTTCATTTTTTGCAAGGTCGGGATGTCGAGGCGGTAGAGGTCGGCGAAATGGCGGACGAGGTCTTGGGCGACAAGCTGTTCGATTTGTTTTTGACCGAGGCCGTCGATGTCCATGGCTTTGCGCGAGGCGAAGTGGATTAAGCCTTGCGCGCGTTGCGCCTGACAAAGCATGCCGCCGCTGCATCGGGCGACGGCTTCGCCTTCTTCGCGTTCGATTTCGCTGCGGCAGATGGGGCAATGGGTCGGCAGGCGGTAGGGCTTGTGGAGCGGAACGGATTGGGTTTGGTTGGAGGACGGTGTTTCGGCAAACAGGTCGTCTTGTTGATGCTTGAGGTCGTCTGAAACGGCAACGGCGGTTTCCTGCATCGGGCGGCGTTCGAAAATCACGCGCACGACTTCAGGAATCACGTCTCCGGCACGGCGCACGACGACGGTGTCGCCGACGCGCACGTCTTTACGCGATACTTCGTCCTGATTGTGCAGGGTGGCGTTGGTGACGGTTACGCCGCCGACGAATACGGATTGCAGGCGGGCGACGGGGGTAACCGCGCCGGTGCGCCCGATTTGCACGTCAATCGCTTCGACGACGGTCAGTGCTTCTTCAGCGGGGAATTTGTGGGCAATCGCCCAGCGCGGCGCGCGGGAGATGAAGCCGAGTTCGCGTTGTTGCGCCAAGCTGTTGACTTTGACGACCATGCCGTCGATTTCGTAGGGTAGGGAGGGGCGTTTTTGCTGCATTTGTTCGTAAAACGCCAATACTTCGTCGATATTTTTGAAACAGCCGAAATTGCCGTCGGGTAGGCTGAAGCCGAGTTCTCGGAAATAGGCGAGTTCTTGGATGTGTTCTTCCGCGATGAAACCGCCTTGCTGGCGGGCGATGGAGTAGGGGAAAAAGTGCAGTTTGCGTTGCGCGGTAATGCGTGAATCGAGTTGGCGCAGGCTGCCGGCGGCGGCGTTGCGCGGATTGGCAAAGGGTTTTTGCCCGTTTTCGGTTTGTCTTTTATTGAGGGCGGCGAAATCGGCTTTGAGCATCAGCACTTCGCCGCGCACTTCGATGAGTTCGGGCGGATTTTCGCCGTGCAGCCGCAGAGGGATATTTGCGACGGTTTTGACGTTTTGGGTAACGTCTTCGCCGGTCGTGCCGTCGCCGCGCGTCGCCGCCTGCACCAATACACCATCGCGGTAGAGCAGGCTGATGGCGAGGCCGTCGAATTTGGGTTCGATAACGTATTCGGGATTGCCGCCGTCCAAGCCGTCGCGCACGCGTTGGTCGAAAGCGTACATTTCGGCATGGTCGAACACGCCGTTTTCATCTTGCGGGGAAAAGGCATTGGTCAGCGACAGCATCGGCACTTCATGGCGCACTTCGGCAAAGCCTGCCAAAGGTTCGCCGCCGACGCGCTGGGTCGGGCTGTCGGGCAGTTTAAGCTCGGGGTAGTTTCGCTCCAATGCTTCAAGCTCGCGGAACAATTTGTCGTATTCGGCATCGGGTACGCTGGGCGCGTCTAGGGTGTAGTATTCGTAGGCGTAGCGGTTGAGGAGGTCGGTGAGGTGGCGGATGCGTTGTGCCGGGGTGGTCATATTGAAAAGGCCGTCTGAAAATCAAAACGGGTGCATTTTAACATGTGCCCGTTTTGATTTTCAGACGGCCTTGAGGCAGGTAACGCCCGGATTAGGAGAACAACCGTTGGGCCAGTTCGCCGCCGGGTTCGATGCCGACTTTACGCATTTCTTCTTGTCGCGCATTGACGTAGCGGCCGACATCTTTCAGCCATTCCATAGACAGTTCTTCCAGTTTGTCGTTAACCAAGTCCAAACCCAGCTCGCTGGAGAAGCGGACGGTCAAATCCATGAAGCGGTCGAAGTTCTTGCTGCCTGCGGGAACATGCGGGATGTCGAACAGGATGCTGAAACCTTTATAAGGCTGGGAAGAGAGCAGGGCGGCGGTGAACGCGCTGCCGTCCATGGTGACGATGCTGAACAGTGGGCGGCCGTTGCCGTTGTCGAGGTGGAATGCCCCGTCGTGGCTCAATTCGAAGCCCGCGCGCTCGACGGCGGCCCGCAGTTCGGTACCGCTGACGGAGGTGCGCGAAATCAGGTGCATGGCGATGCTTTGGTCGACGCGTTCGCACAATTCGTCCAAAGGACGGGCGGTTTCGAGGAAGGTGGGGATGTCCATCAGTTTCATACCGGCATCGAGTTTGGCCGCAAATTCGTTAACTTGGCTGCCGAAGGCTTCCAATTCCTGCACAGTGGCCAGTCCTTTGCGGGAGATGGCTTGAAGCGCGACGATGAAGCCTTGGTAATAGATGTTGGGCACGGGTTCTACGGTCTGCCATACGCCGTCCATGGTGCAGCCGGAGATTTGGAAGCGGTGGCGGCCGGAAAAGCGCGGCAGGGAGCGGAATTCCTGCGGCTCGCTCAGGGAGATGTAGGCCATGTAGTCGAAGCGCGGTTCGAACCAGGGCAGCTCCTGTTTCACCATGTCGTCCAAGTCCATCAGCAATTTGCCTTTGGCGGTGTTTTTTTCCTGCGTGTATTTGGGGGAGGCAACGGAAGCGAAGGTGTAGTTGCCGTCTGTGCTGCCGGCTTCCTGAAGGACGGATTCCTTGGTTTCTGCTTCGGTGTCTGTGTTTTTCTTGCCGCTGTCGTGTTCGGCGAGGAATTGCTCCATCACGAGGACGGCTTTTTCACGCGCGGGTTTTTTCTCCTGTTCGCGGATTTCGGCAAACGACAGCGGTTTGGTTGCTTCGTTTTGCGCTGTCTCGGCCTGGTCGGGTTCGGAGAAGAGGTCGACCGGTGCGGTTTGCGCGGGCTTCTCTTTGGCCGGTGCGGGGCGGCTGTTTCCGGCTTTCACTTGCGCTTTGGTTGTAGCCGCAGGCGGGGCATCTTCGCGGGAGACGTCTGCCTGGCGGACGACGACCAGCGGCTTGCCCTGCTTGCCCTGCGGGGCGGCGACGCCGTGGGTTTTGCCGTCGCGCACGGATTCGGTTTGGCTTTCAAGCAGCGCGTCTTTGTCGGCATGGCCGAATTGTTCGCGCACTTGGCGGCGGTATTGGTTTTCCTGATACATATTGTAGGCGATTACGCCCAAGATAATCAGCAGGCCGATGGCGGCCGCAATCCAGATTTTTGCGTCCATAAGTTTCCGTTTGTCGCTTATTTGATTGGCAATGGCGGGGATTATAGCGAAATTCGCCGCCGTCATCAGCCGTATTGCTTTTTCAGACGGCCTGTGCGCTGTCGCAGCCGCCTATTTGTGCCCAGTCGAAGAAGTGTCCGGGGTCGGTTTTACGGCCGGGGGCGATGTTTTGGTGGCCGGTAACGGCCGTTATCGGGTATTGGCGGCGCAGGGCGGTGAGCAGGCGGTTTAGCGCGTCGTATTGTTCGTCGGCGAAGGGTTCGAAGTCGCAGCCTTCCAGTTCGATGCCGACTGAAAAACGGTTGCATTTTTCCCGGCCGCGAAACGAGGACGCGCCTGCATGATAGGCCATGTCGTTGCAGGAGACGAACTGCACCGTTTCGCCCGCGCGGGTGATGAAGAAGTGGCTGGAAACGCGTAGGTCTTTGATGACGCTGTAAAACGGATGTTCCGTTTCGTCGATGTTATTGGTAAAGAGTTTCTCCACCGCGCCGGTGCCGTATTCGAACGGCGGCAGGGAAATGTTGTGGATGACTGCGAGTCCGACGGTTTCGCCTGCCGGACGCAGTTCGCAGTTGGGCGAAAAGGCCTGCCGCGCACCCGACCAGCGGCCGTTGTGCCAAGTGTCCATGATGTTTGTCCGTATTGTCTGTCAAACGGTTTGGGAAGTTTTCAGACGGCCTCACAAAGATTGGAGGCCGTCTGAAAAACAGAAAAAGCCTTACATCAGCCAGCCGTTGGGCGTTACAGTGCGGTTGTCCAGCAGGCGGATGATGCCGACCACTACACGGAAGACATACCATATTCCCACCAGCGGCATCAGCCAAAAACCGATTAAAATCAGCATCAGTATGGAGCAGATGACAAATCCTGCCAGCGAAACCCAGAAGGTTTTAATCAAAAAGCTGATGTGGTCGGCATAAATCGTACCGGCCATGTCTTCGCGTTTGGCATAGGCGATGACGGCACCGATCAGGACGGCCAGCCCGCCGGTAAAAATGCCGGCGGCAAACAGGCCGTAAATCACATACATATAATTGCGCCGCTGCTCTTCGGTCATATCGGGCACGCCTGCCGCCTGCCGTTGTCTTTCCACCCTGACCGGTTTGACGTCGATAACGTCGTCCGACTGATGACTCTGTTTGTTTTCCATCTAAACCCTGCCTTTCCTGATAGTGGTCGGTAACAACACGATACTTTACCCGCAGGCGGCCGCCGAGGCAAACAGGCCGTCTGAAATTGCCCGACGGATTCTTTGCCTTTATACTGCCGCCCTTTGCATTTCCGCTTTTCCCTATGAAAAAAGCCTTTGTTTTCCTTTCGGCACTGATGCTGCTGGCTGCGGCCGTTTTCGCCGCCCTGCTGTTCTTACCGAAAACCAACCCGCAAACCTACCGCATCAAAATCGAAAACGGCCAGGGCATTGCCGCCGTCGGCAACCGTTTGGCCAAAGACGACATCATTTACAGCCGCCACGTGCTGGTCGGTGCGGCCTACATGCTCGGCGTACACAACCGCCTGCAAAGCGGCAGCTACAAACTGCAGCAGAAAGTTTCGGCCTGGCAGATTCTGCAAAAACTGAAAAAAGCAGAGTCCGACACCGTAACCATACAAATCATCGAAGGCATGCGTTTTGCCCAAATGCGCCGTATCATCAACCAGACCGCCGATTTGAAACACGACACCGCAGGCTGGAGCGACGAAAAACTGCTGAAAGAAATCGATCCCGAAGCAGGGTACACCCGCGCGGAAGGCCTGTTTGCCCCCGACAGCTACGAACTTGACGCCGGCAGCAGCGATTTGCAACTCTACAAACTCGCCTACCGCACCATGCAGAAAAACCTCAATCAGGCCTGGGAAGAACGCCAAAGCGGCCTGCCGTACAAAACCCCCTACGAACTGCTGACCATGGCCAGCATCATCGAAAAAGAAACCGCCCACGAAAACGACCGCCGCCACGTTGCCGCCGTCTTCGTCAACAGGCTCAACATCGGCATGCGCCTGCAAACCGACCCCACTGTCATCTACGGCATGGGCGATGCCTACAACGGCCGCATCCGCAAAGCCGACCTCCGGCGTGACACTCCCTACAACACCTACACCCGCAACGGCCTCACCCCCACGCCCATCGCCCTGCCGGGTAAAGCCGCACTGGAGGCCGCCGCCCATCCCTCTTCGGAAAAATACCTGTATTTCGTTTCCCGCATGGACGACACCGGCCTGAGCCAGTTCAGCCACACCCTCGACGAACACAACGCCGCCGTCCGCCAATACATCTTAAAGCGCAAATAACTAAACAGGCCGTCTGAAAACATTTTCAGACGGCCTCTGCCCGGCAAAAGCCGCATTTACGATCCGACAGAAAAAGGCAAGCACATGAACGTACCGCACAACACCGTAACAGCCGAAACCAAGGCCGCCGTATTGGCCGAAGTCCTGCCCTACATCCGCCGCTTCGCCGGCAGCGTCTTCGTCGTCAAATACGGCGGCAACGCCATGACCGAGCAACATCTGAAAGAAGGCTTCGCCAAAGACATCACCCTGCTCAAACTCGTCGGCATCCACCCCGTCATCGTCCATGGCGGCGGGCCGCAGATTAACGAAATGCTGGAAAAAATTGGCAAAAAAGGCGAGTTTGTACAAGGAATGCGCGTTACCGACGACGAAACCATGAGCATCGTCGAAATGGTGCTCGGCGGCCTCGTCAACAAAGAAATCGTCTCCCTGCTCAACCAAAGCGGCGCGAAAGCCGTCGGCATCACCGGCCGCGACAACCACTTCATCAAAGCGGAAAAACTCCTCATCGACACCCCCGAACAAACACAAGCGGACATCGGCCGCGTCGGCACGGTCGAAAGCATAGACACCGCCCTGATTACCGGCATCATCGAACGCGGCTGCATCCCCGTCGTCGCCCCGATAGGCGTGGGCAAAGACGGCGGCGCCTTCAACATCAACGCCGACCTCGTCGCCGGCAAACTGGCCGAAGAACTGAAGGCCGAAAAACTGATTATGATGACCAACACCGCAGGCGTGCTGGACAAAAACGGCAGCCTGCTGACCCGCCTCACCCCGCGCCGCATCGACGAACTGACCGCCGACGGCACCCTCTACGGCGGCATGCTGCCGAAAATCGCCTCCGCCATCGAAGCGGCCTCCAACGGCGTCGGCGCAGTCCACATCATAGACGGACGCGTTCCCAACGCTCTCCTGCTGGAAGTGTTTACCGACGAGGGTGTAGGCTCCATGATTCTGGGGCACGAAGAATAAAAACATTGTTTTTTCAGACGGCCTTTACCGCATCAAAAAAAGGCCGTCTGAAAACGAAGCTTCCGAAGGAGGCTGAGTTTCTGCGAAGCCAAAACGAATCCGCCGAAGCAAACTGAGTTTTTACAAAACAAAAAACGTTTCAGACGGCCTCCCTATTCCCGCCGAACGGACACGGGATACAACATCAAACCCAGTCCGTCTTTTTTACCGACAACCCGACCGCCATGCAAAGCCAAGAACTGGAAGACCTCACCCTGCTGCTCGTCCGCGATGCCGACGAAGCCGAAATGTGGATAGACCGCTGGGCGGTGAGCTATCCCACCGTCCGCACGGCCGCCGCGTCCCGCAGCCAAAGCATAGATGAATGGCAGCGGCGGATTCAGGCGGCCTGGGAGCAGATACACAGTCAAAACGTCGCCGTCGTTGCCCACGGCGCAGGCGTTTCGGCCTGGCTGGCTTGGCTGTATCGGGCAGACATCCTCTCGCAGCGGCGGGTGCGCAACATCATCCTCGCCGCCCCGCTGCAAACCGCGTTCCCCGACGATGCCGAGCATACGTTCCAACGCGTCCGCTGCCCCTGCCGCACCGCATTGGTCGTCGGCCGCGACGATTCCGACTGTCCCGAAGAATGGGTGGGACGGCAGGCGCAGGTGTGGTGCGCGACATTATTGGCCGCGCCGCAGGCAGGCCGTCTGAACGGGCCGCTGCAAGGGTGGCAGTGGGGCATGAAGCTGATGCAGGAAATGCTGCTGGCCTGAGGCAAAACGAAGAGGCCGTCTGAAAACACCTTTTCAGACGGCCTCAGACTCGAAAAAGAAACATGATACCGCCGCTTCCCGCATCAGATTGCCTGAGTTTGAATTATCGTGCCGACGGTTTGCCGCCCGAAATTAAAAAATGTTAAACTGCCGCGCGCTTTTCAGACGGCCTGATACACCCGATTCCGTTTAAACTCTGCATCATGGCATACACCATTCCGAAAGCGGCCGTTATTCCCTATCCGCCGCAAAAACTGCACGAATTCAAGCTGATTTGGTTTGAATATGTGGATAATCTGCACTTCGGCCTGAATCCTGCCGGCTTTGTCGATAATGCCGAACCCTATCTGGACATCGCGCGGCAGCGGTTTTTGGAGGCGGGTTGGGCGGGGGACGGCGAAATTTCGCTGATGTGGATACCGCCGTTTGCCATCAACGATATAGACGGTACCCGGCATATGTGGACGCATACGCACGGCGTGGTCGTGTGGCATGTCAAACAGCAGTCCGACGGTATTTCGTGGATTTTGTATCCGCCCGAAGAAATCGATTTGAATGAATACACCCCGCGAGATTAGCGCGAAGCCGTGCCAAACGGCGGGTTCGGACGGCCTGAAGCGGTAAGCGGTCGGCCCGAATCCTTCGGCAAGCGTCAAATCTTTATTCCCCTGAAAGTGCCGCCGGCATCATTGCGATGACGGTTGGGCCGGTCAGCGTCATTGCGCCGCTGCGAACACAAAGGAACACAATATGACCGTATCTCCCGTTGCCTTGCGCCGCCAAACCGAGCGCAAGCCGCATCCGACCGCGCGTTATTGGAAAAAATGCGATGTCGAAGCCCTGTTCGACCTGCCGTTTCTGGATTTGGTTTTTCAGGCGGCCGAAATCCACCGCAGCCATTTCAACCCGCGCGAAATCCAGCTTTCCACCTTAATGTCCATCAAAACCGGCGGTTGTCCCGAAGACTGCGCCTACTGCCCGCAATCGGCGCACCACAACACCAATCTGGGCAAAGAGCAGATGATGGATGTGGACGAAATCGTCGAAAAAGCGAAAATCGCCAAATCGCGCGGCGCAAGCCGTTTCTGCATGGGTGCGGCATGGCGCGGGCCGAAGCCGAAAGACGTGGCCGTGGTTTCCGAAATCATCAGCGCGGTCAAAGGGCTGGGTATGGAAGTGTGCGGAACCTTCGGCATGCTCGAAGACGGTATGGCGGAAGACTTCAAAAAAGCAGGTTTGGACTATTACAACCACAACCTCGACACCGACCCCGACCGCTACAACGACATCATCCACACGCGCAAACACGAAGACCGCATGGACACCTTGGGCAAAGTCCGCAACGCCGGTTTGAAAGTCTGCTGCGGCGGCATCGTCGGCATGAACGAAACCCGCGCCGAACGCGCGGGGCTGATTGCCAGCCTCGCCAACCTCGACCCGCAGCCCGAAAGCGTGCCGATTAACCAGCTCGTCAAAGTGGAAGGCACGCCGCTGGCCGATGCCGAAGATTTGGACTGGACGGAGTTCGTCCGCACCATCGCCGTGGCACGGATTACCATGCCCGAGAGCTACGTCCGCCTGTCTGCAGGCCGCAGCAATATGCCGGAATCCATGCAGGCGATGTGTTTCTTGGCGGGCGCGAACTCGATTTTCTACGGCGACAAGCTCTTAACCACCGAAAACCCCGGCGAAGACGGCGACCGCCTGCTGATGGAAAAGCTGAACCTTTATCCGCTGCAATTCGAGCTGGAAGGCGAATATCAGGCCGCGAAGCAGCAGCCGAAAATCAGAGTCGATTATTAACGCTTCGGGCGGCATAGCGTACCGCCTTTTTGTTTGGCCGCCATCGCCATGCCCGATGCGGGCGGAAGAGGCCGTCTGAAAAATGCCGCAACGTTTTTTTCAGATGGCCTGTTGCAATTCTGCCTGCGAATGCGACTTTCCGACGATTCGCCGCACGCATTCGAACGGATAATCCGCCCTTTGCTGAGTTTGCTCAATATTTGTCGGCAAACCGTTTGACAGTATGGCGGGAAATGTCTATAAACCGCCCGTTGCAGCCAATCCACAACCGAGTCAGTACAATGAAAAAATTGATTTTCTTCCTCGCCGCCTTCTTCAGCCTGAGCCGCGCCTTCGCCGTCGATGCCTCGCAACTGCTGCCGCCCGAACAGGCGTTTGTGCCGCAGGTGAAGGCCGACAAGCAGGGCGTAACCGTCGAATTCAAAATCGCCGACGGCTATTATCTCTACCGCGACAAGATAACCGTCGCCGCCGAGCCGCAAACCGCGTTCGGCGACACGCAATACGCGCCCGGCAAAGAAAAGGAAGACGAATTCTTCGGCAAGCAAACCGTGTATTACCACGCAGCCCAAGCGGTTTTCCCTTATAAGGCCGCCCCTTCGGGCACATATAAGCTGACCGTGCTGTATCAGGGCTGTGCCGATGTCGGCGTGTGCTATCCGCCGAACGAAACCACATTCGAAATCGACCGCGAAGGGTTGCACACGGTGCAAAACGATAGTGCGGCCGACAAGCCCTCCGGCCGGTTTACCGCACCGAAAGCCACGTTGAACGAAGCGGAAGCCGTGCCGCCCGCTCCGGCAAACAAGGCCGACAGCAGCCGTTTCAAACTGTCGTGGGATACGTTAAGCGCCAATTTATTGGCGTTTTTTACTGCCGGGCTGGGATTGAGTTTCACTGCCTGCATGTATCCGCTGATTCCCATTGTTTCCAGCATCGTAGTCGGCGATAAAAACGCCGGAAAAGGCCGGGCCTTCGCCCTGACGATGGTGTACACCCAAGGCCTGGCCCTGACTTATACCATCGTCGGCGTGATTGCCGGACTGACCGGCGCGCTGCTGACCGTTTGGCTGCAACAGCCCGCCGTCGTATTGTCTGCGGCCGCCCTGATGGTGGTGCTGGCGTTGTCCATGTTCGGCCTGTTCAACATTCAATTGCCCAACGCCGTGCAAAGCTATTTTCAACAGCAGAGCAACAAATTGTCGGGCGGCAAAATCGCCGGCGTATTCGGCATGGGCATGTTCTCCGCCCTGATTGTCGGCCCGTGCGTCGCCCCGCCGCTGGCCTTGGCACTAGGCTACATCGGCCAAACCGGCGATGCCGTGCTCGGCGGCCTGGCACTGTATGCCATGGCACTGGGTACCGGCGTGCCGCTGGTCATCATCGGCACTTTCGGCGGCCATATCTTGCCTAAAGCAGGTGATTGGATGAACGGCGTCAAATACACCTTCGGCTTTATCCTGCTGGCGGTGGCGGTTTATCTGGCCTCGTCCTTCCTGCCTTACGCCCTTGCCGCGACGCTGTACACCCTGCTGCTGCTTGCTCCGGCCGCCCTGCTGCTGATGAAGCTTGGCGGACAGAAAGGCCGTCTGAAAACCGTTTCTGCGGTTTTGGCAGTATTCCTGCTGGCGTGCGGCGGCTGGTTCGGCCTGCAAAGCCTGCGCGGCGGACAAACCGCGATGCACCGTTTTCTGACCCTGCATCCGGCCGGGGAAGCCGCCCATAAATTCACCGATGTGGCCGAGCTGAAAGCCGCAATGGCGGCGGCATGGCAGGAAGACCCCAATACGCCGGTGATTCTGGATTTCTACGCCGACTGGTGCGTGTCGTGCAAAGAAATGGAAGCCTATACCCTGAACACGCCGCAAGTGCGTCAGGCCGTGCCGATGAACCGTTTCTTTCAAGCCGACGTAACTGCGAATACCGCCGACCATCAGGCTTTGTTGAAAGAATACGGCCTGTTCGGCCCGCCGGGCGTGTTTGTGGTCAAAGCCGACGGCAGCCACGGCGAAGCCTTGTTGGGTTTCGTCCAACCTGATGCGTTTATCGAGTGGTACCGGCAGAACGCAAAATAAGGCAAGGGTTTGACTCGTATCGGTAAAAGGCCGTCTGAAAAACATCAGCCGCAAAGCGGAAACGTTTTTCAGACGGCCTTATTGGTACGGAAACGATGGCTTGACGCAAACCTGTTATGGCTTGAACTTCAAGCAGGGCCGGGCGGGGAAATCCAAGATTGTTCAAACCGTGAGAGAGTTGATGGAGGGGAAAATTTATAGCGGATTCGTATAGTGGATTAAATTTAAACCAGTACGGCGTTGCCTCGCCTTGCCGTACTATTTGTACTGTCTGCGGCTTCGTCGCCTTGTCCTGATTTAAATTTAATCCACTATACATTCCGCCCGCTGCCGGCAGAGAAGTCCGTCGGACAGAAAGGCCGTCTGAAAACAGATGCTTTCAGACGGCCTTTGAAATTCAATGCGCTGTGTATTGGAGTGATTACTCGACGAACACTTCCACACGGCGGGCTTCTGCGCCGCTGCCTGCTTCGGTGTCGCTCGGTTTGCGCAGTTCGATTTGTTTGTCCGGTACGCCGAAGCCCAGCAATACCGTGCGGACTGCAAATGCACGCTGTTTAGACAGTTCTTCGTTGACTTGCGCATTGCCGGTGCTGTCGTGATAGCCGGAAACCACGATTTTTTTGCCGCCCAATGCCGCAACCAGCACATCTTTCAATGCTTCCTGCGCGCCCGGGGCAACATCGGCTTTGCCTGTGGCGAAGTAGAATTTCACTGCGCCGTTTGCAGTAACGATGCGGGCTTCGTCTTGCGCTTCGTTTGCCGAACCTTGGTTTTGCACGACGCTTTCCTCAATAGGGACGGAGAGGCCTTTGTCGCCGACAGATTCGGACGGCGCGAGTTCGACTTCAAGCGGAGGTGCTTCTTGGATGATGAATAACGAACCGCCTGCCGTGCCGGTTTCGCCCGTTTCTAAGTCGGTAATGACGGCAGGTTCGTTGCTTTCGGATGCGGCGGCTTGCGATACGGCTGATGCGGCCATTTCGGATGCGGCGGCTTGGCCGTAAGTGGGAGAGCCTTCGATTTTGCCTGTTTCCCAGCCCCAAACCGATAAAAACAGGATGGTCAGCACAGATAAACCGGCTGCGCCGCCAACCAGCCACAGGCCGATTTTTTGTTCTTTGTGTTCATTTTTACCGTTATTCATAACATTCCTTTAACATAAGCCAAACAAAATTTTCCGCATTATAAATGCAATGAGGAAAGCAAGCTATCCCAAGCTATTCAAAGTACCGTCAAAACAGTAAAATGCCTTTCTTTTGCAAAATACACAACTTTACCATGCTCACTTTCCAAGAAATCATCTTCAAACTGCAAACATTCTGGGCAGACAAAGGCTGCACCGTCATCCAACCTTTCGACATGGAAGTCGGCGCCGGTACTTCCCACCCCGCCACCTGCCTGCGCGCACTCGGCCCCGAGCCTTGGTTTGCCGCCTACGTCCAACCCAGCCGCCGCCCCAAAGACGGCCGCTACGGCGACAACCCCAACCGCCTGCAACACTATTACCAATTCCAAGTCGCCCTCAAACCCGCGCCCGCCAATATCCAAGACCTTTATCTCGATTCCCTGCGCGAATTGGGCATCGACCCCAAAGTCCACGACATCCGCTTCGTCGAAGACGACTGGGAAAACCCCACCCTCGGCGCATGGGGCTTGGGCTGGGAAGTCTGGCTCAACGGCATGGAAGTGACCCAGTTCACTTACTTCCAACAAGTCGGCGGCATCGACTGTACCCCCGTACTCGGCGAAATCACCTACGGCATCGAACGCTTGGCGATGTACCTGCAAGGCGTGGAAAACGTCTACGATCTCGTTTGGGCAAAAACGCTCGACGGTAATACAGTAACTTACGGCGACGTTTACCACCAAAACGAAGTCGAACAATCCACCTACAACTTCGAATACAGCGATGCCGACTGGCTGCTGAGCCAATTCAACGACTACGAAGCGCAAGCCAAACGCCTGCTCGCCGAAGAAAACGCCAGCCTCGCCCTGCCCGCCTACGAGCTGGTCCTCAAAGCCGGACACACCTTCAACCTATTAGACGCACGCGGCGCCATTTCCGTGACCGAACGCGCCACCTACATCGGCCGCATCCGCGCCCTCAGCCGTATCGTCGCGCAGAAATA
Source organism: Neisseria elongata subsp. elongata (assembly GCF_900113545.1). GTDB lineage: Bacteria > Pseudomonadota > Gammaproteobacteria > Burkholderiales > Neisseriaceae > Neisseria > Neisseria elongata. The sequence goes on along the minus strand of NZ_FOPS01000005.1, from coordinate 144,130 downwards.
CGTCGAAAGCCGCGAAGCATTGGGCTTCCCGCTGATTAAATCCAAATCCTAATAGGTGTTGATATGTTCCGCAAAACGCTTGCTGCCGCAGCACTGTCCCTCGTTTTCTCTGCAAATGTTCAGGCTGCCCCTTTATCGTTTCAATCCAAAACCTTGGAAGCCAAATCCTGTGACGGAAAAAACAGTGAAGGCAAACCCCTTTGCCATCAACTTACCGTCGGCTATCCGATTACCGGCGATAAACATTTGGATAACTGGGTCAGAAAACAAATGGGGGGCAAACTGCCGACACAGAAATCGGTTCAGACGGCCTTAATGCGCGACAAAGACGTAAAGGAAACCAATCAGGAAAACAGGAGGAGCCGTAAAGAGGGTGGTTCTCCTTGTGCGTTGGACTATATGGATACGTTGGAACTGACGGGTTATACGCCCAATTATGCCGTTTTCGGCCACAGAGACTGGGGATATACCTGTGGCGCACACGGAAACGGCGTGCATACCCTGACGGTATTGAAACGCGGTATTGCCAATCCGAAACCGCTTAAGTTGGATGACATCCTGTTGCCCAGACAAAAAGCAAAACTGACGCATCTGATTAAAGAAGCCTATGTCAAGTATTTGTTGGAAAGCCGAGAGGGTGACGAAAAAAGCGCGCGCGAATATATTGTCGAGTATAACGGCAATGATTTTTCCGCCACGGAAAACTGGCGGTTTGATAAAAACGGCTTGACTTTCTTGTATCAAAGTTACGAAATTGGTGCATATGTTTTAGGCACACCTGAATTGACCATTTCCACTAAGGATTTGCAGGGAATCGTGAAACCTGAAATTTTGAAGGAGTCAGAGCATTATAAGGGTGCAGAATAACTTTTAAGTATAGTGGATTAAATTTAAACCAGTACGGCGTTGCCTCGCCTTGCCGTACTATCTGTACTGTCTGCGGCTTCGTCGCCTTGTCCTGATTTAAATTTAATCCACTATATAACCCTGTCGGGCTGTATTTGAAGTTGAGGCCGTCTGAAAAGTCATTTTTAGACGGCCTCATGCTTTCGCCGGCGGTATTACAGGGAAATACCGTTTGCTTTCAACAGTTGGTCAATTTGTTCCTGTGCCTTCTGCCGTTTCACTTGCTGGATAACGGCTTCTTTTACTTGTTCAAACGGCGGTGCATCCTGTGCTTGCTCGGAGGCGGTAATTTTGAACAGGTAAAATTCGTTTTGATAGGCTACCGGCTCGCGGCTGACATCGCCTTTTTGCATATTGCCGACGATATTTGCAATTTCTACCGGAAGGCGACCAATCGGCAAAGGTTCTTGCATGGCGGGCTGATCGGGATTGGGGTAGCGTTCCATCAGTTTCTCGAAGCTTAAGCCTTTCAGCAGCAGTTGCTGTGCGGCGCGTGCTTCGTCTGCCGTGGCAAAACGGACTTGTGCCAGCTTGACGATTCGGGTCAGGTTGCCGTAAGCGGCAAGTGCCTCGCTGTCGCTGACGGAAACGGTTTTAACCAGGTGTTCTTCGTATTGGGAGGCATAGAATTGCGCTTCCAAATTCTTCCAACGCGCTTGGACGGCGGGCTGTTTGTCCAAGCCCTGTTTTAAGGCTTCTGCTTTCAGTATGTCGGTTGCGGCCAAAGTCTTTTCGATTTGCTGGCGGGCATCGGGAGGGAGTTGGTTTTGTTCCGCATTGCCAAACTGTTCCAGCATGGCATCCACGCGTGCCGAATCAATTTGGGGCGCAGCGATGGAAATGCCGGTTAATGCCAGTGCGATAAAAGTGAGTAGTCGTTTATGTTTCATGTTTCTTTCCTATTTGTTTGCCGGGGTAATGGTGGCTTTTTGATACAGCGCACCGACAGCCCGGCTGATTTTCTGTTGCTGCAGGTTGTGACGGATGTTGTTTTGAACCTGTTCGAATGGCGGTAGTTGCAGCGGACGTTTGTCGTGGATATAGAAAATGCCGAATACGCCGTTGCCGACAACCGGTGTGGATGTAAACTGTCCTTTTTTCAAGTCTTTTACGGCGGCGTAAATCGGCGGTACGCTTTGTTCAAGGTCTTTTAATGCATCAAATTCGGGATTGATGCCGCCGGTTTGTTTGACTGTTGGATCGGCGGAATATTTGCGGGCAGTATCGGTAAACGGTTTTTTTGCCTTCAGGTCTTTGATGGCCTGTTCGGCATCTGCTTTTTTGGGTGTCAGTATTTCACCAAGCCGGACTTCGCTGCTGCCTTGGTAGTATTTTTTACTTTCGTCATAGGTCTGGTGAACTTCTTGGTCGCTGACGGGGTCGGTTTGGACGATGTGGGCAACAAAGGCTTCAGCCAGCAGTTCGGCCTGGAAGTCTTCCCACTGTTGTTTGAAGTCGGGATGTTTGTCGGCGCCTTGTTCTTTGGCTGATTTGCGTGCATTTTCGCTGGCGGTTTTAAACTCCTGCCCTTGTTCCAGTTTCAGACGGCGTGCTTCCTGATTGACCAACATGCGGGTAACCGTGTTGCTGAGAAGTTCGTTTCGCAGTTCGGGCGAATCGGAAATTTGGGGGTTGTCTTGGCGGATCAGTTTGATTTGCCGGTCGATTTCCCGGCTGTCGATTTTATTGCCGTTTACGGTTAGCAGGGTTTCGGCCATTAGGCCGCCTGAAAACAGTGCCATGATCAATGCAGGGAGGAAGTAGTGCTTTTTCATTTTGTTTCTCGCTTAAATCTGATGGAAGTATTCGTCGGGTGTGAGCGCGCGGATGCTGAGGGCATGGATGCGGCCGTCTGAAAACCATTCGTGCAAAGCCTCTTTAACCATCCTTTGACGCTGAAGGCGCGGGATGTCGTGAAAGGCCGTACTTACCACAAGGATGCGGTAATGTCCGCCGCCTTGATTGCCGGCATGTCCGGCATGGAGGTGGCTTTCGTCGGAGAATTCGAATATCTCGGGACTTAAATGCCCTAAGGCCGTCTGAATTTGCTGTTCCATGCAGAGCGTCATTTAAAAACCGCTTTATAGGGTTTGATCAATATTTCTTCGTATACGCCCGCTTCTACATAAGGGTCTTGCTCCGCCCATTCTTGGGCTGCATCGAGTGAGGGGAAGGAAGCGATAATCAGGCTGCCGGAAACACGGTCGGCGTTGTCGGGTAATGGGTTTGGACCGGCAGTAAGCAGGCGGCCTTCAGATTGCAGGTGTTCCAAGCGGGCCAGATGGTCGGGCCGGGCTGCCATGCGTGCCTCATGCACATCTTCGCCGTCTGTTGCCAGCAGCATATAGTATTGTTCAGTCATTTTTGTTCTCCTTGGGGAGGTAACGGTTCAGATAGATAACTTGTGCCAAAGAAAAAAGGAAAGTCAGCGGAATGGCACCGAAAAATTTGTAATTGTTCCAGACGGCCTCACGCTCTGCGGAAAAAGGATAAGCGACAGCTAAATTGACAAAACCCATAATAATAAGGAAGAACATCCAGCTTATTGCCAATTTTTTCCACACGGCATCCGGTAACGAAATCTCTTTACCCAGTAGGGCTTGAAGACCGTTTTTCTTAATGATGTTGCTGATTAGGATGGCAATGGCGCCGGTCCAAAAGAGCAGGGTTGGTTTCCACATGATGAAGGTACGGTTGCCGGTTAAAATGGTGGCTCCGCCGAAAACGACGATTAACAACAGGCTGACCCATTGCATTGTTTCCAGTTTTCTGAATTTCCACCACAAAAATGCCGCCTGGGCAATACCGGCAACAACGGCAACAGACGTTGCCCAAATAATATTCTTAGTTAGGATGTAGGTTAGAAAAAAGAGTATGACGGCAATAAAATCGCTGGCAGCTTTCATATAAATAAAAATATAAGAATGATTTAAATGAAAACCGCCATCATACAGATAGCCGCTGATTTTTGCATCCTTTTCATGGTTGCCTGAATGAGGTAAGGCAGAGATGGAAGTTGTTGATGTGGGGAATGCGTAAGCGATGTAGGCAAGCGTAATGGCAAGATAGCGACAAGACGTATGAGTAATAGATATTTTCTTATGATTAAATTTGGCAAGAAAGGTAAATAAAAGATATGATAGGAAGCTGAATTGTGGGCGTTGAAATCATGCCGCCGAATAATCAGGGGATAAATTTTGAAAGTGGATAGTAAAATCAAACTGATAGCATTGTCTGTGTCGCTGTTGGCCTCCACCGGTTCCGTAGCAGCCTTGGGTGGGTTGAGAGTAAGTTCCGGTTTGGGCGAACCATTTTCCGCAACAGTTACCGTGACAGGAAAAGAAGCAAAAGAATTATTAAGGGGCACCAAACTCAACTTGTCCGATAATCGGTTGAAGGCAAATGTACGCAAATCAGGCAATGATGCAATTGTCAGTCTGCGTTCGTCTGGTGCCATTAATGAGCCTGTCATCGTGTTTCAGATGGGTGTGAAAGGGCAGTCACGTCAATACACGGCCGTACTTGATCCTTCCAGCGCCAAAGCGAAAGCTGCCGTGGCCGAGGCTAAAAAAGCCGAGCGCGAAGCCGCCGAGAAAAAGAATCCGGTTCCCGATTCGGGTAAGAAGAAGATAGATGCCGCCCCGGTAGCGACATCCGGGCAGCATACGGTACAGACTGGCGAAACGCTGACAATTATTGCCGAACAGCTGAAACCCGCCAATATGCCGGTAGATCAGGCAGTTCGGGCGTTAATCAATGCCAACCAGAAAAAGTTGGGCCGCAATCCCAATCAGCTTTTTGCAGGCGTTGTTTTAGATTTACCTTCTTCGTTCAAACAATCGGCTTCAGTTCAGGTAGAGAAAAAGCCTGCGAAGGAGGCTCCCCCTATTAAGCCGGCAGCAGAAACAAAAGAAAAAGAACAGGTAAAACCTGTTGAAGAAAAAACAGAACCTAAAAAACAAGAACCAGTTGCTACAGAGCCTCAAGAGAAGATAGTTAAACAGGAAGTGGTTGAGGATTCGAAACCGTCCGAACAGGTGCCTCCTGTTCAGCCTATTTCGGAAGTGCAGCAAGCATCTAAAGAGGTGGCTCCTGCCACACCGTCTCAGCCTGTAGTTTCCGAAGAGGAAAGTGCCAAGATCAAGCCGCAGCCTGCGGAAGCCGAAGATACCGGCTCGGAAGATGAAGGCGGTTCTTTGTGGAAACTGGTTTTGGCCGGTGGTATAGGTTTGACGATTATCTTGCTATTGGCCAAGCTGTTTTTAGATCGCAAAGCCGCAGCCAAATCACGCCAAGGTGATCAACTCGGAGAAGAAACTCCGTTTGATGAGCAGAATGATGGCATACGTTTGCATCAGCCCATAGCTAAGCCGGAACACCCGAAAGCACCTATCACTAAAGAAACGGCAATGGCCGAAACCGCGATGGCGGCAGATGATGTAGAAGACGATGACGTATTCTTCGAGGTGGTCGGTGACGATAAGCCTGCATCGCAGGATGACGGCTTCGATTTAAATCTGAATGCGCTGTCCATTGATCAGCAGCAAGCCGGCATTGTGAGTAGTGCTGTTACGGATGATGAAGAAACCCTGAGCCGAGCCAATGCCGATTGGGACAATATTGAATCAACCGACAGCGTATTTGAACCTGATGATTTTGGTCTGGTCAAAGATGCTTCTGTCACCCCGCCAGCTGTTGAACCGTCTCCTGCTCCTATTGAAACCGTAACAACCGAATCTGCCCCTGTACTTGATTGGTCTGAAGCGGTGGAAACAGAGCAAAACGAAGCGGCAGAGGAAACCATTACTTCGTGGGCTAATCCCGAAGCAATTGCTAAATACGAAGAACGGAAAACAGCTTCGCCGGCTTCCGAAGTTGCATATGTGGCAGAGAACGAGATTGTCGAGCCTGCAACAGTTTCATGGGCAGAAAATGATATCGGGCAGGTTGCCGAAATTGAAGAACCGCTGGAATTTGCAGTGGTTTCATCTGAAGAAATCCAGCCTGTTGCCGAAACTCCGCAAGCCGGACAGGAGGTGTTTGCGGAGGACATCCAAGTTGCAACTGAAACAACGGTCGAAGATGCGTTGGAATTTGTCGCTCCCGAGCCTGCTGAGGTGGTTGCGGCAACGCCTATAGAGGAAAAAACAGCAGAGCCTGCGGAAGAGGCATTGGCTTTTGTTGTGGATGACCAGCCATTTGATACTGATGCGCTGTCTGAACCTGAAACGGTCAAGGTTGATGTTGAAACACCGGTGCCGACATTGTCGTTTGCATTGGAGCCTATGCCGGTTGAGCAGGCTGAAGTCAGCCAGCCGTCGGTTGAGGTGGAAGCTGTTGAATCTGCCGAAACGGTTGAGTTCGAGCCTGTTGCTGTACCTGAAACAGCTTTGGTCGAAGAGCCTCAACCTGCAGCTGTCGAGCCGTTTTCGTTTGAAGCTGAAGAACCTTTTGCTCCTGAAGTTGCAGTTCCCGAAATTTTAGAGCCTGAAATTCCTGAGGTTGAGCCGGTATCTGTTCCTGCCGTTGAAACAGTTCAGGTTGCCGAAGAGGAGGTTGTTGAGACGGTGGCAGCCGACGAGTTGCCTGATTTCAACGTGCAAATCCCGGAAGTACAGGAAGCACAGGCGGTTCAAGCTGAGCCTGAGGTGTCTGCAGCCGGTAGTAAAGGTTGGTCGGATAACGAGGTTGATTTCAGCGATACCAATATTACTTTTGACGATGGTTCGGCAGATTCGTCCGATGAGTTGGCCATTGACTGGTCTGATTTGGATATGGCCGAGGGCGACAGTAAACCGGCATTCGTTTCCGAATCGGTCGGTATGACTGCCCCGCTTGAAGCGAAGTACGAATTGGCGGAAATGTATATTGAGATTGGTGATCCTGAGGCCGCCCGCGAGACTTTGAATGAATTGATTGAAGAGTCCAGCGGTGAGATACAGGCGAAATCGAGGGCATTGCTGAACAGTATCGGAGGCTGACAGTAATCGGAATGAAACCCCGGGTTTATACTCGGGGTTTATTTTTATCATGGGGTTGCGATGGCGGCTGGTTCGAATTTAAGCTGCTGGATATAATGCCGCCCGATATTTTTAATGATGTTTTTTTGGAATGCAGGGTCATGATATTAGAGAGGCCGTCTGAAAGCACCAGCCGCTGGGCATTGACGTTGTCTTACGACGGCAGTCGGTTTTTCGGTTGGCAAAAACAGGCCGACGGGGTAGTTTCGGTTCAGGCGGCTTTGGAATCGGCATTGAGTCAAATTGCCGGTGAAACGGTGAATGTCGTTGCTGCAGGCCGAACGGATACGGGTGTGCATGCCACGGCTCAGGTGGTACATTTCGATACTGCTGCCGAGCGCGGCGAGCAGTCATGGATACGCGGCGTGAACAGCCTGTTGCCGCAAGGCGTGGCTGTTTGGCAGGCCAAGCGGGTTGCGCCGCATTTTCATGCGCGTTTTGATGCTTTCGGCCGCCGCTACCGTTATGTGCTGCAATCTTCGCCTGTCCGTTCGCCGTTGTTGGCCGCCCGTGTCGGTTGGACGCATACGCCGCTGGATTTTGCCGCCATGCAGGCTGCTGCCGCGCTGTTGGTCGGCGAACATGATTTTTCCAGTTTTCGCGCGTCGCAGTGTCAGGCAAAATCTCCGGTCAAAACTTTATATAGCGTGGTTTTGCACGGCACACCGCAATTGATGGCTTTGGATCTACACGGCAATGCCTTTTTGCATCATATGGTGCGCAATATCGTTGGCGCGCTGGTGTATGTGGGCAACGGACGTTTGAGTATGCAGGGTTTTGCCGAACTGTTGGCCGAAAAAAGCCGTCTGAAAGCCCCGCCGACCTTTATGCCGGACGGGCTGTATCTGACGGGTGTGGATTATCCGCCCGAGTTCGGCCTGCCCGTGCCGCCGCCGCCCGATTGGTTGTGGCCGTTTGAAGGCGGTTTATGACGATGCGTGATGTCGAAGGGGCGATTGCGGAGGCGGTCGAAGCAGGGCGGCTGAACGGAATGGACGGTTTGAATAATTGGCAGCGTACGGTTTTTCTGATTGCCGAAGCCGAATTGCTGTGCGATATGGGGGCTGATTTTGCCGATGATTATGCTGCGGAATTTCTGGCCGACGGATTTGCCGCCGCATTTCGCAATATCGGTGCGGCGGAAATTGCCGATTTGTTTGTCGATTTGGCTGCCGATATGGGCAATTCTGAAAATGAGCAGGCATTGGCCGCTGCCGTTTCCAACCGTTTGGGGTATGACTATCGCACGGTGGCGGATTACGTTTTTCGCTGTATGGATAGGCCGTCTGAAAGAAATGAGTGATGCTTTAACGCACAGTATGCGACATAAGCGACGCCCTGTGTATTTTATCGCCGGTAGGAGTTATATTTCTGCCGAAAGCCCTTTGCTTTGAGCATTAAAAAGCGCGGAGTCTGAACCATAAAGGAAGTTTTGATGAAACCCATCCGTATCAAAATCTGCGGCATCACTCGCCCCGAAGACGCACTGGCTGCCGCCGAAGTGGGCGCGGATGCAGTCGGGCTGGTGTTTTACGCCAAAAGCAAACGCGCGGTAACGGCGGTGCAGGCAAGGGAAATTGCGGCGGTGTTGCCGCCGTTTGTGTCGGCAGTCGCGCTGTTTGTGAACGAGCAACCGGACGTTATCCGTCAAATCCTGCGTCAAGTGCCGATAGACGTGATTCAGTTCCACGGCGACGAAGACGATGACTTCTGCCGTCAGTTCGACCGGCCGTATCTTAAAGCCGTGCGCGTGCGGTCGGCTGCCGATATTCAGACGGCCTGCACCAAGTTCCCCAATGCCCGCGCACTGTTGTTCGATGCCTACCATCCGACCGAATACGGCGGCACGGGGCAAAGTTTCGACTGGACACTGTTGCGCGGCAACATCGGTAAAACGTGGATTCTGGCGGGCGGGCTGACGCCGGAGAACGTTGCCGAAGCGGTGAAAACCAGCGAGGCGGCGGCGGTGGATGTGTCCGGCGGTGTGGAAAGCGCGGCAGGAATTAAAGATGCTTTGAAAATCAAGGCATTCGCGGCGGCATTGAAGGCCGTCTGAAAACCAGGGAAGGAAACAGGATATGGGTTTGGACGCTTTATTTTACGGCTTGGGTTTTTTGATACTTGTTGCTTTCGGAGTGTGGCTTGCGAGTATCGTAGCAATTTTTGTAGCTAAAAATCCCGTAATCAAGACTTTGGCAATAGTGCTTAATTTGCTGATTCTGTCGGGTTTTATCCTTTCCGTCATTGATGATATGGGAGAGCAGGCGTATGAGGAATCCCGTTATCAAGAGAATGACAAGGAATTATTGATTGACGGCATCCGCATACCAGCCGGTTCGAGGTTGGTTGTAGAGCCTCAAATGGGGATAAAGAAAGTCCCCGATTTTTCCACCTTCTCCCGCGTCGAATACCTTCATCCGATTGATTGGAAAAGCGTTACAGTTGGTGAGATGGAGCGTGTTGTCAGTCAGTACGATGGACATTATGAGGCGACTTTGACCACGCGCTCCGGCAACGGCACGGGAGGTGTGGTGGAAGTGGAGGGTTGGCGTTGCCGTAGCGACAACGATATCCTTTGGGGCGTGAAGAACGAGAACGGACGGAAACCGTCAAATCCGGCCGACTACAGGCTGTTGGAATGCCTATTGGACAAGTCGGCGGAAGTATCGGTCCCGCAATGGCCGGAAGCGATGAAACTGCCCTTGGAAAAGGTGAGGTACGAGCAGTTGGGGGCATATTGGGAGGCGGATATCCTTTCGGAGAACCTGCCCTATTGGGGCAAGGTTTATTTTGACGCAGACAAACGGATAAGCAGTATCAATTTGTCGTTTAGCCAAAAAAATCTGCAGGGCTGCGCGATTGCCGATGAGGGGGCCTCATTGGAATGGGACAGCAAACAGCCGGATGTCGTTACGATAAGAAGCTATGTCGATTTACCCGAATATTGCTGGGGTAAAAAGGTTGTCCGACCTGTGCCGAAAGATGGGGAACAGAGGGAATAGGCCGTCTGAATGCGTTAAAAAGGAAAGATGATGGGGGACGGAAGCGCACTGGCGCCACTAGTTGTTTGGTTGCTTGTTATTGCGGCTGCAGCTGCGGTTTTGTGGCTGGTTGCCCTGGCGGCTCTGTTTGGCTCGCACAATCGGCAGATACGCTCGATAAGCGGGGCATATGTCTTGCTGGGCGTGCTGGCGGGTATCGTTTGGTTGGCATCTTATTTCCGCGAAAGGGCTTATTTTGCTTCTGCGAATCAGGAGTTGCAGCAGGATATGGTTATAGACGGCATTCCGTTGCCCAAAGGGGCAAAGCTGACCGTGCAGCCGGTCAAGTATGGTAAGCAACCTGATTTTGCGGCTTTTTCCACAGCCGAGTTTGCCGTTCCGCTTGATTGGCACGGTGTGAAAGTGGCTGAAATGGAGCATGTGGCGCACGATTACGGTATATCCGGCGTATATCTTGAAACCAGACAACAGCCCGGACACATACCGATTGAAGGTTGGGATTGCGATACTGGGGAACCGATAGGGTGGCGGTTTGCGGACAAGTCGGGGCGCAAACCCGTGTCGCCCGCCGATTACCGCTTGGATTCCTGCCGTCTGGCGACAGCTGTGGAGCAGGATGTGCCGTGGTTGGGAGCGACGCTTAAATGGTCTGAAGTAGAGCGGAGCCGTGATGAGGAAAACGAATGGGTCGCCCGCCTGATGATACTGCCGCCGTTTGGTACGGTTTGGCTTGAGCAAAACAGAATCACCAAACTCGATCTTTTATTGGACAAACGGATCGCTGCCGCCTGTCCGCCTTTATCGGGCGGGGAACGGCTGCAGTGGGATGCACGGCAAGCCGATATTGTCCGCATTGAAACCCAAGCTAAGCTGCCCCCAAGCTGCTGGGGCAAACAACTTCTCCGTGCCGCAACGGAATAAGCCGGTCAATAAAACAACGCGACAAAGCGGCGAATTGCGGACGGTACAGATAATAGGGCAAGGCAAGCCGACACAATAGCATTTTTAGTTAATTCACTATGCTTTCAGACGGCCTGAAAAGCTTCAAACCGACAAACGGAAAGCCAAACCGAGCATGACCGATCAAATCATCGAAACCCATCCTTTCCCCGCCCTGCTGCCGCCGGCGGCAACCGTCATGATGATGGGTACGTTCCCGCCTACGGAAGACAAACGCGCGATGCAGTTTCATTATCCGAATTTCCAAAACGATATGTGGCGCATTTACGGGCTGGTGTTTTTCAATGATGCGGCATACTTTCAGAGGCCGTCTGAAAAAGCATTTGACGCGGAGAAAATCAAAGCATTCCTGCGGACAAAGGGTATTGCTTCCTGTCCGACAGTCTTAAAGGCCGTACGGGAACACGGCAATGCGTCTGACAAATTCCTGCAAGTGGTCGAAACCGTCGATTTGGCGGCGGTGTTGGCGCAGATGCCCGACTGCTGCTATATCTGCACCACCGGCGGTAAGGCAACGGAAATCTTGCTCGATATTCAGGGCGGCGGCATCAAAATGCCGAAAACGGGTGAAACCGTGCCGTTTCCGTTTGCCGGGCGGGACTTGACCCTGACCCGCCTGCCGTCCACCTCACGCGCCTATCCTTTGAGTTTGGCGAAGAAGGCGGCGGCGTATCGGGCGTTTTTTGAAGCGGCGGGTTTATTGACGGCCTGAAAAAATCGGTTAGAATGCCGCCGTTTTGTTTGCCCGCTATAAAACACAGCCCTGTGTTGAAACATCCCCAATAAATTCTGATCCGGCCGTCCTCAACGGCAAAGCACCAACCATTAAGGAACAATCGATGAAAAAAGCAATTTTGTTTGCCGTTTTATGCGGCATCTTGTCGGCCTGCAACACCGTGCATTCCATAGCGCGCGATGCCAACACCGCCGTTCAGGCATGGAACGAAGATTATCAAAATCAGCATAAACACCGCTAAACCATGATGCGCAAAATCCTACTTGCCCTATGCATCACACTGGCAGGCGGTTCGGCTGCCGCTAAAGACGGTACAAACTGGAAAAGCATCAGCCAAATGGGCGCGGATATGGTGGGTGCGGCTACGCAAGGCGTTTTCAAAACCGTATCTGAAACCAGCAAAAGCCTGTTACGCTCCGAATGCGCCCTGCCGGTTGTACAGCAAGATTACGACAAGGCCGACACCCTGGTGGAATGCCTGAAGCAGCCGGCCTTGGCCGGGCTGAAAGAAGCTGCCCGCGCGATGGAGCAAAAGCAGGGCAGTATCGACGAAGGCGGCCGTAATGTGACCAATCTGATTAACGACACAATGGACGGCTTGGGCATTCAGGAGCTCAAATTCTGTACCCAAGAAGAACGCCTCCGTTATGAAAAAGGGGAATCGGAAAAATTCCCCGAATGCGACATGGAAATCAAAGGCGGTGGCGGCGGCCGTTTCAGCAGCTTCATGTAAACCGTGCCCGCAGTATCGACAGGCCGTCTGAAAAACCGTTCAAACGGCCTGAACATTGAAGCCTGAAGCCAAACAGCGCATAATCCCCCGTCCATACCGACAAAAAACACGGACGGCATCATGCAAAACTACCTGACTCCAAACTTCAACTTCGCCCCCATCATCCCCGAACGCGGACAAGGCAGCCGCGTATGGGATACCGAAGGGCGCGAGTACATCGACCTGGCCGGCGGCATTGCCGTAAACGCACTCGGCCACTGCCATCCCGCCCTGCTGTCCGCCCTGACGGAACAGGCGCAAAAACTCTGGCACATCTCCAACATCTACACCACAACTCCCGCGCAGGCACTGGCCAAACGCCTCACCGAACACACCTTTGCCGACAAGGTCTTTTTTTGCAATTCAGGTGCGGAAGCTAATGAAGCAGCCCTGAAACTGGCGCGCAAATACGCCCGCGACCGCCACGGCGAAGGCAAACACCAAATCATCGCCTGCACCAACGCCTTCCACGGCCGCACCCTGTTTACCGTTTCCGTCGGCGGCCAGCCCAAATACAGCCGCGACTTCGCCCCGCTGCCCGAAGGCATCACCCACGTCCCCTTCAACGACCCCGACGCACTGCGTCAAGCCGTATCCGCGCAAACCTGCGCCGTCATCATCGAACCCGTGCAGGGCGAAAGCGGCGTATTGCCCGCCACTGCCGAGTTCCTGCAAACCGCGCGCGAACTGTGCGACCGCTTCGACGCCGCCCTGATATTCGACGAAGTCCAAACCGGCATGGGGCGCACCGGCAAACTCTTCGCCTACCAACACGGCGGCATCGCACCCGACATCCTGACCAGCGCGAAAGCCCTGGGCAGCGGCTTCCCCATCGGCGCGATGCTTACCACCGACCGCATCGCCCCGTCGTTCGGCCCCGGCACGCACGGCTCGACCTTCGGCGGCAACCCCCTGGCCTGCGCCGTCGGCTGCGCCGCCTTCGACATCATCAACAGCGAAGCCGCCCGCGCCAATACCGTTCGCCAAAGCGCGAAACTCACCGCCGCCCTGCAGAAAATCGGCGAAGAAACCGGCGTATTCCAAACCGTGCGCGGACAAGGCCTGCTCATCGGCTGCGTATTGGCCGAAGCATACGCGGGCAGGGCGGCCGAAATCACCGCCGCCTCACTCAAACACGGCGTGATGGTTTTAGTGGCCGGAGCCAACGTCGTCCGTCTCGCCCCCAGCCTGTTGATAGAAGACCGCGACATAGATGAAGCCGTGCCGAAATTAAAAGCCGCGTTGGAAGAATGGCTGGCACGGTAGTTTCACTGAATACCGATTCCAAGAGGAGGGATGCAGATGAAAAAGCTCCTGTACAGTTTCACGGCAATCACATGCAACACATTGCTTATTTGGAAATATACAGGCGAGTATAGCCTGAAAAACCTCATACTCTCCCTAGTCATTACCGCCGTTTTGGGCGGCATTGCCCTGTTTTGGATATTGGGCGGAAAACTATGGAAACAGTACGCCCCGCCGATGCCCGCACTACCCGATGCAAACGGCCGCATCTCCACGAAAACGGGATTGCTGATCATCTTCGGCATCATACTTTCGGCCGGCGTGACCGTTTGGCTGCTCAACAACATCTTCATACTGATACGTGGAGTCTTAGGACAATAAACACAAAAAAGGATTTTTCGATGTTTCAACACACAGGGCCGCACATAAGGCGCAGCCCTGTGTGTTGCCCTGATTTGGAAGGGGTTACGCCCTTCCCAAACAAACCCAAATCCTACCGCCCCAAAGGGCGTGGTTTCAACCGTTAAGGAAATTTTGATGAATCAAAACACCATCCGCGCCGTATACGGCGAACACACCATACGCGTTTATCAGGCATATAGCGACCCCATAGCCGATGCCGCCTTGGCGCACGGCACATTCGTTTCCCCGCCCTTTAAAATGGAACGCATGACCTGGATAAAACCGTCTTTTTTATGGATGATGTATCGCGCGGGCTGGGGGCTGAAAGACGAAGGGCAAAAACGCATACTCGCCATAGACATCAGCCACGAAGGCTTCGAATGGGCATTGCGTCATGCCTGCCTGAGTCATCCGCCGGCCGGTATGGGCAAAGACGACTGGCAAAGGCTCAAAGCACAAAGCCCCGTCCGCATCCAATGGGACCCCGAGCGCGATTTGCAACTGAAAGCACTGCCATACCGCAGCATACAAATCGGTTTGAGCGGCGAAGCCGTGAACTATTATGTGAACGACTGGATACAGGACATTACCGAAATCACCCCGCTGGCGCGGCAGATACGCGAATTGGTAGAACAAAACAGACTGGACGAAGTACAAATCCTGCTGCCGCCGGAACAACCTTATCCCGCCGTCCATGTTCCGATTTGACAGGCAGGTTTTTAAAAACAAGCGGAAACATAAAGCACAGCCCCCATATGACGCCCTTGTAAACATTAAGGAAAGATGATGAAGAAAAAAACAGCCGCTGTTTTATTTGGCGGCGTTATATTCCTGCTAATCGGTGGCGTATATGTATTTTTCAAACACGAAAGCGGCACGCCCGAAAGCCTCAGCATAGGCAATACCGCAGGATTGAGTGCGCGGCAGCAAAATCTGTTGAGACAGCCCGCCCTGCCGGCCGACAGTGAAATCGCCAAACTCGTCGTCCGCAAAGCCGACCGCGAAATGGATGCCTACGACGCACAAGGCAGGCTGCTGAAAACCTATCCCGTCGCCCTGGGTTTCAATCCCGTCGGACACAAACAATTCGAAGGCGACGGCAAAACCCCGGAAGGCCGCTACACCATCAACGACCGCAATCCCAACAGCGGCTATCATAAAAACCTCGGCGTTTCCTATCCCAACGATGCCGACCGCGCCTATGCCGCCGCGCAGGGCAAAAGTGCGGGCGGCGACATCAAAATCCATGGCATGAGGAACGGTATGGGCGCAATCGGCGCACAACACCTGCACCGCGACTGGACGCACGGCTGCATTGCCGTAACCGACGGCGAAATCGACGAACTTTACGCTTTGGTCAAACCGCAGGCCGAAATCGAAATCCTGCCGTAGCCGCCCGAAGGCCGTCTGAAAACGAAGGGCGGCCTTGCCGCAACATCTTGCCGCCTGCAAAATACGGCTTCGGCTACAATCAGGCATCCATATTGAAAAGGCCGTCTGAAAGCCGTTTCCAACCTTTTCAGACGGCCTTCCTGCCACCGGATAAAAGCAAAACACATGAAACCCGCATCCCAGCCCAAAATCATCTTCTTCGACATCGACGACACCCTGAGGCCGAAAGAAAGCGGCACCGTGCCCGACAGCACGCGCGAAGCACTGCGCAAACTGAAACGGCAGGGCATCGTTACCGCCATCGCCACCGGCC
Source organism: Neisseria elongata subsp. elongata (assembly GCF_900113545.1). Taxonomy (GTDB): domain Bacteria; phylum Pseudomonadota; class Gammaproteobacteria; order Burkholderiales; family Neisseriaceae; genus Neisseria; species Neisseria elongata. The sequence goes on along the minus strand of NZ_FOPS01000005.1, from coordinate 128,382 downwards.
GTTCGCCCGTCATCCTGCCCGCAGACATCCGCCGCCTGATGGACGAAACCGGCATCGAAATGCTGGTGGCCATCAACGGCCAATACGTCGAATACCGCCGCCGCCCGTTGGCGGCCTTCCCCATCCCGCAGGCCGACATCGACGCGGCAGTTGCGCACCTTAGCCGCTGCAACACTGCCTATGCGCTGGTGTCGGACAACGGCATCGGCATACCCGGCACAAGCGGCCATCTGCACGAAGCCCTGTCCTCACTGTCCATTCCCTATCAAACAGGCAGCCTGCCGCCGGACACGCCCGTTTACCAAATGCTGGCCTTTTATGGCGAAGACGAAGCGGCGGAAGTCGAAAACGGCCTGCCGCCTTCGCTGCGGACAACGCGTTGGCACCGATACGGCATGGACATTTTGGCGCGAAACGGCTCCAAAGCGCGGGGCATAGGCGCGGCTCTGGACAAACTCGGTTTGACCATGAACGATGCCATGGCTTTCGGCGACGGTTTGAACGATATGGAAATGCTGCACGCAGTCGGCTTCGGCGTGGCGATGGGCAACGCGCATCCCGCATTGAAAGCCGTTGCCGACCATATCTGCCCGCCGGCCGGCGAAGACGGCATTTGGCACGCACTGCACGATTTGGGTGTGTTGGCGGATTGAGCGGCAGGCAAAGCGGGAAGGCCGTCTGAAAATATGTTTTGCATCGCGGATAAGCAGGTTATCCGTTTGTTGTCATTTAACCGAAACAGGAAAGGAAACAGGATGAAACAGTTAATTGACAGAATCAATGCGCAGCTGGAAAGGCTGAAATGGCAGTATCCCGAAGCGTCAGTCAGACACGAAGCGGATTTTTCTTTGAACAAAGGCGCGGACGAAGCCGATTTTGCCGAATTGGAAAAAGAATTGGGCTATGCGTTGCCGGAAGATTTCAAAGAACTGTACCGCATTGCCGACGGCGAAGCCGGCCAAGAGGTCGTGCTGGCGGGAGAAGAATGGTTGTCGGTCAGGCGGATTATCGAAGAGTACCGGATTTGGAAACAGTTGTATGAAGAAGGTTTGTTTGCAGAGGATGACGGCACGCCGTTCGGTTGCGAGCCTGAGGATGCGGGCATCAAACCGGATTTATGGTGGAATCCGAAATGGATTCCGCTGACGGCCGACGGCGGCGGCAACGGGAAAATGATTGATTTGGATCCGACCGGAAACGGCACGGCCGGACAGATTATCCAAATGTGGCACGACGACCCGATCCGCAGCAAGGAAGCCGATTCCTTATACGGTTTTTTTGCGCGGTACGCACAGGATTTGGAAGACGGGAAATATGTGTTGAGCGCGGATTACGGACTGATTTTGCAGTCGGAATTGGACGAATTGGCGTAGGATTAAACGGTTGAGGCCGCCGTTTTGCCTTTTCAGACGGCCTGTTTTACATACCGCGCCGGTTGCGGTAAACCTGCCGCGCCAGCAACAGGGCGAGGGCGGTGCCAGCAAGGTCGGCCAGTGCGTCGAGCAGGTCGCCGCTGCGGTGGGCGGTAAACCACGCCTGCGCCGTTTCCGTGGCGGCAGCCAAAATCAGCGCGGCGGCGGCCAACGGCAGATAGGGCGGACGGCGGCCGGCTTCCAGCCAGGCACGCGCGGCGAGCCAGAATTGGGCGAAGAAGGCCGCGCAGTGGGCGGCTTTGTCGAAATGCGGAAAAGGCGGCGGCATGTGTCCGCCGCTTTCGCGCAACAGGGCGGCCCATAAAAGGACAAACCAGGCGGCGGCAAACAGGGTGTATTTGTTGCGCGGCAGCTTCATGCGCCTTCTCCGTCCAGCCAGGTTTGGCAGAGGTCGGCCAGGCGTAGGAATTTGCCGCCGCGCGCGCGCAGGATGTCGCGCCAGCGGGCAATGTCTTCCGCCGCAGGGGCTTCGTCCAGGCTGCATTCGTAGAGCATGAAGTCGAGTGTTTCGCCGACGATGGTGGGTGTTTCGGTTTGGATGAGTTCGTTGATTTCCTGCATGGTATGGAGGCCGTCTGAAAAATGGGGATTATACGGGAGGAAGGCGGTCCGCCCACGGCTGTATCTGTTCCAACTGCGCGGCGAGGCGGAACAGCGTGTCTTCGCGCCCGTGTGCGGCGGCGAACTGAGTACCGACGGGCAGCCCGTGATGCCGGTAAAGCGGCACGCTCATGGCGGGGTTGCCGCTCATGTTCAGCGGCGATGTATAGCCGACGTATTGCAGCGTCGTGGCGGCTTCTTTTTCTAAAAACGGGTTGTTTTTCAACAGAAAACCCAAGCGCAGCGTGCCGAACAGCAGGCGCATGGCTTTTTGCGCGGCGGGCGGCGGCATCATCTCGCCGATTTTCGGCGTGGTTCGCGGGCAGACGGGCGTCATCAACATATCGTAGCGCGTAAAAAATGCTTTGGCGGCACGCTCCTGCGCCAGCATCACGTCGCGCGCCCATGCCATTTCGCCCGCGCTGATTTGCCGACCCTGCACAATCATTGCCCACGTTGTCGGCTCAAGTAGGCGGTGCGGCAGTTTTTGTCCGGTTTCGTATTGATATTGGTAGAACAGTTTTGCCGTTTCGCCCATAACGATGACGCGGGCGGCGCGGTTGAGCTGTTCGGGTGGCGCAAAATCGGGCGCGGCTTCTTCCAATTCGTGTCCCGCATCTTGCATTAGTTTCAAACTATGGGCGAACGCGGCTTCCGTGCCTTCGTCGTTGCCGCCGCCAAACCATGTCTGCTTCCAAAAAGCGATTTTCAGACGACCTGTTTCTTGTTTCAGGCTGCCTGCAAAACCGTTTTCTGGCGGCGGCGGGCAGGCATACAGGGCGCGCTCTTGGGTTTGGGCGGCGATGTCCAGCAAAACCGCGCTGTCGCGCACGCTGCGGGTCAACACATGGTCGCATACCAAGCCTTGCCACGCCTCCGATGCGTTCGGCGCGTAACTGCTGCGGCCGCGCGTGGGTTTCAGCCCGAACACGCCGCAGTTGTGCGCGGGTAAGCGGATGGAACCGCCGCCGTCGCTGCCGTGTGCTGCGGGTACGACGCCCGAAGCCACTGCCGCCGCTGCGCCTCCGCTGCTGCCGCCCGCGGTATAGTCCAAATGCCACGGATTGCGCGTGATGCCGTAGATTTCGGTTTCGGTAACGGCATACGCGCCCCATTCGGGCGTGGTGGTTTTGCCGAATACGCGCAGCCCCGCATCGAGATAGGCTTGGGTCAAATCGCTGTTTTGCTTGGCAATGTAATGCTGCATCATGCGCGAACCCGACCATGTCGGCGCGCCTTCCCAATCCGCCAGCAGGTCTTTGAGCAAAAACGGCACGCCCGCCAGCGGCGTATCGGCATTTTCAGACGACCCCTGCCACGCCGCCGCGCGTTCGCGCAAATCGTGCGCCAACAGATTGAGCTTGGGGTTGACTTCGTCCAAGCGGTTTAAAGCTGCCTGCAACACTTCATCGGCCGACACTTCTTTTTTGCGGATCAGCTCTGCCAAGCCGACGGCATCGTAACGGTGGTATTCGTTAAACTTCATATCAGGTTCCTTGGCGAACAACAGATGGTTTTTTCAGACGGCTTCTAAAAGGATTTCAATCGGGATAAAACACATATTCGCGGCGGTCGAAATCGTAGAAATAACGGTCGTACGGTGTGAACGGGGAAGGGTAGCCCAACTGTGGCTCCGGCCGGCGGTCGGAAGGGAAATAGTACAGGTGGTACAAGCCTTTTTCTTCCGTTATCCCTGCTGCGGCCAGATTCGGCGGGTAGGCGTTGTGTGTCGCGCGGTAGCGTTCGACGGCATCGGCGGCGCGGAGGGCGTTTTCGGTTACGGCGGTTTCGCGGTAGAGCGTGATGCCGTACGAAATCAGGGTTATGACCAGCCAGACGGCCGCTTTGCAGGCGCGCAGTTCGCGTTCGGGCCGTCTGAAAAGCATGGCGGACAGGTGCTGCACAATTTTTAATAAGGCAACCGGCAGGAAAAGCAGCCAGAAAAACATACCCCATAGCATATAAAGGGCGAAAGCGGCCAAACCTCCCGCCCACAGCAGGCTGGAAGCCGTTCCCCGATAACATTTCTTCCGTGCCGGTTTGCCTGTTTCGGTTTCGCGGACATCCGCCTGCCCGACAGTATCTCCGTTTTCTGACGGCCTCACAGTTTCACTCCCAGCCATTCGGCGATTTGGAAGTGAATCAGCAGCGCGGCGGGTACGGACAGCACGGCATAGCCGAACAGGGCGGAGGCAATCCAGCCCCATTTGTTCGCGCCCTGCCAGCGGAAGTATTTGGCGGCGGTCAGCAGGCAGGGCAGGGCGAGCAGCAGCCAGGCGATTGCCCAGCCCTGATTCGGACGCATCACGGGGATACGGCCGCTCAGTGTGGCCAGGGTAAACAGCGTCCATAACAGCATGGGCAGAAAAAAGGCGGCCGACATCCACAACACGCCGTATTTAAAGGCAGGCGTGAACGCAATCAGCGGCCGTTTTTCAGACGGCCCGGAGGCTTGGCCTGTGCCTTGTTTGCGGCGGCGTTTTTTAGTTTCAGATGACATAATCGTACTCCACGACTAAAGGCGCATGGTCGGAAAATTTTTCGTCTTTATAAACATGTGCGGACACCGCTTTGGCGGCGAGTTCGGGCGTAACCATCTGATAGTCGATGCGCCACCCGACATCTTTCGCATACGCCTGTCCGCGGTTGCTCCACCAAGTATAGCCCGGATTGTCGGGATAGAGCGTGCGCCACATGTCCGTCCAGCCCAAATCGCGTATAACTCTGCCTATCCATTCGCGTTCTTCGGGCAGGAAGCCTGAGTTTTTCTGATTGCCTTTCCAATTTTTCAGGTCGATGTTTTGGTGGGCGATGTTCCAGTCGCCGCAGACGACAATGTTGCGCCCTTCCGCCTTCATGGCTTCAAGCATGGGGTAGAACGCATCTAAAAAACGGTATTTCAATTCCTGCCGCTCCGGCGCGCTGGTGCCGCTGGGCAGATAAAGCGAAATCACCGACAGCTTGCCGAAATCGCAGCGCACGAACCGTCCTTCCCTGTCGAATTCTTCAATGCCCATACCGATTTGTACATTGTCAGGTGCGCGTTTGCTGTACACCGCCACGCCGCTGTAACCGCGTTTTTCGGCGCAATGCCAATGGCCGTGCATCCCGTGCGGATTTTTCATATCGTCCGACAAATCGGCTTCCTGCGCTTTGAGTTCCTGCACGCAGACAATGTCCGCGCCCGATGCGGCGATGTATTCGTAAAATCCTTTTTTGTAGGCGGAGCGGATGCCGTTGACGTTGGCAGAGATGATTTTCAGCATATTTTGTAAGGTTTGGTAAATAAGAAAGGCGACATTGTAACCCACTTTTTTTCAGACGACCTGAAAGTGCACCGAGCGGTATGGCTTGTAAAGTATATTGAAGTTCGCGTATATTCCGTCTCTATTTCTTTACAAACACATAACAGTCTGCGCAAACGTCATCCGCAGGTTGGGAACGGAAAACATAATGAAGCTGCATATTTTGAATAACGGGAAAGTCGCGCAAACCTTGATGCCGGGAAAATCCGCGCCGACGGCTCAGGCCAACCGCATCTTGCTGCTGGAAACCGCAGCCGGTGAAGAGGCCGTGTTCATGCGCGAAGGCAATGATTTGCTGATATTTTCTGCCAATCAAACCGATAAGCCGATTTGGGCGGTAGGCAATTATTTCAATTATCCCAATCATTTGTATACGGTGCAGGACGGCAGCTACCATGCTTTGAGCGGCATCGGTGTCGAATCGGTCGAACCCGAAGTGGCGGCCATGTTGGCGCAGACCGTCAGTGGCGGCATGGGTGGTGCATCGGCTTCCGCTGCTTCCGCTTCCGCACCATCGGCTTGGTGGTTGGTAGGCGGCGGATTGTTGGCGGCGGGTGCCGCAGCGGCAGCAGCAGGAGGCGGTGGAGGCGGAGATGGTGCAAGCAGCCCGTCCGCCCCTTCTTCGCCGCCTGCTCCCGGCAACGGCGGCAAACCGTCCGTGTCACCGGCGAGCGATACCGTGTTCAGCGGCACCATGCGGGCTTCTGCCGACAGCACCAAGTCGGCATCCGGCCACATCGGGGCAACCAGCAAAGGACAGCCAGTTGCGGTGCAGGATGCCGAAATCCAGGGCACTTACGGCAAATTTTCTTTACACGACGGCCAATGGCGTTACACGGTTGATGCCAACAAGGCCCGTGTATTGGGCGCAGGGGAAACTGCAGTCGATACCTTTACCGTCAAAACGGAAGACGGCGGGCGGCAAAATATCAATATTACCGTCAGAGACCGTGATGATCCGTCAGTCATCAGCGGCAGTAGCGCAGGGAGCGTCAGGGAATCGGACGGTGCTTCGGTGAGCGGGAAGCTGAATATCAGCGATCCCGACCGCAATGATCATCCGCGGTTTTTAGAGCGGGAAATCGACGGATTGCACGGCAAATTCGCCATGACGTCCGATGGCCGCTGGACATATACCTTAAACAGCCATTCAGACGGCCTCGGGGAAGGTATGCGGGTAACCGAAACCTTTACCGCAACGGCAAGCGACGGCAACAGCCGCAATATTACCGTTACCGTTCACGGCAGCGACGGCAGCAGCGAACTGCCGTACTTCATTTCGTCGCTGGTGCATACGCCCATCACTTTGAGCTGGACGGAAAAAAGGGGGCAGGGTGCGGAGTTGAGTTACAGCTTTATCAAGTCGTCGCAAGACAACGGTTTCGAACCCTATACCGCCACTCAGCAAAATGCCGTCCGCAACGCTTTGAAAGCCTGGTCGGAAGTGTCGAATCTGACTTTCCGCGAAACGGCCGACAGCGACAATGTCGATATCCGTTTCCAACGCGACAGTTTGAGCAGTCAAGGGGGCGATGCAGTAGGTTACGCCGAAACCCTTTTCTATCCTAACACCGGTGAAATCAACGCATCCATTATTCATTTGAAAAATACTTATGACTGGGTAAACGATGCGTCCAACAACATTGTCGGCAGCATCAAATATCCGTCTGTAGCCGTACACGAAATCGGCCATGCCCTCGGATTGAAACATCCGGGCCATTACGGCCACAGCGATGAAGCTCCTTTTCTGCCGAGTGGCGAAGACTCTACGGCCTTTACCGTCATGTCGTATCACGGAGCCGAACCGTCGGAGTATTTTTATACCGACAAAGTGGCGCAGATTTTCGACGTGGCCGCCATCCAATATCTCTACGGCGTAAACCCTTATCAGCGTACCGGCAGCGACACCTACACCATAGGCGACCGTTATATCTGGGACGGAGGCGGCAACGACACGTTCGATGCTTCCGCAGAACGGCAAGCGGTTTACCTCAACCTCAACGGTGGAACGTGGCAGCATAGCGGTGCCCGAAGCGACAGCCTGTTGGATGACGGCCAGGCCTTTATCGGTTACGGCACCGTCATCGAAAACGCCGAAGGCAGCCGTTTTAACGACACCATCGTCGGAAATTCGGCAAACAACATCATCAACGGCAACGGCGGTAACGATTTCATATCCGGCGGAGGCGGCAACGACCGCTTGTCTGGAGGAGCGGGTAACGATGTCCTGCATGGCGGCGGCGGACGGGATACATTGACCGGCAGCGCGGGTCGCGACACCTTCCTTTTCGCCGAACGTCCGCACAGCGGTTCTGCCGATGTCATCACCGACTTTACCCCCGGCGAAGACCGTATCGGCTTGGCGAAAGAGATTTTCAGCACCCTCGCCGGTGGCATCACTTCCGCCCATATCGGCGGCGCGGCCGCCGCCACGGCCGACCAACACCTGCTCTACGACCGTGCAACCGGCAAGCTGAGCTATGATGCGGACGGCAACGGCAGCGGTGCGCCGATACACTTGGTCACCTTGTCCAACCACTTGGAACAGCTTGAAGCATCCAATTTCTATCTTGCCTAATGTTGCATCAAGGCAAGGGAGGCCGTCTGAAAAGTGCAAAACCTTTCAGACGGCCTGCCCATTACCGCCATCATCCTTTATAATCCCCGCTTTAAATTTGGCAACCGAAAGCACGACAATGTCTGATTTCCGTCAAGAATTCCTGACCTTCGCCCTAAAGCAGAACGTATTGAAATTCGGCGAATTCACCACCAAGGCCGGCCGGCAGTCGCCGTATTTTTTTAACGCCGGATTGTTCAACGACGGCGCTTCCACGCTGCAACTGGCCAAATTCTACGCACAAGCCATCATCGAAAGCGGCATCAAATTCGACATGCTGTTCGGCCCTGCCTACAAAGGCATCATCTTGGCTGCCGCCACGGCTATGATGCTGGCGGAAAAAGGCGTGAACGTGCCGTTTGCCTACAACCGCAAAGAAGCGAAAGACCACGGCGAAGGCGGCGTGTTGGTCGGTGCGCCGCTCAAAGGCCGCGTGTTGATTATCGACGACGTGATTTCCGCCGGCACATCCGTGCGCGAATCGGTCAGGCTGATTGAAGCCGAAGGCGCGACGCCCGCCGCCGTCGCCATCGCGCTCGACCGCATGGAAAAAGGCACGGGCGAATTATCCGCCGTTCAGGAAGTGGAAAAACAATACGGCCTGCCCGTCGTTGCCATTGCCAATCTGAACGACTTGTTCACGCTGCTGCAAAACAACGCCGAGTTCGGCGGTTTCCTCGAACCCGTGCGTGCTTACCGCGAACGCTACGGCGTTGCCTGATTTTATCCTGCGCAGCCGTCTGAAGCCTTTTTCAGACGGCCGCGCCACCCGCAGAAAAAATATAAAGAAACACATTATGCCGATTTGCTCCTGCCCGCACTGCAAAACCTATTTGAAGGTCAAAGAGAGTCAGTTGAACGTCGCACAAGGCTTTGTCAAATGTGCCGACTGCCAGGGATTGTTTAAAGCCAAAGATTTCGTTGCCCGAGCCGATGTGGCCTCTATTGACTGGATGCTCGACGGTATCAGCGACATCGAACTGGTGCGCCGTTTGGGAACCTACGTGCGCGGACGGAATTCGTTCAGCAAAGAGCAGGCCGACTATCTGCTCGAACATTCCGGACAGAACGGCGGCTTGCCGCCCGAATTGGAAGACAAAGGCCATTATGCCGCTCAGAAGGTGCCGCTGCCGCAAATTCCGGTGCAGGTTCAGGCTGCCGCACCGGTTAAAAGCCGTGAAAACAATCATTGGATGGTAGCGGCGTTGGGAATGCTGACCGTCCTGATTCTGCAACTGTTCTATATCGCTTTAAACCGCTGATTGCAATATAAACATATGGATGCCGCCGCCCTTTCCGTTTTCATCCGAAATTTCCGCGAAGCCGCGCCTTATATCGATTATTTGCGCGGCAAAACGCTGGTGGTCGGTATCGCCAGCGGCTTGCTGCAGCCCGAACGCTTCCGCAGCGTCGCCGCCGACCTCGCCCTGGTTGCCGGGCTGGGGGTAAGGCTGGTGTTGGTTTACGGCAGCCGCAGCCAAATCAACGAACTGTCCTCGGCTGCCGGTATTTCCCCGCAATATCATCAAGGACGGCGGATTACCGACGAAACCGTTTTGGATTTTGCCAAACAAGCCTGCGGCAAACTGCGCTTCGATATCGAGGCGGCTTTGTCGCTGGGTCCTGTGCATTCGCCCCGGCGCGGCGGCAGATTGAAGATTGCCGCCGGCAATTTTTTATCGGCCCGCCCCATCGGCATCATCGACGGCATCGACATGGGCTATACCGGCCGGGTGCGGAAAATCGATGCCGAATCCGTCAGCCGCAGCCTGGATGAGGGCGCGGTGGTTTTACTGAATCCGCTGGCCGCCTCTGCGAGCGGCAAACTGTTCAATCTCAGCATGGCGGAAATTGCCGAAACCGCCGCCGTCGCCCTGAAAGCGGACAAGCTGTTGTTCCTGATTGGGCAGGATGGCATTTTGGACGAAAACGGCCGCCTGTTACCGAACCTTTCTGCCGAAGAAGCGGAAGGCCGTCTGAAAAGCGGCCGTATCTGTCATCGCCAGCACGATTTGCTTGATGCCGCCCTGAATGCCGTCGGCAAGGGTGTCGGCCGCTGCCAAATCCTTTCCGGTCTGAACGACGGTGCCCTGATTGGCGAATTGTTTACCCATAACGGTACGGGCACCTCTATCGCGCAAAATCCGTTTATGTGTATCCGTCCGGCCGAGGGCGGAGATATTGCGGATATCGTTACCATGATACGGCCGCTGGAAGAGGCGGGCATTTTGTTGCGCCGCAGCCTCCGCTATTTGGAAACCCATATTGGCGATTTTTCCGTACTGGAGCATGACCGCCGGATTTACGGCTGTGTTGCTGTGAAGACTTTTGCCGACGCGCCTGATTGCAGCGAGCTGGCCTGTTTGGCCGTGTCGTCGGAAGCCCAGGACGGCGGCTACGGCGAGTTGCTGTTGGAGCATACGTTGGATAAAGCCAGACGGTTGGGCTGCAAACGGCTGTTTGCCCTTTCCACGCAAACCGGCGATTGGTTTGCCGAAAGGGGTTTTCAGACGGCCTCTCCCGAAGATTTGCCTCTCGAGCGGCAGCGGGAATACCGGAACAGCAAACGTGGGTCGGCCGTTTTTGTTTATGAATTATGACCCTATTTAATCCGCAGTATTTTGTAGGAAAGAAAGAGGCCGTCTGAAAAGTTTCAGACGGCCTCTTCGGTTGCCTAATGCGGATTAGGCATCCTTATCGGTTTCTTCGGTTTTATTCTGCCGACGGGAGAACTGGATGCCGAGTTGTTTCAGTTTGCGGTACAGGTGGGTGCGTTCCAAGCCGACTTTTTGTGCCACGCGGCTCATGTTTTGACCTTCCTGAGAGATGTGGTATTCGAAATAGCGGCGTTCCAGCTCTTCCCGCAGTTCGCGTAGGGGCAGGCTGAAATCGAAACCGCCGCCGATGTTGATTTCCGGTTTTTTTTCAGGTTTGTTCAGACCGAGCTCATTTGCGACGGCGACTTCGTCGATTTCCCCTTCGCCTGCCGACAGTGCCAGGGTTTTGACGACATTGTGCAGTTGGTCGAAGTTGCCCGGCCAGTCGTATCCGGTCAGGAGTTCCAGCGCGCCATCGCTGAAACGGGCGACGGGGATTTTCTGGGTTTCCGACAGTTCGGTGGCGATACGGTTAATCAGGAAGGCAATGTCGCCGGCCTGTTCGCGCAGCGGCGGAATCTGGAGCTTGAGGCCGGAGAGCAGGGCAAACAGTTTGGGGTCGTAGGCCGGATTTTGCAGCCATTCGTCCGAGGGGCTGCTGCAGGCACAGATAATCCGAACATTTTGTTTTTCGGCTTTGCCGAGCAGGAAGTGGATGCCTTGCTGGATGTTTTTGCTGTATTGCGAGATGTCGCCGAGGAAGAGGATGCCGCCGGCGGCTTTTTGCAGCAGTTCCATCGGCATATCGACGATGTATTCGGTTTTGGCCGGTTCGACCCAAGGGGTATTGTTTTTATGGAAATAGCGGGCAACGAGTTCGAACGGCGATCCGGCTTCGCCGCTGAGCAGGATGGGGTCGTTTTGTTTGACGGCGGCTTCGATGCGGAGGTTGAGTTCTTGAATGGCGGGGCTGTTGCCCAGTTTGTCCAGCGACAGCCCGGCCGCAGCCTGTTGTTCGCCGTATTCCAAAGCGCGTTCTACGGCACTCAGCAGTTTTTTCAGTGCGATTGGCTTTTCGAGGAAATCCATGGCGCCGATTTTGGTCGCCTCGACGGCGGTGTCTATACTGGCATGACCGCTCATCATGACGACGGGCATGGTCAGCTGGCCGTTTTTCGCCCATTCTTTCAGCAGGGTGATGCCGTCGCAGTCGGGCATCCAGATGTCGAGCAGTACCATGGCCGGACGGGTTTGGTTGCGCAGTTGGCGTGCTTCTTCGGCGTTTTCCGCCAAGCTGACGGTGTACCCTTCGTCTTGCAGGATGTCGGACAGCAGGTCGCGGATACCGATTTCGTCGTCTACGATTAGGATGTCGTTACTTCTCATAGTGCTCTTCTACCAATGCGGGTAATGTGATTTTAACGCTGGCACCGCCTTCTGCGGGATTACTCAGGGCGATGCGGCCGCCGTGTTCTTCTACAATTTTCTTCACTACGGGCAGGCCGAGGCCGGTGCCGGTGGGTTTGTCGGTTACATAGGGCTCGAAAGCGTTCGCCAGCATGTCTTTGCTGAAACTTTTGCCGTTGTTGGTGACGGTGAGAGTGATTTGGCCGTCTGCGTTGGCGGTGTGGATGTGCACTTGCGGCTGTGCCGCTTCTTCGGCGGCTTCGGCCGCATTTTTGAAGATGTTGTGCAGCACTTGCCGCATGGCGGTGGTGTCGGCATACATGACGGCGGGTATATTACTGAAAACGGCGTCAAATGTACACGCACCCGCTTCGTATAGCAGCAAAACTTCTTCGATAATTTTGTTGAGATCTTGTTTTTCAAGTTTCAGCGAGGGGGCGCGGGCGTAGTTGCGGAAGGCTTCCACCATTTCTTTCATGGCCGCCACTTGTTTGATGATGGTGCCAGTGGAGCGGGTCAGTATTTGCGCGTCCTGTTCGCCCAGTTTGTCTTGCAGTTTCCAAGCCAGCCGTTCGGCGGAGAGTTGGATGGGGGTGAGCGGGTTGCGGATTTCGTGTGCCAGCCGTTTCGCCACTTCCCCCCATGCGGCTTCTTTTTGCGCCCGCACGAGCAGTGTGATGTCGTCGAAAACGAGAACGGTGCCGCCGCCGTTGTCGGCCGGAAGGGGCGTGGCCTTGGCCAGCAGGATGCGTGCTTCGTCGCCGCCCGTGTAGGCCGTCTGAACGGGTTTGCCGGTGTGTTTGGTGGCGAGGATGGTTTGGAACAGTTCGGTTAACAGGAGGTATTGCGGCACGCTTTGCGGCCAGTCGTGCCAGTTGCTGCCCGACAGTTCGGACAGCGGCAGGCCGAGGATGTTTTCCGCGCTGCGGTTGAGGGTTTTCAGACGGCCTGCCTCGTCGAGTGTGATTACGCCGGCGGTCAGGCTTTCCAATACGGTTTCGAGATAGTGGCGTGCCGCTTCCTGCCGGATGCGGTTGAGTTCTTCGGCTTCGCGGGCGATGGCCAGTTGTTCGGTCATGTGGTTGAACAGGCGGGTCAGTTGGCCGAGTTCGTCGTTGCGGTAAACCGGTCGGGGCTGGGAAAAATCGCCTTGTGCGACGGCTTTTGCACCTTCGGCAAGCGAAAGGATGGGTTCGATGAAGCGGCGGGCAAAGTAGAGGGCGATGACCAGCGCGAGCATGATGGAGAGCAGGGCGGCGGCCAGCAGGGTAATCAGGAAGAAGGTTTGCAGGCCTTGTTTGGCGTAGGTGAGTTCGGCGTATTTGCTGCGCGCGGTTTCAATCAGTTCGGCATCCCGAGCGACGTTGTCGGGAATAGGCCGTCTGAAAAACAGAGCTTTCCCCTTTTCTTGCGCCGCGGGCAGGGCCAGCCAGCCTTGGGCGTACAGTTTGCCGTTGATGTTGGTGACGCTGCGGGATGAGCCGTGCTGTTGCAGTTCTTCCGCCACTTCTTTTTCGGCGGGCGGCGGGGGAAGGGCGGCCGGGTTGCTGATGAGTTCGGTCGTGCCGTCGGCAGGGTTGTAGAGGCCGACCTGGCTGAAGCGGGCGGTTTCGCCGCTGAGGCGTAGGGCTTCCGCCGCCGTGCCGCCCATAGAGGTTCGGCTGATGATTTCGACTTGTAAGGCGGCAGCCTGCTCGACGGTGTTGTCGAGGGTGTTGTCGAGTGCCGATTTGCTCAGCGTCAGGCTGCTTTCGAGTGCTTGCGCGGTGTCGTTGCCGAACCATGAATTGATGCTGTACGAGATGAATTGCGCGGAGACGCCGAACAGGAACAATCCGGGCAGGACGGCAATCAGGGTGAACATCAGGGCCAGGCGGCGGGTGAGGCGGGAGCCCAACATGTTGTGGCGGTTGTGCCGCAGCAGTAGCCAGCCGTAGCGGAGCAGCATGGCGAGCAGGATGGTGACAATCAGGCCGCCTGCGGCAATCAGCCACCAGAAATATTCGGACAACGGGCTGCCGCTGTTGGTGGCGAGGGTGAGGCTGTAAACCAGTGCGGCAGCGAGTGCGACGAGGAATATCAGGTAGGAGTATCGGCGGCGCATGGTTTAACCTTTGCTGACCGCCAGCGGTTTCCAGCCGGAGTCGAGTTGCCAGTTTTTCGCCGTCAGGGCGTTGATTTGGAAGGGTTTGGGCAGTTGGTTGGTGCTGAGGCTGAGGCGGACTTCGGCTTTGATTTCGCGCCAGTCGGTGTCGTCCAGCGTGCCTTTGGGCAGGACGCGCCAGTTGGCGATGGCGCCGATGCCGCGAAGGGCGGTTTCGAGGCTGCCGTATTCGGTGGAGAAGGTGCCGACGGTGATGCGGTAGCGGTTGGTCAGCGGGTGGAAGGAGAGCTTGTAGGTAACGCTGTTGTCGCTGCCGACGAGTTGGCCGAGTTTGAATTTGTAGGCGGCCATGGTGGGGGCGGACAGTTGGTAGTTCAGGGTGAAGTAGAGCGGCACGCCCTGTTTCAATGCCTGCTTCAACGGGTCGGGCAGTTCGGTGTGGAAACGGCTGCTGATGTCGAGGCGGCCGTCTGCGGTTACGGTTGCGGTTTGGCGGGTGATGGAAATGTTTTCCGCCGCCGCTTCAGACGGCCTCAGCAGTATCACGGCAAACAGCAGGACGGCCGTCGCCGCACGGGCGGCGCGGACGATGCGGCCGTATGCGGGTTTACGGCTGTTTGCGGATGAGTGCGTAGTAAAAGCCATCTTGGGTATGTTTGGGTAACAGTGTCAGCGATTCTGTGCAGGCGGCATCGGGATGGCGGCGCAGGAAGCGTTGCAGTTGGCCGTCGTTTTCTTCATGGAACAAGGAGCAGGTGGCCAGAAGCATCCTGCCGCCGGGTTTCAGTACCGACCACAGGTTGTCGAGCATGGTTTCCTGTTGGCGGGCGGTTTTGCCGCCGTCGGCAGGCCGGCGCAGCCATTTGATGTCGGGGTTGCGTTTGGTTACGCCGGAGGCGGTGCACGGCACGTCGGCCAGGACGGCGTCAAACGGGTTGCCATCATACCATGAAGACAGGTCGGCTGCGTCGGCGCGGTGCAGGGAGGCCGTCTGAAAGCCTAAGCGTGACAGGTTGTCTGCCACTCTTTTCAGACGGCCTTCGTCTATGTCCAGCGCGGTCAGGCTGCAGTTTGCCAGTTCGAGGATGTGGCCGGATTTGCCGCCCGGTGCGGCACAGGCGTCCAGAATCCGTTCGCCGTCTGCCGGTTTTAAAATATATGCCGCCTGCTGCGCGCCGAAGTCTTGTATGGATACGAGGCCGTCTGAAAAGCCGGGCAGGCGGCTTACCGGCACGGCTTCGTCCAGTATCACGGCATATTCGTCCAAAGCTTTGCCTGCGATGCCTTCGGCGGCCAGTTTTTCCAAATAACCTTCGGCATTGCCGTGGCGGCGGTTGATGCGCAGGGTCAGCGGCGGGTGGCCGTTGGCGGCGGTAACGATGTTGTGCCAGTGTTTCGGGTAGGCTTGGCGCATATAGTCGAGCCACCAGCCGGGAAAGTTGTATTTGGCGGTGTCGTCGCGGCGGCATTGCGCGTTCAATTGTTCTTTTTCGCGTAGGAAGCGGCGCAGAATTGCGTTGGCAAACGAACGGTACTGCCCGCGCCCGATTTTTGCGATGTTTTCTACTGCTTCGTTGACCACCGCATGAGGCGCGTTGCGCGTGTGGTTGAGCTGGTAGAGCGCGGCCAGCAGCAGGCTTTCGAGTTGCGGATTGCCAATCGGCTTTTTCAGCATCTGCGCGAGCATATATTTCAAACTGCCTAAGTAACGCTGGCAGCCGTAGGCGATGTCTTGCAGCGCGCCGAGTTCCTGTACCGTCAGTTCGGGGTGGGCTGCGCGGATGGCGGCCAATACGTCTTGCAGGTTGCGGCCTTTGGCAACGGCGGTAATGCTTTCGGCGGCGAGTTGTTGGGCGAGGGACATGCTCATATTTTTGTACTTTCTTGTTGCTATTGTTTTTTCAGTTTCAGACGGCATTTTAATTGTCAAATACCGTCTGAAGTAGATGATTTATTTGATTAAATCATCTACTTCTTCATCAGTTAACTCTTTTCCACCTAAATTTTGTACTACCCACATTCCACGTTTAACAATATTAGCGTTTGTTGCAAATTTACCTAGCCAGCCCTCAGACGACATCACAGCTCCATTTACTAATATGTTTGCCTTTGCCAACGTTGCAATAATCCTGCTCTTCCATAATGACCGCTCTTGTGCTGTTTCAAATGGAATGATAGCGAACGTAAGATTCTTCTGAACATAATAACTTACCACCTGTTCGATTATGTCTAATCCGACATAATCCAACTTACCATTCCAATACTCGTAACTTTCACGAGGCGTTAAGTCACGGTCCCACTGTTCTAGTAGTTCTTGTTGGTTATTTCGATTTAATATTGCCCGACCTATATGTTTACGTAAGATGCTTCGATCTTTATTGTGCCTTATATGTTCAGCTAAACGCTTTACTAGACCATTTTGTCTGTTATGTGTACCAACTAGAACCACTCTGTCCATATCGGCAAATTTCTCCCCCTTCTCAAACAAAATATAGATTCCGTTTAACTCCTTAATCGTATCAAGCTCATTAAAGCTATATCGTTTTAATGAGTTAAAATACTGATGTAAGATGAAACTGTTATTTCTCATTTTGTTTTGCCAATTCCTTAGTCAACCACTGAAGCTGCATGCCTATTTTTAGACCCTGCATTGGGATACTGTAATTTTTTAGAAATGGTATGAGAAATTGTCGGTATCTTTCTCCTGCTAAGAAAACAAACTCATCTTTTTCAATATCTGCATTCTCCCGCAAAGATTTCAATACCTCTTCTGCCCATGCCTTTCTTTTGGCTACAGCCATATCATTCAAAGTTAAATTATAAGGTTCTATCTCATCACTCAAATTTAACAAACCATGTAATGCCGACAAAATAAAAATCTTATCTGCACGGATTACTTCTTTTGCGTATTGCAATTCTTTTTTGAACAGGCTGCTTTGATAGAGTAATTCAGCCTTTTGTTTTTTATCTGACTTCTTACTGACACAAGCGATTAAAACTATTTTTTTCATGACGTTTCTTTCTTCCCTTTGAATAATAGATTCAGTTACAAAACCGTTCCGACTTCAATCGTCCGACCTGCCGCAAATGCCTGTATGCTCATGCGTTTGCTGTCGGAAGGCTGCAATTCGGTAATGTTCAGCGCATTTTCACCGCACGCCACCAGCAGGCCGTCTGAAGTGCAAGACAATACTTCACCTGCCTTACCCTGTTTGGACACCACTTCGGCACGCCAGATTTTCATCGGTTTGCTTTGATATTCCACCCACGCAGCGGGAACGGGGTTGAAGGCACGGATTTTACGTTCGATGACTGTCGCGCTTTCGTTCCAATCGATACGCGCTTCTTCTTTGCTTAATTTTTGCGCATAAGTAACGCCCTCTTCGGGCTGTTTGACGCTTTTCAGACGGCCTTCTGTTTTTAATTGTTGCAAATCAGCAACAATTGCCGCCGCCCCCAGATTCATCAGCGCGTCGTGTACTTCGTTTGCCGTATCGGTCGGCTGAATGGCGTAACGGTGTTCGCTGACCACATCGCCGGTGTCCAAACCGATGTCCATCTGCATGATGCACACGCCCGTTTCGGCATCGCCCGCTTCAATCGCGCGCTGAATCGGTGCCGCACCGCGCCAACGGGGCAGCAGCGAGGCGTGAATATTGAGGCAGCCGTGTTTCGGCGTATCTAGCACGTCTTGCGGCAGAATCAGTCCGTAGGCGGCAACGACCATTACGTCTGCCTCGACCTCTTTGAGCATTTGCAAGGCTTCGGTGTTGTTGCGCAGTTTTTCAGGCTGCGCCACGCGCAAACCCAATTCCAATGCGGCCTGCTTCACGGGAGACGGGGCAAGCTGCATCCCACGCCCTTTGGGACGGTCGGGCTGGGTCAATACCAGCGGGATTTCAAAACCGGCGGCGGCTATGGCTTTTAAGGCGGCAGCGGCAAAATCAGGCGTACCGGCGAAGATGACTTTCATGGTTATACTTTCGGAGGCGTTTTCAGACGGCCTGTTGTCTGATGGCAGTAAAAGGCCGCCTGAAAGATTGGGTTTTGAAGGGTGCGGGGGTATTGGAAACCGTTTTTCAGACGGCCTCCACGGTTGCAGCAGGGCTACATGTTGTGTTTTTGCCGCTTTTTCAGTTTGGTTTTGATGCGCCCCTGTTTCAGTTGCGATAAATGTTCGACGAAAACGATGCCCATCAGGTGATCCAATTCGTGTTGGATGCAGATGGCCAATAGCCCGTCCGCTTCCAGAGTGAATTTTTCGCCTTTTTCATCAAGGGCTTCTACCGTAACGGTTTCCGCACGGGTAACGGTGTCGTAAATTCCCGGTACGGACAGGCAGCCTTCTTCATAAGTGGTTTCGCCGTTTTTATGGGTAATCACCGGGTTGATAAATACGCGGGGTTGGTTTTTTTCTTCACTCAAATCCATAACGACCACGCGCTCGTGCACATCCACCTGTGTGGCGGCCAGACCGATGCCGCGTGCTTCGTACATGGTCTCAAACATGTCTGCAATCAATGTCTTAATTCGTTCGTCAATTTTTTCGACAGGCTTGGCAACCGTGTGCAGGCGATCATCGGGGTATTGCAAAATATTCAGTAAAGCCATTTCTTTCTCTCTAAGATTGTGCGGGGAATATGCGAATCAGGTTTTAATACTATGAGGTTTGCTGTAAATAGTAGTAAAATATCGCGATAAATTGACAAGACGGGCAATGTCCCGAATTGTTGTGTGTAAATTTTTAATGATGACTGAGTGAGTCAATTTCAAGGGGAGTGTCATGCAAAAACGTATTATAACCCTGCTTTGTGCGGCCGGTTTGGCTATTTCCGCCCCGGCGTTTTCTGCCGCTCTGAAGGTTCGGCCGGATGCGCCTACGCGTTATGTGGTTAAGCAAGGCGATACATTGTGGGGTATTTCAGGCAAATATCTCTATCGGCCTTGGCAGTGGAGTCGTTTGTGGGGCGCAAACCGCAGCAAAATCCGCAATCCCGACCGTATTTATCCCGGTCAGGTATTGGTTTTGCGCTATGTAAACGGTCGTCCGCGCTTGTCAGTCGAGCGTGGTGCCGGCGGTGACATCCCATTGGTAAAATTGTCGCCGCGTGTGCGCGAAGTCAGTTCTGGCTATGGCATTCAGGCCATCAATGTAAACTTCTATCGGATGTTTATGCAGCATCCGCAAGTTATCGACCAAATGCAGACGCAACATGCACCACGGTTGGTTGAAGGGCCTGATAATCGGTTGATTTATTCAAAAGGTGATCGTGTTTATGCTTACGAAATTACCGAACCTGGTCGTTATTTAGTTTATAGGGCAAGAAAAGATATTACGGATCCGGAAACAAAAAAATATTTGGGTCAGGAAGTAGTGTTTAGCGGTATTGTGGCTACTTTGCCGAGCACGAATAGTGCGCTTGATTCCAGAAGCAGGGAAGATGCGGAAGCATTGCCGAATAAAGAATACTACACACGTCTGCATCCGATGCTGAAGGTGCCGACTCAGACTGCGCAGCCTATGGTTGTGGAAGAAGTGGTTTCCGAAATTCGTAAAGGCGATTACCTGTTGAAGTTAGAAGATGGTGGAGACAGCTTTAATATGATGCCGCATGCGCCTAGCCAGCATATTGATGCAAAAGTGGTTTCCATTTTTGACGGCATCAGTGAAGCGGGCCAATTCCAAACCATCACTTTAAATAAAGGTAGTGCGCATGGTCTGGAAAAAGGTACGGTTTTAAGTCTTTACAAACGTAGTCGCCAAGTCAAAATGGATATGCCAAAAGGTAAAGATGGAAGCAGAAGCGTTGTGAAGTATCTTTCTATTCCTGCTGAAGAAGCCGGTTTGGCAATGGTTTACCGTGTTAGTCAAAATCTTGCCTCTGCTATTATTCTGGAAAGCAAAACCAATATCAGCATCGGTGATACTGCTTCAGAGCCGGGACAAGATTTAGATAATATGTTGGATGATGGCCGTCATGAACCCAATGTGCCTCAAGATCCGCACGATGATGAACACAATACAATAAATATTTTGAGCAACATCCATTAATCATTTGTTGATCGATACTGTTTAAGATACAAGCCGCCTGAAACATAGGCGGCTTTAATTTTGTAGGGATGGGTTAATTTTGATTAGTATGGTTTACTTTAACTGCTATTTATTCTTGGGTTGCTTTTGAGGAGTCTTTCTAATTAAAGCCAAGAGGTGAAGCGATTAGTGTCAGGCATTTAATCAAATAAAAGCCGTAATTTCTTACAGGCAAACAAACATATATGCAAATAATAATAACGATTATCATTTAATTATTGAAATTATTGAATTTTTTCTTCGAATTTTGACTATACGCCCTTTAAATTACAGTCTGACTTGGCTAAAATAGCCTCCGTAAAATTTCGTTATCTGCTAATGATTCGAGTGCGACCACTATGTTGGCAAATTACCTTCCTGTTTTAATATTCTTAATAGTCGGCTTGTTGGCGGGCATTCTGTTTATTCTGTTGGGCACTGTTCTGGGGCCTAAACGCCACTATGCCGAAAAAGACCAGCCGTTCGAGTGCGGCTTCGAGGCGTTTGAAAACGCGCGCATGAAGTTTGACGTGCGTTATTACTTGGTGGCGATTTTGTTCATCCTGTTTGATTTGGAAGTGGCGTTTATGATTCCGTGGGCAGTGGTGTTCAAAGATTTGCTGGCTCAGTCGGGGCAGTTTGCCTTCTGGTCGATGTTTGTCTTCATCGTCGTGCTCGGTGTGGGTTTTGTATACGAGTGGAAAAAAGGAGCGCTGGAATGGGAGTAGAAGGCATTCTGAACAAAGGGTTCATTACCGCCAGCGCGGATACCGTGCTCAACTATGTGCGTACCGGATCGTTGTGGCCGGTAACTTTCGGTTTGGCTTGTTGCGCAGTAGAGATGATGCATGCCGGTATGGCGCGTTACGACCTCGACCGCTTCGGTATCATTTTCCGTCCGTCGCCACGCCAATCCGACTTGATGATTGTGGCCGGTACGCTGACCAATAAAATGGCACCCGCCCTGCGTCGCGTGTACGACCAGATGGCCGAGCCTCGTTGGGTGTTGTCGATGGGTTCGTGCGCCAACGGCGGCGGTTATTATCATTATTCCTATTCCGTGGTGCGCGGTTGCGATCGTGTGGTACCGGTAGACGTGTATGTGCCCGGCTGCCCGCCGACTGCCGAAGCCTTGATTTACGGCCTGATTCAGCTTCAGGGCAAAATCAAGCGCACTTACACCATTGCCCGCAACTAGGAGCGCACCATGCACCCGAAAGATTTATACAGCGCGGCACAGCGCATCTTGGAAGGCAAGGCGGATAAAGTGCTGTTGGCTTTGGATGAAGTAACTGTCGAATGCCGTCCTGAATACTATCTCGATATTATGCAAACCCTGCGCGACCACGAAGAAATGCACTTTGAGCTCTTGGTGGATTTGTGCGGTGTCGATTACAGCACCTATAAAAACGAACCTTGGTCCGGTAAACGCTTTGCCGTGGTCAGCCAGCTGTTATCTGTGAAGAATAATCAGCGCATCCGCGTGCGCGTGTGGGGGGAAAACGACGATTTCCCGTTGGTTCAATCCGTTATCAATATTTACAATAGTGCCGACTGGTACGAACGCGAAGCTTTCGATATGTACGGCATCGTTTTCGAAAACCACCCCGACCTGCGCCGCATCCTTACCGACTACGGCTTTGTCGGCCACCCCTTCCGCAAAGATTTCCCTATTTCCGGCTATGTTGAAATGCGTTATGACGAAACTGAAAAACGCGTTATCTATCAGCCTGTAACCATCGAGCCGCGCGAAATTACCCCGCGCGTCGTCCGCGAGGAGAACTACGGTGGCCACTAAACTCAGAAACTACACCATCAACTTCGGCCCGCAGCACCCTGCCGCCCACGGCGTATTGCGCATGATTTTGGAGCTGGAAGGCGAAACCATCGTCCGCGCCGACCCGCACATCGGCCTGCTGCACCGTGGCACCGAAAAACTGGCCGAAACACGCACCTACCTACAAGCCCTGCCGTATATGGATAGGCTGGACTACGTTTCCATGATGGTAAACGAACAGGCCTACTGTCTCGCTATCGAAAAACTGCTCGGCATCGACATCCCCATTCGTGCCAAATACATCCGCACTATGTTTGCGGAAGTAACCCGCATCCTCAACCATCTGATGGGCATCGGTTCGCACGCCCTCGACATCGGCGCGATGACCGCCATCCTATATGCCTTCCGCGATCGTGAAGAGCTGATGGATTTGTATGAGGCCGTTTCCGGTGCCCGCATGCACGCTGCCTACTATCGCCCCGGCGGCGTATATCGCGACCTGCCCGACTTCATGCCCAAATATGAAGCCAGCAAATTCCGCAATGCCAAAGTGTTGAAAGAGCTCAACGAAGCACGCGAAGGCACCATGCTCGACTTCATTGAAGCCTTCTGTAAACGATTCCCCGGCCGCATCGACACCCTCGAAACCCTGCTGACTGATAACCGCATCTGGAAACAGCGTACTGTCGGTATCGGCGTGGTTTCCCCCGAGCGCGCCCTGCAAAAAGGCTTCACCGGCGTGATGCTGCGCGGTTCGGGCATTGAATGGGACGTGCGTAAAAAAGAACCTTACGAAGTCTACGATAAAATGGATTTCGACATTCCCGTCGGCGTGAACGGCGACTGCTACGACCGCTACCTCTGCCGCATCAACGAAATGCGTCAGTCCGTGCGTATTATCCAGCAGTGTGTTGATTGGCTGCGTGTTAATCCCGGCCCCGTCATCGTGGATGACCACAAAGTCGCACCGCCCAAACGCACCGAAATGAAAACAGGTATGGAAGACCTGATTCACCATTTCAAATTGTTTACTGAAGGCATACACGTGCCCGAAGGCGAAACCTACACCGCCGTGGAACACCCTAAAGGCGAATTCGGCGTTTACATTATTTCAGACGGCGCCAACAAACCCTACCGCCTGAAAATCCGTGCTCCCGGCTTCGCCCACCTGCAAGGCATGGACGAAATGGCCAAAGGCCACATGCTCGCCGACGTCGTTGCCATCATCGGCACGCAAGACATCGTATTCGGAGAGGTAGACCGCTAATGTTATCCGCAGAATCCTTGAAACAAATCGATACCGAATTGGCCAAATACCCGGCTGATCGCCACCGCTCCGCCATTATGGGTGCGCTGCGTATTGCGCAAACCGAAAAAGGCTGGCTCACCCCCGAAACCATCGAATTTGTTGCCGACTACATCGGTATCCCTCCCGTGCAGGCCTATGAAGTTGCTACCTTTTACAATATGTACGACCTCAAGCCTGTCGGTAAATACAAACTTACCGTTTGCACCAACCTCCCTTGCGCCCTGCGCGGCGGTGTGGATGCCGGCGAATATCTAAAGAAAAAGCTCGGCATCGGCTACGGCGAAACCACGCCCGACGGCAAATTCACTTTGGTTGAAGGCGAGTGCATGGGTGCATGCGGCGATGCCCCCGTGATGCTGCTGAACAACCACAAAATGTGCAGCTTCATGACTGAAGAAGCGATTGAAGCCAAACTCGCCGAATTGGGTTAGAGGCTACCTGAAACCGCAAAGGCCGTCTGAAAAACCAACGCAGGCCGCCCTGAAATCGAACAGAAAGAAAACAGAAAACCCCTTTTCAGACGGCCTAACAGGCTACCTGAAAAACACCGCAATATTGACAGGCCGTCTGAAACCGACAAGGCCGCAGCAGAAACCGAAACACATAGGCACACCAAAATGGCTATTTACCAATCAGGCGTGATTTTTGATCAAGTGGATACCGCCAATCCCGATTGCTGGACGCTGGACGAATACGTCAAACGCGGCGGCTACACCGCCCTGCGTAAAATTTTGGCCGAAAAAACGCCGCAAGACGACGTGATTGCCGAAGTCAAAACTTCCGGCCTGCGCGGGCGCGGCGGTGCCGGCTTCCCGTCCGGCCTGAAATGGAGCTTCATGCCCCGTTCCTTCCCCGGTGAAAAATACATCGTCTGCAACACCGACGAAGGCGAACCCGGCACCTTCAAAGACCGCGACATCATCCGTTTCAATCCGCATGCCCTGATTGAGGGCATGATTATCGGCGGCTATGCCATGGGCGCGTGTGCCGGTTATAACTATATTCACGGCGAAATTTTCGAAGGCTACCAACGCTTTGAGGCCGCCTTGGCCGAAGCCCGGGAAGCAGGCTTCCTTGGTAAAAATATCCTGGGCAGCGGCTTCGATTTCGAACTCTTTGCCCACCATGGCTACGGCGCATACATCTGCGGCGAAGAAACCGCGCTGCTCGAATCGCTCGAGGGTAAAAAAGGCCAGCCGCGCTTCAAGCCTCCGTTCCCGGCCTCGTTCGGTTTGTTCGGCAAACCTACCACCATCAACAACACCGAAACTTTCGCCTCCGTCCCGTTTATCATCCGCGACGGCGGCCAAACCTTTGCCGATAAAGGCATTCCCAATGCAGGCGGCACCAAACTCTTTTCCGTATCCGGCCACGTTGAACGTCCGGGTAACTACGAAGTGCCGCTCGGCACACCCTTTGCCGACCTTTTGTCCATGGCAGGCGGCGTGCGCGGCGGTAAAAAGCTCAAAGCCGTCATCCCTGGCGGCTCGTCCTCCCCCGTGATTCCCGGCGACATGATGATGACCCTCACCATGGACTACGACGCCATCGCCAAAGCCGGTTCCATGCTCGGTTCCGGCGCGGTTATCGTGATGGATGAGGACGTGTGCATGGTTAAGGCCTTGGAAAGATTGAGCTACTTCTACTTCGAAGAATCTTGCGGCCAATGTACTCCCTGCCGCGAAGGTACCGGCTGGCTCTACCGCATCGTCCACCGCATCGTAAACGGCCAAGGCCGCATGGAAGACCTCGAACTTTTAGAGAGCATCGGCAACAACATGGCCGGCCGCACCATCTGCGCCCTTGCCGACGCCGCCGTTTTCCCCGTGCGCGGCTTCATGAAGCACTACCGCGACGAATTCGTCCACTACATCGAACACGGCAAACCGATGAAAGAGCACAAGTGGTGCTAGCTGCCGGAATAATTGGGCTACCTGAAAGTAAAAAGGCCGTCTGAAAACAGGCTGCCTGAAAAACAGCCCGCAGGCCGCCGCCTTTTTTCAGACGGCCTCACAACTAAAAATTTTAAATACCCGTAACGTAGGAAATACACCATGTTACAAATCAGCATTGACGGTAAGGAAGTATCGGTAGAGCAGGGCGCGACCGTGATTGAAGCGGCGCAGAAGCTCGGCACCTACATCCCCCACTTCTGTTACCACAAAAAACTTTCCATCGCCGCCAGCTGCCGCATGTGCTTGGTGGAAGTGGAAAAAGCGCCCAAGCCGCTTCCTGCCTGCGCCACGCCGGTAACCGACGGCATGGTGGTGCACACCCATTCCAAAATGGCCAAACAAGCGCAGGAAGGCGTGATGGAATTCCTGCTCATCAACCACCCGCTCGATTGCCCCGTGTGCGACAAGGGCGGCGAATGCCAGCTGCAAGATTTGGCCGTCGGCTACGGCAAATCCACCACCCGCTATACCGAAGCCAAACGCGCCGTGGTGGCCAAAGACATGGGCCCGCTGATTTCCACCCGGGAAATGAGCCGCTGCATCCACTGCTCCCGCTGCGTGCGTTTCACCGAAGAAATCGCCGGCAATCAGGAAATCGGCATCGCCAACCGCGGCGAGCATTCCGAAATCCTCACCTTCATCGGCCGCGCTGTGGAAACCGAACTTTCCGGCAACGTTATCGATCTGTGCCCCGTAGGCGCGCTCACCAGCAAACCCTTCCGCTTCAACGCCCGCTCCTGGGAATTGAACCGCCGCAAATCCGTGTCCGCCCATGACGCATTGGGCAGCAACCTGATTGTGCAAACCAAAGAACACACCGTGCGCCGCGTGTTGCCGCTGGAAAACGAAGCCATCAACGAATGCTGGCTGTCCGACCGTGACCGCTTCGCCTACGAAGGCCTGAACCACGAAAGCCGTCTGAAAAACCCGAAAATCAAACAAGGCGGCGAATGGATCGATGTGGACTGGCAAACCGCGCTCGAATACGTGCGCAACGGTATCGAATGCATCGCCAAAGACGGCAACCAAGAGCAAATCGGCTTTTGGGCCAACCCCATGAACACGCTGGAAGAACTCTATCTGGCGAAAAAACTGGCCAACGGCATCGGCAGCCGCCACTTCGCCACCCGCCTGCGCGAACAAGACGGCCGTCTGAAAGGCACGTTGGCAGGCGCGCAATGGCTGGGCTGCAATATCGCCGACCTTTCCGATGCTGAAGCCGTGCTGGTGGTGGGTGCGAACCTGCGCCAAGAGCAGCCGCTGCTCACCGCCCGCCTGCGTGTATCCGCCAACCAAGGCAGCAAAATCAGCGTGGTGGCCGCGCGTAAAGAACAACTGCATATGCCCTTGGCCGCACAGGAAACCCTGCATCCGAACCAATGGGCAGGCTACCTGAAAAATCTCGCCGCCGATGCCGCCAACCCGATTCACACCGGTTTGAAAGACGCGGAAAAAGCCGCCGTCCTGCTCGGTGTGGAAGCGCAAAACCACCCCGACTACACCGCGATTTACGCCGCCGCCCAAAGGCTGGCCGAACAAACCGGCGCGTCATTCGGCATCCTGCCGCAGGCTGCCAACAGCGTGGGTGCGGATTTGCTGAACACCGACAGCGGCAGCATTGCCGAAATGATTACCGCGCCGAAACAGGCCGTGCTGTTGCTCAACGTTGAGCCGGAAGCCGACGTGGCTGGCGGAGTCGCCGCCGTGGCCGCGCTGAAACAGGCCAAGAGCGTGATGGCGTTCACCCCGTTCGTCAGCGATACCTTGCTTGACGTGTGCGACGTGCTGCTGCCGATTGCCCCGTTCACCGAAACTTCCGGTAGCTTCGTCAATATGGAAGGCCGTCTGCAATCCTTCCACGGCGTAGTAAAAGGCCTGGGCGAAAGCCGCCCGCTGTGGAAAATCCTGCGCGTGCTGGGCAATTTGCTGGAGCTGGAAGGTTTCGAATACGACAGCAGCGAGCAAATCCTGCACGATGCGCTGGATGCCCAAAGGCTACCTGAAAAACTGAACAACCGCAGTAGCTGGCAGGGCGAAGCCGCACCCGCCGCCGCAGGTCTGATCCGCACCGGCGGCGTGGGCATCTACCACACCGACGCCATCGTGCGCCGCGCCGAAGCCCTGCAGCAAACCTCGCACGCCCAAGTGCCGCCTGCCCGCGTCCACCCTGATACGCTGGCCGCGCTCGGTTTGGCTGACGGCGCAACTGCCGAAGCCGTGCAGAACGGCAGCCGCGTGCGCGTAACCGTAATGGCCGACAACACTTTGCCGCCCAATATCGTCCACCTGCCGCAGCATCCGGCCAACGCCGCGCTGGGCGGGCTGATGAACGCGATTGAACTGGAAGGAGTCTGATGATGCAGGAATGGTTTCAAGCCCTGTTTGCCGGCTGGTTCGGCGCGGCGGGCAACGACATCGGCCTCTTGGTGTCGATTGTTGTCAAAATCGTGATTATCCTTGTGCCGCTGATTCTGACCGTGGCCTACCTGACCTACTTCGAGCGTAAGGTCATCGGCTTCATGCAGCTGCGCGTCGGCCCGAACGTGACCGGCCCGTGGGGCTTGATTCAGCCGTTTGCCGACGTGTTGAAACTGCTGTTTAAAGAAGTTACCCGCCCCAGCTCGTCCAACAAAGCCTTGTTCTACATCGGCCCTATGCTCTCGCTCGCGCCCTCGTTTGCCGCGTGGGCAGTAGTGCCGTTTTCCGACCAATGGCTTTTAACCAAAGTCGATGCCGGGCTGCTGTATATCTTAATGATTACCTCGCTTTCCGTGTACGGCGTGATTATTGCTGGCTGGGCGTCCAACTCCAAATACGCCTTCCTCGGCGCGATGCGCTCCTCCGCGCAAACCATTTCCTACGAAATCGCCATGAGCGCGGCTCTGGTGTGCGTAATCATGGTTTCAGGTAGCCTGAACTTCAACGACATCGTGGCCGCGCAAAGCACCGGTATCGCGGGCGGCTCGATTTTCTCGTGGAACTGGTTCACCTTGTTCCCCGTGTTCCTCGTCTACCTGATTTCCGCCGTGGCCGAAACTAACCGCGCTCCGTTCGACGTGGCCGAGGGCGAGTCCGAAATTGTGGCCGGTTTCCACGTTGAATACTCCGGCTTTGCCTTCGCGCTGTTTTTCCTGGCCGAATACATCTTCATGATTCTAATCGGCGCGCTCACCTCCATCATGTTCCTCGGCGGCTGGCTGTCGCCCTTCCCGCAAAGCTGGGGCATCGTCGGCACGCCCAGCCCGATTTGGATGTTTGCCAAAATGGCCTTCGTGCTCTACGGCTATCTGTGGATTCGCGCCACCTTCCCGCGCTACCGCTACGACCAAATCATGCGTTTGGGCTGGAAGGTGCTGATTCCCATCGGCTTTGTCGCCATCGTTTTCTACGGCCTGTGGATGGCTTCGCCGTGGAGCTTGTGGAAATAGGGCAGGGAGGCCGTCTGAAAGTTTTCAGGTAGCCTGTAACCCAAATTTTTAACCGTTTCAAACCGAGAGAAACCGATGAAAGCTCAATGCCTGTGTGGCGCAGTATCACTGGAAACCGCCGAAAACCGCGAACTCCACGCCTGCCATTGCGGAAAATGCCGCGTATGGGGCGGCGGCGCGTCTTTTACTTTGGCCGCCCAGTCGCCCGAAATTACAGGCAGCGAGCACATCGCGCATTATCAGTCGTCCGAATGGGCGCAACGCTGTTTTTGCAAACACTGCGGCACACACCTGTTTGTGAAAGTTGGCAACGATTACTACATCAACGCCGGGCTGTTTGCCGACAACGCGGGCTTTGAAACCACCTCGCAAATCTTTATCGATTGCAAAGCTCCGTATTACGACTTGGCCAACGATACCCCGAAGCTGACCGAAGCCGAGTTTTTAGAAATGGTGGGCGCGGCAGGTTAAAAAACCGCTTTCAGACGGCCTGTAAACAGGGCCTGTAAACAGAATAATCCGAAAAGAGCATCCGAAAATGGCTAATTTAGTAAAAACCTTCCTGCTGGGCGAATTGGTGAAAGGCATGGGCGTAACGCTCAAAAACTTCTTCGCCCGCAAAGACACGATTTACTTCCCCGAAGAAAAAACGCCGCAATCCGTGCGTTTCCGTGGCCTGCACGCCCAACGCCGTTATCCGAACGGCGAAGAACGCTGCATCGCCTGCAAACTGTGCGAGGCCGTCTGCCCCGCCATGGCAATCAATATTGAAAGCGAAGAACGCGAAGACGGTACCCGCCGCACCACCCGCTACGACATCGATTTAACCAAGTGCATCTTCTGCGGTTTCTGCGAAGAAGCTTGCCCGACCGATGCGATTGTGGAAACCCATATCTTCGAATACCACGGCGAGAAAAAAGGCGATTTGCACTTCACCAAACCGATGCTCCTAGCCATCGGCGACCAATACGAAGCAGAAATCGCCAAACGCAAAGCGGCCGATGCGCCGTACCGGTAAAGAACGGAACGCCCGCAGAGTTTTCAGGTAGCCTGAAGCCCAATATTCCGGCTGCCGTGATTGAAGGAAATACAGAATGGATAAGCAACAAGCCTTTGCCGATATGGTTTTTCAGAAAACCGCCGCTGCATTGGCCAGGCTGCCTGAAGAGATTCGGGATGATGTATATGCCTTATCGTTCTGGGTAATGGGCGGTGATGAGTGGCTGCCCGGCCTTTCAGTCAGCTACAACACTTGCGGGCAGTTTGAAGGCAAGAAGGGTGAGACGCTTAATCAGGATGACGAAGCCAAGTGGAATTATGCCTATTGGCTGCAAGACGAAGCCGAATTGTTGGGCGTAGACGCATATAGAAACAACCAAGAACTCCAAGTATGGCTGGCAAACTCGCCCTTTGCCTATACCGAAGAACAATACGAATCCATGTTTGACGGCGACGATGAAGACGAAAGCGGTGAAACAGACGAGAAATCGAACGAGTTTTACCAGGCCTTTGTCGAAACCCAAATCGCCGTGGTGCAACGCCTGTTTGCCGAGGGCGTGATTGCCGGAACGTTCGGCAAAAATATTCCCGTGCTGGTACACGAATTGGAGTATTACGATGCTCCCTTATCGTGGACGGAACGCGCCAACCCCGAAGGCTTGGTAGATGAATTTTTAAGCTATTGGCGCAGCCAATAAACCGCGTCCGGCCAAGCCGGAACGCAAAGCAAAACCGATTGAAATATCCCGAAACGGAAAGTGCAAAAATATGAACTTTCAACTTATTCTGTTTTACCTGTTGGCCGCCATCATCCTGTTTGGTGCGCTGAAAACCGTAACCGTGAAAAACCCGGTGCATGCCGCGCTGTATCTGGTGCTCACTTTCTGTATGAGTGCGATGATGTGGATGCTGATGCAGGCCGAATTCCTCGGCATCACGCTGGTGGTGGTGTATGTGGGTGCGGTGATGGTGCTGTTCCTGTTCGTGGTGATGATGCTCAATATCGACGTGGAGGAAATGCGCAAAGGCTTCTGGCGCAACGCGCCGGTGGCCGCCGTGGTCGGCGTGCTGATGGCCGTCGCGCTGATTATGATTTTGGTTGCGCCTGCCACCGATTTGGCCGCTTTCGGCCAGATGAACGACGTGCCGGCCGACCACAGCAACGTGCGCGAGCTGGGCACGCAGATTTACACCACCTACCTGCTGCCTTTCGAGCTGGCGGCCGTGCTGCTGGTGCTGGGTATGGTGGCTGCCATCGCGCTGGTACACCGCAAAACGTTCAAGCCGAAATACATCAATCCGGCCGACCAGGTTAAAGTGGACGCCAACAAAGGCCGCCTGCGTATGGTGAAAATGGAAGCCGTGGTGCAGAGGCCGTCTGAAAGCGAAGAAAACAACGGCGAAGCCGCCGAATCCGATGCCGCCGAAGGGGAGGGCAAAGCATGATTACGATTACGCATTATCTGGTGCTGTCCGCCCTGTTGTTCGGCATCAGCGCGATGGGCATTTTCATGAACCGCAAAAACGTGCTGATTTTGCTGATGTCGATCGAATTGATGCTGCTGGCGGTGAACTTCAACTTTATCGCCTTCTCTCGCTACCTCGGCGACAGCGCGGGGCAGATTTTCGTCTTCTTCGTGCTCACCGTGGCCGCGGCCGAATCCGCCATCGGCCTGGCGATTATGGTTTTGGTATACCGCAACCGCAACACGATCAACGTAACGGATTTGGACAGCCTCAAAGGCTAGGGCTACCTGAAAACAGGCCGTCTGAAAGTTTCAGGCAGCCTCAAAAGAAAGCCGGAGAGGCTACCTGAAAACGGGCCGCACAAAATTGAAAGATTTATCCGTAAGGATGGCAACAACATGACTGACATGACTTTATACCTCATCATCGCCCTCACGCCCTTGGCGGGCTGTTTGCTGGCCGGGCTGTTCGGCAACACCATCGGCCGCCGGGGCGCGCACACGGTTACCATACTCGGCGTGGCCGTATCCGCCGTGCTGTCGGCCTATGTGCTGTGCGGGTTTATCGACGGCAGCCGTGCCAAGTTCGATGAAAACGTCTATACCTGGCTGACCATGAACGGGCTGGATTTCTCGGTCGGCTTCCTGGTGGACAGCCTCACCGCGCTGATGATGGTGGTGGTTACTTCCGTGTCGCTCATGGTACACATCTATACCATCGGCTATATGGCGGACGAAGAAGTCGGCTACCAACGCTTTTTCAGCTATATCTCATTGTTTACCTTCAGTATGCTGATGCTGATTATGTCGAACAACTTCATCCAGCTTTTCTTCGGCTGGGAAGCGGTCGGCTTGGTGTCCTATCTGTTAATCGGCTTCTATTTCAAACGCGACAGCGCGATTTTCGCCAACCTGAAAGCCTTTTTGGTCAACCGCGTGGGCGACTTCGGTTTCGTACTCGGCATCGGCTTGGTGCTGGCCTATTTCGGCGGCAGCCTGCGCTATGCCGACGTGTTCGCCTACCTGCCCAACGTGGTCGGCAGCACCCTGTTCGGCTGGGATTTGATCACCATCACTTGCCTGTTGCTGTTTGTCGGCGCGATGGGTAAATCCGCCCAGTTTCCGCTGCATGTGTGGCTGCCCGATTCCATGGAAGGCCCGACCCCGATTTCCGCGCTGATTCACGCCGCTACGATGGTAACCGCCGGCCTGTTTATGGTGTCGCGCATGTCGCCGATGTATGAACTCTCCACTACCGCTCTGAGCGTGATTATGGTGATTGGCGCGATTACCGCGCTGTTTATGGGCTTCCTCGGCACGATTCAAAACGACATCAAACGCGTGGTGGCCTATTCCACCCTATCGCAGCTCGGTTATATGACCGTGGCTTTGGGTGTGTCCGCTTATTCCGTAGCCATGTTCCATGTGATGACCCACGCCTTCTTCAAAGCCCTGCTGTTCTTGGCCGCAGGCAGCGTGATTATCGGCATGCACCACGATCAGGACATGCGCAATATGGGCGGCCTGCGCAAATACATGCCGATTACCTGGTTCACTATGCTGCTGGGCAACCTCGCCCTCATCGGCACGCCGCTGTTCTCCGGTTTCTATTCCAAAGATTCGATTATCGAAGCGGTGCATGCCAGCAACCTGCCCGGCAGCGGTTTCGCCTATTTCGCCGTGCTGGCCAGCGTGTTCGTTACCGCGTTTTACGCCTTCCGCCAATACTTTATCGTCTTCCACGGCAAAGAACGCTGGCGCGAGGCCAAGCATGACCATCACGACGACCACGGCCACCACCACGGCCTGAAACCGTCCGACAACCCGCACGAAAGCCCGTGGGTGGTTACCCTGCCGCTGATTTTGCTGGCGATTCCGTCCGTGATTATCGGCTACATCGCCATCGAGCCCATGCTGTACGGCGATTTCTTCAAAGACGTGATTTATGTCAATCACGAGCTGCATCCGGTGATGCACATCATGAAGGAAGAATTCCACGGCGCAATGGGCATGGTGTCGCACAGCCTGCACACGCCCGTGTTGTATCTGGCCATCGGCGGCGTATTGGCCGCGTGGTTCCTGTATGTGAAAGCGCCGCAGCTGCCCGCCAAAATCGCGCAGACCTTCCGCCCGGTGTATGTGTTGTTTGAAAACAAATACTATCTCGACAACATTTACTTCGCCGTGTTTGCCAAAGGCACGCGCGCGCTGGGTACTTTCTTCTGGAAAGCCGTCGATACCGCAATCATCGACAACGGCTTGGTAAACGGTGCGGCCAAACTGGTCGGCGCGGTGGCAGGGCAGGTGCGCCGCCTGCAAACCGGCTTCATCTACAGCTACGCCGCCGCCATGGTTTCCGGCGTGCTGGTGCTGATTGTGGTGTTCTTCTGGCAGCTTTGGTTCAGATAAAGGCTACCTGAAAAAATGGATGCCGATATTTTGCCCGATACCCTAGCCGAAGTGCGGCAGAAGATTGACGCGCTGGACAGCCAGCTCATCGGCTTGCTGGCGCAGCGGCAGCAGTTGGTCGCACAGGCAGGCCGTCTGAAACCCAAGCATGACGCGCAGGCTGTGGCCGCGCCCGAAAGGGTGGCGCAGGTGCTGAAGGCACGGCGCGAACAGGCAGCGGCGGCAGGCTTGTCGCCCGATGTGGCGGAAGCCGTGTGGCAGGCCATGATTGCCGCCTTTATCCGTTTCGAGCAGGAAGTAAACCGTTCGGGCGGGACAGGTAATTAAGGCTACCTGAAAACTAAAAGGCCGTCTGAAAACACCACACACAGAGGAAAAAATGAGTGCAACCGACATCATCCGTTCCGCCGAATTCACCGCCGAGAGGGCATGGGGCGCGCGCAGCATCGCCAATATGAACGGCACCACCGTGCGCCTGCATTGGACGGATCAGCCCTACAAATGGCATGTGAACGACGGCGAGGAAGTGTTTGCCGTGATGGACGGCGAAGTGGACATGCACTACCGCGAAAACGGCGAAGAGCACGTGGCGCGGCTGCAAAGCGGCGACATCTTCTACGCCGGCATCGGCGCGGAACACGTCGCCCACCCGTGCGGCGAAGCACGGATTTTGGTGATTGAGAAAGAGGGCAGCGTTTAGGCTGTTTGAGGCCGTCTGAAAAGCGGCAAACGCAGAAAAACGACGATTTATTTATTCAAACCACAGGTTACAACTATGTTTTCTAACCATCTTCTCAGCTTGGCAATCTGGCTGCCGATAGCCGCCGGATTATTGGTGCTGGCTACCGGCTGCGACCGCCGTGCCCCCTTGGCGCGGATACTGGCTTTTGTCGGCGCGCTGGCCGGTTTTCTGGTTACGTTGCCGCTGTTTACGCAGTTTGACCGCTTGAGCGGCGGCTTCCAGTTTGCCGAGTTTTATGCGTGGATTCCCGCGCTCAACATCAACTACGCATTGGGCGTGGACGGCATGTCCGTGCTGTTTGTTATCCTCAACGCCTTTATCACGTTGATGGTGGTGCTGGCGGGCTGGGAAGTGATTCAGAAAAAGGTGGCGCAATACATGGCGGCCTTCCTGATTATGTCCGGCTTGATCAACGGCGCGTTTGCCGCCCGTGATGCCATGCTGTTCTATATCTTCTTCGAAGGCATGCTGATTCCGCTGTATCTGATTATCGGCGTATGGGGCGGGCCACGCCGCGTGTATGCCTCGGTGAAACTCTTCCTCTACACGCTGATGGGTTCGCTGCTGATGCTGGTGGCCTTGGTGTATTTGTCGCTGCAAACCGGCGGCAGCTTCGCGATTGAAGATTTCCAAAACATCAAACAAATTCCGCTGTTTACCCAACAGATTCTGTTCGCCGCCTTCTTCTTGTCGTTTGCGGTGAAAGTGCCGATGTTCCCGGTGCACACCTGGCTGCCCGATGCGCACGTGGAAGCGCCTACCGGCGGTTCGATGGTGCTGGCGGCGATTACGCTGAAACTCGGCGCATACGGCTTTCTGCGCTTCATCCTGCCCATCCTGCCTGATGCGTCGCGCTATTTCGCCCCCGCCATCATCGTGCTCAGCCTGATTGCGGTGATCTACATCGGCATGGTGGCTTTGGCACAAACCGATATGAAAAAACTGGTGGCCTACTCCTCCATCAGCCACATGGGTTTCGTTACCTTGGGTATGTTCCTGTTTACCAATCAGGTGCAGTTGCAGCCGTGGGCGTTGAAAGGTGCGATTATGCAGATGATTTCGCACGGCTTCGTTTCCGCCGCCATGTTCTTCTGCATCGGCGTGATGTACGATCGCCTCCACAGCCGCAACATTGCCGACTACGGCGGCGTGGTTACCGTGATGCCGAAATTTGCTGCCTTCATGATGCTGTTTGCCATGGCCAACGCCGGCCTGCCCGCCACTTCCGGCTTCGTGGGCGAATTTATGGTGATTATGGGCGCGGTGAACTATAACTTGGTTGTGGGTGCGCTGGCGGCACTGACGCTGATTTTGGGCGCAGCCTACACGCTGTGGATGTACAAACGCGTGATTTTCGGTGCGGTGACCAACCCACATGTGGCCGAAATGAAAGACATCAACCGTCGCGAATTCGCCATTCTGGCTATCCTTTCCATCACCGTGCTGGGCATGGGCTTGTGGCCGGAGCCGTTTATCGCCGTGGTGCATCAGGCGGCCAACGATTTGATCGCGCATGTGGCGCAAAGCAAGATTTGAGGTGTGTGAATGAACTGGACTGATTTGAACTTAATCCCCGCCATGCCCGAAATCGTGCTGCTCACGGCATTGTGCGCGGTGTTGTTGGTGGATTTGTGGCTGAAAGACAATAGCCGCGTCATTACCCATTATCTGAGTCTGTTCACTTTGGTATTGACGGCGGCGACACAATGGTATGTTTGGACACCGAATGCGGTCAGTACGTTTAACGATATGTATTTGGCCGACGGTTTGTCTCAGTTGGGCAAAATGACCATGTACGCCGCATTGTTCGCCGTGTTTGTGTACGCCAAACCGTACAATCGGGCGCGCAATATGTTTAACGGCGAATTTTATACCCTTTCGCTGTTTGCCCTTTTAGGCATGAGCGTGATGGTGAGCGCGGGGCATTTCCTTGTTGCCTATATCGGCTTGGAACTGCTTTCGCTGTCGCTCTACGCCATGATTGCCTTGCGGCGCGATTCCGCCCGTTCGGCCGAAGCCGCGTTGAAATACTTTGTGCTCGGTGCATTGGCCTCCGGTTTGCTGTTGTACGGTATTTCGATGATTTACGGTGCAACCGGTTCGCTGAATTTCGCCATCGTGCTGGCCAACGGTCAAAGCGGTGTCGCCAACGGCTGGCTGATGAAGCTAGGTTTGGTTTTCGTCGTGGTTGCATTGGCGTTCAAATTGGGAGCCGTTCCGTTCCATATGTGGGTGCCGGATGTTTATGAAGGTGCGCCCACTTCGGTGGCTTCGATTATCGGTACCGCGCCGAAAATGGCGGCGGCAGTTTTCGCTTTCCGTATTTTGGTAACGGCGATGAACAACCAGCATGCCGATTGGACCCAGATGCTGGTTATCTTATCCGTGGCTTCACTGCTAATCGGTAACCTCGCCGCCATTGTGCAGACCAATATCAAGCGGATGTTGGCTTATTCGACTGTATCGCATATGGGCTTCGTCCTGATGGCGTTTTTGAGCGGCAGCGTCGGTTTCTCGGCCGGCCTGTATTACGCATTGACCTATATTGTGATGGCATTGGTCGGTTTCGGTGTGTTGATGCTGTTGTCCGACGAATCGTTCGAATGCGAAAACATTGCCGATTTGGCCGGTTTGAACCGGCGCAACGCTTGGTATGCCTTCCTGATGTTGCTTGCCATGTTCTCCATGGCCGGTATTCCGCCGCTGATGGGCTTCTATGCCAAGTTGCAGGTTATCAAATTGCTGGTGAGTGCGAATTACACTTGGTTAGCGGTGTTTGCCGTTGTGATGTCGCTGATTGGCGCGTTCTACTATCTGCGCGTGGTGCGGACGATTTACTTTGAAGAACCTGCCGACAGCCGCCGCTTGAGCAGCGACGGTGCGATGAAGGTGTTGTTGTCGGCTAACGGCCTGCTGTTGCTGTTATGGGGTGTCCTGCCGCAAGGCGTGATGGATTGGTGCGTTCAAGCCATCCGCACGACAACAGGTTGGTAACGGCGGTATTGCGAAATAAATAAAGGCCGTCTGAAAACCCGACTTACGGTTTTCAGACGGCCTCGGTTTGTTTATGGCGTCAATTTGATATTCTTCTGTATCCCTTTACTTAATTTCCGATACGGCAGCTGCGTCGGCCGTCATTAGCCTGCGTAAGCTCATGAAGACAATTGGCAAGTACGGTATTTTGGCTCTATCTGCGCTAGCTATATTTCTGTTTAAAAGCCGGAAACAGGGTAGTTTTCCGGTATGAAATAATCGTTATTCCGTGCTTTGAATGGGAGAAGGTAGGATTGGCCTTTGAAGGTGTTTTTACCTTTTTTGCCTGTGAGGCGGATTTCCAGCGGGTAACGTCCGGCTGTTTGCTTCAGGTCGGGGCGCGGGGTGAGGGTGCCGTACAGGGAAACTTCTTCATCCGACGGGCCTGCTTCCGTATTGTCCGTACCGGTGATGATCAGGTAGCTGTTGAATTTGCCGCCGCTGTAAACAAGCAGTGAGCTGAAAAAATTGTTATAGCCCTGTCTGCCGCCGCTTATAGAATTTTCAAATCCCCACGCCGAAGTGCCGAAACGAAGAAAACGCCAGGGTTTTCCGCCCGATTCGGCAGCCTCGACCTGCGTTTGGCTGCGGGCTTTTAATTGCCATGTTCCGTTATTCTGTTTTAAGACGAATATTTCGGCAGGGTAGGGTGGGGTATGAAGGGTAACGGGACGGCTGTTGGGGCGCAGTTTTACATTGTCGCCCGTGTAGAGGAGGAAGGTCAGCCCTTCGGCGGAGCCGGTTTGTTTCAGTTGCATGCAGGTATTGCCTTTTTGCCCGATTAGGCATTTTGAGCTTGGTATTTTGCGGTAAAAATTTTGTTCGACAAAGGCTTGCGGTGTTTGTGCGGCAGCCGTCGTACAGCAGGCCGCAAGGAAGAGTCGGAATGTTTTCATCAGCTTTCTTCTCGGAATCGGGTTTGCGGGGCTATGATGGTTTGAGGCCGTCTGAAAACTTGTTTTTCAGACGGCCTCGGTATTACAGGATGCGGTGTGCCAGTGCGGGCAGACGCTGCCGCACGCTGTTCAGTCGTGCGGGGTCGAGTTCGGCGGTAATTACGCCTTCCCCTTCGGGCAGCACGGCCAGGATTTCGCCCCAAGGGTCGATAATCATGCTGTGGCCGAAGGTGCGGCGGCCGCTTTCGTGCAGGCCGCCCTGTCCGGCCGCCAAAACGTAGCATTGGTTTTCCACCGCACGGGCGCGCAGCAGCAGTTCCCAATGCGCCTTGCCTGTGGTGTGGGTGAAGGCGGCGGGCAGCAAAAACGCGTCAAACGGGCTTTGGGCGCGGAAAAATTCTGGGAAGCGCAAGTCGTAGCAGATGCCTTGCGCCAGATTCCAGCCGTCGGCAGTCAGATGGGGGACTTCGCAGCCGGCGGCGATGGTGTCGGCTTCGGCGTAGCGTTCGCCCAAGCCCGAATAGCCGAACAGGTGCATTTTGTCGTAGCGGCCGATACATTCGCCGTTTTTGTCGTATGCCAGCAGGCTGTTCCATACTTTGCCGGGTGCGGGCGATTGCAGCGGAATCGTGCCGCCGAACAGGGTAATGCCGCATTCGGCGGCGGTTTCGGCCATCGCCTGTTGCAGGGTGCCGCTGCCGAAAGGCTCGGCCAGTGCGAGTTTGTCGCGGTCGTTTTGCCCCATCAGCGGCCAATATTCGGGCAGCAACGCCCAATCCGCACCTTGCTCCGCCGCTTGGCGCACCAGGCGGCGCATGGCGGCGGTATTGGCGGCGGGGTCGGTGCCGGAAACGGTTTGGATGACGGCGGCACGGATTTTCCTCATGGCGTTGCTCCTTTCAGACGGCCTGTTTTCCGTTTAATGCTTTTTGCCGAACAGTTTGATCAGCGGCAAGACGACGGCGCAAACGATTGCTCCGGACAGCAGGCCGACAATTAGGTTGGCCAGATTGCCCATGATGCCGCCCTCCCAATGCATGGTGTGCAGGAAATCGGACACGAACGGCGCACCGTGGGCGATGATGCCGCCGCCGACCAAAAACATGGCCAGTGTGCCGACGACGCTCAAGCCGCGCATGAAAACGGGCATAACTGCCAGCAGGGCGTTACCGACGCTTTTCTGTGCGCCGCCGCGCCGTATCAGGAATAAACCTAAATCGTCCAGTTTCACAATCATGGCCACCAAGCCGTAAACAAATATGGTCATGCCGATGCCGATGACGGAGAGCATCAAGGCTTGTTGCAGCATGCCTGAGTCGGCATTCACTGCACCCATGGAGATGATGATGATTTCGGCCGACAGGATGAAGTCGGTGCGGATTGCACCTTTGATTTTATCGTTTTCGTCGGGCAGTTCGTCGGGAACGGCTTCGGGCGAATGGCCGGTTTCATGACGGTGCAGGAAGGGGTGCAGCAGTTTTTCCACGCCTTCAAAGCAGAGATATGCGCCACCCAGCATCAGCAGCGGGGTAATCAGCGCGGGAGCCAGCCACGACAGCAGAAGCGTGGCTGGAATCAGAATCAGCTTGTTTACCAGCGAACCTTTGGCCACCCGCCAGACGATGGGCAATTCCCGGTCGGCCGATACGCCGGTTACTTGGTTGGCGTTCAAGGCCAAATCGTCGCCGACCACGCCGACGGTTTTTTTCGCCGCCATTTTGGTCATCAGGGAAACGTCGTCGAGTACGGATGCGATGTCGTCGAGCAGGGTAAACAGGGATGCAAAAGCCATATAAGGGTCTCGGTTGGGAGGAAAGGGCGGATTATAGTCAAATCTGTCAAATACCGTAACGGTATGCCGCCGTTTTATGGCGGCAAACGTCAAAGGCCGTCTGAAAAATACATTTCAGACGGCCTTTGAAGTATTGCGGTTTTTTCAACGTTACTCTTTGTCCGTATTACCGATAAAGCGTGCGGCATAATCGCATTCCGCACTCAGCGGGATGCCGTTGGCTTCGGCGTGCGCCATCAGGGCATCGACCAGCATTTTGGCGATGCCGCGTCCTCGGAAGTTCGGCGATACTTCGGTATGCACGACATTCCAACCGCCGTTTTCTTCAGTGTAGCCGATGTAGCCGGCCTCGAGTCCGTCGATGTCGATTTGGAAGCGGCGTTGTTCGGGAAGGTATTTGATTTCGGGCATGGCTGATTCTCCTGTTGTTTGGGGATATTAGGCCGTCTGAAAGGCGTTGCGCGCCGGTTTGCCGGGTGTTTCAGACGGCCTGAAGGTTTATTTATGACCGGTATCGTTTGGGCCGGCTGCGGAGCCGCAATGGAAGCAGTAGCGGTTGAACGCGCTTTTCCGCGTGTTGCAGTTGACGCAGCGGTTAAACAGGTTGATGCTGCAATGCGGGCAGTAATCCATTTCGGGATGTTGGAAGTCCAGCGGGCGTTCGCAGCCAGGGCAGATGCCTTTGGCAGTGCATTGCTGGGCGCGGTCGTAGTCCATCTGCTGCTGCCGCTCGTCGGCGGGCAGTGCTTCTTCATTGCGCTTGCGTTCGAGGTAGCGGTTCATGGCGACGATGGCGTAGCGGCCGATCAGTATGGTCATCAGGATGCCGACGGCGTAGCGTACATAGCCGCCGTAGCTGGGCAGGTAGGGGACGAGTTCGACGAAAAAGGCAAACAGGGCGAAATAGATGAAGCCCCAAACAAACGGCCACCAGCGCGAGCGGCGTTTTTTGGCGAACAGGTAACCGCCGATAAGCAGCAGCGGCAGGGTGAGGGCGAGGCGGTAGAGGAAGACTTGCAGTTCGATGCGGCGGTCGTCCTTTTCTTTGAGTTTTGATGCGTTATTCTGCTCCTGTTCGAGTTCTTTTTCGTTTCGGTCGCGCTGCTGGCGGTTGTCGAGCTGACGCTGCTGGATGGCGGCATATTGTTGTTGCAGGGTTTGCTCTTTGGCCTTCAGTTCGTCCAGCTTGCGGGTGCGGGCGATGACTTCGGGATTTTGTTCCGATTGTTCGGTAGCGGAGCGGGCGGCAAGCCAGTTTTGCAGGCTTTGCTGTTCGGCGGCGGTTTGGTTGCGCTGTTTTTCCAATTCCAATGCGGAGCGTTCCGCTTCTTCCGTCAGGCGGGTGTCTTCTTCGTTCAGGCGGTCGCGGGCTTGCTGCAGCAATATCCCTTTTTCGCCCATGTAGTCGTCCAATTCGCGGGTTTGTTCGACGGACGGCAGGTCGTTGATGACTTTGCCGCCCAATCCGATGAGGAAGGAGGCAAAAATAAAGGCAATCAGCCACAGGCCGCGTCTGAACCATTTTTCGGGCAGGCGGTTGCCGGCGGATTTGGGGTGGCGCATGGCGTGCTCCGTTTTATGTGGGAAAGGCGGCAGTATAGCGGGGTGTGGGGGGCGGGGGCAATCGGGTATGCCGCCGTCTGAAAAAGGAAAGGCCGTCTGAAACCAGTTGTTCGGTTTCAGACGGCCTCCAAGATTGCACGCTTATTGTGCGTTGTCTTGATACTCTTTGCCGTCGGCCAGCAGCAGGACGGGCTGGCGGTTGTTTTCGATGACTTCGGCGGTAATGACGGCTTTTTTTACCTGCGGCAGGTTGGGCAGGCGGTACATGGTTTCCAGCAGGGCGCGTTCGACGATGGAACGCAGGCCGCGCGCGCCGGTCTTGCGGGTCATGGCCAGTTTGGCGATGGCGCGCAGTGCGTCCGGTTCGAATTCCAGTTCCGCGCCTTCCATGGCAAACAATGCCTGATATTGTTTGACCAGGGCATTTTTCGGCTCGGTGAGGATGTTGATCAGTGCGTCTTCATCCAGTTCGGCCAAAGTTGCAATCACGGGCAAGCGGCCGATTAACTCGGGAATCAGGCCGAATTTGATCAAGTCTTCCGGTTCGACGATTTCGAACAGTTCGCTGATGTCGGCGTTTTCGTCCTTGCTGTGTACTGCCGCGCCGAAGCCGATGCCGCCTTTTTCCGTACGCTGGCGGATGACTTTTTCCAAGCCGGCAAATGCGCCGCCGCAGATAAAGAGGATGTTGGTGGTGTCTACCTGGATGAAATCTTGATTCGGATGCTTGCGCCCGCCTTGAGGGGGAACGCTGGCCACCGTGCCTTCAATCAGTTTCAGCAATGCTTGCTGTACGCCTTCGCCGGAGACGTCGCGGGTAATCGAAGGGTTGTCGCTTTTGCGTGAGATTTTGTCGATTTCGTCGATATAGACGATGCCGCGCTGGGCTTTTTCGACATCGAAATCGCATTTGCCCAAAAGTTTGGTGATGATTTGTTCGACGTCTTCGCCTACATAGCCTGCTTCGGTCAGCGTGGTTGCATCGGCCATCACGAACGGCACGTCCAGTTTGCGCGCCAAAGACTGCGCCAACAGGGTTTTGCCCGAACCGGTGGGGCCGATGAGCAGGATGTTGGATTTGGACAGCTCCACCGCGCCGCCCGCTTTCGGATGGCGCAGGCGTTTGTAGTGGTTGTAAACGGCAACGGCCAAGGCTTTTTTCGCCTGCTCCTGGCCGATAACGTGGTCGTTCAAGTTGGCGACGATTTCGGACGGGGTGGGCAGTTTGCCGTCCCCATCGGTGGCGGAAGCTTTGCCTTCGGCGGCCGCGTCGTCCCCGCCTTCCAGCATGATGCCGCAGGTTTCCACGCATTCGTTGCAGATATAGGCGTTTTCGCCTTCAATCAGATGTTTGACTTCCTGTTCGGCTTTACCGCAAAACGAGCAGTGGCGGTTTTCTGTGGTCATCGAGTGTGCCTTTGTCTGAATCGGCCCTAAGGCCGTCTGAAAAAACGGGGATTATAATAAGCAGCCGTGCTTTTTTCAATTTGCCGCAAGGTGCGGCAGGAAAGGGCGGGGCCACCGCCAAACGCAAACTCATGCAAAACTGCGTATGTTTGCTTTACAAACCGTTTGCTTTTCAAGGAAAATAATGACTTGCTTCAAAGCAAGGCGCACACAACAATCCCTTGATGGCGGTATAACCAAAAAACAAAGCCCGCTTCGCCGGCAAACTGTGTTTCAGACGGCCTCACGGTCGGTTTGAGCCCCGCCGCCCCTTTCCGAATTTCTTTTTGTTAATTTAACGGACAGCCTGATGTTTTCTACACCGTTTTACAAAAAAGCCGCCGCCGTCTTCCTCGGTCTGAGTTTGGCTTCCGCCCCCGTTTTAGCCGACGATTTGGACGTGCTCGGCCAGTTTCTGCAGCAAAACCTGACATCCGACCAAGACCCGTTGGGTACTTTCCTGGCCGAAAATCCGGACGATATGCTGGAAGCGCAAGCGGCGATTGCCGGCCCGTTGCTGTCGTCGCAGGCAGCCCTGATTGTCAATAACCGTACCGGCGAAGTGCTGTATCAAAAAAATATGAACCGCGTTATGCCGATTGCCTCTATTTCCAAGCTGATGTCGGCGATGGTGGTTTTGGATGCGCGCCTGAATATGAACGAAGTCATCACCATTACCGAGGATGAAATCGACCGGCTGAAAGGCACGGGCAGCCGCCTGTCTGTCGGCACGCAGCTCACACGCGCCCAATTGCTGCATTTGAGCCTGATGTCGAGTGAAAACCGCGCCACCCATGCGCTGGGCCGTACTTATCCGGGTGGCATGTCTGCCTTCGTGGCCGCCATGAATGCCAAAGCGCAAAGCTTGGGTATGGCCAACAGCCGTTTTTACGAACCGACCGGTTTGGATTACCGCAACGTTTCTACCGCCGCCGATTTGAATAAATTGGCCGCTGCGGCCAGCCGTTATCCGCAAATCACTAAAAACAGCACATCCACCTACGGCTCGGTGTATACCAGCGCGGGCCGCCAGCAGGATTATAAAAATACCAATGCCTTGGTGCGTGAAGGTTCTTGGGACATCGAATTGCAGAAAACAGGCTATATTCGCGAGTCCGGCCGTTCGATGGTCGTGCGCGC
The DNA here is from genome assembly GCF_900113545.1 of Neisseria elongata subsp. elongata. Taxonomy (GTDB): domain Bacteria; phylum Pseudomonadota; class Gammaproteobacteria; order Burkholderiales; family Neisseriaceae; genus Neisseria; species Neisseria elongata. Next base: position 84,294 of record NZ_FOPS01000005.1, on the reverse strand, counting down.
CCGCATAGGCAGGGAACCGGTTACCATCGTCCTGCTCAATTCGCCCACATCCACCACGCGCGTCAATGATGCACGTAAAATCCAAAGTTGGATGATGCAGCGTCCGTCTTAAGCGGCAGCAGCAGTTTAAATATGAAAAGGCCGTCTGAAAACCTTTATCGCGGGTTTTCAGACGGCCTTTTTATCTCCAATGCGGCGCATGCCGAAGTTTTAACCGATATTGATGCAAATCGGCAAACCGTAAATATGAACCATAAATATAAATCGTACGAACCGAGTAACTTGTTGCTTCCAACGCTTGGAAAGCGTTTTCTTTAAGTTTAGGCAAGTCGGCACGGTAACGAAAGCGAAGCCGATTTTCTCTATTTCGGCATGCAACCCTCGTTTTGATACAGGGTAAACAGCGGAATGCCCGCATCGCGGATGCGTTTGCCGCCCGGCAGGTCGGTAAATTCCAAAATAGCGGCAGCTTCGAGCACTTCGCCGCCGAGTCTGCAGATAAGTTCCGCACCTGCAAGCATGGTGCCGCCGGTGGCTACCAAGTCGTCCACCAGCAAAACGCGCGCGCCGCTATGGAAGGCATCCGTGTGCATTTCCACCGTTGCTTCACCGTATTCCAGCGCATAACTTTGGGAAACGGTTTCGAACGGCAGCTTGCCTTTTTTGCGGATGGGTACGAAGCCGACATTCAGCTGATAAGCCAGGGCCGCGCCGATGATAAAGCCGCGTGCATCCAAACCGGCCACAACGTCGACTTTCTGATCCATATAACGGTAAACCAGCAAATCCACCAACAAGCGGAAATATTGCGGGCTCTGCAGGATGGGCGTAATGTCGTGAAACAAAATGCCTTCCTCGGGCCAGTTGGGAATTTTCCGCATTTTTTCAAACAGGGCTTCCACGCCCATCACTTCGGGATGAATCAACACCGCCGTATCCTCATGGCTGAAATCAAAAACGCCCATTGTAACAAATTTTCTATTCCGCAGAGGGATGCGTTATAATCAAGAGCCGTTATTAAGCCGATTTTACTATCATGAACAAACCGACTCCCGGCAATATCTTCATCATTTCAGCCGCTTCCGGTACGGGTAAAACCACACTGGTTTCCCGGCTGTTGTCGGCTCATGCCGATGTCCGCGTTTCCATTTCCCATACCACCCGTTCCCCGCGCGAAGGCGAGAGGAACGGCGAACATTATTATTTCGTCGGTACGGCCGAATTCGAGGGCATGATAGGCAAAGGCGAATTCCTCGAACATGCCGATGTGTTCGGCAATTACTACGGCACCAGCTTCAGCGGTCTGCAAGCACTGCAACGCGAAGGTTTCGACGTTATCCTGGAAATCGACGTGCAAGGTGCGGAGCAGGTGCGCCGTGCGCTGCCGGAGGCCGTCAGCATTTTTATCCTGCCGCCGAGTTTTGCCGTATTGTCGGAACGCCTGCGCGGCCGCAACACCGATAGCGCGGAAGTGATTGAGAAACGGCTGCGGCAGGCACGCGGCGAAATCGAACAATCCCTGTTGTTCGACTATGTGGTTGTTAACTGCGACTTGGCAGAAGCTGAAGCACAATTGAGCGCGATTATCCGTTCTCAACGACAAACCCAGGCGCGGCAGAAAAATTTCATTGAAGGACTGTTGTCCGAAAATTTCTAATTTCCCTATTTTAAACAATTTATTATCGATAAGGACGTAAAACATGGCACGTATTACAGTAGAAGACTGTTCCGACAAAATCCCCAACCATTTCGACCTGACCCTTGCTGCTGCACGCCGTGCCCGCCAACTGGAAAATGGCACTGCGCCGCTGGTGGACGATGTGCGTAACGACAAACCCACCGTTACCGCCCTGCGCGAAATTGCCGCCGGCCAAATTACAGCCGACATCCTGAACCGCAGCAAATAATATCAAACAAGCCGTCTGAAAATGTCTGCGCCTCAAGCCACCGCCCCTTACGACCCGCTGACTGCCGAAGCGCGCAGCCTGCTGTTCAAAACCGCCTCCTACCTTTCCCAGGAAGACAAGCAGCGTTTGGAAAAAGCGTGCGCCTATGCCTTCCGTGCGCACGACGGGCAAACGCGTAAAAGCGGCGAGCCGTACATCACGCACCCGATTGCCGTGGCGACGGAATTGGCCAAGTGGCGCATGGACCTTCAAACCCTGAGTGCGGGGCTGATGCACGATGTTTTGGAAGACACCGGTACGACCAAAGAGGAAATGGCGGCGGAATTCGGCGAAACCGTTGCCGATATGGTGGACGGTTTGTCCAAGTTGGAAAAACTGAAGTACGACAACCAAACCGAACATCAGGCGGAAAGTTTCCGCAAACTGATTTTGGCGATGACCAAAGACATGCGCGTAATCATCGTCAAGCTGTCCGACCGCCTGCACAATATGCGTACACTGGGTTCGATGCGGCTGGAAAAACGCCGCCGCATCTCACAGGAAACGCTCGAAATTTATGCCCCGATTGCAAACCGTATCGGTTTGAATCCCGTTTATCGGGAATTGCAGGATTTGGCTTTTCAAAATATCCATCCCGCCCGCTACCGCACGCTGCAAAAAGCCATGAACAATTTCCGCCGCAACAGGCGCGACGTGGTGGGCAAGGTGTTGGCCGCTTTCAGCCAACGCCTCGTCGGCGCCAATATCGAAGCGCAAATCAAAGGGCGGGAAAAAAACCTCTACAGCATCCATCAGGAAATGCGCAACAAACACCTGCGCTTTGACGAAGTGATGGATATTTACGGCTTCCGCGTGATTACCAACAGCATCCCGGCCTGCTATGCCGCATTGGGTGCGTTGCACAATCTATACCAGCCCAAACCGGGAAAATTCAAAGACTATATCGCCATTCCGAAAAGCAACGGCTACCAAAGCCTGCATACCACGCTGACCGGCCCGCACGGCCTGCCGATAGAAGTCCAGATACGCACGCGCGAGATGAATGCAGTGGCGGAAAGCGGCGTGGCCAGCCATTGGGCATATAAATCCGGCGACGACAAACTCGATCAGGCAACGCTCAATACCAACAAATGGCTGCAAAACATTCTTGATTTGCAGGCACGCTCGGCAAATGCGATTGAGTTCCTGGAACACGTCAAAGTCGATCTCTTCCCCAGCGAAGTGTACATTTTTACCCCCAAAGGCAGGATATTGGTATTGCCCGAAGGCGCGACCCCCGTCGATTTTGCCTATGCGGTGCATACCGACATCGGCAACAGCACCGTGGCCGCCCGGGTCAATAACAGCCCGGTTCCGCTTCGCACTCCGCTGAAAACCGGCGATACGGTGGAAATCATTACCTCCGAACAGGCACGGCCGAATGCCGCTTGGCTGAGTTTTGCCGTATCCAGCCGCGCACGCAGCGCGATTCGAAGCTACATCAAAAACATGAACCGGCACGATGCGGTGGAATTGGGTGAGAGCCTGCTGCAAAAAGCCCTGTCCAGCCTGTTGCCGCGCGATGTTTTACTGTCTGAAGAACTGAAAGAAGCCTATCTGAATGATTTGACTGAAAAGCAGACCAGTTTTGAAGATGTGTTGTACAACGTCGGTATGGGGCATACCCTGCCTGTATCCGTGGCGATGCATATTGCCGAATTGGCCGGGCAGCATTTGGGCGGCGAGGTCAAACTCAGCCCGATAAAAATCAACGGTAACGAGACCGGCCGTGTCCACCTCGGCCCCTGCTGTAACCCTATTCCGGGCGATGCCATCCGTGCGGTATTGATTAAGGATCAAGGCATCATCATCCACCGCGATACTTGTCCCAACCTCCTGAAAAGCGATTCCGACCAGCAACTGGATGCAGATTGGGAGGCCATAGGCGGGCGCAATTATCACACCAATTTGCTGGTTGCTTCGCAAGACGGCCACGGACTGCTGGCGGCAATGGCGCAAGCCATGTCGGAGCAGGGGGCGGATATCGAGGCAGTGGATACGCCTTCCCAAAGCCAATCGGGCACGGAAGGGTTCATCGAATTCAAGTTCCGAATCAAAACCAAAGATTTGAAACAGTTAAACAGCATTATCCACGCCTTGCACAGCATTCCGAATGTCCGGCGCGTTACCCGCGTTTGAATGTTTAAAGCAAATATTTGAAGTAAATGAAGGCCGTCTAAAAAATAGTTTCAGACGGCCTTTGTTTATCCGAAAAGGGCAGCCGGTCAATAGCGGGGCATGGCAGGATCAATTTCGCGCGCCCACGCGTCGATGCCGCCTTTCAGGTTTGCCGTTTGCTCAAAGCCGGCGTCGGCCAGATAGAGGGCGCAATATTGGCTGCGGATGCCGTGGTGGCAATAGACGATGATTTCTTTGCTGTCCGGCAATTCGTTTTGGCGCATGGATAGTTCGTTCATCGGAATCAGAATGCTGTTCGGCAGGCGGCAGAGGGCGGCTTCTTCCGGTTCGCGTACGTCCAGCAGCAGGATATCGGAGGATGCGGAGAGTTTGTCTTGCAGTTGTTGCGGGGTCAGTTGCGGGATGTCGTACATAATCGGATTTCGGTTTGTGTGAATGCGGTTTGCCGTTTTCAGACGGCCTTTGAGTAGAAACGGCCGGGTGGAAATGCCCGGCCGCAAGCTGCATCATGGAAGTATGGTTTAAAAATCGAATCCGCCGAAAGGAGCGGCTTTTTTACCGTTCAAGTTGGGAATCAGGGTGTCGAACAGTGTTTTTTCGCTGAAACTGTCGCCGTTCCGGGTAATCAGGCGGGCGCGCTGAACGGGATGGCTGCCGGTAACGGCAATCAGGCGGCCGCCGTCGCGCAATTGTTGTTTCAAGATTTCGGGGATGTCGTCCACCGCGCCGCCGACGTATACGGCATCAAACGGGGCGGCGGCATTTTGCGTCATCAGGCCGTCGTTGGTTTGGAAAACGATGTTGTCGTAGCCCAATCCGTCCAGTACGGCTTTTGCGCGCGCTTGTTGTTCGGGGTCGATATCGACGGTAACCACTTCCGCCGCCAGTTTGGATAAGACGGCAGAGGCATAGCCCGAACCAGTGCCGATTTCCAGCACTTTGTCGGTCTTTTTCAAGGCCAGCCCCTGAATCATGCGGGCGACGATTTTCGGTTCCAGCATGGTACCGCCGTTAGGTAGGGTCAGCGCAAGGTCGGCGTAGGCATAGTTTTTCTGTTCCTCGCCGACAAAGGCTTCGCGCGGGATGGCTTCCAGTGCGTCGAGAAGGTCGAAGTCCAACACGTCCCACGGACGGATTTGTTGCTCGACCATATTGAAACGTGCTTTTGCAAAGTCCATTTTGTGCTCCGTTGTTTTGCTTCGGTGTGGCAGACGGCGGGATTATAAAGGTTTTAGTGTGGCTTTGACAGTTGGCGGATGATGCCGGTTGTCGGTGGAGGCCGTCTGAAAGGCAGGGTAGGGCAGTTGGCGGCCTTTTCAGACGGCCTCTGCCAGTAGCCAGTGCTGCAGGCCGATTAAGGTTTTTGCATCTTGGATTTCGTTGTTTCTGACGGCGGCCAGTACTTCTTGACGGTCCAGCAGCACGGTTTCGACGAATTCGTCTTGGTCGGGTTGCAGGTTGCTGCTTTTGCTGATGTTGAAGGCGCGGTAGAGGTACATTTTTTCGTCACAGAATCCCGGCGCGGTGTAGAAGGTGGCGGCCAATTCCACTTTTTCGGCTGCATAAGGCGTTTCTTCCGCCAGTTCGCGCAGGGCGCAGGCGGCAGGGTCTTCGCCTGCGTCGAGTTTGCCGGCCGGCAGTTCGAGCAGGGCTTGGCCGGTGGCGTAACGCCATTGGCGGACAAAGACGATTTTGTTGTCAGGGGTTTCGGCTAAAACGCAGGCAGCCCCGGGATGGCGGATGACGATGCGTTTGCTGTCATTGCCGTTGGGCAGGCGGACGGTGTCGCAGGCGATGGTGACAAATGTGCCGTTAAAAATGGGTTCGCTGCTGATTTGGGTTTCGGTTAAATCCATGATGCTTTCCTTGATGGTGTTCGGGCCGTCTGAAAAGGCGGCGGCCGTGATTATAGCGTTTTCAGACGGCCTTGAGGTTTGATTTGCCGTACGGGCTGGTGGAAATTAGAATATGGCGATTTTGGTTTGACAGGAAATAATATGAAAACGAAGGGTGTGATGTTGTCTATGCTGCTTTGCGCCGTTTGCACGGCATGGGCTGGTAATGACCGGGATGCGGAGAAAATCCGTTTGGTGGAAAAGATTTATCGGGAACAAGGTTTTATGAAATATGCCTCTCCTGAGTTTAAACGGATTGTCCGCAAGGGGGAGAAGATTGTCTATCGGGACGAGCCGATGGGATGCGAGTTGTTCGAGCATTATCAATTGGGCTTCAGTAACGGCGACAGCGAAGTGCCGTGGGTGCAGAAATTGAAGATTTCCGTGCGTCCGAACGGCATGGTGCACGCGCATTATTTGGTTGAGGGGAAACGCCGGGTCGATAATGATTTCAAGATTTCCTGCAATGGCGGAAAGTGTATGGTTGATGATGTGCTGTATGGGAAGTCCAGCTATCGCAAGGCTTACGAATATATCGTGAAATTTGGAAAATGTCCTGAATAGGCAATGAATAAACGCATAAAAACCGCAAGCCGAATTTGATGCGATTGATACCGTTCAGGATTGTTTAAGCAGGATTTTTTGAAACCGGCTGTTGTTTTGCGGGCCTGCCGCTTGCCCAAGGTCGGATAGAAGAAAGCGGGAAAGCACAATTATAGTGGATTAAATTTAAATCAGGACAAGGCGACGAAGCCGCAGACAGTACAAATAGTACGGCAAGGCGAGGCAACGCCGTACTGTTTTAAATTTAATCCACTATATGTGTACGGTGAAGTCCGGTTCGGCAGGAAAAAAGGCCTGAAAAGTGTAAGGTCGCGCGAGTTTTGTCATAGTTTTGCATTTGTTTTGTCATAGGCTGTGACAAAAGTCGCGCACAGAATCTATGACAAAAGTTGCGAAAATTTTAACTCACCCATCAGCTTTTGCCCAAATTTATCCCCGTTTAATGGTCTGTTAAATGGGGATTATCTTATACCTTTAAGAGTCGCATGTGCTGTTTGCACTAAAGGCCAGGTAGGCATCGCCCGATGCGTCGAGGTTGTCATAAACCGTGCCGACGGGGACGGCGGTGAAATCGGGCATTTCCTCGGCAATACGGAGGATGCCCGGCAGCAGGCCGCGCAGGGGTGTGTCTTTTCCCGCCCTGCCCTCGGTAAGGTAGATTTCCGAGGCCGAGAAGCCGTTGGCGACGGGAGACGGGTATTTGCCGCCATAGGTATCGGCCAGCGACACCATGCTCACGTCGATGCTTTTTTTGACGGCCAGATAATCGTAAGTAAAGTAACGGATTCCTTTACTCGAGGAGTTGTATTCTGTGCCATTGGAAAATATGCCCGCAACAAAAACATTTTCCTGATGCGACACGCCCAATCCCGCGTAGTCGCCGAAGATAAGGAATGGGACAAGCGCGTTCTTGTCGGTCGGCAGGATGAGGACGAATCCGCGCGCATGGCCGACCAATACCCAGGCGTTGGCTGCGTTACGGGAGTAATAGGAGAACTTGTCGTAGCCGGAATCGTACCTGATGAGCGGCTTGTCGCCCGCCGTGGCGGAGGAGGACGTCTGAAACACCTGCATCAGGCCGTATCCGCCCTTGTCGTCAAGGGAAAGTACCGCCCCCGTGGCGCGGTTGTGCTTGCTGCGCCAGCAGGCGGCGTGGCCGTCTTCATACTGCATTTCCCAGCCCAGCGGCTGTTTTGTGCCGTAGCCGTTGGTCAGGCAGGCTTTTAAAACGGTCTTCAGGCTGCCGGCGGCGGCGGAAAGCTGCGGCGCGCCCTCGTCGGTGGAGCGGTAGACGGTGACGGGCACGCGTTCGGTTTGAAACATGATTTTTTCCTTTCGAAATGTTATTCGGCCACGGTGTTGCCGCGCAGGCAGGCGGTAAAGCCGTCTTTTTCCGTTTGCCGTGCGGCGGAGGGCTGCACGCTCCTCAATATCCACACCGGCATCGGCGTGCCGTAGGTGTTGAAGCGGATGCAGTTGCCCGCCGACCAGCCGCCGCCGAACGCGGCCGCCGGTAAGGTGAAATAGGGTTTGCCGGTGGCGGGGTTCGGCGGGGCGAGGTCGGTAACGGTGTCGCCCTGCACCACCAGCCCCAGCGTCTCGCCGTACAGTTGGTAGGTGTTCTCGCCCGTGAAGCGGATCAGCCAGCGTTCGGTTACCGCGCCGTTACTTTTCAGTGCCATCGGGTAGTTGGCGGTATTGAGGCGGGCCAGTATCGGGTCGCCGCGCACCGCCTCCGCCCACACGCCGTCCCATGTTTTTTGTGCAAACGGTTCGGTGGCGCGTACCAGCAGGTCGCCGCCGACCAGGGCGGAGGAAACATATGTGCCTTCCTGCGGGTAGTCGCGGGTCAGCGGGGTTTGCAGTTTCAGACGGCCTGAAACGTCGGCGGCCGTGATGCGGTTTTCCTCCTCCCACGCGAGGACGGCGGTCAGCGGCAGGGTGTGGCCTGCGAGGCTCAACGGCTCGGCAAAGGTCAGTTTGCCCGCCGCCAAATCGATGCTGTATTTTTCCGCCGAAACGTGTTTGCCCTGCGCGTCCAGCAGGCAGGCGCGGTCAAGGTTCTGCCGCGCGAGGGCGACGGTTTGGCCGCCCGTGAAGCTGCCGCCCAAATCCTGTTTGAGGCGGTTGCCGATGACGATCATGTCGCCCTTGCGGAAGACGGGCACCCGTTTGTCCCGCGCCTCAATCAGGCGTTGCAGGTCGGACAGCGGGATGCCGATTTGCGGCGGCGCGGCCTCGAAGGCGGCGGCAAGGCCGGCCTGCGGGTTTTCCGCCCGCGCCTTTTCGGCCTGCTCTTCCTGCTCGGCGCGTTCGCGGTAAATCTGCCGCTGCAGGGAGACGGCCTGCCGGTATCGGGCGGCGGCCTCGCTGTTGCCCTGCGCTTCGGCTTCGGCCAGCTTCACGTTCAATTCGCGCAGTTTGCGCTCTTCTTCCAGCCGCCTGGCCTGTTCGCCGTCGCCGCGCAACCGGGCCAGCTCGGTTTGCAGTTGGGCCACGGTATCGGCCGCTTCGTCTTTGAGGGCGGCCATTTTGTCGCGGGCGGCGGCAACGGCGGCATTGAGTTTGTCCAACGTGGCATCGTCCAGCCGCCCGAATTGCAAGGTGGCGGCGGCGGTGGCACGGTTAATCATCTCCATATTCACCGTGCCGTCCGATACGGCGCGGTTGAGTGCCTCGGTTGCCGCCTCCGCCTCCCTGACGCCGTCTTTGAAGGTTTTAACCCTTGCCGCCCACTCTTTAAAGCCGCCGTTGATTCCCGCCGTGCCGATGCTGCCCAAAGGGGTGAGGGTTTTCATCGCGTCGCCCATCGCCCGGATTTGTTCGCGCGTCATGCTCAGGTAGTCGTGGACGTTGACGGTCATCTTGCCCCACGCGCCGCCCGCCGTTTGGGCGGATGCCTGCGCCGCATGGCCGACCTCTTTGTGGCCGTCGGCGGCCTGCCTGACTGTATGGCCGTAGCGTTCGGCGGCCTGCGATGCCTGCGCGTAGCCCGTTTCGGCCTGCTGCCCGACGGCGGCGGAGGCGGCGGCCAGTTCGTCCGTCCGCACCTTGACCTGTGCGACGGCCTGGTCGTATTGGGCGGCGGTGATGATGCCGTCCGTTACCTGCCCCACGTCCACGCCGATTTTGGCGAACGCGGCCTCCACCGCCTGCGCGGCTTTCTGCGCCTCGCCGCCGATGTTGCCGACCTTGGCCGCCGTTTCGTCCGCCACGATGCCGGCATCGCGCAGCGGCTGGCGGCATATTCCGCCGTCGCCTGCACGACCTGCTGTAAACCCTCTTTAATGGCATACAGGCCGCCGCCCACACCCGCCACGCCCAGCATTGCCCCACCCATGCCGCGCACGGAGGCGGCAATAGGGTTGAGTTTGGACGGCACGCCTTTCAATTCGGCCTTCAGTTCGCGCACTCTGGCCGTATAGGCGGCGGTTGCCTGTTTCAATTCGCGTTTGGTCAGCGTGCCGCTTGCCTTCAGTTCGGCATAGGATTGTTTGACCTTGGCCAGCTCCGAGCGCGCTTGGTCGGTTTTAATGCCTAAAAGCCCAGCACGTCGCGGTAGTATTCTTCGGTCAATACCAGCTGCCCGGCGTCAAGGTACATTTTGTCGCGCTCGGCACGGGTTTTGTCTATCCGCACTTCGTCGTCAAACTCGAACCACACGCCTTTCGGTGCATGAATCGGCCTGCCGTAGGCATTGTTGACCATGACGGCGGCGTCGACGAAATGCTGGGCGGCACGGGAGAGCATGACCAGATAGGAGGCGATGCGTTCGGCACGGTTGTTTTCTTCGGTTTCCTGCGCGGCGCGGCTGCCGGTCTCAAGGTCGCTGGTCTTGACCTTGCCCAGCAGGGTTTTTTGGATGCGGGCGTTGGCGAGGTTTTCCAGCCGTTTGAAGGCCTGGCCGTCTGCGGTGTTTTGCAGCATCTTCACATCGTCCTCGCGCTCGATGCTGACTGCGCCGCCGCCGAGAAAGTCGATAAACCGCCGCATGAAGCCGCGGTGCTCCTCGTCCGTACCGGCGTTGATTTTGGCCACCATATAGGGCTGGGCGTAGCGGGTGATGAATTGGGCGGCAAAGACGAAGCCTTTGCTGCGCAAGGCGACGGGGGCGTACAGCCGCGCGGCCGCCATTTCCCCGGCCGGGTTGGTCGAGGTGGCGCGGTGGGTCAGAAACAGGTACATCACATTGGTGTCGCACACCTCTTCGCCCGCCGTGCCTCGGTACATCAGGCTGCCGTCGCGGTAGGGGACGAAACGTTCCAACTCGCCCCGTTTACTTGATACGTTGGCGATGCGGATGCCGTCGTCGCCCTGCGCGTAGACGTAGCGTGCCACGCTGTAACCGTTGAGGCGCGCATCGATGACTGATTCCGCCAGTGCGGCCATATGTTGCCGCAGCATTTTCCACAGGCGGTCTTTGTCCTCTTCGGACAGGCCGTCGCCGTACAGCCGCCACGGTTTGGCCAGCATGGCGGCGCGCAGGTCTTCGGTGCAGGCGGCCACCTCATCGTCGGCGTAAACCACATCGAAGGCGTGCTGCCTGCCCACGCCGAGGCGGGCAAGCAGGGTGTCGTTGCCCGTCATATCGGCAAACATATTCGACAGTGCGTCTTCGGTGGCCGCGGTCAGGTGTTTGACGGCGGCCTGACGTTTTTTACCTTTAATCAATCCGAACATTTTTTACTCCTCAGGCCGTCCGAAACCTTTTCAGACGGCCTGACAAATTAGATGGTAAAGGGCACAACGGGGATTTCGTAAGCCCTCATGTTTTCCGTTGCGCGGCCGCTGGTGGCCGCCATCCACAGCATATGCAGCGCATCGGGGCCGTCGTCGTGATCGGCTTTCGGGAAATGGCGCAACTGGCTAATCAGCGTCTTTTGGTCGGGGTTGAGCAGGATCAGCCCGTTTGCCATGTGCGGCTGCAAGGTCTCAATCCGCAACATTTTGTCCGATGACGGCTTGATACCGCGTACGGGGATAAGCCCGCGAATGCGTCATCGTCATGCCCAGCCTGCCCATCAGACCGGTTGCCTCATCCGTCATCATCAAGTTTTCAAAGCCCTTGCCCCAGTCCACATACCAGAGCGCACCGATGGCCGCGCGGCTTGCGTGGCTTAAAGCTTCCAGCACGGTAAACCGGCTTTCCGCCAGCCCCACGCTCCAGCCCATACACCGTCTTGTGCCAACGTCCAAGACCGTCGTGATTTCAGGTCTGAACGGCAGCCCAGATAACGGATTCAACACCTCCGCATCAAACGTATGACCGTCGGCGGTGTAGATAGCGGCAGGTTTCAAATGCATAAAATCGCGCCGTTTGTGCGGCAGGATATTTTTCAAATCCCGCGCCCCGCGTCGTCCGCGTTCACGCTCCACATTGCCCACCTTGTCCAACCAGCGGCGCACGGTATGGATACTCGGGCATTCATTCCCGTCCGATTCCAGACGCCGTAAAAAAAAACGGTAAGCTTCGGCAACTGACGGTTTCATCGGTAGACGGTAGCATTCCATAAACAGCGGCAGCCAAGACGGTACGTTCATATCTTTCTGCGACATTTTCGGCGCAAGGCTGTTACGTTCGCGGGCTGCAAACCAACGCTTGATTGTCCGCACGCTCGGCAGCTTTCCGCCGCCGCCGCGCCCATCCGCCGCAAGGGAAAACAGCTTCGCAATATGCTCGAAGCCCGGCATCTTCGCCTGAGTCAAAACAGTAGTAATCGCCGCCTCCTTCGATACGCCCGCTTCGGCCATTACCCGCTCAACCGCCGCCAGTACACCACGGCGCGATGATTCGCATAAACGCTGTTGCTCGGTCGAACCATCGACAATACACACCGTTTCAGGCAGGGCGAGTGGGGTTTCTTCATTCCTGACGGCGGGTTTGCCTTCCATCTCCGTGGGCGAGGGTAAATCTGCCAGTCCGCCCAAGGCCTCCTCCAGCTTCCGCGCCTGAATCTGTTTCATCACATCGGGCGGCGGGGCATACCCGTCTTTTTTCGGCTTTTTTCCAAATTGTTAAAGATCAAGTCCAAATCAGTTATACTTCTTTACAAGTTCCCGTTTGAAGTTGTAAACATAGTATAGTAGTACACCGAAGTGCGCAACTTAATTTACGCTAAGTTGTCTACCAAAACACATAACCATATGATTTTAATTAAAATAAAGTGTACTACTTTGAGATAAAAAAGTGGACTACTTGGGAATTAAAGTAGTCCACTTTATGGAGAGGTATTTTTTATGGAATATAGCGCACAAGAAATATGTGATTTAGTAAGTCAAGCAACGGCTAAACAGATACATATTGACCTCCCATCATCAAAAAGCGGTGTGAAAATAAGAGCCGAAAAAGAAGGATGGAAAAGTAGAATAGTTCAAGGAAAAGGGGGTAGAAATGGTCAAAAAACTGTTTATAGCCTACCAAATGATGTTATTAAAGAGTTACAGGCAAAGGGATTGATTCCATTACTTGAAAAATCCCATTTAGAAAATAAAGTTGAAAATCAAAAAATAAATGAGCCCCCTGCTGCTTACCTGATACATCAAACAGCTATTCAGAAACGAAAATCAGGTGTAAACGAGCCGGCTATTCCATTGGTTATGCAGGATATGGTCAATGAATACGACATTTGGTCAGAAGGTCAAGATGTTAGTTCAATCGTGCCTGTTCGCTACCACACTAACCTCTTTGGCAGGGCAGGACACGGTGAACGCTTCGATGAACAGTTAATTACCGAAGCTATGTGGTTTCGCGCCTCGTTTTTTGATGTACTCGGCGTATCGCCGGATAAATGCTTCTGTTCCCGTATAAAAGGCGACAGCATGGAGCCAACCCTTATAGATAGAGGGACAGTGCTTTGGCAGATGACCGCCGATTATTTAGGTGAGGGAATATATCTATTCCGCCAATATGACGACATCCGCATTAAACGCCTACATAGGATAAACCGCTATACATACAGAATTGTAAGTGACAGCTCCAATAAAGACAGCTATCCGACTGAAATCCTCGATCTATCTCAAAGCCAAGACTACGACTTCGAAATTTATGGTAAGTACCTCTGGGACTGCGGTATCGCGTCGTGATGGTTTTGTTTGTTTTCTGATAGGCCTATGACAAAAATCGCGCGAAACTGTCAGAACTTTGACAAGTTTTGCGCGATTTTTTGCATTTTTAAATTTTGCCGGCTTTTCTTCTATTTTTCTGTTTTTATTAAAATTTCACCCTTTTTTTTCGTATTCCCCACTATGACAAAACTAACACCACCCCACAAAAAGATGGGAAAACCAGACTGGTTAAGATAAAAGGCCGTCTGAAAATCGGTTTTCAGACGGCCTTAATAATGAGTTGGAACAGGCTGATCAGTGATGATGGCCATGCGGGCCGTGAACATGGCCGTGTTCGATTTCTTCTGCGGTTGCCGGGCGGATGCTTTCTATTTTGGCTTTAAAACGGATTTTCATGCCGGCCAAAGGATGGTTGCCGTTTACCACGACTTTGCCTTCCGCCACATCTTCTACGCGGAACACCACCACGTCGCCGTCAGGCATATCGGCTTCAAACATCATGCCTGGTTTGACTTCGGTCGGGAAAGCGTCGGCAGATTCGATGCGGATGAGGTCGGAGTCATGTTCGCCGAAAGCATCGTCGGGCTGCAATACGACATCCACTTCGTCGCCAATGTTTTTTTCATGCAACGCTTCTTCCACCAGAGGGAAAATACCGTCGTAACCGCCGTGCAGATATACAATCGGCTGCTCTGTTTTGTCGATAAGCTGGTCGTTGGCATCAAACATTTCGTAATGCAGGCCGACGACGGTGTCTTTTTTAATCATGGATGTCTTTCGGAACAGGTTGTTAAAGATTGCATTGTAGCATAGTACCCGTATGTGCTTTGTTATTTGCTGTCGGGCTTAGGGGAGTGCAGCCACCCCTCTGCTATTTGAGGATTATTGTTGCGTTTTTACTACGTATAAACCGATATTGTGGTAAATAAATATTTTACGCGAATGTTTAACCGGAGTATCAGAAAATGATGATTAACACAGTGATAGAAATGGAAAAATATAGCCAGGGCGGTGTTGAATACTCATGTTTCGTATATGTCTTTTGTATATATCTTGTTTCAAAAAAGGGAGATTCTACTTTGCATAGGTTTAATGCTGTGTGATTCAGGTCAAAAGTATGATTGATTTTGCGGGAGCGGAGGGGCATAATTGCGGCGTTCAGCATGAATCTGCAAAATTTTCCATCCGGCCCAAACGGAGCCGGATGGTGTGTTTTTGCTGATATTTTATTGACTATAATATTGTTTTAAAGTTAGGTGTTTAATATGAAAAAATCTCTTTTGGCTGCTGCCTTGATGTCTTTGTTTTTAACTGCTTGTGGCGATAAAGCCGCTAACACTGCTGCTTCTGCTGCTAACGCCGCATCTGCCGCCGTTACTGAAGCTGCATCTGCTGCATCTACTGCTGCTGCATCTGCTGCATCTGCCGCTACCGATGCTGCTGCTTCTGCCGGAGAGGCTGCCGCATCTGCTGCCGAGGCAGCTGCATCTGCTGCTGATGCAGCTGCATCTGCTGCCAGCAAATAATTTTGTAAAGCATCATTCTCAAAAGGAGCGCTTCGGCGTTCCTTTTTGTTTTGACCATTGTCGGTTTGATGCAGTTCAGAATGGTTGAAATCAGCCTATCCGTCCCGATGCGGCGACAGGCCTTCTGAAAACCTTTTTCAGACGGCCTGTCTGTTTCCATTATAATTCCGCGCTCCATTGCCAATATTTAAATGCTATGTCTGCTATTTACCAACAACTCGCCGCTTTGCTGCTGCCGCAGGAAATTCTGTCCGAGCCTGCAGGCCTACTGACCGACCAACGCCACCGCTATACCGGAACGGCTGATTTGGTGTTACAGCCGCAAAGCGTGGAGGCAGTGCAAACCATCATGTGTTTTTGTTTCGAGCACTGCATCCCCGTTACCCCGCAGGGCGGCAATACCGGACTCTGCGGCGCGGCTGTGCCGAGTGGCGGCGTTTTGCTGAATTTGAGCCGTCTGAACCGCATCCGCAGCATCAGTACGGCTGACAATGCGATTACCGTTGAAGCGGGCTGCGTGCTGCATGACGTGCAACAGGCGGCGGAAGGTGCGGGTCGGTTTTTTCCGCTCAGCCTGGCCAGCGAAGGATCGTGCCAAATCGGCGGCAATATTGCCTGCAATGCGGGCGGGCTGAACGTGTTGCGTTACGGTACGATGCGCGATTTGGTGATGGGTTTGGAAGTGGTACTGCCGAACGGCGAATTGGTTTCTCACCTGCATCCGCTGCATAAGAACACCACGGGCTACGACCTGCGCCAACTGTTTGTCGGCAGCGAAGGCACGCTGGGCATCATCACCGCAGCCACGCTGAAACTGTTTGCCCTGCCGAAAAGCCGCGAAACGGCTTGGGTGGGCGTGAACGGCATCGGGCAGGCGGTAGAATTGCTAACCCTGATTCGGGAACGCTTTGCCGAACGCCTGTGTAGTTTTGAATTGATCAGCCGCTTTGCTTTGGAATTGTCGTCCGAATACAGCGGTATTACGCCGCCGACCGATGCGCCATGGCACATTCTGTTGGAATTGACCGACTCGCTTTCCCGTGGTGATTTGTCCGACCTGTTGGCCGAAACCTTGACGGAGCATGGTTTCGACAACAGTATTTTGGCTCAGTCGGAAAGCGGGCGGCGCGATATGTGGACGTTGCGCGAAAACATTTCTGCCGCCCAACGCCGTCTCGGCGCGAGCATCAAACACGACATCGCTATGCCGATTGCGCGGGTGGGCGAGTTTGTCGCCAACTGTGGCCATGCCTTACAGGCGGCTTTTGCGGGCATAGACATCGTGGTATTCGGTCATTTGGGTGACGGCAGCCTGCATTACAACACTTTCCTGCCGCAAACTGCAGACAACGGTGTTTATGCTTATGAAGACGCAGTCAATAAGGTTGTGTACGAAAACGTGCTGGCCTGCGACGGTACGATTGCCGCCGAGCACGGTATAGGCCAAGTGAAAAACCACTGGCTGCCGCGTGTGCGGAGCACTGCCGAAATCACCCTGATGCGGGCGGTCAAGGCTGCTTTCGATCCGCACAATATGATGAATCCGAACAAACTTTTGCCGGAGCAGCCGTAATGTGCAAACGCCTTATCCGCCATGCCGCCTGCCTGCTGTTTTTATCGTTCCCCGCATTGGCGGCGGCTTTCGACTGGCATACGCCGGCAATGGACAGCCGTTTGTGGAAAATCAGCAAGGCCGGCCAGCCCGATTCTTATCTTTTGGGAACGCACCACGTCGGCCGCAGCGGCGATGCCTTGCCCGACAACATCCGCCGCATCCTGCAGCAAAGTGACCGGCTGATAACCGAAGTTGCCATGCCGTCCAAGCCCGATGCCGCGTACAGCCGCGATGTGGCCGCCATGCGCGGGCGCGCTTTTCAAAACGGCGGGCGGAAATTGTCGTCCGTTATCGGCGTAGAGAATGTCGCCGCCTTGAAAAAACGCCTGAGTGCCTATCCCTCCACCGCCGCATCAGCCGCCGGTTTGGACGATATGACGCCTTGGGGTGCGCTGATGCTGCAGGCTTCCGTCAAGCCGCAGGGTTTTCAGACGGCCTCAGGCATAGACCGCCTGCTTGCCCGTGCCGCCGAGCAATACCGCATACCTGCCGACAGTTTGGAGCGTTATCAGGACATCACGCGTCCTTATGAAACCCTGCCGACCGCGCGCATTGCCGAACTCATCGCCGCGAACAACCGCCATCCCGAACAAGCCGCCGCCCAAATCGAACGGCAATACGCACTGTATCATTCAGGCCGTCTGAAAGAACTGATACGCCTTTCCTCCGACAGCAGCGAATACAGTAAAGGATTGCCGCCGCAGAGCACGGCCTTTTGGCAAAATTGGCTGGAACAAAGCGTACTGCTGCCGCGCAACCGCGCGTGGCTGCCGAAAATTCTGAACGAACTGCCCAAACGCCGAAACCTGATTGCCGTCGGCATCGCCCACCTGCCCGACGAAAACGGCCTGATTATGCAGTTACGGCGGCAGGGTTATACGGTTGAACCTGTTGCCGAATAGACAAAAGGCCGTCTGAAAGCCCGAAAACATGATGCAAGAAACCACCGACAAAACCGTATACCTCTACACCGACGGCGCATGCAAAGGCAATCCCGGCACAGGCGGCTGGGGCGCGCTGTTGCGCTATCGCCGGCACGAGAAGGAACTCTTCGGCAGCGAAGCCCAAACCACCAACAACCGCATGGAACTGACCGCCGTCATCGAAGGCCTGAAAGCCCTGAAACGCCGCAGCCGCATCGAAATCCACACCGACTCGCAATACGTTAAAAACGGCATGGAAAGCTGGATACACGGCTGGAAGAAAAACGGCTGGAAAACCGCCGCCAAACAGCCGGTCAAAAACGAAGACCTGTGGCGCGAACTCGACCGCCTGTGCGGCGAACACGACGTCGTTTGGCGGTGGGTAAAAGGCCATGCGGGGCATACGGACAACGAACGTGCGGACGCACTGGCCAACCGCGGCGCGGCAGCCGCAGCCGGTCGGGCAGGGCGGTCATAATGGGATGCAGGTGCTTCATTTTTACAAAAAACGGCTTACTCCGCTTTTACTGCCTTCATACGAGGTATTCTGCTATATGATAGGGAATTGACGGTTTCGGCGGTTGCCGAATATCAAGATGAGTTCATCCGTTTTTATCGGGAGATAAACGCCTGATTTTCAAACGTGGCGGAAAAAATGAAAACTTGTTTTTCAGACGGCCTC
The DNA here is from genome assembly GCF_900113545.1 of Neisseria elongata subsp. elongata. Taxonomy (GTDB): domain Bacteria; phylum Pseudomonadota; class Gammaproteobacteria; order Burkholderiales; family Neisseriaceae; genus Neisseria; species Neisseria elongata. The sequence goes on along the minus strand of NZ_FOPS01000005.1, from coordinate 65,939 downwards.
TCGACCGATTTCAACATCATCCAACCACAAGGAAACCTCATGAAATTTTTTTGGATAGTTATCCTGTTGCTGTTGTCGCCCTTATTGGCACTGCTGTTTTTCCGTAAAAACGGCAGTCAGGCTGCGCCGTCCGACAAATCCGACGCGCTGCTTGGGCATGCCGGGCCAGCCGTATTGCCGGAAGAATCCGAATATTCGGAAGAAGAAGCAGACGACGGGTCCGCCGAAGCACTGTTTAGGCAATGGTTGGGCGTTATCTACCGCGACAAACCCGAGGAAGTCGATGCCATCATTGCCAACCTTGAAGAAAACGCCGACGATGAGGAAGAATTGGACTACGGCAGCATCATTGAAAGTTTCTTTTTGCTGCACAATAATTTGAATGATACCGAGCATCTGTTTTCCGTGGATTGGAAAGACGGGGAAAGCTTTATCGGCTTTATTGCCGACATCGCCGACCGCTTCAACGCCAAACTGGAATGGAGCGAAGAGCAAATGGAAGAAGCACTGCCCGACCAACTGGTCTTGGCTGCCTATTCCGTGCTGCTGGCTGCCGGCGCCGTCCTCTACAGTGTGCAAACCGGCGGCGACTACTACACATTCATTGCCGTCCCGCAACAGGATGCGGCCGATTTCGAGCACGCCTCCGAACAATACGGGTTGCAAATATGGCGCGCGGATTCTGAATCCGAATTTTGAATAAGGATGCAGGCCGTCTGAAAACATGACATTCCGCCTGTCCAGGATTCCTGTAACTCCTTTTCAGACGGCCTTCCGCATCTTGGGGGCGCATTCTGCCGACACGCAAGCCGTCATGCCAAGAAAACAAAATTATGCTAAACTCGCCGTTTTGTTTTCCGTCCCGCAGAACGGGGCTTCCATACCGAACGGGCTTTGGCCCATACACACCGACTAACTGAAAAAATTAAGGGTTTACGATGAGCGTAACACTAGAAACACTTGAAAACCTGGAACGCAAAGTAACGCTGTCCCTGCCTTGGAGCAGCATCAACGCAGAATGCGACAAGCGTTTGAAACAAACCGCGCGCAAAGCCCGCATTGACGGCTTCCGCCCCGGCAAAGCCCCCCTGTCGATGATTCAATCCATGTACGGCGCCGGCATCCAAAACGACGTCATGAACGAATTGGCACAAAAAGTATTTTTCGATACAGCCGTTGCAGAAGGCTGGAAAATCGCCGGTATGCCGCGTTTGGAAGGCGTTGAAGGTCAAGACGACAAAGAAAACTTCTTGTTCTCCGGCGTATTCGAAGTCTTCCCCGAAGTGAAAGTCGGCGATTTGTCCGGCCAGGAAGTTGAAAAAGTGACCGCCACCGTCGGCGATGCGGAAGTTGAAAAAACCATCGACATCCTGCGTCAGCAACGCACCCGCTTCAACCACACCGAACGTGCGGCCAAAGACGGCGACCGCGTCATCATCGACTTCGCAGGCAAAATCGACGGCGAAGCCTTTGCCGGCGGTTCTGCCGAAAACTATGCCTTCGTATTGGGTCAAGGCCAAATGCTGCCCGAGTTTGAAGCAGGTGTGAATGGCCTGAAAGAAGGCGAAAGCAAAGACGTCGAAGTAAACTTCCCCGAAGATTACCACGGCAAAGAAGTTGCCGGTAAAACCGCCGTCTTCACCATTACCGTGCGCAACGTAGCCGAGCCGGTGCTGCCGGAAGTAGACGAAGTCTTCGCCAAAGCCTTGGGTATTGCCGACGGCAACATTGAAACCATGCGCGCGGAAGTGAAGAAAAACGTTGAGCGCGAAGTAAAACGCCGCGTAGACAGCCAAAACAAAGAAGCCGCAATGGAAGCACTGCTTGCCGTGAGCGAACTGCAGGTGCCGAACGCCCTGATTAACGAAGAAGCTGCCCGACTGGCTGCGGAAATGAAGCAGAACTTCATCAACCAAGGCATGGCCGATGCGAAAAATTTGGATTTGCCGCTCGATATGTTTAAAGAACAGGCCGAACGCCGCGTTAAATTGGGTCTGATTCTGGCCGAAGTCGTACAAGCCAACGGATTAGAACCGAGCAAAGAGCAAATCGACGCAGTTATCGCCGACTTTGCCGAAAGCTACGAAGATCCGCAGGAAGTCATCGATTGGTACCACGCAGACAACAGCCGTCTGCAAGGCCCGACTTCCTTGGCTGTTGAAGCCAATGTAACCGACTTTGTATTGGGCAAAGCCAAAGTAACCGAAAAAGCTTTGTCGTTCGACGAAGTCATGGGCAACCAAGCCTAAGGCCGTCTGAAAAGCGAAACAAGCACCGAAGCTGCCGATGCGCTTTGGTGCTTTTTAAACAAAAGGAGCCGAGATGTTTCCCAAAATTACCAACAACACCCTGATTCCTACCGTTATCGAACAAAGCGGGCGCGGTGAAAGGGCTTTCGATATTTATTCACGCCTGTTGAAAGAACGCATCATCTTCCTAGTCGGCCCCGTTACCGACCATACGGCGAATCTGGTTGTGGCGCAAATGCTGTTTTTGGAAAGCGAAAATCCCGATAAAGACATTTTCTTTTACATCGACTCGCCCGGAGGATCGGTAACCGCCGGCATGTCGGTGTTCGATACCATGAATTTCATTAAGCCGGACGTATCCACCCTGTGCCTCGGCCAGGCTGCCAGCATGGGCGCATTCTTGCTGTCTGCCGGTGCGAAAGGCAAACGTTTCGCCCTGCCGAACAGCCGCATCATGATTCACCAGCCACTGATTAGCGGCGGCTTGGGCGGACAGGCTTCCGATATCGAGATTCATGCCCGCGAACTGATTAAAATCAAGCAGAAACTGAACGAATTGTTGGCCAAGCATACCGGCCAGCCTTTGGAAAAAGTCGAACGGGATACCGACCGCGACAATTTCATGTCTTCGGAAGCCGCCAAAGAATACGGCCTGATTGACGAAGTCATCGCCACCCGCGCGGATGCTTTTAAAGCAATGAGCAAATAAACCGGAAATTCCCAGGGATAACCTGTTTGATATAAGAAGGCCGTCTGAAACATATCTTTCAGACGGCCTTCGACTATTATTTGCAGATAACGGACAAACAGATTCCGATACGGGCCGACATCAAAACAATAAGCTTTGGCAGGCGTAGGGTAGGGGGGCATGTTTTTTATTGACCATGCAAACTGACTATAATTCGCTTTGCAAAAGCGTATGGACGCGCTTTCAGGCTGCCTTTGGCGTGGTGGAGCGTTTGTGTGGGCAAAGATGAGTGCTGTTTGGTTTAAAGGCAGCCTGAAAGGAGGGAAATCCGTTTTCAGGCTGCCGTGCGAATGAACGGGGTTATTCGTTGCGCAAAATGCGGTAGGCGGCGGATGGGGCGAGGCGCAGCAGCCATTTGAGCAGGTGTATTTTGCCGATGCAGGTCTCGGCGCGACCGCTTTCAATGGCGCGGACGACTGCATCAGCGACCGCTTCGGGACTGAGCTTGCCGCTGCCGCGTCCGGCGGTCATGCGGGTGTCAACCAGGGGCGGCACGATTTCCTGTACGCGGATGTGTGGCGCGGCGGCTTCCGTTTGGTAGCGCAGGGCGCGGGTGAAGTTGTGCAGTCCTGCCTTGGCAGCGCAGTAAACAGGGGCGCTTTTTTTCGGCGCGAGGGCAAGACCGGTGGTGATGTTGACCACGGCGGCCTGCGGCTGGCTTGCCAGCACGGGCAGCAGCGCGGCGGTCAGGGCAACGGGGGCTTCAAGGTTGACCGCCAGCTCCTGTGCGAGGTTTTGCAGCAGGGCTGCGCGTTCGCCGCCGACAAAATCAAGCGTGCGCTGCACGGCGGCGTTGTTGATTAAAACGGCGGTATCGGGATGTTCGTCGCGCACCCATGCGGCCAGCGCGTCGCGTTCGGCAGGCAGGGATAAATCGCAGCGGCGGAAGGTAATGCCGTCTGGCAGCGGTTCCGGCAGGTGGCGGGCGCAGGTCAGCACGTGTGCGCCGCGACGGTGCAGGGCTTCTGCCAGGGCGGCACCGATGCCGCTGCTGCCGCCGGTAAGAAGGATTTTTTTGTCGGTTAGGTTCATGTGGTTCTCCGTTAAGCGTGGTGGAAGAGCCTGTTTTTCAGGCTGCCTTTGGTTCAGAGCCTTGCAGCTTGGGTCTTGTAGCGATACTCACAAAGTTCTGTACCAGGCCAAGTTTGGCGGGAGCCAATCCGGTACGACCGCAGGATTTCATCTCACCATACGCCCAGTATCGAAACAGAACGCCGTATCGTTTACCCTTTTAAAGTAGCGGCGATGAATTCTTCCTGTTTCGCTTTGGCGCGGCCGCTGTCTATGGCCTCCCTCGCCGCAGCCATGCCCTCCGTCAGGGAGGAGGCGACATTGCCGGCATATAGCGCGGCGGCGGCGTTGAGCAGCACGATATCCCGAGCCGCGCCTGCTTCACCTGCCAGCACGGCGTTCATCATGGACAGCGATTCCCGGCTGTCGGCTACCTTGATTTCATCCAGATTGCGCTGCAACGGCAGGCCGAACTGTTCGGGCGAAATGGTGTATTCGCGGATGGTGCCGTCTTTCAGTTCGGCCACATAAGTTTCGCCTGTGAGGGTGATTTCATCCAGGCCGTCCGAACCGCAAACAACCAAAACATGTTGAGAACCCAGTTGTTGCAGAACGCGTGAGAGGATGCCGCACAAATCTTTGTGAAACACGCCTAAAAGTTGGTTGGGCGCGCCCGCCGGATTGGTTAGGGGGCCCAAGATGTTGAAAATGCTGCGGAAGCCGAGGGAGCGGCGCACGGGGGCAACGTAGCGCATGGCACTGTGGTGGTTGGGTGCAAACATAAAGCCGATGCCGGTTTCTTCAATGGTTCGGGCCACTTGTTCGGGCGACAAATCGGTTTTCGCGCCCATTTGCTCGACGACGTCGGCAGCACCGCTGGATGAGGAAACGGAACGGCCGCCGTGCTTGGCTACTTTCGCGCCGGCAGCCGCGGCGACGAACATGGCCGTGGTGGAAATATTGAAGGTTTTCGCACCGTCGCCGCCTGTGCCGACGATATCGACCAGCCCGTTTTTGTCCGCTACGGGAACGGGGGTGGCAAATTCGCGCATCACGGCCGCGGCCGCAGTGATTTCGGAAACCGTTTCGACTTTAATCCTCAGGCCGGTCAGGATGGCGGCAATCTGTTCGGGCGGCACTTGGCCGCTCATGATTTGACGCATCAAATCGGTCATTTCGTCGTAAAACAATTCATTATTGCTAATCAGGCGTTCGATGGCTTGTTGCGGAGTAATCATAGCTGTTTCTTTCTTGTGATGGGTTGTAACAGGGCGGCATTGCCCCGAATCGCCGCCCGGTATCGAAGGTGGGTCGGAGATGCCGCTATGTCTTTGGCCGTCTGAAAGCGGCGTTGGCTTGGCGGAAAGGATGAGATTATAGCGGCTACCCTGTTTGTGCGTAAGAAAGGCCGTCTGAAACGCTGCCCCGTTTTTTCAGACGGCCTCAGGCATGGGGTGGTCATGATATTGAAAACGCGACAGACCGGTTTTACGGTTCGATTTGGAAAAAGTGTTAAGCCGATATGGTTGCGGCCGTTTCAAGGCAGGCTGTGTTTTGTATGAGTCCTCAGATAGGAAAAGGCCGTCTGAAAACGGGAAATATGTTTTCAGACGGCCTTCTGATGAATGGGATTTAGCCCAAGTTATGCGCGTTTGCGGAATTCGCCGGTACGGGTGTCGATTTCGACTTTATCGCCGTTTTCGACGTAGGACATAACTTGGATTTCGGTACCGCCGACCAGACGGGCGGTTTTCATTACTTTGCCCGAAGTGTCGCCTTTGACGGCAGGCTCGGTGTATTCGACTTCGCGCACGATGATGGTGGGCAGTTCCACGGAAATCGGGTTGCCTTCGTAGAAGGTTACTTCGCATACGTCTTCCATGCCTTCGACGATGAATTTCAGCGCGTCGCCGATGTTGTCGGCTTCGATTTCGTATTGGTTGAATTCTTCGTCCATGAAGACGTACATCGGGTCGGCAAAATAGCTGTAAGTACAGTTTTTGCGGGCCAGGATGACGACGTCGAATTTGTCGTCGGCTTTATAGATGCTTTCGGAAGCCGCGCCGGTCAACAGGTTTTTCAGTTTCATGCTGACTTTGGCGGAAGAGCGGCCGCCTTTGATGTATTCGGTTTTCTGTACCACCATCGGGTCGTTGCCGACCATGAATACGTTGCCTGCGCGCAGTTCTTGTGCGGTTTTCATGTTGCTGTTCCAATTCTGAAAGGTTTAAAAATCAAAGCGCGCCATTTTAGCGGTGTTTGATAAAGTTGGCTAGTTTTTCCGTTGCCGTTTGTTGCCTGAACAGGCCGTCCCGCCAGCTTTCCGCCACAGCCGCCCATCGGCTGTGGCCGTGGCACAGTGTTTGCCAGTATTGCAGCCGCTGATGCGGGTTCAGACTGCCTTTGCCGTTCAATTCTTCGGACAGCGCGCGATGGGCTGTTGCCAATTCGGACGGGAATAGGGGATATATCTGCCGCCAAAATGCCGACAATTTGTCCAAATGCGCCATTTCGTCCTGCGGATAGATGTGCCAGAAAAACGGTTTGCTTGAAAGTTGGGCACGGACGAAGCTATCCTCGCCGCGTACAATCAGGCCGTCTGAAAAATGCAGTAGGCGGTCAAACTCGTCCTGAGGGACAAACGGTATCCGAACCAGCCGGACCGGGCCGGTTTGCAGGCTGTCGCCGTCGCTCGTCAAACAGTCCGAAGGAATGGCGGAGGCCTGTTTCAGGCTGTCGATAATCTGTCCTCCCGCCAACAGCAGGTTTATCGGTTCGCCTGCATCCTGCCACATTCTCAGCCAATCCGCCCATATCGGGCTTCTGTAGCCGAACAGCAGCCATTTCGGTGCATTTTTGAACGGCAGCCCCAGCCGTTTTCTGAAGGCATCGATGTCAAAATCAATCAGTTTTGCATAGTTTTTTTCTCGTAACAGGCCGCCGCTGCGTTCGTCAAAACCCATCAGCCAGAAATATTTCGCCGTTCCGTCGGTTTGCGGAGACGGTTTGCCGTGCATGGCCACAGCCCAATCCTCCGCACTCAGGTATTCCCAGTTCAGCCACAAGGCGTTTTGATCGCGTATATTTTTTTTCACGGCATCAGGCAGGCGGCAGCCGAAAGTTTCGATGACTATGTCGGCACGGTAAGGCCATTGCGGCCATTCTTCCCCTTCCCGCCAAACTTTCAGCCCTATACCCGCAAAACGGCAGGGAAGGGCGGGCAGGTCCGGGCATAAAGTACGCAATACAGTTTCATCGTCAAGCCACAACGTTACCTGCCAACCCAATTCGTTATGCAAAATGCGCGACAAGCGCCAGCTGACGCCGATGTCGCCGAAGTTGTCGATAACGGTGCAAAATAAATGACAGCAAAGAGTATCGGAATGAGGCATTGTGCGGATCTTTATATTTAAGCGGACAGCGGCGCGGTTTTACGCCGATTTACCGTTTTGTCAAGCGAGAAACAGCAATAAAATGCCGTTTATCCACATTGACAAAAATAATTGCCGATGTTGCAAGGAAATTTCATTTATCATGCTTGACAATGTAAAAAATAACATAAGGCGTTGTATTTAAATAAAAATATGTATTGCTTATTTTTTAGGCAAATTAAGGGCAAACAATGATTCAACAGCAAAAGCCCTTGTCGCCCACACTGTATCCACAAAGTTATCCACAGATTTTGTGGGCAACTCAAAGACGCCTTGTTTTATCGGGAAATTTGTTAAAAAATGACAAAGAGCTGAACCTGGTTGGCAATGATAACTGCAGATTCTTTGCTCGGATACGCTTTCCCCCAACAACCGTTTTGCTTCCTTATATTGAAGGCGTAATATGTACGGATGATAAATATATATAAAAAAAACAGTGTGATGATTTATTTTTATGTTTAATTGGAGAAAATGGCTTGCCAATTTTTTCGAAACACCGCATAATGCGCCTTTCTTTCAGCCGGTGTAGCTCAGTTGGTAGAGCACCTGACTTGTAATCAGGGGGTCGCGAGTTCGAATCCTGCCGCCGGCACCAAATTTAAAAGTAGCCTTTAAAAGGCTGCTTTTTTTATTTACTTTTCTGCTGCAAAGGCCGTCTGAATTTTTCATGGTTTAAATTCAGACGGCCTTTGCGTTGTTTCAAGCAATGCAGGTGTGAATCCTTCAAATTTACTTTTACTCAATTTAATTTAGCATAAATCAAGTCCTACTTTGCAAAGATTGACAAAAAATAGCGGTGTAAAGTATAAACGGCCTGTCGCAATACCGATGGGCAGCTGCCCGTCAAATAAGACGATGTTAAAAGAAAAACCTTAAAGAAAGAGTAGAACTTATGAATCCCATGTATATCACCTTCGCCATTTATCTGGTGGCGGTTTTGCTAATCGGCTTGGCCGCGTATTTCTCAACCCGAAATTTCGACGACTATATTTTGGGCGGCCGCAGCTTGGGCCCGTTTGTAACGGCCATGTCTGCCGGTGCTTCCGATATGTCGGGCTGGCTCTTGATGGGCTTGCCCGGCGCGATTTATTTGAGCGGTCTGAATGAGGCTTGGATTGCCATCGGTTTGGTCATCGGTGCCTATTTCAACTGGCTTTTGGTGGCAGGCCGTTTGCGCGTGCATACCGAATATGCCAACAATGCGCTGACGTTGCCGGATTATTTCTTCCACCGTTTTGGTGCAGGCGGCCATTTGATGAAAGTGGTGTCTGCAATTATTATCTTGTTTTTCTTCACAATTTATTGTGCTTCCGGCATTGTGGCCGGCGCAACTCTGTTCCAAAGCCTGTTTGAAGGCATGACTTACACCCAAGCCATGTGGCTGGGTGCGGGTGCGACCATTGCCTATACTTTCTTGGGCGGTTTCTTGGCGGTCAGCTGGACGGATACGCTGCAAGCTTCTTTGATGATTTTTGCGCTGATTTTGACTCCTGTAATGGTGTATCTGGGTCTGGGCGGTGCGGATCAGATGTCTGCCGCGATTCAGAGCGTTGCCGCAGGTACAGGCAAGGAATACGGCAGTCTGTTTGCGGGGACAACCGTTATCGGCATTATTTCCACTGCCGCATGGGGCTTGGGCTATTTCGGCCAACCGCACATTTTGGCGCGCTTTATGGCGGCTGAAAGCGCGAAATCGCTGGTGTCCGCACGCCGTATCGGTATGACTTGGATGATTTTGTGTTTGGCAGGTGCGGTGGCCGTAGGTTATTTCGGCATTGCGTATTTTGGTGCAAACCCCGACCAAGTCGCTTCAATGAAGGGCAACCACGAACGCATTTTCATCGCCTTGTCCACCCTGTTGTTCAACCCTTGGATTGCAGGCATTATTTTGAGCGCGATTTTGGCGGCGGTCATGTCCACTTTGTCTTGCCAGCTTTTGGTTTGCTCCAGCGCGATTACCGAAGACTTCTACAAAGGCTTTTTGCGTAAAAATGCGCCGCAAAAAGAGCTGGTGTGGGTGGGTCGTCTGATGGTGTTGGCGATTGCCATCATCTCGATTCTGATTGCGTCCGATCCGAACAGCAAAGTGTTGAAGCTGGTCGAATTCGCATGGGCGGGATTCGGCGCGGCTTTCGGGCCGGTGGTGATATTGTCGGTAGTGTGGAAACGCATCACGGCATACGGTGCCTTGTCCGGCATGATTGCCGGTGCGCTGACTGTGGTGGCATGGGCCGAGTGGGTTAAAAAACCTGCTTTGGCAGCACATGAAACCGGTCTTTTAACCATGTATGAAATTGTTCCCGGCTTTATTGCCTGCTTGGTTGTCGCTATTGTCGTTTCACTTACCGACAAAGAGCCGTCGAAAGAAATCCAAGAACGCTTTGAAAAAGCCGATGCGGATTACCGTGCGGCGAAGTAGTCCCTTTTCAGACGGCCTATATCTGCAGGCCGTCTGAAACATTTTATGACAGGAATATTGTCATAACTCAAAGTAAGCCCCTTGTTTCTAACCGTTAAATTTATTACGATATTATAAATTTCAGACGGCCTTCCGCTGTGTAGGAAAGGCCGTCTGAAAACGCTACCGAAACCTTTTGGAGAACCTGAAATGTTCGATTTTGCCTTTCCCAACCAAACCCCATTGCGCCAAGCTGTTACCGATGCCTACCGCCGCGACGAAATCGAGGCCGTGCAGGATATGCTGCAACGTGCCCAAATGAGCGACGAAGAACGTAAAAACGCTGACGAACTGGCGCGCCGCCTCGTTACCCAAGTGCGTGCCAACCGCACCAAAGCCAGCGGCGTGGATGCGCTGATGCACGAATTCTCCCTGTCGAGCGAAGAGGGCGTGGCACTGATGTGTCTGGCCGAAGCCCTGCTGCGTATTCCCGATGCTGAAACCCGCAACAAACTTATTCAAGACAAACTGTCCGAAGGCAACTGGCGCAGCCACTTGAACAACAGTCCGTCCCTGTTCGTCAATGCCGCCGCATGGGGCTTGCTGATTACCGGCAAGCTCACTACCCCGAACAATGACGACACTTTGGGCGCGGCCTTGACCCGCCTGCTGGGCAAAGGTGGCGCACCGCTTATCCGCCAAGGCGTGAATTACGCCATGCGCCTGCTGGGCAAGCAGTTCGTTACCGGGCAAACCATCGAAGAAGCCCTACAAAACGGCAAAGAGCGCGAAAAAATGGGTTATCTCTATTCTTTCGATATGCTGGGTGAAGCGGCATACACCCAAGAAGATGCCGACCGCTATTACAACGACTACGTTCAGGCCATCCACGCCATCGGCAAAGATGCGGCCGGAAAAGGCATATACGAAGGCAACGGCATTTCCGTCAAACTTTCCGCCATCCACCCGCGTTATTCGCGCGCCCAACACGGCCGTGTGATGAGCGAACTGCTACCGCGCCTGAAAGAACTCTTCCTGCTGGGCAAACAATACGACATCGGTATCAACATTGATGCGGAAGAAGCCAACCGTTTGGAACTTTCGCTCGACCTGATGGAAGCATTGGTCTCCGATCCCGACTTGGCCGGATACCACGGCATCGGCTTTGTGGTTCAGGCCTATCAGAAACGCTGCCCCTTCGTTATCGACTATTTAATTGACCTTGCCCGCCGCAACAATCAGAAACTGATGATTAGGCTGGTAAAAGGCGCGTATTGGGACAGCGAAATCAAATGGGCGCAAGTGGACGGCATGGACGGATACCCGCTCTACACCCGCAAAGTCCACACCGATATTTCCTATCTGGCCTGCGCGCGCAAACTGCTTGACGCGCAAGATGCCGTGTTCCCGCAATTTGCCACCCACAACGCCTACACGCTGGCCGCGATTTACCAGATGGGCAAAGGCAAAAACTTCGAACACCAATGTCTGCACGGTATGGGCGAAACGCTGTACGACCAAGTGGTCGGCCCGCAAAACCTCGGCCGCCGCGTGCGCGTGTACGCCCCTGTCGGCACGCACGAAACGCTGCTCGCCTATCTGGTGCGCCGCCTGTTGGAAAACGGCGCGAACACATCGTTCGTCAATCAGATTGTCGATGAAAACATCAGCATCGACACACTTATCCGCAGCCCGTTCGAAACCATCGCCGAGCAAGGCATACACCTGCATCCCGCATTGCCGCTGCCGCGCAACTTATACGGTGAAGGCCGTCTGAATTCCAAAGGCATCGACCTGAGCAACGAAAACGTTTTGCAACAACTGCAAGAAAAACTCAACGAATCGGCCGCGCAATCCTACCGCGCCGCATCCATCATCAATGGCAAAGCACGCGCCGCACAGGATGAACAACAGGTGAAAAATCCGGCCGACCACAACGATGTCGTAGGTACGGTCAGCTTTGCCGATGCCGCCTTGGCACAGGAAGCCGTCGCAGCCGCCGTGGCCGCACAAACCGCTTGGCAGGCGACACCGGCTGCCGAACGCGCCGCCGCCCTGCGCCGTTTTGCCGACCTGCTTGAAGAACACATGCCGCAACTGATGATGCTGGCCGTACGCGAAGCGGGCAAAACCCTGAACAATGCCATCGCCGAAGTGCGCGAAGCCGTCGATTTCTGCCGCTACTACGCCGATCAGGCCGAGCAAACCCTGCCGGCGGACAGCCGCAGCGTCGGCACAATCGTCGCCATCAGCCCGTGGAACTTCCCGTTGGCCATCTTTACCGGTGAAGTCGTGGCCGCGCTGGCCGCAGGCAACACCGTCGTGGCCAAACCGGCCGAACAAACCGGCCTGATTGCCCATTATGCCGTCAAACTCATGCACGAAGCCGGCATTCCCGCCGAAGCCCTGCAACTCGTTTTGGGTGCGGGCGACGTCGGCGCGGCACTCACGCAAGACGAGCGCATCGGCGGCGTGATTTTTACCGGTTCGACCGAAGTTGCACGCCTGATCAACCAAACCCTGGCCAAACGCAGCGACAATCCTGTGCTGATTGCCGAAACCGGCGGCCAAAACGCTATGATAGTGGACAGCACCGCGCTGCCCGAGCAAGTCTGCCTGGACGTGCTCAACTCCGCCTTCGACAGCGCGGGACAACGCTGTTCCGCCCTGCGCATCCTGTGCGTGCAGGAAGACGTGGCCGACCGCATGATCAACATCATCAAAGGCGCGATGGACGAACTCGTCGTCGGCAAACCCGTACAGCTTACCACCGATATCGGCCCCGTTATTGATGCCGAAGCACAGCAAAACCTGCTCGCGCACATCGAAAAAATGAAGTCTGCCGCCAAGTCCTTCCATGAAGTCAAACTGGTTGCCGACGTTGATCCGCAAAACGCCACCTTTGTCCGCCCGATTTTGTTCGAACTGAACGACTTGTCCGAACTGAAACGCGAAGTGTTCGGCCCCGTGCTGCACGTTGTCCGCTACCGTGCCGGCGAACTCGACAGCCTGCTCGACCAAATCAACGGTAAAGGCTATGCCCTGACCCACGGTATCCACAGCCGTATCGATGAAACCGTAAACCACATCTGCAACCGCATCGAAGCGGGCAACGTATATGTGAATCGCAACATTGTCGGCGCGGTTGTGGGCGTACAGCCGTTCGGCGGCCACGGCCTGTCCGGCACCGGCCCCAAAGCAGGCGGCCCCTTCTACCTGCAACGCTTATGCCGTCTGAACGGCTGGGTACAGCCTGAGCTGACCAAAATCGGCGAGGCGGACGAAACAGCCCTGAAACGGATTGAAGCCGTCCTGCATGCCCTGCCGCTGAATCAGCAGGAAAAACTTGCCGCCGCAGCCGCATTGGGACAAGCGCGTTTCCGCACTCTGCGCAACGCCGAAGCCGTTTTGCCCGGACCAACCGGCGAACGCAACGCCGCAAGCTGGCGCGCACCGAAACGCGTTTGGCTGTACGGCGGCGACTTGGCCGCATCCTTCAACGCGTTGGCGCAACTGGCCGCGTCCGGCATCACCGCCGTCGTGTCCGACCAACATCCTCTGGCTGCTTATTCCGGCCAATTGGACGGCCTACTGGAAGTATCTGCTACACCGGCATCTTCGGCCATCAGCCATGTTGCCGCACTCGAACCGCTGCCTGCCGAACTCAAACAGGCACTGGCCGAAAGCGGCGGCGCGCTGATCCGCATCCTGCCGTCTGAAAACGGTTTGGACATCCTGCAGGTGTTTGAAGAAATCTCATGCAGCATCAACACCACGGCCGCAGGCGGCAACGCCAGCCTGATGGCGATGGGCGACTGATGACTGATTGAGCCATAAAGAAAAGGCCGTCTGAAAACATTTTTTCGGTTTTCAGACGGCCTTTATTGTTGAAAGAGGCGGAATAGCGTCATGAATCCGCCGCCGTACCGTTATAGTGGATTAAATTTAAATCAGGACAAGGCGACGAAGCCGCAGACAGTACAGATAGTACGGCAAGGCGAGGCAACACCGTACTGGTTTAAAGTTAATCCACTATATATGCTGGGCAGACGGATTTTTTGCGATACCCGTTGATGGTTCCTATCTGAAACGGAAATTAAAGGAAGACGGAAAGTATCATGCCATGAAAAAGGATTTCATCGTTTACGGCCAAGAACAGAGGGATATCGTGGAAGCCGGCATCTCGGCGGTGGCGGCCGTTTTGCTGGAAGGCAGCGAAGAAAGCAAGCGTTCTTTGCTGTTTTGTCTGGATTATTATCTCGATCCTTATTACGGCTGCCTGCATCCTGATTCGGATGGGATTTTTATTTTATTGCAGCAATGTTTTCTAACCGAACCCTCGTCGGAAGTTAGGGTGGATATCATGCAGTTGCTGAGTGATTATTGCGATTGCCCTTTAGATGTGTTGCGGCGGCATCTGCCAGACGTTCCCAAAGAGTGGAAGGAAGATGTATTGCGCCTGTTGGCAGAACCTTGAGGCCTGCCTGTGCAGAGACTTTTGATGTGGGTCAGATAGAGCCGTTTTGTAGCGGAAATTTGGATGTGTGATATACACAGGAAGAGTAGAATTCTCATGGGGACGTTATGTTTTTAAAGCATTCACGAAAGCATGTCCCCATATCCCTTCCCCTCGAATTAAGGAGTTCAGTATGAAAGCAGCACGTTTTTACGATAAAGGCGACATCCGCATCGAAGACATCCCCGAACCGACCGTTGCCCCCGGCACCGTCGGCATCAACGTCGCCTGGTGCGGCATCTGCGGCACCGACCTGCACGAATTCATGGAAGGTCCGATTTTCATCCCGCCCTGCGGCCATCCGCATCCGATTTCCGGCGAGTCCGCGCCCGTAACGATGGGACACGAGTTCTCCGGCGTGGTTTATGCCGTCGGCGAAGGCGTGGACGACATCAAAGTCGGGCAACACGTCGTGGTCGAACCCTACATCATCCGCGATGACGTACCGACTGGCGAAGGCAGCAACTACCACCTCTCCAAAGACATGAACTTCATCGGCTTGGGCGGTTGCGGCGGCGGCTTGTCCGAAAAAATCGCCGTCAAACGCCGCTGGGTGCATCCGATTTCCGACAAAATCCCGTTAGACCAAGCCGCTTTGATTGAACCCCTGTCCGTCGGCCATCACGCTTATGTCCGCAGCGGCGCGAAAGCAGGCGACGTCGCATTGGTCGGCGGTGCAGGTCCGATCGGTTTGCTGCTTGCCGCCGTGTTGAAAGCCAAAGGCATCAAAGTCATCATCACCGAATTGAGCAAGGCGCGCAAAGACAAAGCCCGCGAATCCGGCGTTGCCGACTACATCCTCGACCCGTCCGAAGTCGATGTCGTCGAAGAAGTGAAAAAACTGACCAACGGCGAAGGCGTGGACGTGGCATTCGAATGCACCAGCGTGAACAAAGTTATGGATACCTTGGTAGAGGCCTGCAAACCTGCTGCCAACTTGGTCATCGTATCCATTTGGAGCCACCCCGCCACCATCAACGTCCACAGCGTCGTAATGAAAGAGCTGGACGTGCGCGGCACCATCGCCTACTGCAACGACCACGCCGAAACCATCAAACTGGTGGAGGAAGGCAAAATCAACCTCGAACCTTTCATCACCCAGCGCATCAAGCTGGACGAGCTGGTTTCCGAAGGCTTCGAGCGTCTGATTCACAACAACGAATCCGCCGTCAAAATCATCGTTAATCCGAACCTGTAATATAAGCGGGTGAAAATAAAAAGGCCGTCTGAAAAATCGTTTCAGACGGCCTTCATACTGTTTCAAGCGATTCAGCGTACTACTTTTTCATCGGGCAGTACCAGATTCAGCACAATGGCCAAAATCGCGCACAGGCCCACGCCCGCAAAGCTGACGTTGCCGACCTTCACCAGCATCCCGCCCACGCCCGTGGTCAAAACCGAGCTGACAATCACCAGGTTTTTCGGTTTCATCAAATCTACTTGTGCGTCTATCAGCGTTTTCAGGCCGAGCGAGGCAATCGTGCCGAACAGCAAAATCATCACGCCGCCCATCACAGGTAGGGGAATCGAGCCGAGGAAGGCGTTGAATTTGCCGAAAAAGGCCATGCAGATGGCGAATACCGCAGCCCAAGTCATGATGACGGGATTGCTGTTTTTCGTCAGCATCACCGCGCCGGTAACTTCTCCGTAAGTCGTTACCGGCGGTCCGCCGATTAAGCCCGCCACGCATACGCCCAAACCGTCGCCCGCCAGCGTCCTGTGCAGGCCGGGGTCGGCCGCGTAGTCTTCGCCCGTTACCTTGCCCACGGCCAATACACCGCCAATATGCTCGATTGCGGGCGCAATCGCCACCGGCAGCATAAACAACGCCGCCTGCCAATTGATTTCCGGCTTGTGGAATTCGGGTACGGCAAACCATTTGGCCGCCGCAACATTTGCCGTATCCACCATACCCAGCATCCAGGCCAGCAGATAACCCGATGTTACGCCGATTAAAATCGGCACCAGTTTCATCATCCGGCTGCCGAATACGGCAATCACCACGGTAACGGCAAAAGTAAAGCCCGACAGCATCAACGATTGTACATAATCGTATTTTTGCTCACCGCCAGCCTGACCCATCGCCATTTGTCCGGCCACGGCGGCCACGGACAGGCCGATAACCATGATCACCGGCCCGATAACCACCGGCGGCAGCAGCTTGTGCACCGCATCCAAGCCGCGCCATTTCACCAGTGCGGCAAAAACGAAATACATAAAACCCGCCGCAAACAGGCCGAACATCGTGCCGCCCATGCCCCATTCCTGTATGGAGTAAATAATCGGTGCGATAAAGGCAAACGAAGAACCCAAAAAAATCGGCACTTTGCGGCCGGTAAGCAGTTGGAACAGCAGCGTGCCGATGCCCGCACCCAAAAGCGCCATGGCGGGGTTCAAGCCCGTCAGCAACGGTACCAGAACCATTGCGCCGAAAGCGACAAATAAAATCTGCGCCCCCGCCACCGCTTGTTTCAAATATTGCATGATGACACTTTCTTTACACAAACACGGCAGATTATAATGGTTGCTTGCCGTAAGGCAAAATCCTTCTTCAAGCTGTGCTGCATTTTGATGCGATGAGGCCGTCTGAAAACCTGTTTTCTAAGTTTTCAGACGGCCTCACACCGCTTGGTGCAAGTTTTAATTTTTGGCAAATTTATTTAATTTTTGCTATGGTTTCGGTCTGCCTTGCCGTATGATGCGCGCCGTGCCGCATGGTTCGGTGCTAAAACATCCAATTTAAAACAAAAACGGAGAATATCGTGTTCCCCAAACCTTTTTCCCTGAAACGGTTGCTGCCTTGGGCGGCTGTTTTACTGCTGGCCGGCTGCGCCACCACCATCCGCCCGACCGACACACTGCGCTGGCGCGGCAAAGACATCAGCGATTTTATCGCCGAGCGCGCCCATCGCATGCCCGATATCGTACGCCGAGACTGCGTGAAAAATAATGAAGTGCGCAACCTCTATGCCTGGCGCATCGAGCTCTACGAAATCCGTCAGGCCTATGTAGGCCAATCCGGCAATGTGCAGTATTACCAAAACTACCGCCATTACAACGGCTACGAATACCGCATCGTGGTAACCAACACTGACGGCACCATCCTTTCAGTGCGCGATACCGCTTTTGGCAATGTTGAGAAAGAATACGGCTGCGAAGAATACCGCGAAGAGCTCAAGCCGCAAAACAGGTCGCAAGCCGCTGATAGTGCGGGAGCTGCCGGTAGCGCAGCCAATAAAGCCAACACGCCGGCCAAGCCCCGTGTGTGGCGCGCCATTGCTATGAATGAAAATAACGCCGAAGTTATCTACCCATCCGCAGCCCACCCCACCGAAGAAGCCGCGAAAGCGGATGCCCTGCGCCAATGCAAACGCGCTTCCGGCAAGCAATGCGGTGTGTGGCAGCGGTTTAGCAATATGTGTTTCGGTATGTCAGTGGGGCAGAAAAACGGCCGCCTCACCCATTTCCCCTCCGTCAGCCTAGATGCCCAGCATGCCGACTATGCCGCTATCCAAAACTGCCGCAGCAGCGGAGGCACGCAATGCGATCTGTTTAAACACAGTGTTTGCGCCCTGCCTTGCGACATCACCAAAAACGGCTGCTATTTCGATCAGCCGCTCTTGGGCAGCTATGGCCATTTCAACGGCAAAGTGAAGCCGGTGGGCTTGAATATGCCGGATAAAGAACTAGACGAAAGTATCCTGAGCATCATCATGCGCCATCCGCGCTAGAGCGTTTGGCAGAAGATAGGAAAAGGCTACCTGAAAGCATAAGCTTCAACGCAGTTAAAACGAGCTCTGCGCGTTGCTGCGAAGCTGAAATTTCAGGTAGCCCAAAGGCTACCTGAAACCTTACAACTCAATCCCTTTCAACTTCGCCACGGTATTGATGTCTTTATCGCCGCGGCCGGACAGGTTGACCAGAATCACTTGATCTTTGCCCATCTTCGGCGCGTTGGCAACTGCCCAGGCCACGGCGTGGCTGGATTCCAGCGCGGGGATGATGCCTTCAAAGCGACACAGTAAATCAAACGCTTCCAGCGCGGCATCGTCGTTCGCCGCATGGTATTCCACACGGCCGATGTCGGCCAAATGGCTGTGTTCCGGGCCGATGCCGGGGTAGTCGAGACCTGCGGAAACGGAGTGCGTACCCAAAACTTGACCGTTTTCGTCCTGCATCAGGTAGCTGCGGAAGCCGTGTAGTACGCCGATGGGGGCTTTGCTGGTAATCGGCGCGGCGTGGTCGGGGGTGTCCACACCCAAACCGCCGGCTTCCACGCCGACGAGGCGCACGTTTTCTTCGCCGATATACGGGTGGAACAGTCCGATGGCGTTCGAGCCGCCGCCGACGCAGGCAACGGCGACGTCGGGCTGTCTGCCGATGGCTTCCTGCATCTGCGCTTTGGCTTCGTTGCCGATAACGCATTGGAAATCGCGCACCATTTCGGGATACGGCGCGGGGCCGGCGGCGGTGCCGATAATGTAGAACGTGTCGTCCACGCGGGCGACCCATTCGCGCATGGCTTCGTTCATCGCGTCTTTCAGCGTGCGGCTGCCGCTGTCGACGCTGACCACGTTCGCGCCCAATAATTTCATGCGAAACACGTTGGGCATTTGGCGCTGGATATCGTCCGCGCCCATGTACACGTCGCAAGTCATGCCGAAGCGGGCGGCGACGGTGGCGGAGGCCACACCGTGCTGACCCGCGCCGGTTTCGGCGATGACGCGTTTTTTGCCCATGCGGCGGGCAAGCAATGCCTGACCGATGGTATTGTTTACCTTGTGCGCGCCGGTGTGGTTCAAGTCCTCGCGCTTCAACCAGATTTGCGCGCCGCCCAAATGCTCGGACAATCGCGCGGCATGGTAAACGGGACTGGGGCGGCCGACGTAGTGTTTCAAATCGCGGTGGAACTCTTCCCAAAACGACGGGGCGTTTTTCGCTGCTTTATAGGCATCCGCCAGCTCTTGCAAGGCGGGAATCAGGGTTTCGGCAACATAAAGTCCGCCGTGTTCGCCGAAAAAGCCCTTCTCGTCGGGCGCGTGGTAGTTTTTCATTATTTAAGCCTCTTGATTGAATAAGAAGTTATTTTGCTCTGATTGTGTTCGTCCGCCATCAAAATAAGCGGCCGCTAATCAAGCCGGAATGAAAAACGAAATTCCGGCTTGGTTCGAGCTATGGTTTGCAACATTATTCCTTATTGCCATTACCCAACTGCGGCAATACCGAACCTTTGCCCAGCGACAACAAACCGCTTTGCGAGTAGATACCCAGTTTGGCGCGGGTGTCGGTAATGTCGAGGTTGCGCATGGTGAGCTGGCCGATGCGGTCGAGCGGGGTGAACGCGGCATCTTCGACTTTTTCCATGCTCAGGCGTTCGGGTTGGTAGGTCAGGTTGGGCGATTCGGTGTTCAGAATCGAGTAGTCGTTGCCACGGCGCAGTTCCAGCGTAACTTCACCGGTGATGGCTTTGGCAACCCAGCGTTGGGCGGTTTCGCGCAACATGAGGGCTTGGCTGTCAAACCAGCGGCCTTGGTAGAGCAGGCGGCCTAGGCGTAAGCCGTTGATGCGGTATTGCTCGATGGTATCTTCGTTGTGGATGCCGGTTACCAAGCGTTCGTAGGCGATGTGGAACAATGCCATGCCCGGAGCTTCGTAGATGCCGCGCGATTTGGCTTCGATGATGCGGTTTTCGATTTGGTCGCTCATGCCCAAGCC
This sequence comes from Neisseria elongata subsp. elongata, assembly GCF_900113545.1. Classification (GTDB taxonomy): domain Bacteria; phylum Pseudomonadota; class Gammaproteobacteria; order Burkholderiales; family Neisseriaceae; genus Neisseria; species Neisseria elongata. The sequence continues at coordinate 45,871 of NZ_FOPS01000005.1, read as the reverse complement.
GTGGCGGCCGCCGATGCGGTTGGCTTCGAGGAAGAGTTCGACGGGGTCGGCGTATTCTTTGCCGTTCAATGCAACCGGCACGCCTTCTTCAAAGCGCACACTGACTTCTTCGGGTTTGACTTCGACGTTTTCGTCCCAGAAGGCAACGCCCATAATGGGTTTGACGATTTTGATGCCGCTGTTGAGGAACTCCAAGTCTTTGGCTTCATGCGTTGCGCCGAGCATATTGGAATCGGTGGAGTAGGCTTTTTCAACCGACATTTTGTAGTTGAAGCCGTTGGCAATCAGAAATTCGCTCATTTCGTGGCGGCCGCCGAGTTCGTCGATAAATTGTTGGTCGAGCCAAGGTTTGTAGATTTTCAGCGCGGGATTGGTGAGCAGGCCGTAACGGTAGAAACGCTCGATATCGTTGCCTTTGTAGGTGCTACCGTCGCCCCAGATGTTGACGTCGTCTTCCTTCATGGCGGAAACAAGCATAGTGCCGGTAACGGCACGGCCCAGAGGCGTGGTGTTGAAGTAGGCGATGCCGCCGGTGGAAACGTGGAACGCGCCACATTGGATGGCGGCGATGCCTTCGTGTGCCAACTGGGCGCGGCAATCGATTAAGCGGGCGTTTTCTGCGCCGTATTCCATCGCTTTTTTGGGGATGGCGTTGTAGTCGTCTTCGTCGGGCTGGCCGAGGTTGGCGGTGTAGGCATAAGGCAGTGCGCCTTTGAGTTTCATCCACAGGAGGGCGGCGGAGGTATCAAGACCGCCGGAGAAGGCGATGCCGACTTTTTGACCGATGGGGAGGTGTTGTAGGATGGTGTGGTTGTGGCTCATGGGGGATTCTTCCTTCAGACTTGAAAAACGGGTTCCATTATCTTATAAATGGAGCATATTGTCAGCCGTGAGGCCGTCTGAAGATTTTCAGACGGCCTCCAAGAAGAAACCCCATTTATGAACGCTTTCAACCTCATCATCATCGGCGACGAAATTCTGCACGGCAGTCGCCAAGACAAGCATTTCGCCTTTTTCAAATCCCTGCTGGAATCGCGCGGGCTGAAGCTCAATCAAGTGCAATACCTGCCCGACGAACCCGATTTGTTGGTCAAACAACTGCGCCGCAGCTTTTCAGACGGCCTGCCGACTTTCGTTACCGGCGGCATCGGCTCCACGCCCGACGACCATACCCGCCAAGCCGCCGCCGCCGCTTTGGATTTGCCCGTCGTCCGCCATCCCGAAGCTGCCAAGTTCATCGAGGGCGTTACCCTTAAACGCGGCGAACCGCTTGACGCCCCCGAACACGCCCAGCGCCTGAAAATGGCGGATTTTCCCGCAGGCGCGGAACTTGTGCCCAACCCGTTCAACAACATCGCCGGATTTTCCATCCGCGAACATTATTTCTTCCCCGGCTTCCCCGTGATGGCGCATCCGATGGCGGAATGGGTTTTGGATACTTATTACGCCGACCGCTTCAACCAAACCGAACGCGGCAGCCGCAGCGTGTATGTGTTCGGACAACCCGAATCGCGCGTCGCGCCGATTATGGAATACGTCGAACGCACCTACCCGGGTGTGCGCTCTTACAGCCTGCCCAGCGTCGGCTGGCAAAATGCGGACGGAACGGCGGTCAAACCGCATATCGAGTTCGGCATCAAAGCGGAAGGCGGGGCGTGCCGCGATTTGGACAAAGCATGGGACGAGGTATTGCGGCGCTTGCGGAAACTGGGTGCAGAGTTAAAAGACAGGGTAGGATAAATATAGTGGATTAACTTTAAACCAGTACGGCGTTGCCTTGCCTTGCCGTACTATCTGTACTGTCTGCGGCTTCGTCGCCTTGTCCTGATTTAAATTTAATCCACTATACATACGAAAGGCCGTCTGAAAAAATGGATTTGGAAAAAATAGGGAAACGCAGCGGGCGGGGCGACCATCCAGATGCCTCGGCACAACTGAAATTCCTGCTGCAAAGCGCGCAAGCCTGGCAGCAGATAGACCGCCTGGTCAAACAAGAATTGCCGGCCAACCTGCACCCGTATATTCAGACGGCCTGCATCAGCGAAGGCTGCCTGGTGTTGTTGGCGGTCAACGGCATGGCCGCGTCCCGCGCCAGAATGCTTGCGCCCGGCCTGCTGCCGCGCTTGCAAAGGCATACCGACCTGATCCGCGACATCAAGGTCAAAACCGTGCCGAAAACGCCGCCTCCCCAAAAAATCAACAAATTGGAGCTCAGTCCCGCCGCTTTGGAAAGTTTCCGTCAAAGTGCGGAAAGGCTGCAACACCATCCGAAGCTGGCCGCCGCCTTGAGGAATTTGGTCAATAAACGACAAAAATAATTATCTTTTAGACTGGTTTTATGGTAAATTTTTATAGGTAACACATATTCGGGCAAGGGGTGAAACGACCGCTTTGCAACGAATGTGTTTTGCTTTTCCCATATTCACAACATCTCAGGAGATAAATATGAAAGCATATTTGGCATTGATTTCCGCCGCAGCCTTGGCATTGAGCGCATGCGGCGACCAAGGCAAACCGGCCGCGCCTGCAGCGTCCGCAACCCCCGCCGCCGCTTCTGCCGACGCCCCCGCAGCCCCTGCCTCCGAAGCCGTCCCCGCAACCACGGAAGCGTCTGCCGCTGCGGCAACCGATAAAGCACCTGCCGCCAACGCTTGCGAAGCCGTGGTGGAATCCGACGACGCAATGAATTTCAACACCAAAGAGCTGGTTATCGACAAAACCAACTGTAAAGAATTCAAAGTAACCCTGAAACACGTCGGCAAAATGCCGAAAACCGCCATGGGCCACAACATCGTCATTTCCAAAGCCGAAGACACCAAAGCCGTATTGGCCGACGGAGCGAAAGCCGGTGCGGATGCTAATTATGTAAAAGCGGACGATGCGCGCGTAGTGGCTCATACTTCGTTAATCGGCGGCGGCGAGGAGACCAGCGTAACCATCGATACCAGCAAATTTGCCGACGGCGGAAAATACGAGTTTTACTGCTCGTTCCCGGCGCACTCTTCCCAAATGCTGGGCAATGTAACGTTGAAATAAGCCGTATTGTTTTTTCAGACGGCCTGCCTCGTGCAGGCCGTTTTTCCGTTTGCAACGCCTTGTTGCACCGCAGGCTTGGCACTATACTGCCCGATTTACACAAACCATGCAGGCCGTCTGAAACCGATTGATGACTTTTCAGACGGCCTTCCGAAACGAGGCTACAATGAATTTATTTGATACGCGTAGCGTTACCTTTGCCGAACCGATAGAAATGCTGTACGCCTGCCACGGCAAAGTACGCCGTTTTTGCGAACAGGTCGGCATGTTGGACGGCTATATCGCCGAACACGGCCGCAACGACATCGTGTTGCAGGCCGTGCGGCAGATCGGCCAATATTTCAACGTCGCCGCGCCGCTGCACCATCAGGACGAAGAGGAAGACTATTTCCCGCTGCTGCTGCAATACGCGCCGCAGGCAAAGGCCGATGTGGACGAACTGCTGCGCCAGCACGGATTGCTGCACGACAATTGGGCGGCGGTGGCGGCGGAATTTGAAAAAATTGCCGCCGATGAACACTACCGGCCGGACGCGGCCGCGTTCAAACGCTTTACGGACGGCTATGCCGTGCATCTGGCTTTGGAAGAAGGCTTGTTCGACTTGGGCAAGGAAAGCATTCCGGCCGACAAACTGGCCGCAATCGGAAAAAACATGGCGCAGCGGCGGCAGGCAAAATAAGCGGGGATTTCGTGCGACATGCCGGCCGCAACCGGCTTGCGGTTCCAAACAAACAGGCCGTCTGAAAAAACAAATGCGCTTTTTCAGACGGCCTGTCTGCCGTTTTAAAATAAATGTGTAAAGGCCGTACGGGAAGTGTTGAGGCCGTCTGAAAACCTCCGAAACGGTTTCTCAGAGATTTTCCGCACTCAGCCGACGGGCGGCAGCAGTTTTTCGATGGCGGGAAACAGCTCGCGTTCTTCAAAGCGTGCATGGTCGCGCAGCAGGGTGGCGAACTCGACGTTCCATAACGGATTGTCATATTCCGGCGCGGCGTGCATGGCGCGCAGTACGGCGTGTTCGTTTTCAAAACGGGCGCGCAGGTCGTCGCGGTTCAAGTCGTGCCACAACGGGGCGAACATGGTCTCTTCGTGTTCGAAATGGGGCATCAGGCCGACGTAGTGTTCGTTGATGTCGGCCGAATGGTTGAGTTCGGGATGGCGCAGGATGCGGGCGCATAGGGCGAGTGTGTGATGATGCTCATGCGACAGTGGGACCAGTATGGGGTGTCGTTTCATGGTTTTTTGTCTTAGTGGTGGCGTGTCGTTTGTGTATAATGTTGCAGATATTATGAAACTTTAACACCACGCTTGCAATATGTACCTAACTCAACAAACCGACTATGCCCTACGCGTTTTGGCCTATGCGGCCGCCAACAGCGAAGAACTGGTCAATATCGCGACCATCGCCGAAGTTTACGGTATTTCCAGAAGCCACCTGATGAAAGTGGCCACCGCCTTGGTAAAAGGCGGTTTTTTAGACAGCGTGCGCGGCAAGGGCGGCGGCCTGCGTTTGAGCCGTTCGGCGGAAGGCATCGTTATCGGCGACGTGGTGCGCCACATAGAACCGATGAAACTGGTGGAATGCATGGGCGCGGACAACCACTGCCTGCTGACTTCCTGCTGCCGGCTCAGCAATATATTGAACGATGCTGGACGGGCGTTTCTCGCGCACCTCGACAAATTTACCCTGTCCGATTTGATCAATCAGCCCACCCTCGACATGCTGTACACGCCGAAAATCTCGCTGTATGTCGAAACCGCCTGAAACATCCCCTCTCGGCCGTCTGAAAAGTCCGTTTGTTTTCAGACGGCCCGCACATCCCATTTAAGGAAAACCGATGAATACACCGAAAAAACTGGTTATCGCCAGCAGGGAAAGCATGCTGGCGATGTGGCAGGCCGAACACATCAAAGGCCGTCTGAAAGCCCTGTATCCCGACTGCGAAGTGGAAATTCTGGGCATGACGACGCGCGGCGACCAAATCCTCGACCGCACATTGTCGAAAATCGGCGGCAAAGGCCTGTTTATCAAAGAACTCGAACAGGCACTGCAAGACGGCCGTGCCGATTTGGCCGTCCACTCCATCAAAGACGTGCCGATGGAACTGCCGGAAGGGTTCGCACTGGCGGCAATCGGCGAACGCGCCAGCCCGTTTGACGCGTTCGTATCCAATCAATATGCGCGTTTGGAAGACATGCCCGAAGGCGTAATCGTCGGCACATCCAGCCTGCGCCGCGAAGCACAACTGCGGGCGAAGTTTCCGCACCTGACCATCAAACCCCTGCGCGGCAACGTCCAAACCCGCCTGTCCAAGCTCGATAACGGCGATTACGATGCCGTCATCCTTGCCGCCGCCGGCCTGCAACGCCTGGGCTTGGACAGCCGCATCCGCGAAATCCTCTCGCCGGCCGACAGCCTGCCCGCGGCAGGGCAGGGCGCATTGGGCATCGAAATCGCCGCACGCCGCACCGACCTTGCCGACATCCTGCGTCCGCTGAACCACGAAGAAACCGCCGCCTGCGTTACCGCCGAACGCGCCCTTGCACGCGCGCTGGGCGGGAGCTGCCAAGTACCGCTGGCGGCTTATTGCGTGATGGAAGACGGCCTTCTGACCCTCAACGGACTGGTCGGCCATCCCGACGGCTCCGTCATCATCGAAGCCTCCGCCCAAGCCCCGGCCGCCTATGCCGACGCACTCGGCCGCGCCGTGGCCAAACGCCTGGCCGACGACGGTGCGGAAGAACTGATAGCGGCCGTTTTGGCGGAACAGCAATAAAAGGTTGTCCTGCCGCCGTTTTCAGACGGCCTCTAAACCTCGGAGGCCGTCTGAAAATATCAAATGCCGGCCGGTATATGTAAATAACGGAAAGCAGAAAATTCCAGCCCGTATCGCAGAAACAAAAAGCAATATATAAACAGAGCGCAAACAGACTGCCGCCCTTGTAAAACATGGCAACCGTATCAGTTTTCGGCAGGCGGCAAGAGCCAAACGAAGGCTGTCTGAAAACCTTGTATCCGTTCCCGCCAACCCAATCCCATTTTATCCGTCCGACCATGCCTACCCTCCTGATAGTCCGACCCGTCGCCCAAGCCGCCGCCGACCGGCAAACCTGTACCGTCGCAGGCTGGCAGGGCACCATATTTAGCCCGTTTGCCATTGAAGCCGACGCGGATGCACTCGCCCGCCTGCCCGGGCAGTTTCAGACGGCCTCCGCAGTGTTTTGGGTCAGCCCCTCGGCCGTGGCCGTGGCTGCGCCGCACCTCGAATTTTCAGACCGCAGCCCGCCGCAGATAGCCGTCGGCGGCAGCAGCGCGCGCGCATTGCAGGCGTACAGCCGCACCCCGGTCTGGTTCCCCGACGACGGCAACGACAGCGAAGCCGTTTTGCGGCTGCCGTTGTGGCAAACCCTGCCGAAGGGTGCGGCCGTATTGATTGTTAGAGGCCACGGCGGACGCGAATTTCTCGCACATCAGCTTACCCTGCGCGGCTTCAACGTCCAAATCGCCGAAGTGTATTTCAGACGGCCTCTCGAACCCGATTGGACGCAGTTTGCCGCCGCACCGCCCGATGCGGCGTGGATTACCTCGGCCGAATCCGTGCGCCTGCTGTTTGCCGCCGCACCGCCGTCGTTCACGCAAAAGCTGCAATCCTTGCTATACTTCACCCACCATCAGCGCGTGGCCGAGGCACTCCGTGCCGCCGGCGCGACACGGGTAGAACTGATTCCCGCGCTGGACATTGACATTTTAAATCGTTACGCGGAGCAAAACCGATGAGCGGACAAGAAACCGAACAGGCCGTAAACAACGGCGGCGAAAACATGGAAAACCCGAAAAACACCGTTTCAGACGGCCTTCAGAAAGACAGGCCGTCTGAAAGCCCATCCGGCGGCAAAACACCCCCTCCGCGTGCAGAAGCGGAAAAAACGCCCGAGCCCCCACAGGCTCCCGCGCCGGTCATCATCCGCGAATCCGGCGGCAAAGGTTTGGCCGTCGGCGCACTGGTATTGTCGCTGTTGGCCTTGGGTACAGGCGGCTTCCTGTTCGTCCAAGGGCAGAACGTATTGAAAAACCAGGAAACAGCCTTCAACCAAAAAATCGACCAGGCCGCGGTGGGCGAAAGCGAAAACGCCCAAATCCTGAAAGAAAACAGCCGCAGGCAAAGCGAGCTTGCCGCCGCGTTGCAGCAGATTGCCGACGGACAAAGAGACAATAAGGAACAAATCGAAGCAGCCAACCGCGCCTATCAGGAACTGTTGCGCAACCGCGCCGACTGGCTGGTGGATGAAACCGAAGCCACGCTGAACATGGCCGCCCAACAGCTGCTGCTGTCGGGCAACGTGCCGGTGGCCGTTACCGTGCTCGAAAATATCGAAAGCCGTCTGAGCCGCTTCGAACAGGCCGACTTGTTGCCGATCAAACAGGCGGTCAGCAGTGATTTGGCGGCCTTGAAAAACCAGCCGTATCTGGACATCTCCGGCACGGCTTTGCGTTTGGACCGTCTGGAAAATGCCGTTGCCGGCATGCCGCTGGTGTTGGAAAGCACCCTGCAGCCCGGACAGGCCGAAGTCACCACGCAGGAAGACCCGAACGCCTCCTGGTGGCAGCGTACATGGAACAAAACCCTGCACGGGCTGGGCAATCTAGTTGAAGTGCGCAAGCTGAACAACGGCGATGCCATGCTGCTGGCGCCCGAACAAGCCTACTTCGTGCGCGAAAACCTCCGCCTGCGCCTGTTGGACGCACGCATCGCCCTGATGCAGCACAACGGCGAAGTGTTCCTGAGCGATTTGAACAACGCCGAAGCAACGGTGAAACAATATTTCGACAACCAGTCCCCGGCCACTCAGGCGTGGCTGAAAGAGCTGGCCGAACTGAAATCGCTCGATATGAGGATGGTATCGAACGAATCCCTGAAAGCCAGCTTGGCCGCTGTCCGCAACTATCAGGATACCGTGCGCGGCACGCAAAGCATCCGGCTGCCCGATCTGAAATCTGTGGTACCTGCCGAAGTTCCGGCTTCCGCGCCGACCGAAAAAGCCGCTTCCGATACCGCCCCTGCGGCACAGGCGGCCTCCGCGCCTGCTGAAAAAGCGGCCTCCGAAGCCAAAGGGCAGGATGGGGAAAACAAGGCTGACAAAGCAGCCAAACCTGCCGAGCATTCGGCTTCCGAGCCGGCCAAACCCGCCGAAGCGGCTAAATCCGCGAAGCCCGCCGAACCAAAGGCAAACGAAGCCGCCAAGCCGGCCAAACCCGCAGGAAATAAAGCTTCCGAGCCGGGCAAAGCGAAAGGCGGTGCGGCATGAAAAGCCTGTTGTGGATTATCATCCTGTTTGCCGTCGCCGTCGGTTTGTCAATCGCATCCACACTGTTCAACGGCAACGTGTATTTCGTCGTCGGCAACACGCTGGCGCGGCTGGACTTGATGTTGTTTGTGCCGGCACTGATTTTATTCGTCGTCCTGCTGTATATCGTGGTTCAACTGATGGGCGGACTGTTTAATATTCCCGCCCGTTTGAGCCGTTTCGGCAGCGCGCGTAAAAGCCGCAAGGCCGGCAGCAACCTGAACGCCGCCGGTTTGGCTTATTTCGAAGGCAAATACCAAAAAGCCGAGCAGGAAGCGGCCAAAGTGCTGAAAAACAAAGAGGCCGGCGAGAGCCGCGCTTTGGCGTTGATGATTGCCGCCCATGCCGCCGACCACATGAACGACGAAGCCCTGCGCGCCCGCTACCTGGACGAAATTTCTGCCCTACCGCAGGCCAACCAGCTTTCGCGTTACCTGCTGCTTGCCGAAGGCGCGCTGAACCGCCGCGACTACCCCGAAGCTTCCGTAAACCTGGCTGCCGCCGCCAAAATCAATCCCCGGCTAACCCGCCTGCTGCGGCTGCAACTGCGTTATGCCTTCGATCACGGCGATGCGGCCGAAGTGTTGGACAAAACCGACGAATTGCAAAAACAAAAAGCCGTCAATCCGCATGAAGCGGGCGAATACCGCGATTGGGCCTACCGCCGCCTGCTGGCGTCGGCCACGGATGCCGACAGCCTGAAAGCCGCATTGAAGCGTATTCCCGAGGAACAAAAATCCGGCGCGCTTTGTGCGGCGATAGCGGAAAAATACGAAAAGCTCGGCCTTTATGCGTCAGCCGCCTCGTGGGTAGAAAAGCATTATCCGCAAAACCGTCAGGCAGAACTGTTGCCGCCTTTTGCCCAAAGCGTGGCTTATTTGGACGACAAAGAACAGCGTAAAGCCATCGATGCCGCCGAAGGCTGGCTGCAAAACAGCCCGCAGGATGCCGACCTGCTCGTGTATCTCGGCCAATTGGCCTACAGCAAGCAATTGTGGGGCAAAGCACGCGGGTATCTGGAAGCGGGCATTTCCGCACGCGACAGCGTTCAGGCACGGCTGGCTTTGGCCAAAGTGTTTGATGAAACAGGCGAGAAGGAAAAAGCCGAAGAACAGAGAAAGCAGGCTTTGTCGGCAACGCAGAGCACGATGCCCGTTTTGGCGAAACAGCCTTAAGAACGTTATACAAGGCATAAAGAGGCCGTCTGAAAATGCAGTTTTGCGTTTTCAGACGGCCTCTTTGTCAGGACTCCGGATTCTGCCTTATTCTCACTGCGCCTGTTTGCTGCTCAGGCTTTTGGCAATTTTCACCAATTCGACAAACTCTTCCTGTAGGCCGAAGGGGTCTTTGCCTTTGGCCTGTTTGGCCATTCGTTCGATGGCGTCCCAATCCAGCTTGCCGTTGTATTCGCCGCCGCGCAGGGCTTGGGCGTAAGACGCGGCGGCCAGCGCGAGGCGGGTGTCTTCATCGGCCTGGGCCAGCGGGATGCTGATGGCGGGGACGGCCTGCTCGATGAGTTTGCTGGTGCTTTGGCCGGGCAGTTTGTAACGCACTTTGACAAAGGCGTATTCGTTTTTGCCGCCCGATGCCGCCGGGGCTTTTTGGTAGCGCGATTCGTTCAGCCAGCCTTGTTTGCCCTGCGGGATGATTTCGTAGATGGCGGTTACGCTGTGGCCGGAGCCGATGTCGCCCGCATCCACTTTGTCGTTGTTGAAGTCTTCGTTGCGCAGGGTGCGGTTGGTGTAGCCGACCAGTCGGTATTCCTTAACCGTGGCGGGGTTGAATTCGACTTGGATTTTCACGTCCTGCGCCACGGTGGCGAGGGTGGAGGTCAGCTGGTGCTGCAGGACTTTTTTGGCTTCTTTTTCGTTGTCGATGTAGCTGTAATTGCCGTCGCCCGCATCAGCGATTTGCTCCATCATGTCTTCGTTGTAATTGCCCGTGCCGAAACCCAGCGTGGTGAGCGAGATGCCGCTTTTGCGTTTTTCGGCAACCATGGATTTGAGGGTTTCGGTGTCGGATACGCCGACGTTGAAGTCGCCGTCGGTAGCCAGCAGAATGCGGTTGATGCCGTTTTTAACGTAGGCTTTTTGCGCCTGCTCATAAGCCATTTTCAGTGCGGATTCGCCCGCTGTCGCACCGCCTGCCTGCAGTTTGTTGATGGCGCGCAGGATTTCGTCTTTATTGCGGCCCGAAGTCGGCGGCAGGACCAGTTCTTCGCCTGATGCGTAGGTAATCAGGGTAACTTTGTCTTGAGGGCGCAACTGTTCGGTTAGGATGCGCAGGGTTTTTTTCACCAGGGGCAGTTTTTCGGGGCTGTTCATGCTGCCGGATATGTCCACTAAGAAGACCAGATTGGCGGGCGGCAGTTCCTTTTTCGCCAAGTCTTGCGTCTGTATGCCGATTTTGATGAGTTTGGCTTCGGGCTGCCACGGCGAATCGACGGTTTGGGTGTGGACGGCGAAGGGGTACCCGCCGGTCGGCAACGGGTAGTTGTACGGAAAATAATTGACGATTTCCTCTATTCTGACCGCGTCTTTGGGCGGCAGTCTGCCGTTGTTTAAAAAGCGGCGTACATTAGCATAGCTGCCGGTATCGACGTCGATGCTGAAGGTGGAAACGGGTTCTTGGGCAACGGCTTTGACGGGCTGGTCGGGCTGTTTTTGGTAGCGTTCGGTATCGGCGATAGACCTTATGTTCAGGGCTTCTTGTTTGAGCAGGCCCGTGTCAGATGCATATTCGGCATGGCGCATGACCATCATTTTATTGGCAGCCTGCGGTACTATTCGCTCTTTTGTTCTTGCCGAGCTGGGTAGCTGTCGTTGTGGCGGGTTGTGCGTGCCGCAGGCAGTGAGGGCGAGTACGGTCGCTATCACGGCGGTTTTAAGCAGCGGGTGCGGTATGGCGCGGTTGGTTTTTCCGATGTCCATTGAATGTCCTTTCATGTCGGGTTTGCTGTTTGGACAGGCGGGTCAGCCGACGGGCTTTTTGCCGTTCCAGTTGTTGAAGGGGTCGTTTGATTCGGTTTCTATGGTTTCGTATGCGGCAGCATCTGTGATGCCGCTGTATTCACCGTCGAACAGGTCGTTCCAGATTTCCTGGCATCGTTGGCGTACGGGGGTTGCGTTTGTGCCGTCCAGCCAGTCGTCTGCGCAACGGCGCAATGTTTCGTCCGGCCAGAAGTTCAGGCCGTAACGGAAGCTTTCCTTGATACGGAGTTGGCGGGCGGAGGAGTATTCTTGAAATAGGGGGCGGAGGTATTCGTTTACCCAGCGGCGAACGCTGTTGCGGTTGGCAAAGTTCAGGCTGCACAATTCGGTGTATTCACTGTCGCAGCCTTCGTAGCCGTATGCTTCGTAAATGGTTGAAATATCGAGAAAGAAACGAAGGTAGTTCGGGCTGATTTTATAGGTTTTCATGATGTTGCAGACTATAAAAGGCCGTCTGAAACATGGGTTTCAGACGGCCTGCCGTTTATTTCGGTTCGGGTATTTGGAAGGTTTGGCGCAGGTAGGCGAGGAAGGTGTCGTTGTCGGTCATGGTTTTGCCCGGGCTGTCGGACAGCTTGGCAACGGACTGGCCGTTGCATTCCACCAGTTTCAAGACAATGTTCAGCGGCGTGTGGCCGAGGTCGTTGGTGAGGTTGGTGCCGATGCCGAAGCTGGTTTTGAAGCGGTCTTTGAAATATTGGTGCAACGCCCATGAACGTTCGATGTCGAGGCCGTCTGAAAAGGTGAGCATTTTGGTGCGGCTGTCGATTTTGAGATTTTTGTAGTGGGCATAGGCTTTGTCGCCCCATTCGTAGGGGTCGCCGCTGTCATGGCGCAGGCCGTCGAAGAGTTTGGCGAAGTAGAGGTCGAAATCGCGAAGGAAGGCGTCCATGCCGACCACGTCTGTCAGCGCGATGCCCAAGTCGCCGCGATATTCGTGTACCCAGGCTTCGAGTGCGGCCGTCTGAAAATCGCGCAGGCGTACGTCCAATGCTTGGAAGGCCTGCAAAAATTCGTGCGCCATCGTGCCGATGGGGGTCAGGCCGAGTTTTTTGGCCAGATAAACGTTGCTGGTGCCGCGAAAGATTTCGGGTGCGGCCTGGTGGAAGGTGCGGACGACGTGTTCCTGCCATTTAAGGTTGTAGCGGCGGCGGGTACCGAAGTCGGAAACGAGAAACGGCGGGTCTTCGGGATTTTGGCTGCCGGCAAAGGTTTTCAGGCGGGCTGCCTTTTCTTGCAGGCGGCGTTCGCCTTCGGCCAGCACTTCGGGCGTTTCCAAACGGCGGAAGTAGAGTTCGTTGACGATGGCCAAGATGTAAATTTCAAAGAACATGGCCTGTATCATCGGCCCTTCGACACGGATGTGCAGTCGGCCGGCCTCGTCGGTCGTTACCGTTACGAAGCGGCGTTTGAGCTGGAACAATTCGAGATAATCGACAAAATCGCTTTTGATGAAACGCAGGCCGCGCAGGTAGTCCAATTCGTCCTGCGTGAGTTTCAGTGTGCACAGCGCGTCGAGTTCGGCTTCCAAATCGCTTTTTATTTCCGCCAGAGGGTAAACGGTGTCCGCATTGTTGCGGCAGCGGAATTCGTATACGCCGTGCGCCTGCGGAAATTGGTGCAGCACGACTTGCAGCATGGTGAATTTGTAAAGGTCGGTGTCGAGCAGGGAGTGGATGATGGGGGCGCGGGACACGGTTTTCTCCTTGTGCGTTGGATGAGGGCGCATTAAAACATGTTTGCGGTGAAATTACTAATAAACTGTCGGGTGGATTGAATTGTCCGGCGCGGCACGGTATTGGTATGGTTTGCCGGGCTATATCGGAATTGCAAAATTATAAAAATGATAGTTATAATTATTTATTAAGAAGGCGGCAATATCGTTTTCTGTTTTCCCATTTCGATTTTAAGGAGAGTAGTGATGAGCACCCGTACCGAACACGACACCATGGGCAATGTCGAGGTCCCGTCCGAAGCCTATTGGGGCGCGCAGACCCAGCGCAGCCGCAACAATTTCAAAATTGGCGGCGAAACCCTGCCACAGCCGTTGATTCATGCTTTGGCGCTGGTGAAAAAAGCCGCAGCCGCCACCAATGTTTCCCTTGGTAGGATTAAGCCTGAGCAGGCGGATTTGATTACACAGGCGGCAGACGACGTGTTGAACGGCAAGCTCGACGGGCAGTTTCCCTTAGTGGTTTGGCAGACCGGCTCCGGCACGCAGTCCAATATGAACATGAACGAAGTGCTGGCGAACCGCGCCAACGAAATCGCCGGTACGGGTTTGGCGGCGTATCAGCCCGTCCATCCCAACGACCATGTGAACCACGCGCAATCGACCAACGATGCGTTTCCGACCGCCATCCATGTCGCCGCCGCGATTGAAATCAACCGCCACCTCATCCCTGCCGTCCAAGCACTGCGCGATACATTGGATAAAAAAGCCAAAGAATTCGCCCCCATCGTCAAAATCGGCCGCACCCACTTGCAGGACGCAACGCCGCTGACTTTGGGTCAAGAATTTTCCGGCTACGTTTCCCAACTTGACCACGGCTTAGGCCGTCTGAACGACGCGCTCAAAGGTTTGTACGAACTCGCCTTGGGCGGCACGGCGGTCGGTACGGGCTTGAACAGCCATCCCGAATACGCCGAAAAAGCCGCCGCCAAACTCGCCGAACTGTCCGGCCTGCCGTTTGTCAGCGCGCCGAACAAATTTGAAGCCTTGGGCGGACGCGATGCCGCCGTTGCCGCTTCGGGCGCACTGAAAACGCTGGCGGCGAGCCTGAACAAAATCGCCAACGACATCCGCTGGTTGGCAAGCGGCCCGCGCTGCGGTTTGGGCGAAATCAAAATCCCCGAAAACGAGCCGGGTTCGTCCATCATGCCGGGCAAAGTCAACCCGACCCAATGCGAAGCGATGACCATGGTGTGCTGCCAAGTGTTCGGCAACGACGTCACCATCGGCATGGCGGGCGCGTCGGGCAATTTCGAGCTGAACGTCTATATGCCCGTTATCGCCTACAACCTCTTGCAATCCATCCGCCTCTTGGGCGACGCATGCAACAGCTTCAACGAAAACTGCGCCGCCGGCATCGAACCCGTACCGGAAAAAATCGACTATTTCCTGCACCATTCCCTGATGCTCGTTACCGCATTGAACCGCAAAATCGGTTACGAAAACGCCGCCAAAGTCGCCAAAACCGCCTACAAAAACGACAAATCGCTGCGCGAAACCGCCGTCGAACTGGGCTTGCTGACAGGGGAAGAGTTTGACGAACTGGTCGTCCCCGCCGATATGGTTCATCCGCGTTAATCGTGTTTTGCCGATAGTTTTAAAACAAGCAAAGGCCGTCTGAAAAACGATTGAAGGGTTTTCAGACGGCCTTTTTCAAGCAGGCTTACTTGGCTGCCGAGGCGGTGGAAGCGGCTTCGGCTTTTGCTCCTTCTGCCGCGCTCTCACCCCAGATGGCGGGGTATTTGTAGCCGGCGAAGCGTTTGTGGGCATAGGCTTTGAATTCGTCGGAATTATAAGCCTCGGTGATGTCTTTCACCCATTGGCTGTCTTTGTCGGCGGTTTTGACGGCAGACCAGTTCACATAGGCGAAGCTCGGTTCTTGGAACAGGGCTTCGGTCAGTTTCATGCCGCTGCTCATGGCGTAGTTGCCGTTAACGACGGCGAAATCGACATCCTGACGGCTGCGCGGCAGTTGCGCGGCTTCCAGTTCGACGATTTTGATGTTTTTCGGATTTTCGGCGATGTCGGCTTTTGAAGCGGTCAGCGGATTCACACCGTCTTTCAACTTAATCCAACCCAGCTCGTTCAACATGACCAGCGCACGGGCGAAGTTGGACGGGTCGTTCGGTGCGGAAACGCTGCTGCCTTCTTTGACTTCGTCCAACGATTTCAGTTTGCCCGGATACAGGCCCAAAGGCGCGGTCGGCACTTGGAAGGCTTCAGTGATGTCTAATTTATGTTCTTTTTTGAAGTCGTCCAGATAGGGTTTGTGCTGGAAGACGTTGATGTCCAGCTCGCCTTCGGACAGGGCGAGGTTGGGGCGGACGTAGTCGGTAAATTCAACCAGTTTGACGTTGTAGCCTTTTTTCGCCATTGCCGGTTGGATTTGGTCTTTCACCATGTCGCCGAAGTCGCCGACGGTGGTGCCGATGACGATGTCTTTCTTCTCTGCGGAAACGGCGGTGGTGCCGGAAGCGGTCTGCGTGCCGGATGCTTTGTCGGAACCGCCTTGGCTTTGTCCGCCGCAGGCGGCCAGCGCGAGGGCGAGGGCGGAAATTGAGAAGGTTTTGAAGAATAAGCTTTGTTGCATTTTTTGCTCCTTATGATGCGGGATGGAGGCCGTCTGGAAAAGTGGGGTACGGTTTTAGACGGCCTGTATGGTTATTGGCAAAAGGCGTGATTTTAAACGATTTGTCAGTCGGAGGAAACGAAATGGCAAGGCGCGGCCCGTTTTTACCAGATGCAGACGCTCGATTTGAATTTTCCGGTGTTTCACACGATAGGCCGGGCATCGTCATACTGCCGTTTCGGATTTTCAGACGGCCTCAAAACCAAGCGTGGGGAAGACGGGTTTATCCAAATCCGATGTCGAATCCTATGCTTTCAGACGGCCTTTTTCGGCTTTTAACGTTTGTCCAATTTCCGCGCCAACGCGTTGCCGGTGCTTTGAATCAGGATAACGAGCAGCACGAGGAGGGCGACGATGAAGATGATGACTTCGGTTTGGTAGCGGTAGTAGCCGTAGCGGATGGCGAGGTCGCCCAAGCCGCCGCCGCCTATCATGCCTGCCGCCGCGCTGTATGAGAGCAGGCCGATGGCGAGGACGGTGATGCTGGAAACCATGCCCGCGCGCGCTTCGTTCAAGAGGACTTTGCGGACGATGGCAAGCGGCGATGCGCCCATGGCGGTGGCGGCTTCAATCACGCCTTTGGGGACTTCGCGCAGGTTTTGTTCCACCAGTCGGGCGAAGTAAAACAGACCGGACACGCTCAATACCAGTGAGGCGGCAATCGGGCCGATGGTGCTGCCGACGATGGCGCGGGTCGCGGGTATCATGGCAATCATCAGGATGACGAAGGGGAAGGCGCGCATCAGGTTGACCAAGTTGTCGAGCAGGAAATTCACCGGCTTGTTGTAATGCAACTGGCGGCTGGAAGTTACGAAAAGCAATACGCCCAGCAGGGTGCCGAAGATGACGGCAAACGTGGTGGACAGCCCGACCATGACGAAGGTTTCGCCCAAGGCGCGGACGATTTCGTCTTTCATGCCGACGATGGTGGAAACGGCTTGTTCGAATGTTAAGTCTGCCATATCAGTCCTCCCGAATCAGTTCGCGCCCGATTTCGGATTGGGCGTGGATTTGGTTGCCGTGTACTTCGACGATTTCCACCACTTTTCCTTTATCCAAGAGGGCGGCGCGGTCGCACAGGCGGCGGATGACGCTCATTTCGTGGGTCACGATGACGATGGTGACGTTGAAGCGTTTGTTGATGTCTTCCAGACATTCCAAGACGCTGCGCGTGGTGGCGGGGTCGAGGGCGGAAGTGGGTTCGTCGGCGAGGATGACTTGGGGTTTGGGTGCGAGCGCGCGGGCGATGCCGACGCGCTGTTTTTGTCCGCCGGAAAGCTGGGCGGGGTAGTGGTCGGCGCGTTCGGTCAAGCCGACGATTTCAAGGCATTCTTTGACGCGTTCTTTGATTTTTTCAGACGACCATCCGGCGATTTCCAAAGGAAAGGCAACATTGTCGGCAACGGTACGGTTGCTCAAAAGATTGAACTGCTGAAACACCATGCCGATATTCTGCCGCGCCTGACGCAATGCGGCGGCATCGAGCGCGGTCAGCTCTTGTCCGCACACATTGACCTTGCCGCTGTCGGGACGTTCCAACAGGTTAATCAGGCGCAGCAGGGTGGATTTGCCCGCGCCGGAATAGCCCATCAGACCGAAGATTTCGCCGTCTTGGATTTCGAGGCTGGTCGGCTCGACGGCGGCAAAACGGGTTTTGTCGCGCGTTTGGTAATGTTTGGAAACGTTGTCCAGGATAATCATAATGTCGTACTTGAATAAACGAAGCCCGATGTACACGACAACGGGCTTTAAAAAAAACAGCTTAATAAAAAACTCTGTACGCTTTAGCTGTTGTATAGCGGAATCCGTGCAACGGCCACGATGCCGGCTTGCCGTGTCCGTACTGTCCGTACCGTTTTCGGCCTGCCGCCTGTTAATCGGTTGCCCGGGGATTCGGCTATAACGCCCGCAAGCTGTATCAAATCGGCGTGTCTGTCAATTTTCTTGATTAAACTGCAAGTTAGCGTAAATGTCAAATGCTTGTTTGCAGGTTGCCCGCCTTGTATGGGCGGTGTTTTGTACAGGCCGTCTGAAAAAGGGATTCAGACGGCCTCTCCGGTACCCGGGCGGTTATTTCATGGCTTTAACCAATGAATCGACATTGTAACGGATCATGCCGGTGTAGGTGTTGGCCGGTGCGGTTTTGCTCAATGCGTCGGAATACAGTTTGCCGCCGATGGTGCTGCCTGATTCTTTGGCAATGCGTTCGAGCATCCGGGAGTCTTTGATGTTTTCGGTAAACACGGCTTTGATGCCTTCTTGTTTGACCTGGCGGATGAGGGCGGCAACATGTTTGGCCGACGGTTCCGATTCGGTATTGATGCCTTGCGGCGCATAGAATTTGATGTTGTAGCGTTTGCCCATGTAACCGAAGGCTTCATGGCCGGTCAGTACTTTGCGGCGGGCGGCCGGGATGCGGTCGAACTGCGTTTTGGCATAAGCATCGAGCTGTTGCAGTTCTTTGGTGTAGCTTTGCAGGCGCTGGCTGTAATAGGTTTTGTTTTGCGGGTCGGCCTTAATCAGGGCTTCGGCAACGTTGGCCGCGTATTTCGGCATCAGGGAAGGGTCGCTCCAAACGTGCGGGTCGTAGCGGCCGTGATCGTGGTTGTGGCCGCCGTGGTCGTGATCATGGTCGTGGTCGTGGTCGGCCGTCATGGCTTTGATGCCGGCTGCGGCTTCGGCGTAATTGACTTTGCTTTGTTTGACGGCACGGGTCATTTCTCCCGATTCGAAGCCCAGTCCGTTGAGCAGCACCAGTTTGGCCGAACGGATTTTTTTGATGTCGCCGCTGGTGATGTTGTAAACGTGCGAGTCTTGGTCGGGGCCGACAAGGTTGGTGACGGCCACTTTGTCGCCGCCGATCTGTTTGGCGACGTCGCCCAAAATGCTGAAGCTGCTGACGACGTTCAGCGGTTCGGCCGATACGCTGCCTGCCACCAAAAGGGCGCACAGGGACAGTTTCCAATGTTTCATTTTTAATCCTTTCTTAGTGGGCGGCGGAACGGCTCCGCCGTATTGTGGTTTGAACGGTGCTTCTTTATCCGTACTCAGGCCGTCTGAAAGACTTGTCCGGATAGGTTTGATAAAACGGTTTGTTAGAATTGCCGGTGGCGGCTGCGGCGCAGCCATTTGGTCAGGAGGCCGCCCTCCCAACCGAAGATGACCGACAGTGTGTACCAGCCGCCGCAAAACAGGATGATGGCCGGGCCGGACGGGATTTCGACGTGGTAGGAAAACAGCAGCCCCGCCAGCCCGCACAGCAGCGCGAAAATGACGGAAAGCAGCATCAGCATACCCATGTTGCGCACCCACAGGCGGGCGGTAATCGCCGGAATCATCATCAGGCCGACCGCCATCAGCGTACCCAAAGCCTGAAATCCGGCCACCAGGTTCATGACGACCAAGACGAGGAAAATCAGATGCCACAGTCCGCCTTTACCGTTTACCGCCCTTAAAAACAGGGGGTCTATGCTTTCCAGCAGCAGCGGACGGTAAATCACGGCCAGCGTGACAATCGTGGTGCTGGCGACGGAAGCGACCAAAGTCAGGGCGGGCAGGTCTACGGCCAAAATCGAGCCGAACAACAGGTGAAGCAGGTCGATATTGCTGCCGCCCATGCTGACCAGTAGCACGCCGATGGCCAGGCTGGTCAGGTAGAAGGCGGCAAAGTTGGCGTCTTCCTTCAAATCGGTAAAGCGGCTGACTAGGCCGGCCAGCAAGGCCATCACCATGCCGGCGACAAAACCACCCGCACTCATGGCGGGCAGGCTGAGGCCGCCTATCATATAGCCGACGGCCGCGCCGGGCAGGACGGCATGGCCGAGCGCGTCGCCGACCAGGCTCATGCGCCGCATCACGAGAAATACACCCACGGGCGCGGCACTCAGTGCGAGGAATACCACGGAGGCCAGGGCGTAGCGCATAAAATCAAACTCGGCAAACGGTTCGATCAGCCATTCGTATAAGTTTATATCCATGTATTTTTGTTTTTTATTGATGCGGTTATGTTTCCGCCGAAACGGCCCGAAGCGTGGGAGGCCGTCTGAAAAGGCTGTCAGGCAGCGCACCATTGCGCGTAATCGTGTTTTTGCATGGCGGCGTTGGCTTGTTGCAGAAAGCTTTCGGTCAGCACGTCTTCCGTTTTCCCGGCCGTGATTTTTTCCCGCGCGATGAGCAGGGTGTTCGGAAAATAGGCGCGCACTTGTTCGTAGTCGTGCAAAACGGCGATGACGGCGCGGCCTTCGTTGTTGCAGTGGCGGAGGACGTCCAAAAGGGCGTAAGTGGTTTTTGCGTCCACCGCGTTGAAAGGTTCGTCGAGCAGCAGGAATTTTGCGTCCTGCGCAAGCATCCGCGCAAACAGTACGCGCTGGAACTGGCCGTTGGAAAGGTGACCGATTTGCCGGTGGGCGAATTCCGCCATTTCTACCCGTTCGAGTGCCTGCATCACGCGTTTTTTCTGCGCCGCATTCACGCCGCCGAAAAAGCCGATTTCGTACCACAAACCCATGGCGGCCAATTCAAATACCGTCATCGACTGGCTGCGGTCGATATCGGCCTGTTGCGGCAGGTAGGCGATGTCGCGGCGGGCGATGCCCTGCCATACCACTTTGCCCGTATTGCATTTGAGCAGCCCCATCACGGCCTTGAGCAGGGTGGATTTTCCCGCGCCGTTGGGGCCAAAAATCGCCCACATAGAGGCATCGTCGAACTGCATGTCCACATGGTGCACCGCCGGTTTGCGCTGGTAGCTGACGGTCAGGTTTTCGATTGCGATCATGATGATGAGGTCGCCCAGAAATAAACGCCCCATACGACGGCCAAAGCCGTGGCGGCCAAAAGCAGCCGCCGGGGTAATCCGCTTAATAAAATATTCATTTTCTGCTGCCGGCCGTTTCAGACGGCCTTGCGGTTTGCGACAGGGCGTGCGGTTTTTTGGCCGAAAGCCCGTATCTTGTTGATTGAAATATATTTGCCGGCCGCTGTTTTCAGACGGCCTCTGTGTCCGGCCGTGCGGCTGTAAATAAAGATTCGTATGATACTGTGTAACAGTTTCTTTGTAAATCCAAGCTGCGTATAATCCGCGGCTTTTTGGGAGCCTGCCGTGAGCGAACCGTATCTGAACGACAAACTGAATCTGGAAACCGCCCGCATTGCCTGGGCGGATTTGCAAGTCCATTTCGCGCGCGGTGCGGCGGTGTATGTCGCTCCCGAACTCGATTTGGTTGCCGTTGCCCGGCTGGTTGCCGACGACGACGGCCGTGAAATCGCCAGGCTGATGGCGGAAGGGAAGTTCGGCATGGTCAGTGAAGCGCAGGCCGCCGCGTTTTGGGCGGAAAACCGTGAAATGTGGGCGGTGGTGGTGGCACCGTGGGTATTGGTTCAGCCGGCGGGGTAGGAAAACGGCCGAACAGTGGAAAGCCAATTTCAATAAAGTAAAAAACACTCGAAACAGCGTTTCAGACGACCTTCTGCCCATACCGCATCAGCGTCATGCCGCCGACCGCCGCCGCGCAACCCGCGACCAGCGAAATATGCAGCGGTTCGCCCAAAACCCAAGCCGAAGACAGCATACCGAAAATCGGCACGAGCGTAATATACGCTGCCGCGCTGCCTGCACCCAAAGTC
This sequence comes from Neisseria elongata subsp. elongata, assembly GCF_900113545.1. GTDB lineage: Bacteria > Pseudomonadota > Gammaproteobacteria > Burkholderiales > Neisseriaceae > Neisseria > Neisseria elongata. The sequence continues at coordinate 24,513 of NZ_FOPS01000005.1, read as the reverse complement.
TTCACGCCTTCGAAATACCACGCGTAGGCCAATACCGTCGCGCCGATGACCAGCCACGCCAATGCCGTCCAACCGCGTGCATCCATCGCCGCCATTGCCTCAAACGGCAGTCCGTCCGTCCACAACGCCACCACCGACAACATCAGCGCGCCGATGAACGACGTTGCCGCCGTTACCGTCAACGCGTCTATCCCGCGCAAAACCGCACGCCCGATTAAGGTATAAGCCGCCCAGCAGACCACGCAGCCGAAAATCAACCACTCCCCCGCCTTGATGCCGCCCGACAACACCGTCAACGGCTGTCCTTGCGTTACCGCCACAATGGCACCGCCGACCGCCAGCAGCATACCCGCCAAAATCTTCGCATTTAAACGCTCGCCGAAAAGCCAAGCCGCCAGCAGCAGTGTCAGCACGGGATTCACCGCCACAACCACCGCCGCCTTGCCCGCCGGCATCGCCTGCAAACCCAGCATGAAAAACACCGCATAGCCGCACACTCCGACGGAAGCGGCTACCGTCAAGCCCAGCCATTGCCGCGCCGACAAAGCCGCCAAAGTCGCGAACCTGCTGCGCGCAAACAGCCAACCCAACAACAAAACCGAAGCCAACACAAACCGAACCGCCCCGCCCGTCAGCGGCGGCAGTGACTGCCCCAGCATCCGCCCCATCGGCCAAGACGCACCCCACAACACCGCCATTCCCAGCAGTTTCAAATGTACAGAATAACGTTCCATCTCATTCCTTTATCAACAAAGGTCGTCTGAAAACCCGATTTCAAGTTTTCAGACGACCTTCCAGTATTGCTGTTGCCAACAGATTACTTGGGCTGCCAAGAGTCTTTCAGCGTTACCGTGCGGTTGAACACAGGTTGCTCAGGGCGGTGGTCTTTGCGGTCGGTCACGAAATAGCCCAGACGCTCAAACTGCCAACGGCTTTCGGCGGGCAGGTTTTTGGCTGCGGGTTCGGCGTAGGCGGTGATTTCTTTGACGGACTCGGGGTTGAGGAAATCGGTAAACGGCAGGTATTCGCCGTCTTCGCCGCGCACGGCATCGGGACGAGGTTCGGTGAACAGGCGCTCGTAGAGGCGCACGGTGGCGGGAACGGCATGTTCGGCCGAGAGCCAGTGGATGACGCCTTTGACTTTGCGGCCTTCGGGGTTTTTGCCCAGCGTGTCGTAATCGAGGCTGCATTTGAGTTCGACTACATGGCCGTCTGAATCTTTGACGACTTCGTCGCAGCGCATCACATAGCTGTGGCGCAGGCGCACTTCGCCGCCGGGAATCAGGCGTTTGAAGCCTTTGGGCGGGTTTTCGGCGAAGTCGTCGGCTTCGATGTAGAGCGTTGGCGAAATCGGCAGCTCGCGTCCGCCCATTTCTTCGTGGTTGGGATGGTAGGGGGCGTAGCGGCTTTGCGCTTGGGCGGGGTCGAAGTTGGTCAGGGTAACTTTGAGCGGGTTGAGCACGGCAATCATGCGCGGGGCGGAGTTTTCCAGCTCTTCGCGGATGGCACCTTCGAGCACGCTCATGTCGATCACGTTTTCGGATTTGGAGATGCCGGCGCGTTTGGCAAACAGGCGCAGGCCTTCGGGGGTGTAGCCGCGTCGGCGCATGCCGGAGATGGTGGGCATGCGCGGGTCGTCCCAGCCGCTGACGTGGCCGTCTGCAACGAGCTGGTTGAGTTTGCGTTTGGACGTGATGGAGTACAAAAGTTCCAAGCGCGAAAATTCGTACTGGCGCGGGCGGGTGGCATGCGGCGCAGGGATGTTGTCCAACACCCAGTCGTACAGTGGGCGGTGGGCTTCAAATTCGAGCGTACACAAGGAATGCGTGATGCCTTCGATGGCATCGGAAATGCAATGCGTGTAGTCGTACATCGGGTAGATGCACCATTTGTCGCCGGTGTTGTGGTGATGGACGCGGCGGATGCGGTAGATGACGGGGTCGCGCATATTGATGTTGCCCGAAGCCATGTCGATTTTCAGACGCAAGGTTTTGCTGCCGTCGGGAAACTCGCCGTTTTTCATGCGTGTGAACAGGTCGAGGTTTTCTTCGACGCTGCGGTCGCGGTAAGGACTGTTTTTGCCCGCTTCGGTCAGCGTACCGCGGTATTCGCGGATTTGTTCCGGCGTCAAATCATCGACATAGGCTTTGCCGTCTTTGATTAAACCGACGGCGTAGTCATACAGCTGGTCGAAATAATTGGAAGCGAAACGCGGCTCGCCCGCCCAATGGAAACCGAGCCACTCGACATCTTCTTTGATGGCGTTGACGTATTCGTCGTTTTCTTTTTCGGGGTTGGTATCGTCGAAACGCAGGTTGCACAGGCCGTCGTAAATATACGCCAAACCGAAGTTCAGGCAGATGGATTTGGCGTGGCCGATGTGCAGATAGCCGTTGGGTTCGGGCGGGAAACGGGTTTGGATGGCTTCGTGTTTGCCGCTTTTTAAGTCTTCTTCGATGATGGTGCGGATGAAATGGTTGTCCGCGAATTGGTCTTTGTTGAGCATGATGGAATCCGGCGAATGTATTTTTCAGACGGCCTGCCGCCCGAACGGGAAATCGAAATCGGTTATTTTACCTGAGTCGTGCCGTTTTAGAAATCAGGCCGTCTGAAACCTATTTTCAGACGGCCTCGCACGGCATCAGGCTGAAACACGGGGTTTGGTTGCGGCCAGACAGGGATGCAGTGCATTCATTTCATCCGCCCACGCCTTCAGTTCAGAAATACCCGCCAATCCGGCGGCGCCGGTCAGATTGTCCCTGAACAGCAGGAAGTCGACGGCGCACACGGCAAACAGCGTGCCGATGTTGAGCTGCGTGCCGAAGGGTTGCAGGTGCTCGGCCAACACGGGGACGGTGCGCGCGTTGCGTTGTTTGATTTGTTCGTGCCGCGCCGTCCACCATTCGTTTTCGGGACGCAGCATTTTTTCGGCAATCATGGCGACGGTGTTTTCCAGCAGCCCTTCCGCCAGCGCGTGCAGGTTCAGCACCTGCCAGCGGCTTGCGTCCTGCGGGTAAAGCGTCGCGCCCTGCCCGACGGAATCGAGGTATTCGGCGATGACGTTGCTGTTGAACAGCCATTCGCCGTTATCGAGCTGCAATACGGGGATGCGGCCGAGCGGGTTGTCTTGGTTGTGCGCCGATTCGGCGGCGAATGACGATTTGACGGTTACCGGTTCTATCCGGTTTTCCAGCCCGTGATGGATGGCGGCGGCGCGCACTTTGCGTACATAGGGGCTGGTTGTCGAAGACCATAGTTTCATTTTTCGTCCTTTGCTGTTTCTGTTGCATGTTGGCAGATGTCGGGAACCAACCATTCCACGCCCGCGGCGGTGAGGATTTTCTGCATTTCTCCGTCGGGAGCGCGGTCGGTGAAGACCCTGTCGAAATCGGTGATGTCGCCCAGCCGCACCAGCGCGTGCGACTGGAATTTGCTGTGATCCACGCCGAGGAAGCGCACCCGCGCGTTGGCCATCATCGCCTGCATCACGCTTACTTCCTTGTAGTCGTAATCGAGCAGCGAGCCGTCGCCTTCCACGCCGTGCGTGCTCAATACGGCGTAGTCGACTTTGAACTGGTTGATGAAGTCCACCGTGGCGACGCCGGTTACGCCGCCGTCCAGCGGGCGGACGACGCCGGAGGTAATGATGACGGTAATGCCCAGCCGAAATGTTCGGGGATGACATGGCTGCGCCATGCCGCTGCGGCAGGGATGACGGCCAGGCTGCCGATGAGGGACAGGCTGGCAAAACGGGCTTCGCCGATATGCGGTGTTTTCATGTCCGGTGTTTTTAAAAACGTTCGTCTTTCCCCAGATAACGCCATTTGCCCGGCGGCAGCGCGCCGAGTTTTACCTGTCCCATGCGGATGCGTTTCAGGCCGGTAACGCGCAGGCCGACCAGTTCGCACATGCGGCGGATTTGGCGTTTTTTGCCTTGTTTCAGGATGAAGCGCAGTTGATCTTCGTTTTGCCATTCGACTTTGGCGGGACGCAGTTTTTCACCGTCCAGGCTCAGGCCGTGGTTGAGCAGGTGCAGGCCTTCTTCGCTCAGGCGGCCTTTGACGCGCACCAGGTATTCTTTTTCGATGCCGCTGTCGCCGCCGATGAGTTGTTTGGCGATGCGGCCGTCTTGGGTAAGTACCAGCAGGCCGACGGAGTCGATGTCGAGCCGGCCGGCGGGAGCCAGGCCTTTTTTGTGGCCGTCGCGGTAGGGGATGCGGCTGGTGTCGCCGTCCCAGCGGTTTTCGGCGGTGATGAGTTCGACGGCGGCGCGGTAGTCTTTTTCGGGCTGGCCGCTGACGTAGCCAACGGGTTTGTTTAGCAGGACGGTTACGCGCTGTGCCTGTGTTTCGTGTGCCTGCTTGGCCAGTTCGATGCGGTCGGAAGGCGTGACTTTTTGGCCGAGTACGGCGGTTTGGCCGTTCACTTTGACCCAGCCTTGTTCGATATAGCCGTCGGCTTCGCGGCGGGAGCAGAGTTTGAGTTCGGCCATGCGTTTGGATAGGCGGACGGGTTCTTGCGGGTTCATTAAGACTTCCTTAATGGTTGAAACCCCGCCCTTTGGGGGCGGCGGAATCGGAATGAATGTATGGCGGGCGGCACAGGGTGCTGTGTTTTGTGTTGAAACGTTGCGTTTTTTGTTTTTCAGACGGCCTTTGTTCAGCGGTTGCTGCCCGCCACCATGTCGAGCAGGAACAGGCGGCAGTCGAGATTGCCGTTGTAGAGCGGGATTTTGCGTTTCGGGTTCAGGCGCATCAGTTTGGGCATGTCGCGGTCGCCGGTAAACATGCCGATGGTCCAACCCGCGTAGTGCTGCTTCAGCCAGCCGCCCAGTTGGGGGTAGAGTGCGTGCAGGGCTTGGATTTCGGCCAGGCGTTCGCCGTAGGGCGGGTTGGACAGCATGATGCCGCCTTGGCCGTTCGGCCGTGCGTCTTGCGCGTCGCGGTCGCTGATGTCGATGAAGCCGTCCACTTCGGCGAAGCGGGCGTTTTGCCGTGCGGCGCGGGTCATGGCGCGGTCGTTGTCGGATGCGGCGATGTTTTCAGACGGCCTGTTGCGGGCGGCTTCCCGTGCCTGTTGTTTGATGCGCTGCCACAGGGCGGGGTCGTGTTTTTGCAGTTTTTCAAAGCCGAAACGGCGCATGATGCCGGGTGCGCGGTTCAGGGCGATGAGCGCGGCTTCGATGGCGATGGTGCCGCTGCCGCAGAAGGGGTCTTGGAAGGGTTGGCTGCCGTCGTATCCGGCCAGCAGCAGGAGGCCGGCGGCCAGGTTTTCGCGCAGCGGGGCTTCGCCGGTGTCTTGGCGGTAGCCGCGTTTGAACAGGGCTTCGCCCGATGTGTCGATGAAGATTTGGACGGTTTTGTCGTCAAGGAAGGCGTGTATGCGAATGTCGGGTCGTTGTTTGTCTACGGACGAGCGTTCGCCGAAGCTGTCGCGCTGGCTGTCGCATACCGCGTCTTTGATTTTCAGGCCGACGAAGGCGGGGTTTTTGATGCGGGCGCGTTTGCTTTCCACATGAACTTTGATGCTGTCCGCTGGGGTGAACCAGTCTTGCCAGCGGATGTTGCGCGCGGGTTTGTAGATGTCGTGTTCGGTGCGGTAGGGGGCTTTGGTCAGGCGCAGCAGGACGCGGCCGGCGGTGCGGCTGTGCAGGTTGGCGCGGTAAACTTGTTCGAGGCCGCCGGTGCAGGCGATGCCGCCGTCGGTGGGGGCGAGGCCGGTGCAGCCTTGGGCGGCAAGTTCGGCGTGCAGGACGCTTTCCAGCCCGCGCGGGCAGGTAACGAATAGTGAGTAGGTGGTCATGGTGTTTGAAGGCCGTCTGAAAGGCGTGGATTATAGCGGAATGGGGAAAGGCCGTCTGAAATGGTTTTCGGCTCCATTTTCAGACGGCCTTTGTTGAGGATGCGGATGTTTCGGTTTGAAGGGTCTGTTTTCTGCCGCAGGGCGGGTTTCAGACGGCCTTACATACCTTCCATGAGTACGGTGTCGATGCAGTCGCACAGGGCGTGCACCAGTACGATGTGGTTTTCCTGGATGCGGGCGGTGCGCGGGTGGGGGACGTTGAGCAGGATGTCGTTGTCTTTGAGCATGGCGGCGATTTTCCCGCCGTCGCGGCCGGTGAAGGCGAGGATGCGCATATCGCGTTCGTGGGCGGCTTTAATCGCTTCGATGACGTTGCCGGAATTGCCGGAGGTGGAGATGCCCAGCAGGACGTCGCCTGGGCGGCCGAGTGCGCGGACTTGTTTGCTGAAGATGTGTTCGAAGCCGTAGTCGTTGCCGATGGCGGTGAGGGCGGAGGTGTCAGTGGTGAGGGCGATGGCGGCCAGTTCCATGCGTTCTTTTTCAAAACGGCCGGTCAGTTCGGCGGCGAAGTGTTGCGCGTCGGCCGCCGAGCCGCCGTTGCCGCAGACGAGGATTTTGCCGTCGTTCATCAGGCATTCGATCAGCATCATGGCGGCTTCGGCCGTCGGTTCGGCCAACACTTCGACGGTTTGCCGTTTGGCGGCGATGCTTTCTTCGAAATGGGCGCGTACGCGTTCTTGAAGGGTGGTCATAAATTTTTATCCTGTGATGTTTTGCAGCCAGACGGGGGGATTCCCGCCTTCGATTAAGACGGCGTCCAAACGGCAGTCCGTACGCCCTTTGCGGTGCTGTTGCAGGTAGTATTCCGCGCTTTTTTGCAGTTTGGCCAGTTTGGACGGTGTGATGCTGTATGCCGTGCCGCCGAAGGCCGCGCTGCGGCGGTATTTGACTTCGACAAACAGCAGGGTGCCGCTTTGTTCGGCAATCAGGTCAATTTCCCCGAACGGGCAGTGCCAGTTGCGTGCGATGATGCGGCAGCCTTGCTTTTCCAGAAAATGTGCGGCGGTATCTTCCGCCGCCTGTCCGCTCGGGTGGTTCAGGCGCATGGGGTTTCCGTGGTCGGGGCGGGCGGTTTGCCGCAGGTGCGGCGGATAATACGGGGATACTCTGCCGATGTAAATACAAGCGTTTGCAGGACGGTTTTGTTAGAATGCGGCTTTTACAGGTTTGCAGGCCGTCTGAAAATGCGTTTGGACTCCGTTGAAGCCCCGCTTTCAGACGGCCTCTTTTGAAATTTGCGACAGGCAACGCCCATGATAGAGAAATTTTTGAACAAAGCCGCAGGCAGTTTGCAGCCCGCCTTATATGTGGTGGCCACGCCCATCGGCAATTTGGCCGACATCACGCTGCGCGCGTTGGCCGTGCTGGGGCGTGCCGATTTGGTTTGCGCCGAGGATACGCGCGTTACCGCCCAGCTGCTTGCCGCCTACGGCATTCAGGCGAAACTGATGAGTGTGCGCGAACACAACGAGCAGCAGATGGCCGACAAGGTGGTGGCCGCGCTTTCAGACGGCCTGATTGTGGCGCAGGTGTCGGATGCGGGCACGCCTGCGGTGTGCGACCCGGGCGCGCGGCTGGCGGCGCGGGTACGCGGGGCGGGGTTCAATGTCGTGCCCGTGGTGGGCGCGAGTGCGGTGATGGCGGCTTTGAGCGGGGCGGGTGTGTCCGAGTCGGATTTTTATTTCAACGGTTTCCTACCGCCGAAATCGGGCGAACGGCGCAAGCTGTTCGAGCGGTGGTCGGAAGCGGACTATCCGGTGGTGATGTTTGAAACGCCGCACCGTATCGGGGCGGCTCTGGCCGATATGGCGGCCGTGTTCCCGCAGCGGCGGCTGACGCTGGCGCGCGAGCTGACGAAAACGTTTGAAACCTTTTTGTGCGGCACGGTCAGCGATATTCAGACGGCCTTGGCGGACGACGGCAATCAGGCGCGCGGCGAAATGGTGTTGATCCTGCATCCGGCGGTGCGGGAGAAAAACGCCGGTTTGTCGGAAGAATCGCTGCGCGTGATGAAGATTCTGTCCGCCCAGTTGCCCACCAAACAGGCCGCCGCGCTGGCTGCCGAAATCTGCGGTGAGAATAAAAAATCGCTTTACGATGCGGCGTTGGCGTGGAAATGACGCCCATCGGCCCGATTGCGGCGGGCAGGCCGTCTGAAAAGGCGGGACACTCATCCTAATCACAAAACGCAGGCTTTCAGACGGCCTGCGTTTTTCGTTTGACGGGGAAATTCAATGATGATGGTGATGATCGTGCCCGCTTTCCGTCCCGCCTCCGGTTTTCCCTTTTATCAGCGTAACGACGAACTCGCTCGTCTCGGCCGCTTTGCCGGCAATAAAGTCCGCGCCGTCAAACCGCATCACGTCTCCCGGTTTCAATTCGTGTTTCTCACCGTCGTTCAATTCGAAAACCACGCGCCCCTTGCTCATGGTCAATAAAACATCGTGCCCCGGATGATTGTGCCGTTTCATTTCACTGCCGGCGGCCAGTTTTTTGCGGACCACGACATAATCGGGCGCATCGAAAACCTTGCCTTCGCCGGAAGCGATTTCGGCGGCGGATGCCGATGCCGCAGCGGCGGCAAGCAGCAGGGCGGTCAGATATTTGGGTGTTTTCATTGTCTTTGCTTTCACTATGGATGATGGGTTTAAAATATTAACATATTTGATTTTCGTTCTCAAAATTCTATCCAGAGCAGTCGTCAAGGCCGTCTGAAAAGGCAAAGCCCGGCTTTCAGACGGCCTTTTTGCGGCATTTTTGCCTGTCAGCAAAGCAAAAAGGGCGCGGGGGCTATTGCTAAGCGGGGGATAACCCGCTAGCATTGCACGACTGCGAAAACAAAAAAACTAATGGTGAATTATGCCGAGTGCAATCATTGTTGAAGATGAAGTTTTGGCGGCCGAGCGGCTGCGTGTTTTGCTTGAAGAATGCAATGTCGTGTTGCTGAAAGTGTTCCATCATGCCAAAGCGGCTTTGGAATGGCTGAGCGTGCACGAAGTCGATATTGTCTTTACCGACATCAATATGCCGGAAATCAACGGCTTGGAGTTTGTCGAACGGATCAAACGGATTGCCAAGAAACAGCCGCATGTGATTTTTACCACGGCTTACGAAGAGCACGCTTTGCGCGCGTTCGAGCTGGCGGCGGAGGATTACCTGCTCAAGCCGATTAAAATCGCCCGCCTGCAGTCCGCACTCGCCCGCGTTCAGGACAATATTGAAGAAAGTGCCGACGAATTCAAAAACTTCCAAGTGTTTACCCGCGAGCGCATGTTGGAAATCCCTTGGCAGCAGGCGCGCTACCTACAGGCCGACCAGAAAACCGTGTTTTTGATTACTGGCGATGGTGCGAAATACGAACTGCCGAAAACGCTGGTGTACTGGGAAGAATTGCTGGGTGAGAAAGTCATCCGCGTCCACCGCAACGCGCTGGTGATGCGCCATACGCTGGACAGCCTGATCCGCCTCGACGGCGACGATGACGACAGCAACGCCAGCTGGGGCGCGAAAGTGTTGGATGTGGAGGAAGTCCTGCCCGTCAGCCGCCGCCAGCTTTCCGCCATCCGCCGCATCTTGCGCGAAGGGGCGTAATATCCGATACCGAAACCCTGCCGTTTAAGCGGCAGGGTTATTTTATGCGTATAGCGTTATGCTGTTTGAGGTTTCAGACGGCCTCTGCCATACGGCAGGAGCGCGGCAACCTCGTCCGCCATTATTGTTTGGAAAATGGCCGTCTTGATTCCTACGACATCAAAACGCTGGAAATCGAATATTTCGACGCTGAAGAGGCCGTCTGAAAAACATACTCCCGAATAAAGCCGTATCCGCAGAGGCCGTCTGAAAGCTACAATAACGCTTTTTCAGACGGCCTTCGAACATGACACCGCTTTCCCTGCTGTACCGCGCCCTTTGGCAAATCGCCCCGCCGCTTATCCGCCGCTACCTCCGCCGCCGCGCCGTCAAAAACCCCGCCTACCTCGACTATTGGGACGAACGCTTCGGCCGTCCGCATCCCGCGCCGCTGCAAAACGCCATCTGGCTGCACGCCGTATCCGTGGGCGAAACGCGCGCCGCCGAACCGCTCGTCCGCAGCCTGCGCCGCCGCTTTCCCGACGCGCCGCTGCTGATTACCCAAATGACGCCGACGGGGCGCGAAACGGCGGAAAAACTGTTTCCCGACGCGCAATGCCGCTACCTTCCCTACGACCGTCCCGATTATGTGGCGCAGTTTCTCGACGAACACCGCCCGCGCTTCGGCATCCTGATGGAAACCGAAATCTGGCCGCACCTCATGGCCGCCTGCCGCGAACGGAACCTCCCCTTATTTCTCGCCAACGCCCGCCTGTCGGAAAAATCGCAGCGCGGCTACCTCAAGGCCGCTTCCCTTATCCGCCCGGCCTTGGCCGCCCTGAAAGGCTGCTATGTCCAAACCGAAACCGATGCAGGCCGTCTGAAAAGCTTGGGCGCGGCCGACCCGAAAGTGTGCGGCAACACCAAATACGATATTTCCCCGCCGCCCGAACAGCTGGAGAAAGCCGCCGAGTTCAAACGCAAAATAGGCGGCAGGCCGACGGCGGTATGCGGCAGCACCCGCTTTTACCGCGACCAAGACGAAGCAGAACTGCTGCTGCGGGCTTGGCAGTCCTACCGAGGCGATGCCTTGCTGGTGATTGTGCCGCGTCATCCCGAACGCTTCGAAGCCGTTTTTCAGACGGCCTTAACGCTGGGTTTCCGCACGCAGAAACGCAGCGACGGCCAAGCAGTGGCCGCCGATACGCAGGTTTGGATAGGCGACAGCATGGGAGAGCTTTATGCCTATTACGCCGCCGCCGATGCCGCCTTTGTTGGCGGCAGCCTGGTGGACAGCGGCTGTCAGAACATCATCGAACCGATTGCCTGCGGCCTGCCGACCGTGTTCGGTTTTTCCACCTACAATTTCGAACAAGCCTGCCGCAGCGCAACCGAGGCGGGTGCGGCCGTTCAGGTGCGCGATGCCGACGAATGGCGCAAGATAACCGAACAATGGCTTTCGGACGACCGGCTGCGCCGGCAGGTATCGGACTGCGCGGAAGGTTTTATCCGCCGCCATCGTGGCGCAAGCGAAACCATCGCTTCACTGATTGCGGAGGCCGTCTGAAAATATAATCCATCGGATAAGGACGCTCCATATCGCCATCAGCTGACGCAAGGCCGCCGCGCAGGAGGAGTTTGGAAGTTTGGCTGTGTAACAGATTTTAAATGTTTCTGAAAATCCGATGCCTGGATTCCCGCCTGCGCGGGAATGACGAAGCAAACCGGTGCAGGCAGATGGCGGCAAGTGGTCAATGCCGTATTGATTGCTCGTGTGTTGGTTGTAGTGCCCCGATGATTGCGGAGGCCGTCTGAAAATATAATCCATCAAATAAGGACGCTCCGGATCGCCATCAGCTGACGCAAGCCCGCCGCGCAGGGGGGAGTTTGACTGTGCAACAGATTCTAAACGTTTCTGAAAATCCGATGCCTGGATTCCCGCCTGCGCGGGAATGACGAATTCTGCTATGGGTGGTGTGAGCGGCGCATTCGTGTTTGGATTTCCGCCTGTGCGGGAATGACGAAGCAAACCGGCGCAGGCCGTCTGAAAAGATGTGGATACGGCGAATTTTGTTTTAAACCGATGTGTGGTGTCGCCCCGCCGTATCCAGCCGCTTGAGCGGATTGGTTCAGAATCCGGCCGTTTTGCAGTTAAAACGCCCGCCGTATATCACGGCGGGCGTTTGATTTTTTCAGACGGCCTCTTTTGGCCAAGGATAGTCGGTGCGGGTTAATCGAGGCGGTAAAACTCGTCCGCACCCAGCGGTTCGCGTTCCAGCAGGGCGGCGAAGGCGGCGGTGTCGGCGCAGGAGCCTTGTTGCAGCAGGGTGATGCTGTCGGGGCTGAGGAAGCCGTCGCTCAACAGATTGGCCGGCGGCAACATCGGGCGCAGGAGGGGGAGCGGGATGGAGGCGGTTTGAAACGGCGGTTTGCGGTGCACGGTTTGGCGCAATAGGTTGAGGTAGTCGGCCAGTGTCAGTTTCAGACGGCCTGTCATGTGGATGACGCTGCCGTGCGCCGACGGGGCGTTCAGGAGGCGGGCGAGGCCGTCGGCTACGTCTTCGGCATGCACGGGTTGGAGGTCGAAACGGCCGCCGTCCGGCAGGGGCAGGACGGGCAGGCGCGCCAGTTTGAGGAAGGCTTCGCAGCTGCCGCCGCCGCGCCCGTATACCACGGAAGGGCGTGCCAAGACGGTGTGCGGGCCGTTTTCGCAGACGGCTTCGTCTCCGCGCCCTTTGCTGCCGACGAAGGCGACAGGATGTGCGGGGTCTGCGCCGAGGGCGGAGAGTTGCAGCCAGCGGGAAACGCCCGCTTCTCGCGCCCACGCCGCCAGTTTGGCGGGGGTATGGTGGTGGACGGTTTCGAGCAGGTCGCGGCGGCGGCTCATGATGCCGACGCAGTTGGCGACGGCATCGCAGCCTTCCAGCAGCGGCATGGCGGCGGATGCTTCGGGGTTCAGCAGGTCGAGTTCGCGGCGCGACGGGGTGCGGACTTGGTGTCCGGCTTCGCGCAGGCGGCGGGCGAGGCGGCTGCCGATAAAGCCGCTGCCGCCGAGCAGCAGGATGTTCATGGTGTTTTCCTTGTTTTCTTTGTCGTTGGGCGGGGGATGCTTGAGGCCGTCTGAAAGCTTGAATGTGCGGCCGGCGTGTGTTTGGGCATTCGATATTCCGTTGGCCGGCGGTTTGGAAACGGATGGTTGTCCGCGTTGTCCGTTTCGGTTGTGAAACCGCCTTCCGGCTTTGTTTTCCTGTTTTCAGACGGCCTCCGTACCGGACGGGGAGGCCGTCTGAAAAGGTTTTAGGTGTGCAGCAGGCGTTTGAGCGGGCAGGGTTGTTTTTTCGGCTGCGGCAGGACGCGGTGCGCGCTCCATTCCGGCGCGGCGGCATCGAGGCGGCGGGCGAGTTCGGGCAGGTGGTTGGAGGGAACGGCGGCAAACAGGTGGTGTTCCATGTGGTAGAGCAGGTAAACGGTGGCGAAGTTTGCCCAGGCCTGACGTTCGGTGCGGGCGTATACGCCGTGCGTGTCGCAGTCGTGGTGCACCGACCAGACGGCGAAGAAGCCGACCAATGCGTTGGCCGCTATCATGGCGGCGGTGTGGTAAAGCAGTACGGGGTGCCGCGTGATGAGGGCGGCGGCGATAAAGGCGGCAATCAGGAACATGTCGAGGCGGCTGCGGCTCCGGGTGGTGCGGCTGCCGTGCATCAGGCCCTGCCATTGGATGCGCACGGAAAACAGGCCGCCGAACAGGATGGCTTTCCAGGCGGGCAGGCGTGCCCAGTTGCCTTCCACGTCTCCTTCGCCCAGCGGGTCGCGGTGGTGTTGCAGGTGGGTGTGGCGGATGGCGTGGGTGCTGCACAGCATGGCGATGCTCAGCAGGTGCAGCATGATGCGTACGCCCGGACGGTTCAGTCCTATGCTGTGGTGGTAGCAGTCGTGCGCCTGCCGCAGGGCGCAGGTGAAGAAGAAAAACGACATGACGAGTGCGGCAAGGTATTGCCCGTATGCCGCAAACAGCCAGGATGCGGCCAAGAACGGCAGGGAGAGCAAAACGTTGAAGGCAATCTGGCGGCGGTTTAAGTGCAGCAGGTCGCGCCATTCGATTTGGGGTTTTTCGGTCGGTTTCATTTTTGCTGTTCCAGTTCGCCGATGCGGTATCCGGCGGGTATTGAGGGTTCTTTTTTCTGCAACAGGCGGATTTGCTGCCGGATTTGGTAGGCCAGCACCAAAAGCAGGATGACGCCGCCCAAGATGGCGCAGCGCATGGCGATAAGCAGGTTGGCGGCCGCGCTGAGTTCGAAATCCGGTGCGAACGCCAGGACGCACAGGAGCGGGATGAAGACGGTCAGCCCGGCGTAGAGCCGCTGCCAGAACAGGCCGCTTATTTCTTTGACGTTTTCGCGTTCGTCGTTGCAGAGGGAGGCCAGGACGTGCTTGAGCTGCGGGCCGACAATCAGCCAGCAGGTCAGGCTGGTGAGGAGGGAGACGGCGGCCGTCATGATAACAATCATCAGGTTTTCCATGGTGTTTCCTTTCGTTGTTCCGGCGGGTCAGTAAGTCAGCAGCAGGCGGCGGGCGGTTTCGTTTTGTTTCCGGCAGTAGGCGGCCATTTCCTGCGGTTTGCCTTCGAGGGCGCGTACGGTTTTTGCACGGGAACCGACGAACTCAAGCAGTTCTTTTTCGATTCGGGCAGCTTGTGCGGCATCACCGCCGGCCATGCGGTTTTCGCATTCTTGAACCCGGCGCAGGTGGGCGGTCATTTTTTCCGGCGGCAGGGCGGCATCTTGGCTGTCGGGCGGACAAGGCATGGTGAAGACGGCGATTTCCATGTTGTCGCGGAAGACGCGGGGGCATTGGGACAGTCCGCCGTCGTCGGCGGCAAAGGCGGCGCAAGGCAACAGCAGCAGGGGGAGCAACAGTTTTTTCATTTCAGGTTCCTTTCTAAAGGTTTGATGCGGCATACGCCGTTTTCGCATTGAGGACGGGGCAGGAGCCACGCCGGGAAGCGGTAGCGGTTGCGGGCGAACCAAGGGTAAATCAGGTCGGCGAGGCGGTCGAGCAGCGGCAGGTTGGCCAGTTTGACGAGGGCAAAGCCTTTAAATCCGCGGTACATCAGCCGGACGGCCGGCATTTTGCCCAGCATGACGCCGTCGTTGCGCAATATGTGCAGGTAGGTCAGCGCATCTTCGGCGGTAATGCCGTATTGTTTCAATGTTTCTTCGTTGCCCTGAATGGCGACGGCTTTGAAATATTCCGCGCGGTTGTCTTCCAAAATCAGGGCGATTTCGCGGATGCAGATCGGGCATTCGGCATCGTAAAAAATTGTGTGCTTGTCCATTGCGTTACTCTATAGGGCGGTTCGGGTTTACAGGCGGGTTTCAGACGGCCTCAGGCGGGTTTGAGCACCATCAGGAAGTAAATGACGACTGTGGCGCAGAAGGCGGGATAGCCCAGCAGTTCCCAAATCCGCGCATAACGCCAGTATTTTTGCGGCAGGCTGTTTTCTCCCGCTTCGTGTGCGGCCTGCGCCATTTTCGCCAGACGGATTTGCAGCCAGACCACGGGCAGCCAGCAGATGCCGCTCAAGATATACAGGCCGATGGTCCAGGCTATCCATTTTGTGTCGAAGGATAAGTGAGCCTGCGACATCATCCACCAGCCTGACAGCGGTTGGAAAATCACGGCGGGTGTGGTGAACCACCAGTCGGCCTTGATGACCCATTTCGACACCACCGCCTGCGCCGGCACTGAGCCGCTGCGGTTGGCCCAGAAGAGGTAGAACGCCGTGCCGAAGCCGGTGCCGACCATCAGCGTGGCTGAAAGGATGTGCAGGGTTTTTACAATCAGATAGGTGTTCATGATGTCGTTCCTCGAATAAACGCGGTTTTACTTTTTCAGACGGCCTTCATGCCGCAGGAAGGCCAGCATTGCCAAAATCGGCAGGTTTTTTACCAACGGTGCGAACGGGTGCAGCCACATTTGCGGCAGGGCGAACGCGATAATCAGGCTGTATGCCGCCACCGTTGCCGCTTGTACCGCCCAAAGTGCGGGTAGGCGGCGCGCGCGGCTGAAACACAGCAGGCCGAAGACGATGTCGAGCAGCGATGAAGCCAGCAGCAGCGGCCATTGGAAGGCCGTCTGAAAACCGACTTCGGCCAAGAGGGAAAGCGATTCCTGCGGCGCGGTCAAAACCGGTTGCAGCCCGCTCCACAGCCACAGGATGCCGAGGGAGTAGGGCAGGTAGTCGGGGATTCTGTGTTGCTGGTTCATTTTTAAAATTCCTAAATTTCTGTCTAAACAGAAATTTTAAGTCAAAAAATTTTTGTCGCGGCGGTTTGCCGGAATAACGATACGGCAGTTTATTCAACTTTTATTCAATGCTGTTTCAGTATTTATATTGCAGCATTTTCTCTTCAAGCCGTTTTCAGACGGCCTGGATGTTTGGAATGGCTGCATTGTATTTTCAGTCTATAATTTCTGTCAATACAGAAATAAAAATAAATTTGAAGCCGGTAGAAGTAAAATCGATATTACTGTTTGTTAAAAACGGTAGTTTTATGAGAAAATGAAAGAGAATAATTATTTTTAAAAAGGCCGTCTGAAAGTGCCGATTAAGTTTTCAGACGGCCTTTTGACAGGCAGATATTTTTTTATCTTTTTTTGGAGTGATGTTTGATGAAATTCCGTTCCGTTTTCATGACTTTATCTTGCGCATTTGCTTTGGCCGCCTGCGGCGGTCAGGACGGCTCCGCTTCGGTGCCGGCCGGTTCTGCCGCAGCCGAAGTGCCGGCCGGCTCGGTTAAAGTCCAAACCGCGCACGGCGAAGCCGTTGTGCCGCAAAACCCCGAACGTGTGGCGGTTTACGATTTGGGTGCAGTCGATACATTGAGCAAATTGGGCGTGAAAATCGGCGCATCTGTAGATTCGCAGAATTTGGCGTATCTGGATGTGCCGCTGAAAGACGCGGTAAAGGCGGGTACGCTGTTCGAACCGAATTACGAAGCCTTGAACGCCTATAACCCGCAGTTGATCGTTATCGGCAGCCGTATGGCTAAAGATAAGGTGTCCGACGAATTGGCCAAGCTTGCGCCGACCATCGATATGACGGCGCAAACGGACAATATGAAGGAGAGTGCGAAGGCGCGCATTGATGCTTACGGCAGGATTTTCGGCAAGCAGGCCGAAGCGGATGCTTTGAAGGCGGAAATTGATAAGACGTTTACCGATGCGAAGGCCGCCGCGCAGGGTAAGGGAAAAGGGCTGGTGATTTTGGTGAACGCGGGCAAGTTGTCGGCCTTCGGCCCCGATTCGCGTTTGGGCGGTTGGATACACCGCGATATCGGCGTGCCTGCGGCGGACGAGGCGATTAAGGAAGGTTCGCACGGACAGCCGGTTTCTTTTGAATATATCAAGGAGAAAAATCCGGACTGGCTGTTTGTCCTCGACCGCAGTGCGGCGATAGGCGAAGAAGGGCAGGCGGCGCGCGAAGTGCTGAATAATCCGCTGGTGGCGCAGAGTACGGCCTGGAAAAAAGGCCAGGTGGTGTATCTGCCGCCGGAAACTTATCTGGCCACAGGCGGTGCGCAGGAGCTGCTGAATGCGGGCAATTTGTTGAAGGATGCTTTTTCTAAGGCGAAATAGGCGTTAAATTTTTTCAGACGGCCTTGATGCGCGGGATGCCGCCATGAGGCCGTCTGAAAGTTTGTGCGGGCTGTGCGCGGATGTTGTGTGGCAATGTGATGCGATATTCCGACACGCGGGACTGCGTATAAAGCCAAACGGGTGTGACGCCCTCAACGGCGGGGCTTCAACCATTTAAGGAAATAATCATGAAACGACAGGCATTGGTGTTCAATCTGGCCAATCTGTTGATATTGCTGCCGCTGTTTGCATTGAGTTTGTCGGTCGGGGTGGCGGAATTTCATTGGTCGCGGATTTTTTCTTCGGCCGACAGTATGCAGTTGATGCTGATCAGCCGCCTGCCGCGCACCTTCGCGGTGGTGTTGAGCGGTGCGTCGCTGGCGGTGGCGGGCATGATTATGCAGATTTTAATGAAAAACCGCTTTGTCGAGCCTTCGATGGTGGGGGCGAGCCAGAGTGCGGCCTTGGCCTTGCTGCTGATGATGCTGTTTGCGCCGTCCGTTGCGCCGCTGTTGAGGATGTCGGTCGGCGCGGCGGCGGCGATGGCAGGGATGCTGCTGTTTATGGCGTTGATTTCGCGCCTGCCGCCGACGGCGCAGTTGATGGTGCCGCTGGTGGGGGTGATTTTCGGCGGAGTGATTGAGTCGGTTACGCTGTTTATCGCTTATGAGCAGGAGATGATGCAGGCTTTGGGCGCGCTGTTGTCGGGTGATTTCTCCAATATGATGCAGGGACGTTACGAGCTGCTGTGGATAGGCGGTGCGGCGGCGGCATGCGCTTATTTGATTGCCGACCAATTGACGATTGCGGGGCTGGGCGATTCGGTCAGCGTCAATCTCGGCCTGAACCGCACGGTGGTTTTGTGGTCGGGGCTGATGATTGTGTCGCTGATTACTTCGCTGGTGGTGGTTACGGTGGGCAGCATTCCGTTTATCGGGCTGGTCGTGCCCAATATCGTCAGCCGTTTGATGGGCGACAAGCTGCGTGCGAGCCTGCCGGCGGTCGCGCTGATGGGGGCTTCGCTGGTGTTGGCCTGCGACATCGTCGGCCGGACGATACGCGCGCCGTTCGAGATTCCCGTATCCACCGTGTTCGGCGTGGTGGGGACGGTGTTGTTTTTGTACCTACTGATGCGCAAACCCGCGCACGCCGTCTGAAAAAGGGAGGTGCCGAATGTCGAAGGAAAAAACGGCCGCATTGTCCGGCCTGTACCACCCGCTGTGGCCGGCTTTGGCCCTGCTGGCCGCATCCTGCGTGCTGTTTATGACGCTGGGTGCGAACGGGCATTGGGATTTCGTCTTACCAAGGCGGGGGATGGTGCTGGCTTCGCTGCTGCTGGTGGCGTATTCGGTGGGCGTTTCGACCCTGCTGTTCCAAACGCTGACCAACAATCCGATTCTCACGCCGTCGGTGCTGGGTTTCGATTCGCTGTATGTGTTTTTGCAGACGCTGCTGGTGGCGGTGTTGGGCGGCATCGGTTATTCGTCTCTGCCGCAGACGGGCAAGTTCGCCTTCGAACTGGCGGCGATGGTCGGCGGTTCGCTGCTGCTGTTCCAAACGCTGATGCGGCAGGGCGGGCGCGATTTGGCGCGGATGATTTTAATCGGCGTGGTGTTCGGCATTTTGTTCCGCAGCCTGTCGTCGTTGCTGCAAAGGCTGCTCGACCCCGAAGAGTTTGCCGTGGCGCAGTCGAGCACTTTTGCTTCGTTCAATACAGTGAACGCCAAGCTGCTGGGGGTATCGGCCGTTATCGCGCTGGTGTCGGCCTTCTTCCTGTGGCGCGAACGGTATAAGTTGGACGTGCTGCTGCTGGGGCGCGATCAGGCGGTAAATCTCGGCCTGAATTACCGGCGCGATATGTTGTGGATTCTATTCTGGATTGCGGTTTTGACGGCCACGGCCACGGCCTTGGTCGGGCCCGTGAGCTTTTTCGGCCTGCTGGTGGTGGCCTTGTCCGACCGCTTTTGCGGCAGCATCCGCCACAGCCTGCGCCTGCCGATGGCCTTTCTTACCGCATCGGTGCTTCTGGTGGGCGGGCAGACCGTGTTCGAACACCTTTTGGGCATGAAGGCCGTGTTGAGCGTGGTCATCGAATTTGCCGGCGGACTGGTGTTTTTATGGCTGGTGCTGCGAAAGCCGAAGTAGTTTTTTCAGACGGCCTTTTACTTTGTAAGGCCGTCTGAAAACCACATTCCAATCAAATGAAAACAAGAGAATAATACAATGATTTCCATCCAAAACGTCAGCCACGGCATAGGCGGGCAAACCATATTGGACAATGTCAGCCTCGACATCCCGCAAGGCGGCATCACCGCGCTGATTGGGCCCAACGGCGCGGGCAAATCCACCCTTTTGTCGTTCATGGCGCGGCTGCAACCGCTCAAACACGGCAAAATCACCTGCGGCGGACTGGACGTAACGGCCACCCCGACCGCCGAATTGGCCAAAACACTCTCCATCCTGACACAGGAAAACAACATCGTCAGCCGCATCAGCGTGCGCGACCTGCTCATGTTCGGCCGTTATCCCTACCATCAGGGCAGGCCGTCTGAAAACGACAAAGCCATCGTTGAAAACGCATTGGCGTCTTTCCAGCTTCAGACGTTTGCCGAACGCTACCTGACCGAGCTGTCGGGCGGACAGCGGCAGCGGGCGATGATAGCCATGGTGTTCTGCCAGCAGACCGATTACGTTTTGCTGGACGAGCCGCTCAACAACTTAGACATGTATTACGCCCGCAACCTGATGCAGCTTTTGCGTCGCCTGACCGACGAACACAGCCGCACCACCGTCGTCGTCCTGCACGACATCAACCAGGCCGCCGCCTACGCCGACCACGTCGTCGCCATGAAGGGCGGGCGCGTCGCCATGACCGGCCACCCCAACGAAGTCTTCACCGCCGCCAACATTCGCGAATTGTTCGACATGGATGTGGACGTTTTAGACTACAAAGGCCGGAAACTCGTCGTGCACCACGTCTGATGGCGCACGGCGATATATCGGGAGGCCGTCTGAAAACCCTTTTCAGACGGCCTCATGCTACAATCCGCCGCTTCGACGATTTATTTGAGACGCATAACGATTATGGCGCAAAACATACAGGCAGCCCTGCAACAGCTCAACACCCTAATCCTGGGCAAAGAAGACGTACTCAAACAACTGCTGGCCTGCATTTTGGCCGACGGCCACGTTTTGTTGGAAGACGTGCCGGGCGTAGGCAAAACCACGCTGGCGCACGGTGTGGCGGCGGTGCTCGGCCTGGACTACCGCCGCGTGCAGTTCACCAACGACATGCTGCCTTCCGACCTCTTGGGCATCAACATCTACCGCCCGAACGAAGGCAAATTCGAATTCCACCCCGGCCCCGTGTTCCACTCCTTCCTGCTGGCCGACGAAATCAACCGCGCCTCGCCCAAACTGCAATCCGCCCTGCTTGAAGCCATGGAGGAAAAGCAGGTTTCGGTGGACGGCCGAACCTACCGCCTGCCCAAGCCCTTCATCGTTGTGGCGACGCAAAACCCGACCGAACAGCTCGGCACTTTCCCGTTGCCCGAATCCCAGCTCGACCGTTTCATGATGCGTTTGAGCATGGGCTATCCCGCCGCCGAAGCGGAAAAAATGCTCTATTTCCACGGCGACCGCCGCCGCGTGCTGCCGAAAATACAGCCGGTCTGCAATGCCGAAACCCTGACGGCCTGGCAACAGCAGGCGGCACAGACGAAGTTTGCCCAAGCCGCTGCCGATTATGTGTTCCGGCTGGTGCAGGCCACCCGCCAGCCCGGCCTGTTCGTTACCGGCCTCAGCCCGCGTGCGGGACTGGCCGTCGTCAATGCCGCCAAAGCATGGGCGTTCATGCACGGACGCGGCCATGTGCTGCCGGACGACATCAAGGCCGTTTGGATTTCCGTGACCAACCACCGCCTGCACCCGCTGCAACAGGGCGGCAGCAGCACGCAGCTGCTCAACGGCATCCTCAATCATGTGGCCGTTCAGTAAACCCCTGCCCGCGCCGTCCGTCGGACGTTCGCCCGCCTTGTCCGCCATCCGCTGCCGCCCGACGCGCTTGGGTGCGGGTATGGCGGTCGTCGTGGTTTTGCTGTGGCTGGTCGGCGTCAATTACCAAGTCAATTTGGCCTATGCCGCCGCCTTTTGGCTTTTGGGCTTCCTTATCGTTGGCGTGCTGCTGACCCTGCGCCAGCTTTTGTCCTTGCAAATCGACGTGGAAATGCCTAAAGAAGTGTTTGCCGGACAAGAGGCCGAACTGCACCTGCGCGCCGTGAACAACCGTAGGCAGCGGCAATTGTGGCTGTGCAGCGAAGATGATTTTCTAAACGGCGACAGGCCGTCTGAAAACCTGTGGCAGGCTTGGACGGTGGATGCGGCAGGGGAGAAAGAGTTCGTTTGGCGCGTTCCCGCACGCCTGCGCGGACGGTTGCGCGTGCCGCCGCTGCGTACCGCTTCAGTTGCGCCGTTTGGCCTGATTGCCGCCCAATGCGTCTGGCACTGGCCGAGCGACGCGCTGGTGTATCCCGCGCCGATAGCGCATACGCCGACGCAGGCAAGGCCGAAGGCGGACGTTCAGGCGGCTGAACGCCGTCTGAAACCCGGCGGCGACGAATTGGCCTACCTTCAAGTGCATCAGGACGGCATGCCGCTGCAGCATGTGGCATGGAAAACTTATGCCAAAACAGGCGAAATGATGTCGAAACGCTTTGAAGAACTGCAGGCAGTGGCCGACGACCGTATCATTTCCTACCGGGATTATCCGGCGGGTACGGATAACGAACGGCTGGCAGGGCTGCTGTGCCGCCGCGTGCTCGATGCCGAACGGTTTGGTGCGCCGTATGTGTTGGAGCTGCCGCGCCGCACCATCGCGCCGCAAAACGGCCAGCGCGAAATGTGCCTTGCCGCGTTGGCGCTGATGTAAAGACAAGAGGCCGTCTGAAACGGCCTTCCATACGGGCGCAATCTATTTTCACCGTGTGTGAGCCGCGCTTTCAGACGGCCTCAAACGCCACAAAACCTACGGAAACGTTTTTTCCATGCTGATATTGAATCCCGCCTTTTTGGAACAGATACCGCCGCGCAAAGTGATTGCGGCGGTTTTGCTCGCATTGGTTTGGGCATCACTGCCGCTGCTGACGACGCTGCCTGCCGGCATCATTACCGTGTTTGGCGGCATGCTGTTATTGCGTTTTGTGCTGCTGTATCTGCGGGCGGGTAAACTTCCGACCTGGTTCTTGATGATTTTACTGGTGGCAGCAGGAGCGGTCGTGTGGCAGCAGTTGGGTACCGTCATCGGCCGCGAGGGCGGCATTTCTTTCCTGCTGTTGATGATTATGCTGAAGGCTTTTGAAGGCCGGGCGATGCGCGATTGGCAGGTGCTGCTGCTGTCCATGCTGTTTCTGATCGGTTCGGCCGTGTTGTTCAACCAAAGCCTGCTGACCGGCGCATGGCTGCTGTTGGCCTTGTTGTCCGTCAGCCTGTGTTTCGCGCTGCTTTGCGGGCTGACCGTCGGTACGGCCGTGCGGCAAGGTTTGTTGGCCTTCGGCCTGACATTGCCGCTGATGGCTGTGTTGTTCGTCGTGATGCCGAGAAAAAGCGAGCCATTGTGGCGCATACCGCAGCCAAAGCAGGAACAGGCGAAAACCGGCTTGTCCGATACGATGGAGCCGGGCAATATCGGCAGCTTGGTACAAAGCAACGAATTAGTGGCCAACGTAACCTTCGACAACGATATCCGTCCCCGTCCGGAACAGCTTTATTGGCGTGCGGTGGTGATGGCGGATTTTGACGGGAAAACATGGCGGGCGTTGCCTGTGGCGATTGATGATCCTACTGCAAATGTGCGTTCAGACGGCCTCAAGGTGTCGTATCAAATGATTTTGCGGGATCAGAACGGCATTATTCCCGTTTTGGATTATCCGCTGGCTTCAAATAATCACCCGCCCGCCGTGTCCGTCCGGTTAGGAAACGTTATCCGTGTCCGCAGCAGGGAGGGTTTGAGGCGGGTCAATCTGCAATCCAGTGTTTCCGATTTTATGCCGCAAACCTTGCAGGAATTTGAAAAACAGTATTATCTACGTTTGCCACCAAGCGGCAATTTCCGTACCCGCCAATTGGCGCAACTACTGGCCGGAGAAAGTACATCCACACGGCAGTTTGCCGATAAAGTCCTCAATTATTACCGCAGGCAAAAGTTCGCCTATACCTTGCAACCGCCCCTATACAACAATAACGACGGCATCGATGATTTCATGTTCGGTAGTAAACAGGGTTTTTGCGAACACTATGCCCAAAGTTTTGTCGTAATGATGCGTGCAGCGGGCATCCCGGCCCGTGTCGTCACCGGTTATCTCGGCGGCGACTATCAGGAGAACGGTAATTTTTGGCAAATCCGCAGCAAAGATGCCCATGCATGGGCAGAAATTTGGCTTGAAGAAGAGCAGGCGTGGCTGCGTATAGACCCCACGACTGCGGCGTCCGCACAACGCCAAAGCGGCGGGTTGAGCAATGCCTTGCCTGAAAACGAATGGCAATTGGTATCCGGTGGGAATAACGACCAAATTTGGAACCGATGGGCAGAGAGCGGGCAGTTCTATTGGCAGCAATGGGTTGTCAATTATGATGACAGCAGTCAAAACAACCTGTTTGCAAAAATAGGACTGGGAAAATTCAATTTTTCTACCGGTATCTTAGTAGGATTCGGAGGCATCCTGGTTGCTTTGTTGCCTATTGCTTGGTGGTGGCTGCGAGGCAGGAGGAAGGAGCAAGAACCGTTGGCAGAGGGCTTCCTATTATTGAAGAATGTGTTGCTTGGTTCAGAAGATGAAACCCTGCCATCCGTTACTGCTTCAGAACTGATCGAAATAATGAAGCAAAATAATGCAGAAGATACAGAAGTAACCCAGGTATTGCACCAATATGAAGAATGGCTGTTTGCTTCTGATACGTTGCCAAGTAAAACAGAAGAAAGACGATGGTTGAATAAAGTAAAAAATGTTGCCCAGAAATATGCAGAATAAAAAATCAATTAAATGTTCATATAAAACATGCTGATAAGCAATTTCCCATATTTTCTTGCAATATTTGTTTGACAGTATTTTCGGATGTGCGTATAGTTCGGTTCTTCGCCGCTTCGGCGGCGTATTTTGACGGTTGAGTTCCGTTTCTTTTCAGAAATAGTTTGACAAAAAGAAGCGGCGTGCTATAATAATCGTCTTTGCTCTTTAACAAACAGATTACCGATAAGTGTGAGTGCTTAGGCCTCACACTGTTTAGAAGACAGACAAGATGATGTTTTGAACATTATTCTGTCGGTTTCTTTGAAGCAGACCAGAAGTTATAAGTTAGAGATTGAACATAAGAGTTTGATCCTGGCTCAGATTGAACGCTGGCGGCATGCTTTACACATGCAAGTCGGACGGCAGCGGGGTAGTGCTT
>NZ_FOPS01000008.1 GCF_900113545.1 Neisseria elongata subsp. elongata | reverse complement strand
AGTGGTTGTCTTCGGCATTCTGAAACGCAACGGACGGGTCTATACCGTTGTGGTGGATAATGCCAAGTCTGATACTTTGATGCCCGTTATCAAAAAGAAAATCATGCCGGACAGCATTGTTTACACGGATAGCCTGAGCAGCTACGACAAGTTGGACGTGAGCGGTTTCATCCATTACCGTATCAACCATTCCAAGGAATTTGCCGACCGTCAGAACCACATTAACGGCATTGAGAATTTTTGGAATCAGGCAAAACGTGTCTTGCGCAAATACAATGGAATCGATCGCAAATCTTTCCCTCTGTTCTTGAAAGAATGTGAATTTCGATTTAACTTCGGCACACCGTCCCGGCAGCTAAAAATCCTGCAAAAATGGTGTGAAATTTAGGGCTAATCTACGTTAGCCCCTAAAATTTTTGTATGTAGGTAATTTCATGAAAGTCAGATTTCTTAAGTCGTGTTAAGGTGTTCGTTTATGCTACACTTTGTGTTGCGTTAGGCTTATCATGGTCTACTAGTTTAAATGTTAGGAAATATGAATGGGTGTTATATGAAGAAGTTATTGGTATTGGGGTTGACGCTATTTATAGGTTCTCAGGTTTGGGCTGCTCGAGTTTTACCTTCTGATATTCGTTTAGCTGTACTGAAACAAGTTAATTATCCAGATATCGTATTGGCTGGTGATGGATGGAGTTGGACTCAGATTTTGACCCTGGGGCTACTTGGAAGCAATAGAACTGAAACTGAAGCTTTAGAAAGTATTCGAATTAAGGATACTCACAATAGGTTTATTACTAAAAATCGATTACAAGGATATATAGGGCAACCTGTAGGTGTTTTTTTGAATCATCAGAATCAGGTAAGAGAAGTTTGGATTTTGACACCAAGTGAATATGAACAACTGAAAAAGCGTGGTCGTGATTAGGCTGATAATGAGATTGGTCAATTTGAGTATCCTTGAATCCCTACTAAAGTAAATATGCGAAATTTTAGTTATGCATGTTTATAATGCAGTACAGTTTTATTTTATTTTTCAGTAAACGAGTTATAATTATAGGTTTATAAAAATCAGTCCCGCGATTACGGGTCACCTGAAAGATACAAACCATGAAGAAAGTTTTTATACGTACGTTCGGTTGTCAGATGAATGAATATGACAGCGAAAAAATGTTATCTGTTTTAGAGGAAGAGCATGGCGGCATAGAGCAGGTTGCAGAACCTGATGAAGCAGATATTATCCTTTTTAATACTTGTTCGGTGCGTGAAAAGGCGCAAGAAAAAGTATTTTCAGATTTGGGGCGAGTACGCCCGTTAAAAGATAAAAAACCAGATTTGATTATCGGTGTCGCGGGCTGTGTAGCTTCCCAGGAAGGTGAAGCAATCGTAAAACGCGCACCGTTTGTAGATATAGTGTTTGGTCCGCAAACACTTCACCGTTTGCCACGCCTAATTGATGATAAGAAGGAAACAGGCCTTCCTCAAGTTGATATTTCTTTTCCCGAAATTGAAAAATTTGATCATTTGCCACCGGCGAGAGTCGATGGTGGGTCTGCTTTCATTTCTATTATGGAAGGTTGTTCGAAATATTGTTCTTTTTGTGTAGTACCATATACTCGAGGCGAGGAATTTTCCCGCCCCTTGAATGATGTATTGACGGAAATTGCCGGTTTGGCACAGCAAGGTGTAAAGGAAATCAATCTCTTGGGGCAGAACGTTAATGCTTATCGCGGATTGATGGATGATGGCGAGGTATGTGATTTTGCTACTTTGCTGAGAATTGTGCATGAAATTCCCGGGATTGAACGTCTTCGTTTTACGACCAGTCATCCAAGGGAATTTTCTGATGCGATCATTGAATGTTACCGCGATTTGCCCAAGTTGGTTTCCCACCTGCATCTACCGATTCAAAGTGGTTCAGATCGTGTGTTGAGTGCAATGAAGCGCGGCTATACGGCTTTGGAATACAAGTCGATTATTCGAAAGTTGCGTGCAATTCGTCCGGATTTGTGCTTGAGTTCTGATTTTATTGTTGGATTTCCAGGTGAAACTGAGCGGGAATTTGAACAGACGTTGAAATTGGTTAAAGACATTGCTTTCGATTTAAGTTTTGTATTTATTTACAGTCCGCGTCCCGGAACGCCGGCTGCCAATCTGCATGACGATACTCCTCATGAAGAAAAAGTGCGTCGGCTGGAGGTATTAAACGAAGTTATCGAGGCTGAAACGGCACGTATCAATCAAACCATGGTTGGTACGGTGCAGCGTTGTTTGGTTGAAGGTGTGTCCAAAAAGGATCCGGAGCAGTTGCAGGCTAGAACGGCCAATAACCGTGTGGTGAATTTTGTCGGTAATCCCGAATTGATCAATCAAATGGTTGAAATCAAGATTACGGAAGCATTTACATTCTCTTTGCGGGGTGAGCTGCTTTAAATGAGCTGATTTTGAAGCATAACACGCTGTATATGTTAGAGGCCGTCTGAAAAATATTTTTACTTCGATGAAGTTAATATTTTCAGACGGCCTTTCTCTATTTCAGTTTTGATAAAGTAGACGCTTTTCCTTTAAGTGAGGTGAAATTTCGTATATATAGCCCTACGCATAATGCCTAATACCCGCTACAATACGGCCGTTAATTACCAGGCAGTTTGTCCGCAAACTGCCTGTTTGTGAAAGGATACCTTATGATTCCGAATTTAGCCAAAATAAAAATATTGTCGGCTACTGTTTTGACAGCCTTTTTTCTGAGCGGTTGCGCTGCAGCACTTATCGGTGGTGCGGCAGCCGGTACTTCTTCCGTGATTGACCGTCGCACTACGGGCGCACAGGCTGACGATCAGATTATGGAAATGCGGGTTAAGAATACCGCTATTTCTTATCTCAAGCAGAATAATAATTTGGAGGGTTACAATCCGAATTTGAGTATTGTCAGCTACAATCGGCATATTTTACTTTTGGGTAAGGTTGCCACAGAGGATGAGCGTCGTTTTGTCGAACAAGTGGCCCGTTCCGAGCAGTCCGCGCAGGCTGTATACAACTATATCGAAATCGCCCCCCAAGTTCGTTCGTTCGGCAATATTTCTGCCGATACATGGAGCACGACAAAAGTAAAAACCGTGATGTTGGGTGTGAACGGCGTTTATCCCGGCCGAGTGAAAATCGTTACTTATGATGGCGTTACTTATGTCATGGGTATTTTGACCCCTGAAGAGCAGGCGGCGGTTACACAGAGGGTCAGCACAACGGCCGGCGTGCAAAAAGTTGTTACCCTTTATCAGAGTTATATGCCTAATAATTAAGTATAGCGTCAAACGATGTTTGAATCGGGCAAAGAAATACTATTCGGATGCAGGCTCTGCTCAGTTTTGCAGCCTGCTTTTCCAAAAGCTTGATATAGTTTCAACCGTCTTGCAAGACGGTTCCTCCCACATTAAAAGGAAACCTGAATGAACGAAGAAAACTCATCCGAAAATCAGCCGGTTAAAAAGAAAAGTTTTTTAAGCATCGGCAAATTGTTCTGGTTTTTTATCTTTCTTCTCGCCGTTGCCGTGGCGGCGTTGCTGATCAATGTTTGGTTGGAGTTGCAACGTCCGCAGCCGCCGCAGAGTCAGCCTGTGCAGCAACAAAATACAGTGGAAGTTTGGTCGCCGAATGGTGCATCAGCTGTGGCCCCGGCCAATAACGGCAACCCGCTGGTACCGCAGGCACCGAAAAACGAACCTGCTTCCAAGCCGGATGCGCCTGATGATACGGCGGTTGAAGCCGTTACTCCTCCGGCCAATAACAAACCGAAAGCGAAAGACAACAAAGTCAAAGACGATCAGATTAAGCAGGAAAAACTATCGCCCAATCAAGAAAAGCCGTTGGAGCCGATAAATCGATCTTCAAACAGCGGTGAAGTACCGTTGGAGCCGATCAACAAACGTCCTAAAAACAGCGAATCCGCGGTAGAGCCGGTTAACAAGCCTGCCCCTAAAGCAGACAAGCCCGCCAAGCCGGCACCCAAGCGGCAGACAACCGACATGGACAACCTGTTCTGACATTAAACCTGTAACGGCAAAAGGCCGTCTGAAAAAACAATCCGTTTTCAGACGGCCTTTGATTACGCATTCTGGAAGAATACCCGTAAATCCGTTAAAATTTTGCCGTTTCCCCCTATGGATAATTGGAAGTAAAACGTGAACCGCCACCACAAATATCTCGCCCTTACCGCTGCCGTCTTGCTGGCACTGACCGCCTGCGGTAAAGAAGAAAAAAACAATGATGTTCCGGCAGCCAAACCGCAAGAGCAGGTTTTTGCCAAGCCGGTCGAGGCACAGACCAGCCAAGGGAAAGTCGATATGCTGCTGCCCGACTTTACCAAGCTTATGGAGCAGGAAGGTGCGACCGTGGTCAACATCCAGGCAACCAAACAAACCGAAAATAATGCCGACCAAACCGACCACAGTCCTTTCCCCGAAGACGATCCATTTTACGATTTCTTCAAACGCCTGGTGCCCAACGCCCCGCAACTGCAAAACCCCGATGAAGACAAAGATCAGAATTTCGGTTCTGGCTTCATTATCAGCGCAAACGGTTACATCCTGACGAACGCCCACGTGGTTAGCGGTATGAACAGCATCAAAGTTACATTGAACGACAAGCGCGAATTCAGTGCCAAACTCATCGGCTCGGATACCCAGTCGGATGTCGCCTTACTGAAAATCGAAGCCGAAGGCCTGCCGACAGTGAAAATCGGCGATGTCAAAACCCTCCGCATCGGCGAATGGGTGGCCGCCATCGGTGCGCCGTTCGGATTTGAAAACAGCATCACAGCCGGCATCGTTTCAGCCAAAGGCCGCAGCCTGCCGAATGAAAACTACACCCCGTTTATCCAAACCGACGTCGCCATCAATCCGGGCAACTCGGGCGGCCCGCTGTTCAACCTAAACGGACAGGTTGTCGGCATCAACTCCCAAATTTACAGCCGCAGCGGCGGCTTTATGGGCATTTCCTTCGCCATTCCGATTGACGTTGCCATGAATGTGGCCGACCAGCTCCGCACCACGGGTAAAGTGCAGCGCGGACGGCTGGGCGTCATCATTCAGGAAGTCAATTACAACCTGGCCAAATCTTTCGGCCTCAGCAAACCGATGGGCGCGCTGATTACCCAAGTGATGCCCGACGGTCCTGCGGCACAGGCCGGATTGAAGCAGGGCGACGTCGTCCTCAGCGTGAACGGCGAAGAAGTGCGTGCCTCCAACGACCTGCCCGTCATGGTCGGCTCCATTGCCCCCGGCAAGGAAATTACGCTCCAAGTCTGGCGCAACGGCGAAGTCATCGAACAAAAAATCCTGCTCGACAATGCCGATAAAAACAACGGCAGCCGAAGCGGCCATACCGGCGGTGATGACGGTACCAATCTGCAAAACCAAAGTTTCACCCTCGACAACATCGGACTGACGCTGGCCGAACAGATCACGGGCGACAAACACCGCCTGCTGGTGCTGCGTGCCGACAAAGTGGCGGCCCAGGCCGGACTGAAGCGCGGCGACTACATCCTGTCCGTCGGCCAAAATCCGGTAACGGACGAAGCCTCGATGCGGGGCGCGTTGGAAAAAGCGGGCAACAATATCCCGCTGCTCGTCCAGCGCGGCGAGAACACCCTGTTCCTCGCGCTCAACCTGCAATAACCATCCGACCACCCGTTTCAGACGGCCTCCAGGCCGTCTGAAAAATCTTTCATACTCTGAAAACCATGATACCGAAAACCCTGCCGCGCGGCCCCATAATGGCCGATGTCGAATCCTTCCGACTCACCGACGAAGAAAAAGAACGCCTGCTTGATCCCGCTGTCGGCGGCGTGATTCTGTTTCGCCGAAATTTCCAAGATAGAGAACAGCTGATCCTGCTCGTGCAGGAAATCAAAGCCCTGCGCCAACCGCCCCTGATTGTGGCCGTCGATCATGAAGGCGGCCGCGTGCAACGGTTTATCACGGGTTTTACCCGCCTGCCCGCCATGCGCGTATTGGGCGAAATGTGGGACGGACAAGGGGCGGAAGCCGCCACAGAACGGGCGGAAACGGTCGGTTGGGTGTTGGCTGCCGAACTGGCCGCCTGCGGCATCGATTTGTCGTTTACACCGGTATTGGATTTGGACTGGGGAAATTGCGCCGTTATCGGCAACCGCAGCTTCCACAAAGATGCGGACGTGGTGATTGAATTGGCGTTGGCATTACAGCGCGGCCTGAAACGCGGCGGCATGAAATCCTGCGGCAAACATTTTCCCGGCCACGGCTTCGTCGGCGGCGACAGCCATCTGACCCTGCCGCACGACTCGCGCAGCTTGGACGAATTGCAGGTGGACGACCTGCGTCCGTTTGCCGCCCTGTCTGCCGCAGGTATGGCCGCCGTTATGCCCGCCCATGTAGTTTACGGAAAAATCGACAGCCGCCCTGCCGGCTTTTCACCCGTTTGGCTACAAGACATTCTGCGCGGCCAGCTCAAATTCGACGGTGTGATTTTTTCCGATGATTTGACCATGGAAGGCGCGGCTGCCGCAGGCGGCATCGCGCAGCGGGCACAGGCGGCATTCCGTGCAGGCTGCGACATCGCGCTGGTTTGCAACCGGCCGGATTTGGTGGACGAACTGCGCCGCGATTTTGTCGCGCCCGACAATCCGCAGTTGGCGGCCCGTTGGCAATACATGGCCAATGAGCTGACGCCTGAGCAGGCACAGGCCGTGCTGCAAACCGAAGCCTTCCGGCACGCCCGTATGCTGACGGAGCAACTGTCGGGCGTCAGGGATTTGGCCGGCGGCGTTCAGGTAGGCGAAGCGTTTTAAATACGAGGACGATATAAGGCCGTCTGAAAGTGTGGCTGCGATGCGGCGACAACTTTTCAGACGGCCTTTTTATGCCTGCTTTCCTGTGCGGCTGCTGTCTCGTGCGTTGGAGAACCTGCTGAGACCTTTGCAAAAATAGTCTGTTAACGAAATTTGACGCATAAAAATGCGCCAAAAAATTTCAATTGACTAAAATCTTCCTAATATTGAGCAAAAAGTAGGAAAAATCAGAAAGGTTTTGCATTTTGAAAATGAGATTGAGCATAAAATTTTAGTAACCTATGTTATTGCAAAGGTCTCCTGCTGTGTGTCCGGTGTGCCGGGCACGTTTAAAACTGTTTCTCCACGCTGACAAACCATTGCATATTCCGCCGCGAATAGAAGCCGCCCATATTGCTGTCCACTTTCAGGTATTGCAGGTTCAGGCGCGGCACCAAGCCTTTCCACGACAATTTTTCGTGCCAGACGGATGCGCCGGCCTGATATTCGCGGTCTTTGCGCACGAATCGGTAAACCAGCGTGCCGGGCGCGTCGAAAATACGGCGGGAGTAGCGCAGATTGGCGCGCAGGCCGAGGCCGTCTGAAAAGGTTTTGAACACGCCCAGCCGAACGTCTTTGCGCACGGAAGCCTGTTCCGCTTCGCGCGTGATGTCGTGCGACCAGTCCGCGCCGCCGAACAGCAGCCAGTTTTTCGGCGCGGCGTATATCAGGGTCGCGCCCGCCGACGGCATGTGGCCGTCGTAGCGTGCCGCCGTACGTTCTTCGCGATAGCGTTTCCAGATATGGCCCGCGTTGAGCGCGATGCGCCATTTGTCGTTCAGACGGCCTGAAAAGTCGGCCTGTGCGCCGAATACTTGGTTGTAAGGTTCGTCGCCCAGCCGGTTGTATTCGATAAAGGGCAGGATGCCGAACGAGCGCGTTACGGAGCGGTTTTTGTAGCCTGCGGCAAGGTGGATGCTCTGCTCGTTGTATTCGCGGCGGTCCCAATAATGTACGCCGTCGCCGTTCAGACGGCCTGCGGCGAAGTGGCGGCCGCCCAAGTTGATTTCGCGTGATACGCCCAAGCCGTAGCGGATACCGTGCGCGCTTTGGGGCAGGCTGTCGGCGGTTTTCCGCCATTGCCTGCCGTCCCATTCGATGATTTCGGCTTCGGAAGCGTTGTTTACATTGTCGGTGGCGGCGTATTGCAGGGAAATTTCGGGCTGCCAGCCTTGTTCTTTTTTGATGGCTGCCAGATAACGGTCGGCCAGTGCCTGCATGTCGGGTTGCAGGCCGGGTTTGGCACGTTGCAGTTCCGCCGCCGCTTCGCGGTATTGTTTGTTTTCAAACAGCATGACGCCCAAATCGAAACGCGGATAGGCCAAGTCGGGCTGTTGCGCCAAAATGCCGCGATACAGTGCGACGGCTTCGTCATGGCGGAGTTGGGCGCGGCGGAGTGCGCCGAGTGCGTAGTCGTGGAGGACGGGGTCGCGCGCGGGCAGGGTTTGGTATTTTTGCAGCAGTTTTGTCAGGCGCGGCCAGTCTTGTTCGGTCAGTGCGCGGCTGATTTGCGCTTCCAGGGTGCTGCCGTCGTCGTCGGTAAGGACGGCGGCGGGTGGTGCGGGTTGGGGCGGCGGCTCGGGGCTGATGGGTGTTTCCGGCAGTCGGTCGAATGAAACCGGTGCGGGAACGTGCACGGTTTCGGATGCGGCGTGGAGGGGTAAAAGCAGCAGGAGCAGGGGGGCTATTTTCATGGCGGTATGGATGGGAGGGGGACGGAGGCCGTCTGAAAACACCGGCCGGCGGCGATTATAGCGGAAATGCTTTGGCAGGACGGAATATGGCGGATGATGCGGGGTGCGGCGGCATGGCCGCAGTTTTGGCGGAATTTCTGAATGGCTGATGCAGTTTGCGTCCGTATCCGGGTTGGAAACGAAAAGGCCGTCTGAAACGGTTTTCCGTTTTCAGACGGCCTCTCAAGCATCTTATCCTGTGTACGGCTTAATCGTCGTTACCGGCCAGTGAAAGCAGGATGTGCAACAGGCTTTGGAAGATGTTGTACAGTGAGATGAAGATGGTCAGTGCCGCGCTGATGTGACTGTCTTCGCCGCCTTCGATGACGGTGCGCACCTGCCACATGATGACCAGCGAGCTGAAGAAGACGAATGCGCCGGCAATGGCCAGTCCGAAGACAGGCATTTGCAGGAACAGGTTGGCCACCACGGCAATCATCAGGATGACGCCGCCGACGGAGAGGAAGCGGCCGAGGGCGTTGGTGTCAACGTTGGCTTTTCGCGCCATCACCGACATGACGCCGAATACTGCCGCAGTCATCAGGGCTGCGGTGGCGACGAGGTTCGCGCCGCCGGGAATGCTCAGGCTGTATTGCAGCAGCGGGGAAATCAGTGCGCCCATGCCGAAGGTGAAAACCATCAAAAGGCCTGCGCCCACGTTGCTGTAGCGGTTTTTCTCAATCAGGAAAACCATGCCGTAGAAGAAGGCGAAGAAGGCGATGATGCCCGCCCAGCGGTTGCCGGTGAGGCTGAAGAGGTTGAAGCCCGTGGTGGCAGCGGCGAATGCGCCCAGCGCACAGGGGATGAAGGACACTGCCAAGAGGCCGTAGGTTTTGCGCAAAACGCCGCTGCGCTGCACGCCCATGGCCGGGTTGGTATAGTCGTAAACATCATGTTGCATGGTGTCGTTCCTATGTGTGGGTTGTTGAATAAGGATACGGATTGTAACAGTAAGTCTTGAAAATGCGAAGGTTTTACTTTGTTTTTCAAACAATAGCTGTGAGGCCGTCTGAAAAATCCGTTTGTGGGCGGGGCCGCGTGTTCAGGCCTTGTCGGAAATGTTTTTTCAGACGGCCTTTTTGCGGTTTAGCGTTTCCCGTTCAGGCGGCTGTAAACGGCAAGGATGGCGACGGCCGCAATGGTGGAGACAATCCAGCCTGCGGGTTGGCCCGGCCCGTACCAGCCGAGCGTCTGTCCGGCCCAGCTGCCGAGCACCGATCCGCCGATGCCGAGCAGGGTGGTGAAGATGAAGCCGAGTTTGTCGCGGCCGGGATAGAGGAATTTCGCCAGAACGCCGATGACAAAACCGATGAGGATGGTGGCCAGCATGTTTTTTCCTTTGTTTGGGTGTGTACAGGGCGGCAATATGCGGCGAAGGGGGTGGATTTAAAATGCCGTTTGCAGGATTTGATGTTTTTTGATGCTTGTTTACATGGAGGCCGTCTGAAAAACCGGTTTGAACGGTTTGGGGTGGGTGTTTGCGCGCTTAGTGCCTGCCCGAACGCCAGATGGACCAGATAATCCACAGGCTGTTGGCAAAGGCCAGCAGGTAGCCGGTCAGGCCGAGGAAGCCGGGGGCTTTGTCTACGCTCATGACGATGGAGGAGCCGATAATCAAGGCGGCGGTAACGATGCCCATGGTCAGGCGGTTGGTGGCGCGGTCGAGCTGGTGGCTGAGGTCGTCCAGCCGTTTGAGGTCGAGGTCGAGGCTGAATTGTCCTTTTTGCAGCCGCCGCGACAGGCGGATGAGGGTTTGCGGCAGTTCGTCGGCGGTTTGCAGCAGGGTGTTCAGCTGCCTGCGGCTTTTCCGCACGATGTAGTCGGGCGAGGCGAGGCGCTTCAGTTCGGCCAGTACGATGGGTTTGGCCTGTTCCAAGAGTTCGGTCGAGCCGTCCAGCCGCTTGACCACGCCTTCGAGGGTAATCAGCGTTTTGAACAGCATCACCAAATCGGCGGGCAGCGTCAGGCCGTGGCCGCGCATGATTTGGGTGATGTCGTTGATGACTTGGCTGATGCGTAAGTCGCTGACGGGCGTATTTTCGTAGTTCAACAGCATTTCCAGCACGTCGGCACCCAGCAGGTTTTCGTCGGGCAGTTCGCCCTGCGCCCAGTTGCCCAGCACATATTGCATGGTAAACGGGTCGCGCTCCGCAAGGGCTTTGATGAGGGAAAGGATTTCGTGCCGCCTCGGGGCGGAAAGGTGGCCGACCAGGCCGAAATCAATCAGGCTGATCCGCCCGTCGTCGCGGATGAAGATGTTGCCGGGGTGCGGGTCGGCATGAAAGAAGCCTTGCTGCAAAATCATGGCAAACAAGGTGTCGGTAATGCGCCGTGCCAGCATGGCGCGGGTTTCAGACGGCATCCGGTCGATATCGGCATGGCGCAGGAGGGTGCCGCCGACATATTCCTGCACCAGAATCTGGCGGTTGGAATACTCGGCATAGACCTTGGGGATGTGGACGAAAGGATGGTCGGAAAAGGCATTGGCGAAACGCTGCATATAGCGCAGTTCGAACGACAAATCGGTTTCCCTGGCCAGGCTGCGGGCAAAATACTGAACCATCTGAACCGGCCGGTAGCGGCGGGTTTCGGGGATTTCCGTTTCGATGAGGGCTGCCAGATGGTTCAAAATACGCAAATCCGCGCGTATGCTTTTTTCAATGTCCGGCCGCTTGATTTTAACCGCCACCCGTTCGCCGTTGCGCAAAACCGCGCCGTGCACCTGGGCGATGGACGCGCTGCCGACCGGTTTGCCGTCTAACTCGGCAAACACTTCGTCCATCGGCCGGCCGAGCCGCGCCTCAATCAACGCGCCGATGTCTTCCGTGGCAATCGGCGCGACGTTGCATTGCAGCTGTTCGAATTCCTCTATCCACTCGGCATTGAAAATGTCCACCCGCGTGGACAAAATCTGCCCCAGCTTGACAAACGTCGGCCCCAGTTCCTCGAAAGCCAGGCGGAAACGGCGCGGCGTAGGGATGTAGCGGCTGTCCGCATCGGGGTTTTCAGACGGCGTTTTGCCCGACAATTTGATACGCTGCACAAACTCGCCCAAGCCGTGTTTGGTCAGAATGGCAATGATTTCGCGCAGCCGCGAAAAATCGCGCATAGCGAGTAAAGTTGGTATCATCATGGCGGTTATGTGGTATCTTTCGGCTCGACAGATGCCCAGCATAGCATATTTTTGCGTGCGGACGGCACAGGAGGCCGTCTGAAAAAAATGGTTACCAACACCGTCGGCAGGCTGCCGGAGAGCAGGGCCGACAAGCAAGCGAAACAACAGCATGACCCATTTGAAACAAATCCTTACCTACTTCTTTACGGTGTTTGCCCTATTGACGGCAACCCTTCCCGCCGCCTACGCCGACAATAAGAAAACGGCCAAAAAAGAAACCGTCAAAAAAGACGCAGCTAAAAAAGACAACGCCAAAAAAGAGCCGGCCGACAAGAAAAAAGACGATAAAAAGAAAGACGGGGCAAAGTCGGAAAACAGCAAAAAAGACAATGCCAAAGGCGGCAAAAAACAGGAAAAAGAAAAGAACAACGCCAAAAAAGAAACCCCAAAAGAGGCTGCCAAAAACAGCAAAGAAAAAAAAGATAATAAAGACAGTAAAAATAAAAAAGAAACAGGCAAAGACAAAAAAGAAAACAAACAAGCAGCACAAGCAGGCGGCAGAAACCAAGAAAGCCAAAAGAAGGACGGCAAACAAAAGGACAAAAAGGCCGATACCGCCAAACAGGAAGCCCTGAAAAAGCAAGAGGCCGCGAAAAAAGAAGCGGAACACCGCGAGGCGGCAAGAAGGGAAGCCGCCCGCCAAGAAACTGCACATCGAGAGGCTCCGCCAGCCCCGCCGCCTCCGGCTGCCCCCCCTCAGCCTTATGACGAAGACGGCATGCAGGCACTGGTCAAACAACAGTCGGAAACAGAGCGGCGGCAGGAAACAAAAGCCCCTCCCGCTCCTTCTCCGAAAGTGGAATTTTCCGAGCCTGCCTCCAGCCAATCCTCTTCAAAACGTACCGCCGCCCTTTCCCGCCGCGAAGCGGACGAATTGATCGGCAATGCAATGGGATTACTCGGCGTCAGCTACCGTTTTGGCGGAACATCCGTCAGCAGCGGTTTCGACTGCAGCGGCTTCATGCAGCATATTTTCCGCAAAACCATGCAAATCAACCTGCCCCGCACGTCGGCAGAGCAGGCGAAAATGGGTGTTGCGGTCAGCCGCAGCGAACTCCAGCCGGGCGACATGGTGTTTTTCAGCACTTCGCGCGGACGCATCTCGCACGTCGGCCTCTACATCGGCAACAACCGCTTCATCCATGCCCCGCGCACCGGCAAAAGCATCGAAATCACCAGCCTGGGCAACAAATACTGGAACAGCAAATACGTTACCGCCCGCAGGGTGAAACGCTACGATTCAGGTCGTTTTACCAGATAAACCATAAGGATAGAGGAGTCTGAAATATGGCCATGCCCGACATGCCGAAATGGTACGGCGACGACGGCAGCATCGTTTCCTGCACCGAAAAAATCAAAGTCATGAACGAAAATATGACCGAACTCTTCCAGCTGGCGCAAGATGCGTTTGAGGATGCCCTGCTGATGGGCTGCGGAGAGGAACAGCTGCGCGAATACCTTGCCGCCCTGGTGGCCGGGGTGGAAAACCCATACCAAGGATAAAGGCATTTGCAGCCTGCAAGCAGAGGCCGTCTGAAAAGCAGAGTATTGTTTTTTCAGACGGCCTCCTTTGTTTTTTCATTGCGACATCACATCTGAGGAACTTGTCATGCGCCGTTTCTGTATGATTTACTATTTACCTCCCCTTTTTTTGAGTATTGCGGCACAAAGGTACGCGGACTGCATGACATTGTCCGCCGCTTTCGTTACATTTGAATAGAAGAAAGTGCAAGGTGATTGTTATGAAGAAATATTTTTCGATTTTTGTTTTATCCGCCCTCTCGGCATACAGCGTGCAGGCGGCCGATACGGCGCAGCAGTTGCGGAAACGCGATCGTGTTCAGCTGCCCGTATTGAAAATATTGCCGACCCAGGACGGCGCGGCGGGTGCCGAGCTGGTCATGCTGCTCGATATAGACGAGAAGGGCAGGGTAAAACGCCGCGTGTGGCAGGAAGGGAAGTCGGGCAATCCGGCATTGCGTAGGCAGGCCGTTGCCGATGCGGGGCAGCCGCAGTTTACGCCGCCGAAATTGTGTGAAATGGCAGAGGATGGGCAAACAGTCTGCAAACCGGTGAAATCTTATGCCGAATATGTTTATTGGTTTTACGGCCCGGGCGACAACCGCGCGGGCAAGGCCTATGTCCTGCCGGCTCCGCACTATCCTGCCGCATCGGCCGATGAGGATGAGGAGGGGACTGTCCGCATAGCGGTGCATGTCTCACCGGAGGGGAAGGTCGTTTCGGCAAAAGTCCTGTCTGATTCCCAAATGGAAAACAGGCCTTTCAGGTTGGAGAGGGCCGCCCGCAAGGCGGCATTGGAGGGGATTTATCTTCCCGCCATACGGGGTGGGCAGCCGGTAGATACAACATTCTCCATTCCGTTTACATTTACTTTTGAATGAGAGGGGCCGTCTGAAAATGCAGCTTCGGCAGAATGAAAACGGTATGGCCGTCAAAACGGAACGAAACGCCGGTAAAAGTTAAAACCCGCAAGGCCGTCTGAATTTTCAGACGGCCTTTGTTACAATGCGGCCTTCCGCCGTTCGGCTTTTTGAAATTCGCAACATGAAACAATCTTCCAGCTGGCTGCATGCCGCCGCCGTTTATACCGACCCGCGCGCCGTCGTGCTGTTTTTCCTCGGATTTTCCGCCGGTGTGCCGATTATGCTGATTTTTTCCAGCTTGTCGCTGTGGTTGAGCGAGGCCGGCGTGTCGCGCGATATGGTAACGATGTTCAGCTGGGCGGCGTTGGCTTATTCGTTCAAATTCGTTTGGGCACCGTTAATCGATTCGTTGCCGCTGCCTGTTTTGGGGCGGCTGGGTTGGCGGCGTTCCTGGCTGCTGTTGTCGCAGGCGGCCGTGGCGTCGGCCATCGTTTGGATGGCGATGGTCGATCCGGCGCAGCCCGGTGCTTTGGCGGTGATGGCAGCGGCGGCGGTGCTGCTCGGCTTTTCTTCGGCCACGCAGGATGTCGTTATCGATGCCTACCGCATCGAGGCGGCGGGGGACGATACGGCGATGCAGTCAGTAACGTCGGCCACTTACAATGCGGGGTACCGCGTCGGCATGATTGTTTCCGGCGCGGGCGCGCTGTATGCGGCGGAAACGCTCGGGTCGAAGTCGGGGCATTATGTGTATGCCGCGTGGCAGCAGACGTATTTGCTGATGGCGGCGGTGATGGCGGTGGGCATGGCGACGGTTTTGCTGATGCGCGAGCCGGAAGTGGCCGCCCGTGCGGACAAGCGGCGGAGTTTGGCGGACAGCCTGCGCCTGATTGTGCTGTTCCTCGGTTCCGTGTCGGCATTTGCGGCAATGTTTTCCTGGTTCGGCGGTTTGTTTTCGAAGCAGGACGACGCGCTGTTGGGCTTGCTGGTTGAGGCGGCCCGCCTGACGATGTCGGTGGGTGCGGCGGGGCTGGCCGGTGCGGTTTTGGTGTGGCTGAAAATCGTGCCCAAGCAGTTGGCCGTCGATACCTGGGTAACGCCCGTGGCCGATTTTTTCCGGCGTTACGGCCGTTCGGCCCTTCTGCTTTTGGCTTTAATCGGGCTGTACCGCATTTCGGATATTGTGGCCGGGGTGATTTCCAATGTGTTTTATCAGGAAATGGGGTTTAGCAAAAACGAAATCGCGGCGGCGGTGAAAACCTTCGGCGTGGTGATGGCGGTGGCGGGCGGTTTCCTCGGCGGGCTGCTGTCGCAGCGGTTTTCGCTGATGAAGATGATGATGGCCGGCGCGGTACTGGCTTCGGCTACCAATCTGTTGTTCATCACGCTGGCTTATCGCGGGCACGACGTGCTGTTTATGTATTTGGCGGTCGGCTTCGACAATTTGGCTTCGGGGCTGGCGGGTGCGGTGTTCGTCGCCTTCCTCTCTTCGTTGACGAATATCCGTTTTACCGCCGTACAATACGCCATTTTCAGTTCGCTGATGACCTTGCTGCCGAAAACGCTGGGCGGCTATTCCGGCACGATTGTGAGCAAAATCGGCTACCCGGGCTTTTTCCTGTTTACCGCGCTGATCGGCCTGCCGGTGCTGTTGCTGGTGTATTGGGTCGATAAGAAAATCTACCGTCAGGCTGAGGCCGTCTGAAAACCGTCTGCAAAGGAAAGACATGACATCCGTTTCGCAATACGCCGTGTTCGGCAATCCGATTGCCCACAGCAGATCGCCCGAAATCCACCAGCTGTTTGCCGCTCAGGAAGGGGTGGAAATCGAATACGGCCGCCGTCTGGCCGACATCGGCGGCTTCGCGCCGGCGGTGCGGGCGTTTTTTGCTTCGGGCGGCGCGGGGGCGAATGTTACCCTGCCGTTTAAAACCGAAGCCTTCGCGTTGGCGGACGAGTTGTCCGAACGCGCCGCAGCGGCAGGTGCGGCCAATACGCTGATACGGCTTTCAGACGGCCGTCTGAAAGCCGACAACACCGACGGCGTCGGTTTGGTGCGGGACATCGCCCGTCAAAACGTTTCCCTGCGCGGCAAACGGATTTTGGTGTTGGGTGCGGGCGGCGCGGTGCGCGGCGTGCTGCAGCCGTTGCTGGCGCAAGAACCCGCCGCCGTTACCGTTGCCAACCGCACGCCGTCCAAAGCGCATGAGTTGGCGGAACAATTCGGCGTGTTGTCTTGCGCTTTGGCAGACGCGGCGGAAGGCTTCGACATCGTCATCAACGGCACGTCGGGCGGCTTGAACGGGCAAGCCCCCGATGTATCCCCCGCCGTTTTCGAACATTGCGAACTGGCCTACGATATGGTTTACGGCCGCGAGCCGACCGCCTTTATGCGTCTGGCACGCCGAAACGGCGCGGACAGGGTTTCAGACGGCTTGGGCATGCTGGTCGGTCAGGCCGCCGAATCCTACCGTCTGTGGCGCGGGTTTTCGCCCGATGTCGAACCCGTTATCAAAACATTGAGAGAGGCCGTCTGAAAATGTTGAAATGGTTGATTGCATTACCTTTTGCCGCCTTCATCCTGTTTAACGCCTATGTTTACGGCAGCATATTGACCTATCGCGCCGTCGCCCCGCACCACAGCGCGTTTATGACTATGCGGATGAACGAACTCCGCAGTGAAGGGCGGGAAGTGGCTTTGGACTACCGCTGGGTTCCCTACAACCGCATCTCCGTCAATCTGAAAAAGGCACTGATTGCCTCGGAAGACGCGGCCTTTGCCGAACACGACGGTTTCGACTGGAACGGCATACGCAACGCCATGCGCCGCAACGAACAAAGCGGCCGTATCAAAGGTGGCGGCTCGACCATCAGCCAGCAGCTTGCCAAAAACCTGTTCCTCAACGAATGGCAGAGCTACATCCGCAAAGGCGAGGAAGCCGCCATCACCGCCATGCTCGAAGCCACCACCGACAAAGACCGCATCTTCGAACTCTACCTCAACGTTATCGAATGGGATTACGGCGTATTCGGTGCGGAAGCCGCCTCGCAGCGTTTTTACCGCAAACCCGCCGCCACCCTGAGCAAACAACAGGCCGCCGCCCTGGCCGCCCGCGTTCCCGCCCCGTTGTTCTACGCCGACAACCCGAACAGCAAACGCCTGCGCGCCAAAACCAACATCATTTTGAAACGCATGGGTTCGGCTGAACTGCCGGAAGAATAGGAAGAGGCCGTCTGAAAGCCGTTTTCAGACGGCCTTCCCGCCGCAGAACCGATACAGGATATAGTAAGGCCGTACCGCTATTCCCGCGCAGGCGGGAATCCGGATTTGGGTTGCCGGAAATATGCAGGGCTGCCGCAAGCCGATGACGGCAATCGGATATTGGCCGTTTCAATTCACCGCAAAAGGAGCAGGCATCATGCTGACGCCGAAACACAGCGAACTGTTCGACATCCCGTTTTACCAGTTTTCCCAGTTGAAAAAATACCAGCCGGAGTCGATTCCGCAAATCAAAGCCGACTACAAGGCGGCGTGGCAGGATTGGCAGGCCTTGATTCGGCAGGTGGCGGAAGATTTGGGTGCGCCGTTCGCCCCGCCGCACATCGAACGCTGGTGCAACGGCTGGCAGGTGCGGGCGCATTTTTTCGCCTATTTCAAATACGCGCAATACAGCGATGCGGCGGCGATTTTGTCGGTGTTGCTCAACCGCCGCCGGCTGACCGTCAGCCTGGACTGGCATTGCTACAAGGCCGATGTTTCGCCCATCGCCCTGCCGCAGTACAACCGCTGGCTGGATGTTTTGGAAACCGAACGTTATGCGGCTTTCGATATTTGGCACGGTGCGGACGACGAATATGCCGATTATCCGACCGTGGCGCAAAGCGGCGTGCCCGTGTTGGACGGCAAAGACGATTTCTTCTGCATCGGCCGCCATATCGAACGCGCCGATTTGGGCAAAACCGACAGCGCGGCCTGGATTGCGGATACGGTGCGCGCGCTGCTGCCGCTGTATGAAGCCTGTTTCGATGATTAAATAAAGATGCCGGAAAGATGGAGGCCGTCTGAAAATATATTTTCAGACGGCCTTTTGACGATGAGGGAACAGTGCCGGCTGCTACGATGGTGCCGGACAGGCGGGAATCACATCAATTCTTCCACCCAGCCGACACCGACGGCATCGGGGCCGAGGTGCGCGCCGATAACGGGCGAAATCGGAAAGCCGGTCATTTTCAAGCCGGTTTTGTCTTTCAGCTTTTGCGCCAACTGCTCGTAAAGGTCGCGGTTGCCGCCGTAGAGGCCGTAGGCGCGGACGTGTTTGCCGTGAGTCTGCTTTTTGACGGCATCGACCAAGGCATCCAAGGTGTTTTCGGTCTTTCTGCCGACATCCAGCCGTGAAAATTCGCCGTCGCGGAAACGCAGGACGGGCTTCAGGTCCAGCAGTCCGGCAAAGAATTTCTCGGTCGGATTCAGGTGGCTTTGGCGGCGCAGTTGGCGTGTGTTGTGCACGCTGAATATGATTTCGGCGGTGGGCTTCAATCGTTCGAGGTGCGCCACGACGTCGGCGGGGGCAAAGCCCAGGTGCAGCAGTTTCAGCGCTTCGAGCGCGAAATGGCCTTCGGGCATGCAGGCCGTGCCGGTATCGACGACGTAAACGGTGAT
The DNA here is from genome assembly GCF_900113545.1 of Neisseria elongata subsp. elongata. Lineage (GTDB taxonomy): Bacteria > Pseudomonadota > Gammaproteobacteria > Burkholderiales > Neisseriaceae > Neisseria > Neisseria elongata. The sequence goes on along the minus strand of NZ_FOPS01000008.1, from coordinate 73,096 downwards.
TTCGCGCGCCATTTCCACCGCCACTTTGCGGATGATGTCGGCCGCGCCGCTGATTTTGCCGCTCAAGGTGGTTACGATGACTTCGCGGTAGCCGAGGTCGCGCAGTTCGGCAAACTGCCTTCTGATGGTTTTTTCCGCCGGCGGCGAAGTGGTGGCCGCGTCGTCGGGCGTTTCGACCTGCCAGAGGTAGAAGGCATCGGGGTGCAGGTCGAGGCCGTCTGAATAGACGATGCCGTCCATATGGATGTTCAGGCGCAGGATGTAGAGCAGGTCGTCATCCGATGCGATTTCGTCAAGGGAACTTGTAGACGTGGCTACGACGGCGCAACGGGCCGGCAGCCGGTAATTATCGAGCATGGTTGTGTGTGGTGGTGTGTGATACTGAAAAAAGAGGGCGGATGGTAAGGGATTGTGTGGGGAAAGTCTAGTATAAAATCGGGTGTAAACCGTTAAATTTTCGAAATAAATATGAATATCACATTTCTGCCTGCTTATTGTGCAGATGACAGGGTTTCGTTGAGGAACGCGAGGGCGAAATCGACGGCCTGCCGCCGTATTTCGTCGCGGTTGCCGTTGAAGCGGGCGGTGCGGGCATAGGTGGTTTGACGGTCGGCAAGGCCGAAGCAGACGGTGCCGACGGGTTTTTCGGGGCTGCCGCCGTCCGGGCCGGCGATGCCCGAAATGCTGAGGGCGTAGTCGGCATCCGCCGCCTGCCGTGCCCCCGCCGCCATTTCGTGCACCACGGCTTCGCTGACTGCGCCGTATTGCCGCAGGCTGTCGGCGGAAACGCCCAACAGACGTTGTTTCGCTTCGTTGCTATAAGTAACGAAGCCTGTTTCAAACCAGGCGGAGCTGCCGGGCAGGCGGGTGAATTCCGCCGCCAGCAGGCCGCCGGTGCAGGATTCGGCGCAACTGACGGTAAGACCTCGGGCGGCGAGGCGGGCGGTCAGCAGATGGAGGACGGAGTCGGGTGTTTGGTTTGGCATCATGGTTTCAGCCTCGTGGTGTTTTTATTGTGCCGGAACGGCGTTCGGCTATGCGGGTCGGGTGCTTTCAGACGGCCTGTGTGCCGGTGAAGGGCTTGGCCGCGTGCGGGGTCGGATGTTTGCCTGTTTTCGGGACGGTTGTCCGCCGTTCGGCGGGCGGTTGGGTTTAGGCAAGGGCTTGCCGTGATGGAAAGGCCGTCTGAAAACAGGTTTCAGACGGCCTCAAGCCGTTTAGCGGCGGCGCAGCGAGAACATGCCTTTGCGGTCTACGTCGAACACGAAACGTCCGTCTTGAACCGCGCCGTAAGTGCGTTGTTCCGACACGGGCTGCAAACCGCCGTGGCTGAGCAGGTAGTTGCCGATAATGTCGGGCTTGGCGGTTACGGCGGCGGTCAGTTTGTCGAACAGGTCGCGGCAGACGCTGCCTTGCGCCCAACCGGCAGCCGGGTCTTCCATACACCGGCCGTTAACCGCATGCATGTTTTCCGGGAATTTGCCGCTGATTTCGACAAAATTGTCTTCCGGCAGGCCGTTAATCGGATAGCGGTAGGTTTTTTCGCCGTCCTGCCCCTCGCTGATTTTCGGTTCACCCAAAGGCAGCTTCGGCACCAGCACCGAAATATCGAGGAATTTGACGGTAAATTCGGGTTTCGGCGGCTGTTCGACATTTTCGGCAGGCTGGCCGCCGCAGGCGGACAGGGCGGCAAGCAGCAAAACCGGCAGGTATTTCTTCATGGGGTTTTCCTTTCGGGGATATGGGTGCGGATATCAAGCCGCGTCATTATAAAGAAACGGCAGGCCGTCTGAAACCGTCTTTCAGACGGCCTTGCGCGGTCTGTTTCGGGCGGCGGCAAATAACGGTACAATCCGCCGTTTCGAAACACAAACGGGCCGACCAAACCATGAGCGCACATATTATCGCCATTGCCAACCAAAAAGGCGGCGTAGGCAAAACCACCACCGCCGTCAACCTTGCGGCCTCGCTGGCCGCCGACGGCCGCCGCGTTTTGGTGGTAGACCTCGACCCGCAGGGCAACGCCACCACGGGCAGCGGTGTGGACAAAACCGCCATCCGGCACGGTGTCTACCATGTCTTGCTGGGCGAGGCCGACGTGAAAACGGCGGTCGATACCGGCGGCAGCGGCGGCTATCACGTCTTGGCCGCCAACCGCGCGCTGGCCGGGGCGGAAGTCGAACTGGTGCAGGAAATCGCCCGCGAAATGCGGCTGAAAAACGCGTTGGCCGAAGTGGCGGACGATTACGACTTCATCCTCATCGACTGCCCGCCCACGCTGACCCTGCTGACCCTGAACGGGCTGGTGGCTGCCGACGGCGTGATCGTGCCCATGGTGTGCGAATACTACGCGCTCGAAGGCATTTCCGACCTGGTGGCTACCGTCCGCAAAATCCGTCAGGCCATCAACCCCAAGCTCGACCTGACAGGCATCGTCCGCACCATGTTCGACAGCCGCAGCCGTCTGGCGGCGGAAGTCGGCGAACAATTGCAACAGCACTTCGGCAGCAAACTCTTCGCCACCACCATCCCGCGCAACGTGCGGCTGGCCGAGGCACCCAGCCACGGCATGCCCGCGCTGGTGTACGATGCCAAAGCCAAAGGCACGCAGGCCTACCGCGAACTGGCGGCGGAACTACAGCGGCGGCTGGCTTGAAAGCCTGAATAAAAGGCCGTCTGAAAGCACGAATAACACATCGGTTTGACCAAAACCGCGCTTTCAGACGGCCTCAACCGCATTCGGGCGGTACGCCGCCATTCAGACAGTCAAACAAAAACACATCCTCCGAACACATGAACAAAACCTCCCCCCTCATCGCCCTGTGCGCGGGCGAAGCCTCGGGCGACCTGCTCGGCGCGCACCTGATGGAAGCCATCCGCGCCCGCTGTCCGAACGCCCGTTTCACCGGTATCGGCGGCCCGCGCATGACCGCGCTCGGTTTCGAAAGCCTCTACGAACAGGAAAAACTCGCCGTGCGCGGGTTTGCCGAAGTCATCAAACGCCTGCCCGAAATCCTCTCCATCCGCAAAGGCCTGATTGAAAAAATGCGCGCCGAGCGGCCGGACGTATTCGTCGGCATCGACGCGCCCGACTTCAACCTCCACGTCGAAGAAAAGCTCAAACAGTCGGGCATCCCCACCGTACACTACGTCAGCCCCTCTGTTTGGGCATGGCGGCGTGGGCGCGTCAATAAAATCGTCCGCCAGGCCAACCGCGTCCTCTGCCTCTTTCCGATGGAACCGCAGCTCTACCGCGACGCGGGCGGGCGGGCGGAATTCGTCGGCCACCCGATGGCGCAAACCATGCCGCTGGAAGCCGACCGTGCCGTCGCCCGGCAGAGAATGAAACTTGACGGCGACACCCCTGTATTCGCCCTGCTGCCCGGCAGCCGCGTCAGCGAAATCGACTACATGGCGCCGATATTTTTTCAGACGGCCAAACTCATACTGCAACGCTACCCCGCCGCCCGCTTCCTGCTGCCCGTCGCCACCCATGCCACACGCAACCGCCTGACCGCCCTGCTGGCCGAAGAACGGTTCAAACACCTGCCCATACAACTGATGACCGCCCATGCCGACCTGGCCTGCACCGCCGCCGACGCCGTATTGGTCACCAGCGGCACCGCCACCCTCGAAGTCGCCCTGTGCAAACGCCCGATGGTCATCAGCTACAAAATCTCCCCGCTGACCTACGCCTATGTGAAGCGGAAAATCAAAGTGCCGCACGTCGGCCTGCCCAACATCCTGCTGGGGCGCGAGGCCGTGCCCGAACTGCTGCAAAGCCGCGCCAAACCGCAACTGCTGGCCGACGCGCTGATCAAATGGTACGAATCGCCCGAAGAGTGTGCCGCCCTGCAGCGCGATTTTCACGAACTGCACCACATGCTGCGGCGCGACACGGCCGAACTCGCCGCCCAAAACGTACTCGAAGAGGCAGGGGCTTTATAAAGGAAGGCCGTCTGAAAAGCAGTTTTGTTTTTTTCAGACGGCCTTTTTGAATTTGATTGCTTCAGCTGTCATAAGGTGTGCGGAAGGCATGCCATACGGGGCGGCAGCGGTCGGGCAGGGCGGGGCATGCGCCTAGGATGCCGCCGCCGTAGTCGCCGGGGCGGTGGAAATCGCTGCCCGCGCCGGCCAGCAGGCCGTGGCGTTCCGCCAGCAGGGCGTAGTTGTGGCGGTCGTTGGCGTTGCTGTTGCCGCTGTGTACTTCGATGGCGCGCCCGCCCAGGGCTTTGAATTCGTCGAACAGGTTGCGCTTGGCGGTGGCGGACAGGTTGTAGCGCATGGGGTGGGCGATGACCGCGATGCCGCCCGCTCCGTTTATTGCACCCACGCAGTCGGCCAATTCGGCCCATTGGTGGGGGACGGAGCAGGGTTTGCCTTCGCCGAGGTATTTGGTGAAGGCTTGCTGTTTGTTGCGGACATGGCCGTTGTCGAGCAGGAAGGAGGCGATGTGGGTGCGGCTGACCATTTCAGGATTGGCCGCCCGTTCCAATGCGCCTTCGTATGCGCCGAAGATGCCTTTTTTTTCGAGCTTGGCGGCAATGGCCTCGAGTCTTTTCAGACGGCCTTTTCGGACTTCGGACAGTAGGTTTTGCAGCGGGGTGTGGTGTTCGTCGAAGTCGAGGCCGACGATGTGGATGGTGCGTTTGCGCCAGGTAACGGAGATTTCCACGCCGTTGATAAAACGGATGCCGAGGGTTTCGGCTTCGGCACGGGCTTCGGTCAAACCGCCGGTGTGGTCGTGGTCGGTCAGGGCGAGCAGGGTGCAGCCGTTGGCGTGGGCGAGGCGGACGACTTCGGCCGGGGTGAGTGCGCCGTCGGAGACGGTGGAGTGGCAGTGGAGGTCTATCATGTTTGTTGGGGGTAAGGCGGTTTTTCAGACGGCCTCACATGCTTTTTAGGCTGCTTTGGTAGGCGGCGACTTGTTTGACGCCGATGTCGTCCGCACCGTCGAGTTTCAGGCGCATGTGTTCGACGACGACGAAGTCTTTTTTCAGGAAGGCCAGGTAGAGGAAGCGGGCAATCCAAAGTTGTAGGCGGTGCAGGGGTGCGCCGTGCGGGATGCCGATGGCGGCAAAGGCCTGCGTGCTGCGTTGTTCGGGAGGGTGTCCGGTGGGGTTTTCGGGCAGGAGGGCGAAAACGCCCGTCGTGCGGAAACGGCCGACGCGGCTTTGCACCATGATGCTGCTGCCGATGCAGGTGTGGATTAAGTCGATATGCCCGCCCGACAGCCGCTGCATCAGCCAGCTGGAAAAGCCGCCTTTGGGCAGGATGCGGGTGCGGTAGGTCATTTTGAGGCCGCCTTCGGGCAAGGGTTCGAACTGTGGTTCTCCGTCTACGGTGCGCTGGTGCACCATCGCCATGTGCGAGAGGTCGAAGCCGTTGCAGATCATGGCGCGCCAGTCGGCGCAGATGCGGCGCGGGCCTGCGGTCAGCCAGTGATGGCCGTTGCCGTCAAACGGCGGGGGAGGGGGTTCGGCGGTCGGCGGGTGCAGCCAGACCAGTCCGAAGCGTTCGATGCAGTGCCAGGCCTGTGCGCCGATGCGGCAGCCTTTGCCGATGGGCGGCAGTTCGGTGTCGGTTTGTTGCGCGGGGTCTACCAGGCAGCCGTGCAGGCCGCATTCCAGGGAGCAGCCGTCTACGCGTGCGCTTTTCAGGTGTGCGCCCATGTGGGGGCAGAATGCGTCCGTGGCGCGGAAAACGCCGTCTTCTCCGCGGTAAAGCACCCATTCGCGGCCGCACAGGTGGCCGTTGTGTACTTTTCCGGGTGCAAAGCCGGATACGCGGGCGACGGGATACCATGCCTGCGGCCAGTGGTGCCAAAGGTGTTCTGTCGGGTCGTGGTCGTTCATATGGTTCGGATGATGGGGGGTTGTCAGGCCGTCTGAAAAATATTCAGCCGAAGAAGCGTTTCAATAGGCCGGAAAATTCGGCGGCATGGCTGAGGAAGGGGGCGTGTGCCGCTTTTTCGATAATCTGCAATTCGGCAAACGGCAGGTGTTGTTCCAGGTATTCGCCCATGCGCGGCGGAGTGATGCTGTCTTTCCCGCCGTAAACCAGCAAGACGGGCTGGCGGATTTGGCGCAGGAAGGGGCGTGCGTCGGCAAGTGCGAGTGCGTCAAGCGCGCTTTGCAGGGCGGCAGGCGTGCCGTTTTTGACCATGTCGGGCAGGACGGAGGCGATGATTTCCTCGCCGTCCGGCGTGTTCAGCAGTTGCAGTTGCAGAAACTGGCGCATATATTTCGGGTAGTCCTGTTCGAACAGGGCAATCATTTTGTCCAAGGCCGACCGGTTCAGCCCTTGCGGGTAGTCGGTGGTGGCGAGGAATTTGGCAAACGACGAGGTCAGGCACAGGCGGCGGACTTTGTGCGGATGGCGAATGGCGATGTAGAGTGCCACCAGCCCGCCGAGCGACCAGCCGACGATATCGCTGTTGTCGGGCATTTCGGCTGCCAAAGTGTCGGCGGCGGCCATGATGTCGAACGCGCCGTTCAAAGGTGCGGCACCGTGTCCGGGCAAATCGGGCGCGCGTACCTGCCAATTTGTCGGCAACAGCGGGCAAAGGTCTGCGAATACGTGGCCGTTTGCCGCCCAGCCGTGTATCAGGTAAACAGAATGAGGAAGATGCTTGTTCATGAATATCTTTTCCCGATGGTTGCATTTGTGTGTGCCGGAATGCTGCTTATTATGCCACGCTTCGGCTTCAGGGGGCATATGCCGCGACTGCCTGGACGATTTGTGCTGTTCGGCCGTTGCCGGCAGCCAAAGCTGCCCGCGCTGCGGCGGCATCGGCGACGGCATTTCCCCCTGCGGCGGCTGTCAGCGCAAATCGCCGCCGTTTGAAAAACTATGGTCGTCGCTGCATTACGAACCACCCGTCAGCGGCCTGTTGCACGAATTCAAACACCTGCGGCAGATAGCCTTGAAGCGTTTGTTGGCGGAACTGATGGCCGCCCTGCCGCCGCCCTGGCTGCACGATGCCGGTATAGACGGCATCCTCGCCGTACCGCTGAGCCGCGAGAGGTTGGTGGAACGAGGCTTCAACCAATGCGGCGAACTCGCCCGACTGCTGTCTGCCCGATACGGCCTGCCCCTGCTGCCCGAAGACACGGTTTTCAGACGGCCTGCCCCGCCGCAAAGCACACTGCCGTATGCGCGACGGAAGAAAAATGTGGCAGGGTTGTTCCGCGTGGCGGGCGATGTTAAAAAACGCAATTTGCTGTTAATCGACGACGTTGCGACCACAAACGCAACATTGGCCGAACTTTCCCGAATGCTAAAGCGGGCGGGGGCTGGAAACCTATACTGCTGGACGCTGGCCCAGGCCAAAATGCAAAAATCTTGACGGCCGCGCCGCATAGGGGCATAGTGCCTCCCGTTTTAAGTGACTGATTTTATGTTTACTGTCGTTTTATACCAGCCGGAAATCCCGCCCAATACGGGCAACATCATCCGGCTGTGCGCCAATACCGGTGCGGATTTGCACCTGGTCAAACCGCTCGGTTTCCCGCTCGATTCGAGCAAAATGAAACGCGCCGGGCTGGACTATCACGAATTCGCCAGCCTGACCGTGCATGAAAACTTCGCCGACTGCCTGTCCGCCCTTTCCGGCCGCCGCATTTTCGCGCTGACCACCAAGGGCAGCACACGTCCCGACCAAGTATCATTCCGGCCAGGCGACGTTTTCCTGTTCGGTCCGGAAACCCGCGGCCTGCCTGCCGAAATCCTCGACAGCCTTCCGGCGGGGCAAAAAATCCGCCTGCCGATGAAAGCGGGCAGCAGAAGCATGAATCTGTCGAACACCGTGGCCGTCGTCGTTTTCGAAGCGTGGCGGCAAAATGGTTTTTCAGACGGCCTATAAGCTGCCATACAGACAGGCCGTCTGAAAAACAGGCCGTAAAGGAATTTGCAGCCGCCAACCTTATCAACTCCGGAACAGGATTTAGTTTTGATTCAAACCAAACCAAACTTATTCGTCGGCCTGGTTGCCGCCTTCTCACTCAGCGCCTGCGCCTCTCCCGCCGCAGACACTTCGGCTCAAGCCGCCGCCACTGCTCAGCCGGACGTGGTCGTTAAAACCGAGCCGCTGCACAAAACAGCCAACCTCAGCTACAAAGTAGCCGGCAAACGATACCAGCCGACCAAAAAAATCGAAAGTTTCAGCCAGACCGGCAAGGCCTCATGGTACGGCCCCGGCTTCCACGGCAAAAAAACCTCCAGCGGCGAACGCTTCGACATGAACACCCTCTCCGCCGCCCACCGCACGCTGCCCATCCCCAGCTATGCGCGCGTAACCAACCTCTCCAACGGCAAAAGCGTCGTCGTCCGCATCAACGACCGCGGCCCCTTCCACGGCAACCGCGTGATGGATTTGTCTAAAGCCGCCGCCAAAGAACTCGGCTTTATCCACACCGGCACGGCCAACGTAAAGGTCGAACAAATCCTTCCCAACGGCAAAGGGCAGAAACAGCAAAACCGCCGAGACGGTATCGTTACCAACGTAAAACCGAAAACGCAGACCGAAATCTAAGCCGATTCCGTCTGACAACAAACAGAATTCAAACAACAGAGGCCGTCTGAAAAATATTTCAGACGGCCTTTTCTTCCAAATACATGCTCAAAAACATGGCAAACATCCTGCACAAACCTTCTTTACGCATCACCATCAAAAATGCAGGCAATCGCCATGCAAGGCGGAAACGCCCGGTAAAACCTTTGCCTGCCATCCGGTTTACCTTCAGACGGCCTGAAAGCCATATCACGATGTGGCATAATCCGCCTTTGTTTTTTCAGACGATTCCTGCCTCAAATTACTTCATGAAGTATCTGAAAAATATTGCCTTGAAAGGAAAAGCACCATGCAAAATTTTTTGTCCGGATTGCTGAATAAATTGGGTTTTGCGTCATCAAGCCAAACCGAAAGCCAAGCTGCAAACCAAACCGCGATGCCCGAAATCCACACACAGCCCGACCGGCCTCTGTCATTCGGTTTCAAAACCAATTGGCTGGCGGTCAAATCCGATTCGCCCGAAGCCGTATTGGAAAAGCTGCCGTTGCAGAATATACAGCCGGCCAACTGGCAAAGCAGTTTTCAAATCATGGAAGCGGCGGACTATCAAAGCAGCCTGCAGCCCGTTTTCGTATCGCCCTGCATTCGCGGCTGGGTGTTCGTTGTCAGTCATTTGGCGCTGCCGTGCCTCCATCCGGAACGCCTGTTCAATATGCTGACAAAGCCGTTATTAGACCAATTCAAAGAAGTTCAATATTTCGGTTCTTACCGTGTAACGGATTATCTGGCATGGGCAAAAGCGGAGGATGGAAAATGGATACGGCGTTTTGAAACTTCCGACAGCTGTATCTTGGAAAACTTCGGCGGGCAAACCGCCGCCGAAAAATCCTTAAACATCGTATCTGTCGAATCCGAAGAAGAATTTGAACAAGACGAAGTATTTGAAAAATGGATAGCCGCGCAAGATGAAGAAACGCCCGCGCAGCTGGCGGGTTTGTGGAGCATCAATCCTCTAGAATTGGAAAATATGGATTTGCCACCTTCAATTGGCTATCTGGGCTATTTTGAAAAAACAGAAAACCCTTAATTTCAGGCAGCCCCAAAAGCAGCCTGCACCCATCAAAAGGACCCCCATGAACATCACTCAAATCCTCTCTCAAGAACTCTCCGCCACCGCCGCCCAAATCACCGCCGCCGTCGAGCTTTTGGACGACGGCGCAACCGTGCCGTTTATCGCCCGCTACCGCAAGGAAGCCACGGGCGGGCTGGACGATACGCAACTGCGCCAGCTTGCCGAGCGGTTGCAATACCTGCGCGAGTTGGAAGAGCGCAAAGCCGTTGTTTTAAAAAGCATTGAAGAGCAAGGCAAGCTTTCAGACGACCTCAGGGCGCAAATCGAAGCCGCCGACAACAAAACCGCGCTGGAAGATCTGTATCTGCCCTACAAGCCCAAACGCCGCACCAAAGCGCAAATCGCGCGCGAACACGGTTTGCAGCCGCTGGCGGACGTGTTGCTTGCCGAGCAGCCGCAGGACGTGGAAGCCGCCGCGCAAGGCTACCTGAACGAAAACGTCCCCGACGCCAAAGCCGCATTGGACGGCGCGCGCGCGATTCTGATGGAGCAGTTTGCCGAAGACGCGGAACTCATCGGCACGCTGCGCGACAAGCTGTGGAACGAAGCCGAAATCCACGCGCAAGTCGTTGAAGGCAAAGAAACCGAAGGCGAAAAATTCAGCGATTATTTCGACCACCGCGAACCTATTCGCGCCATGCCCAGCCACCGCGCGCTGGCGGTTTTGCGCGGCCGCAACGAAGGCGTGTTGAACATCGCGCTCAAATACCAGCCCGACGACACGCCGATTACGCAGCAAAGCGAATACGAGCAAATCATCGCCCGCCGTTTCAAGGTTTCAGACGGCCACAAATGGCTGCGCGACACCGTGCGCCTGACTTGGCGCGCAAAAATCTTTTTGTCGCTGGAACTTGAAGCCTTAGGTCGTCTGAAAGAAGCCGCCGATACCGACGCGATTACCGTGTTTGCCCGCAATCTCAAAGACTTGCTGCTCGCCGCGCCTGCCGGACGGCTGACCACTTTGGGTCTCGACCCCGGCTACCGCAACGGCGTGAAATGCGCCGTGGTGGACGACACGGGCAAGCTGCTGGATACGGTCATCGTCTATTTGCACCAAGAAAACAATATGTTGGCAACGCTGTCGCGCCTGATTAAACAGCACGGCGTGAAGCTCATCGCCATCGGCAATGGCACCGCCAGCCGCGAAACCGACAAAATCGCGGGCGAACTGGTGCGCGGAATGCCGGAAATGGGGCTGCACAAAATCGTCGTTTCCGAAGCCGGCGCGTCGATTTATTCCGCGTCCGAACTGGCGGCGCGCGAGTTCCCCGACTTGGACGTTTCCCTGCGCGGCGCGGTGTCCATCGCCCGCAGGCTGCAAGACCCGCTCGCCGAATTGGTGAAAATCGACCCCAAATCCATCGGCGTCGGCCAGTATCAGCACGACGTAAACCAAAGCCAGCTCGCCAAATCGCTGGACGCGGTGGTCGAAGACTGCGTGAACGCCGTCGGCGTGGACGTGAACACCGCCTCCGCCCCGCTCTTAGCGCGGATTTCCGGTTTGAATCAAACCCTTGCCCAAAACATCGTCGCCTACCGCGATGAAAACGGCGCGTTCGACAGCCGCAAAAAATTGCTGAAAGTACCGCGCTTGGGTGAAAAAACCTTCGAGCAGGCGGCGGGCTTTTTGCGGATTAACGGCGGCAAAGAGCCGCTGGACGCGAGTGCCGTCCACCCCGAAGCCTATCCCGTCGTCGCCAAAATGCTGGCGCAACAAGGCATTACCGCCGCCGAACTCATCGGCAACCGCGAGCGCGTGAAGCAAATCAAAGCGTCCGACTTCACCGACGAACGCTTCGGTCTGCCGACTATTTTAGACATCCTGTCCGAGCTGGAAAAACCCGGCCGCGACCCGCGCGGCGAATTTCAGACGGCCTCCTTCGCCGAAGGCATTCACGAAATCAGCGACTTGCAAGTTGGCATGATACTCGAAGGCGTGGTCTCCAACGTCGCCAACTTCGGCGCATTCGTGGACATCGGCGTCCATCAGGACGGCTTGGTACACATCTCCGCCCTGTCTAATCGTTTCGTCCAAGACCCGCGCGAAGTCGTGAAAGCCGGCGACGTGGTGAAAGTGAAAGTGCTGGAAGTCGATGCCGCCAGAAAACGCATCGCGCTCACCATGCGCTTGGATGACGAAGCAGGCGCGGAAAAACGCGGCAAAAGGCTACCTGAAACCGAAAAACGCGGCGCAAACAACCGTTCCGGCCAGCCGCAGCGCGAAAAGCAGCCTGCAAATTCGGCGATGGCGGATGCGTTGGCGAAGTTGAAAAGATAGGGCTACCTGAAGAGTGACTTAAAATAATTTGTTAAAACAATATATTAAAAACGACTTGTAAAAAAATCCCGTTTTTTTATCATATCGAAGCGATATAGCAAAAAAACGGGATTTTTTTATCATTTAACCGAACCCCTAAAATGTACTCGATCGAACAATTCCCTCCCGAAATAGATTTCGAAACTGTCGCCGTCTTGAAAAAACTGGCTTCCGCCCATCGTTATCTGGCTGAATTAAAAGGTATCTGCCGCAGTATTCCCAACCAAGGCATTTTGATTAACACGCTGTCTTTGCAGGAAGCCAAAGACAGTTCCGAAATCGAAAACATCATTACCACCCATGACGAACTGTTCCGCGCAGGAATATCGGCAAGCCCGTCTAGTCCTGCCATCAAAGAAGTGCAGAATTATGCTTCAGCACTGCATTGCGGCTTCGACCTTATCCAAGAACACGGAATGCTGACCAACAATCATATTTTGACAATACAGGCCGAGTTGGAAAGAACCGTGTCGGATTCCGCAAACAGTCGGGAACGATGCTGAAAAACGACCGTACCGGCGAAATCGTCTATACGCCGCCGCAGCATACGGACGACATCATTCGCCTGATGCGCAAATTAGAAGCATTTATCAACGACGACAACACGGAAAAACCAATCGACCCGCTGATCCGCATGGCACTGCTCCACCACCAGTTTGAAAGCATTCACCCGTTTTACGACGGCAACGGCAGGACAGGGAGGATTATCAATGTGCTGTATCTGGTTTTAACCGGATTACTGGAGATTCCCGTTTTATACCTCAGCCGCTATCTGGTGCGGAACAAAAGCGAATATTACCGCCTGCTGCAACACGTGCGTGATACGGGTGAATGGGAAGGTTGGCTGCTGTATATGCTGGAAGCCGTGGAACAAACCGCCAAGGACGGCATCGATACCGTGCAGCACATCCATCAGGCGATGCTGGACTACAAACACCGCATCAGGCAAAACTTCAGCTTCTACAGCCAAGATCTGATTAACCACCTGTTCAACCATCCCTACACAAAAATCGATTTCCTGATGAAAACGCTGAACGTTTCCCGCCCCAGTGCCGCCAAATACCTGGACGAACTGACTGAAGGCGGATTCCTGCATAAAGAAAAGATAGGCAGGAGCAACTACTATATCAATATCGCGCTGATGGATATTCTGCTGCCGCAGGAAACAACCCGTTAAGGCTATCGAGGCCGTCTGAAAACCGTTGTCAGACGGCCTCCAATCCGACCGGACAAACATTTGCCGCTATAATCCCGCTTTTTTTCAGACGGCCTTCCACCATGCACGACCCTTACGCCCGCTTTCATGATTTAAACGACCCCGAAACCCGCCGCTTCGCCGCTGAAGCGCATGCCGAAACACTGGCGCAGTTTGCCGGCTCGGCCGAATTTTCCGCCCTGCGGGACGATATTTTCGCCCAGTTGCAGGATGAGAGGCAGATTCCTTTTTGTCAGGAACACCGCGCCCGCATGTACCATTTCCATCAAAGCGAGGAATTTCCCAAAGGCGTGTACCGCGTCTGCTCGGCCGCGTCTTACCGTGCGGGGATGCCCGATTGGGAAATCCTGTTTTCCGTGGCCGATTTCGATGAAATTCTGGGCGACGACGTGTATTTGGACGGCGTGTCGCACTATGTCGAACAGCCCCTGCAAGTCCTGCTGACGCTGAGTGCGGCAGGCGGTGACGCGGCATATACCGTCGAATTCGATTTGGCCAACCGCCGCATCGTCGAAGGCGGCTTTCATTTTCCCGCAGGCAAAAACCACATCGCCTGGCGCGACGCGGACAGCGTCTGGGTCTGCCCCGCGTGGGACGAACGCCAGCTCACCGCGTCGGGTTATCCGCGCGAAGTGTGGCTGTTGCGGCGCGGTCAGGAATTTTCAGACGGCCTGCCGGTTTTCCGCATGGAAGAAGACGGCGTGATGGTGCAGGCCTGGCGTTATCTGGACGGACTCGGTTCGCCCGTCGATTTAATCGAAGCCGCCGCCGGCTTTTTCACCAAAACCTATTACCAAGTCTTTTCAGACGGCCGCACCGCCGCACTCAAACTGCCGACCGATTGCGAAATCGCCGGCTATATCGCCGGACAACTCCTGATCAAACTCGTGCAGCCGTGGCACCGTGCCAATAAAAGCTACCCCGCCGGCGCGCTTGTGGCGGTCAAACTCAACAAAGGCGAACTGGGCGAGGCCGCCTTGCTGCTCGCACCCGACGACGCGCAGGCGGTAGAAAGCGTGGAAACCACCAAACGCTTTATCGCCGTTTCCCTGCTCGACAATGTCAAAGGCCGTCTGAAAGCATGGAAATGGACGGGCAAAACATGGCAGGAACAAACCCTGCCCGAACTGCCGCAAGGCGCGCTGGAACTGACCGACCAGCCGTGGGGCGGCGACCTACTCTACATCGCCGCAAGCGACTTCACCACCCCGCTGACCCTGTACGCACTCGACTTGCAGGTAAACGAACTGAGTGTCCTGCGCCGCCAGCCCAAACAATTCGACGCAGACGGCATCGCCGTACGGCAACTTTGGGCGCGTTCGGCAGACGGCACGCAAATACCGTATTTCCACGTCGGCAAAAACAGCGGCGCCGACACCCCTGCGCTTGTTTACGCCTACGGCGGCTTCGACGTGGCCGAACTGCCGCACTATCTGGGCAACATCGGCCGCCATTGGCTGGCGCAAGGCAACGCCTTCGTCTTGGCCAACATACGCGGCGGCGGCGAATACAAAGGATGGCACACCGCCGCCCAGCGCGAACACAAACACCGCAGCGTGGACGACCTGCTGGCCGTCGTGCGCGACTTGGCCGAACGCGGCCTGAGTTCCCCGCCGCACATCGCCATACAGGGCGGCAGCAACGGCGGACTGATAACCGCGTCCGCCTTCGTGCGCGAACCACATGCCATCGGCGCGCTTGTGTGCGAAGTCCCCCTGACCGACATGCTGGCTTATACGCAACTCTCCGCCGGTGCAAGCTGGATAGAGGAATACGGCGATCCGAACGACGCCGAAATGCGCCCGCACCTGGAAAGGCTTTCCCCCTACCACAACCTTTCAGCCGGCCTAAACCACCCGCCCGCACTCATCACCACCAACCTGTCCGACGACCGGGTACACCCCGCCCACGCCTTGAAGTTTTACGCCAAACTGCGCGGCATCTCGCCTAAATCCTGGCTCTACGCCCCCGATTGTGGCGGCCATACCGGCAACGGCACACAGGAAGAAGCGGCGGAAGAATTGGCACTGGTATTGCGGTTTTTAAACGAGACCGTGTGCAAGTAATAGGGTGCGCACAGCAGCGGTGCAGAATAAACCTTGGAAAAAACAGCGGAAAACGCCCTTGTCGGCAAAATCCGGCCTATGCTAATATGCCCGCGTTTCGCACCTGCGGCGGCCGCCTCCGAAGGCCGTCTGAAAGGCAAACACATCATTAGATGGAAAACTCTAAATCAATCGGGTACAATGCGCCCGTTTTGAGTTTTCACATTAACCACCGCCGCAAGGCTTTAAATTAAGGACGAAAGAATATGTCAAACATTGAACAACAAGTGAAGAAAATCGTTGCCGAGCAACTGGGTGTCAGCGAAGCCGACGTGAAAAACGAATCTTCCTTCCAAGACGACCTGGGCGCAGACTCTCTGGATACCGTAGAACTGGTTATGGCTTTGGAAGAAGCCTTCGGTTGCGAAATCCCTGACGAAGAAGCCGAAAAAATCACTACCGTTCAATTGGCCATCGACTACGTGAACGCTCACCAAGGTTAAGCACGGCCTTTGCCCTATTCCGGCCTCTGCGCGCGGGCTTGCCTGCACACAGGGGTCGTTTCTCATTAACAGCGGCTCGGAACAAACCGCCCCCGCAAGCGCGTTCCGGTTTCCGAATCCCGTTTTACAGCGAGCAGACTATGAGTCAGAGAAGAGTAGTCATCACCGGCCTCGGACAAGTTTCTCCGGTCGGCAACGACGTACAAACCGCTTGGAATAACCTATTGTCCGGCAAAAGCGGCATCGGCCTCATCACCCGTTTCGACGCATCCGACATCAACAGCCAAATCGCCGGCGAAGTGCGCGATTTCGACATCGGCCAATACATCAGCGGCAAAGAAGCCCGCCGCATGGACGTGTTCATCCACTACGGCATCGCCGCCGCGCTGCAGGCCATCAGCGATTCCGGCTTGGACGCCGCGGAAAACCTCGACAAAGACCGTGTCGGCGTGAACATCGGCTCGGGCATCGGCGGCCTGCCCAGCATCGAAGCTACCGGGAAAACCGTACTCGAAGGCGGCGCGCGCAGAATCAACCCCTTCTTTATTCCCGGTTCGCTGATTAACCTGATTTCCGGTCACGTAACCATCCTCAAAGGCTACCGCGGCCCCAGCTACGGCATGGTTTCCGCCTGTACCACCGGTGCGCACTCCATCGGTGATTCAGCCCGACTGATTAAATACGGCGATGCGGACGTGATGATTGCCGGCGGTGCCGAAGGCGCGATCAGCACCTTGGGCGTGGGCGGCTTTGCTGCGATGAAAGCCCTTTCCACCCGCAACGACGACCCCGCCACCGCTTCCCGTCCGTGGGACAAAGGCCGCGACGGCTTCGTTATCGGCGAAGGCGCGGGCGTGCTGGTGTTGGAAGAATTGGAACACGCCAAAAAACGCGGCGCGAAAATTTACGCCGAAATCGTCGGCTTCGGCATGAGTTCCGATGCCTACCACATCACCGCTCCGAACGAAGAAGGCCCTGCATTGGCGGTTACCCGCGCACTGAAAGATGCCGGACTGAATCCCGAAGACGTCGATTACGTCAACGCACACGGCACGTCCACCCCGCTGGGAGATGCCAACGAAACCAAAGCGATCAAGCGCGCGCTGGGCGACCATGCCCGCAAAGTCATCGTCAATTCCACCAAATCCATGACCGGCCACCTGCTCGGCGCGGCGGGCGGCGTGGAAGCAGTGTACAGCGTGTTGGCGGTACACAATCAAAAATCCCCGCCGACCATCAACATCTTCGAACAAGACATCGAAGCAGGCTGCGATTTGGACTACTGCGCCAACGAAGCGCGCGACGCGAAAATCGACGTTGCCATCTCCAACTCCTTCGGCTTCGGCGGCACCAACGGCACGCTGGTGTTCAAGAAATTCTCCGGCTAAACGTTCCGTCGGGATGACAATAGGCCGTCTGAAAGCTGCTTTATCGTGTAAAGCCTGCTTTCAGACGGCCTTTACCAGTTTATAAAGCCGGGGTTTAGCGCGTATAATGCGCGCCGTTTATCCACGTCCTCCCAGCCGAAAGGAATCCCACATGACCCCGCAAACCAAATACAAACGAATCCTGTTGAAACTGTCCGGCGAAGCCCTGATGGGCAATGATGCCTTCGGTATCAACCGCGAAACCATCATGCAGATTGTCGGCCAGGTAAAAGAAATCGTCGAACTCGGCGTACAGGTCGGCATCGTCATCGGCGGCGGCAACATCTTCCGCGGCGTTTCCTCGCAGGCCGACAACATGGACCGTGCGACGGCCGACTATATGGGCATGATGGCCACCGTCATGAATGCCTTGGCCTTGAAAGACGCATTCGAATCCGCCGGCGTGAAAGCCCGCGTCCAATCCGCACTGCCCATGCAGCAGATTGCCGAAACCTACGCCCGTCCGAAAGCCATCCAGTATCTGAAAGAGGGCAAAGTCGTGATTTTCGCCGGCGGCACCGGCAACCCCTTCTTCACCACCGACACCGCCGCCTCGCTGCGCGGCGCGGAAATGAACTGCGACGTGATGCTGAAGGCCACCAATGTCGATGGCGTGTACACTGCCGACCCGAAAAAAGACCCGTCCGCCGTCCGCTATGAAACCATCACTTTCGACGAGGCTTTGAGCAAACGTCTGAAAGTCATGGATGCCACCGCTTTCGCTCTGTGCCGCGAACGCCAGCTCAACATCGTCGTGTTCGGCATCGCCAAAGAAGGCGCGCTCAAACGCGTGGTTTGCGGTGAAAACGAAGGTACGCTGGTTCACTGCTGATGCGGTCTGTCGTATAGGAAACAGTATAAAAGGCCGTCTGAAAACCTGAAAACCGGTTTTCAGACGGCCTTTCCGTATTTCGATGCGGCGGGTTAGGACAGCCGTTGCGCCATGGTTTCGCCCATCCGCGTTTCCACGCCTGCCTTCAGGCGTTCGTTTAAGCGGACGCTGCCGTGCGGGAAAAGGTTGATGACGGTGGAGCCGAGGCGGAATGCGCCCATTTCTTCGCCTTTGCGCAGGACGACCGCACCGTCGCCCGATTCGGGATAGTCCCATTGGCGCACGGCGGCGGTGCGCGGCGGATTGACGACACCCGCCCACACCGTACTGATGCTGGCGGTTACGGTGGCGCCGACCAAAATCTGCACCATGCTGCCGAATTCGGTATCAAAGAGGCAGATGAGGCGTTCGTTGCGGGCAAACAGGTTGGGGACGTGTTCGGCTAGGAAGGGATTGACGGAAAACAGTTCGCCCGGCACATAAATCATGCGGCGCAAAGTGCCGTCGCAGGGCATGTGGACGCGGTGGTAGTCGCGCGGGGAAAGGTAGGTGGTGAGGAAGAGGCCGTCTGAAAAACGTGCGGCCAGTCCTTCGTCGCCTGCCAGCAGTTCGGCGGCGGTAAAGCTGTGGCCTTTGGCCTGCAACAGCCGTCCGTGTTCGATGGTGCCGCATTCGCTCACGCGGCCGTCGGCAGGCAGGCAGAGGTTTTGCCCGTCGCCGTCTATCGGCCTTGCGCCGTCTTTTAGCGGGCGGATGAAGAATTCGTTGAAACTGGCGTAATCGGCGGGATTGCTGCGGGCTGCTTCGTCGAGGTTGATGCGGTAGCGGGCGGCAAAGGCGCGGATAATGAAGGTGGTCAATACGCCCCAGCGGCGTTCGGCCAGCCAGCCTGCGGCACGGGTAACGGCCAGTTGGGGCAGCAGGTAGTGCAGGGCGATTTGCAGGCGTTGGCGGTAGCTCGGGGCGGGATAGGGGCGGGGGGAGGACATGGCGGGGCTTTCTGTTTCCGTGTCAAAAACGGCAGTATAGCAAAAGGCCGTCTGAAAACGAACGCTGCGGGTTTCTGTGAGGCTCAAACATGCGGCGTTTGTTTTCAGACGGCCTGTATTTATGCCGGTTTGTCCAGCGGCGTTTGAAAGCGTACCAGGCGGGCTGTATCTGTGCCGACGCGGATTTCGCCGCCGTAGAAGCCGGGCGGCAGGGGCATTTCTATGCGGCCGAACTGCGGGTGGCCGATTTCGGCGCGCGTGCCGCCGGGAAGGCGGTGTAGGGCGAGGACGGGGCAGGCGGGGCCGGCGGGGTCGGGAAAGAGCGCGTCGGGCGGCAGGTAGAATGTGTCGCCAACGTTGCGGCAGCCGAGCAGTTTGGCCGCCGCCGCGCTGTTCGGATGCGCGCCCAGTTCGTCGGGGCTGCCTTCTTGAATGATGCGGCCGTCGGCCATCAGGGCGATTCGGTCGGCCATTAGGAAGGCTTCTTCGGGGTCGTGGGTAACGAGGACGGCGGGGATGTTCAGACGGCCTGCCTGTGCGCGGGTCAGGTTGCGCAGGCTGCTCCTCAGTCCGGTGTCGAGGCTGGAAAAGGGTTCGTCCAGCAGCAGCAGTTTGGGTTCGGCGGCCAGTGCGCGGGCCAGGGCGACGCGTTGTTGTTCGCCGCCGGAAAGGGTGTCCGGGCGGCGGTGTCCTTCGCCCGACAGGCCGACTTGTTCCAACATGGCTTCGGCGGCCTCTTCCGCCTGCCGTTTGGCGGTGCCGCGCATTTTGAGGCCGAAAGCGGTGTTTTGCAGGACGGTCAGGTGCGGCAGGAGGGCGTAGTCTTGGAACATCAGCGAGATGCGGCGTTTTTCGGGCGGCAGGGCGGTGATGTCCGTACCGTTGAGTAGGACGCGTCCGCCGTCGGGGGCGGTCAGTCCGGCGGCGATGTTGAGCAGGGTGGATTTGCCGCAGCCGGAACGGCCGAGGATGGCGAGCAGGCTGCCGCGCGCGACTTGGAGGTTGATGCCGTCGGCAACGGTTTTGCCGTTGAATTGTTTGCGGATGTTTTGCAGTTCGAGCATTTTCAGACGGCCTTATTCCAGTATGCTCAGGCCGGGCAGGGTGGCGAAACCTTGGTCGCGCACGATTTGGCAGAAGTCGGCCAGGTAGCCTGTGTCGCCGTCTTCGCTCCGCATGGCGGCGTACAGTTCGCTTTGCAGGCCGTTTTCGGTGATTTTGCGCGAGACGACGTAGCCTTTCTCCAGATACGGCATCACGGTCCAATACGGCAGGGCGGCGATGCCGCGGCGGCTGGCCACGAGTTGTACGATGGCGATGGTCAGCTCGCTGTGGCGGCGTTGCGGGTTGATGCCGCGCGGCAGCAGGATTTTACGCAGCAGGTCGAGCATGTCGTCGGGAACGGGGTAGGTAATCAGGGTTTCGCCGGCAAAGTCCTCCGCCTGCCAGATTTCTTTGGCTGCCAGCGGGTGTTCGGGGGCGCAGATGCCGACCATGCCGTAGGCAAACAGGGGGCGGTAGGTAATGCCCGCCTGCGGTACGGCTTCGGACACAATCGCCAAATCGGCGCGGTGGGACAGCAGCAGGCCGACGGGGTCTGCCTGAAAGCCGGATACGATGTCGAGTTCTACCTGCGGCCACAACGGGCGGAATTCGCCCATGGCGGGCATCAGCCAGTCGAAGCAGGTGTGGCATTCCACCGCCAGCCGCAGTTCGCCCGCTTCGCCTTCGATAATCTGCGCCATGTCGCGTTCGGCCGCGGCCACCTGGGGCAGCAAATCACGGGCGAGTTTCAACAGCCGCGCACCGGCAGGCGTGAAGCGCAGCGGGTTGGATTTGCGTTCGAACAGGGGGGTTTCGTAATAGTTTTCCAGCGTGCGGATTTGGTGCGACAGGGCGGATTGGGTCAGGAATACCCGTTGCGCGGCGAGGGAAACGCTGCCGGTTTCCTCCAACGCCAGAAGGGTTTTCAGATGACGCAGTTCGATAATGGATTCCATGGGGCGGCCTCGACCGTTGGCAAAGTTGGCAAAAGAAGACCAATATTAAAATAATTCATGCGGATGGTGCAAATCCGACGGCGACAAAGCATACAATAAGGCCGTCTGAAAACGGAAAATCCGAAGTAAAGGAGTATGGCCATGAACGTTTTTTACCGATTGCCCGAAGGTTTCCCGCTTGAGGAGGCCGTACAACGGTTTCCGCAAATATTCCGCCCGCGACAGGCTGACAGTCACAAAGGCACGTTCGGCACGCTGGCCGTGTTGGGCGGTGCGGCGGGTATGAGCGGGGCGGTGGTATTGGCATCGTCTTCCGCCTTGATGC
Source organism: Neisseria elongata subsp. elongata (assembly GCF_900113545.1). Classification (GTDB taxonomy): domain Bacteria; phylum Pseudomonadota; class Gammaproteobacteria; order Burkholderiales; family Neisseriaceae; genus Neisseria; species Neisseria elongata. The sequence continues at coordinate 51,798 of NZ_FOPS01000008.1, read as the reverse complement.
TCGGTTGCGGCAAGGTGTGGGCCGGTTTTCATCAGCCTGTTTTGCCCATGCCGCTGATTGCCGCCTATCCCGAAATCATGCTGGATACCGCGTCGGCATTGCTTAAACGGACGGATTTGTCGGCACGCGTGGCCGGGTGCGGTTTGGGTTGCGCTGCGGAGGCGGCGCAGTTGCTGCGGGCGGTTTTTCAGACGGCCTCCGATACGCCGTTGCTGCTGGATGCGGACGCGCTGAATCTGCTGGCGCATGATGAGGCATTGGCCGCCGAAGCCGTGCTGTATCCGCAGTTGGTCCTGACGCCGCATCCGGCTGAAGCCGCGCGCCTGCTCGGTACGGAGACAAGCGTCGTGCAGTCCGACCGGGAAACGGCGGTGCGGCGGCTGGCCGAACGCTTCCGTGCCGTGGTGGTGCTGAAGGGGCATCGTTCCCTCGTGTGCGGCGGTAACGGGATGTTGTATGAAAACCTGAGCGGCAATGCGGGGTTGGCCACGGCGGGGAGCGGCGACGTGTTAAGCGGCATCATCGGCAGCCTGCTGGCGCAGGGAATCGAGCCGTTTCAGGCGGCCTGCGGCGGCGTATGGTTGCACGGTGCGGCGGCGGATGTATTGCGTGCGTCCGGCGCGGGGGAAATCGGTTTGCTGGCAGGTGAAATCGCGCCGGCTGCCCGCTGGCTGCGCAATCAGACGATTGAGAATAAATTACAACTAAGTGTTTGATAAAAGTCAAAATTTGAGTGAATTTCTAACTTAATTATGCAAATGTTGTCTGTTCTTTACACGGAAAACCCTATAATTCAATTTTTATAGACACATGAAGGGAATTAAAAATGGCAGATACTTTCTTGCATTGGACTTCCGATTTGGACACCGGCATCGAACAGGTGGATGAACAGCACAAAATTTTGGTTCAGTATATCAATGAGATGCATGATGCCCATGTTGCAAATGACCGTGAAGGAATGGGCGTGGCTTTGGACCATTTAATTGAATATACCGTACAGCACTTCTCCGATGAGGAAAGCTTGTTGGAAATGGCAGAATATCCCCTGCTGGATGCCCATCACCGCGTGCATGAAAATTTCGTTAATAAAGTGAAAACATTCAAAGGCCGTTTCGATAACGGCGACGATGTCGGTCAGGAAATGATGGATTTGTTGGAAACTTGGTTGTTCCTGCATATCCGCCGCAACGACCACGGCTATGTGAAACATGTGAAAGAAAAACTGGGTCTGTAAGCTGTTTTAAAATTTGAGGCCGTCTGAAAAGATATTTTCAGACGGCCTTTCTGTATTTTAATGGCGGTAGCACATTATCAGCGGCGTTCCATTTTCCGGCTGTATACCAGCGAGGTGAGGATGGATGCGCCAAGTGCGCCGAAGACGACTGCCAACGAGATGGTAACAGGAATGGGAATCCAATGAATAATCAGCATCTTGATGCCGATGAAGCTCAAGACGAATGCCAAGCCGTAGTTCAGGAATACGAAGCGGTCGGCCATGTCTGCCAGCAGGAAATACATCGCGCGCAAGCCGAGGATGGCGAAGATGTTGGAGGTGAGGACGATGAACGGGTCGGTGGTAACGGCAAAAATGGCCGGAATACTGTCGACGGCGAATATGACATCACTCAGTTCGACCATAATCAGCACCATCAGCAGCGGGCTGGCAACACGCTTGCCGTTTTCCACAGTGAAGAATTTTTCACCGTTCAATGATTTGCCGACGCGGATATGCTTTTGCAACCATTGCAGGACTTTATTTTGCGACAGGTCTTCGCCTTCCTCATCGCCGCCCTGTTTGACCATTTTGATGCCTGTGTAGAGCAGGAATGCGCCGAAAATATACAATATCCATTCGAAACGGCTGACCAGTACCGCGCCGATAAAAATCATAACCGCACGCAGGACGATGGCTCCGAATACGCCGTATAACAATACCCGGTGCTGATATTGGGGCGGTACTTTGAAGTAGGAAAAAATCATCAGGAAGACAAAAAGGTTATCTACAGCCAGCGATTTTTCCAAAACGTAGCCGGTGAAATATTCCATTACTTTGGTTTTGGCGATATTGTGGCCATAGGCGGGGTTGCTGCTGATTTCCCAATACAGCCAGCCTGCGAAGGCGCAGGATACGGCAATCCAAATGGCTGACCAGAGCAGGGCTTCTTTGGTGCTGACTTTGTGTGCGCCGGTTTTTTTTAGCGACAACATGTCTATGCCGATCATGATGAGGACGGCGATAAAGAATACGCCGTAAAACAGCGGAGAGCCGATATTGGGTTCGGGAGTCATTGTGTTTCCTTACATTCGAACTGTGATGCCGGTTAATACGGATGAGGCCGTCTGAAAGGACGTGCTTTCAGACGGCCTGCCGTGAGCCGGCGGTTATTTGACGAACTTCAAAACCTTTTTCTTTTCTGCCGTGCCGTTTTCCGGTTTTTCAGACGGCCTTTTTTCTTCCGTTTTCGTTTCCATTTCGCCCGAGGTTTCGGTTGAGGGTTGGTAGGGTTCTATTTCAAAACCCATGCCTTCGCCGGTTTCGCGGGCAAACAGGCTGGAGATGTGGCCGACAGGAATCCAGATTTCGTGCGCTACACCGGCAAAGCGGGCGGAAAAATTTACCCATTCGTTGTCGATGCTCAGATTGTGTGCGGCATTCGGCCCGATATTCAACATGATTTCGTTGTCGCGCACATATTGCATCGGTACGCGGGTATGTTCGTTTACCCAGGCAACAATGTGCGCGGTGTAGCCGTTGTCGTTGCACCATTCGTACAGGGCACGGAGCAGGTAAGGTTTGGTGCTGCTGTTCATTCGTTGTTTCCCCTCGATGATATTTTAGCGGCGCATGGCTTTTTCAGCCGGTGTCAGTGCTTCGATAAAGGCTTCGCGCTGGAACAGGCGTTCGGCGTATTTGAGCAGCGGTGCAGCGTTTTTCCCTAATTTGATGTCGTAATGATCCAAACGCCACAGGAGCGGGGCAATGGCGACATCAATCATGGAAAAGTCGTCGCCCATGATGTATTTGTGTTTGGAAAATGCAGGTGCCAGCATGGTCAGGCCTTGGGAAATGGCTTCGCGTGCTTTGGCTTGTTCTTTGGATGTAGATTCCGGTGCTTCCAAAACTTGCACATGGCTGAACAATTCGCGTTCCAGGCGGTAGAGCACCAAACGACCGCGACCGCGTTGAACGGGGTCGCCCGGCATCAGCTGGGGATGGGGGAAGCGTTCGTCTATGTATTCGTTAATGATGTTGGATTCGTGCAGTATCAAATCGCGCTCTACCAAAACAGGTACTTGGTTATACGGATTCATAACGGCCAAATCTTCAGGTTTGTTGAAAATATCCACGTCTTTAATTTCAAAATCCATCCCTTTTTCATATAGGACGAAGCGGCAGCGGTGGCTGAACGGGCAGGTAATGCCCGAATACAAAATCATCATAAGGATTACTCCGACTGAATTGAAAAGAAATATCTGCCAAGGCAGATATGATGTGTTTGAAAATTAAGAGAATGATACACAAGGCCGTCTGAAAATACCACAAATTCGTTGTATCATGATGTTTTATTGAGGAAAAACAAAAAAGCGGAGGAATCTCCTCCGCTTGAATTTGGTCAGACAGGTTAGTGAACGTCTTTCCAGTATTCTTTTTTCAGGAAGTAGGCCAGCGGCAGCATTACCGCGAACAAGAAGATCAAGACGGCATAGCCGATTTGTTTGCGCTCTACTTGTGCAGGTTCACCCATGTAAACCATGAAGGCCACCAAATCGCGGGCGTAGTCATCATATTCTTTGGTAATGACTTTGCCGTCCGGTGTTTTGCGTGTCATGGAACCGGTGGATTCCCAATACAGTTTCGGAACATCTTGGCCGTGTTCGTCTTTTACCATAACGGGTTGGCCTTTTCCATCCAGCTCGACAGCTTGCACGCCTTGTTGCTGCCACAGCGGATGCGGCATACCTACTTTATTAAACGCAGTATTGTTCCAGCCGGTAGGACGGGTTGGGTCTTTATAGAAACCGCGCATGTAGGCATACAGGTAGTCAGCACCACGCGAACGGGCAATCAGCGACAAATCGGGAGGTGCCGCACCAAACCATTTTTTTCCGTCTGCCGGAGTCATGGCGGCATGCATCACATCACCTACTTTGTCAGTGGTGAACATCATGTTTTTCTTGATTTGCTCGTCGGTCAAACCAATGTCTTTCAGACGGTTGAAGCGCATGCTGCTTGCCGAGTGGCAGGACAGGCAGTAGTTGGTAAAGATTTGCGCGCCGCGTTGCAGGCTGACTTGGTTACCCAAATCGATATCGACTTTTTCGTAGTGGTGGTCGCCGCTTGCGCCGGCTAAAGCCATAGGGGTTGCCAAGGCAAAGGCAACAATCCATTTTTTCAATGTATTTTTCATTTTGCTGCCCTCATCAAACATTGGTTGCAAACAGGTATGCGCCGATTAATGTAATGGCGGTGTACACGAAGAACATTACTTTTTGTTTGCCTGTGCTCATGGTTACACGTTCGGGAACCGGTTTGGTTGGATCCAGCTTGCTGTAAATCGGCATGGCTAAGAAAAACAGGAAGTAGATGGCCGATAGGGCGCGGGCAATAAAGGTGCGGGACGGAGTTGCCGCCATTGCGCCGAGGATGCCTAAACCGATAAAGGAGATAATGAACAGGACAACCGCAATTTTGAAAATCGGACCACGGTAGCGTATTGATTTTACCGGAGAGCGATCCAGCCACGGCAGCAGAGCAATCAGCACGACTGCGGCCCCCATACCGATGACGCCCCATATCTGCGTACCGGCAAAGGACGGAATGGCACGCAAAATGGCATAGAACGGGGTGAAATACCAAACAGGCGCAATATGGGGAGGGGTTTTCAGCGGGTCTGCAGGGTCAAAGTTCGGCGCTTCCAAGAAGTAGCCGCCGCCTTCGGGTGCGAAGAACATAACGGCACAGAAGACAATCAGGAAGACCACTACGCCCAAGATGTCTTTAACGGTGTAGTACGGATGGAACGGGATGCCGTCCAAAGGTACGCCGTTTTCATCTTTCAGTTTTTTGATTTCCACACCGTCAGGGTTGTTCGAACCGACTTCGTGCAGGGCGATAATGTGCGCTACGACCAAGCCGAGCAGTACCAACGGTACGGCAATGACGTGCAGGGCGAAGAAGCGGTTCAGAGTGGCATCGGAAATGGTAAAGTCACCACGAATCCAAACCGACAAATCTTGGCCGATCACCGGAATAGCGGAGAATAGGTTGATGATCACCTGTGCACCCCAGAAGGACATTTGTCCCCAAGGTAGCAGGTAACCCATAAAGGCTTCAGCCATCAATGCCAAGAAAATCAACGAGCCGAATACCCATACCAGTTCGCGCGGTTTTTTAAACGAACCGTAAATCAGGCCGCGGAACATATGCAGATAAACGACGATAAAGAAGAACGATGCACCGGTTGAGTGCATATAGCGGATAATCCAGCCGCCCGATACGTCGCGCATGATGTATTCGACGGCGGTAAACGCAGCCGGCAGGTTGTATTGGTTCAGATTGCCGTCGGGTTTGAAATTCATGACGAGGAAAATCCCGCTGACAATCTGAATCACCAACACCAAAAGTGCCAGTGAGCCGAAGAAGTACCAGAAGTTGAAGTTTTTCGGCGCGTAGTATTCAGACAGGTGGTCGCGCCACATTTTGGACAAAGGGAAACGGGCGTCCACCCAGTCCAACAATGCCTTTGCTTTGCTATTGGTTTGGTTTGCCATAATTTAAGTCCCTTTTTATGTTTCGTCGCCGACCTGTATGGTGGTGTCGCTTAGGTATTTATGGGGAGGAATAACCAGATTGGTTGGGGCGGGCGCACCGGCGTAAACGCGTCCGGCAATGTCGAATTTGGAGCCGTGGCACGGGCAGAAGAAGCCGCCTTTCCACTCTGCACCCAAATCTGCCGGAGCGATGTCCGGGCGGTAAGTCGGCGAACAGCCCAAGTGGGTGCAGATGCCGATGGCGACCAAGACGTTCGGTTTGATTGAGCGGGTCTCGTTTTTGCAGTCTTCCGGCTGGTGGTTGACCTCGGAGTTTGGGTCGGTCAAGACGCCGCTCAGTCCTTTCAGGTCTTTGAGTTGTTGATCCGTGCGGTTTACCACCCAAATCGGTTTGCCTTGCCATTCGGCAGTCAGCATTTGTCCGGATTCGATTTTGCTAACGTCGATTTCTATAGGTGCGCCGGCGGCCTTAGCCTTTTCCGACGGAAACCAGCTGGCGACGAAAGGCGCAGCCACGCCTGCGGCGGCCAATCCGCCCGCTCCTGCTGTTGCCAGCACGAGGAAGCGGCGGCGGCCTTGATTGATTTCATGATTATCCATTATTTCAGTCATCCTAAGATTTTGAAAATACCGAGCCATTAAACTCCGTAATTCTACCTGAATTCGTAGGGTTGCTTAAAGTAGTATTTAAAATAAGGTAAATTTTTGAAGTCTTTTTTGATTTTAAGCAGGATTTTGTTCGTCAAAAAAGTAAATTTCCGTGCCGAATTTCTGTTGCAGGGCACGGGCAAGTGCCTGTATGCCATAGCGTTCTGTGGCATGGTGGCCTGCGGAGATGAAAACTGTGCCGGTTTCGTTGGCAAGGTGGTATTGCGCTTCGGAAATTTCGCCGGTGACGTAAACTTCGGCGCCTTCGTCTATGGCCGTCTGAAAAAATCCCTGTGCGCCGCCGGTGCACCATGCGGCACGGCTAACGGTTTGTTGCGGATTGCCGACGACGGTGGGGGTGCGGCCGAGTTTTTGGGCGATTTCGGCAGTCAGTTCGGAAACGGTTTTCGGGGTTTTCAGACGGCCTATGTTCAGTAGGTTTTGCTCGCCGCAGGTGTAATCTGTTTGCCAGTCCATCAGTTTGGCCAGTTGGGCGTTGTTGCCGAGTTCGGGGTGGGCGTCGAGAGACAGGTGGTAGCCGGCCATGTTGATGTTGTGGTGCAGGAGGGTGGCGATGCGTTGCTTTTTCCAGCCGGTGATGGTGGCGGGTTCGCTTTTCCAGAACATGCCGTGGTGGACGAGCAGCAGTTGTGCGCCTTGTTGTGCGGCACATTCGACGGCGGCACGGCTGGCGGTAACGGCGGCAACGATTTTTTCAATTTTTTCCGCACCTTCGACTTGGAGGCCGTTGGGCGCATAGTCTTTAAATTGGGCGGTTTGCAGGATGTCGTCGCACCAGGCAAGGATTTCGCGGCAGGTTGTCATGATGTTTCCTTTTGCGGGTTGGCGTGGTTGGAGGCCGTCTGAAAATATAGTGGATTAAATTTAAACCAGTACGGCGTTGCCTCGCCTTGCCGTACTATCTGTACTGTCTGCGGCTTCGTCGCCTTGTCCTGATTTAAATTTAATCCACTATAAGGTAGGGCGGGGCTGTGCTGCAGTTTGGTAGGAGCTTGTTTTTAGGAAGCTTTGTGTTGGCTGTGCAGAAATTCTGCATCTTCCAACTCTGTTTGAGCTTTGCAGAAGCTCGGCACTGTTCGGTACTTCGTTTCAGACGGCCTTATCAGCAGGATGGTGTGTTTGTCGGGTCGGGCTGCAGGTGTGTGCTGATGGATGTGTGGTTTGGAGGTCGTCTGAAAATGTTTCAACAGTATTTAAAATCTGATGATGACGGTGTCAGTCTTAAAGACTTCAGACGTTGCATAACTGCGTTTTCAGACGGCCTTTTTGTTGGATTACAGTCCCCCGTAGGAGTGCAGGCCGCTGAGGAACATGTTGACGCCGACAAAGGCGAAGGCGGTGATGAAGAGGCCGATAATCGCCCACCAGGCCAATATTTTTCCACGCCAGCCGACAACCAGCCGCAGGTGCAGCCATGTGGCGTAGTTCAGCCAGACGACGAGTGCCCATACTTCTTTCGGGTCCCAACTCCAATAACCGCCCCACGCGGCTTTCGCCCACAGTGCGCCTAGGATGGTGGCGATGGTAAAGAACAGGAAGCCGACGGCAATGGCTTTGTACATGATTTCTTCAATGGCGGCTGAATCGGGCAGGCGGCTGGCTTTGCCTTTTTCGGTGCTGCGGATGACCATAAGCTGGGCCACGCCGAGCATGGCGGCCATACAGAATGCGCCGTAGCCGATGAAGTTGGCCGGAACGTGGATTTTCATCCACCACGATTGCAGGGCGGGAATCAGCGGTTGAATCTGTTGTGCGTTGCGCGCGAGGCTGTACCACAGCACGAAGCAGACGATTCCGGCCATCAGTGTGTAGACGAACACGCCCAGCCGCTGTACGGTAAAACGGGTTTCGTAATACCAGTACATCAATGAGCTGATGACGAGGAAAAGGATGAAGACTTCATAGAGGTTGGAAACCGGGATATGGCCGGCATCGCCCAACAACAGGTAGCTTTCGTGCCAGCGAACCAGGAGGCCGGTAAAGCCCGCCAAGGCGGAGATCCAACCGAAGGCGGTACCCATGCCGAGAAGGGTATTGGTTTGGCTTTTTTTGTGTGCAGCCAACAGGGAGCCGCATGCGTAGGCGAATAGGGCGGCAAAAATCATTGCGCATTGCCACATAATCGCCGACTGGCTGCTGAGGAAGTAGCGCAGGAGGAATTTATCGTTGTTGCCGAAGTTTCCTGCATAGAGGGATACGCCGCCGTAGGCCAGTGCCAGCGAGAGCGGGACGAACCAGCGCATGGGTTTGAAAAACCAGCCCAGGCTGACGGTGCAGATTACGCTCGACCAGAGGATAACGACTTCGTATACATCCATTTTGTGCGGCAGGGTGTATTGCACGAAGGCGGCAATGAGCGGGATCAGGGCGGCAAACAGCCAGTCTCTAGCATCCAGAGAGTGCCAAAAAGAACGTTCTGCCAAGAGTTCGTGCTGTGGTAGGTCGGCGTGTGTTTTAGTGTTGTCGGTGGTTTGCATCATGGTTTAAATCCTCGGCAAGCCGTTTCAGGCCTTGCAGATGTTCGGGGAATTCTCGTTGCAGGTCGCGTTCGTGCCGGCTGGACGACATGGCAAAGCGGATGCCGTTGGGTTCGAATAACAGCCAGAAGCGTTTTTCGCGGATGTAGAACATAAAGACAGTGCCCAATACCAGCAGTAGCGATCCGATGTAAACCAACACCGCGCCCGGGGATTTCGTCATCTGCAGGCCGGAGGAGCGGACTTCTTGGAAGCTGTCCAGTTGCAACAGTACGGGTGCGGGATATTCCGTCAGGCCGGTATAGGCATCCATGGCGTGTAATAGGAAACGGTTGCGTTTGTCTTCCTGTTGCCATGCAGGCAGGTTTTGCCGGTTTAAGGCTTCGTCTAAGGTGAGGCTGGCACCGCCGATTAGGATTTGATAGAAATAATCGCGCATTTTTTCCCGTTCGTTTTCAGGAACCGCGGTTTGGACGAATTTATCCAATTCCAGATAGCCGCCGCGGGCGAACAGGAGCAGGGTGTTTTCAACGGCTTGTTTGAATTGCGGACGGATGTCTTCCGGCGCGCTGGCGGCTGCGGCTGTGCTGATGCGGCTGCGGACGGTTTCGTCGTTCATCAGTTCGCGCCAAATCATGAAGGTGTCGGCCTTGTGTTTGCTGTCGGCAGGAATGCGCAACCAGCGGTATTGCTGCTCGAGGCCGGAGCGGGTGCCTGTGATGAAAAAGTAGTCATCTTCCTGCTTGATCGGCAGCATGTAGTTTTTGAACTCTATTGCCTGTCCCGCAGAATCGCGCAGGCGGTAGATGATGCTGGGACCCAGGTTGGTGAATTTTTTCTCCTGTTTCACGGCGCGGGCATCGTTAAGTTTTTGTTTCAAACCTTGCTCTTTTTTGGCCGGTTCGCTCATGTCTTCAACGTTCATCGATGTGAATTTGTCGAATTCCAAAGTGAATTTTTGTTCGCCGCCCATATTCAGCGGAAAACTGTTCATCGATGTGCCTTTCAATTCGGCAAAACGACTGCTGTTCGCCGCCAAATCCCAAGCTTTGAATTGGAGGCCGGAGCCGCCGTCGGCAAAGCTTGCCTGGTAGATAGAAATGCCGTGCAGGGTGAGTGGGTGGTTTACCCGAATGGTGTGTTCGCTGACCTTGCCGGTTTTTTTATCGGTAACTTCCAAATCGCTGGCAAAATCACTCGGCATGCCGGTATCGTAGAAATCGATGTGGAATTTTTTCAGTTTGACCGAAAACGGCAACTGTTGAACCAAAAGCCCTTGGTCGGCATTCAGGAAAACAACGTCGGCCTCTTGCCCTTCACTGAGGTTTACGTTGCCCCGAAATGACGGATTGCCGTCGCTTAAGATGCTTTCGGGTTTGAAGTTGCGGGCGAATACCGCTGTGTTGTCAGGAGTTATTTTCCCGGTCAGCATGCCGATTTTTAATAGCAGGTTGCTGTCTATCAGGCCGCCGAGGCAGATGACAATGATGGCCAGGTGGGCAAAAATGTATCCCCATTTGTTGGCCGCCCCTTTTTTACCGGCAACCAATACCGAGCCGTCTTCACGTTCGACTTGTTTGACAGCGAAGCCGCGGACGTTGAAATAACGCATGCCTACAGACGGGGTAAGGCCGTTTTCCAACAGGGCGGTGTGTTTCATGGCTGCAAGCGACTGCCGGCTTGCTTTCAGGCGGAACGAGCGCATTTCGCGCATAAAGGGCGGAATGTTGCGCCACAGGCAAAGGCCGGTGCTGAGCACCAGAAACAGCATGATGACGACAAACCAGATGGAGGAGTAAACGTCAAACAGGCCGAGTGCTTGGAAAATCCGGCTCCAGAAAGGGCCGAATTTGACGATGTAGTCGGTGTAGGACAGGTTTTGCTGCAAAACCGTGCCGATGACCGAGGCGATGCCTAATATGCACAGCAGCGCAACCGCGAAACGCATGGAGCTTAAAAAAGCGAACCACGGGCGGCGGATAAGCGGGATTTTTTTACCGGTTGCCATCTTTAGGGGAGAGAAATTTCGGGAAAACAAAGAGGTGGATTCTACTACAAATCGGGCTGCCGATACGTTGGATGTACCGGCAGCCCGATGGTCATTGTTTATTCCAATGGTGGTATTCAGACGGCCTTTATCAGATGGAGGCCGTCTGAAAATCAATGCAGCCCTTGGATGAAGTTGGCTACGGCGTTCATCTCTTCTTCAGACATGCGTTTGACTACGTCTTCCATCATACCGTTGGGACTTTTGCGCTGGCCGGAGGCATAGGCTTTCAGCTGTGTCATGGTGTAGTCTTTGTGTTGGCCGCCCAAGCGGGGATAGGCGGACACATCGGTGCCGCTGCCCGGTATGCCCGCACCGCTTGGGCCGTGGCAAGCCATACAGGCAGGCAGTTTTTTCTCGGACAGCCCGCCGCGGAAGATTTTGGCGCCCAGGTCCAGATTGTCTTTCGGATTGGCCTCACCCGGTTTCGGAGTTTGGGTGGCATAGAAAGCGGCCACGTCGGCAATATCCTGCGCACTCAGGCTGCCTACCATCGGGCGCATAGCTGCCGCTCCGCCGGTTGTCCGTTTGCCGTCTTTGATGGCAACGGTTTCTTTAATTATGTATGTGGCATGTTGCGACGAAAGTTTCGGGTAGGAGGAAATGCCGCTGTTGCCGTCGGCGGCATGGCAGGCCGCGCATACGGTTTGGGCGATCTGCTTGCCTTTGGCCAAATCGGCCTTCGGCGCGGCAAACACCGCACCGCACGCCAATGCCAGAGTCAGTAAGGTGGTACGTTTCATGGAAGGCTCCTGATTGCGGCATTGCGGTATCCGCAATACCCTTTTTTATCTGTGATACTCAAAATATGCGGCGGAATTCCGTCGCTTTAAACCGATTATTCGGCAAACGTGGTATTCTATACCAAATTTACCTGTTTTTTCCATAGTTATGAACTTATTTCAAAACGCAAAATTTTTTACTACGGTAAACCACTTGAAAGATTTGCCCGATACGGGAGCCGAAATAGCCTTCGTCGGACGGTCCAACGCGGGCAAATCCAGTGCGATCAATACGCTGTGCAACCATGTTCGTCTGGCCTATGTATCGAAAACGCCCGGACGTACGCAGCATATCAATTTTTTCGAACTGGCCAACGGTCATTTTATGGTTGATTTGCCCGGTTACGGCTACGCGGCCGTACCGGAGGCGGTGCGTCAGCATTGGGTAACCCTGTTGGGCGATTATTTGCAGACACGGCATCAACTCATCGGTTTGGTGTTGATTATGGATTGCCGTCATCCGCTCAAGCCGCTGGACATCCAAATGTTGGATTTTTTCGCCAAAACTGGCAGGCCGGTGCATATCCTGCTTTCAAAGGCCGACAAATTATCTAAGAACGAACAGATTAAAACCTTGTCTTCTGTCAAGAAAGCGTTAAAACCGTTTTCAGAGCGGCAGGATGTGTCGGTGCAACTGTTTTCGAGTTTGAAAAAGCAGGGCATGGAAGAAGTGGAAAACGTGGTGGGCGGCTGGTTTGTACGGTTGGATACAGAGCCGGCGGAAGAAGGTTGTCCTGTTTGAGCATATTTGGGACATCCGCCCGGCCGAAATTTGATTCTAATACTTGAAGCCGTCTGAAAAGGCGGGTATTGTAATCGAAAGAGATTCACATTCAGGTAAATGATGCCGTCTGAAAACCGTTTTTCCGGTTTCAGACGGCCTTTTCAGGAGAAAAATATGCAACAGCCCGACAATCCCGACCGCCGCAAACTGCTCAAAACCGCTGCCGCCGTTTCGGCTGCCGCCGCACTGACGGCCTGCGGACAAGGCGGCCAATCCGCTCAAACGGCTTCATCGCCCGAGGGCAAAGCCGCCGCCGACTGCTCCGGCAACGGCAGCCACAGCCAAACTTCCTACGACTGCTACGGCGTACATCAGGCCGGCATTACCACGCCGCACCAAACCTTCGGCATCCTCTGCGCCTTTGATGTTACCGTTTCCGATATTTCCCAGCTCATCAACTATTTCCGCACCCTGACCGCCCGCATCGAATTTCTGACCAAAGGCGGAGAACTGGTGGACGGCGACGAAAAGCTGCCGCCTGCCGGCAGCGGCTTGCTGGGCAAAACCGTCCCGCCCGACGGCCTGACTGTTACCGTATCCGTCGGCGCGAGCCTGTTTGACGCACGTTTCGGGTTGGGCGGTAAAAAGCCCAAGCATTTGCAGGAAATGAAGGATTTCCCCAACGACAAACTGCAAAAAGAATGGTGCGACGGCGACATCGGCATCCAAATCTGCGCCTTTTCGCCCGAAACCTGTCAAAACGCCCTGCGCGACATCATCAAAAACACCGCCAAATACGCGATTACCCGTTGGTCGCTGGACGGCTGGCTGCCCAAGGCCGAGCCGGGCGCGATTGCGTCGCGCAACCTGTTGGGCTTCCGCGACGGTACGGCCAACCCCGACGTCAGCAAGCCTGAAATCGCCGACCAAGTATTGTGGACGGGTGTGGCTTCCAACAGTTTGGACGAACCGGCATGGACGAAAAACGGCAGCTATCAGGCCATACGCATCATCCGTCATTTTGTCGAATTTTGGGACAGGACGCCCTTGCAGGAGCAACAGGCCATTTTCGGCCGCGAAAAATACAGCGGCGCGCCCTTAGGCATGAAAAAAGAGGGCGACATTCCCGACTATGCCAAAGACCCGGAAGGCAAGGCCGTCCCTACCGACAGCCATATACGGCTGGGTAATCCGCGCGACCCTGAGTTCATGAAAAAGCATTTGCTGTTCCGCCGCCCGTTCAACTATTCCATGGGTTTGGCCAAGTCCGGCCAGTTGGACGTCGGCCTGATTCTGGTTATGTATCAGGCCAATCTTGCTGACGGTTTTATCTTTGTGCAAAACCTACTCAATCTGGAACCCTTGGAGGAATACATCAGCCCGTTCGGCGGCGGTTATTTCTTCACCCTCCCCGGCGTGGAAAAGGGCGGCTTCCTCGGCCAAAGTTTGCTTGTAGACAAATAAACGCGCCCGCCGCAGTTTGAGGCCGTCTGAAAACCCGTTTCCGTATCGCAAGCGGGGTTTTCAGACGGCCTCTGAATCGGCAGACAGATTTGCAGTGCGGCGCAAATCGGTTTATAACCGCCGTTTTCCCAATTCGGAGTTGCCCCCATGCCCTTGCAAGACAAGCTGCCGCACCCCATCCTGCCCGATGGCACGCGCAACGAAATTCAGGCGCGCGAAAGCTATCATTTGCTGAAAATCATGTCTGAGTTCGTCGAGGCAGGCGAAGAACTGCGCGCCATCTATCCCGCCGTCAGCATATACGGCAGCGCGCGCACGCCGGTAAACCATCCCGACTACCTGCTGGCCGAACTGATTGCCCGCCGCCTCTCGGATGCGGGCTTCGCGGTGATTTCCGGCGGCGGGCCGGGGATTATGGAAGCGGCCAACAAGGGCGCGTTTGCCGGACGCAGTCCCGCCGTCGGCCTCAATATCGTGCTGCCGCATGAACAGCAGTCCAATCCGTATCAGGATTTGTCGGTTAAATTCCAACATTTTTTCCCGCGCAAAGTAATGTTTGTGAAACACGCTGTGGCGTATGTGGTGATGCCCGGCGGCTTCGGCACGCTGGACGAGCTGTTTGAAAGCCTGACACTGGTGCAGACCGGCAAGATTCCGCCCCGTCCGATTATTTTGGTCGGCCGAGATTTCTGGCAGGGGATGATTGATTGGATAGCCGACCGGCTTTTGACGCGCGGCTTTATCAAGCCCGACGATTTGGATTTGTTTGAAACGGCCGACACCGCCGACGAAGTAACCGATATTATTTTCCGCCATTACGAAAACTGTACCGACGGGTTCTGCATCAATCCGAACACCGATTGGGAATTGGGTTTGTAAGGGCGCAGGAGGGAGCGATGCAGTCTAAACTGCTTATCTTCGATTGGGACGGCACGCTGGCCGACACCACCAACCCGATTATCGAAACCGTGCAGCAGGCCTTTTACGAATGCGGGCTGGCCAAACCGCCCGCCGACCGAATCCGCAACTTAATCGGCCGCAGCCTGATGCAGATGATGCAGCAGCTTGCGCCGACTGCGGGCATGGGCAAACATGAAGAACTGGTGGAAACTTATGCCGCGCATTATCTGAATCCGAACAACCGCCATATGCGGCTGTTTCCCGACGTACCGCCCACCCTGGAACGCCTGCGGGAGGCGGGGTACTGGCTGTCGGTGGCCACGGGCAAGGGGCGCAGCGGTTTGAATCAGGCCATAGCCCAAACCGGTACGGGGGATTTTTGGCTGGCAACGGCCTGCGCGTCCGAATGCCCGTCCAAGCCCGCGCCCGATATGGTGTGGCGGCTGTGCGACGAACTGGGCGTGATGCCGTCTGAAAGCATCGTCATCGGCGATACCGCCTTCGATCTCGAAATGGCCGCCCATGCCGGTGCGCGCGGGATAGGCGTGGTAACGGGCGCGCATAGCCGCGAAACCTTGCAGAGCGCGCCGAACATCGGTATCTTGTCCTGCTTTGGCGAGCTGGAAGGCTTTTTGCAACGGCAAGGAAGCATAGAGGCCGTCTGAAAACAAAGCAAACACCGTTTGCACATCAGGAAAATTATTTATGAGCTTTAAAATCCAACGCGAAGAAGAACAGCAACAGGCACAATCGGGCTTCCATCCTTCGTCCGGGCCGTCTGAAAACGAAAGCTGGGAGCGCGACACGCTCTACAAGCTGTTGATGAGCGTACACAAGGAGCAACGCAGCAGCCGCTTGTGGCGCAATATTTGGCGCGGTGTCGGCGCGATGCTGTTTGCCGGCACGCTGTTCACCATGTACAGCTGCAGCAGCGGCGGCGGCACCGGTACCGGCGGAAACAGTTTGGGCAGCGCGTTGCACAAACAGTCGAACGAGCATACCGCCGTTATCCGGTTGAACGGCGTCATCGGCGGCGGTTATCAAGACCAAGTGGCGATGCTGCGCGACGGATTGGAAGCCGCCTACGCCAACGGCAAAGTCAAAGGCATCATCATCCGTGCCAACAGCCCCGGCGGTTCGCCCGTCATCTCGAATACCGCCTTTGAAGAAGTACGCCGTCTGAAAGCGGAACACAAAGACATCCCGCTGTATGTCGTTACCGAAGACATGTGTGCTTCCGGCTGCTACTACATCGCGGCGGCTGCGGACAAAATCTATGCCGACCCGTCCAGCCTGGTGGGCAGCATAGGCGTCATCGGCGGCAGCTTCGACTTTACGGAGCTGATGGATAAAATCGGTGTCAAACGCCGTCTGAAAACCGCAGGCAGCAACAAAGGCATGGGCGACCCCTTCTCACCAGAAACGCCCGAACAGCAGGCCATCTGGCAGCAAATGCTCAACGACATACACGGCGAATTCATCAAAGCCGTCAAATCGGGGCGCGGCAGCCGCCTGAAGGACAACGATCCCGAAATATTCAGCGGCCGCGTTTACACCGGCTTGGAAGCGAAGAAAAATGGACTGATAGACGACTTCGGCAACATTTACAGCGTCGCCCGCGATGTCGTCCAAGCCCCCGAATTGGTGGATTACACGCCTGACGAAGACGATTTGGCGCGCGCCATCAGCCGCCGCCTCAACGGCGAAGTGCAAAACCAAGTAAGGGAAGGCCTGCAAAACCTGGCCAAGCCCGGCTGGTAAATCGGCAAACGCCGGAGGCCGTCTGAAAACCTGCAAACGGTTTTTCAGACGGCCTCTTTTCTATGTTAGAATGCGCCCCGTTTTTGACAGCCCGCCTGCGCCGCAGGCAGAAATCATGGAACTTCCCGGTTCGTTTCCCGAAAATTCCCGCTTCTCCACCTGATTCTGAACCCGCCTGAATGCGCCGCCGCCTTCCTGCGGGCGGAGCATTTATGACCACACCGAACATCCCCACCCCTGCCCAGGCCGCAGACGGCCAACGCCTCGATTTGGATATCGACCACGTTCACGAACTGGCCGATGCACTGCTGCCCGTTTACGCCGATATTTCCGCCGGGCGCGCGCCTGCCGACGAAAACCTGAACGCGAAACTGGTCGAGCTGACCGCCATCCTGCACGAACTGCACCCTGCGGACATGGCCGTCCTGCTCGAATCGCTGCCGCCGAAAGAGCGCGTTGTCGTGTGGAAACTGGCCGAGCCGGAAGACGACGGCGACGTATTGCTGGAAGTGTCGGAAGCCGTGCGCGAAACCCTGATCGAAAGCATGGGCAAAGACGAATTGCTGGCGGCGGTGGAAGATTTGGATGCCGACGATTTGGCCGAACTGGCCGACGATTTGCCGCACCAGGTGGTCTATGAAGCCCTGCAAACCCGCGACGAGGAAGAACGCGAACAGGTGAAGGCGGCGATGTCGTACGAAGACGGCCTGGTCGGCGCACTGATGGATTTCGAATTGGTCAGCGTGCGCGCAGACGTGAGCTGCGAGGTCGTGTTACGCTACCTGCGCCGTTTCGAAAGCCTGCCCGACCACACCGACAAAATCTTCGTCGTGGATGAAGACGACATCCTCATCGGCGTGCTGCCCATCCGTAAACTGCTGGTATCCGCCCCCGAAGACTTGGTTGCCGACGTAATGGCGACCGACGTGGTGCGTTTCCGTCCGTCCGACGATGCGGAAGAGGCGGCGCAGGCGTTCGAACGCTACGACTTGGTTACCGCGCCCGTCATCGATGAAAACAACAAGCTCATCGGCCGTATCACGGTGGACGAAATGGTGGACGTTATCCGTGAAGAATCGGAAGCCGACATCTTGAACATGGCCGGTTTGCAGGAAGAGGAAGACCTGTTCGCACCAGTGTGGGATTCGGTGAAAAACCGCTGGACGTGGCTGGCGGTAAACCTCTGCACCGCATTCGTCGCCAGCCGCGTCATCGGCGCGTTTGAAGGCAGCATTTCCAAAATCGTCGCCCTTGCCGCACTGATGCCGATTGTGGCGGGCATCGGCGGCAATTCGGGTAATCAAACCATCACCATGATTGTCCGCGCCATTGCCGTCGGCCAGTTGGCCGACATCCAGACCGGACGTCTGCTGAGGAAGGAAATCGGCGTCGCCCTGGCCAACGGCCTGATTTGGGGCAGCGTGATGGGGCTGGTGTCCTTCCTGCTCTACGACAGCATCGGCATCGGTTTGGTCATGGTGGCGGCGATGACGCTCAATCTGCTGCTGGCGGCGGCGGTGGGCGTATTGATTCCGATTGTGATGGAAAAACTCGGCCGAGACCCCGCACTCGGCAGCTCGGTGCTGATTACCGCCGTAACCGACTCCGGCGGTTTCCTGATTTTCCTCGGCTTGGCAACGGCGTTCTTGCTGTAGGCAGTACGGATAAACCGAGAGGCCGTCTGAAACCCGATTTTCAGGTTTCAGACGGCCTCTTGCCTTTTATCTGCCGCTTAATGGTGATGATGGTGATGCGGTTCCGCATTTGTCCGCGCAGTGCCGACAGGCATAATCAGTGTGGCATACGCGGTAGAGTCGCCGCATACTTTGGGGTCGGCAAACGGGGTTTTGTGTACCAGCCTGATTTTCCACAGCCCTTCAACCAAAGGCAGGATGTTCACTTTGCCCTGTTTGTCAGTTTTGCCGGAAAACGCTTGCGGCTCGCGGTGGTCGTGCGTGGCCGCCGGGTCTTTTGCCGCAACGGTATCGGCGGTGGCGGTTACCGTCGCGCCTGCCAGCGGTTTGCCTTCGTATAGGATTTGTACTGGAAACAGGCTGCCCGGCCGCACGGTGTTCGGATTGGCCAATGGTACGATTTCCAAGGTTTGGCCGATCGGGCGGCTGATGGCGGACAAATCTTCGCCGTCATCGACGATCAGCACGCTTTTTCCAAACATCCGGCTCTGTTCGCACGATACCGCTTCGGGACGTTCGGCCAAATTTTTCTGTTCCCATTTGCCCGCCGCGTCTTTCGACCAGAATGTCGGTTTGTAGGTTGCGCTGATGATGTAACTGCCTTTTTTCAGCTTGCCGCCGGTGTATTGGTAATTCTCGCCCTGTTGTTTCATGTTGCTGTGTTTGCCGTCGGGCGAAGTCAGTTGCAGCGGGGCGAAGATATGCAAACGGTCGTCGGCAATTTTTTCGGCATGAGGGAAGTCGTGGCTGTAGGCCAAATCGGCGCGGAGGGTGTCGGACGAGGCGAGTTTTGCCGGGGCGTTTACCCACACTTCGTGCGCCTGTGCGGACGCGCAGATGCCGATTAAGGAAATCAAAAGCAGTTTTTTCATCATTTCACCTTGGCAAAGGTTGTTTAACGGAAATGATACATTATCACATTGTCTTTCCTGTGCACAGTAGGAAACCGATGGTGTGAACCATGGTGTTGCCGTTTGCTTGTTATCCAATTGTATGAGGCCGTCTGAAAGGTGTTTTCAGACGGCCTCAAGATGATGGTGAAGACGGTAAAACGGATTATTCGCCGATAGTGCCGATGTGATTGGATTCTTCCGCCGAAGCTGCTTCGGGGGCGGCAATGCCGGCGGCGTTTGTGTCAACGGCAGGTTCGGAAGCGGCTGAGGCAGTTGCTGCGGCCGGTATGGCGGCGGCAGATTCTTCCGGTGCCACCAATTCGTCGATGTCTATGTCTTCCCCGCTGCCTTCAGACGGCTTCAAACCGAGCTGGCGGCGGCGTATTTCCATGTAGCCGTCGCGCATCATGATATAGGGGTCGAGGGCGGCTTCCTCCATGCCGTCGGTCAGGTCGAGCAGGCTTTCGCGCGTGCTGACCGCATTGACGGTAGAGGCTGCCGCCCGGCCGGCGGTGGTGTGGAATACGGCGTTTTGCACCGGATAGGCCATCAGTGCGGTCGTACCCAGGCTGTCGCGGACGGTGGAGGGGCCCAAAATCGGATAAACGAAGTAGTTGCTGTTTTTCCAGCCCCATGAGGCGAAAGTGTCGCCCAGGGTGTTTTTGTTGTTCGGGATGCCGCCCGCCCCGGCCACGTTGATCAGGCCGCCCAATCCGAAGGTGGTGTTGACGGAAACGCGCATGAAGTCTTCGCTGGCGCGTTTGATGTCCAGGCGCAGCAGGTTGCTGCCGAAGCTGACCACGTCGCGCAGGTTGTTGAAGAAGTTGCCCACGCCGGTGCGTACCGGGCCGGGAGTAACTTTGCGGTAGCCGCGCGCAACCGGCGCGAGGACGTAGCGGTCTGCTTTGTCGTTCACTTTGAACATGAAACGGTTGTAGCGCTCGTAGGGGTCTTTGCTTTTTGCTTTGGCCGGCTGCCGGGCGGGTTCGGAGGCCGTCTGAAAAGGCGTGCCGGATTGTGTTGTGTTTTGCGGCGGCGCGGTTTCTTTATCGCTGGCAGCAGCGGGCAGGGCGGCAAGCAGCAATGCCAGTGCGGCGGTGTATGCGATGGGGTGTCGTTTCATGGCGTGATCCATTCTCGGACTTCGTACAGTTCGGCCAAGTCCGCCACGGCGGGCGGCATATGCCTCAGTTCGGGACGGCTACCGTTGCGGCGCAGTACGGAAAACAGCAGCGACAGGCAGGCCGAATCGGCACGGCTGACCGCAGACAAGTCCACAGCCTTGATGTCGCCGCCGCTCAGTTGCACAAATCGGCGGTAGGCGTTGCCGTGCACGGTTTTGACGGTGATTTCGCCGTCAAGGTGCAATATGCCGTCGCAGATTTCGCAGTTCATTATTTGCCGCCGTTTTTGTTTTTCAATTCTTGAATCAGGCCGTCGAAGCCTTTGTTTTTAATGGTTTCGCCGAATTGGTTGCGGTAAACGGTAACCAGGCTCGCGCCTTCGATGGCCACGTTGTAGACACGGTATTTGCCGCCGCTCTGATAGGTGGTGAAGTCCATATTGACCGGTTTGCTGCCTGCCTGGCTGACTTCCACGCGGACGATGACTTCTTTGCCGCCACGGTTGATGATGGGATTGCCTTTGACATCGACGGCGGCATTTTTAAATTTCAGCATGGTGCCGGAGTAGGTGCGGATTAACAGGGTTTGGAATTCTTTGGACAATTCCTGTTTCTGCGCCGGTGTGGCCTGCGTCCAGGGTTGGCCGACGGCTTGTGCGGTCATGCGCTGGAAGTCGAAATAGGGCAGAGCATAGTTCTCCGCCTCTTTGCGTACGGCCGCATCGTTGCTGCCGTTGGCTTTTTTCAGGATGGCCAATACTTGGGCGGCATTTTCGCGTACTTGGGAAACCGCCTGCTGCGGCGTGGCCTGTGCGATACCTGCTGCGGCAAGGGTAATCAGGGCTGCTGTGTAGAATGTGGTTTTCATGTTGTAACTTTCTCGGTTCGGGAGTTGTGGGGTTAGGGTTGGCTGTCGGCTGTTTTTTCAGACGGCTTGGCATTGCCTTCCGCCATATTGGTCATGAATTTGCCGATCAGGTTTTCCAGCACCAGTGCGGAGCTGGTCAGGCTGATGGTGTCGCCGTTGGCCAGGCTGTCGCTGTCGCCGCCCTGCATCAGGCCGATGTATTGTTCGCCAAGCAGGCCGGAAGTCAGGATTTGGGCGGAAACGTCGCTGCTGAAAGTGTATTGTTTGTCCAATTGCAGCGTTACTTTGGCCTGATAGGTTGCCGGGTCGAGCGCGATGTTTTGCACGCGGCCGACCAATACGCCCGATGCTTTGATGGGGGCTTTCACTTTCAGCCCGCCGATGTCGGTGAAGTTGGCATAGACGGTGTAGGTTTGCCCGCTGCCGCCGCCGAAGTTGCCGCCACCGGCAACGCGGAAGGATAAGAAGGCCAGTGCGACGATACCGATCAGGACGAACAGGCCGACCCAAAATTCCAAAATGCTTCGTTTCATGAAAAATTCCTTGGTTGTAATTGCGCTGCGTTCAGCCGGTAAACATGAAGGCGGTCAGGATGAAGTCTATCGCCAGTACGACCAGCGCGGACGATACGACCGTGCGCGTGCTGGCGCGCAGGATGCCTTCGGACGTCGGCAAGGCGTGAAAGCCTTGGTGGACGGCTATCAGTGTAACCGCCACGCCGAAAAAGGCCGATTTGATCAGGCCGTTGAGTACGTCGTAGCCGAAGGAGATGTTGTTTTGCATCTGCGACCAAAAGATGCCGCCGTCCAAACCCAGCCATTGCACGCCGACCAAATACGCACCGTAAATGCCGGCCACATTGAAGATGGAGGCCAAGAGCGGCATGGAAAACACGCCCGCCCAAAAGCGCGGCGCAACGACGCGGGCAACGGGGTTTACCGCCATAACATTCATGGCTTCGAGTTGTTCGGTGGCCTTCATCAGGCCGATTTCGCTGGTCATCGCGCCGCCCGCGCTGCTGGCAAACAGGATGGCCGCCAATACGGGGCCCAGTTCGCGCAGGAGGGAAGCCGCCACCATGTAGCCCAAGATGTCGGCCGATTTGAATTTGGCCAGCTGGGTATAGCCCTGCAAGCCCAGCACCATGCCGACAAACAGGCCGGAGACGGCGATAATCAGCACGGAAAGCACGCCGGCAAAATACACTTGCCGCACGCTCAGGCGGAAGCGTAAAAGCGATGTGCCGGAGTGCGCCAGTATCTGCAGTAGAAACAGGCAGACGCTGCCGAGTGCCTGTATAAAGCCGAGGGTTTTCGCCCCGACGGTTCGGATAAGGTTCATATTTCGGTTCAATTGTTTTTTCAGACGGCCTTTTGTATTCGGCAGGCCGTCTGAAAACTGGTTTAACGCCCCAGCAAATCCTGCTGCAAAGTCGTTTGCGCCGGATAGCGGAAGGCGACGGGGCCGTCGGCCAGGCCGCCGACAAACTGGCGCACCCAAGGCGAATCGAGTTCGCGCATTTCCTGGGGCGAGCCGGAAAATACCACTTCGCCGTGTGCCAAAAAAATCACTTGATCGACGATTTCCAGCGATTTTTCAATATCGTGCGTAACCATCACGCTGGTGGAACGCAGTGCTTTGTTGGCACGGCTGATTAAGTGGGCGATGACGCCGAGCGAAATCGGGTCGAGTCCGGTGAACGGTTCGTCGTACAGCATCAATTCGGGGTCGAGCGCGATGGTGCGCGCCAAAGCCACGCGCCGCGCCATACCGCCCGACAATTCGGCGGGCATCAGTTTTTCTACGCCGCGCAGGCCGACGGCGTTCAGTTTCAGCAGCACCAAATCGCGGATGACGGCTTCGGGCAGTTTGGTCAGCTCGCGCATCGGGAAGGCGATGTTGTCGTACACCGACAAATCGGTAAACAATGCGCCATGCTGGAACAGTACGCCCATGCGGCGGCGGTGTTCGTGGAGTTCCTGCGCCGAAAAGGCCGACAAATCGCGCCCCTGAACCAGCACTTGTCCCGACTGCGGGCGGATTTGGCCGGTAATCAGCCGCATCAGCGTGGTTTTGCCGCTGCCCGAACCGCCCATTACCGCCGCAAACGCGCCCTGCGCGATGCGGAAGCTGACATCTCGCAGTATCGGACGTTCGCCATAGGCGAAGACGACGTTTTTCATTTCGATAAACGGCTGGGTCATGGTGCGGCTCAAAGTTGAAAGCTTTGCATTCTAAATATTTGTTGCGGCAGGGGCAAATTTTCAGACGGCCTGTAAAATGCTTTAAACGCGGAAGTGTATGCAAACGGCTGATATTGTGCCGTTTCAACGGTTGCGGCCGCGTTTGCGCCTGTGTTGTGCTTTTCAGACGGCCTGAGCCTTCGCGACAGCCCGTTCAATCTGCTAAAATACCCTGCACAATAATCGAGGAGATTCCAATGCTCAGACGAGTAACGCCCATATGGCTTTTTATCCTATTGTCCGCTACGGCTTGGGCGGGTGGGTTGCAAGAGGAGAGGTTAGCCGGCACTTGGACATGTGTCCCGCCCGGCAAATCCGACAGCCCTTCCTACAAATCCACTTTCACATTTTCCACCGATAAAAAAATCAAGTCTTATACGGATATGTATATCCCTCTGGAAACAGATACGCCAAAACAAGGCGTTAAAACTGCAATTTACCGCACAACCGAAAGCGGGACTTGGCGGTTGGAGGGCAACAGGCTGGAAACCATAGTCCGTGAGGAAAAGGTTGAGAGGATGCACGACCTGGCGAAAATAGGCACGTTAGATCGGAGATTAGACGATGAGATGTTTGCCAGCATGAAACAGGCTGTAGAGGAGCAAAAGGAAATTAAAGGAATGCGCGAATATATCGTCAAAAAACTGGATGTGGCGGCATTGCATATGAGCGAAGACGGCAAATTTCCCATCATCTGCAGTAAGTTGAAATAATCATGTTTAAACGAAAAAAAACACCTGACTACACACAAATTTTGGAAAATATCCAATTGCCCGGCACGCAACGCACCCTGGGCGGAGAAAAGGCCGTTAAAAAACTGCATGAAGAGGCAGACGGCCTGTATATCGAGTTATCTTTCGGTTTTCCGACCGCGCATTTGTGGGACGGGCTGTCCGAGCGTATTCAGACGGTCTTGGCTGCCGAAGGTAATACCCTGCCGCTGCATATCGAAATCGCCACCGAAATTGCCACGCACAAAGTGCAGCCCGGCGTAGCAACGATTAAAGGCGTGAAAAACATCATCGCCGTGGCCTCGGGCAAGGGCGGCGTGGGTAAATCCACCACCACCGCTAATTTAGCGATGGCCATGGCGCGGATGGGTGCGCGTGTGGGTGTGCTGGATGCCGATTTATACGGTCCCAGCCAGCCGACCATGCTGGGCGTGCAAGACCGCAAGCCCGATCAGGAAAACAAAAAACTGATTCCCGTGGAGGCGGACGGCGGCATCCAAGTAATGTCTATCGGCTTTTTGGTCGATACCGATCAGGCCGTGGTTTGGCGCGGGCCGATGGTCAGCCAGGCTTTGCAGCAATTATTGTTTCAAAGCGAATGGGACGACGTGGATTACCTGTTTGTAGATTTGCCGCCGGGTACGGGCGATATTCAGCTTACCCTATCGCAGAAAATCCCCGTTACCGGCTCGGTGGTCGTTACCACGCCGCAGGACATCGCACTGATAGACGCACGCAAGGCGGTGGATATGTTCGACAAAGTCAATATCCCGATTTTCGGCGTGCTGGAAAATATGTCGGTACACATCTGCTCCAACTGCGGCCATAGCGAAGCAATTTTCGGCAGCGACGGCGGCAAGGCCTTGGCCGAAAGGTTGAACGTGCCGCTTTTGGGCCAACTGCCGCTCACATTGGCAGTGCGCGAAGCGATGGATAGCGGTACGGCTAAGGCTTTGCAGGAAAACCATCCCGCCGTTGCCAAACTTTATACCGATGCGGCATTCAACATTGCACTGACGATTGCCGATAAAGGCAAGGATTACAGCCAGGCGTTTCCGAAGATTGTGGTGGAGTGATTTTGGCTGCCGGTTTCCATACAAAGGCCGTCTGAAATGGTTTTTCAGACGGCTTAAGTTATAAAAAATATAGTAGGTAAAATTTCAATTCGGATAAGGATAGAAGCAGCAAAGTGTGCAGGGTATGGGATCAATTTATGAGAGATATTTTAGTGTTTTCGTTAAGGATCTCTTTTGAGTTTGGAGGTGTCAGCTTTTGGTTGATCCACGATAGTTTTAACGCTATCTGCATATTGGCGGTATAATGTTAGCTAATAACAGGAATGGAATAAGAAAATTCAATATCATTTCAATCTTGCTGTAACTAATCAAATTATCATTCTTACATTACTTGAGAAAATCATGAAAAAAAGTTTACCTCTTAATAAAGTAGTTTTTAAATCTAAATTTCGGGCAGCTTTAATACATTTTTTGTTTTCATTGATGATTTTCTTAGCTGTTGTCGGATGGTTAATCAGCGTACTTTATCCTTCATTCCAATTCAAACTAAATGGTGGTGTTCATGCCCTTCAATTATTAATTGGTGTAGATTTGGTATTGGGACCGCTGCTGACATTGTTAGTTTTTCATCCAATGAAAGGTCTTAAGGAAAGAATTGGTGATTTTACGGTCATCGGTATTGTGCAGTTGGCCGCACTAGCCTACGGTTTGAATACCATGTATCAACAACATCCCAAAATGCTGGTGTTTTACGATTATGGGCGTATAGAGGTAATTACTCAGCAGGCATGGGAAGCTAATCCTAGTAGTACGGAAAATTTCCCTGTTGTAGGAGGTGTACCGACGGGGGCCTATCAAGTGGGTACGGGGGCATATGTCCCATTGACTGTACAGATGTTGTCTGTAGCAGATCCGGCGGCCAGAAGTGTGATGACTTTTGAAGACAAGGCATATTTGAGCCATTTGGAAAAACAACATGGCAGGCTATATGCTGTAATAGCAGCAGGAAAATATAAAACCGTTAATCTGGTGTTGAACGATAAAATAGAAGTGGTCGCCGAGTTTGGATGGCGGGATATTTAATTTAGTCAAGTATTATGAGTTGTTGGATAAAGGAAAAGTAATAAAAGCAGGCTGCCATTCCAAGTTGCCTTCTGCAGGGTTTTAGAATATTTTCATTTATCTTAAGAAGGTTTAAACATTACCAGGTTATAGGTGTTCTAACGCATCATTAGATTTGGGAAGAGCCAGGCCGTCTGAAAACTACATTTTGTTTTCAGACGGCCTCTTTAATGCATATGTGTTGCTTACGGAGCTACCAGCTCACATGAACCTGTACGTGTTTTACACGAAACTTTTTTCAATAGGGCCGCTGTTCCCCTGGTTTGAGGTACGAATTCGATAGTTTCAGTTCTATCCCATGTCGCACCGCGAACTAACTTGGTTGCAGGATTGACAGACAAACAGGCTTTTACGGTGTAAGTATTAGCCATGACTCCATCTGTGCCGATTTCGGCTACACCGGCATTGATAAAGCCTTTGGCCTCTGATAAGCAGGCATTGTTAGCGGATTTTTGCATGTAGTCCTGATAAGCCGGCAGGGCGATGGCGGCTAAAATACCGATAATGGCGATTACGATCATCAGTTCGATTAATGTGAAGCCCCGAATGTTGTTTTTGCTGTTCATGGAGAATTGTTTCCTGTGCAAATTTAGTAAGAATTAAAAAATCAGATGACATTCTTTAAGCAATCGTTGTGCCAAGAAAAAATTTTATCTCTAATTTAATGTTTTATAAGAGTATTATTTTTCCATGTTAGATGGTAGCGCGGTTTGGCGGTGCAAATGGGCTGCTGAACGGCGGCAGATATGACTCTTTTTGTTAGCTGCAGTGATGGATTGTGTCAGTTTCGGCAGTGTCAGACGGCGTGTTCGGACGTATTTGTATGTGGCAAGCGCAAGGCGGGTTTGATTTGTCTTTGCGGGTAAACGGCAGTTTGGCAAACCCGTGCTGAAGTTTTGCCGTTTCGGCCAGGTAAAAGAAAACAGCCGCTGTAGCAGCGGCTGTCGTAAATAAATCCGAGATTATTTCAGGGCGCAAGTTGCAGTTTTAACGTCACACTCGGTGTCTTTTTTCAGACTGGCAGTACCGCGGGTTCTGGCAACAAACGGCAGTTTGGCAGCAGTGAACTGTTTGTTGGTAACAGGGTCAGCAGTAGTAGTGTCACAAGCTGCAGCTTTCCAAGCAGTAGTGATTTCGCCGTCGGTAGTAACTTCGGCAACAGCACCGTTAACCCAAGCTTTGGCTTCGCCCAAGCAAGCGTTGTTAGCAGATTTCTGCATATAGTCTTGGTAAGCCGGCAGGGCGATGGCAGCCAAAATACCGATAATAGCGATTACGATCATCAACTCGATCAGGGTGAAACCTTTTTGCATTGCTTTCATGATTAACTCCAGTTAAGTGTTTGGTAAAAATTACCGTTTTAAAAATCAGCTTTGCCGCCCCATGCGGCGCCGCCTTGTGGTTATCCCATAATGTGCTTGGCACATATTCTTTCAATTTGCTTCAGGCTTCGCTTTTTGGCGTTGCCTGTTGCGGATGAAATGTATCAAGCAAAGCTTGTGCCAACGGAGTATTTCCAGCTATTTTTTTATTTAAGTATTTATTTATTTTAGATTTTAAATTTCAATCAAATTGTATTTAGTGTCTGATTGGTATGAATGACAGGTGTATTTTTACGGCAGATTTGACGTTTCGGGGCAGGTTGGAAGGGACGCTGGGCGGCAGTTGACGGATTTTGTCAGTTATTTGTCATGGATTGGTAGGTGGCTGTTTTGTAGCCAATTCAAATACGAACGCCCTGTATCGTCATTCCCGCGCAGGCGGGAATCCAGACCGTCGCATCACAATCCTTTCCTATCAATGCCTGAAAACCCAAACTCTGAATTTTCACCTACGCGGGAATGACGATATAGGGCGTTTTTTATTTCTATCCACTATATAAACCAGATTTTCAGACGGCCTCTCCATTATTCCGGATCATCCGTAAACGCATTCGCCCGAAAGATTGGTACGAACGTCAACAGATAAAGCACGAACACGGCGGCGGTCAGAATCGCGGGGGCGGTGATGAAGAATATCAGGTTCACGTTCATTAAAACAGCGCGCGAGACGGCGGCTGCGAAGAGGATGGGGACGGCGATGCGGCAGAGTTTGGGGTAGTCGAGTTTGGTAAAACCGCTGTGCCACAGTCCGGCGGTCAGCCACACCATCATCACGCCGCCCATCATGCCGCCGAGAGTAATCAGGTGCAGGGGCGCGGAAGCGGGCAGGTTTTGCAGTTTCGCCGCGCCTGTCCACAGATAGCCTGCGGCGGCAAAAAGCTGGAGTAGGTAATAGGTGCGGACGTAGTGTTTGCGCAGGAGTTCGTGATGGTGCAGTTCGCGCAGCTTGGCGAGCAGGATGAAACCGACGGCGAATGCGGTAAAACCGGCGGTTTGCGCGGGCAGCCAAAGTTCGGCGGCGGCGTGCAGGAGCAGGAAGGTGATGGCGATGTTTTTATAGACGACGTTGGGGATGAATACGGGGTCTTTCAGACGGCATTCTTTGAGTGCTTCCGCACCCAAAAGGACGCTGACGCGCACGGATACGAACATGACCGCCGCCATGTTCAGATGCACTTGCGCGCGCAACAGGTTCAAATCGCCGCTGACGGCATAGGCCGTCTGAAAAACGGTAAACGCGGCAAGCAGCATCAGCAGGGCGAAATTGTCGGTGTTGCGGTCGAGCCAAATCAGCCAGGCGCAGAACAGCAGCAACACCAGCCAATAGGCGGCGACGAAAAACGAAGCGGTTTGCGGAGCAAACGGCAGCAGGACGGTTGCGGCGAACAACAACGCCACCAAGACGGTGGCAACGGGTTTCAGACGGCCTTTATAACCTGTCCATTCGAGCATGGCGGCAGTCAGAAAACCGCCGTATGCCGCAGGCAGCATGAGTTCTAAGAAGATTTGGCGGTGCAGGACGATGGCGCTGGGGCTGATGAAAAACACCAACGCGCCGAGTATGGCAAGTACCGCCGCGCCGACAAAAAACGGCCGCATGGGGTGGGTGAAAAATTTATTCATGGCTTGGCTTGATTCTGCATGAAGATGCTTTCGGATATGGATTTATTGGGCAGACAGGTCCGTATCTTTTACCAAAGAAGCAAGCCTGCGGCTTGCTTACCCTCTCCCTAACCCTCTCCCACGGGGAGAGGGTAACGAACCGCAAGGTTCGTCAGATATTCAAATGCCCGTATCATTCATATTATTGATATTATTGTTCGAATTGTATTATTTTCAATAATAATAAATAACCCTAAACCAATATAAATAACAGCTATTATCCAACGACTAAACTTCTCTACAATTTCACCAACACCTGAAATATTAGCCAATCTTTGTGCTGTATATACTAAAACAAAAATCAATATTAAAAATACAAGAAGAGTAACTAATAAGTCGACAAGATCTAAAGTCACAAAGTAAGGAACAAAAAGTCCAATATTATCTGCACCACAACTAGCAACTGTAACCAAAGCAACAATACCGACTAATTTTGACAACCCTTTTTCATCCAATTCTTTTTTAGCTCTTTTTTCGCCCTCACAATCGTCGTAAATAGCAACTTTAATACCTAAGTAAATCGGTATTAAACCTAATAAACCCAACACCCATTTTTCCGGAACATAATTCAAAACAAAAGCTAGAAATAAACTAACTAATATTAAAATTACAGAACCTAAATATTGTCCGATATAAATATCTCGATATTCTTTTCTAGTATTTGCTCTAGCAAAAAATATTAATAGTATTACCAACAAATCTACTGCTGTAGCAATATATAAAACAGCAGCAGTAATCACAGTCGAAAACATAAAGCACCTCATAATGAATCCCCTGCCCCCTTGGCACCACGGCTTTTTCAAAAACCGAATCGCGTTCGGATAACAGATTCGTATCTTTCGCTAAAGAGGCAAGCCTGCGGCTTGCTTGCCCTCTCCCTAGCCCTCTCCCACGGGGAGAGGGAATTAAGCTGCCAAACCCGAACATTTTCAATGTTTACCTGCCATCCGATTCCCAATCCTGCACCCTCTGATTTTCAGAAACCTGATCCCCTCGCCCCGTGGGAGAAGGTTAGGGAGAGGGCAACGAACCGCAAGGTTCGTCAGACACTCAAATGCCCGTATCATTCATAATAATGAATCCCCTGAAACTCTCTTGCCACCACGGCTTCTTCAAAAGCCGAATCGCGTTCGGACAGCGGCGTAGGCAGGGTAATCACGTTTTGCACGTTCATGCCCTTAGTGGAAAGCAGCATGATTTCATGGCTCAGGCGCGCGGCTTCGAAGCGGTCGTGCGTTACCAGCATACACGCCATGCCCTGCCGCTCGATTTTTTCCACCAGCATGGCAACCAAAATATCGCGCAAATCGCGGTCCAAACCGACAAACGGCTCGTCCAGCAAGGCAAGGTCGCAGCCGCACAGCAGCAGGCGCAAAAACGCTACCCGTTTCGCCATGCCACCGGACAACTCGGTCGGATATTTGTTCAAATCGCCCACAGTCAGCCCGACTTTCGCCGCCAGCGCGATGATTTCGTCCTCATCGGGTTTGTTCATAAAAATGGCGATATTCTGCATCGCGGTCAGGTTTTCCGGCAGACGGTTTTCCTGAAACAGAAAACCCGTTTTGCGGAAAGTATTGCGTATCGTGCCTGATTTCGGCGTTTCCAAGCCCGCAATCAGCCGCAAAACCGTCGTCTTGCCGCAGCCGCTCGGCCCGAACAAGGCTTTCACTTCGCCGTGTTGCAGGTTCAAACTGAAATCGCGCACGATGGGGTCGCGGAGAATTTCAAAACGCACGTTTTCAAGACAGAGCATCATCTCCTCCACGGCATAAACAAAATTTCCAAAGGCTTGGTAATCAGGTATTCAAACAGCGATACAAACACGATGACCAACACCACATAAGCCATCACCGTCGAAGTCTCCAGCATCGCCCTCGCGTCCGCAATCCGCGCGCCCACGCCTTCGCTCGCGCCCAAAAGTTCCGCCATAATCACCACCTTCACCCCCATCGCCACCGCCACGCCGATGCTGGAAATCACATAGCCCGTCAGATGCGGGATATACAGATAACGGATTTTTTTCAGACGGCCTAATTTATAAGCGTCAAACAATTCCTCATGCTGCTTGTTCACGCTCGCCATCCCGACTGCCGCACTCGCAAACGTCAGCGGTGCAACCAACACAATGATGGTAAACAGCACGCTCGGATTGCCGAAACCGAACCAAAACAACGCCATCACCACCCAAATAATCGGCGGCATCGCCAACAAAATCGTAATCATAGGCTTGAGTAAAGCCATCGCCGTCTTAAAACTGCCCGCCACCAGCCCTGCCGCCAATCCTGCTACCAAAGCAACCGAAATCCCCACCACCGACCGCCACAGCGAAATCCCGATTTCGTTTTCCTGAAAATGTTTCAATAAATCCAAAGATTTTTGAAACACCTCAACCGGCGCAGGCAGCATAAACTCACCGAACACGGCGCTACCCCACGCCCACAACGCCACCACCACCATCGCCACGCTCAGACCGGCAAAGCCGCTCCAAAGGTAGTCGATGATGTAAAACACCGCAGGCTGCGGTTTGCGTATTTTGTCGGTTTTAATCATGGTTTGAGTGTTGGTTGATGGGGCTGGTTTGGGGACGATAGGCTGTCTGAAAAGTTGGGTGGACAATCGGATAAACACCATAAGTTCTTTTCAGACGACTTTCTTACGCTCCTGCTCCTTATGCAGATAACTGCCTTTGGTGGTGATATAGAACATGTTTTGCAGTTTGCGTATGGTGAAATTCTTTAGGTTTTAATTTAAACACACTGTATTTACAGTTAAACCAATTCATCTATACCGATAGATTTTAAGTATTGATATGTCCCATCATAAAACTTTTTTTGACGAGTGTTATCACTTTCACTACCTTCCGGAATCCAGATTACCATGCCCTGCCTTGCTCTTGTTAATAAAACTCGATAAGCATTTTGGGTAAACTGTTTATCCTCTTCTTTATTGATATTTTGCCATTTGTATCCTTTAAAGGATTGGTAGCACCACTGGTTATCCTGATAATAGAAATTTTCTCCCCAAGCTAGACATACCCAATCAAGCTCAAGTCCTTGAACATCAAACTCTGTTGCCACATCTTCTAAAAAATAAGAGGAACGCACATCATCTTTGGGATTTAAAAACCAATTGGCCACGTCGATTTCATTTTTGACATGCACTCCTAATGCTTTCAGACGACGCGCCCCAGATGAAGCCACCAAGCCATAACGCTCACTTCCTTTGGCTTGTGCCTTTACCCATGCTTTAGCCTTTTGCAAATCTCTTGTAAGTACAATAGGATAATTGCTTTTAATTTCTTTCCAAAGTGACTTGGCTTGCTCATCTATGTCTAATAACGCGTGTACCCATGCCGAAACTTTTTCTGACCGAAACGAACGCACTGAAGTAGCCAGATGTAAATGGTTTTGCTTAACGCCTGTCGTAGATAACCAGTTTTTTATTGCAGTATCTTGTAAATAATTGTCTTGATTGACAATTAAATTAGAATAATGCACCTGCCAATCTATGTAAGAAGATTTCAAAGCTTGCATCCAGGCAACAAGACCTGCTTCCCCTGTGTTGATTTCTTGACCTCCCCCAATCAAGCAAACTATCACACACCAATCTTGATGGCGATTCATTACCTCAATCAAAAATTCTGGTTCAGACTGATTAAAATCTGGCCTTCCGCGTTTTTGACTCATAAATTTACGAGTTTGATGTTGATTCCACGCTCGTTGTGCTTCATCAAATACCACAACTTTTTCAGTTGGTGCCTGTGAATTTTTCAAATATTCATCTCTAAAATGATGAATATTTTGAATGAATGCTTTGGTTGCCTTTAATGCATTTTCTTTTTTGATTTTATTTTTAATGACACTATCTCTTGCTAAAGCCTCTTGCAAAACTTGTACCAACGGGCCATTTCCTGATAAGAAAACAGCGTGCTCATCTTCTGCTACTTTTAAACGCTGATTAGCAATATTGAGCCCAGCCAATGTCTTCCCTGCACCTGGAACACCAGTAACAAAACAAATAGCTTTTTTACTCCCTTGTTTGGCTTGCTCAATAATGTTACTAATGCAATTAGCCGTAGCTGATAAATTTTTTGCACCAGCATCTGAACGCGTGATTTCTGCAACATCATGATTTTGATAAAGTGCTTGTGCTGCTTCAATAATGGTAGGCGTTGGTTTGTATGGAGATTGCTCCCAAGCTAAAACATCCATCAGACTACTTGAATCATAAGGTTTGAAAAACTCATTTAAATTCCGCGCATTCAATAAAATTGCCTGATCTAGATTTTGTGCTGTCTGAAAATTATTTTCAAAAATTGGCGCTTTCTCTGCAATCAATATAGGAATTAAATTTGCATAATGACTACCTTCATGAAAATTTCGTAAATCAAGCGCATAGTCAATTACTTGGTCAATGGCATGCTTATCATATTGTTCGCTGCCAATTTTAAACTCTAGCAAAAAAATCTTATCTCCAAGAATTACAATATTATCAACACGCTTCCCCATTCTTGGAATTGAAAATTCAAAATAAATATAACCAGTTAGTTCTGCTAATTGTGACTTTAAAATGGTAATTTGCCGTTCCCATGCATTTTGTTGCGATTTTTCTAGTGTTTGATAACCATGATTTTTAGCTAATGTACCCAAAATATTTAAATCATCTTCCTGGATGAAATCAGTAATACTTTTACCATAATAAGCTCTTAACATAATTTATCTACCTAATATTAATATTAATTGTGTTTCTTATAAAAATAGTTCCTCAATATAATTCTTTGACCTATCCCGCTTTCCCAACGACTCCGGCTGGCAGATCTCTACCAGCAAACAAGCTTTGCAGCATTTGCTATATCCGGGCGGAGGGGTTTGTCCGCTTTCCAATAAGTTGCGGACAGCAGCGATGGTGGCGAGTGTTTGGACGCGCAGGCCGTCTGAAAAGAGTAGATCCGATACTCGTATCCGACAGCCCCTTTTAGCCGAAATGTCGGATTCAAGAATCCGACCTACGCTGCTGATAATGTCCTGATAGGTCGTCTGAAAATGACAAGGCGGATTTTATGGCTACACCATTATTTTCAGACGGCCTCTTTCCTCTTTTAAGCCAAGAAGAACCTGTTATCCGGCAGCTTGCCGCCCAGAAGTTTCGGGTTGAACTGCATCAGGATTTCGTAAAACTTCAAAATCTCGCTCTTCACTTCGCTGCCTTTGGTTACCGTCAGCCGCGCGCCGTCCAAGCCCATGACTAGGGCGGGTTCGGGGGCGGGGAGGTAGTTTTTGCCGATTTTCGCCGCGCTTTGGCGGTTAGCCAGTATCCAGTTGAGCGCGTTTTTCAAATCCTGATGGAAGATGTCGAACTGCGCCTTGTGTGCGTGGAAATATTCTTCGTTGGCGATGATGCCCGCCATCGGAATCAGCGGTTTGGTGTCAAACGCCTGCCCCCATGCTTTTACCAAATCAAAGCCGCGCACGACGTTTACGCCCATGGTTTTGCCTTTGAGCATGCTGGCAGTTGCCATCGGTTCGGGCAGGATGGCGGCGTGGTAGTCCTTGCTCAAAAACAGCCCCACCGCTTCGGGCGGCGTGGCGGTGTAAGTGATGCCGACTTCGTGCGCGTCGATTTTCAGTTTTTTCAACAAGGCTTGCAGCACGATGTCGGGCATGTCGTTTTTAAACGGCACAAGAATTTTTTTGCCGACCAAATCCTGCGGCGAGGTAATCGCGCTGCCTTTGCACATCAGCTGCGTGATGCCGTTGGTCAAAATATTCACCATGCCGACTTTCTGCCCTTGGTTGCGCAGGTTCACGCCGACATTGCTCGGACTCATCATCACTTTAAATTGCCCGCTCGCCACGCCCGCGCGAAGCTGGTCGGGCGATCGCCAAACCTTGAGCGACACATCCGCCTGTTTCGCCAGTTTGCCTTGCAACGCCGCTACGGCGATGGTGACGCTGGGCATCGCCGGCGCGCCGTACACGGTAAATTGCTCTTTCCCCGCCGCCAACAGCGAGGGCGAAACCCCTGCTGCAGCCAGCGCGGCGGTCATTTTTAAGAAATCACGTCTCTTCATATCCATTTTTTATCTCCTAATTCTTAATAAGCCAGTGTAGGCATTCTTTCAGACGGCCTGATTTTAAAAAGCCGCATGCAAACTCAACCAATATGTCCTGCCCGGTGCGTACACCACGCTTGGCGACAGGGCGAGGACGTGGTCGCCGCTGATGTGTTCGGCGTATTTTTTGTTGAACACGTTGTTCACGCCCAAGCGCAAGCCGTATTTGTCTTTGATGTTTACGCCTGCGTACACGTCGGCAACGGTAAAGCCTTTGGCGGCTTCGCGTTTGTCTATGCCCAGACCGCTTGCCGCGTCAAAATCGCCGCGCGTTTGTTTGGCGACAAAGCGTGCCGCTGTGCCGATGTTGTAGCTGCCGTGGGCAAAGTAGTTTTTGTAGTCGGCTTGGACGGCGGCTTCAAACGGACGGATTTGATAGAGCGGCCTGCCGTCGGTTTCGTTGTGTCCGTAGTTGTAGGCGGCTTTGATGCCTGCCGCCCAATGCGGATTGAAGTTGTAACGCGCGTAGGCTTGCGCTGTGAATAGGCGTGCGTCCACGTTGCGTGTGATGATGCCGCCGCGATTGGATGAAATACCGCTTTGTCCGTGTGCGCGGTCAAAAATAATCAGGTCTTTGACTTTGTCCGCTACAAGCGTGCCGCCCACGTTCCAGCCCGCGCCTGCCAACGAGTTCATGTAGCCGTTGTAGTAGTCGTTGCGGCTGTCGGCGGTGAGCTTGATGCGGTTGTGTTTTTCGGTTTTCAGCAGGGGATTGCCTGCGATGGCGGCGGCTGGGGTTTGGTTCATCAGCGCACCGTTCATGCGGTTTTGCACGATGGCGGCAAGCGAGTTGAAGCGTTCGGTGTTGTCGCCGATTCGTTCTAAGTGAGCAAGGGAAACGCTGTATTTTTGCGTTTCAGACGGCGTGAAATCGTATTTGATTTCGCCCGATAAAGCATGACGGCGCACTTTGCTGTTGAAGTCGTAGCCGTAATGGGTTTTCCAGATTTGTTGCGCCGAGGCGAAGGCGAGATTGCGGTTCATCGGATGGGCGGGTTGCGCCGTATTTTTGCGAACGTCCGCTTCGTTGAGTTCGTAGCTCAAGCCCAAGCCCAGTTTGTGTCGGTCGTCAAACTTGTAAGACAAGGTATCGGCAATGCGCCAGCGGTCGATGTGCACATCGGCGAAACGGTAGCCGTTGAGGAAATCGCGCATGGGAGTGTGGGCGTTGCGTTCGCCGTTTTGGCTGTCGTTGCGGTAGCTGATGGCGGCCGTGTTGTGGAACTTGCCGAAGTCCGCGTCGTGTTTGAGCGAGAAATCATACACTTTGCGGTCAAGCTCTACGAACACTTGCTGCGGCGTGTTGTTTTGGCGCAGGGAGTAATTGTCGGCGCGGCGTTTGAGTTTGATGATGCCTGCTTCCGCGCTGACCGTATTGCTCAAATCGGCATTGCCCCAACGCGCGTTGAGTTTGGCAATGTGGCGTTCGGTGTCCAATGCGTCGTTGACGAACTGCGGCTGGCGGTCGTTGTTGATGTCGTCGTGCAGATAAGTGAGGCGGTATTCCTGATTTTCAGACGGCACGAAACCAAGCACCAAAGCCTGATTGAAGCGGCTGTATTTCCAATCGGTATCGCGGCCGCCGCCGTCTTTGTAGCCGTTTGCCTTGGTGTGATTGAGGTTGGCTACTCCGTACACCTTCGCCCCGCGTGCTTGCGCGGTAACGGAGTTGTAAAAGCTTTTGCCGTAAAAGCCGCTGTTTGCCTTCAGCGGGCGGAAGGCTTGGTCTATGTTTTCGGTAACAAAGTAATGATTGCTGCGGTCGGTGCGGTCGAATTGGTTTTCGGGGAAGTAGCCCTGAGCCGCGGTTGGCGCAATGGGTTTGGGGGGCGAGAAGGTTTTGACAGGCTGGATTTCGTCAGGGTCTGCCAAGGTTTCCGCGAAAATGGGTGCTGATGCAAGGCCGCCCATCAGCAGCCAAGCCAAGTATTTTTGTTTCATCTCAACTCCTGATAATAATTTTTATTTATTATGCTATTAAAAGTAATGCAAGTAAAGAAAAGTTTCTCCCAATCGGCTAAAGGGAATTTTTATTGATGTTTGCCGCCATGGCCGAATGTAAAAAGGCCGTCTGAAAACGGTATTTTCAGACGGCCTGTTGTATTTTTATTGCTTTGCAGCTTATTTCAGCAGATTTTTCAAGGCCAGACGTACGCCTTCGCCCACTTCCGTTCCCGGGGCGATGCCTTTGACGGCGGCGCGGGCTTCGCGGTCGCTGTAACCCAGGGCCAGCAGCGTGCCGATGATGTCGTCGGTTTCGTCGGCGGCCTGCGGTTGGGCAAACAGGCCGTCTGAAACCGTGCCGCCGGAAAGTTTGCCGCGCAGTTCGAGTATCATGCGCTCGGCGGTTTTTTTGCCGATGCCGGGAGCGGAGGAGAGGCGTTTGACATCTTCCTGCGCCACGGCCTGCGCCAGTTCGTCGGCGGTCATGGCGGAC
This sequence comes from Neisseria elongata subsp. elongata, assembly GCF_900113545.1. Lineage (GTDB taxonomy): Bacteria > Pseudomonadota > Gammaproteobacteria > Burkholderiales > Neisseriaceae > Neisseria > Neisseria elongata. Next base: position 13,916 of record NZ_FOPS01000008.1, on the reverse strand, counting down.
AGGATGCCCAGGGCGGTTTTTGCACCGATGCCGCTTACTTTGACCAGTTGGCGGAAAGTCGCGCGTTCGGCAGCCGTGCCGAAGCCGAACAGCAGGTGTGCGTCTTCGCGCACGACGAGTTGGGTGTAGAGCTGCACGGTTTCGTTCAAGGGCGGCAGGTTGTAGAAGGTCTGCATGGAAACGTTGGCTTCGTAGGCCACGCCGTTTACGTCGATGACGATTTGCGGCGGCTGTTTTTCGATGAGTTTTCCGGTCAGGCGGCTGATCATGGGGGTTCCTCGAATGGATTGAAACGGGCGGGATTATAGTGCGAAACGGTCGGCGCGATTCGGCGCCGGTGGGTATAATTGCGCGGCCGTGGTTTCTGGCAGGGCGTTTTCAGGGGGAATGAATGAGTGATAACAGAAAACATGATGAGTTGGCGGGTATTTTACTACACCAGCTACGCAATCTGATTGATGGTAATCAGGCGCGGGCGGGCGAAGTTGTGCCCGGGCAGTATGAAGCGGAAGATTTCTGTGTCCGTTTGCTCGTGTTGTGGTCTTTCTCCGGCACGATGGAGGACAGCGTAACGGCGGGCGATGCTTCGATGGCTGATCATTTCGGTTACAACGGCGCGGCATTTGCGCGGCACAGCGGCGAATTGTCGGAACGGGCGGCCTGCGATACAGATTTGCGGGCGGGCTTTATGGACAGGCTGCGTGTTGCGGGCGGGAAAGGTGTGGCCGAATCGGGGCGGGAAACGGCTTTCCATACTTTCCGGCCGTTTTCCATGCATGAGCAATGCCAATCCTGCCACGGCAAGGGCAATGTCTCATGCCGCTCCTGCCAAGGATCGGGGCGGGAGCGGTGTCATTGGTGCGGCGGTTCGGGTCAACATGCCGAGCAGGTGCCGGTATATGACGGCAACAGCCAATACCGGGGTACGCGGACGGTGTACAAAAGCTGCGGCGGCTGCTGGGGCAGCGGATACAGGACGTGCGGTTCGTGTTCGGGCAGCGGCAGGGAAAAATGCGGCAATTGTTCGGGCTACGGCTTTTTTACCCGTGTCCGTGAAATACAGGCATTGGCCGTGCCGTCGTACGAGGTGGCGGCGGATACGCGGTTTGCGCCGCAGGCATTAAGTGATTTGCTGGCCCGGTCGGGTGCGGAATTTTGCGGCGAGAAAATCCCTTTCGATTTGAATGGGGAGCAGGCGGGTGAAAAGACGCACGGGATGTCGTATGTCGGTATCAGCACCGCTGTCATGCTGCCGTTCGGGCTGAAGGGGAAGACGTATATCTGCCATGCGTTTTCCAATCCGCCTTATCCCTATGTGCGGCCGACCGTGTTCGACGATTTGTTTGCCGACGAGCTGGCGTTCCTGCAGACGAATTTGTCCGGAAAGCGGAAATTGGGCAAAAAGGATGCGGTGGCGTTTTTCAGCCGTTATGCCGGACAGCCGGTTTTGGATGATGCCATGCGCAAAATCGCGGACTGCCGCACGGCGCAGGACGAAGATACCGGCCATGCCGTTCAGACGGCCTGCCAAGGCTTTATCAGTACGGAAATGGCAGGGTGGCTGGCCAATGTGCTGAACCTGATCATCGATAAAGTGTCTCCCGCCTATTCCCCGACCGTGTGGGTTTTGTCCGGTCTGCCGGTTTTGGCCTATCTGGCCTTGTTGCAGGAATGGGATGCCGAACAGAATATTGCCGCGAAGCCGTTCGGAACATTACTGGGCGGCGGATTGGCTTTCCTGCTGATCCTGTTGGCCGTCGGCATTGCGGCTTCTTTGCTCAGTATGGTGGTCGTGGCCTGGCAGCGGCGCAAAGTGCCGCCTGCCTACCGCCAGCAGATGCGTCATGCGGAGGCATTCGGAAAATTGTTCGGCTGGGGCTTCCTTGTATGGCTGGCGGCCTGCGCCTACGGTTTTGCCGCCTCGCAGGATTGGCTGCCGAAAAGCGAAGGCCGTTTGGCCTTGGAGGTAACTCAGGCGGCGTGCAGGCAGGCGGACGGGTGGTTGGGGCCGTCTGAAAACGGGGAATTCGAAGGAAACGGTTTTTTTGCGAAGCTGAAACGGGATTTCGGCAGTCTTTGCCGGCCTTCTGACAATCATACCGAAAGGATGGAACTGCCTGCGCAAAAAGAGCAGGTGCTCTATATCCAACGCCGTTTGCAGGCAGGCGGTTATAAGATTAAGGCCGACGGTAAATTCGGTAAGGAAAGCCGCCGTTTGGCCCGCGATTATCTGGCCAAAGCCGGGCAGTCCGTTGCCGACGATGCGGCGACGGAGGATTACTATCGGGCGTTTTTGCAGCTGGAGGATGCAGGGTATTGAGCCCGTACGGCTTTCAACATCAAAGAGGCCGTCTGAAAAACCTTGTCGCGGGTTTTTCAGATGGCCTTTCAATTTATTGCGGCCTTTGCCGTTTTCAGACGGCCTCTGTCCGCAGCAGCAGCCAGTCGCGTGCTTCGCCGTCTACCAGCGGCAGCAGTTTTTCGCGCACGTCGGCGTGGTAGGCGTTGAGCCAGCGGATTTCTTCGGCCGTCATCAGCGACAGGTCTATCGGGCGCGTGTCTATGGGGCAGAGGGTGAGGGTTTCGAAATGCAGGAATTTGCCGAATTCGGTTTCCTGCGGCGAGGCTACGGGTTGGTTGGCGACGAGGTTTTCGATGCGCACGCCCCATTTGCCCGGGCGGTAGAGGCCGGGTTCGTTGGAGGTAATCATGCCCGCCTTCATGGCGTGATGGGGATTGACGGGGGCAAGGTAGGAGATGACCTGCGGGCCTTCGTGCACGTTCATGAAGTAGCCCACGCCGTGCCCCGTGCCGTGGCCGTAGTTGCATTGTTCCTGCCACAGGGGTTTGCGGCAGATGGCGTCGAGCAGGGGGGCGGCGATGTTTTCGGGGAACACGGTTTCGGCCAGCGCGATATGGGCTTTTAAGACCAATGTGTAGTCGCGTTTTTGTTCGGGCGTGGTTTCGCCGACGGGGACGACGCGGGTGATGTCGGTGGTGCCGCCCAGATATTGCGCGCCCGAGTCAATCAGCAGCAGGCCGCTGCCGGTGATGTCGCTGAACGCTTCGGGCGTGGCGGCGTAGTGCGGCAACGCGCCGTTGGCGTTGTAGCCGGCGATAGTGTTGAAACTGAGTGAAACGAAGTTCGGGCGCGCGCTGCGGTATTTGTGGAGCATGGTGTCGATGTCCAGCTCGTTCATGGCGGTGCCGTCGGCCAGATTGCGCTCGAATTTGGCGAAGAAGCCGCACAGTGCCGCGCCGTCCTGCCGCATGGCTTCGCGTACATGGTCCAAATCGGCGGCGGATTTGACGGATTTGAACAGGGTGGACGGGTTGATGTTTTCAATCAGGCGACTTTCAGACGGCATGAGTTGCAGCGTGCTGACGGCGGTTTTGTCGGGATTGACGAGCAGGCCGTCTGAAATTTTGCCCAAGGCTTCGCGCACGGCGGTGTAGGGCGCGGTGGTGATGCCCGCTTCGGCCAGCAGCGCGCGCGATGCCGGATTCAGCTTGGCTTCATCGACAAACAATACGGCCGAATCAGTGCCGATGAGCAGATACGACAGGAATACGGGGTTGTACGGTACGTCGCTGCCGCGCAGGTTGGTCAGCCAAGCGGTGTCGTCGAGCGAAGAAATCAGATGCCAGGCCGCGCCTTGTTCTTTCATGGCGGCGCGCACGCGGGCGAGTTTGGCGGCGGCGGTTTCGGAAACGAAGGCCGCGTCGTGCGGGAAAACGGTTTCCTGCGGCAGGGCGGGGCGGTCGGTCCAAACCGCGTCGGCGATGTCGCGCGATACGTCCAGGCGGATGTTTTTGGCGGCGAAGGCGGTTTCAAGCTGGCGTTTGGCGGTCAGCGACAGCATGTCGGCTGCCGCACCCGCCGCCGCGCCGTTCGGCAGTTCGGCAGCCAGCCAGTCGGTGTAGGGCGCGACTTCGCCGACTTTCTGCAATTCTATGCCGCTGCCTTGGAGCTGGTGTGCGGCCTGTTCCCAATAGCGGCTGTCCGCCCACAGGCCGGCTTTGTCGGCGGTAACGACCAAGGTGCCGACCGAACCGGTGAAGCCGGAAAAATACACCCGCGCCTGCCAGTGTTCGGGCAGGTATTCGGACAAATGCGGATCGGCGGACGGGATAATCCAGGCGGCGAGGTTGTGTTCGCGCATGGTTTGGCGGAGTTTGGCAAGGCGTTGGGCGGCGGGGTTCATGAGTTGTTCCTTTCTGCGTGCGCGCCGTTTCGGCGGCGGATTGGATGGGTGGAGGGGCCGTCTGAAAGCAGGGTTTCGGTTTTTCAGACGGCCTGTCCGATTCGGTTTGTTTGTCTAATATATCGCAGGCCGTGCTTTCTTCATAGCGGGCTTGCAAACGCGGTATGGAAGAATTCGTGCTTGGGCTAGATGGGTTCTAAATCGGCGAAGAAGATAATATCCAAGTCTTTTTTGGGTAGGAAATCGGTTTTTTCGGCGCGGAAAACCGTCGGGCTGATTTTACGTAAGGATTTGTCCCAACACAGGGAAACGAGTTGGCCGGGTTCGCGCTCGATTGTCAGTGTGAATTTGCCGATCGGCTTGGCCCAGTTTGCGCCGGTGGTTAAGACGTAGCCCAGTTGGGTGTAGGTGCGGAAGCGGTGGCGCGGGTCGGCCAGCGTGCGGCGCAGGTCTTCTCTGATGCAGTACGTTTTCGCCATCGGGCCGCCTTTTTCCGGTTCTGCGGGCGGGATGAGGAAGCTGCCGCCCAAAAGTGGGGTGTATTGATGTTTTATGTTAGTGGTTTTGCCGGCTTTGAAGGTCTGCTTCCAACTGTATACGATTGTTGCCGACCAGAAATCGCTTATGTCGTCATCGACTTTCAGCTTGAGTTTGGCCGCCTGCGGGGCCAGGCAGGCTTTGATTTTGGCCGATACTTTTTCATGGTCGTATCTATTCGTCCACGGAGCCATCAATTCGATATCGGACAGACCGCATTGTTTCAGCTTGGCGGTCATGTCGAGTTTTTTGCCGTCTTTGGTTTCAAAAAAGGCGCGCACATGGATTTGAGGTTTGACGGCTTTGCCGTCAGCCCAAATGCGGAAGCTGTTGATGAGGCCAGCGGTGTCGGCAAAATCACCGTCGGGAGTTGCCGGTATTTCGGGCAGCGGGAATAATACGGTTTCGGTAATGTCTTGGGCAGAGTGATTCTTGAACGAATAAGCCACGCGGATTTGCCGCTGGCTGATGTACAAATCCTCGCTCTGCATTTCAATATGCGGATTTTTTAAATATTGGATGCCGCCGGTTTCGACAAAGCCGGTGCTGTCATTGGCTTGCGCCGTTGCGGCGGCGAGCAGTAGGGGAAGGAGAATAGCGCGTTTCATGGGATGCCTTTGAAAAAACAGAGGAAGGCCGTCTGAAATGTTTTCAGACGGCCTGAAGCGCATGTTAATCCGCACCTTTGAGCATACGGTTCAGTACGGGAACCTGTACCAGCAGCGCGATGCCGACCGATACGCCGATGATACACAGCAACCAGTAGAAATCGAGCGGTGCTTTTTCATCATAGAACCGTTTAAACAACTGGCCGCCCAAGGTAAAACCGATGGATAGGGCGAGGAAGTTCAAGGCCACCATCTGGGTTTTGAACATCGGCGGGGCGATTTTGGTGGACAGCGAGAGGGAAATCGGCGACAGCAGCAGTTCGCCTATCGTTACGGCCAGCAGTACCAATGCGAAGATGATGATCGGCATCGGCGTACCGGAAGAAATGTAGGGTACGAAGCCGAGGTAGGATACGCCGACTATCAGCATCGCCAGGGCGAATTTCAGCGGCGTTTTCGGCTGGCGTTTGCCCATTTTCGTCCATACGGCAGCCAACACGCCGGAGAACAGCACCACCCACATACTCTGTATCGAGTCTTTCCATGCTACGGGTACGGTAAAGCCGAAGAAGGTGCGGTCTACCGTTTCGTCAAAATATACGGTGGCCACGGTGTACACCTGGAACCATACCGCCCAGAAGGCGCAGATGGTAATGAAAAGCGGGATATAGGCGATGATGTGGCGTTTGTTGTCCGCATTGACATGCTGGCTGCCCAGCAGTCGCGCAAAGTAGGCAATCACGGCCAGAATCACCGTTGCCAGCAGGAATTGCGGGAAGGTTTCGAGGTTCAGCGCGCCGGTGGCAATCAGGCTGCCCAAAACCAATATGATCAATACACCGATTGCGGCGGCGGTTTTTACTTTTTCCGGCTGCAACGGATTGGGGGCGGGTGTTTGCGGCAGATTTTTGCGGCCGAGGGAATACCACCACAAACCAAACGCCATGCCGACGGCAGCCGCGCCGAAGCCGTAATGGAAGCCGTAATCTTTTTGCAGCAGGCCGGTAATGATGGGGCCGAAGAAGCCGCCGATATTGATGGAAATGTAGAAAATCGAGAAACCGGCATCGCGCAGCGGTTTCATTTCGTCGCTTTCATACAGCGAGCCGACCATGGAGCTGGCCGACGATTTCACGCCGCCGCTACCCAATGCGATGCACACCAGGCCAAACAGCAGGCCGGACAGGCCGGGGATGACGGCCAGTAGGATGTGGCCGAGCATCACGACGATGCCTGAGATAAACAGCGTTTTTTCCGCCCCAAAAATCCGGTCGGCCAGCCACGCGCCGAGGATGGTGGAGAGGTAGACGCTGCCGCCGTATGCGCCGACGATGCCGCCGGCCAGGGTTTTATCGATGCCCAACCCGCCTTCTTTCGCGGCGTAGTATAGATAAATCATCAGGATGCCCTGCATCCCGTAGAACGAGAAACGTTCCCACAGTTCGATGTGGAACAGCGTGGAAAGCTGAATCGGATGGCCGAAGAATTTTTTGGCCGGGTTTGGGGTAGACATAAATTCTCCTTAACAAAAGGCAATCAATTTTTTATTAGTCGGCAAGCGGCATCCGGCAGTCAGGCCGTCTGAAAACAACGGCAGCAGCCGAATCATGCCTGCCTTGTAGTGATTTGTAACTCAATATTTAAAATTTGTCAAAACGGGCAATGGCGGATTTACGTTTTATGATGTGTTTCAATAGAAAAGGCCGTCTGAAAACGGATTTTCAGACGGCCTGCCGGGTAATAATCCACCTGCCTATACATCAACAAGCCAGGAATATGGAGGGCTGGGTTTTAGACGCACAATTTGCGAAAGCTTTCCCAGCCCGATTGCCGAAGCGGATTTTCGGTACTTGTCGGTGGTTATTTCTTTTTGCCGAAAATCAGCGACAACACCGACAGAATCAGGAAGCCGACAAACAGGATTTTGGCAATGCCTGCCGCACTGCCCGCGATGCCGCCGAAACCCAGTACGGCTGCAATGATGGCGATAACGAAGAAAACGACTGCATAATGTAGCATGATTTTTTTCCTTTCAATTGTTGTGGTGAGTGTACGGCCGAAAGCAACCGCATGTTTTTAATATTAGATTGAAATCGTTAATCTTGACCGTTTAGCCAATCGTCGATTTCCTTTTCGGCTTCTTCTTTGGTGCAGCCATATTTTTCGCGGATTTTCCCTGCCAATTGGTCGCGTTTGCCTTCGATGATGTCCAAATCATCATTGGTCAATTCGCCCCATTTCTCTTTAGCCTTACCTTTGAGTTGCGCCCATTTTTCTTTGATAATATATTCATTCATGGTTATACATTTCAATATTTCTTAATAATTAAATACTAATGGCGTTATCCGCTTGTTTTTTACCTTATCCGATAATTTATTTTGTCGCAAGCCGCTTTACATTTTCATCTAAGCCATCAATCAGCCAGTTAATGAATTTTTCAATGAATAATTTAATAAATCAAACGGTTAAAAATTATTGTTAATTTTTTAAAATTCTGGCGGTTTGGGTCGGATAAACTGTATGGGAGATGGATTTTTGACGGAAAGGCCGTCTGAAAACGGATTTTCAGACGGCCTTTCAGTTTCAGGTGATTTCCTGCGCTTATTTGCCGGGAACGACGCCCATGCGCTGTTTCAGCGAGGTGTTCGCCTGTTTGAACAACGAGGCGTAGTAGGTAGCGTTGGTCATCACTTTTTTCACGTAGTCGCGCGTTTCATCGAACGGGATGGTTTCGGCGTAAATCGCGCCTTCCAGCGGGGATGATGCCTGCCATTGGCGGGCGCGGCCTGGGCCGGCGTTGTAGCCCGCCGTGGCCATGACTTCGTTGTTTTGCAGGCGGCGTTTGGCATCGGACATGTACCATGTGCCCATGCGGATGTTGCCGTCCATGGTGTAGAGTTCGCTGCTGTCCATACCGATTTTGCCTGCGATTTCGCGCGCGGTGGCGGGCATAACCTGCATCAGGCCTTGTGCGCCGACGCTGGATTGCGCGCCGAGCATGAAGCGGCTTTCTTGGCGGATGAGGCCGTAAACCCATGCTGGGTCGATGCCTACTTCGGCGGCATAGCGGCCGGTAATGTCGCGGAAGGGCGAGATGTAGCGCAGGTTGTAGTTGAGTTTGTGTGTAGTGCTGTCGGCGGTGTGGATGGCCATTTCGTAGAATTGGTTGTCGTAGGCAAGCTGGGCGGCGGCCAGTTTGGTGTCTTCGTTGAAGCCGCGCGTGGCGTAACGCCATTCCGCCTGTGCCGCACGGCGCATGGCGCGGTCGCCGCCGCCTGCTTTGAACAGGGTGAGGGCGCGGGCGATGGCGCCGTCGCGTGCCAGGGTGTCGAGGTCGCGGCGGCTTGCAGCGGCGGCATTGTTGTCGGTGCGGATGCGGTTGCCGAGTTCTTCGGCGGACAGTACGGCGTAGAAGTTGCGTCCGCTTTGCTCTGCTTTACGATAGAGGGTTTGGGCGCGGGCGTTGTCCCCGCGTGCGGCGTGGCTGCGGCCGAGCCAGTACAGCCAGGTTGGATTGCCCTGCAGTTCGGCCGGCATGGAGGTAATGATGTCGGCCAGTGTGCCCCAGTCTTGAAGCCTCAGGGCGGAACGGGCGAACCATTCGAATTGGTCGTTTGTCAGTTGGTTGCGGTCGGCACGGCGGTAGTATTCGAGGGCGGTGGCGAAGTTTTGGCTTTTGGCCTGACGGTGCGCCAGTACGCCCCAGGCGAATCCAGCCTGTTCGCGGGTGAAGAGGCTTTCTTGGTTGCTCAGGTTTTGGGCTGCCGCCGGGCTTTTTTGTGCGTTCGCGCCGATGATGCCGCGCAGGAGGTTTTCTTGCGCGCCTTGCCCGCTGCCGCCTTCAAGCGGGCTGCCGAGGGCGGCGGCAAGACGGGAGGCATCAGTGGTTTGGTTGTTGGCAATCAGGCCGCGTACGCGCCGCCAGGCATCGGTGGTTTTCAGACGGCCTTCCCGTGCGCGGGTTTCGATTAAGGCGGTGCAGCCTTGCGGCAGGCGGCCGGTTTCGCGGACGAGTTTTGCCGCCAAGCCGGTGTCTTGCAGGTTTTCGGCGTAGCAGCCGACTTCCTGGCTGCGGCCTTCGGCGGCGAGTTTAGCGTATTCGCGTTGGAAGGTTGCCCAGTCGCCGCGCCGCGCCAGGCTTTTGAGCCATTCGTTGCGGACGGCTTCGCCCATCGCGCTGTCGCTCTGGCCGCTGAGGAATTGGGCGGGCTGGATGTCGTCGCCGGCTTTGGCGGCGCGCAATACGTTTTCGTAGAGGGCGTAGTCGTTCAGTGTTTTTGCCGGGTTTTCGCTGCTGCGGGCGGTCGGCAGGCTGAAGCCGCCGGAAACGTCGGACGGTAGGGCGTGCCTGCTGTTTACGGGTTCTACGGGCTTTTCGGCGGTACATGCTGCCAAGAGCAGGGCGGCAATCAGGGGTATTCTGTATCGGATCATGTGTCGTCGTTCTTTCTGTTGCGGGTTTCAGACGGCCTATATTGTGTGTTTGATGGGTTGGAGGCCGTCTGAAAGCAGGGAGGGATGATAGCAAGGTTTGCTGGCTTTGCCCAAATGTGCCGCACTTGATTTACATTGGTTATTCGTATTCTGCGGTTTGTCGGAAGATAGGCCGGCCGGACGTTTCCGTCCGGCCGGTGGATGTTTTCAGACGGCCCCGAAAGGCTGTCTGCCGTTTTTTAAAATATCTGCCACACGAAGAAAACCAGTGTGTGGAGCAGGAAGAGCGGCACCAAAATGCCGAACGACCAGGCCATGTAGCCGAAGAAGCTGGGCATGGGCACTTTGCGTTGTTCGGCGATGGCTTTTACCATGAAGTTGGGGGCGTTGCCGATGTAGCTGAGCGCGCCCATGAAGACCGAACCCATTGAGACGGCCAGCAGGGTGTGGAACAGGTGGCCGTTCATTAAAACGTGGGGGTCGCCGCCGGCGAGGTTGAAGAACACCAAATAGGTCGGTGCGTTGTCCAAAAAGGCGGACAACAGGCCCGACATCCAGAAGTACATGGTGTTAATCGGATGGCCGGAGCTGTCGTGCACCAGTGCGACCACGCCTGCCAGCGCACCGTTTTCGCCTGCTTTGAGGATGGCCAAAACAGGTGTGATGGTGATAAAGATGCCGAGGAAGAGTTTGCCGACTTCGGCTATCGGGTCCCAGTCGAATTCGTTGCCGGCCCGAACCTGTTTCGGCGTAATCATCAGCGAAACGGCGGTTATAGACAGCAGCAGCAGGTCGCGGATGAGGTTTTGCAGTTCGTAATGGCTGCCGAATACATCTACGGAAATGCCGGGTTTCCAGATGCCGGACATCAATACGGTACCGACGATGCCGATTAGCAAGGCAAAGTTGCGTTTGCCGTGGATTTGCAGACGGCTGTCGGGGCTTGGATCGCGGGGTTGGATTTCGTTTTCTTTGCTGTAAAAATGTCTGTCAAGAAAATAAAACAGAGTTAACAGGACGGTGCTGCTGATCAATACGGGCATCAGCATATGGCGTACCGTCCACATGAAATCCACGCCTTTCAAAAAGCCGAGGAACAGGGGCGGGTCGCCCAGCGGGGTCAGGCCGCCGCCGATGTTGGCTACTAGGAAAATAAAGAAAATGACGGCGTGTACGCGGTGTTTGCGGTTATCGTTGGCCTTCAGCAGCGGGCGTATCATCAACATCGCCGCGCCGGTCGTCCCCATCACGGAAGCCAGCAGGGTGCCGATGGCGAGGATGGAGGTATTCGTTTTGGGCGAGCCATGCAGGTTGCCCCATACCAAAATGCCCCCGGACACGGTATAGAGTGCCAGCAGCAATGCGATAAAGGGTATGTATTCATCCACTAGAGCGTGGATAACGGTAGAAATGCCGGAACCTAGGCCATAGCTGAGCGAGAACGGAATAAGGAAAAGCAGCGTCCAAAACGCGGTAATTTTGCCGAAGTGATGATGCCAAGTGTGTGAGAACAGCAGCGGACCGGTAGCAATCGACAGCAGAATCAAGGCAAACGGCAAACCCCATAACAAACTTAGAGTTGAGCCGTCGGGTGTGGCGGCGAAAACGGAAGTCGGAAAGAGTAATAGCAGGGGTAGAAGGAGTTTGTGCGGCATTAGAGTTCCTTTTCTTATTCCGGTCGGCAGGATATTTTTCAGACGGCCTTCCTTTATAGTCAAGCGGTCTGATTATTAAAAACTACCGTCCGATTGTAACGGAAAAACAAAATCAATGAAACGCAGCAGGGAAATGCGCCGAATTAAGAAAAAAGGCAGAATTTTCGATTCTGCCTTTTTGAAAAATATTTGACTGTAATTGGGGCGGCAAGGATATATGGGAACAAAAACATCATTGTTTGGGTATGTTGGGAATACGCTGAACAGTTTGTTTTGATAATAATGTTCCCAAGTTTTCTTATAAGCCTATCTTAGTCTATTTTCTGCGCAATCTCAACAAAATCATCAAGTACGGATTTTTTGGGTAATTCATTTCTTTAAAAAACGAATATATTTTGAAACGATGGATATGCCGTATGGTGTTTGTGTTCTTTATATTTTAAGGATTTTAAGCGAGAGGACGTGCCGTCAGCTGAAATCGTCGACGCCGACGGAGAGGCTGACGATAAAGAGTACCGCCAGCGCCAGCAGGTTCGGTAGGTTGAAATAAGAAGGTTTCGGAGGCATAGGTTCGGTGGGGGCGGGTTTCAGACGGCCTCAAACCGTCATCGGGGCCGTCTGAAAAACAAAAACGAAAACCGGCGGCGCGTCCGGTCAGTATTCCGACAGCGGTTTTTCCGGGTCGTAGCCGCCGTCGCTTTCCTTGATGACGGCCTGCCCGCAGATAATGTGTTCGCCGTCGAACGTGAGGGTGGGGTTGCCGTACAGCTCCCAGCCGTTTTGCAGGGCTTCGGTAACGCGGCGGCAGAACGAGGCGTCGTCCGGTCCGGTGAGGTAGCGGTAGAGTTTCATGAGCAGTTTCTCCAGTGTGAAAACATTTTCAGACGGCCTCAAAAGCAGGACGGGGCCGTCTGAAACAGTATAGTGAAATATCTAAAAAACAGTAACGGCCATATTCGGTAAATTTACTCTTTCCGAGTGGCGGCAAAGGGACAAGACTGCCGTTTAAGAGGATTAAGGCCGTCTGAAGGTCAGCAGCAAATCACGGAATACATTCGGGTCTTTGATGAAGGTCATTTCTCCCTCTTGCGGGAAGTGGAAATCCAACAGGCGGGAAACCCAAAAACGTATACAGCCGGCACGCTGGGCCGTAGGGAAATAAGCACGTTCGGCATCGGAAAGTGGACGGATGCTTTCATAACCGCGAACGAAAGCATCTTCTAAAGAAGAGTCCAAGTGATTGTCTGCCGTTCGCGCCCAATCGTTGACCGCAATCGCTAAATCGTACATAAAATTGCCGTCGCAAGCATAATAAAAATCGATAAAACCCGCTACATCGTCGCCGTTCAGCAGCACATTATCCTTAAATAAGTCTGCATGGATAATGCCGCGTGGCAAACCTGTATCGGGGTGGTTGTCCAAATAAGCAATCTCATCCTGCAAGAGTTCGGCATCTTCTTGATTTAATACCGGCAGCAGTTTATCTGCCGCTTCATGCCACCAGGCAGCATGGCGGGGGTTTTCCATATGCAGCGGAAAATCCCGGCCCGCCAAGTGCATTTTGGCTAGCATCGCACCTGTGTTAAAACATTGCCTAATAGTCGGCCAACCCGTATCCGCACCTTGAAGGCAGCTAACCAAACAAGCCGGTTTCCCTGCCAAGATAGAATCAAAACGACCGTCTTTTCGCATGATAGGTGCCGGGCAGGCAACGCCGGCTTTGCTCAAATGCTGTTTTAACAGAAGAAAAAAAGGCAGTTCGTGTTGTTGCAGCACTTCAAATACAGTCAGCACATAACGGCCATGGGATGTGGTTAAAAAATAATTGCTATTGGTTACGCCTTGGGCAATTCCTACTAAGGAAATAAAATCACCCAAATTGTAATCAGTTAAAAAAGTACGCATTTCATCATCGGAAACACTGGTATAAACAGACATGGGAATCGCCTATCTTTGGAGAAGATACAGATAAGTTTTAAAACTGCGGCATCATATCAAATATACAAACTTACTAGGAAAGAATGTACGCAAAATAAATTTTTTAGTTTTATTGTTCGAGGTTTAGAAAAATAAAATTTTATAAAACAATTTGATAAGCAATTTCCCATATTTTCTTGCAATATTTGTTTGACAGTATTTTCGGATGTGCGTATAGTTCGGTTCTTCGCCGCTTCGGCGGCGTATTTTGACGGTTGAGTTCCGTTTCTTTTCAGAAATAGTTTGACAAAAAGAAGCGGCGTGCTATAATAATCGTCTTTGCTCTTTAACAAACAGATTACCGATAAGTGTGAGTGCTTAGGCCTCACACTGTTTAGAAGACAGACAAGATGATGTTTTGAACATTATTCTGTCGGTTTCTTTGAAGCAGACCAGAAGTTATAAGTTAGAGATTGAACATAAGAGTTTGATCCTGGCTCAGATTGAACGCTGGCGGCATGCTTTACACATGCAAGTCGGACGGCAGCGGGGTAGTGCTT
>NZ_FOPS01000010.1 GCF_900113545.1 Neisseria elongata subsp. elongata | reverse complement strand
TGATCAAAGGCCACGTTGAAGGCGTACCTGCGGGCAGCACCGTGACCCTGGTGGTGACCGATGCCCAAGGCGCAAGCCAGACCGTCACCGCCCAAACCGACGCCAACGGCGACTACCAAGTTGAAGTACCGGGTGCCTTGGCAGACGGCGTGTACACCGTTGACGCGAGCGTGAGCGACGCAGCTGGCAACAGCAGCACCGCCCAAGACAAAGGCGAAATCGACGCGACCGCGCCGGTGATTACCGTAGACGCAGCGGACGGCGTCAGCACAGACAACACTCCGCTGATCAAAGGCCACGTTGAAGGCGTACCTGCGGGCAGCACCGTGACCCTGGTGGTGACCGATGCCCAAGGCGCAAGCCAGACCGTAACTACTCAGACTGATGAGGTGGGTGACTACCAAGTTGATGTGCCGAAAGAGTTGGCAGATGGTAAATATACTGTTGAGGCTTCTGTGCGTGATAAAGTTGGAAATATTAGCCACAGTAGTGACAGTGGAGTAATAGATACAGTTGCCCCTGTAGTTGAATGCAAAACCGAAACGGTTGAAGAGGCATCTTCTGCAACAGTGAATGGGCAGATTAAGGTGACTGAAACTGGTGGACTTAGTTCTATTGAAGTTAATGGACGAGAAGTAATTACAGCAACAGAAACTAACCCTGTTGTAATTACAACCGCAAATGGTACGTTAACAGTAACAGGTTATGATGCAGTTTCCGGTACGATTATGTATCGCTATAACGAAAATGGTCAGGCTAAAGATCATACTGGCAAAGCAGATAATATGATTCGTGATAGCTTTACTGTATCTGTAACTGATTTGGCTGGTCATACTGCTCAGAATCTGTTGACTGTACGTGTTACTGATACAGCGCCAGTGGCGGCTAATGACGCTAATACCATTATGGAAGGTGATGCTTCAGTAACAGGGAATGTATTAACTAACGACACCATAGGTGTAGATGCACCTACTTTAGTTACCCAAACAGTTCAAGATGGCCAATTTGGTCAATTGAAACTGAATGCTGATGGTACCTATACCTATACCTTGGATAATAGTAATCCTGCGGTTAAGGCATTGTCTGAGAATGAAACGGTTCAAGATACCTTTACTTATACAATTACTGACGCTGATGGTGACACTTCTACTGCACAGTTGGCAATTACTGTGGAAGGTGCTCCTCAGAGCCAAATCATTGTAGATGGCAATACTGCAAATGGTAATTTGAATGGTGGTAAATTAGATGATGTACTAGTTGGTGATAAAGGCGGTATTGAAACTATCATTAATTCTGGTGCAGACTATAACGTTGCTATTGTGTTGGATAAATCCAATAGTATGAATACCCTGAAGTCGGGTGATAACCAGAGCTATTTCAATATGGCGAAACATGCTTTGTTGAAACTGGCGCATGACTTGGTTGGGCATGATGGTAAGGTTAATGTTTCATTCTTTACGTTCAATACGTTAGCAACATTAGAAGTTCATATTGCCGATTTGACTGAAGAGAATGTTGATCAACTGGTTCGTAGCATCATGAGCTTTAGAGCCAGCGGTCTGACCAACTATGATGATATCTTCCAAGATGTAACAGCATGGTTTAATTCGGTATCGAATAATGGTTACCAGAATGTGACTTATTTCATTACCGACGGTCAACCTACAGCTTATACTCAACAAGGTATCACTGTTGGTGGTGGTTACGTTAATCAGACAGTCATTGACGCAGCTCAGGCTAGCTTTAAAGACTTGGCTAAAGTTTCTTCGGTTCATGCGATTGGGCTGGCTAGAGGTATCCAGGAAAATGTGTTAAATCACTTTGATAACACAATGGAAAATGGTGGCTCTATTACTGAAGATTCCTACTCATACAATACGTACACAGGTACTGGTTGGAATGACGTTACCTATAGAGGTGCTACCGGTGATGCAGAGGTAGTGAACAATAAGAACGAGTTTGATGTCGCACTGAAATCGGGTACGCTCAAAACAGTAGATGTTGCTGTGTCCGACGACACCATCAATGGTGGTGCCGGTGATGATGTCATTTTCGGCGACAGTATCTACACTGACAACCTGACTTGGGTCAACGGCAATACAGGAGTTGCTTATACTGCAGCCAACCATGAAGGTGAAGGTATGAATGCTCTGAAAGAGTATCTGAAATGGTCTGTCAACGGTGGAAGTGATGTCGGCGATCAACAGATTCTTGATTATGTACAGAGCAATTGGAGCTCGCTCTTGGATGGCCGCTCTACCGGTGGTAACGATACCTTGAATGGAGGAACAGGTAACGACGTATTGTTTGGAGGTGCAGGTAACGACACCTTAACCGGTGGAGAAGGTGATGATAAATTCGTCTTCTTGGCCAACAGCAACAGTGGTAAGGATGTCATTACTGATTTCCAAGCGGGTTCGGATAAGGTTGTCTTTGCAGATGTGGTAAGTGCAGACAAACTCTCCAACGCAGTTTGGGATGATGCTTCTCATACACTGAGCTTCAGCGGTGTAGGTAAAGATGGTCATACTTACAGCAACAGCGTTACATTCAACGGTTTGTCCAGTGGTGAAACATTGGATAGCGTATTGCAAAAACATGTTGAATTCCTCGGTTAATAGCTGAAAGTCAAACCCCTCAATCCTAATCATTGAGGGGTTTTATTTCTTCAGCGGCAGAGGTATGGATTCGGGTACGGCCGTTTATGCAAAAAACCGAAAAACATCTGGCTTGATAGGCCGTCTGAATTTAGTATCGCACCCGTTTCGTATTTTATTGATTGTTCATTTTTGTATGAAAGACTATTCCACGCCATTTTTAACCCGCTTTTTCCGACTGTTTAAAATGCTTCTTTGGCTGTTTTCAACAGTACGGCGGATCAGGCGGTTGGACAAAGCTTCTGTCGAACAACGGAATGCCGAATTTTCGGCTATTTGTGCCGAAGCACTTTCCATATTGAATGTTCGTCTGATTGCAAATAACAGGCCGTCTGAAAGCTTGAAAGGCGTATTGGTGGTGGCCAACCACATATCGTTGCTGGATATTTTTGCAATTACCGCACTCTGCCCGAGCAGTTTTATCGCCATGAAGGAATTGAGTCGTTGGCCGGTAATCGGGCGGGTGGCGCGCAATGCGGATACGGTATTTATCGACCGGAGCAACCGAAAAGACATCAATATCATCAATGAAGCGATTTGCCGTTCGCTGGCAGAGGGAAAGAACGTCTGTTTTTTCCCTGAAGCACGTACTTCCAGCGGTAACGGCATCCTGCCGTTCAAAGCCGCGTTGTTCCAATCCGCAATTGATGCCGGTTCCAAAATCCAGCCTTTGGCCTTGCGATATTTCGACAGCCAAAAACGGCGGACCACGCAGCCTTCATTCAGTGAAGTCAATTTATTCGTTTCATTGTGGCGCATTGTTTCCATGCAAGAAATAGAAGTGCATGTGGACTTTTTGCCGCTTGAAAAACCGCAGGGTGACAGGTATGAGGTAAAGGATAAAATTGAAGCCGCGATTGGCAGGGAAGTCGGTAAAATTCATAAAGTTTTGGCAGAATAAATTATAATAAATAGTATAAAGCAATTAAAAAAATTTGAACAATAAATTATACAAATCGTGCAAGGTGTTTTAGAATGCACCTATTGAAATTCCACGGGTCAGACGCATTTCCCGTATTCCATTTACCCTTGAACCATTTAAGTCAGGAGATTGATATGAGCATCAACATTAAAACTTCAGAACAACTGGTCGGTACCAAAGTACCCTCAGTCGTATTCCACACCCGCCAAGGCGACGCTTGGGTAGACGTTTCTACCGACGACCTGTTTAAAGGCAAAACCGTGGTCGTATTCTCCCTGCCCGGTGCATTTACCCCGACTTGCTCTTCTACCCACCTGCCGCGCTACAACGAATTGGCCAAAGAATTCTTCAAACGCGGCGTGGACAGCATTTTGTGCGTATCCGTAAACGACACTTTTGTGATGAACGCATGGTTGGCCGATCAGGAAGCCGAAAACATCACCGTCGTACCGGACGGCAATGGCGAATTCACATGCGGCATGGGCATGCTGGTTTCTAAAGACCAACTGGGCTTCGGCGACCGCTCTTGGCGTTACTCTATGCTGGTTAAAGACGGCGTGATTGAAAAAGCTTTCGTAGAGCCGGTAAAAGACGGTGATCCGTTTGAAGTATCCGATGCAGACACCATGCTGAAATCCATCGATCCTTCTTGGAAAGAACAGCCTTCGGTTGCCGTATTCACCAAACCGGGCTGCCCGTTCTGCGCTAAAGCCAAAAAAGCCCTGCAAGACAAAGGCTTGGCTTACGAAGAAATCGTTTTGGGCAAAGATGCGACCACTACTGCCGTGCGCGCGATTACAGGCAAGGCGACTGCACCGCAAGTATTCATCGGCGGCCAATACATCGGCGGCAGCGAAGACTTGGAAGCTTACTTGGCTAAAAACTAAGTTTTCCGCTGTAAACGGGCGGTTTAACCACCGCCCGACGGATAACCTAAGGGTTATTCGGGTAACCCGACCCGCCGTGCCGTGTTACCCGAATAACCCTTTTCATTATCATGCCGTCCTCACGGCATCTTTATCGGGCTGCGCAAGACGCAAATACACCACCCAAACACACACATATCACAAAAGGCCGTCTGAAAAAACGTGCGGCCTCGACAATATTGCCAAAACGCAGCCCCAATATCAAGCCGCCATATCGACGGCAACCCCGCTAACCAATATGGAAGGAAATGCAATGAAACAACTGCAAGCAGACGTCGTCGTCATCGGCGGCGGTACAGCCGGCATGGGCGCATTCCGCAATGCCCGCCAATACACCGACAATGTTTACCTAATCGAAAACCATGTTTTCGGCACGACCTGCGCCCGCGTCGGCTGTATGCCGTCCAAGCTGCTGATTGCCGCGGCCGAAGCACGCCATCACGCCCTGCATACCGACCCCTTCGGCATTCATCTGGATAAAGACAGCATCACAGTGAACGGCGAAGAAGTGATGAACCGCGTCAAATCCGAGCGCGACCGCTTCGTCGGGTTTGTGGTGGAAGACGTGGAAGCGTGGCCGTCTGAAAAACGCATCATGGGTTCGGCCAAATTCATCGACGAGCACACCGTACAAATCGACGACCATACCCAAATCCGCGCCGACCGCATCGTCATCGCCACCGGTTCGCGCCCGATTGTTTTGCCGCAATGGCAGGCTTTGGGCGACCGCCTGATTATCAACGACGACGTGTTTTCATGGGATACCCTGCCTGAAAGCGTCGCCGTATTCGGCCCGGGCGTCATCGGTTTGGAACTCGGACAGGCACTTTCCCGATTAGGCGTAAAAGTTGAAATCTTCGGTAAAGGCGGCCTGATTGGCGGCATTACCGACCCCGTGGTGCTGGAAGAAGCCAAAACCGTGTTCGGCGAAGAACTGACCCTGCACCTGGACGCCGACACCGAAGTCGGCCTGAACGGCGAAGGCAATGTGGAAGTCAAATGGCGCGAAGACGGACAAAGCGGCACATTCACCGCGCAATACCTGCTGGCCGCCGTCGGCCGCCGTCCGAATACCGACAACATCGGTTTGGAAAACCTGAATATCGAATTGGACGAACGCGGCGTGCCGAAAGCCCATCCGCTGACCATGCAGACCAGCATCCCGCACATCTTCATCGCCGGCGACGCATCCAACCAACTGCCGTTGCTGCACGAAGCCAGCGACCAAGGCAAAATCGCGGGCGACAATGCCGGACGCTATCCGAATATCGCAAACGGCCTGCGCCGCAGCACGATCGGCGTGGTGTTTACCAATCCGCAGATTGCCAGCGTCGGCTTGCGTTACGCCCAGGTGCGTCAACGTTACAAAAATCCCGAATGCATCGCCATCGGCGAAGTTTCCTTCCGCAATCAGGGGCGCAGCCGCGTGATGCTGGTAAACAAAGGCCATATGCGCGTGTATGCCGAACAGGGCAGCGGCCGCTTCATCGGCGCGGAAATCTTCGGCCCTGCCGCCGAACATTTGGCGCACCTGCTGGCCTGGGCGCATCAGGCGGGTATGACCATTCCGCAGATGTTGGATATGCCGTTCTATCATCCCGTTATCGAAGAAGGCCTGAGAACCGCCCTGCGCGACGTGATGGCCAAGCTGAAAATCGGCGGCGAAATGCATAGCGAATGCAAGGAATGTGTTGGCGACTAAGTCGTGTTTTGATACATTGAGGCCGTCTGAAAGCCGGAAAACCGGTTTTCAGACGGCCTTTGTTTGTGTATTTGCCGCAATCGCTGATGGATTGGCTTAAACAGCCGAAGATTGTAAATCGGAAGCGGGCAGCATGCTAAGCGGTACGGCGTCGGTTTGTTGCCTGCCGTAACAAATACAATGTGTTTCAGACGGCCTGATGATGTTTTTGAACGGAAGGGCTGTTGATGAATAACAGACACATGATTGCTGCCGGTTCATCTATCATGCAGCGGGCAAAAATCCCGCCATACCGCATTACGGGTTTTCAGACGGCTTGATGGTTTCCGTCGGTGCTTAGAAGGTTTAGCGTTGCAGCAGTTCGTCGGTAGCGGCTTGGGCGCGGTCGAGGATGTCTGCGGTGAGGTAGGCTTTGATTTGGGCGTAGGCCAAAGCCAGTACGGCGATGTCGTCGGTAAAGCCCAAGGGGACCAGAATATCGGGAATGCTGTCTATCGGGCTGAGGAAGTAAATCAGCGCGCCGGCAATAATCCATTTCGCCTTGGTCGGCGTGGCGGGGGAGCGGTAGAGGTAGTAGAGCGCGTATAGCTGCTTGACCACCGGCGCGCCGAGGCGGGCGGCGTAGCGGGCGATTTTGCGCAGCAGGCCGGGTTCGTCCAGTTTGCGGCGGCGGAAGGAGGGGATGTAGTCTTCTGGTGCGGATTGGTTCATTTCAGACGGCCTTTCTTCTTAAAAAACAAACGGGCGTTTCCGTGGTGTCGAAGTACCGGAAAACACCCGCTATATGGTTTTCAGACGGCCTTATCTCAATACCCCTTTATGCAAAATCAGGTTAGGGCGCGCGGCGGATGAAGCGTTTGTCGAGCCTGATCAAATAAGCCAGCAGGAGTGGGTTGCCGACGGCAACGGCCAGGTAGAGCAGGGTGATGCTGTCTGACAGGAACAGCAAAACCGCGCTGATGATGGCGGCGGCCACCATAAACAGGCCGTTGATGATGTTATTGGCGGCGATGGCGTTGGCGCGGAATTCGTCGCTGCTGGCGGTTTGCAGCCAAGTGTAGAGCGGTACGGAGAAAAAGCCGCCGAAGAAGCCGATGGCAATCATGCAGGCCATAACGGGATAGGCATAACCGTTGGACAGAAAGCCGAATATGTCTTGGAATTGTCCGGCTTGGTAGTGGTTGCCGTGGGTGAGCCATACCAGCAGGATGCCGGAGGCGGTCAGGCCGAGGGTGCCGACGCTGACCAGCCTGAGGTGCAGGCGGTGGCGGCTGAGTTTGCTGCACAATATCGAGCCTACGGCAATGCCGATGGAAAACAGGGCAAGCATCAGGTTGTAGACATTGTCGTTGCCGCCGAGGTGTTTTTGCGTAAAGGTGGGCAGTTGGGTGGTATAAACCGCGCCAATCAGCCAAAACCATGAAATGCCGATGATGGCGGTGTAGAGTTCGCGTTGGGCGAAAGTGTCTTTCAAAAGCTGCTTGGTGCTGCGGAAGATGTTGAGGTCTATCGGCTGGTGCGGGTTTTTCGCGCCGACATAGGGCATGAAGAAGGAAGTCAGCGTGCCGCCGACGGCGATCAGGATGACGAGGGTCATGACAACCCAATGCGGCGCGCCGGCAACGACGGTGCCGATGATTTGGCCGAACAGGATGGCGATGAAGGTGCCCGACTCGATCAGGCTGTTGCCCATCATCAGTTCGCCTTCTTCGAGGTAGTCGGGCAGGATGGCGTATTTCAGCGGGCCGAACAGCGTGGACTGCGCGCCCATGCAGAACAGCATGGCCAAAAGCAATACGGACGACTGGATATAAAAACCGTAGGCCGCCACGCCCATGATGACGATTTCCAATATTTTGATGATGCGGGCGAAACGTGCTTTGTCGTAACGGGTGCTGAGTTGGCCGGAGATGGAGGAAAAGAGGAAATAGGGCAGGATGAACAGCAGTGCGCCGAGATTCAGCATTTGCGCGGGCGGCAGGATGCTGTTTTTCCCCAGGCCGTGATAGCTGATCATGACGAACAGGGCGGTTTTGAACAGGTTGTCGTTCAGCGCGCCTTGGAACTGTGTGCCGAACAGCGGGGCGAAGCGGCGGCTTTTGGCAAAGGAAAAATCGTTTGGTTTCATGGCTGTTCCTTGGTTTTAGTCGTCTGATTCGGCCGTATCCGCCTGTGTTTGTCCTGCCGGTTCGTGGTAGTTGTCGTCGTCCATCAGGATACGGTGGGCGGGGCCTTCGAGGTCGTCGAACTGGCCGGTTTTGCCCGACCACCAGAAGAAGTAGATGATGACGGCGCCGAGAATCAGGCTGATGGGCACCAGGATGTACATGCTTTCCATAATCAAATCAATCCGGTCAGGTCGTTAAGCAGGAAGGTTTTTCCGGACAGGGTAAGGTATTCGTTGCGGATTCTGCCTTCGATGCCGCCATCGCCGCCATAAAGTACGACATGGTCTTTTTCCGTTTGCCAGCGGCAGGCCGACCCGCTGTCGGTAAACGGTTCGAGCAGGAGGGCGATGTCGGCGGGCGGCGGTGTTTCGCTTTGCAGTTTGATGAGGAACTGCCCCGATTGCGGCGGCTGTTCGCTTTCGTCGTCGGCGGTCATAATCAGGAAGCCGATGTGGCTGCCGTTGTCGGTGTGGAGGCTGAAATAATGCATGGCGGATAAACGTGGTGAGAAAGGAAGAGGCCGTCTGAAAAAGTAGAAATGTGTTTTCAGACGGCCTCAATCGCGGGTTACAGCAGTTCGAAGTCGATGCCGGCATTTTGTCCGCGCCGGCTCTTCAGTTGGATGGCCAAACGCAAATCGTTGGCGGAATCGGCATTTTTAATCGCTTCGGCGTAGGAAATTTGGCCGCTTTCGAACAGTTCGTATAAGGCCTGGTCGAAGGTCTGCATACCGATGTCGGTGGATTTTTTCATGATGTCTTTGATGCCGTGCACCTCGCCGCGCAGGATGAGGTCGGAAATCAGCGGCGACTGTAACAGCACTTCCACTGCGGCCACGCGGCCTTTGCCGTTTTCTTTCGGAACCAGCCGTTGCGAAACAAAGGCTTGCAGGTTGAGCGAGAGGTCGGTCAGAAGCTGGGTACGGCGTTCTTCGGGGAAGAAGTTGATGATGCGGTCGAGTGCCTGGTTGGAACTGTTGGCGTGCAGCGTGGCCATGCAGAGGTGGCCGGTCTCGGCGAAGGCCAGGGCGTATTCCATGGTTTCCTGATCGCGAATCTCGCCGATGAGGATGACGTCGGGCGCTTGGCGCAGGGTGTTTTTCAGGGCGGCGAACCAGTTGTCGGTGTCCACGCCGACTTCGCGTTGGGTAACGATGCAGTTTTTGTGCGGATGGACGAATTCGATCGGGTCTTCAATGGTGATAATGTGGCCGTAGCTGTTTTCGTTGCGGTAGTCGATCATGGCGGCCAGCGAAGTGGATTTGCCCGAGCCTGTGCCGCCGACGAAAATCACCAGCCCGCGTTTTTGCATGGAGACTTTTTTCAGCACTTCGGGCAGTTTCAGGTCGTCCATTTTCGGAATCACGCTGTTGATGATGCGGATGACGAGGGCCACCGCGCCGCGCTGAATCATGGCGTTGACACGGAAACGCGCCACGCCGTCGAGGCTGATGGCAAAGTTGCATTCTTTGGTGTTTTCAAATTCTTCACGCTGTTTTTCGGTCATGATGGCCTGGGCGATTGCGCCGCAGGTACCTGCCGTCAGCGGGCGGTCGCTGATGGGGGTCAGCTTGCCGTCGAGTTTGATGGCAGGCGGAAATTCGGCCGTGATGAAGAGGTCTGACGCTTTTTGTTCGTACATATAGCGCAGCCAGTTGAAGATGGTTTCTTTGATGCTCAGCGGCTCGGTTGGTTTTTGAGTTTGCATGATGTATTCCCTGTAATAATTGGTTTTCCGTCCGATAATCCGCCTGTTTTTCAGACGGCCTGAAAGATGGCGATTATACTGTGATTTGTGCGGTCGGTAGGCGGTTTTTACCGTGTTCGATACGGTAGGCCGTCTGAAAAAGCAGCCTGCACATTCAATCAGTGCACGGTAAATCCGAATATTCGACTGCGCCGCCCGTTCGGTATAATCCGTGCAGGCTGCCATCAAAACGCAGTTTCAACGCAGCAAAACCACCAAGCCACAAGGAAACATCTATGAGCAAACAACACATCTACCGTGCCACCGTCGAATGGACGGGCAATTTGGGCAGCGGCACATCGTCCTACACCGCCTATTCGCGCGATTACACCGTCCAAATCACTGGCAAACCCGACCTGCTTGGCTCGTCCGACCCTGCCTTTCGCGGCGACGAACACCGCCACAACCCCGAAGACATGCTGCTGGCCGCCGTTTCCGCCTGCCACAAGCTCTGGTATCTGCACCTGTGCAGTGCCGCCGGCATCACCGTAACCGCCTACACCGACCACGCCGAAGCCGTGATGGACGAAGGCAGCCGCACGCAGCCCGGCAGGTTCGTCAAAGCCACGCTGCGCCCGCAGGTTACCATCACTCAAGCGCAGCACATCGAACAAGCCAAAGCCCTGCACCACGAAGCGCATCGTTTGTGTTTTATCGCCAATTCGTTGAATTTTGAGGTGGAATGTGAGTGTGAGATTGTGGTGGAGTGAGGGCTGATAAAACGCAGCTTATATCTGAATATTTAGGCTACCTGAAAGTTTCAGGTAGCCTTTATAGTAGTGTTGCCCCAAGTAAGTACAAACAAACGAAAGGCTACCTGAAAATATTTCAAACTGTTTTCAGGTAGCCTCTTAGTTGCAAACGAGCCTTACCAACGCTTGAATATCAGCGAGGTATTCACGCCGCCGAAGGCGAAGTTGTTGTTCATCACGTATTCGGTGTCGATGTGTCGGCCGGAGCCGGTGAGGTAGTCGGTTCCGCCGCAGCGGGGGTCGATGTCGTTCAGGTTCAGCGTGGGGGCGAACCAGCCGCTGCGCATCATTTCGATGGCAAACCAGGATTCGAGCGCGCCGCAAGCGCCGAGGGTGTGGCCGAGGTAGCTTTTTTGCGAGCTGATCGGGATGTGGCCGAACACGGCGGCGGTGGCTTGAGTTTCGGCGATGTCGCCTTGTTCGGTGGCGGTGCCGTGGCCGCTGACGTAGCCGACGGCGGAGGGCGGCAGGGCGGCATCTTCGAGGGCGAGTTCGATGCAGCGTTGCATGGTGCGCATTTCGGGGCGGGTGATGTGGCTGCCGTCGCAGTTGGCACCGTAGCCGACAATCTCGGCGATAATGTGCGCGCCGCGTGCTTGGGCGTGTTCCAACTCTTCCAGTACCATCATGCAGCCGCCTTCGCCGAGCACGAGGCCGTCGCGTGCGGCATCGTAGGGCCGGGGGGTGAGTTCGGGTTCGCCGTTGCGTCGGCTGGCGGCGTAGAGGCTGTCGAACACGTATGCTTCGGATGGGCAGAGCTGGTCGGCACCGCCGGCCAGCATCATAGGGATTTTGCCGTATTTGATGGCTTCGTAGGCGTAGCCTATGCCTTGGCTGCCGGAGGTGCAGGCGCTGGAGGTGGGAATCAGGCGGCCGGTGAGGCCGAAGAAGATGGCCACATTGGCGGCGGTGGTGTGCGGCATCATGCGCACATAGGTGTTGGCGTTGAAATTGTTGGGCTGGCGGGCGAGCAGCAGGCCGATGTCGAGCACGTCGGCAGTGCTGCCGCTGGAAGAGCCGGCGGCCACACCCATGCTGCCGTTGCGAATAACGGGATCGCCGAGCAAGCCTGCCTGTTTCAGCGCTTGTTCGGCGGCATCGGTGCAGTATTGCGCCAACGGGCCCATGCTGCGCAGCTGTTTGCGCGTCCAATGTGCGGGCGGTGCGTAGGCGGGCAGCGGCGCGCCGAGGAGGGTTTCCATTTCGGGGAAGGCATCCCACGCCTCCATGCGGCGCACGGCGTTTTTGCCTGCGCGGAAAGCGGCTTCGATTTCGTGCCACTCGCGGCCGAAGGCGCACACCGCGCCCACGCCGGTAATCACCACCCGTTTGGTTTTCATCAACACAATCCTCCGTTTACCGCAATCACCTGCCGCGTGATGTAGGCGGCGTGTTCGCTCATTAAGAAGCGCACGGCATGCGCCACTTCCTCAGGCAGCCCCATGCGCTGCGCCGGAATGGCTTTCAAAATTTCCTCCACCGGCACGTTTTCGTCCAAAATTTCCGTATCGATCAGGCCGGGGGCAACGCAGTTGACCGTAATCTTGCGTTTGGCCAGCTCCACCGCCAAAGCCTTGGCCGCGCCAATCAGCCCCGCCTTCGACGCGCTGTAGTTCACCTGCCCGCGGTTGCCGATCAGGCCGGACACGGAGGCCATGCACACAATCCGCCCCGGCGCGCGGCGGCGGATCATCGGCATGATGAGCGGGTGCAGCACGTTGTAGAAGCCGTCCAGATTGGTGCGCAATACGCGATCCCAATCCTCGTCTTCCAGCGCGGGGAAGGCATTGTCGCGCGTCAGCCCCGCATTCAGCACCACGCCGTAATACGCGCCATGCGCTTCGATATCCGCTTCCAGTACGCGTCGGCATTCGGCGCGGTCGGCCACGTCAAACTGCAATACCTGTGCCTGCCGCCCTAACGAACGGATTTGTTCCGCCACCGCCTCGGCATCCGCCATGCGGCTGCGGCCGTGTACCACAATGTCGAAGCCGTCTTGTGCCAAGGCCAAAGCGGCCGCACGGCCGATGCCGCGGGTGGAGCCGGTGATGAGGATGGTTTGGGTCATGATGTGTTCCTTTGATATGGGTTGGCGGCGGCCTATGTCGAGTGGAGGCTACCTGAAAACAAAGCGCGGCAAGTTTCCACCAAGCTGAAGTTTGGGCTGTATTTGGATTGGATGCGCAGCACGCGGATTGTACCTGCGAACCGGATTTGTCGGAATGGCTAGGCGGCTGTTTTGGCATTTCGTTGCCGTTTCATATTTGGATGGCATTGAAATTCTGTTTTCAGGTAGCCTGTGGCGGCTTGAAGCCGTCTGAAAGCCGATTATCCGTATCACCATGCCGCCGTTTTTTACTTTCTATTTCTGCCCAAACCCCTCGTCATGAAACTTTTCCGGCAGCCCAATATTTTTGACTTGGTGTATTGATTGCAGCCGGCGCAGGGCGAATACGTCGTTCAGGCTGTGGGCATAGCTAATGTCGATTGTTTCTAAGGCGGTGAGGTTTTCGATGCCGTTTAATGTGCACACGGAGGGGCGCACCAGCAATAAATCTTTCAGCCGCACCAGGTTTTGGAATTCAGTTAAGTCTTGGCCTTTGTAAGACCATAGGTATAAACGCTCTAAGCGGGTACATTGCCCGATATTTCGGATTTTTTTGTTGTAGTCCATCCTTAAATCTTTGAGCGCGGGCAATTGGGAGAGGTCGATGTCGATTGGCTGTTCGATGACCAGGGTTTCCAATTGCTCGAAGCGGTATAGGGCATCCGTATTGATGAATTCGGGCGACTCAAGATCGTGTTCGATTTGGAGGTGCGGCAGTTCGGGATAAGCGGCCAAATCGGCAAAATCCACCACGGCGTGTTTCGGCGCGGGTGTCGGGTTGATGACAACCGTCGGCCGGCTCAAAATCCGAATGCCGCAACGGTAACGCTTGGCCTGCCGCATGGCGGTACGGATAAATGCGGGCTGAACTTCGATGCAGTTGATGTTTTTATTGTAGAAATACGTTTCCATGGGTGTGCTCCGATGCGGGGTGGAGTAGGCGTGTTGGCAAATGTGGGTTTCAGGTAGCCTGGGAGAGGTTTGAGGCCGTCTGAAAACGGGATGCGGCAGTGCAAACGGCAGGCTTCAAGCCCGCCTTGCTTCATTCATTGTTTAGTTTCGTAGCAAACCATGTTTTCAGGTAGCCTTTCAGACGGCCTCAAGGCTACCTGGAACTTATCTGCCCAAAATCACATCCAAAGCCTCGCGGCTGGTGGGGCTGAATACATTGAGTGCGCCGGAGAGGAGCAGGGTACCGGGGGTGAGGTCGTCGCTGCCGGGGGGCGGGGTGCGGCAGGCGAGGGTGCAGTCGAACACACCCATGTTGGTGGCGTTGTCTTGCCAGGACAGGGTGATTTGCACGTCGAGCACGGTGCCGACGGGGATTTCGGGGCGGGCGAAGTGGAGTTTGCGGGTACTGAGCAGGAAGCCGAGCTGCACGGGGCGGCCGGCGTCCAGCGCATGCGCGCCCGCCCATGCGCCCACGCCTTGCGCCATGATTTCCATGCCGAGCCAGCCGGGCAGGGCATTTGCGCCGTCGGGGAGCAGGATGCAGTCGGGCCAGATGGTGCAGACGGCGTGCAGGCTGTTGTTGTCATAGGATAAAACTTCGTCCAGCAGCACCATGCGGCCGCTGTGCGGCAGGAGGGCGGCGGGTTGTTTAATCGGACATTGGGGCATGTTCTTCTCCGATGATGAGGACGCTGTTGTTGCCGCCGAAGGCAAACGACGAACTTGCGCCGATGCGCCGCCCCTGTGGCCACTGGCTGCCTGAAACGGTGAGCGCGATTGAGGGCAGTTCGGGGTCGGTTTGGCCGTCCCACAGTTGGGGCGGCAGGTTGCCTTCCGGGTTGTCGCGGCGGCTTGCGATGCCCCATACGAAGGCGGCTTCGAGCGCGCCGGCCGCGCCGAGGGTGTGGCCGGTGAGCGGTTTGGTGGAAGTGGCGGCGGTTTGGCTGCCGAATACTTCGGCCACGGCACGGCTTTCCATGCCGTCGTTGAGCAGCGTGCCGGTGCCGTGCAGATTAATCCAACCGATGCTTTCGGGCGGCAATTCGGCGTGGTTTAAGGCTACCTGAAAAGCCTGTGCCGCACCGAGGCCGTCGGGGCGGGGGGAAGACATATGGTGCGCGTCGCTGCTGGCGCCGTAGCCCAAGAGCGGCAGGGCGTCGCCGTTATCTTCGCGGGTCATCACGAACACGGCGGCGGCTTCGCCGATGTTGATGCCGTTGCGGTTGCGCGAAAACGGGTTGGCAATGCCGTCGGACAGCACTTCGAGCGAGGCGAAACCGTTGATGGTGAGCGGCGAGAGCGTGTCCACACCGCCGCACAACACCGCGTCGCACACACCCAGCCGCAGCAGCCGCGCCGCGCTGATGAGCGCCCGCGCGCCGGAGGTGCAGGCGGTGGACACGCCGTAGCACGCGCCCCGCAAGCCGTACGCTGCCGCGGCAAAATCGGCGGGCGAGGAAAGCAGTTGCGCCTGCTGTTTGAACGGAATGTCCGCCCAGCCGCCGCCGTTTGCAACGTGTTGGAACAGCGGGATATTTTCATCCGCACCGCCCACCGACGTGCCGATGACCACGCCGATTCTGTCCGCGCCGTAGCGGCTGAGGGCTGCCTGAATCTGCGGCTCGATTTGCGCCAAAGCGTCCCACAGCAATTGATTGTTGCGGCTGCGGTGTTCGGCGGGCAGATTGTCGGGAAACGGACGCAACGGCCGGTTTACCGCGCCGAAAGCACGGTTTTTGCCCTTCACCCATTCGGTGGAAAACGTGAGCGGGCTGTTTTCAGACGGCCTCAACAGGCCATTCAAATGCTCCGCCAAACCGCTGCCCAAAGCCGACACCAAACCCGGCCGGCCGAGGTATGCCCGCGCCTTATTCATCATTCTCTCCCAAAGGTGTCAGCCGCCATTTCGCCCCGCCGCCCTCCAACTCGCGCGGCCGGCCGTCTGAAAAACCGTTTTCCAACAGCGGGAACATCGCCGTGAACACCGCCTGCGCGGCATGGTTCGGCGGCACAAAACCGTCGCGCCGCCAGCCGCTCGGCGTGGCCAGCAAACGCGCCAGCGGCGCACCGAACGCATCGGTTTGAATCCAGCGCGACTGCCCGCCCGCCTCGCCCTGCACCACCAGCAGCGACACCTGATCCGCCGCACCGGTTTCATCCAGCCGCTCCAGCTTGAAACGGCGGCTCTCGCCCGCCGCCAAATGCGGCAAATCCTGCGGCGCGAAAGTGGCACCGCAGGCGGCAAGCAGCAGCGCGGCAACGATGGGGACGAGGAGCTTGGGGAAGGTCATTTCAGGCAGCCTTTGCGGAATGGGGATGGGGTGGGATTATAGACGAAGCGCAGCGGGAGTGGATTGTCGGGGATGAGCGTCTTGATGGTGGGCTTTCAGATGGCCTTTTTGTAGAAGGCCGTCTGAAAACGGCCGATGATTACTTGTCCAGCCGCTTCAATTGCTTGGCGGCATATTTGTTGCCTGCCTCGGCGGCACGGCAGTAGTACCGGACGGCTTTTTTCAGACGGCCTGCGTCTTCATAGAGATCGCCGAGGTTGGATAATGCACGGATGCTGCCCGCGCGGGCGGCGAGTTTGTACCATTTTTTCGCTAGGCTTTTGCTGCGGCGCACGCCTTTGCCGTTGTAGTAGAGGAAGCCCATGTTGTTGCAGGCGGTGGCATCTGCCTGCAGGGCGGCGCGGGCGTACCATTTGCGGGCGCGGCGGTAGTCGGGCTTTTCGGCAAATTCGTATAGGCAGCCTAGGGCTTCCTGTGCTTCGGCGTGGCCGAGTTTGGCGGCATGGCGGTAATATTTTTCGGCTTTTTCGGGGTTCGGCTTGACGCCGTAGCCGTATTGGCGGGCTCGGCCGAGGCCGAACCAGCCGTCGGGACAGCCTTTTCTGGCGAGTTGGCGGTAGCTGCGGTAAGCGGCGCTGGCTTCGGCCGGGTCGGCGGCAAAGGAGGCGCAATAGAGGTATTCGAGCAGGGCGGCGCGGTAGAGGGATTTGGGTTTCATGGTTGTTGCCTTTCTGGGGTTTTCAGACGGCCTCTGAGGCCGCCTGAAAGACTACCCGAACGGGTTTGAAACAAAATGCGGGCCATCGGGCCGTGCGGCAGTGCCGCCTGATGCCTGCCAGAATAAGGTTTTTATTGATACTGCTGCACGCCCACGGTTTCGGCCAGGGCTTTGAGGCGGCGTTCAGATTTTTCCACATAGGGGTTGTTGCTGTCCCAGGCGTAGCCGGCGAGGATGGAGCTGATCATGCGGCTGATTTCGGGGTTGCGGTTGGGGGCGTAGATGGCGTCTTGGAAGCTGCCGTCATACCAGCCGTTCACATAGGTGCGGAAGGCGTTGACGCCCGTCATCAGGGGTTCGGCGAATTCGCGCTGCCAATTGGCTTCTTGGCCTTTGAGCTGGCGGGCGAGCAGGTCGGCGGCGAGTTTGGCCGAGTGCATGGCGATGGTGACGCCGGAGGAGAAAACGGGGTCGAGGAATTCGGCGGCGTTGCCCAAGAGGGCGAAGTGGCGGCCGTGCAGGGTTTTGACGTTGGCGGAATAGCCTTTGATGTGGCGGAAGGGGAAGTCGTTTTCCCATTGGGCGTTGCCCAACACGCGCGCGAGCATGGGGATTTCGGCAGCGTAGCGGCGCAGGATGGCTTCGGAATCGCCCAGCCCGGCAAAGCGCTCGGGCAGGCCGACCACGCCGATGGAGCAGCGGTTGTCGCCGAAGGGAATCAGCCACAGCCACACGTCGCGGTGTTCGGGGTGGGTGGAAATCAGGATTTTGTTGCGGTCGAACTCTGGGTCGCTGATGTTGTCGTCGATATGGGTGAAATGGGCTTCGCGCACGGGCAGATGGGACGGGGTGTCCAAGTCCAACAGGCGCGGCAGCACGCGGCCGTAGCCGCTGGCATCGAGCACGAAGCGGGCGGTGAGTTCGTAGGTTTCGCCGTTGTCGGTTTCCACGCTGAGGCGGGCGGTGTCGCCGCTGTTGTCGAAGGCGGTAACGGCGTGGCCGAAGCGTACGTCCGCGCCTTGTTTGGCGGCTTCGTCGATCAGGATTTTATCGAAGATTTCGCGGCGCACTTGGTAGGTGGTGCCGGGGCCGGGGCTGAATTTGTCGGTGAAGTCGAAATAGGTGTAGCGGCTGCCCCAGGTGAAGGCGGCGCCGTTTTTAAACTGGAAGCGCTTTTCGGCTTCGACGGCGGGCAGGAAGCCGGCTTCTTCGATGAATTCCATGCAGTGCGGCAACAGGCTTTCGCCGATCACGAAGCGGGGGAAATGCTGTTTTTCGAGCACGCACACGGAAAAGCCGTGTTTGAGCAGCAGAGCTGCGGCGACTGCGCCGGAGGGGCCGGCGCCGATGATGGCGATATCGCAGGATTGGGTCATGTTTGGTCTCCTTAAAAGATGGGGGTGCGGGGTAGGCTTCAGGTAGCCTTTCAGACGGCTTGGAAGGCTACCTGAAAATGGAGGGATAAGGTTTGCGCGGCATCAATATATAAAACCGTTGGGTTTAAGTTTCAGACGGCCTTTTTGTAGTAGCGGGCGGGTTTCGTCATTCATAATTCACATTAGGGGAGGCTACCTGAAAAGTTCTAGCTAGCCTCCGGGGTTCAGGCGAAATATTTTGTGGAATGACCTATTGGTCTAACATTTTGGTATTGATCAACAAACGCACCGTTGTACCTTCATAACGCTGGTTCAACCATGCCTGTAACCGTTCGCGGTCTTTGGCGGGCAGAGGTTGGTCGAATTCGAGGGAGACAACAATATTGTTACTTGCGTCCGCTTCTTCGCTTTGAACTCTCTCAGGCTGCTCCTGCGTAGCGGGTGCAGTTTGTGCTTTTTCCCAAACCAAACCGCGCCCAACAACGATTTTTTCGGCTTCCGGATATTGGGCTTTGATTTCCCTCAGTACTGCTACGTCTTCGGGACTGGTGGTTTTGCCCGCCAGCACGGTATCGATGTAGGCCTGCTGCTCTTCCAGCTTGTTCTGTAACTGCACCGAGTTGTTATGGCTTGCCAGCAGTTCTTCAATTTTGGTGTCACTGCCCCCCGCATAGACTACTTTCACTTGCGGTTCTTTTATACCTGCCGCTTTCAGATTTGTGACCAGCAGAGTGGTAATTTTCTCGGCATTCCCTGTTCCGTTGACAATCAGCCCGACTGCACGTTCTTTGTAGTTCACCATTTTACGCAGCACGAAAAAACCTTCCTGCTGTTGTGCAGCGGCGATGGCATTGTTGGCTTTGGTATTAAACAGCTCCTGAC
The DNA here is from genome assembly GCF_900113545.1 of Neisseria elongata subsp. elongata. GTDB lineage: Bacteria > Pseudomonadota > Gammaproteobacteria > Burkholderiales > Neisseriaceae > Neisseria > Neisseria elongata. The sequence goes on along the minus strand of NZ_FOPS01000010.1, from coordinate 68,608 downwards.
GCACTAGTCCCGATGCCATATATCCGCTCGGAATCATCACTGCCAACACTACGGCTGTGATAATAATACGGTGCAGTCTGCGTTTGGTCTCACTTACCAGCCCCCTGCGCGGCAGCTTAAGTAGTTTGGAAAACAGTAGGGTGGAAAAAGCGATGAACACGCAGTTGATGGCAAACAGATAAAAAGCACCGAAAAAATAGTGCCAGTTACCGTGTGCTAGTCCATAGCCCGCCGTGCACAGGGGCGGCATCAGTGCAGTGGCAATTGCCACACCCGGGATGGCATTGCCTCCTTCTTTGCGCGTTAATGCCACAATGCCTGCACTACCGCCGAAGAAGGCAATTAACACGTCCCATAGGGTTGGCTGGGTACGTGCCAAAAGCTCGCTTTGTGCCTCTTTCAGCGGGGTTAGCAGGAAATACAGTGTAGCGGTAACCAAACTGATGGCGATGAACACAATAATATTGCGTGCTGCTTGGCGGATCAGTGCAGTATCGCCTACCGCGGCACCGTAACCCACACCGACGATCGGCCCCATCAACGGAGAAATCAACATCGCCCCAATCACTACCGCCGTGCTGTTTACATTCAAACCGATACTCGCCACGGCAATGGCAAACATCAATACCCACATGTTAGTTCCAGATACCCGCGTATTGGCACGGATGGCGGCATCGATTTTGTCAGGATGAGCTTGGTCATGTGCAAGGTTGAATACATCTTGCAGTTTGGTCATTGTGTGATTGTCTTGTACTTCCTGATTTTTACTATTTTCCTGTTCTTGCATTTTCTTATCCTCAAATTTTAACGATTGTTTTGAATGCCACCTCACAATTGTGATCAAGGATAGGCGGCACACTTTTTATTAAGAAGCTATATTTTAGTTTTGCAGAAGTCCAACCTTAGCTTTGCCAAGATGTCGATTCATTAGTTGAAGCTCACGTTTTCAGGTAGCCTTTTTCAGACGGCCTCCCGCCCCGCGCCTTCCTTCTTCAGCAGCCAGGCCGAGAGCAGTACGTTCAGCCCCACGCCGAGCGATACGGTGATGCCGAAGGCGGCGACGGCGGGGGTGGTGCTGATGGCGAGCAGCAGGAAGGAGATGGCGGTGGTGAGGGCGGCGAGGAGGATGCCGCCGAGTTTGGCGGCGGGGGTTTCGCGGGCGGTGAGGGCGTAGACGGCGTAGTCCGCGCCCACGGCGGCCACCAAGAGCAGGCCGAACATGGCGAACAGGCTGACGGGCAGGCCGAGCCAGCCGAGCAGGCCGACGGTGGCGGCGGCGGAAATCAGCGGCACGGCGAGGATGAGGCTGCCGCGCCGTGCGCCGAAGATGCGCCACAGCACGAGCCAGGCCAGGGCGAAGGAGGCGAGTTTGAGCCAGGCGGCGTGGTTGCGGGTGTGGCGGAAGAGTTCGTTCAGCCGGGCGCGTTTGTCCACCAGCCGGGCGCAGGTGCCGCCTTGGTTGCAGGGCAGCGCGGAGAGTGCGGTTTGCACGGCGGCGGCATCGTTCAGGCCTTGCACGCGCACGAGGGCGGCTTCTTGGCCTTGGATATTGCCCAGATAGAGGGTGCGCCAGGCTTCGGCGGTTTGCCCGCTTAAGGCTTGATCAAGCGGGACGACGGGCTGGACGGCAGCCTGTTGCAGGGCGGTTTGGATGGTGTCGGGCTTCAGGCCGAGTTGCAGCATGGGGTTGGTCGACGGGGCGGGCTGTTCGGCCAGGCGGTGCAGTTGGGCGAGCAAGGCTTGCTGTTCTTCGGCGGGCAGCAGCCATTGGTTGAGCGACTGCACGCCGCCGAGTTCGCCTTTGCCGACCAAGGGTTGCAGGGCAGCTTCCACTTGCGCGCTGCGGCGCAAGAGTTCGTCTGCATTGTCGGCCTGCACGAGGATGCTGCGGCCGCCGGTGTCGTTGCCGCTGATGTCGGCCACTTGGCGCATTTCAGCGATGAGTTGGGGCGATAAGGCAGCCCAGTCGCGGATGTCGTCGCGCCAGTCGGTTTTCAGGTAGCCTGCGGCGGCCAGCGGCAGGACGGGCAGGAGCAGCCAGTGCAGGCGGGCGGCGGCGAGTTTGTGCATGGCGGCGGCAAACCGGGCGGCGCGGGGGCGGTATCCGCGAAATAGCGGCGGCAGCAGGAGCACGGTGGCGGCAAACGCGCCGCCGAGCGCGGCCACGGAAAATACGGCGGTTTGGCGCAGCACGGGCAGCGGGGTGAAGGCGAGCAGCAGATAGCCAGTGGCGGTGATGCCCAGCCCGGCGAGGAAGGCGGGCTGGACGCGGCGCATGGCTTCTTTGGCCGCCCAGTCGGGAGAAAACACCGAGGGCGTGAGCCAGTGCAGCGGGAAGTCCACCAGCATCCCCACCAGGCTGGTGCCGATCACGACGGTGAGGATGTGAATTTGCCCGAACACGCCCACCACGGCCGCCGCGCCGAGCAGCATGCCCGCGCCCAGCGGCAACACCAGCGCAAACACGCGCGGGCTGCGGAACACGGCCAACAGCAGGGCGAAGGTGAGCGACAGGCCGATGGCGGACATCAGGCCGCTTTCGCGTTCGGATTGGGTTTTGGCTTCGGCGGCAAACAATGCGCCGCCGGCAGCCAAGAGGCGGTAGCCGCCGCGCTCGGCTTGGGCACGGGAATCGGCCAGAAGCGGCAGCAGGCGTTCGGCCTGATCGGCGGCGGCTTTTTCAGGTAGCCTGGCGCGCAGCCATACCCAAGTGATGCCGTCTTGTTCGCTATACATCATGCCGTTGCCGCTGTGCCATTGCAGGCGGCTGGAGGGCTGTTTTTGCTGCACGAAGCGGGCGAAGCCGAGCCAATCGTCTTCCAGCGGCACGATTTGCGCGGCAAACGGGTTGGCCGCGTCTTCGGCGCGCTGTTGGAAATAGGCGGCGGGGTCGTGCAAGAGCAGCTGTTGCTGTTCGCGCGGCAGGGCGTTCACGCCGAGGCTGCGGATTTCCTGCCGCAGTTGCGCCAAATCGGGGTTTAGGCGGCTGTCCACCGCGGCGAACAGGCCGCTGTTCTGCCAGCGGTCGGCCACTTGTTCGGCGGCGGCGAAGGCGCGGTCGGCATCTTCGCTGCCCACCAAGAGCAGGATTTGGCCGTTGAGCTGTTTTTCGCCCGCTTCGTCTGCCGCGCGCCACACCGCGTCCACCTGCGCGTCGGCGGGCAACAGCGCGGTGAGGTCGGTTTGCAGACGGCCTCCCTGCGCTATCCCCCAGCCCAGCCATGCGGCGGCGAAGGCCAGCAGCAGGGCATACAGCCACGCGAGCCTAGTCATGCAGCGCCACCCTGCCCGAAGCGCAATGCGTGTCGCCCTGCCTGATGGTGAAATGGATTTTGTTTTTCGCCGCGTCGTGCCGCAGCGTGAGCTGCACGGTGTCGTGCGGGCGCACAAAGTGCTGGTATTTCAGGTTTTCGATGTGTTGCACCGTTTTTCTGCCCCAGTCGAAGCACGCCGCCAAATCCATCGCCCACTGCACTTCAATCACGCCGGGCACCAGCGGGAAATCGGCGAAATGGCCGCCGAAATACGTCAAATCCAGCGGCACCGTGCCTTCAAACGCATATTCGCGCGTTTCTGCGTTTGCGTGCAGCACAGCCCACTGCGGCGCGGTTTGCGGCTGGGTAAAGGCCGTCTGAAAATCCTGTTCGCGGATTTTCGCCTGCGGATTGCGCGGCAGGGCGGCGGCGAAACGCCAATAGCGCGGCAGGGCGGCGGTGTCTTGCGTTTTGGCCAAATGCTGTTTCAGGGTTTGCACCACGGTGGCGCGCCCCTGCTCGCGCAGTGCGGCAATGCCCTCGGCGGAAAGTGCCGCCCAGGCGGCAATCCGGCCGTGCTGCGGATGGCGGGCGCAATGCGCGTCGGTCACCCAGGCGTGGGCCAGCAAATCGTGCTCCAGCTGCGAGAGCGACACGCGTTTGTCTTCCAGCTTGATGATGCGGTCTTGGCGGCCGAGCAGCTCCAGCCGGCGGCCATCCAGCCGCACCGCATCGGCGGTTTGCCGCACCCCGCCGCTCCACGGCGAGGCTACCTGAAAAATGTTTTCTGCGTTTACCGAAGCCTCCACTTCGGGCAACAGTTCCCACGCACCGCCCTGCCGCAGCGCGATGACGCCGGTTTCCGTGCTGCCGTACACATCGTGCGGCGCAAAGCCCAGCTTCTCTTGCAGCAGCGCGGCGGTGGCCTCCGGCAGCATTCCGCCCGCGCTGATGATGCCGCGCACATTCTGCCGCAGCCGCGCCCAATCACGCCCCTCGCCTAAGCGGTTCAACAGCGCGGGGCTGGCAATCCACACGCACTCGCGGCGCGAATCGGCCAGCAGCAATTCGGGATACACGCACTGCCGCCGCCCGATTTCACAGCCCGCCGCCAGCGACACGAACACGCGGAAGGTCAGCCCGTATAAATGCTGCGGGCTTACGCTGCCCACGGCGGCCAGGCCGTGCCAGCTTTCAGGTAGCCTTTCGGCCAGCGCCGCCGCTTCGGCCTGCATCTGCGCGCGCGTTTTGGCCTCCACTTTCGCCTCGCCCGAAGAGCCGGAAGTTTTCAGATACAGCACGTTTTCAGACGGCCATTCCAACGCTTCCGCCGTCGCGGCCGCCTGCTCAGCCGCCCCGTCGTACAGCCAGAGGCCGTCTGAAACTTCCGGCACGTCGCTCAACCACACCGCCCCACCCGCTTCCGCCCAACGGCGGTTTTCCTCCGCCAGATTCGGCGGCAGGTACACCTCCGCCCCCGCCAGCCACGCGGCCAGCAGCGCGGAAGTAAAGCGCGCCGCATCGTCGAACCACAGCGCGGCGGCCTGCACCTTGTACGCACACAAACGTGCGGCCAAAGCCAGCGTGGCGGCGGAAAACTGCGCGGCTGTCCAGCCTTCGGCCAGCAGGGAATCGGGGGAACGGTTTAAAAGCGGGAGTATGGGCATGGTTTCGGGTTAGGGTTGCAGTTGGATGGGACGGGCGGTTTGGGGCGTTTCATCAGCGGTTAAAAAATGTATTGCCGACTGACGCGCGTATCCGTGATGCCGTCTGAAAGTTTTGACGGCGGATTGTACAACGGGTTTGAAGGATGCGGGTATCCATACCGGCAGCATCTTGGGATTCCGGCATCTGATTGAAGCGGCGGAAGTCTGCCGTTTCCTGCGCCCCTCCATTATCGGCTATTTGTCGGGCACGACGCTTTGATACGGAAGGGCTGCAGACGGGGAACTATCGGAAAGGCCGTCTGGAAAACAGGGATGGTTTTCAGACGGCCTAGTGGGATTGGCTTTATTCGTGGTCAGGTTCGGCAAACCAATCTTGTGTGGTGGTGTCGGCATCGAATACCTGCCCCATCAGCGGGGTCAGCGGGTTCACGCCCAGGCTGCGCGCCAGCGGGAGGCTTTGCAATAGGGGTTCGTTCCAAGCGTGCAAGGCCATCGAATACGCGCCCCAGTGGATGGGCATGAAACGTTTGGGCGAGAGTTGTGCCGCATAGCGGGCGGTTTGTTCGGGGAAGAGGTGGTTGTTGGGCCAGTGTTCGCTGTATTGGCCGTTTTCGATAAAGGCGATGTCGAAGCCGTTGAATTTTCCGGCAATTTTATCGAAATGGCTGCCGTGGGCGGAGTCGCCGTGGAAATAGAATTTTTCGTTGCCGTGTTCGATGGCGAAGCTCGACCACAGGGCTTGGTTGCGGTCGGTCAGGGTTCGGGAGGAGTCGTGGCGTGAGGGCAGCGCGGTGAAGCGGATGCCGTTGCGTTCGGTATGCTGCCACCAGTCGAGTTCGGTGATGCGTTCGCGCGGCACGCCCCATTTTTCCAGCAGTACGCCCATGCCGAGCGAGACGACGAAGTGGCTGCCCTTTGAATTGAGTGCCTGCACGCTGTCTTTTTCGAGGTGGTCGTAGTGGCTGTGGGAAATCAGGACGACATCGACGGGCGGCAGTTCGCCGATTTCGGCAGGGGCGGGCTGAAAGCGTTTCATCATGACGGGGACGGGGGAAACGGAATCGCCGAATACGGGATCGGTGATGACGGTTTGCCCGCCGATGCGCATCAGCAGGGTGGAATGGCCGAACCAGATAAAGCGGCTTTTGCCTTCGGGGGCGGCGAGGAAGGCCGGCCAGTTGGGTTTGACTGTGGGTAGAGGCTTGGGCGGGCGGGTTGCCTGCGGGTCGGTCAGGATTTTCCAAAACGCGCCAGCCAGGCCGGACGGCTTTTGTTGCGGTTCGGGATTGAAGAAGGTTTGCGTTTCCGGGTCGTAGTGGTCGCTTGCAGGGTAAACGGGATGGCGGTCGGGATACAGGCCATAGGCCGATAAGGCGCAGGCGGCGGTGAGGGTGGCGAGTTTTTTCTTGTGCTTCATGGTGGTGCGTTTCGGCGGTCGCGCCGTTTTCAGACGGCCTGCATTGTAGCAGCAGGGCAGGGCCGGTTTTATTTTTTACTGAACGGGGTAATAAATTAACTTAATTTTTGCCTGAGGGGTGCGGCATCGATAGGCCGTCTGAAAGGTTGTTTGCAGTTTTCAGACGGCCTTTTCAGACGGCCTTTAGGGTGTGCGGCGGTTTATTGTCCGAAGGCAAAGGCGGCGATTTTGAAATAGAGGTAGTTGGCCAGCAGGGCGGCAAACCAGAGTGCGCCCAATCGGTTGTTGGCCAGGAATTCGCGGAAACAGGCGTTTCGGTCGCGCTGCCGGATGGCGCGGTATTGTTTGATTTGCCAGTAGAGGGCCAGGGGAACGGCGGGCCAATACGGCCAGGCGGCGGAAATCGTCAGGCCCAGCCAGATCATGAGGGCGGTGAAGCCGAGGTGACAGGCGAGTACGGCTTCGGCATCGCGGCGGCCGAAGGTGATGGCCGAGGTTTTGATGCCGATTTTGAGGTCGTCTTCTTTGTCGGCCATGGCGTAGGCGGTGTCGTAGGCCAGCGTCCACAGGACGTTGGCGGCAAAGAGCAGCCAGGCGGTGGGCGGGACGTGGCCGGTAACGGCGGCAAAAGCCATCGGGATACCGAAGGAGAAGGCCAGGCCGAGGTAGAGTTGGGGCAGGGGGAAGAAGCGTTTGGTGAACGGGTAGCTCATGGCCAAAAACAGTGCGGGCAGGCTCATCAGCCAGGTCAGGCGGTTCAGCGGCAGCAGGCAGAGCGCGGCGGCGAGGCAGAGCGCGGCGGTCAGCAGCAGTGCTTCTTTTTTGCTGACTGCGCCGCGTGCGAACGGTCGGTTTTTGGTGCGCTCGACCGCGCCGTCGAAGTTGCGGTCGGCAAAGTCATTGATGACGCAGCCCGCGCTGCGCATCAGGAAGGTGCCGATGACGAAGGCTGAGAGGATGGTCAAGTCCGGCATGCCTTGTGCCGCAATCCACAATGCCCACAGGGTCGGCCACAGCAGGAGCATGGTGCCGATGGGTTTGTCCGCGCGCATCAGTTGTCCGTAGATTTTCAGGCGTTCGGCTGTTGTGTTGTTCATGGTGTGTTTCCGTTGGTTTGAAACCGCCCGTGTCGGGTAAAATGCTTTGGAGGCCGTCTGAAAGCGGGACGGTGTTTCAGACGGCCTTTTGCATGCGGGGGCGGCGGTCTGTTCGATATGATAATAATTTACCGTTTGTCGGCGTGATATGCCGTTAATCTTTACCCGATTTAATGCCGCCATTGCTTTACTTGGCGGTTCGGCTGCCTATAATAACGCCTTCGCTGTGTTTGGTTTTGGACTATGAAACGCTCTGTCCTCTGTCCGATGCTGCTGGCCGCTGTCGGGCTGATTTATATCGTGCTGTTTACCTGTGCCATCAATTATATTGCCGAGCAGGTGTTCCGGTTTACTGTGTTTGCCAAGCCGCAGGCAGTCGTGATAACGGTTGCTTTGGCGGCATCGGTATTGTTTGCTTCGCCGCTGCTGCCTTTCTGCCGCAAGTTGTTCGAACGTTGCGGCGCGAAATGCCGTCATTATTTCGACCGTACCCGCTAATCCCATCCGTTCCGCCGTGTTTTTTCAGACGGCCTGTTTCCCTTCGGGCGGGTTGTCCGTCTTCATGCTCTGTTCGAAATCGTGCAGCAGCTCCAGTTCAAACCGGCTGAAGCCGGCTTTCTCCCGCGCATCCAGATTCACATATCCCCGAAATACGAACATGTCGTAACGCGACAACAGGTTGCGGAACAAGGCCATCGGTTCCAAGCTGCGTTGGCGGCACAAATGCTGATACCAGTAATTGCCGATTTTCACATGGCCGACTTCGTCGCGGTAAATGATGTCCAAAACACCGCATGTTTCCGTATCGCCGCGTTGCGCCACTTTGGCGCGTATGCCGGGGGTAACGTCCAAGCCGCGCGCTTCCAGCACCCTGGGTACCAACGCCATCCGCAGCAGGGGGTCGAAAGCCGTTTTGTAGGCCATGTCCCATAAGTGGTTGTGCGCGTCGAAATCGCCGTAGGCATAACCGAAGGCTTTCAGACGGCTCGACATCAGGCGGAAATGGTATTCCTCTTCGCAAGCCACCTGTATCCAGTCGTACACAAATTCGTCGGGCATCAGGCGGAAGCGGTAGGCCGCATCGAGCGCGAGGTTGATGGCGTTGAATTCGATGTGGCAGATGGCGTGCAGCATCGCGGCATAACCTTCCGGCGTATTCATTTTACGCGGCGTAACGGCTGAAGGCGGAACCAGCGCGGGTTTGTCCGGCCGGCCGGCTTCGCGGAAATCCAACGGCGGCGCGGCATTCTTCTCCAAAGGCGGGCGTTGTGCCGAACACTCGGCCAGTTCGCGCACCAGCCGGCATTTTTGTTCCGGGTCGCGGGACAAAAGTGCCTGTTCGAGCAGTGAATAAAGGGAGTGCATAAAGTTTCCCGACGGCGAAAAGCCGCTATTATAAGGTCAAACCCCCGCAAGGCCGTATCTGGCCCGGGCGGGGAATTAAATAATTGTCAAAGCTTGAGGCCGTCTGAAAATAAAACGGCAGTCAATACATATCCTTAACGGCTTTACAAAAATTAAACCCGTTCCGAAGTACTTGCCCGTTTGAAGATAGGCTTTATACTGCCGCTTTGTTGCAATCCAGCCGTAAGGAAATGTTTAATGAAACAGACGACTTATTCGAAATTCTTCGCTGCCGCTATGTTGGGCCTGGCAATCGGCGCGGCGCAGGCGGGCGGAATCGATGCCTTGAAAAAATTCAATGCCGATGCCGACGGCTTGAGCGGCTCGTTCAGCCAAACCGTGAAAAACAAAAAGAAAACGCAAACTTCCGGCGGTACGTTCCAAATTATGCGTCCCGGCCTCTTCCGCTGGGAATACAGCAAGCCCTACAAACAAACGATAGTCGGCGACGGCCAGCATATTTGGCTGTACGACGTCGATTTGAAACAGGTAACCAAATCCGACCAGTCGCAGGCCATCGGCGACAGCCCCGCATCCATCCTGTCGGACAAAAACGCTTTGGATTCCAGTTACAGCCTGAAGGAAGACGGCTTCGGCGACGGCATTGATTATGTGCTCGCCACGCCGAAGAAAAACAATGCCGGATACCAGTTCATCCGCATCGGCTTCAAGGGCGACACGCTGGCGGCCATGGAGCTGAAAGACGGTTTCGGCAATCAGACCAGCATCAAATTCAGCAATGTGAACACCCATCCCAACTTATCGCGCGGCAATTTCAAATTTGTGCCGCCCAAAGGTGTGGACGTGTTGAGTCAATAAACAAAACGGAGCTGCCGGCTTTACGGCGGCTCCGAATGTTTTTCAGGCCGTCTGAAAAACGGACGGCCGCGCAGGGGGAGGAGGAATGAAGACAAAAAGTAGGGCGATACGGATGAAGATATTCGCACTGGCTCTTTCGATGGCTGCCGTCCAGGCGCATGCCGTCTCGGCACAAAAGCTGGTGTGGGAGGCGCGCCAGCAAATCGGCCGCACCACCGCCTACGATCCCGCCTACAGCAATATCGGCTATCCGATGGGGGATGTGCCCGTGCACAAAGGCGTGTGTACCGATGTCGTCGTCCGTTCGCTGCGGCGGCAGAAAATCGATTTGCAGCAATTGATACACGAAGACATGAGCAAGAATTTTGCCGCCTACCCGAAAAAATGGGGTCTGACCCAGCCCGACCGCAACATCGACCACCGCCGCGTACCCAACATCGCCACCTATTTCCAACGCAAGGGCTATCAAACCCATGACGAAAAATTTCTGGCCGGCGACATCGTTACCTGGGATTTGGGTCGCGGCCTTACCCACATAGGCATCGTTTCCGACCGCAAAAGCGCGGGAGGAGAGCCGCTTATTCTGCACAACATCGGACGTGGGACCCGTGAAGAAAACATCCTCCGACGCTACAAAATCACCGGCCATTACCGTCTGCCGCGATAACCCCTTGTTACGGCACCGGAAGGCCGTCTGAAAAGGAGTAGTAAATGATGAAAACCAAATATCTGGCCGCCGTATCCGCCCTGCTGTTGGCGGGCTGCGTGTACAGCGAAACGCCGTACGGCCGTTATGCAGTCATCGACCTGCCCGTGGAAAGCCGCACCACCATCAACAAAACCGTGACCATCAATGCCCCGCCGGGCACCACCGTCGTTTACGGCGACGCCACCCCGGCTTCCGTCTATCAGGGCGGTTACGACTGTTATTACGACAGGGGCAACCGCCGCCGCTGCTATCCGCGCCACAATCCGCCGCCGAGACAGGTGTACCGCGTGGAAGGCCAAAGCGGCAGCATAGGGCAAACCTATGAAGGCGGCGGCTACTATATCGGCGGACAAATCAGCCGCTAGCCGGGTTTGCCGTATGCGGACGATTTGACAATGCCTTAATTCCTTAACATTTCATTTGCTTAAATCCGGGCCGTCTGAAAAAGCGGCTGCGGCGATTGACAGCGGCGGGCAAATTCCGTATAGTCCGCGGTTCTGAACACGGAGTAATGGCTGAGAGGCTGAAGGCACCTCCCTGCTAAGGAGGCATGTGGGGTCAACCTGCATCGAGGGTTCGAATCCCTCTTACTCCGCCAATCTTTGCAAAACCCCTGAGTTATTCAGGGGTTTTGCTTTACCTGCCGCCGTATTTCGATTTATGTCCTCCATCCGTCTTTTCTTTTCATTCTTCTTCATCGTCCTGCTTGCCGCCTGCGGCCCATCCGCCGAACGGCAGGCCATGGTTTTGCAGGGCAAAACCATGGGCACGACCTATACCGTCAAATATCTTTCAGACGGCCTCAAAGATTTGCCGCCTCCCGAACAGGTGCAAGCCGATTTGGACAAATTGCTGGTTGAAGTAAACCGCCAAATGTCCACTTACGACCCGTCGTCCGAAATCAGCCGCTTCAATCAGTTGCAGGCTGTCGGCGAGCCGATGGAAATTTCCGCTGATTTTGCCTTCGTTACCGCCGAAGCCTTCCGTTTGAACGGCCTCACCCAAGGCGCGTTGGACGTTACCGTCGGGCCGTTGGTAAATCTGTGGGGCTTCGGGCCTGACAAAACCGTTACCCTCGAACCGACGGACGAACAAATCCGGCAGGCTTCCGCCGTGGTCGGTACGGATAAAATCATCCTGGCCGGCGTGAGTGGAAAACAGACGCTGGCCAAAAAAGTTGCCGGCACATATCTCGACCTTTCTTCGATTGCGAAAGGATTCGGCGTGGACAAACTGGCCATCCATCTGGAAGGCCTGGGTATTGAAAACTATTTGGTGGAAATCGGCGGCGAATTGCGCGGGCGCGGTAAGAACGAACGCGGCGAAACTTGGCGAATCGGCATCGAACAGCCGCAAATCCTGCAAGGCGGCAATACGCAAATCGTCGTTCCGCTGGCCAATCATTCGCTGGCCACTTCGGGCGACTACCGCAATTTCCATGTCGACGCGCACGGCAGGCGGTTGTCGCACATCATCGACCCGCAAAAGCATGTCCCTATCAGCCACAACCTCGCCTCCGTCAGCGTGATTGCCGACAGCGCGACCACCGCTGACGGCCTTTCCACCGCCTTGTTCGTATTGGGCGAGCAGCGCGCCCTGCAGCTTGCCGAACAGCAGGGTTTGGCGGTATTCTTGATTATCCGCGACGGCAGCGGCTACCGCACGGAAATGTCTTCCGCATTCAAACAACTGCTACGCGACAAGGATAAATCATGAGTACCATCCTTCTGACTTTCGGTCTGTTTTTATTGATTATATTGGGCATGTCGGTCGGTTATATTTTTTCCAAACGCTCGATTAAGGGCAGTTGCGGCGGCATTACCGCGCTGGGCATGAAGAAAATGTGCGATTGCGAAACGCCGTGCGATACGTTGCAGCAAAAACTGGATCGCGAGGCATCGGAAAAAATTACCGTCGACCAATAAATCAGCCGCCGGATTGCTTTCCGGCGGTTTCATATCGTTTTACCCAACGCCCAAACTGGTTTTTCATCATGGCCGTCCAAAACATCGAACACATATCCGCCGCCGACAAGTTGCAACCGCTTTACGTCATCCACGGCGAAGAAGACCTGTTGCGCGTGGAAGCGTTGGACAAATTGCGTGCCGCCGCCAAGCAACAGGGCTATTTGAACCGTGAGGTGTACACTGCGGACAACGCCTTCGACTGGAACGAAATGCTCGCATCTGCCAACAGCATGGGTTTGTTTGCAGACTTGAAGCTGATGGAGATTCATATTCCGAATGGCAAGCCGGGGAAAACTGGCGGCGAGGCATTGCTGAGCCTGGCGGAAAACCTGCCCGACGATACTGTAACCGTCGTCATGCTGCCCAAACTGGAAAAGGCGCAGACACAGGCCAAATGGTTTGCGGCGATGGCACGGCAGGGCCTGGTGTTGGAAGCCAAAGCCGTTTCAGGCAACGCACTGCCTGCTTGGATTAAAGGCCGTCTGAAAAACGCGGGATTAGACATCGAGGCCGATGCCTTGACACTGTTTGCCGAGCGGGTGGAAGGCAACCTGCTGGCGGCCAAACAGGAAATCGACAAATTAGCTTTGCTGCACCCGAGCGGCAGCATTATCAGCGTGGCGGATGCCGAGCTGGCCGTGGCGAATGTGGCGCGGTTTGACGTATTCCAACTGGCGTCGGCCTGGATGAAAGGCGATGCCGTACGGACTTTGCATCTGCTGGAAGGCTTGGAGGCCGAAGGGGAGGAACCCGTGCTGCTGCTGTGGGCGGTGGCCGAAGACATCCGTACCCTGATTAGGCTGGCCGCCGTACTCAAGCAGGGGCAGAGCGTACAGTCTGTGCGCAACAGCCTGCGCCTGTGGGGCGATAAACAGACACTCGCCCCGTTGGCCGTCAAGCGGCTGTCCGTCAGCCGCCTGATCGGTGCATTGCAGGAGTGCGCCCGTATCGACCGGATGATAAAGGGCGCGGAGGACGGCGATGCTTGGGCGGCCTTCCGCCAAATGGTTTACGGCTTGGCGGTCTAGCGTTTCCGTTGCCGTCAATGAAGCGAACCGTACGGCAATATCGAAATATGTGAACCTGCCGTTGAGGCCGTCTGAAAAGATGCCGAAAAGGTTAATTCGGTTTACAATCCGCACTTCGAACCAAACACAAATTTAAGAGACAGACATGAACCCGAAAATGTTTATCCAACCCGCCATCCGCATCTCGGTTATCGCCGCCGTCATCATCGGTATCCTGATACTGTTCGGCGTCAGATGGTGGGTGGCATTGCTCAGCGTACTGGGCATCATTGCCGTTATCGCACTCTTGGCCGTGTGGGTCATCAAACGCCAACGCCGCCAGTTTACCGAACGCCTCAAAGCATTCAACATCGACCCCGAGAGCGGGCGCATCAATCCGGCCGACCTGCGCCGCATGTACAACAGCGGCGGCCAGGCGCAAAAAGATGCAGTGATGATTTACTGCATGGCGAACAATAACTGCCCCGAAGCCGATGCGCACAAAGCCTTTAAAGAAATGTCGATGTTCAACCCGAACGCCCGTCAGGCGCAGATGAAAGCCATGCAGGAAATGCAGGCTCAGCAGCGCAAAGGCAAAGGAAAAGGCAAGGGCGGATTCCGCTGAAATGTCGAATAACGATACACGCCGTCTGAAAAATGTTTTGCCGGGTCAAAACCATTTTCAGACGGCCTCTTTTTACGGAAAAGCAAACCATGTATGACGTAAACACCCACGATGTGCGCCGCTTCTTCGCCGACGTTTGGCGGCAGCGGTTTGCCCCGCTGCAATTGGATGCATTGCAGCAAAAAGCATTGCGGATTCTCGAAGCCCATCAGGAATATGCCGATTATCTGGAAAACATCGAGGACTATCTGGATGCGGAATGGAAACCGGAAGGCGGCAGGGAAAACCCCTTCCTCCACCTTTCGTTGCACCTCTCGATACAAGAACAGGCCGCCATCGACCAGCCGCCCGGGATCCGCACCATCCACCAAACCCTGTGCGCCCGCCATAACGGCGACTGGGTGCGGGCGGAGCACCACATGATGGAAGCATTGGCCGAAACCATTTGGGAAGCGCAACGTTACGGCCGAGGATTGGACGTAAACGCCTATATGACCCGCCTGAGAAAAGCCATCGGGCTAGGTCAGGAAGAGCGGGCACGGCTCAACCCGCATGAAGTCGGACTTGGGCAGGCGGCCATCGGAGAATAATGGCAGCGGTTGATATACTATAACAAAATTTTCATAAAAAACATATGCTTAGGTATTTACTTTTCCGTTTTGGGAGACTATTATCGCGTTTCCCTAAAACCGGGCAAGACCATACCCGGCCTTAATCAAATCGAAGGAAGCATCATGACACACTGCACTATTCATCACGACCACGCCCATGTTCACGGCAGCGGCTGCGGTCATACCGCCATCAAACATGACGGCCATATCGACTACCTGCACGACGGCCATTTGCACCATGAGCACAACGGCCATTACGACGAACACACCCTGCCGGTAAATGAAACCAACCCCGATGCCTGCATCCCGCTCGATACCTGTGCGGGCCATGTTCACGGAGAAGGTTGCGGACATGAAGCTGTCCCTCACGGCGACCATATCGATTACTTGGTCAACGGCCGTCTGCATCACCAGCACGGCGATCATTGCGATGACCACGGCTCGGTAGAAATCGTTGCATAATTCAGACCGATAAAGCATCGGGCAAACAGGGGAGTCGGCATAATGGCCGGCTCCCCTGTTGTTATATGTGTTGTACTTGAAGGTAAAAACAGTATGTCTATTTTTCGCTGTCAAATTGGATAAATAGGGACTTAGACGTTTAAAAAAATAATATATTCAATTATTTAATACTATCCGATACCCTGCGTTAATTAAATATTTTTATTAAACATCATGCTTTAATGTTTTATTTAAATTTGAAATTTACAAATCTTTAATGCAGAATGGTAATGTAAGCTTTTTAAATGTGAGGTTTTAAACTATGGTCAAACAGACTGTTTTGGTATGTGCTGTTTTATTGTCACTGACAGGTTGCGTTACTTATGGCGGTCAGCGTTTCATTCCTTCTCCGGAGCAAGAGGCCGCAATGCAGGCTGATTCGCGCCGTGTTCAGAACGATGAGCGTGCGGAGCGTGCAGAGCGTCGTAGGGAGCGCCGTGAAGAAATGATGGATGAGGCCGATGCCATCAACCGTGCTTATGGCAACAGAAAAGTCTATATCCTTCATTAATCTTTAGATTTATTCGATTTTTTCGTATTTCAGGTATTTATTATGAAAAATAAACTAGCGCTTATCCTTCTGACTTCAATCATTGTAACCGGCTGTGCCGCTCAGGGAAGCTCTGTCGGCGATTTGGCTGTAGGTGATGATTCTGCTGCCATCAAAGCCGGCCGTAACCGTGCTTCTGCCCAGTTGTCCCGTGCGGAACTGGAACAACACAGACGTCAGCGTCAAAACGTTTCCGAAGAATTGGCATTGGAACGCGAGAAACGCGCCAACAAACGTGATCAAATCAATGGTGCAATGGGTACTGCCGCAGGTGCGGTTGGCTTGATCGGCGGTATTGCCGGTACGGCTGCCGCCATTAAAGCATGGTTCTAAACCATTTGGACAAATGAAGCAAAACGGCTGTCGGTTATCGACAGCCGTTTTTTGTTTTCCAACAATGCTTTTTATAGTTGCAAAACATGCCCTTTCAACCGGAGGCCGTCTGAAAACGGCCTTCGGCAAAGCAGGGGCGCAGCCTGAATAGTTAAAACAGGCGGTATTCTTGGCGGTTGATTGAAAAGCCGTGGCCGTCGTTGTTTTTACAGCTTAAGCCCGATGTTTCGCTGCGGCAGCTCCAACCGTTGCCGCTGATGGTTTCGCCGTATTTCAGTACGCGTGTTTTTTCGTAGCCTTCGTTGTAAGGGACAAATTCGAAACCCGCGCAGCTCATAGCGGCTTTACCTTTGGCGTTAAGCGTGAAGTCCAAGCCTTCGCCTTGTTTTTCACAGCGTTTCGGCATGGCTTTGTTAAGGCCGATGAAGCAATACAAGTCGTTGGTATAGCGTTTGTCGGCCTTGGCGTGTTTATGGCTGTTGCCGCCACATAGGATATTGCCGCTGGGGGTGGCGAAAACGTGTTGGTAGTCATTGTTTAAATAGATGCTGGATGAGCCGGCAAAGACGGGTGCGGCGGCAGAGAGTAACAGAAGGGTCAGATATTTCATGGTGGTTTCCTTGATGAATGTTTCCTGTCGGAAAGATTGGGAAGTGGTTTTCAGACGGCCTCAATCGGGCTGACGGTCGGGGCTAATCGAATTCGAAGTTTTCCTGTTCGGGCGTTGTACCGAAATCCCGTCCTTTTTCCCATTTGGCCTGTTCGATTTTTTTGCGCCGTACGGCCAGCAGGCGCATGACTTGGTGTTTTTGGTCATCGTTCATTTGCTGCCAGTAGAGACGTTCTTCCCGGCTGCGCAGGCAGCCGATGCAGTAGCCTTTGTTGTTGGCGCGGCAGACGCCGATGCAGGGGCTGGGGATGGCGAAGAAGTCGGGCTGTTCCATGTTTTCAGACGGCCTTTCCCTGCATGTTGTGGTGTTCGACGGTGAAACCCGCGTCGCGGTAGGCGCGGAAGCGTTCCCTTGCTCCGGCCAGTTCGTCCGGGCTGTTGCCGACGATTTCGAGCACGCGTTGTGGCAGCGGTTGCGTCGTGTGCCAGAAGTCGTCGGTCAGGTTGAGGACGAGGGTGCCTTCGGGCAGGGGCGGCAGGTGGTCGCCGCAGGCTAAAACGGCGGCGGCATCTTGCGGATAAGGGTGTCCTTCAAACCATATTTCGTGCGGCAGGAAGCTTTCGGGCGGGTCTTGCCACAACTCTTTGTCCAAACGGTGCATTTCTGCTTCGCTGCCGCACCAAATCAGCAGGCGTTCGTTTTGGCCGCAAGCCCGGCGGGTGAGTTTGCAGGCGAAGGCGGCGGGGTCGGTTATGTGGACGTAGAAGGTGGCTCTGGGCATGGTGCGGCTCGCAATGGAAACGGCGGTATGGATGATGCGTTGCTTATACAGTACGGATATTTAATGGTTTTTTTGCTGTGTAAAAGTTTGGGCGGTAGTTTCGGCAAGGGCGGTTCGGGCAACGTTTGCAGGGTTGGCGGTTGTACTGCACATATTTCAGACGGCCGTTCGGCCATCAACCGGCCTATTTTCCCGCAACCTTATCCAACGAGATGCTCAAAATCTGCGTGCCGTCGGCCTCAACCAGTTCCGTCAGCACCCATTTGTAATCTTGGCAGCGGTAAATCTGCTGCCCATTGTCAAATGCCTGCCATCCTTTTTCAGGCAGCCTGAACTGCTTTTTGGCCTGTTCCGCATGCGCGGCAAAGGGCTTCCGCTTGTTGTAGTGGATGAACAGGTTGATGTTGCTGATTTTTCTGTCCTGATAAATCAGGAAGGCGGAATTTATATCTTTGCCCAACGGGTGTTCGTTTGCGAAAAGATGAATCCCACCTTCTTGCGTTTCGCGCTTTTCGAGCGCGGCCGTCGTGTCGTGCGCTTGGGGAAACCGTTTTTTGAACTGTGCCAAAGGTTCGCCCAATTTCAAGCCCCTCAAATCGGCGCGCGCCACTTCCGCTTCGCACGACTGCGCTACCGCAGTGCCGGATAAGGCCAGCAAAATCAAACACAATATTCGTTTCATGGTTATTTCTTGTACGGTATGCTTTATTTGAATTATACAGATTGTCAGCTCGTTTTTTTACATTCAACCGCATATGGCGGCCGGTGTTTTCAGACGGTCTTTTTACCTATATCCGTTCCGTTTCATCCGCCAGCATGTCGCGCAGGCCGCTGCGGCGGGTTTCGTTGCGGTTGCAGGCGGCGGCAAAGGCATGCCTGCCGCCGACAAAGGTAAATTTTTCGCGGGCGCGGGTGATGGCGGTGTAGAGCAGGGCGCGGTTGAGGCCTTCGGCATCGGCGGGCGGCAGCAGCCAAACGTCGCGGTATTCGGAGCCTTGGCTTTTGTGCACGGTCATGGCGAAGGCGGTTTCGTAGGCGGGCAGGCGGCTGAGGGGGATTTTTCGGTATGTGCCGCCGTCGGGGAAATAGGCCGCCAGCGCGCCGTCGCCGCCGTCGGTATCGCGCAGGATCAGGCCGATGTCGCCGTTGAAGAGGCCGAGCGGGTAGTCGTTGCGTTCTATCATGATGACTTGTCCGGCAAACCATTGTGCATCCGCCGGTATGCGCCCGTGCCGTTGCAGGTGGTTGCGGCAGGCGAGGTTGAAGCGGGCGGCATCGTCGCGCCTTGCCGCCAGTACGGCCAGATGGCTTTGGCAGTCGAAGGCGGCCGCGATGTCGGCATGGTCGGCGGCCTGCCAGTAGTCTGCCTGCTGACGGCAGAAGTCGGCGGCCAGTTGTTCGACGGATGCCGTGCGGACGGACAGTTGGTCGGGGAAACGGTCAAACTGCGCCCAAGCGGTTTCCTCGTCTCCGGCGCACACCGCGCGCGCCAGACAGCCCAGCCCGCTGTGTTCGCCGAAACGGTGGCTGACGGTCAGGCGGGCGGTGTTGGCCGAAAGCGCGGGCGGGTTGGAGGCCGTCTGAAAAGGGTTTTCGCGTTGCGGCAGCAGGGTTTTCAGACGGCCTGCCGTTTCGCTGTCCAAGATGGTGGTTTGTGCCAAAGAGGCCAATACCGCGCCCGCGCCGACGGAAGGGAGCTGGTTTTCGTCGCCCAACAGGATGACGCGGCAGCCGTCGGGCACGGCGCGCAGGAGGTTGAGCATCAGGGCGAGGTCGAGCATCGAGGCTTCGTCGATAATCAGGATGTCGAGCGGCAGCGGGTTGTCGGCATCAAATTGCGGCTGCATTTGCGGCGGGCGCAGTTTCAACAGGCGGTGGACGGTTTGGCCTTCGAGTGCCGAGAGGTGCCGCTTGAGGCCGTCTGAAAGGGAAAAGCCGGCCAGGGCTTTGTGCAGGGCGCGCGCCATGTGTGCCGCCGCTTTGCCCGTCGGCGCGGCCAGCGCGATGCGCGGCAGGCGTTCGCGGCCTTGGCAGAGCAGGGCGAGCAGTTTGGCGACGGTGGTGGTTTTGCCCGTGCCGGGGCCGCCGGAAATTAAGATGAAGTTTTGCAGCAGGGCCAGCGCGGCGGCGGCCTGCTGGCCTTCGCTGCCGGCTTGGGCAAACCATTCCGCCAGCAACTCGGCGGCGCGGGCGGTTTCGGGGATTTCGACCGGCGGGACGGCCAGGCGGCGGATTTCGCCGGCCAAGTCGCGTTCGAGCCGGTAGAAGCGGCCGAGGAACAGCCGCCGCCCGCGCAAAACCAGCGGGGCAAGGCCTTTCGAATCGGTCAGCGGGGCGGCCTGCGCCAGTGTTCCAGCTTCTTCGTCGGTCAGCCGGATAAAGCTGTGGCCGTCTTCCAGCGCGGCGAAAAGGCGGCGTAAAAACGGGGCGCACACCTCGGCGGCGGCAGGATAAAGGCGGCTGAGCAGTTCGACTGCGGCATCGGCGGCTGCGGTTTGGAATTCGTCGTCATTCATGGCGGCGGCAATTTAAAGAAAAGGACGGGCGGATTATAGCGGAAGCGGCTGCCGTTTTCAGACGGCCTGATGCGGCGGGAGGCCGTCTGAACAGCAGGTTGCGCGATTTAAAGGTGTTTTCAGACGGCCTTTCGGCTAAAATACGCCGCCCTAGAGCCATGAATCATCTTTCCCAATCCGATTTCCCCGTTATGAAAAACATCGTCATCCTGATTTCCGGACGCGGCAGCAATATGCAGGCCGTCGTCGAGGCCGCCGTTCCGAATGCGGACATCCGCGCCGTATTGAGCAACAACGAAAACGCCGCCGGACTGGCGTGGGCGGCATCGCGCGGCATCGCCACCGCCGCGCTGAACCACAAAAACTTCCCCGACCGCGAATCCTTCGACCGCGCCATGATGGAATTGATCGACCGCCATCACCCCGACTTGGTCGTGCTGGCCGGATTTATGCGCATCCTCACGCCCGCCTTCTGCGCCCATTACGAAGGCCGCCTGATCAACATCCATCCCTCGCTGCTGCCCGCCTTTACCGGCCTGCACACCCACGAACGCGCCTTGGCCGCCGGCTGCCGCGTGGCCGGCTGCACGGTGCATTTCGTTACGTCCGAACTCGATTGCGGGCCCGTGATTGCGCAGGGCGTGGTGCCGATTCTCGACGGCGATACGGCCGACGACATCGCCGCACGCGTCTTGAAAGTGGAGCACCAACTGCTGCCGCAGGCTGTGGCCGATTTTGCCGCAGGCCGTCTGAAAATCGACGGCAACCGTGTGCTCAACAGCCGTGCCGCCGATTCCGAAGCGCAATTCCTGGCTTGAAAAGACGATGAAAAACAATACATTGCCACCTCGCCGCCTATCCGTAGCCCCTATGTTGGACTGGACTGATCGGCACTATCGCCATATGGCGCGCCAAATCACCCGCCATACCTGGCTTTACACTGAAATGATTAACGCGGGCGCGGTGATTTACGGCGACCCCGACCGCTTCCTGCTGAAAAACGACGGCGAAAACCCCGTCGCGCTGCAACTGGGCGGCAGCGAGCCGCAGGATTTGGCCAAAGCCGCCGCCAAAGCCGCCGCTTACGGCTACGACGAAATCAACCTCAACTGCGGCTGCCCCAGCCCGCGCGTTCAGAAAGGCGCGTTCGGCGCGTGCTTGATGAAGGAGGCGGATTTGGTGGCCGACTGCCTGAACGCGATGCAGGAAGCCGCACCCGGCTGTGCCGTTACCGTCAAGCACCGCATCGGCCTCGACCGCGAAACCGATTATCAGCCGCTGGCCGATTTTGTCGGTACATTGGCGGAAAAAACCGATTGCACAACCTTCATCGTCCACGCCCGCAATGCCTGGCTGGAAGGCCTCTCGCCGAAGGAAAATCGCGACGTGCCGCCGTTGCGCTACGATTATGTCTACCGCCTGAAACGCGAGTTTCCCGCGTTGGAAATCATCATCAACGGCGGCATCAAAACCAATGACGAAATCGCCGCGCACCTGCAACATGTGGACGGCGTGATGGTCGGGCGCGAGTGTTATCACAATCCGATGCTGATGCGCGACTGGGACAGGCTTTTTTACGGCGACGACCGTGCGCCCGTCTCCTACGCCGAACTGGCAGGCCGTCTGAAAGATTATGCCGCCGCGCAACTGGCCGCCGGACGCGGCACGATTTTGCGGCACATGGCACGCCATTACCTCGGCCTGATGCACGGCCTGAACGGCGCGCGCCATTGGCGGCGCATGTTGTCGGATGCCGAACTGCTGAAACCGAACGACCCCGATTTGATTTTGCGCGCCTGGGAACAGGTGGAACGGGCGAATGATTTTTCAGACGGCCTCCCTGTGGATAAAGAGTAAACGAAAGGAAACAAAATGGACGCATTAGATTTGCTGACCACCCGCCGCTCGGTGCGCGAACTGGTCGAACCCACCCCCGACGAACTCGAGCTGGAAACCGTTTTTCAGGCGGCCACCCAAGTGCCCGACCACGGCAACCTGACACCGTGGCGTTTCGTCGTTATCACGGGCAGCGAGGCGAAACAGAAATTCCGCCGCGCGTTGGAAGAAACGGTGGAAGTGATGAAATTGGGTGAGGACGCGATGAGAAAAGCGGAAAAAGTTGCCAACTTCGCCCCCATGATTATCGCCGTGATTGCCGCGCCGAACACCGCCGCCGAAAAACCGAAGCCCGAATGGGAGCAGCTGATGAGTGCGGGCGCGGCAGCTTATGCCGTCCAGCTTGCCACCAACGCGCTGGGTTACGACAACGTGTGGATTACCGGCCTGTGGTGCGGCAGCCCCGTATTGCGCGAAGCCATGAACTGCGGCGAAAAAGACCGCATCATCGGCTTGATCATGGTCGGCACGGCGCAGCACGATTTCCCGAAAGAAGAAAAAAATACCGATTTGGAACGCTTCGTCAGCTATTGGTAAGATGAAAAGGCCGTCTGAAAACGGCATCCGTATTTTTCAGACGGCTTGGAAAGGAATCGATATGTCGCCGTTGGCTCGGAATTTGGCTTTAATCGCGCTGCCGCCGCAGGTGGCGGGATTTGTGCTGTTAGTTATTTTATTGGGCGGCGACTTCCCCGATTTTATTTTAGGCATCGGCACTTTGGCCGTTTTGGGGCTGCTGGTGGCTTCGGTACTCTACTGCCTGCCGATTACCGTACCTTACGCCGCACTGCTTTCCATCCTGAAGGTACGGCGCGGTTGGGCGGGGGCGGGTATTTCCGCCGTACTGCTCGGCGGGCTGGCGGTGTCGGTTGCCGCCTTGGTCGGATTTCTGTTTGCCGGCTATATCCCGTGGGATATGCTGTTGCCCGTTGCCGCCGCCTTTGCTTTTGCCGGCCTGCCGATGTCGCTGTTCCTGCCTGAAGGGAAGGCCGTCTGAAGCGGAATCCGTATTTTCAGACGGCCTGCCGATAGCTTTATTTAAAAAGGAAACCGAATGTCCGAACATAAAACATCCCATTTGGGCCTCATATTCATCAGGGCCGCCGTCATGGCCGGCGTATGGGCGGCGCACTTCGCCGGTTGGCTGATATTGGGCGCGGCCTACATGGGCGGCAGCTTCGAATGCTACGACCACCGCTACGAAAACATCGCGGGCACGGCGTTTTACCCCTTGATGCTGGTCAGTTTGATTGTATTCAGCGTCCTGTGCTGGCTGCCTGCCCGTCTGCTCGTCCGTGCCAAAACGCTGCTGCCCGCAGCCGTTGTATTATTGGCCTGGTTGGTGTTTTATATCCTGTTGCCGCACAACCACAATATCTGCATCGGCGGCTGAACCGCCGTACGACATCATTCAGGCCGTCTGAAAACCAACCTTGCGCGAAGCGGGATTTTTCAGACGGCCTCAACCGAAGGGACATACACATGAAACAATATCTCGGCCTGATGCGCCACGTCATGCAAAACGGCCACGACAAATCCGACCGCACCGGCACCGGCACGCGCTCCGTGTTCGGCTACCAGATGCGCTTCGATTTGGCGCAGGGTTTCCCGCTTTTGACCACCAAAAAACTCCACCTGCGCTCGATTATCCACGAGCTGCTGTGGTTCCTCAAAGGCGATACCAACATCAAATACCTGAAAGACAACAACGTTTCCATCTGGGACGAATGGGCGGACGAAAACGGCAACTTGGGCCCGGTTTACGGCTACCAGTGGCGCAGCTGGCCCGCGCCCGACGGCCG
Source organism: Neisseria elongata subsp. elongata (assembly GCF_900113545.1). GTDB lineage: Bacteria > Pseudomonadota > Gammaproteobacteria > Burkholderiales > Neisseriaceae > Neisseria > Neisseria elongata. Next base: position 45,041 of record NZ_FOPS01000010.1, on the reverse strand, counting down.
CCACATCGACCAAATTGCCAACGTGATGGAGCAAATCAAGAAAAACCCCGATTCCCGCCGCCTGATTGTATCGGCCTGGAATCCCGCGCTGGTGGACGAAATGGCCTTGCCGCCCTGCCACGCGCTGTTTCAGTTTTACGTTGCCGACGGCAAACTGTCCTGCCAGCTCTACCAGCGCAGCGCGGACATCTTCCTCGGCGTGCCGTTCAACATCGCCAGCTACGCGCTTCTGACCATGATGATTGCCCAAGTGTGCGGTTTGCAGCCGGGCGAATTCGTTCACACGCTGGGCGACGCGCATATTTACAGCAACCACTTCGAGCAAACCGAATTGCAGCTGGCCCGCGAACCGCGCGCGCTGCCGAAAATGAAGCTTAACCCCGCTGTAACCGACCTGTTCGACTTTAAATTCGAAGATTTCGAACTGGTGGATTACGACCCGCACCCGCACATCAAAGCCGCCGTGGCCGTCTGAAAAACACTCTGAATTATATTGGGTTAAGTTTAAATCAGGACGCGGCGGCGAAACCGCAGGCAGTACAAACAGTACGGCAAGGCGGGGCAGTATCGGGCTGGTTTAAAGTGAATCCGCCATACATGCCGCCGGTTCCGAAGGCGGTATTTTAGCGGCAGGTGTTTCGCGGCGAAGCCATGATGAGAGAGGCCGTCTGAAAACGGAAAACCGGTTTTCAGACGGCCTCTTGCCGTTCCAAATGCCCCACCTTAAAGCGTGGCCGCTTCGACATAGGGCACGCGGCCGTCGGGTTCGGGAGGCGTATCGAAGGCGACGACGAACAGCCTGCCGCCCGCCGCCAGATGCGGATATTCGTTCATGACGGGCAGCAGCGGGTCGTTTTCGTGCATGCTGCCGACCATGTAGTGCCAGCCGAGTTTGCGGCAGCGGATGTATTGCGCGCGCAGGAGGGCGCGGTAAACGTCGGCATCGTCTTTTTCGACGGCGGTCAAAGCCAGATAGCCGTAGCGTATCGTCCCGCCCTCGTCGGGCAGCAGCGGCAGGCGCAGCAGGCGGGCGGCGGCGTTGTACAACGGTTTGCCCAAACGCCACAGGCCGTTGTACCGTTCGACATGGATTTGGCGGAAACCGTGCTGGTCCCAGCCGGCCAGCGCGCCGACAATCCGGCCGTCCCGCCGCGCGATGCAGACGTCGCCGACGGACAGCCCGCGCAGCCGCCCGTTGTACCAGTCGGCCGGTTCATAATGCGGCGCAAATTGGCGGCGGGCGGCTTCGCGGTTGAGAAAATCGGTCAGTTCGCCTTCTTCTCCCGCACGGCCGAAGCGGAGTTCCACCCCCTCAGGTGCAATCGGGCGGCGCGGGCGGGCAAGGCGGATGAACGGCGTGTGCACCAGGCCTTGCGGGATGTAGTGCGGCATACCGCGGCGGTTGGCGGCGATGGTGGAAAGGGCGGCGGCGTTGTCGTGCAGGATCATGCTGGTGTGCAGCGGCAGCGGGTCGGCGGCAATGACGTTGCCCAGTTCGCAGTAGGCCCGGAAAAGGCAGCGGCCGGAACGGTAGCGGCGGTTGAGGCGCAGGTCGGCCAGATAGCCCAGCGTTTCCAGTCGGCCGTTGAAATAGGCGGCACGGCGGAAACGGCTGCCCAATACCGCGATTTCGCCCGTTTCGACATTGCAGCCTTTGTAAATTTCCGCCTGTTCGCCCTGAACCGACGAGGTGAGGAAGTAAGACGGTTCGCGGCGGAAGCTGACGCTGATGCCGCCTTCCATAACGTTTTCCCGCAACAGGCGGCGCAGGGCGTCGTCGTCGTCGGGCGTGGCGAGGGAGAAGATGAGGCGTGGCATAGGGGCCGTCTGAAAAAACATTGGACGGCGTGATTATATAGTGAAACGGCCGTCCCGATGGCGTGCGGCGTGGCGTGAGGAGGCCGTCTGAAAAAGCCGAAGCCGCCAAATTCCGCTATAATCCGCCGTTTTGATGACCCGTTTTACGCTATGTCCCCGCGTCCGCTGATATTGACCGTACTGCTTGCCGCCCTGCCTTTGTCCGCCGCCCCCGAAACGCCGGACGGAGGCGATTTGAACAGCATCCGCCACGCCATCGACGAGGCGCAGTCGGAATTGCAGCAAAAACAGCAGGCGCAGCGGCAGGCGCAGCAGACGCTGGCCAAAACCCGCGCCGCACTGGAAAAGGCGCAGCGCGAACTGGCCGGCATCACCCGCCGCCAGCAAGACACGCGGCAGAAGCTGCAAACGCTGCAAAACGAACTCGAAGGGCTGAAAACCGAAATCGCGGGACGCAAAGCGCAAGTTGCCCGCCTGTTGACCGGCCACTATAAAAACCGCCAAAACAACGCCGTCATCCTGTTTCTGAAAAACGCCGAACCGGGGCGGAAATCGCGTTACCTCGAATACGCCCGCCGCATCGGCAGTGCAAACCGCAACGTGGTCTCCGAACTGGTCGTCCAGCAGCAGGAACTGCACCGGCGCGAACAGGAAATCGATGCCGAACTGGCGAAGCTGGCCAAACTGAAAGCGGAAAAAGAAGCCGCGTTGAGCAGGCTGGGCAAACACAATTCTGCCGCACAGCGCGAAAACAGCCGTCTGAATGCCGAAATCGACAAGCAAAACCAAAACCTGAACAAACTGCGTGCCGACGAATCGAAATTAAACCAAATCCTTGCCGACATCGCCCGCCGCAATGCGGCCAAACGCAAACAGGAAGCCGCCGCCCGCACCAAAGCCGCCCGCGAGCGGCTGGCGGCGGAAAAGGCGAAAAAACGTCCGGCAAAACCTGACAACGCCGAAGACAAAGCCGCCTCCGCGCCGGCCAAGCCGCCCGTTTCCACCCTGACGGAAGAAGACCGCGCCTTACAGGGCGAATATGCCGCGCAGGCCAACAACACCTTCGGCCGCCTCCAAGGCCGCCTGCCGCATCCGGTCGGCGGCAGCATCACCGGCCGTTTCGGCAAACCGAAGCCGGACGGCGGCGTTTGGCACGGCCTGTTTTTCGCCACGGCCCCGTCGCCCGTCCGCAGCGTGGCCGACGGCACCGTGGCTTACGCAGGCGCGCTCAACGGTTACGGCAATACCGTCGTCATCGACTACGGTGGCGGCTACACCGGCGTTTATACCGGCCTGTCGTCCATCACCGTCGGCAGCGGCGGCAGCGTGAAAACGGGCGGGACAATCGGCACCAGCGGCAGCCTGCCGTCGGGCGAGCAAGGCCTGTATTTCGAAATCCGCTACCGGCTTGCGGCAATGAATCCCGCCGCCTGGCTGCGCTAGCGCGGGGAGGCGGAAGCATAGAGGCCGTCTGAAAGTCCGGCCGCCCGTTTTCAGACGGCCTTTGCGTTTTTCCGCCTATTGTATTTTTTGATAAAAGCAGTTGATGGACAACATCAAATCCAATACAGTTCGCATCTTTGCCGCAGGTCGGCATTCAGAAACAAACGAGAATATACAAACATGGCAAATTCCACTTTGAAAAAAGTCGCACTCTACACATTGGGCGCGTTCAGCGGCGCATTGCTGACCGTCGGCGTACAGGGTTTCGCCGCCTCCGAGGGCAAAAAACAGGACGCGCTGCCGGTACAGTCCATCCGTACGCTGGCAGAGGTTTACAGTCAGATTAAAGCCAACTACTACGAAGACAAAACCGACGACGTCCTGCTCGAAAGCGCCGCGAAAGGCATGGTGGCCGATCTCGACCCGCATTCCGAATACATGAACAAAAAAGACTATGCCGACCTGAAGGAAAGCACCAGCGGCGAATTCGGCGGTTTGGGGATGGAAATCGGCTCCGAAGACGGCTTTGTCAAAATCATTGCTCCGATTGAAGACACCCCGGCCGAACGTGCCGGCATCAAAAGCGGCGACTACATCGCGAAAATCGACGGTGTTTCGACACGCGGCATGAGCGTGAGCGAAGCGGTGAAAAAGATGCGCGGCAAACCCGGCACCAACATCGAACTGACCATTTCGCGCAAAGACTCTTCCAAACCGCTGACCTTCAAACTCACCCGCGCCATCATCAAAGTGCAGAGCGTGCGCTCCAAACTGATCGAACCGGGCTACGGCTACATCCGCATCAGCCAGTTCCAGGAACGCACCGTCGCCTCGTTGCGCGAAGCAGTGCAAAAGCTGACCAAAGAAAACAAAGCCCCGCTCCAAGGCTTGATTTTGGACTTGCGCGACGACCCCGGCGGCCTGCTTAACGGCGCGGTGGGCGTATCTGCCGCCTTCCTGCCCGAAGGTGCCAAAGTGGTCAGCACCAAAGGCCGCGACGGCAAAGACGGCATGAGCCTGTCCGCCCTGCCGAAAGATTACATTTTCTCCGGCCATGCCGACCCGCTCAAAGGCCTGCCGTCCGAAGTCAAAAACATCCCGCTTACCGTATTGATCAATTCCGGTTCTGCCTCCGCTTCGGAAATTGTCGCCGGTGCCCTGCAGGATCACAAACGCGCCGTCATCGTCGGCACGCAGAGTTTCGGCAAAGGCTCGGTGCAGACCGTTCTGCCGCTATCCAACGGCAGCGCCATCAAGCTGACCACTTCGCTCTACTACACGCCGAACGACCGCTCTATTCAGGCGCAAGGCATCGTGCCGGACGTGGAAGTCAAGGATAAAAACCGAACATACGAAAGCCGCGAGGCCGATTTGGCCGGGCACATCGGCAATCCGTTGGGCGGGGAAGAAGTAAACGGCGTGGTGCACGATGATGCCGTTGAAGAAAAAGCCGCATCCCAAGCCGACAAAGAGGCTGCCAAAGGCAAAAACAAGGGCAAGGACAAAGAGAAAGAGGCGGAAGAAGAACTCTCTTCGCGCTACAATCCCGATCCTGCGAAAGATGCCCAACTGAAAGCCGCACTGGATTTGGTGAAAGACCCGGCCAAATGGCGTGAATCGCTCGGTTTGGCTGCCAAAAAACCGGCAAAAAAAGATAAAAAAGAAACAACTAAAGAAGACAAATAAACCCGTCGGATATAGTTTGTAGCGAAAAGGCCGTCTGAAAGATGTTTTTCAGACGGCCTTTTTACGTCCCGACCCGCGGTCAAAGCAAGCAGGCGGAAATATCCATGCAAAGACTGCCGACGGAGGGAGAAATGCACCCGAACGATATGGCGGTTTCCCCTGTCGGGAAGGCGGCGCGTGCAACAGTCAATAAAACGGTTTGGGGCGGGGCGGGCAAATCCGCCATCCGTTCGGCTTCCATTCCAAAGTGTCAGCCATTCGGAAAAAAGACGGCTGCGATATTTGCCGCCGCTATTGGCGCGGAAGTTGGGATGTATGACGGGGGTTACCACACAAAATAAAACATGGTTTTCGCCAGTATCACAATCAGCGTCATGTGCAACAGCACGGCGGTATGGATATAGCGCGACCAGGCTTTGGTCAGCGTGTGCCGCCGCATTTTCGTAACGGCCACGATAAAATGCAGCAGGATGCTTGCCGCAATAATCACTTTCAGCGTCAGTTGCAGGTTGAAGGAAGAAGCGAAGGGCGCGGCCAAGTTCGGCAGATAACGCAGGTAAGCCATGGTCAGGCCGGACAAAAATACGGCCGCCACCACCCAAGGCATCACCTTTACGGCGCGTCGGGACAAAGCACGTTCGACTTCGCGGCGCGATTCGCGCGAAACGGCCGAGGTGTGCATCACGCTCAAAACCAAGGCCTCGAAAAAAACACCGCCGACAAAAATTACGGCGAAAAACAAATGGGCAAGATGTGCCCAGGCATAATCCGGCATAGCTAACGAACCTTTGGAGAATTTAACTTAAATAGACGGCAATACGCACGACAGACGTGTATCCTTACAACGCCATTTTAGCAAATGGTGTTTCTCATTCCCATAAAAACAAGGAGTTTCACAATGAAATCTTTATTCTTGAAAACCGCCGTATTAGCCGCTTTAGCCGTTTCCCTGACTGCTTGTAACGGCATGACCCGCACCCAGCGCAATACTGCCGCCGGTGCAGCCATCGGCGGTGTTGCCGGGAATCTGATCGGCGGTACAACCGGCGCGACTTTGGGCGGTGCTGCCCTGGGTGGCGTAATCGGCAGCCAAATCGACCGCTAAACACTATCTGTAGACAAACAGGCCGTCTGAAAAGTTCAGACGGCCTGTTTCATTATTCATTTGCAAAACTGGGTAATCAAAGTATCCCATGTTCTGCCGCAAGGGCAAACGCACTGTCCAGCGCGGTTTGCATATCCTGCGGCAGCGTGGCGCGGATGCGGGCGGTATAGGCATCGCGGCAGAATACCAAATCCATGCTCGGGCGTTTGTGTTCGATGCCGTATTGCAGGTTTAGCAGAACGGCGGCCGTATAGGCATGAGGGTGACCGTGCGGTTCGAACATGGCGTAATCCAACAGCTCGGTCAGGCCGAAATTCATTTGTGCGGGAAGCAGACGGGCGTTTTGCCGTCCGAATACCGTTTTTAATGCTGCAAAATTCTGCCCTCGCACTTTTTCGTCCAACGATAATGCGGCCAATGCGGGCAAAGCTGAACGGCCATGCTCGGACAGCCAGGTAAACAATGGTGGCGGATCATTCGGATGCGGATGCTTCATAACGGGCGGTCTGCTTTGCGGTACGGCAGGCGTTTGCTTAACGGGTGTGGGTATGGCCGACGCTGACGCCGCCTTTGATTTCGCCGTATAACTCATTGCCGCCGTTGGAATGATGGGTGGCGCAGGCGGCCAATATGGCGGCAGCGGCAATCGCGAGAACAATCTTTTTCATATGAATCCCTTTGGATGGCTTGGTTTTCAGACGGCCTTTTGGCATTTCGGCCCGTCAGCCGCCGCATTATATAGAAAACCGCCGTTACGGCGGATTTTTCAGACGGCCTGATGCGGTTTGGGCTACAATACGCGGTTTTCCCCACCTGTCAGCATCATGAAAGAACACAAAGCCAGAAAACGCTTCGGGCAGAATTTTTTGCAGGACACGCGCATCATTGCCGATATTGTCAATGCCGTGCGCTCGCAGGCCGAAGATGTCGTGATTGAAATCGGCCCGGGTTTGGCGGCGATAACCGAACCTTTGGCGAAAAAGCTGAACCGCCTGCACGTTATCGAAATCGACCGCGACATTGTAGGCCGTCTGAAAACGCTGCCGTTTGCCGACAAACTGGTGATTCACGAAGGCGATGTGTTGCAGTTTGATTTCAACAGCATCGCGGGCAAAAAGAAAATCGTCGGCAACCTGCCTTACAATATTTCCACGCCGCTTTTGTTCAAGCTGGCGGAAGTGGCGGACGATGTCGTCGATATGCACTTTATGCTGCAAAAAGAAGTGGTCGAGCGCATGGTTGCCGTGCCGAAAAGCAACGACTATGGCCGCTTGGGCGTGATGCTGCAATATTTTTTCGATATGGAGCTGCTGATTGACGTGCCGCCCGAATCGTTCGACCCTGCGCCGAAAGTGGATTCGGCGGTGGTGCGCATGATTCCGGTGAAACACCGCATCGGCAAGGCGGACGATTTCGAGCATTTCTCCAAACTGGTGAAACTCGCCTTCCACCAACGCCGCAAAACCATACGCAACAATCTGAAAGAACTGGCCGGCGACGAGGATTTACAGGCAGTCGGCATCAATCCGCAAGACCGTGCCGAACACATCGCGCCGGAGAAATATGTGGAACTGAGCAATTATTTGGTCCGTAAGGCCGTCTGAAAGAAATAAACATGATTAAATTCAAAAACGTCAATAAATTCTTTAAAGACCTGCACGTGGTCAATAATGTCAATTTGGAAATCGGGCAGGGCGAAGTGGTGGTGATTTGCGGGCCTTCGGGCAGCGGCAAATCGACTTTGATCCGTACGGTAAACCAACTCGAAAGCATCCAAAGCGGCGAAATTTGGGTGGACGGCATCAATGTGGCTGACCCGCAAACCGACTTGAACAAGGTGCGCACCGAAGTCGGTTTCGTGTTTCAGCATTTCAACCTTTATCCGCATTTGAGCGTGTTGGAAAACATCATCCTGTCGCCCGTGGTGGTGAAAAAGCAGCGGCGGGAGGATGTGATTCCCAAGGCGTTGCACCTGTTGGAACGCGTCGGTTTGTCCCATAAGAAAGATGCCCTGCCGGGGGAGTTGTCCGGCGGGCAGCAGCAGCGTGTGGCGATTGCGCGCGGGCTGGCGATGGAGCCGCGCGTGATGTTGTTTGACGAGCCGACTTCCGCACTCGACCCGGAAATGGTCGGCGAAGTGTTGAAGGTGATGAAGGATTTGGCGCAAAGCGGGATGACCATGATGTGCGTAACCCACGAAATGGGCTTTGCCCGCGAGGTGGCGGATCGGGTGATTTTTGTCGATCACGGCCAAATTGTCGAAGACGCGCCGCCGGAAGAGTTTTTTACCCGCCCGAAAAGCGAGCGGGCGAAGCAGTTCCTCGCGCAAGTGATGCACTAATCGGGTGGCGGTCAGGCCGTCTGAAAACGTTTCGGTTTTGTCGGAATGTTTTCAGACGGCCTTTTTGCGGATGACGGGTTATTGCCGTTCCAGCCAGTCGTCCCGCGTTTGTTTCGCTTCGGCGAAATAGCGGTAGAGGCCGTCTGAATTTCCGTTGCGGAGCAGGCCTGCGATTTTTTCCAGCTGGCGTTGTTGGCCTTCGAGCAGTTTCAGCAGGCTGCCGCGGTTGGCAAAGCAGATGTCCGTCCAGATGGCGGGGTGGCTGGAGGCGATGCGGGTGAAGTCGCGGAAGCCGGTAGCGGCGAAATCGAGATAGGTTGCGCCGTCGGCATGGTCGAGGATTTGGTGGACGTAGGCAAAGGCCAGTATGTGCGGCAGGTGGGAAACGGCGGCGAAGACGGAATCGTGTTCTTGCGCGCTCATGCGGAAGATTTGTGCGCCGACCGCTTGCCATAATCTGCCGACGAGTGCTTCCGCTTCGGGATTTTGCGTTTCGTGCGGGCAGAGAATCAGTTTTTTGTCTTGATAGAGGCCGAATTGCGCCGCCAGCGCGCCGCTGCGGTCGGAACCGGCAATCGGGTGGGCGGCCACGCATTGCGGCAGGTGTTGCGGCAGGTGTTCGGCGAAGGCGGCCAGTGCGGATTGTTTGGTGCTGCCGACATCGCTGACGACGGTGTCGGGCTGTAAAAACGGCGCGATGGTGCGGCAGATGTTGCCGAGTGTGGAGACCGGCGTGGCAATCAGCACCAAATCGGCCGCCGCGATGTGTTCGGCTTGGATGCCGACGGCTGCGCTGTCGATGACTTTCCGTTCCAGTGCGCGCTCAAGGTTGCTTTCGTTTACATCGATGCCTGTTACGTGGCGCACCAAGCCCAGCCGTTTCAGGTCGAGGACGAACGAGCCGCCGATCAGGCCGACGCCGATCAGGGTGATTTGGTTGAGGATGGGCGGGTTCATAAGGGTTGATGTAAAAGTGTGGAAGGAGGCCGTCTGAAAATACGGCAGGCGTGTTTTTCAGACGGCCTGAATCTTAACCGAGCGCAGTCTGCCGCTGCAAGCGTGGAGCCGTTTAATCGAAGCGTTTGCAGCGGATGTCGCGGTCTTCGCAGAACATGGCCGAGGTTTCGGCATTGCAGGCGCGGCGGACTTTGCCGCGTGCCAGGCCTTCGTTGTTGTCGGCGGCTTCGAAGGTTTTTCGGAAGGGGGTAACGCTGCATACGTAAACCGAACGGTTCGGGCGGTATGCCGTGTTGCCGTTGCGCTCCAATACGGCGATGCGGTATTCCAAATCGGCGATGCGCCCTTCGTCGGATGCGGCCGCGGATGTGGCGGCAGCGGCGGTTAGGCAGAGGGTGAGGATGAGTTTTTTCATGGTTTTGTCCTGAGGCGGTTGATATGTTTGACTTTCGTTGCGTCGTCATTATGCCTTGGTATCAAGGGCTTGATACCCCAAGGTGCGGGACGGCAGGAAAATCGGTTTTGTATGCGTGCCTGCGGTTTGCTGCTTTGTATAGTGAATTAAATTTAAACCAGTACAGCGTTGGCTCGCCTTGCCGTACTATTTGTACTGTCTGCGGCTCGCCGCCTTGTCCTGATTTAAATTTAATCCACTATATCGTGAATGAGGTTGGGCGGCCGGGCAGGGCGTTTTCAGACGGCATTGTAGCGCGAAATGAAAAACGGCAATCTGTACATGTAAATCAAACTGTTAAGGCCGTCTGAAAACCTGTTTTCCGGTTTTCAGACGGCCTTATGCTTTTAATGCAAGCGTTTAGTTTTTATCCAGATCGACCAGTTTGTTTTTGGCAATCCAAGGCATCATGGAACGCAGTTGCGCGCCGACTTTTTCGATTTGGTGGTCGGCATTCAAGCGGCGGCGTGCGGTCATGCTGGCGTAGTTGGTTGCGCCTTCTTGAATGAACATTTTGGCGTATTCGCCGCTTTGGATACGGTACAGGGCTTTTTTCATCGCTTCTTTGGTAGCAGGCGTGATGACTTCGGGGCCGGTAACGTATTCGCCGTATTCCGCGTTGTTGGAAATGGAGTAGTTCATGTTGGCAATGCCGCCTTCGTACATCAAGTCCACGATCAATTTCAGCTCGTGCAGGCATTCGAAGTAAGCCATTTCAGGTGCGTAACCGGCTTCAACCAAGGTTTCAAAGCCGCATTTCACCAGCTCGACCGCGCCGCCGCACAATACGGCTTGTTCGCCGAAGAGGTCGGTTTCGGTTTCTTCGCGGAAGTTGGTTTCAATCACGCCGCCTTTGGTGCCGCCATTGGCTGCTGCGTAAGACAGGGCGATGTCGCGGGCTTTGCCGCTTTTATCTTGGTAAACGGCGATCAGTGAAGGTACGCCGCCGCCTTTCAGGAATTCGCTGCGTACGGTGTGGCCCGGGCCTTTGGGGGCAACCATAATCACGTCCAAGTCGGCACGCGGCACGATTTGGTTGTAGTGGACGTTGAAGCCGTGTGCAAAAGCGAGTGCCGCGCCTTGTTTCAGGTTGGGCTCGATTTCGTTTTTGTACACGACGGGTTGGTTTTCGTCGGGCAGCAGAATCATTACTACGTCTGCTTTTTTGGTGGCATCGGCTACGGACAATACTTCAAAACCGGCTGCTTCTGCTTTTTTCCAAGAACCGCCTTGGCGCAGGCCGACGACTACGTTTACGCCTGAATCTTTCAGGTTGGCCGCGTGGGCGTGGCCTTGTGAGCCGTAGCCGATGATGGCGACGGTTTTGCCTTTGATCAGGGACAGGTCGGCGTCTTTATCGTAATAAACTTGCATTGTTTTTTCCTTAATTTGATTAAAAGTAAATCGGTTGGAGGGAGAATCAGTTGCCGTTGTCGGACACGTCTTTCATCAGGACGATGTCTACGGCTTCGGTTTTGCCGTCGATGGCTTTCAGGAAGTTTTGGAAATGGACGCTGGCGTTGTGGCTGTCCACTGCGGCCTGGTCTTTCCAGTTTTCAAAGAAAACGAAGCGGTTCGGGTTTTGCAGGTCTTGGTGTAAATCGTAGCGCAGGTTGCCGCCTTCCTTGCGGCTTTCGCCTACCAGTGCGGTGAATACGTCCAGCAGTTCGGCTCTGTGTTCGGCTTTAACGGCAACGATTGCGGTAATTTTGATGTTGCTCATGCTGTTTTCCTTTCGGTTTGGCTTTTCAGACGGCCTTTGAAGTGTTGAAGGCCGTCTGAAAGCCCAAAAACTCAAATTTTCAAAATCCTCTCGCCGCGCCCGATGCCTGCCGCGCCGGTGCGCACCGTTTCCAAAATCAGCGGCTTGCCCACGGTTTCCAAGAAAGAATCGAGCTTGTTGGTCGTGCCGGTTACTTCGACGGTATAGCTCTTGTCGGTAACGTCGACCACATGGCCGCGGTAAATATCGGCCAGGCGCAGGATTTCGTCGCGGTCCTTGCCCACGGCGCGCACCTTCACCAGCATCAGTTCGCGTTCGACAAAGCGGCTTTCGTTCAAATCGACCACCTTGACAACTTCAATCAACTTGTTGAGTTGTTTGGTGATTTGTTCGATGACCACATCGTCGCCGTGGGTAACGATGGTCATGCGCGAGAGCGTTTTGTCTTCGGTGGCCGATACCGACAGCGAATCGATATTGTAGCCGCGCGCCGAAAACAGGCCGACCACGCGGCTCATCGCGCCCGATTCGTTTTCCATCAAAACGGATAGGATATGTCTCATGGCACGCTCCTTGTATCGTAATCGCGGTCGTTCACATCATTGACGTCGCTGTCGGCCTTGGTTTCGCGCATGTGCAGCGGCAGCACCATCTCGTCCAAACCCTTGCCGTTGCCGACCATCGGGAAAACATTTTGTTTTTTGTCCGTGATGAAGTCCAAGAACACACAGCGGTCTTTCATGGCCAAGGCTTCGCGCAGTGCGCCTTCCACGTCGGACGGCTTCTCGATACGCATGCCGACATGGCCGTAGGCTTCGGCCAGTTTCACAAAATCGGGCAGCGAGTCAAAATAGGTTTCCGATTCGCGTTCGCCGTAATAAAGCTCCTGCCACTGGCGCACCATGCCCAGATAACCGTTGTTCAGACAGATGATTTTTACCGGCAGGCGGTATTGGAAGCAGGTACTCAATTCCTGGATATTCATCTGAATCGAGCCTTCGCCGGTAATGCAGCACACATCTTTGGACGGGTCGGCCAAATACGCGCCCATCGCATAGGGCAGGCCCACTCCCATCGTGCCCTGACCGCCCGAATTGAGCCACTGGCGCGGCCGTCTGAACGGATAAAATTGGGCGGCAAACATCTGATGCTGGCCGACGTCGGACGTGATAATCGCATCATTGTCCGTTAATTCGGCCAAAGTTTTGACCACCATCTGCGGCAGGATGACATTACCGTCCGTTTCCGGCAGGCGCAGACAATCGCGCGCGCGCCAGCTTTCCAGGCTATGCCACCATTTTTCCAAATGCTGGCTGTTTACCTGAAGATTTTGGCTTTTCCAAATCGCCGCCATCTCGCGTAAAACATTCTTCACGTCGCCTACGATGGGCACATCGGCGCGGACACGTTTCGAAATACTGGACGGGTCGATGTCGATATGAATGATTTTTTTCGGCTTTTCCAAAAACTTGGCGGGAACGGAAACCACACGGTCGTCAAAACGCGCCCCGACTGCCAAAACTACATCGGCATTGTGCATGGCCAGATTGGCCTCGTAAGTGCCGTGCATGCCCAGCATGCCCAAATACTGTCTGTCATCGGACGGATATGCGCCCAAGCCCATCAGCGTCGCGGTACAGGGCAGGCCGGCGAGTTTGACAAACTCCGTCAGCTCGTCGGTAGCATTACCCAAAACCACGCCGCCGCCGAAATACACCAAAGGCCGTTTCGCTGCCGCCAGCATTTGTACGGCCTTCTTAATTTGACCGATGTGTCCGTTGAGAACCGGCTGGTAGGAGCGGATAAAAATGTCTTCCTGAGGATAGCTGAACTTGGCCATAGACTGGGTAACGTCTTTTGCGATGTCGATAACCACCGGGCCGGGACGGCCGCTGCGGGCAATTTGGAAGGCTTTTTTTACCGTAGTGGTCAAATCATCGATATTCTTGACCAGGAAATTATGCTTCACACACGGCCGCGATACGCCGACCATATCGATTTCCTGAAACGCATCCGTACCGATGGCGGGCGAACCGACCTGGCCGGAAATCACCACCAGCGGAATCGAATCGGAATAGGCCGTGGCGATACCGGTGAGCGCGTTGGTTGCGCCGGGACCCGAAGTTACCAAGGCTACGCCGACCTTGCCGCTGACACGGGCATAGGCATCGGCCGCATGTATCGCAGCTTGCTCGTGTCTTACCAGGATGTGTTTGAATTTGTTGAGTTGGAAAAGCGCGTCGTAGATTTCGAGTACCGCGCCGCCGGGATAGCCGAAAACGTATTCGACGTTTTCCGCCTTCAGACTTTGCACAAGAATTTGTGCACCGGATAGTTGCATGATTGCCTCTTTAATTCTGCCTGTAAGGCGATAATAAACCCGTGCTTCGCGATGCAACGGTAATGCCGGTTTTCCGGACGGCGGTTTATGGTACGCGAACGGATGAGCCGGCGACAGCTTGCGGGTTTCAGAATCGCGCTTAGAGCGCAAAGTGTTTAAAAAAGTAAAGAGCGCATAAGATAACGCAAACTTGGGTAACAGGCAAGCACTGATTACGCGGCGGAGGCTGTCTTGAAATAATAGGAAAACAACAGGCCGTCTGAAAAAATTCAGACGGCCTGTTGGGAATTGGCGCACCCGACTGGGATCGAACCAGCGACCTTCAGCTTCGGAGGCTGACACTCTTCCAACTGAGCTACGGGTACAAAGTCTCGGCATTATCCCACATTTCGGCTGTTTCACAAAATCAATCTTTATGGTTTCGGCAACTTGTTGTCGAAGCATCGGAATTTAATCTGGTTTATTTCGTATGGCCTGCGGGGGTATTTTCTATTTTTTTGAGATAGGCCAAAATTTAAAGATTGGAAAGACGGAACGGATTCAGTATAATCCGCAAATTATTGTTAATTGATATTAACGCCACATAAAATTCAATTTCCTCATCACTAAACAAAAAACGGCGAGGCTTATAAATATGAACCATCCTACCAACCAAAATGCCCGCGGTTCCGCCCTAACCACACTGATCGGCGGCATCGTCATTCTGTTGGCTACCCTTTATCTTTTGGTTAAATTGGCCAGCAGCGGCTATCACGGAACGGTTGAAGAAACCACCGATGCCGCCACGCAAACGCGGATTCAGCCGCAAGGTTCCATTGTCGAGGGAGACGGTGTCCCCGTCGGCGAACGTAAAGGCGACAAAATCTTCGCTAAAGTTTGTTACCAGTGTCATGCTGCCGACAGTTCGACAGCAGGTTCCCCGAAAATCACGCACAATGCCGATTGGGCTCCCCGCCTGGCCCAAGGTTTCGATACCTTGTTCAATCATGCTTTGAACGGCTTTAACGCCATGCCGGCAAAAGGCGGTCAATCCGACCTGACCGAACTGGAGTTGAAGCGCGCGATTGTTTATATGGCTAATCAATCCGGCGGTAATCTGCCTGATCCTGACAAAGCACCTGCCCCAACCGAATCGGCTGCTTCAGGTGCCGCGTCCGAGGCCGCCGCATCCGGTACTGCGCCGGCTGCCGGAAAATCCGAAGCTGCCGCTTCTGCCGAAGGTGGAAACGGCGATGTGATGGCAACCGGCAAAAAAGTATTTGACGGCTTGTGCTTCGGCTGCCATGGTGCCAATTCCGCCATTCCGGATACGCCGCGTGTCACTCATAAAGACGAATGGGCTCCGCGTATCAAAAAAGGCAAAGATACCTTGTTTAAACATGCTCTCGAAGGTTTCCAAGATAAAGGCATGATGCCGGCCAAAGGTGGAAACACCGAATTGAGCGACGACGAAGTGAAAGCGGCCGTTGTTTATATGGTGAACGAATCCGGCGGCAAATTCTAAAAATACGATAATAAAAAGGGTATGCAAAACTGCATGCCCTTTTTTGTCGGCCGGCACATATCGCATTGGGATTTGATGGCTGCAATTCATATTGGGGCCGGAGAAATTTTCAAAGTTCCGGTTTTATATGATTATGGAAGGCCGTCTGAAAACCTGATTTCGGTTTTCAGACGGCCTTTCCTTTGTGTGCCGATTCTGCCGCAGGCGGCAAAGCGCGTTACAATACGGGCTGTCCTTAATCGGCAGCCCATCGTTATTTTTCAGACGGCCTCAATCATGACACACACTTCTACAAGCCAAACCGATTCGGCATCGAGCAGCCAACTCTATATCGGCATTATGTCCGGCACCAGCATGGACGGCGCGGATGCCGTGTTAATCCGTATGGACGGCGGCCGCTGGCTGGGTGCGGAAGCGCACAGTTTTTTACCGTATTCGGGCCGTCTGAAAAGCGAACTGCTGGCCTTGCAGGACAGCGGCGGGGACGAATTGCACCGCAGCAGGATATTGGCGCAACAATTAAGCCGCCTGTATGCCGATACCGTGAAGAAACTGCTGGAACAGCAAGGTTTGTGGCCGTCTGATATTACCGCAGTCGGCTGCCACGGGCAAACCGTACGCCATGCGCCGGAGCACGGTTACAGCATCCAGCTTGCCGACTTGCCGTTGCTGGCCGAGCTGACGGGGATTTTTACCGTCGGCGACTTCCGCAGCCGCGATTTGGCGGCGGGAGGGCAGGGTGCGCCGCTGGTGCCGGCGTTTCATCAGGCATTATTTGCCGCGCCCGACGAAACCCGCGTACTGCTCAATATCGGCGGTATCGCCAACATCAGCGTACTGCCGCCGGACGCGCCGGCTTTCGGTTTCGATACCGGGCCGGGCAATATGCTGATGGACGCATGGACGCAGAAAATTTGGCAGAAGCCGTACGACGAAGACGGCCGTTTGGCCGCGCAGGGCAGGGTGCTGCCGCCATTGCTGGAAAACCTGCTTTGCCATGACTATTTTTCCCGACCGCAGCCCAAAAGTACCGGCCGCGAATTGTTTGCCCTGCCGTATTTGGCCGACCGGCTTTCCGGCGGGGAAAATCCGCACGATGTTTTGCGCACGCTGACCGCCTTTACCGCCGAAACCGCCGCTGCCGAAATCCGCCGTGCCGCGCCGGAGTGCCGAAGGGTTTACGTTTGCGGCGGCGGCATCCGCAACCCCCTGCTGACAGCGGATTTGGCGGAACGCCTGCCGCAATGCGAAATACTCGGTACGGCGGCACTCAATCTTGATCCGCAGTGGGTGGAGGCCGCCGCCTTCGGCTGGCTGGCCGCCTGTTGGGTCAACCGCATCCCGTCCAACCCGCGCCGTGCCACAGGTGCGCGGCGCGACTGCATCCTCGGTTGCGGCCATTTTGCCTGACCCGTCATTCAGGCCGTCTGAAAATACTATATAATTCCGCGTTTTTACCGCCGTCCCTGTTTTCAGACGGCCTATTCGAATAATTTTGAAGTTTTTATGAGCAGCAAACCCGAACCACAAAAAAGCACACGCAAAACCACAGGCACGCGCCGCCGGACGCCGGCAGAAAAGAAAAAACAGGATGGCGGAAAAGGGGCGCGCGGTGCGGGTGTAGTCAGCAATGAGGCCGTCCGCCGCCGTTCCGAGCACATTGCCAATTTAATCGGCGATACCTTTTGGCTGTTCGGCTTGATGGTAACCATCTATTTCGCCATCACGCTGGCCAGTTTCGATATGAACGACCCCGCATGGTCGCGCAGCGTGATTGCCGACGAGTCCATCCACAATCTCGGCGGCCTGTTTGGCGCGTATTTTGCCGACGTCGGTTATTACCTGTTCGGATTGTCGGTGTGGTGGCTGGTGTTGGCCGCGCTGGTGTGGCTGTGGAAAAGTTTCCGCCCGCTGCGTTCGCCCGACAGCCGTCCGTACAGTGTGAAACTGGCCGTGGCGGGGCTGACGGTGCTGCTTTTGGGTAGCCCGGTTTTGGAATATGCCTTGTGGCAGCAGCAGCTCGGCGATTCCCTGCCCACCGGGGCGGGCGGTCTGGCAGGTTTGCTGATTGGCAGCGTTTTCAGCCATCTGCTCGGCAACGGCGGCAGTTTCCTGGTGATGCTGGTCATCGTATTGCTGGCTTTTTCCTTTGTCGCGCAGATTTCCTGGCTGGATATGCTGGAAAACATCGGCAGCAGGCTGGAATGGCTGTGGGAAAAAATCACCCGCCGCCATTCGCCCTACATCAAAGACCTGCCTGATGCAAAAACCACGCGGCGCATGGTGAAAGAAGCGGAAACCATCATGGCCGAACCATTGGACAAGCACGTTGCCGCCAGCAGCAACCGAAAAACCGTGGCGTTGGAAGTCACCCCGCCCGTTCCCGTTCAGACGGCCTTGTTCGACAGCAAGGGCGAAGCGGTCGAAACACCGCCGACGGGCGAATATGTCAAACCCGCGCTCGGCCTGTTGAGCAATCCGAAAGGCGAAGCGCTGCCGATTGATCCCGACAAACTGCAACAAACGGCCGAACGCATCGAAAGCAAATTGGCCGAGTTCGGTATTGAAGTGCAGGTGGTTTCCGCCACTTCCGGCCCGGTCATCACGCGCTATGAAATCGAGCCGGCGCAGGGCGTGAAGGGTAGTCAGATTGTGAATCTGGCCAAAGATTTGGCACGTTCGATGTCGTTGCAGTCGGTGCGTATTGTCGAGACCATCGCGGGCAAAAACACCATGGGCATCGAGTTGCCGAACGACCGCCGTCAGGAAGTTACCCTGCGCGAAATCCTGGCCGCCCCCGTGTTTGCAGAAGCCAAATCCAAGCTCACCGTCGCCCTGGGCAAAGACATCGCGGGCGTGCCGGTGGTGGGCGATTTGGCCAAAATGCCGCATCTGCTGGTGGCGGGTATGACCGGGTCGGGCAAATCGGTGGGCGTGAACGGCATGATTATGTCCATGCTTTACAAAGCCACGCCCGACGAAGTGCGCTTTATCATGATCGACCCGAAAATGCTGGAGTTGTCGGTATACGACGGCATTCCGCACCTGCTTTGCCCAGTGGTAACCGATATGCGCGAAGCGGGGCAGGCCTTGAACTGGTGTGTGGCCGAAATGGAAAAACGCTACCGCCTGCTGTCGCATCTGGGCGTGCGCAATCTGGACGGTTACAACGAAAAAATCGCCAAAGCGGCTGAAGAAGGGCAGAAAATCCCCAATCCGTTCAGCCTGAACCCCGACGAGCCGGAACCGCTGGAAAAACTGCCGCTGATTGTGGTGGTGATTGACGAATTGGCCGACCTGATGATGACCGAGCGCAAGGCGGTCGAACAACAGATTGCCCGCCTGGCGCAAAAAGCCCGCGCCGCCGGCATCCACCTGATTATCGCCACCCAGCGGCCGAGTGTGGACGTGATTACCGGCCTGATTAAGGCCAACATCCCGACGCGCATGGCCTTTACCGTGCAGAGCAAAATCGACAGCCGAACCATCCTCGACCAAATGGGCGCGGAAGACCTGTTGAAATACGGCGACCTGCTGTTCCTCCAGCCTGGCAATGCCGAGCCGACCCGCCTGCAGGGTGCGTTTGTATCCGACCACGAAGTGCATGAAGTCGTCTCCCACATCAAACGGCAGGCACCGGCCGATTATGTCGAAGGCCTGCTGTCGGGCGAAGCGGCGATGGAAACCGTCAATGCGGTCAATCCGAACGCGGGTGCGGACGAACTGTTCGACCAAGCCGTCGCTTTTGTCATCGAAACGCGCAAAACTTCGATTTCCTCGCTGCAACGCCACCTGAAAATCGGCTACAACCGCGCCGCCAATATGATGGATGCCTTGGAAGAAGCGGGCGTGGTGTCGCCCGCCGATGTCGGCGGCAGCCGCAAGGTGCTGGCGCGGAAAGATGATTTATAGTTTTCAGACGGCCTCCGATGCTTGAGGCCGTCTGAAAAGCGGATACGGAGAGGCGATGGAAAGAAACAGCTTGAAGTCTGTTGTGATGACGGTCATTTCCTGTTCCGCCACTTTGGCAGGCATTGCTTTCTTCCTCGGCATAACCGCGACACCGGGTTCGGCCTATATGCTGGTTTTCGCCTTGCCCCTGTTGTTCGCCGTCCGCCTGTCCGCATCAAGGTCGGCCCGGCAACGGCCGGAGGCGGCACGGAAAGAACGGCTCAGAAACATTGTGTGGGTAATCGCGGCCGCTTTGTCAGTGGTGATAAATATCTTCAACTATTACCATGCGCGGCACGAAATGGCTGTTTCGGCCGCCGCTTTCGGGCAATATTATGCACGGCACGGACGTTATCCCGAAACTTTGGCCGCAGCGGGTTTGGGCGGGAAAATATCCTGCCTGCGTTATCATTGGATAGACGGCAAACCGCTGTTGTTGTGCAAAGACCCGCTGCTGCTGTTCGAGCACTACCAATACGATTTCCAACACCGCCGCTGGCTCGAAGACAACGGAGAGCCCGTGGCCGACCAACCGGAGGACGAAACATGAAAAAACACCTGCTTGCCGCTCTGATCCTGCTGCCGCTGACACTCTCTGCCGCGCCCGCATCCGCCGCAGGCGAACCGGCAGATCAGGCACGGCTGATTAACCTGTTCGATATGGCCGAATTGAGCGGCATTCTGCACAAAGAGGCAATGGAGTGCGGCATCAGCCGTCAGGACGACCCCTTCTACGCACCGGGCGGGAAACTGCACACCGCCTTGTTGAAAGGCATCAAACAGACGGCGGCCAAACTCAAACTCGATATGAACGACAACGACATCCAAATCATCACCGCCCGCGCCTACGCGCAAGGCAAAGGCAAGAAAGAACGCCTGTTTGCCGAAACGGGCGGTTGCAGCGATGCCGCCAAAGCAAAAATCAAAGAAACACAGCAATGGCTGCTGGACAGCGTGCAGGCCTTGCAAACCCGTTAAACCCGAATAAGACTTTCAGACGGCCTATAATAGTGAGGCCGTCTGAAACCATGCTTCCGAGCGATAAAATATGAGCAATCCGAAAACCGCCCGATCTGTTGGGCTGATAGCGGTAATGCTGGTGCTGGCTGCCTGCAACGGCCAACCCCAGCCCGAACTGAGTGCGTCCGAAATCCAGGCGCAGGAAGCAGCCACCGTTATCGAAGAAGGCGGCAAAGACTACACTGCGCCGGCCGATGTGCCGGAAGACGATGCGTCTGCCGCATCGGTCGAACAGGCAACCGCTGCTTCCGCTGCTTCCGCTGCTTCCGCCGCATCGTCGGAAGGCCAACCCTAAACCCAACTCCGCCTGCCGCATAACAGGCCGTCTGAAAGGAAAAACGTGACCCGTTTCCAGACCGAACCCGCCCTGCCGCATGACCGGCAGCCGCAAACCGCCGTCCTCCTCATCAACCTCGGCACGCCGTCCGCGCCCACTGCGGAAGCCGTCCGCCCCTTCCTGCGCGATTTCCTGTCCGACCGGCGCGTCGTCGAACTTAAGCCCGCCCTGTGGCAGCCCATCTTGCGCGGCGCAATTTTGCCTTTCCGCGCCAAAAGCAGTGCGGCAAACTATAAAAAAATCTGGTTGAAGGAAGGCTCGCCGCTCTACATTTACAGCCGCCGCCAGGCCGATGCATTGGCGCAACGCCTGCCCGGCGTGTTGGTGCGTCCGGCCATGACATACGGCCTGCCCGGCGTGGCCGACACCATAGCCGAACTCAAAGCGCAGGGCGTTACCCGGATTTTGGCCGTCCCGCTTTATCCGCAATACGCTTCCTCCAGCAGCGGCGCGGCATTGGATCAAGTGTTCCGCGCCATGTTGCGCCAGCGCAACCAAGTCGGGCTGCGTACCGTCCGCAGCTTCTATAACCATCCCGCCTATATCGAGGCCCTGCGCCAACAGGTTTCCGCCTATTGGCAGCAGCACGGCAGGGGAGGGCACTTGATGATGAGTTTTCACGGCATCCCGCAGGCGCATCACGACGCGGGCGACCCCTATCCCGACGAATGCGGCGAAACCGCACGCTTGCTCGCCGCCGCACTCGGTCTGGGCGAGCAAGAATACACCGTCTCCTTCCAAAGCCGCTTCGGGCGCGGACGCTGGCTGGAGCCGAGCACGCAAGACCTTTTCATCAGCCTGCCGCGAAACGGTACCGACCGATTGGACGTCATCTGTCCCGCCTTCGTCAGCGACTGTTTGGAAACCATGGAGGAAATCGCTATTGCCGGACGTGAAACTTTTCATGCCGCAGGCGGGCGTGAATTCCGCTACATTCCCTGTCTGAACGACAATCCGGCTTGGATAGACGCTTTGGAAACTTTGGTCAGGGAAGAGGCCGCAGGCTGGCTGTAAGGCATAAAAAGGCCGTCTGAAAACCTTGCAACGGGTTTTCAGACGGCTTTTGTTATTGGCCGAACGGATTTTTACATGCGCTCAATCATCGCTTTGCCGAAGGCGGAGCAGGAAACTTCGTTGGCACCGTCCATCAGGCGGGCAAAGTCGTAGGTTACCTGTTTGTCGCCGATGGCTTTTTCCATCGCTTCAATTACCAAGTCGGCCGCTTCTTTCCAGCCCAAGTGGCGCAGCATCATTTCTGCCGACAGAATCAGCGAACCGGGGTTCACTTTGTCTTGTCCGGCATACTTCGGTGCGGTGCCGTGGGTGGCTTCGAAGATGGCGTATTCGTCGGAAATGTTCGCGCCCGGGGCGATGCCGATGCCGCCGACTTGTGCCGCCAGCGCGTCGGAAATGTAGTCGCCGTTCAGGTTGAGGGTGGCGATGACGCTGTATTCGGCCGGACGCAGCAGGATTTGCTGCAGGAAGGCGTCGGCAATCGCATCTTTAACGATGATGTCTTTGCCGGTTTTCGGGTTTTTGAATTTGCACCACGGGCCGCCGTCGATCGGCTCTGCGCCGAATTCTTTTTGCGCCAGTTCATAGCCCCAGTCGCGGAAGCCGCCCTCGGTGAATTTCATGATGTTGCCTTTGTGGACCAGGGTGACGCTCGGTTTGTCGTTGTCGATGGCGTAGCGGATGGCGGCGCGGACCAGGCGTTGCGTACCTTGTTTGGAAACGGGTTTGATGCCGATGCCCGAGGTTTCGGGGAAGCGGATTTTCTTCACGCCCATTTCGTTTTGCAGGAAGTCGATGACTTTTTTGCAGTTTTCGCTTTCGGCTTCCCATTCGATGCCGGCGTAAATGTCTTCGGTGTTTTCACGGAAGATTACCATGTCGGTTTTGCTCGGGTCTTTCAGCGGCGAGGGCACGCCGTTGAAGTAGCGCACGGGGCGCACGCATTGGTAGAGGTCGAGTTCTTGGCGCAGCGCGACGTTGAGCGAGCGGATGCCGCCGCCCACGGGCGTGGTCATCGGGCCTTTGATGGATACGGAATACTCTTTCAGTGTGTCCAAGGTTTCCTGCGGCAGCCAAACGTTGTCGCCGTACACTTTGGTGGCTTTCTCGCCGGCATACACTTCCATCCAGTGGATTTTTTTCTCGCCACCATAAGCCTTGGCAACTGCCGCGTCGATTACGTCGATCATGACGGGCGTGATGTCCACGCCGATGCCGTCGCCCTCGATGAAGGGGATAATCGGATTGTTGGGAACGGCTTGGCCCGGAATGATTTTTTTGCCTTCCGCCGGTACTTTGATATGACTCATGGTGTCTCCTAAAACAGTTGATCATTTTCTTTTGAAACGCATATCGGCACGGATACGCGCGCCGTGCGATTATGCTTGATTTGGTAAACTTTTGCTAGGGCGTGCCAACAATTACTTGTTACCATACGCCCTTCGAATCATATCTGTTCAAAGGAAACAAAAATGGCTTTTCAAGACAATTTGGCTGCCATGCCCGACATTTCCAGCCTGAGCGGGCTGGACGTATGCGGTGAAAACGGCGGCGTCCTCCACCACATCCCGGCCGTACCGGGCAAACTCGGTTCGCTGAAGCTGTATAACGCATTGGCCGAACGCTTCGGCGGCATATTGGACGGCGAAGCGGCGGAGCAGGGCTTGGAATGGTTTGCCGAACACGTTGCAGACGCGCAGGCCAATCCGGGCAAACATCCGAACATCGACCTGTTGTTCAAAGTGAAAAACGAAGGTTTGAAACTGCGGCTCCGTTCGCTTGTTGCCGACTGACGATGTAGAGGCCGTCTGAAAAACGGAGCAACGTTTTTTTCAGACGGCCTTTTT
Source organism: Neisseria elongata subsp. elongata (assembly GCF_900113545.1). GTDB lineage: Bacteria > Pseudomonadota > Gammaproteobacteria > Burkholderiales > Neisseriaceae > Neisseria > Neisseria elongata. The sequence continues at coordinate 21,500 of NZ_FOPS01000010.1, read as the reverse complement.
TTAGATTTGCAGAAACCTGCCGCAATCGGCCGTAGGCCGTTTTCAGACGGCCTCCGAACATATGGATGGCGGCGGCAACGCTTCAGGCCGTCTGAAAAACAAAACAGCCGGCTCATTTGCAGCAGCAGAGAATTGCCCGCCGCCGGCAAACGGCCTATAATGCCGCCTTTACAAATCTTCACAGCAAGCCGCACCGGATTTACGGCAGCGGCTTTGCCGTATCTGCCAACTGTAAGGAATCCGAATGTCCGCCCCGAAATCCCCCGCCACCGATTTGGTTTACCGCCTCGAAGACAAACCGCCGTTCGCCAATGCGCTGCTCAGCGCGGTAACGCACCTGCTGGCGATTTTCGTCCCCATGATTACCCCCGCCCTGATTGTCGGCGGCGCATTGAAACTGCCGTCTGAAATGACCGCCTATCTGGTGTCGATGGCGATGGTCGCTTCCGGCGTGGGCACTTATTTGCAGGTGAACCGCTTCGGGCCGGTCGGTTCGGGGCTGCTGTCCATCCAGTCGGTGAACTTTTCTTTTGTCGGCGTGATGATTGCGCTGGGTAGCGGCATGAAAGAGCAGGGCATGGACACCAACGCCATGATGTCCGCGCTTTTGGGCGTGGCCTTTGTCGGCGCGTTTCTGGTGGCCGGTTCGGCCTGGCTGCTGCCGTATCTGAAAAAAGTGATTACGCCCACCGTCAGCGGCGTGGTGGTGATGATGATCGGCCTGAGCCTGATTAGCGTGGCGATTACCGAATTCGGCGGCGGATTTGCCGCATTGGGCAACGGCACCTTCGGTTCGATGCAGAACATTGGGCTGGCGGCGTTCGTGCTGCTCGTGGTGCTGGTGTTCAACTGCATGAAAAACCCGCTGCTGCGGATGAGCGGCATCGCTGTCGGCATGGTGGCGGGCTACATTGCCGCGCTGGTAATGGGCATGGTCGATTTTTCCGTGTTGCAAAACCTGCCAGCATTCACATTGCCCGTGCCGTTCAAATACGGCTTTGAATTCCACTGGACGGCGTTTTTCGTGGCCGGACTGGTGTACCTGCTCAGCATTTTCGAAGCCGTGGGCGACTTGACCGCCACCGCCATGGTGTCCGGTGAAGACTACGAAGGCGAAGCATTCAGACGGCGTTTGCGTGGCGGCGTGCTGGCCGACGGGCTGGTGTCCGTGATTGCCACCGCACTCGGCTCGCTGCCCCTGACCACCTTCGCGCAGAACAACGGCGTGATTCAGATGACCGGCGTCGCCTCCCGCCACGTCGGCAAATTCATCGCCGCCATTTTGGTGCTGTTGGGGCTGTTCCCCGTCGTCGGCCGCGCCTTCACCACCATCCCCAGCCCCGTTATCGGCGGCGCGATGGTGCTGATGTTCGGCCTGATTACCGTGGCCGGCGTGCGCATCCTCATGAGCCACGGCATCAACCGCCGCGAAATGGTGATTGCCGCCACCTCCATCGGCCTTGGCCTCGGCGTGAGCTTCAAACCCGAAGTGTTCGGCCAACTGCCGCTGAAAGAGCTGTTCCAAAACCCCATCTGCATGGGCGGGCTGGCCGCACTGCTGATGAACCTCGTGATGCCGGACGACAACGCAAGCCGCGTCTATCTCAGCGACGATTTGGAAGTGTAAACCCGTTTCAGACGGCCGGAACCGGCGGCGTTGGGCGTATAATGGCGGAGCGCGGAGGCAGGAATGAAAAGCAGCCTGCACATTAGCAGACGGCTGATTTTGATTGTTTTTTGAAGATTATGGCGTGCAAGCTGCCTGAAGTAAGCGTTTAAAAGGCCGTCTGAACAGCAAAAAGCAGCCTGCACAATTTGCCTCCATTACAGCAAACCTTAATCCCAACAGCCACCCCGTCCTCTCTCCCCGTGGGAGAGAGCTAGAGAGAGGGCAACAAGCCGCAAGGCTTGTATTTTAGGCGGTTCGGGAATTGAGAAAGGTTGCCGCAACTTGGAGAATGCCCTCTCCCCAGCCCTCCCCCACAGGGGAGGGAGCAGATTGCAGCGGATTCAAGCGTTGCAGGCCGTCTGAAAAAAGAATGCCCGAAACATCAACAGCAGGAATTTTTCAGGTAGCCTTTATCGCAAGGCAGATGGAACAAACGCCGCGAGCGTTTTTTCAGACGACTTTTAAACCCATCGGTAGGGTGTGTGCCGCAAGGCACGCACGCGGTGGTTGGAGTTGCAGGGAAAATGGAGAACGCGTGCGTGCGTACCGCACACGCCCTACATGCAGGCTACGGCTTGCTACGCGCTGGCAGTAAAAACAAACCGTCAGATTTCAGACGATATTTGGTAGGTTGGGTTGGCAAACCCAACGTTTAACAGATAATTTGATAAGTTTTGTTGAGTCATGACCCAACCTACGCTTGCTACATATACTTGTTAGGACTAATTAAATGACAAATTCCAGCAAAAAAAATAAATTCATAGAAAATTTAAAAAAGAAAATCACAAAACTTGAGTCAGAGAAAAATGGAACTATATTTTTTGTATCCTTATTTTTCCTTGTTTTCTCATTTGCAATACTTGAAGAATTTTTTTTAGAAAAAAATAATGAAATATCTTATTTCATTATTTTCGTTACTGGACTTTTAACAGGAGTAGCGGAGTATCTGTTACAAATATTTTCTAGAAGAAAAATTATCAAATTGCTTCTTTATTTTTTATTCTTTATTCTTTTGTTTATTACCAGTGCAGTATCAGGGAGTAATATTTCCTTTATTTCAATAAATTCTCTCATCCTGTTTGCAGGAAATCGGGTAGCTTATTATACAATGTGCTCCATGATATATGATGGAATTTACTTATTTACAGATGAAGAAAGAATAACATTGTCTTCTATGCTTGAAGACAAATTAGTTATCTTGAATAAAGACATAGATAACTTGAATAAAGACATAGATAAAATAAAATTGGAATTACAAAACAAATCAGAGGAATTAAACAAAAAAGAGGCATATTATTCAGAAATAAAATCCTTATATGACAAAATAAAAATATGGAAAGGAGGAAAAATTCAAAACTTATCCCCTTCCAACAATCCAGAATTACGAGCTGCACTAAATACAAGGGCAGAATATCGAAAAAAACAACAGGAAACTGGCAAATAAAAACTTATTATTTTTAAAGAAAGACCCACCATGCCCAAACGTACCGACCTAAAATCCATCCTTATCATCGGCGCCGGCCCTATCGTTATCGGTCAGGCCTGCGAATTTGACTATTCGGGCGCACAGGCCTGCAAGGCTTTGCGTGAAGAAGGCTATAAAGTCATTCTGGTGAATTCCAACCCCGCCACCATCATGACCGACCCTGAAATGGCGGATGTTACCTACATCGAGCCGATTATGTGGCAGACGGTGGAGAAGATTATCGCCAAGGAGCGGCCTGATGCGATTCTGCCCACGATGGGCGGTCAGACCGCGCTGAACTGTGCGCTGGATTTGGCGCGCAACGGCGTGCTGGCGAAATACAATGTCGAGCTGATTGGCGCGACGGAAGACGCGATCGACAAGGCAGAAGACCGCGGCCGCTTTAAGGAAGCGATGGAAAAAATCGGCCTCTCCTGCCCGAAATCTTTTGTCTGCCACACGATGAACGAAGCCTTGGCGGCGCAGGAACAGGTCGGCTTCCCGACGCTGATTCGTCCGTCTTTCACGATGGGCGGTTCGGGCGGCGGCATTGCCTACAATAAAGACGAATTTTTGGCGATTTGCGAACGCGGTTTCGATGCGTCGCCCACGCATGAGCTGTTGATTGAGCAGTCCGTCCTCGGCTGGAAAGAGTACGAGATGGAAGTGGTGCGCGATAAGAACGACAACTGCATCATCATTTGCTCGATTGAAAACTTCGACCCGATGGGCGTGCATACGGGCGACTCGATTACGGTTGCGCCGGCGCAAACGCTGACGGACAAAGAATACCAAATTATGCGCAACGCAAGCTTAGCAGTATTGCGCGAAATCGGCGTGGATACGGGCGGCTCGAACGTGCAGTTTGCGGTGAACCCTGAAAACGGCGAGATGATTGTGATTGAGATGAACCCGCGCGTGAGCCGTTCGTCGGCTCTGGCTTCCAAAGCGACGGGCTTCCCGATTGCGAAGGTGGCGGCGAAACTGGCGGTCGGCTTTACGCTGGACGAATTGCGCAACGACATCACCGGCGGCCGCACGCCCGCGTCGTTCGAGCCTTCCATCGACTATGTGGTAACCAAAATCCCGCGTTTCGCGTTTGAAAAATTCCCCGCCGCAGACGACCGCCTGACCACGCAGATGAAATCGGTGGGCGAAGTGATGGCGATGGGCCGCACCATTCAGGAAAGTTTCCAAAAAGCGCTGCGCGGCTTGGAAACAGGCTTGTGCGGCTTCAATCCGAGAAGCTCCGACAAAGCGGAAATCCGCCGCGAACTGGCGAACCCAGGCCCTGAGCGTATGCTGTTTGTGGCAGACGCATTCCGCGCGGGCTTCACGCTGGAAGAAATCCACGAAATCTGCGCCATCGATCCTTGGTTCTTGGCGCAAATCGCAGACTTGGTGAAAGAAGAGCAGCAGGTAAGTGCAGGCTGCCTGCAAGACTTGGATTTCGCCGCCCTACGCCGTTTGAAACGCAAAGGCTTCTCCGACAAACGCATCGCGCAGCTTTTGGGTGTAAAAGAAAAAGAAGTGCGCGAACACCGCTACGCGCTGAAGCTGCATCCCGTGTATAAACGCGTCGATACCTGCGCCGCCGAGTTCGCCACCGAAACCGCCTACCTCTATTCCACTTACGAAGAAGAATGCGAAGCGCGTCCTTCCGACCGTAAGAAAGTGATGATTCTCGGCGGCGGCCCGAACCGTATCGGTCAGGGCATCGAGTTTGACTATTGCTGCGTTCATGCCGCGCTCGCCCTGCGCGAATCGGGCTTTGAAACCATCATGGTGAACTGCAACCCCGAAACCGTATCCACCGACTTCGACACCAGCGACCGCCTGTATTTCGAGCCGCTGACGCTGGAAGACGTGTTGGAAATCGTCCGCACCGAAAACCCGTGGGGCGTGATTGTGCATTACGGCGGTCAAACCCCGCTGAAACTTGCCAACGCGCTGGTTGAAAACGGCGTGAACATCATCGGCACGTCCGCCGACAGCATCGACGCCGCCGAAGACCGCGAACGCTTCCAAAAAGTGTTGAACGACTTAGGCTTGCGCCAACCGCCCAACCGCATCGCCCACAACGAAGAAGAAGCGCTCGTCAAAGCCGAAGAAATCGGCTATCCGCTGGTCGTGCGCCCGTCTTACGTCCTCGGCGGCCGCGCCATGCAGGTCGTCCACTCCGCCGAAGAGCTGCAAAAATACATGCGCGAAGCCGTGCAGGTATCCGAAGACAGCCCCGTGTTGCTCGACTTCTTCCTGAACAACGCGATTGAAGTCGATGTGGACTGCGTTTCAGACGGCAAAGACGTCGTTATCGGCGGCATCATGCAGCACGTCGAACAGGCAGGTATCCACTCCGGCGACTCCGGCTGCTCGCTGCCGCCCTACTCGCTCAGCGAAGAAATCCAAGACGAAATCCGCCGCCAAACTAAAGCCATGGCCTACGCGCTGGGCGTGGTCGGCCTGATGAACGTACAGTTTGCCGTGCAGGACGGCGTGGTGTTCGTGTTGGAAGTGAACCCGCGCGCCAGCCGTACCGTGCCCTTCGTCTCCAAAGCCACCGGCGTGCCGCTCGCCAAAGTCGGCGCGCGCTGCATGGCAGGCATTTCCCTGCAAGAGCAAGGCGTGGAAAAAGAAGTCGTCCCCGATTTCTATGCCGTTAAAGAAGCCGTGTTCCCCTTCATCAAATTCCCCGGCGTGGACACCATCCTCGGCCCCGAAATGCGCTCCACCGGCGAAGTGATGGGCGTGGGCGAAACCTTCGGCGAAGCCTACCTCAAAGCCCAACTCGGCGCAGGCGAACGCATGCCCGCCACCGGCAAAATCTTCCTTTCCGTGCGCGAAGAAGACAAGCCGCTTATCGTGAAAACCGCACAAAACTTCCAAGCCCTCGGTTACGGCGTTTGCGCCACACGCGGCACGGCAGGCTACCTGAAAGAGCACGGCGTGGTGGTGCAGGCGGTCAACAAAGTGCCCGAAGGCCGCCCGCACATTGTGGACGCGATTAAAAACGGCGAAATCGCGCTGGTGGTGAACACTGTCGCCAGCAGCCCGCAGTCCGTGGCCGATAGCCACAGCATCCGCCGCAGCGCCCTTAACCAGCGCGTGCCGCAATACACCACCGTGGCCGGCGGCGAAGCCATGAGTGAAGGTGTGAAGAACCTGAATTCAACTAATGTGTACAGTGTGCAGGAGTTGCATGCACGGTTGAAGGCGCGGAAATAGGGTGTTTGGAAGCAAAGCAGCAACCAGCCTTTTAATTGTCTGCCTTGCCTGTCCGCTAAGCCGGCATACTTCCCGATATGCCTGATTGGACGCATAGAGTTCAAATATCTGCAAACAGCCTGCATTCCGGTTTAACGAGTGCAGGCTGTTTTCGATAGTGAAAAGCCGTCTGAAAATCATCTTTCAGACGGCCTTTGATATTACAGGTGATATGAAGTCTTGGTCGGTTCATCATTCCAGCCTATATTGACCTGTTTATTTAGGAAATCACCAAAAATAGAATGTGTGGCAAAAACCATGCTCATGGTTTATGGGTATGCAGGTTGTGGTTTGCTGCACTACCTCTCAGTGCAGGACACTTTGAAATTCAACGTGAAATTGCGTTCGCTGCCATATTCATCAGCCGTCTCAAACCCGTTTTGCCGCATCAACTCGCGCAATTCGGCGCGGCTCGGTTTATCGGGGTCGCCTGCCGTTTCGGAAACCGACAGCAGCCCGTCAGCACGAAGCAGCCTGCGGAACTCTGTCAAATATTCGGTTTGGTTGGAGACTTCGCCCAACACGGTAATCAGCACAATGCGGTCAAACGATTGATTGGGAAAATCAAAATGCGTGCCGTCGCACAGATAATAATCTACATTGTCGATATGCCGACGACGCAAACGTTTTTCGGTATAAGCCAACATTTCCGGCTGTATATCCGCCGCTACCAGTCGTCCTTGCGGCACCGATTGCGCCAGTGTCGGGCTGAAATAACCCGCTCCGCAGCCTACTTCCAAAATGCGGTGGTGCGGTGCAAGGTGCAGCCGTTGTACGATTTGTTGCGGCGAAAGCGCCCAGTTGCGCAAAGGAATCAGCAGCGTGAATGCAAGTTGATACGGGAAGATTTTGCCTTTTTGCGTGAGTCCCTGCCAAATGCTTTTGAACGTCTTAAACATGGGGATTCCTTCGGGTGATGTTGTTTCACCGTGTGCCTGCACAATATACAGTATAAAAATAGTGTGCGTTTTTTCCAATCATCACAAAAAGCAGCCTGCACTTCGATTTTTGAAAGTGCAGGCTGCTTTCGATAGAGAGAGGCTGCCTGAAAATTATTTTTCAGACGGCCTTTGATATTAAGTTTTGTTGGGTCATGACCCAATACCCCCTTGTTGCCGGCTGTATTACGGCATGGTTTGGAATAATTCGGTAACGACAAAACCGAGTGCGTACGTACCACACACACCCTGCATCTTGCTAGGTGGGTGTGGCACGTAATTGGCGGAGGTGCGGGTTACAGCTTACTAATGAACAGACAAATTGAAACGCCTTTCTAAAATTTTTCTCATCATATCGACATGATAAGTCTCAATAAGCCAATCCATATAAATCTTATATATGACAACTACACTGAGTTCGCCGTTAAGTAGATTTTTCATGAGAGGATGATCGTTTTTATTATCCGCCTGTAGAAAACTCTGTGCATCTTGTTGAAAAATGATTTCTTCAAAAACGTCGGCATAGGCTTTTTTTGTGGAATTAGGAAGGTGACGAAGAGAATGGATATACTCTTCTACTTCGCTATGAATAATAGCTAAGTTTTTATTATTTAACTGAAAACTTGGATGATTTTTGGATAAATCCCATTGTGCAAACTTTTCCAGCAAAATTATTGCTTGTTCCTCAGCTGGAAAATATTCCGCTATCTCTTCAGCCTGTCCGCGTGTTATTTTTTGGCTTGACTGAGGGAGAATGACAGAATCTTCAGTAGGTTGTGTAACCGTTTCTGTATTTTTTGCGTGTATTGTAACAGCAGATAATAGGCATACCATCGAAATTAAGATTATTTCTTTCATTTGTTATCTTTCACATACTGTGCTTTTCACTATGAGCAAAAATTTGTTCGTTTTAATTTTCTCTTTAAATCTATATATCTTCTAAAAGTTTTTGTAACTCTGTTTTAGTGTACATTCTAACAATCCAAAATATAAGCCATTTGAACAAGACTCAAATGGCTTATTAAGATTTAAATTTAACTTAATTTCTGACTAAGCCAGCCTTCCACGCTTCCTAGCATTTCAGGCAGTTTCGCAACATCCGTACCACCAGCCTGTGCCAAATCCGGTCTTCCGCCGCCTTTGCCGCCGACTTGTTCGGCTGCAAATTTGACCAAATCACCGGCTTTCACTTTTCCGGTCAGGGCTTTGGATACGCCGGCGCACAGAGAGACTTTGCCGTCGTTCACTGCCGCCAAAAGAATTACGGCGTTGTCGGATTTGCCGGTTAAGTCGGTAACGATTTCGCGCAGGGCGGCTGCGTCGGCTTCGATTTGGGCGGCGACGAGTTTGGCTGCGCCCAAGTCTTTGGCGTTGTCCAAGAGTTTGGAGCCTGCGTGGACGGCGAGTTCGGCTTTGGCTTTTGCCAACTCTTTTTCCAAGGCTTTGGCGTTCGCGGCGTTGGCTTGGATTTTGGCAAGTACGTCTTTTTCGGTTTGGGCTTTGACTTCGGCGATGATGTTTTTCATCAGACTTTCTTGGTTTTGTGCCCATGCCAGTGCGGCAAGGCCGGTGATGGCTTCTACGCGGCGGATGCCTGCGGCGATGCCGCCTTCGCTGATGATTTTGAAGAAGCCGATGTCGCCGGTGCGGGCGACGTGGGTGCCGCCGCACAGTTCGGTGGAGTAGTCGCCCATGGTGATGACGCGGACGAAGTCGCCGTATTTTTCGCCGAAGAGCATCATGGCACCGGATTTTTGCGCGTCTTCAATAGACATGGTTTCCACTTTGACGGGCACGTTGGCGATAATCGCGGCGTTGACGCGGCGTTCGACTTCGGCAATTTCTTCCGCGCTGATGCCTTGCGGATGGGAGATGTCGAAGCGGGTCAGCTCGGCGTTTTGCAGGCTGCCTTTTTGTTCGACGTGCGTGCCCAAAACGTCGCGCAGGGCTTTGTGCATCAGGTGGGTAACGCTGTGGTTGCGCATGATGCTGTCGCGGATGTCGTTGTCGATTTCGGCGGATACGGTATCGCCGACTTTCAGACGACCTGATACGACTGCGCCGAATTGTCCGTGTACGGCGGCTTTGATTTTCTGCGTGTCTTCGACGCGGAAACGGTTTTCGCCCGATACGATAAAGCCTACGTCGCCGACTTGGCCGCCGCTTTCGGCGTAGAACGGGGTTTGTTCCAAAACGACTACGCCTGCTTCGCCTGCTTGCAGTTCGTCCACGGCTTCGCTGCCTTTGTATAAGGCGATGATTTTGGTTTCCTGACTGCGTTTTTCATAGCCGGTGAACTCGGTGTCCGCGCCTGTGTAGTCCAGTTGCGCGTTGGCTTTGAAGTTTTGCGCGGCGCGGGCGCGGGCGCGTTGGGCTTCCATTTCGCGGTTGAAGCCCTCTTCGTCCAAATCGATACCCAATTCGCGCGCCATGTCGGCGGTCAAATCGTATGGGAAGCCGTAGGTGTCGTAGAGTTTGAACACAGTCTCGCCCGACAAAACCCATGATTTTCCTGCTAATTTTTCGTTGCAAAATGCGTTAATCGCATCGACGGTTTCGCGATAATGTTCCTTGCCGCCGTCCGCATCCAAGCCCGATAAATCGTAGCAGTCCCAGCGCAGTGTTTCCGCGCCTTTTGCCGTGCCCGCCAGCTGTTTGACGGTATCGGCCATTTTGCTGTACACCGCAACGCTTTTCGCGCCGTTTTCTTCACTGTATGCCGTCTGAAAACCGGTGCCGCCCGCGGTGGACAATGTGTGCAGGCTACCTGAACCGACATCCGGAAGCCATGTTTTCAATTTGGCAAACTTCATTTCGTTCAATGCGTTGCGGAACAAGCCTATGCCTTTTTCCAGCGTTTCGCCGAAGCGGCTTTCTTCGTTTTTCAGGGCTTCTTCGATTTGCGCTTGTTTCTCTTTCAACTCGGGATACGCGTCGCCCATCGCTTTGACCAAATCAGGCACGAGCTTGTAGAAAAACGCTTGTTTCTGACCGAGTTTGTAACCGTGGCGTACGGCGCGGCGGATGATGCGGCGCAGTACATAGCCGCGACCTTCGTTGGACGGCATCACGCCGTCTGCAATCAGGAAGGAGCAGGAGCGGATGTGGTCGGCGATGACTTTCAGGCTTGGTTCTTCCATGCTGAACGGTGCGCCGGTTTCGCGGGCAACGGCTTTGAGCAGATCTTGGAACAAGTCGATTTCGTAGTTGCTGTGAACATGCTGCATGACGGCGGCCATGCGCTCCAAGCCCATGCCGGTATCGACGGAAGGCTTAGGCAGCGGATTCATATTGCCTTGTTCGTCGCGGTTGAACTGCATGAATACGCAGTTCCAAATCTCAATCCAGCGGTCGCCGTCTTCTTCAGGGCTGCCTGGAATGCCGCCCCAGATTTCTTCGCCGTGGTCGTAGAAAATTTCGGAGCAAGGGCCGCAAGGGCCGGTATCGCCCATTTGCCAGAAGTTGTCGGACGCATATTTCGCGCCTTTGTTGTCGCCGATGCGGACGATACGCTCGGCAGGCATACCGATTTCGTTCAGCCAAATGTTGTAGGCTTCGTCGTCTTCTGCGTAAACGGTCGCCAACAGTTTGTCTTTAGGGATGTTCAACCATTCAGGGGAAGTCAGAAATTCCCAAGCAAAGTGGATCGCGTCGCGCTTGAAGTAGTCGCCGAAGGAGAAGTTGCCCATCATTTCGAAGAAGGTGTGGTGGCGGGCGGTGTAGCCGACGTTTTCCAAGTCGTTGTGTTTGCCGCCTGCGCGTACGCATTTTTGCGCGGTAGTGGCTCGGTTGTAGGGGCGTTTGTCAAAGCCGAGGAACACGTCTTTAAATTGGTTCATACCTGCGTTGGTAAACAGCAGGGTCGGGTCGTCGTGTGGCACGAGCGAGGAAGAGCGGACGATGGTGTGGCCTTTGGATTCGAAGAATTTTAGGAATTTTTGGCGTAGTTCGGAGGTTTTCATTGTGGTCTTTCAAAACGGTTTTCAGACGGCCTGATTCGGACAGGAGAGGCCGTCTGAAAAGGGTACTAAACAGAATAAATCAAAGCCGCACATTTTATAGCACTTCCCCCTAAAAGCCTATCCCGCCTTATCTTTTGCAGCGCAATCCCGTAAAATGCGCGTTTCTTTTTTCAGACGGCCTTTTCGCCATGCTCAGCTACCGACACGCCTTTCACGCCGGCAACCATGCCGACATACTCAAACATTTCATCCTTTGGCTGGTGTTGGATTACTTCAACCGCAAAGACAAACCTTATTGGTACATCGACACCCACGCCGGTGCGGGTTTGTACGACCTGTCGGGCGGCGAAGCGCAAAAAGTGGGCGAATACCGCGACGGCATCGCCCGCCTGACAGCGGCGGAAAAACTGCCTGACACGCTTTCGGCCTTCCGCGCACGCCTGCAAGCCATGCTGCCGCAGGCCGGCCTGTATTGCGGTTCGCCGTGGCTGGCGCAGGCGGAAACGCGGGAAACCGACAAACTGCGCCTGTTCGAACTGCATCCGGCGGATTACCGGCATCTGCAGAACAATATGGAAACGGCGGGCTTGAAACGGCGCGGCATCATCAGGCAGGAAGACGGCTTCCAAGGCCTGATTGCCCTGCTGCCGCCGCCGACCCGCCGCGCCGTGGTTTTAATCGACCCGCCGTACGAACAAAAACAAGATTACGCCCGCGTCGCCCACACATTGAAAGAAGCGCGCAAACGTTTCGAACAGGGCTGCTATCTTGTTTGGTATCCCTGCCTGAGCCGCGAGGAGAGCCGCAAACTGCCCGAACAACTGCAAAAGCTTTCGCCCGACAATTTCTTGCAGGCCGAGTTGTACGTCAAACAGCCCACCCGAGACGGCTTCGGTATGCACGGCAGCGGGATGTTCGTCATCAACCCGCCTTACCTGCTGGCGGAACAGTTGCGCGACAGCCTGCCGGTTCTGACCGAGCTGCTGGCACAGGATGCGGGTGCGCGTTTCGTATTGGAATACCGAGGATGAGGATAAGAATGGAGGCAGTCTGAAAAAAAGAAAACCGCCCGAAAGGGCGGTTTTTCATATCTTGCCGAATTAGCGTTGTGCAGACTGCACGGTGGGTTTCAACAAATGGTCTTTGTTGAAGGCCGAAGTATCGACATGGTTTTTGACAAAATACATGCCGCCGAAAACGGCTGCGGCGATAACGAAAACGCTAACTTTCATTTGCACTCTCCTGTGGTTGCCTGACGGCTGTTATTTTGATTTGAATCGTGGGAAGGAATGTGCGGCATGGTAATCGAACAGGATTTTTTTACACAAGCTTACGGATAATCGGTTTATTTTTTAGGCAGGCGGTATAGGCGGCGGGCGGCCTGAACCACGGTGCCGATGCCTGCGGCGGCCAGCAGGAACAGCAGCGGCCATACGACCAATTGCGGCAGAAACCACAGCATTAGGGCGGCGAGCAGGAATGTTGCGCCGATACTCAGTTGCGCCCATGCTTCGGAGGGCGCGACGGGACGGATTTTGCCGATATGGCCGTCCAGCATGGCCGCCAGTTGCAGTGCCTGCCGCACCATGCCGTTTACGCGGCCCCTGTACGGCCGCTTCCATGCGCGGGCGCGCCGCCGCAGCAGTTGCGTGTGGGATTGTTCGTCGAGTACGACTTCGGTGGCGTGTTGCAAATCGTCCAAAAAGATTTTTTCCAGTTCGGCCACGGTGTCGGAATCTTCGATGGAGATGTCCAGCTCGCGGTTGGCATACCAGCTCGACAGGTTCAGGTTGGTGCTGCCGACCCGTGCCCATGTGCCGTCGATGAGGGCGGATTTGGCGTGCAGCATGGTGCCGTCCCACTCGAACACGCGCACGCCCGCGTCCAGCAGCTGGCGGTATTGCGTGCGCGACACGGTGCCTATCCATTTGATGTCGGAGGTGCGCGGGACGAGTATCCGCACGTCTACGCCGGCGGCTGCGGCGTTTATCAGTGCCTGCGTGTACATGCGGGTAGGCATGAAGTAGGCATCGGTAATCCACAGGTTGTCCCGCGCCAGGCCGATAAGGTTCAAATCCAGCCGTACGGTGTTGGTGTTGTCGGGCGTGGTGGCCAGCACGCGGGCCTGAATGTCGCCGCAGGGGTCAAGTGTGCCGCGTTCGTAGTTTTTCAGCGTGGCGGGCAGGGATTTTCCCTGAGAGGCCAAGGTGTCGGCAAAGGCGGCCATGATGTCGTGCACCGCCGGGCCGTCGATGCGCAGGCCGGTGTCGCGCCACGGGGCGATGCCGCGGTTCGGGTCGCCTTCCCAGGCCGAAGAGATGCATAAGCCGCCGACGAAGGCGGTCCGCTCGTCGATGATGATGGATTTGCGGTGGTTGCGTGAGACCATGCCGAGTCCGAGCGAGAGGCCGGGCGGGTTGTAGGCCGTGATGTGCGCGCCTGCTTCGCGCAGGGGGCGGAAAAAGCCGGTAAGGTGTGCGGGCAGGCAGCCCAGCCAGTCGTAAGCCAAGACGACGGTTACGCCCTGCGACAGTTTTTCCAACAGGATGTCGCGGACGCGGCGGCCGAAGGCGTTGTCGGCGAAGATGTACATTTCGATGCAGATGCTCTCTTCGGCCGCCAGCATGGCCGCTTCCCAGGCGGGGAAGTTTTCCGTACTGTCGAGCAGGATTTCGATGCGGTTGCCCGAACCGGCCTCCGCACCGGAGGCGCGGGAGACCAGTTGTTCGATCAGGCTGTTGGTGGTAACGGCGGATTCGCGGCTCATGCTGTTCCTTTGTGCTGTCGCATATGTCTGAGGCCGTCTGAAAAAGTGCAGGGCGGCTTTTCAGACGGCCTGTGCGGTTCGGTTACATTTGTATCGAACCGCTCACGGTTACGCGGATTTCTTCGCTGCCGGGCGAAACGGGCAGGTCGGGTGCGGCGGGCGCGGACAGTGCTTCCGGCATGGCGGCGTATCGTCCTTCGGCCAGGGATTTTTCCAGTACGGCGGACGGGCTGCCGGATTCGTTGATGCGGAGTTTGACGATTTTATAGCCGGAGAAGCCCAGTGCTTTGCCCAAATCGGCGGCGCGTTCTTGGAAACGGTGCAGGGCGGTGCGGCTCAGTTCGTCCACGGTTTCTTTTTGTTTTTGTTTGGATAGGGAGAAAGAGGTGTTTTGCACTTCGGCTTCGGCCTGCGAGTCGGCAATCAGGCGGTTGAGTGCGGCGAAATCCTTGCTTTCCACCGAAAATTCCACCGATTCCTGCCAGCCGGTCAGGATGCGCTTGTTGTTGCGGTATTCGTAGGTCGGGACGGCGGTGCGGCCGAACTGCGCGGTTTCGAAGGTTTTGCCTTCGGCACGGCGGGAAAAAGACTGGAGTTTGGCAGTAAAGGCGCGGTTTACCGCCGAACGGTCGCGGCCTTCGGCACGGATGACGAAGGAGGCGGTCATGGTGTCGCGCGGCACGGTGGCGGAAACGCTTTCGTCAAATTCGACGATGTTGTAGTTCAGCGGTTCGGCACCGGCGGCGGTGCAGGCCAGTATCAGGCTCAGGAGTAGGGCGGGCTTGTTTTGCATTTTGGAAGTCCTTTCCTGCGGGCGGATATTTTTCAGACGGCCTTACACTGCGGTAGAGGCCGTCTGAAAAGTGTTGCCGCCGGGTTTATTCAAGCTCCAGGACGGCGGAGGTGTAAACGTTTTGCACGTCGTCCAAGGCTTCGAGCGCGTCGATGAGTTTCTGCATTTTGACGGCATCGTCGCCGCTCAAGACGGTTTCGTTCTGGGCGCGCATGGTAACGTCCCCGTCTTCCGATTTGAAGCCTGCCGCTTCGAGCTTGGCTTTGACTTCCGCCCAATCGGCGGGGGCGGTGATGACTTCGATGATGCCTTCGTCGTCGGTAATCACGTCTTCCGCACCGGCTTCCAGCGCGGCTTCCATCAGTGCGTCTTCATCGACGCCGGTGAAGACCAGGTAGCCCTGATGGACGAAGTTGAAGGCCACGCAGCCGTCGGTGCCCAGATTGCCGCCGTTTTTATTGAAGGCGTGGCGCACGTCGGCGACGGTACGGGTTTTGTTGTCGGTCATGCAGTCTACCATCAGGGCCGCGCCGCCGATGCCGTAGCCTTCGTAGCGCAGTTCGATGTATTCCACGCCTTCCAGATTGCCCGTGCCTTTGTCGATAGCGCGCTGGACGTTGTCTTTTGGCATGTTGCTGGCCGCGGCCTTGTCCATGGCCAGGCGCAGGCGCGGGTTTGCGCCGGGATCGCCGCCGCCCAGGCGCGCGGCTACGGTGATTTCTTTAATCAGACGGGTGAAGATTTTGCCGCGCTGTGCGTCGGCTCGGGCTTTTTTGTGCTGGATGTTTGCCCACTTGCTGTGGCCTGCCATATATTTTGTCCTTTTTATTGCTGTTTCGGAGGGCGGTTTCAGACGGCCTGCCAAACGGCACCGCCTGCCGCATTGAAAAAGAAAGGCGCGATTTTATCATACCGCGCCGTCTGAAAACACTTGCCCGCCGGGCTTGCAATTTCGCCCTGCGGCCTAAATATTGCCGCCCATCGAAAAGGAACAATCAAACCATGGATAATCTGACCGACCATTTCCTGATTGCCACGCCCTCGCTGGAAGACCCGTTTTTCGGCGGCAGCGTGGTCTATATGTGCCGCCACGACGGGGACGGCGCTTTGGGGCTGGTCATCAACAAACCTTCGCCGATACCGATGGATGCGGTATTTTACGCCATCGACAAGCCCGTGCCCGAACAATTCCGCAGCAGCCTCGTGATGATGGGCGGGCCGGTGCAGATAGACCGCGGCTTCGTCGTCCATTCGCCCTGCGGGGAATGGCAGAGCAGCATCGCCGTCAATGCCGATACCGCGCTGACCACGTCGCGCGACATCATCGAACGGCTGGCGGAAAACGATGTCGTCGGCAAGGCGATTTTGACCATAGGCTGCGCCAGTTGGGATGCGGGGCAGCTGGAACGCGAATTGGAAGAAAATTCGTGGCTGGCCGTGCCTGCCGACGGCAATATCCTGTTTGATTTGCCGTTTCACGAACGCTACCGCGCGGCACTGGCCAAGCTCGGCATCGAGCCGGTGATGCTGATGAGGGAGGCGGGACATGCCTGAGGCCCTGTATTCCACACCGGCCGGGACGTGCCTGGCCTTCGATTTCGGCGAGGCGCGCATCGGCGTGGCGCAGGGCGGCGCGGAAGTCGGCATCGCCCATCCGCTGCAAACCGTTTCCGGCGAGGGCAACGAACGCAAATTTGCCGCGATTGCCCGTCTGATTGAAGAATGGCGGCCCGATTATCTGGTGGTCGGCCTGCCCGTCCACAGCGACGGCACGGAACACGAGCTGACGCGGTTGGCAAGGAAATTCGGCCGCCGCCTTCACGGCCGCTTCGGCCTGCCGGTGTATTGGGCGGACGAACGGCTGACTTCGCTGTACGCCGAAAGTCTGTTGGGTGAGGCGCAGGTGTTCGGCCGCAAACAGAAGGCGGTGTCGGACAGTGTGGCGGCACAGGCCATTTTGCAGGGCTTTTTTGCCGGCGGGGCGGTTGAGTTTTTCGACGGTAGGGAATGACCGCAGTCGTGTGTTTTTTGTTTGAGTTGCCGTTGGAGAGGCCGTCTGAACAATCTGTTTCAGACGGCCTTTTTGTGTTTGTGTTTGTGTTGCGGTTTATTTGTCCAACAGGGCGACGAGTACGGCTTTGATGGTGTGCATCCGGTTTTCGGCTTGGTCGAAAACGATGCTGGCCGGGCTTTCAAATACCTCTTCCGTCACTTCCACGCCGTCGAGGCCGAAGGTTTTGTATATCCATTCGCCGACTTTGGTTTCGCGGTTGTGGAAGGCGGGCAGGCAGTGCATGAATTTGACTTGTGGGTTGCCGGCGGCGGCCATCAGGTCGGCGGTAACGCGGTAGCCGCGCAGCAGGTCGATGCGTTCATGCCAGACTTCTTTCGGTTCGCCCATGCTGACCCATACGTCGGTGTGGATGAAGTCTGTGCCGCGTACGGCTTCTTGCGGGTCTTCCGTCAGCAGCAGGCGTGCGCCGCTTTTTTCGGCCAGGCTGTGTGCCTGCGCGATGATGTTTTCAGACGGCCACAGGGCTTTGGGTGCGCCGATGCGTGTATCCATACCCAGCAGCGCGCCGATCAGCAGCAGGGAATTGCCCATGTTGTAGCGCGCGTCGCCGACGTAGGTGTAGGCGGTCTGTTGCAGGGGTTTGCCGCTGTGTTCGCGCATGGTAAGGAGGTCGGCCAGGATTTGGGTGGGGTGGAATTCGTCGGTCAGGCCGTTGAATACCGGCACGCCGGCGTAACGCGCCAGTTCTTCCACGACTTCTTGTCCGTAGCCCCTGTATTCGATACCGTCGAACATTCTGCCCAACACGCGGGCGGTGTCTTTGATGCTTTCTTTGTGGCCGATTTGGCTGCCGCTCGGTTCGAGGTAGGTTACGCCCGCGCCTTGGTCGCGCGCGGCTACTTCGAAGGCGCAGCGGGTGCGGGTGGAGGCTTTTTCGAAAATCAGGGCGATGTTTTTGCCGCACAGGCGCGGTTTTTCGCGTCCGGCTTTTTTGTCGGCCTTCAGTTCGGCGGCCAAGTCGAGCAGGGCACCGATTTCTTCGGGAGTGTAGTCGGTGAGTTTGAGGAAATGTTGCTGCCGCACGGTCATTGTCGTCTCCTTGTTTTCAGACGGCCTTTCGCAAAGCCGTTTTAAAAGGCTATCTTAAACGGATTTAATCTTTTTTAACAGTGCTGTTTCAGACGCTTTTGCGCCGCGTCAAAGGCCGTCTGAAAACATTCGGCGGCGAAATCGGGTAGAATCCGCGCTTTTGTTTTGAAGTTGCAGAATTAAGTTATGTTGGAAATATTGAAGGCCGCGTTGTTCGGCATTGTGGAGGGCATCACCGAGTGGCTGCCCGTCAGTTCGACAGGGCATATGATTTTGTTGAACGAGTTTGTGTCGTTGGACATGACGCCCGAGTTTTGGAAGATGTTTTTGGTCGTGATCCAGCTGGGGTCGATTATGGCGGTGGTGGTGCTGTATTTCGACAAGCTTTGGCCGTTTGCCGGCGGTCTGCGCCTGAAGCCCCATGCCGTGCCGCTGTGGAGCAAAATCATGCTGGCCTGCGTGCCGGCGGCGGTCATCGGTTTGGCTTTGAACGATTGGATAGACGAGCATTTCTACAATCCGTGGACGGTTGCGCTGGCTTTGATTACGTTCGGCGTTGCCTTTATCGCGGTGGAAAACCGCAATCAAAGCCATCGTCCGCATACGGTCGAGCTGGCGGCGATTTCCTATAAGCAGGCTTTTTGGGTGGGGATGTTTCAGGTGATTGCCGCCGTGTTTCCCGGAACCAGCCGTTCGGGGGCGACGATTTTGGGCGGCATCGCCGTCGGCCTGAGCCGCGCGGTGGCGGCGGAATTCACGTTTTTCCTGGCCGTGCCGGTGATGTTCGGTGCCAGCCTGCTGAAAATCGCGAAACACGGTTTGTCGTTCAGTGGTCATGAGTTGGCGGTAATGGCAGGCGGGATGCTGGTGAGTTTTACCGTCAGTATTCTGGCCATCAAATTTTTGATGTCGTATATCAAACGCCATGACTTCAAGGTGTTCGGCTGGTATCGGATTGTGCTGGGTTTGCTGGTGATTGCGTATTTCACATTGATTAAATAGCGGTTTGAAAAGGAAGAGGCCGTCTGAAACGCCGGAAAACGGTTTTCAGACGGCCTCTTTTTTACATTGCGCCGTAATTGGGCCCGCTGCCGCCTTCGGGGCAAACCCAAGTGATGTTCTGCGTCGGGTCTTTGATGTCGCAGGTTTTGCAATGTACGCAGTTGGCGGCGTTAATCTGCAGTTTCGGGCTGCCGTTTTCCTGCACGATTTCGTACACGCCGGCCGGGCAGTACCGCGTTTCGGGAGAGGCGTATTCGCGGAGGTTGATGCCTATCGCGGCCTGCGGGTCGGCGAGTAGCAGGTGGACGGGTTGGTTTTCCTCATAGCTGACGTTGGCGAGGAAGACGCTGCTCAAACGGTCGAAAGTCAGCACGCCGTCAGGTTTGGGATAGTCTATCGGTGTGCAGTCGGCGGCTTTTTTCAGGCTGCCGTGGTCGGTGCCGTGGTGGCTGATGGTCCACGGCGTGCGGCCTTTGAACAGGTATTGTTCCAAACCGGTGTAGGCGAAGGCCGGCCACATGCCCCATTTGAAGGACGGGCGGACGTTGCGGACTTCGTGCAGCTCGCGGTAGAGCCAGCTTTGTTCAAACAGGGTTTGGTAGCTTGCGGCTTCACGGCCGCTTTCGGCATGGTCGTTTCCGTCCAACACGGCCAGCACGGCTTCGGCGGCCAACATGCCCGATTTCATGGCGGTGTGTATGCCTTTGATGCGCGGCACGTTTAAAAAGCCCGCCGCATCGCCGATTAACAACGCGCCCGGGGCGGTGAGTTTCGGCAGGCTTTGGAGGCCGCCTTCGCTCAGGCTGCGCGCACCGTAAGCGATACGCCGCCCGCCTTCGAAGGTTTTGCGGATTTCAGGGTGGGTTTTGAAACGTTGGAATTCTTCAAACGGCGACAGATAGGGGTTTTGATAGTCGAGTCCGACGACGAAGCCGACGGCGACCTGATTGTCGTTCAGATGGTATAGGAACGCGCCGCCGTAGGTTTTGCTGTCGAGCGGCCAGCCCGTGCTGTGCATTACCAGTCCCGGCCGTGATTTTTCGGCGGGGATTTCCCAAATTTCCTTGATGCCGATACCGTAGGTTTGCGGCTGGCTGTGCTTATCCAATTCGAAACGGCGGATAAGCTGTTTGCTCAACGAACCGCGGCAGCCTTCGGCAAACAGGGTTTGTCTGGCGTGCAGTTCCATGCCTGCCTGAAACATTTCGGTCGCTTCGCCGTCCTTGCCCACGCCCATGTTGCCGGTGGAGATGCCTTTGACCGAGCCGTCGGCGTGATACAGGATTTCGGCGGCGGCAAAGCCGGGATAGATTTCCACGCCGAGGTTTTCCGCCTGTTCGGCCAGCCAGCGGGTCAGCAACCCGAGGCTGATGACATAGTTGCCGTGGTTTTGGAAGCAGGGGGTAACGGGCAGTTTGAACGCCCGCTGTTTGGTGAGGAAGAGTACGCGGTCTTCGCTGACGGGGCAGTTGAGCGGTGCGCCATTTTCGCGCCAGCCGGGCAGCAGTTCGTTTAAGGCTTTCGGGTCGATGACCGCGCCGGCCAGAATGTGCGCGCCGACTTCCGAGCCTTTTTCCACGACGCAGACACTGATTTCGCGCCCGTCTTTTTCGGCCAGCTGTTTCAGGCGGATGGCGGCGCTCAGCCCGGCAGGACCCGCGCCGACAATCACGGCATCGTACTGCATACTTTCGCGTTCGATGGTTTGTTCCATGTTTGTGTGTTCCTTGGTTTTATTCAGGCGCGATTATACCGCAGGCCGTCTGAAAAATATGTTCAGACGGCCTGCGGTGCGGGCGGTTCAGCGGTTGAAGCGCAAACCGTCCGACGGTTTGCCGAATTCGATGGGCGGGCATTGTGAAACCCAATGAGATAAATATATAGGAATGATGAGATAAATGGGAAGAAGTGGGATGATGGGGGATGGGGCGGGATGGAAAAAGTGAAATGGAGTTGCAAATAGTGCAACAAGAAACGGACGACATTTTATCGTCCGTTTCTTTATTGTCAGAGTCCTTTTTTGAGGGCGGTGATGGCGATGTCTAGGATTCTGCGTTCGGCATCGGGTTGGAGTTGGTTATTGCCGTTGATGGGGAGATAGGGGCGTGCTGGGAGGTTGGTTTTGTGGCCGCGGCCTGCTTGACCGCCGAGGTGGTGGATAGCGGCGTATTTTTTGTTGCTGCCGATGAGGGCATAGTTGCTGCCGACCTGTGTGGTCAGGCTGGCGGCAAGTTGCCCGCTTTTTTGCAGGGTCTTGCCTCCCTCATCTACGGCGCGCCGGCTTTGTTTCCATCGCTGTCCGCCCCAACCTTCGGATTCGAAGTTTTCTTCGGTCATAGACAGCAACTCGGTGGCGATGCCCCGCATCATGGCGCGGGTGTCGGTGGCGTTTTTGAGCAGCGTACTCAAGCCGTGGTCGAACCTCTCCGCGTCTAATTTAATCTCAAGCATGGTCAGCCCCTCAATAATTCGCGCACCCATGCCAACGATTCGGGGGTTAGGGCGTTTTTGAATTTCTGGTTAGCCATCATGGTTTT
>NZ_FOPS01000023.1 GCF_900113545.1 Neisseria elongata subsp. elongata | reverse complement strand
CGCGTTCCTCGCGGGTGGAAATGTAGATGTTTTTCACCTGCGTGTACGCGGCGAGCATCATTTTGTGGGTTTCGCGGCCGATGCCTGAAGTCTTGCTTCTTAACACAGTGTGCTATGTGGTTTATCTGTAAGGTTTACCTGCTCACGGATAATAGATAGCAAGGTGGCTGTTTGCGTATTGGGGACGGCAACGGCGTAAATCTTACCGTTTCGCTTTCATAAACATAATGCAGAGATTTTTCTTGACGCAACGTGACCCTGTTTAACTTTACGATGTCTGCCAAAGCAGCTTTTATCTGCTTCTACTTTGCCGTTAAATATTTCCAAATGTGAGCTGTTGTGAAAATATAAGCAGACGTAGTTGGTGTAAGCAATCGTCTGCGGTATTTTGTTAACACTGACTAATTGACTGTCGTTCTGGCGGTAATGCCTGAAACGAATAGTTTGATGAGCTTATTTTCCTTGTGCTAACTTAGGCGGCTTCTTTTCATAGAGATGGTTCTAACTTGAATTGAAATTCACCGATTATCTAGGGAAGCCCCTAGATTATTTATTCTTTGTATTAGGTTATTGATTTCAAATGCTAAATTATTTATATCGGGGAAGATTACATTTCCTGTTTTTTCAATTACAAGTAGACAATTATATTT
Organism: Neisseria elongata subsp. elongata; assembly: GCF_900113545.1. Taxonomy (GTDB): domain Bacteria; phylum Pseudomonadota; class Gammaproteobacteria; order Burkholderiales; family Neisseriaceae; genus Neisseria; species Neisseria elongata. Next base: position 766 of record NZ_FOPS01000023.1, on the reverse strand, counting down.
TATTGCCCAATCAATGGTTTGTTGAACAAATCCAGCATAATTAAACCTTAAATCCAGTTCACATTCTATATCATCTGTCCAAATGGTGATACTATTTCTATTGTTATCACTGAACATAGTCGTATTTTTATCCCAAAACTCTTTTGGCATAAGGTTTTTTTTGCTTCATTTGTAATAGATGATAATACTTCATTATTAATGAAGTAATTTTTAAACTCTCGATATGCATTATAATTTGGAAAATTATTAGATCGATATTCATTAAATAAAATATCTTTATCTGTAGCAAATGTATCTTTGATAGCAGTTGATGGTATTAGGTAGTATCTAAAATTCCAAATTGCCATTTTTATTTACTCTGTTAGCCAGGTCTTTTGGTAGTTTTGTTTCTTCCAAAAGTTTACTAAATATTGAAAATTATTATCAGGATTAGAAAAGTTAATTTTTAAAAAGTTTAATTCGTTCCTTCTTACAAGATGCTGTGCTACAAAAAAATATTATTTTTGGGGCTGACGTAGATCAGCTTTAAATTTCACACTAATCCCGCAGGGTTTGAAGCTGCTGAGACGGTGCGCCGAAGTTAAACTGAAATTCGCATTCTTTCAAGAATAGTGGGAAAGATTTGCAGTCGATTCCGTTGTATTTTCGCAAGATATATTTTGCCTGATTTTTGAAACCCAATGAGATAAATATATAGGAATGATGAGATAAATGGGAAGAAGTGGGATGATGGGGGATGGGGCGGGATGGAAAAAGTGAAATGGAG